>CP136953.1:855000-2059158 GCA_033103385.1 Mollicutes bacterium LVI A0039
CCTCCAATATGATCCTCGTGACCATGTGTAATAAAAAGACCTTTAATCTTCTTTTCATTTTGTTTTAAATATTCAAAGTTTGAGACGATATAATCAATTCCCAAATCATCTCTACCGGGGAACATTACCCCAAAATCAATAATGTAAATACCGTTATTATGCTCAAGCACATAACAGTTTTTACCTACTTCTCCAAGCCCACCTAAGGCCATTAAACGTAGTTTGCTATTTATGTTATTATTAGTATTTTTACGTTTTTTCGGCTGTTTACTTGGAGCTATTTGTTTGTTTTCCATTTTTAGCTCCTATAAAAGTTTTATTTACAACAATTATAACAAATTTACATATATACTGCTCACTTTTAACACGAGCACCATAGATACTAAGGTTTTATTACAATATCCTTTATTCAAACCAATAAATTCGGCACACATAGTTCTACATTTCAATTAAAACTAAATATTCAATCTTTTTAATCCCGATTTAAAGATTAACTAGGGCCTGTTAACTTTGGGTCTATCCAGTGCTAGTATATATTATATGTTACATATTATCATTATTTTAGGTGTTGAATTAACAATCGTTGATATACTGCAAGACTTAAACAAATGTCATATGTCCGTATGCCTTTCGCATGCTTCTCCCCTTAAGTTTATTTTATAAAAGAAGGAACCCAATTAGTTTATAATCCACAAATTAATGCAACTTATTATAATTGAGTTCTTTTTATTTCATATGAACTTTATGGGTTCAGTTTATTATGTATCCAACTTTCAGCTAGATATTTTTTTTGACCATAGGCTTATGGTACCGCTTATCAATAAATATTTTGCAAAAAAATGTGTACCCAAATTTTCGTTGGTGTACACATTTTATCTGTTTATACTATTACTATCCTATTGCAACTTCGTATTTATAGCATATATTTATTTCTTATCCGAATGCAGGAACATCCGGTCTAATGCTGCCATCAACTTTCGTGTCTAATGGAATTAGCGGTTGACCTGCTAAAATACTTCCATCTTTATCTTTAAGTTGAGGTGCATATCCTTCTTCAAGACGACTAAAGTCCCATGCTTCTTCAGTATAACCTTTAGTAGTCCACCATGATTTAACTTGCATATCCGCAATTGGAGTTTCAACTGACGTCAATGGATCTGCTCCTTTTACTGCTGTTGTCGCATTTTCGAATACTCGTGTGTTTGGTGTATAGTAATTTTTTAATGTACCATTATCAAACTGTACTACTTTACCTGTATTATTAGCCATGTTAGTATCAAACATTTGTGATCCAATCACCACATTATTTACACTTCTATCACCGTTCGAAAATCCTGTTGCTCCCCCAACACGTTCACGACCTGAAATATATCCGGAAACAATGTTTCGTTCTGCATATCCATCATTCCATCCTACAGCACCACCCATATAGTAACCAAGTCCTGTACTTTGTGGCCATACTACATCAGATAGTGAAACATTATCAGTCACCCGTGTCTCATAAGCACTACCATAACCAACTATTCCTCCACCACAATTTGAGTGTACATCAAGGTACATAGTTGAATAGTTGTAGCGAACTTTACCAGCATAGTCACGTCCAGCAATGGCTCCTGTATTATCAGTACCATATATATATCCAGCAGCAGATGAATATTCAACAACTCCGTACATATTATAACCTACTACTCCACCAGCACCAGACACGTTAAGATCACCATTTGTAAAATACGTTGATATGATATTCGCATCTACATTGATATGATCCATATACGCTTGCGAGTTTGAATTAATCGCCCCTGATTGAGCCGCCACACCACCAACATATCGATTTCCTGTTACATCACTGTATTGGTTAATGTATGATACCTTACCGTAGTTATCACCAATAATACCACCAACATTTAAATAGTTAGCAGCAAGAATTTCACCATTTTTAAATGTAAAGCTATGAACATTTGATGGAGAGCTAGCTGTAAATTTAGCACCCGAAGTACCTATTTGAGCAAATAGTCCACCATACATATTTCCTGTTTGCTCATATCTGTTTGCATATAAACCATCAATAGTATATCCCGCACCGTCAAATGTTCCGGTAAACGATCCATTAGATACACTATCAAATCCTGTTCCCGTTGCCGAACCTGTTGATCCCCAAGCTTTTGTATTTTGGAACCTGAATCCAATTGGTTTAAATCCATCTGTACCAAATCCACCAAGCGCATCTGAACGTTGATCAAGTTTTGAAGCACTTGCATCAATATCCCCACTTAATCGATAGTTACCATTAAATGGACGATAGTTATATCCGTACTTTGCAATTGTTAAGTCAACTTGTGATTCCGTAGCTGATGCTTTTGTCCAGTCAATACGACCTGGTTGAGGAAGTTCCTCGTAACCAATACTTTCAAGTTCATAAACATCTTTAATTAAACTGATGTTATCCCCACTACAAGGATCATTCAATGTTCCATACGTTCCACCAGTACCAGTTGTACCACATGAATACACTTTATTATTCGGACCTGGATCTATGTTTGGTGCATAGTACTCAAATCCAGAAACCAAATAGTTACGTGGCGTTCCATCTGGTAGTTTACCAACTTCATAGAAACCAATATTATACTCTCCACCTGGCGTAAGTCCCAATTTATCACCTGAGAATGTCAGTACTTGCGAAGCTGTTTTGTGATTTACTGTGATTGGTTCTGTTGTTAATTCTCCTTCACCAACTACTGTACCAGTACGAATTTCCATATTGTATGTATAGTCAGTAACGCTTGTATAGTTTGAAGTATCAATCTTAAACTTAGCATCTAGGTTCATCGCATTAATCTTACCTTCAAACTGCATTGGTAACATTAACACTTCATAGATTACGGTAATCGATACTTCTTCACCATCGCGGTTAGTAAAACTAAACTTAACTGGGTACTTCTCACCAATTCCGACGTTTACAGATTGCTCGATAGTTAAATCTTTTTGCTGAATAAGTCCGCGCCCTTTATCGTAAGCAAAGGCATTGTGCTTATTAGCATCGTAAGCAACTGAACGATCACCACTTGCATTTTCAGCAAAGATATAACTTCCATTCTCCGGCATAATATCATCGTTTGCAAGTACTACAACGTCAACTAGTTTCGAAATTGGTTTTCCGGTTCCAGCTTCAGTACCAGTAACCATAATACTGTAAACTCCTCGGTTAGTTGTTGGCGTAACCATCGATATATTGTTAATTGACATTGTAAGTGGTGCTGCCGTATCCATATTATAGGCAACTGCATTAGATTGTTCTAGCAGGAATTTATTAATATCACTCACGCCTCTTAATGTATTTTCATTAGTATATATGTTTTGGGCATCTAACAATAATCTGTTATCTTTATCCACTTCGGTATCCTCACCAATTACCACAAGAATAACATCTGTGCTAGCTGCGTAATCCCCACTACCCGCTGTTAATGTATGTTTGAACACACCAGCTTGCGAAATATCAAATGACTCTGGAGTAATTGTACTTGTTAAGTCATATGGCTCTTGAGCAGTGTTCATTGCGACTGCATCAAATTCACTTACATCTACTGTTCCATTATCAACGCGATCAACTTCTGCATTTTTAGCATAAATGTATGTTTCTCCCATAGTAATTACATCATCACCATTTGCTACAAAAATATTAATTGGAATATTTGCAGTTTCTGTTCCATCTGTAGCTGAGATAGTTGCTGTGTATACACCGGCTGGCGAATTAGCTGCTAATGTCGTAACTGTTAGGGTTGGATCAATCGCCACTGCATTAACTAAGTCCATACCCGCGGCTTTAGATTGCGCTAAGATGTAGCTATTAATATCTGTTTGCGATGCTAATGTATTTGTGTTAGTTGTAAAGTCATACGCTACCACTCCGACATTTCCATCTGGTTCAGATACTACCATGTTTGGATCCTTAACAATTAACTTAACTGTTGTACTAATTGAACGTCCATCATTTGTTGTACCAGTAATTTGAACACTAGTTACCCCTTGTTTACTCGTGTCAAATGATCCCGGTTCAAATTGATACTTCTCGATGTTTGTATCTGTTTGCTCATCATATCCGTAAGTTCCAAACATGTCAAGCGTTACTGATTCACCAACATTTACTGTCACGTTATTAGCGTAAATAAACAATCCTTCACTGTTAACTGTCGAGTCACCTGGAAGTACTACGATTCTAATGAATGCTGTTGCTTCTCCGACGCTACTTTCCGCTTTAATTTCCGCTGCATATTCTCCCGCAGGAGTTTCTACAGTTGCATCCGTCCAATCAACTGATACATTAATTGCTGAACGCGCTAAAACGTGTAATGCCGTTGCATTAGATTGTTCAAGGATAAAGGCATTTAGTTGCTCTTCAGTATCAAGAGTAGCAGTCGCTGCTTCATTCGTGTAAATTGATTTTGCAGTTAATGCAATCTCAGTATCTAATACTTTAACTGTAATTGTTATCGATGCCGTTTTACCATCACTACTTGTAGCTGTAAATTTAACTGCATATTCACCGTTAGTTGAAGTGCTCTCAATTGTAGTTGTAATTGCAATATCTGTTATAGTACTACCGTCAGTTAAGTCATATGCTACAACTTTAGTATTTGATTTCAACCAAGCGTTAATATCAGTTACTTCACGTAATTCAAGTTCTGTTGTTTCAAAGCCACTTGCATCAATCAGTACGTTATTCTCAACAACTGAGTTTGTTCCTTTAACCACTAACACTACTTCGGTTGTAGTTGTATTATCATTACTATCTGTTACACTTAACGTTACTTGCTCCACGTGAGGGTATGAAGTATCATAACTTGCTGGATATTTAACTGTTAAATTGTCTAAATCTTTTTTATCAAACGCTACTGCTCCGAACATTGAATCAGTAACTTCATCACCAACATTAACTGTTACATCATTTGCAGTTAAGTATGGTTTTTCATCATCTAAGATATCTCCATCTTGCGCAACAAAGATATTTACAGTTCGAACAATTGTTCTTGTACCGTCAACACTTGTTGCTGTAAAGTCAGCAGTATATAGTCCTGGACCACTGCTTGTTGTAAATTCGTTGCTTGCGTTACCTTTCTCAACTTTGTTAGTTACTGTAATTCCACCCGTTACATTTGATGACGCCGTAAGATCGTAACCTAATACGTTTGCTTGTTCTTTAATGAAAGCATCTAAATCTGTTTGCGATTTAATTGTATCTGTATTAGTTGAAATGTGGTTAAAGTCTAACAGCATTTCATTTTCAATTTGAGAATTTTCACTTGTTACTGTTAGTTTAACTGTGATTGATTTTGATTTACCACTTGAATTCGATACGGTAATTACAACATCAAATACTCCCACATTGTCAGTAGAATATGGTGTTACACTAATTGTTACATCATCTTTAAATTCGAAGTCAAAACCAACGATTCCAAACTTATCATGGTTAACAATTTCACCAACCGTTGCCGAGTAATTATTTGCTGTAATGTATGGATTACCATCACTAGGAATTTCATCTGTACCTTTTGCTACATATACAGCTCGCGTTAATTCAATTGTTGAGTTATCTGCAAATGTTGCAACATAAGTAACTTCGTAAGTTCCCGGTTTATGCTCGACATTAGATGATTTAACTGTAACCGTACCAACTTCACCATCAGAGATACGGTAACCTGCAGTTTGACTTTCACTAATTAAGTACTCATCAATATCTCCATGATTACTTAAAGTAGAAACATTAGTAAACACATCATAACCATCGATTAATAAGTCACCTTCAATAACTGTATTATCTGTTGTAATCATCGCCATAACCGTTGTGCTCGCATCATAGCCATCAAGTGTCAGTTCTGTTGGGAATACACCAAACTTGTCAAATACATTATCAGTTTGGAACACATCAGCAGCGCTATAGTTAATTTTATCAGTTAAGTTTCCAGCCGTTTTATCAACTGCAAAACCGTTGAATATCTCGTTACTATAAGCGTCGCCAACTTTCGCTTGAATATCCTCGGCGATTATGTATGGACTATCATCTGGAATTACGTCTCCTGCTGCGGCAACATAAATCTTAATTGTTGTACTTCCGGTTTGCAGTGGGTTTTTACCATAAATTGTTGCCGAGTACTCTCCAGCTGATGATGTACGTGTTAAGTCTGTAACAATATCATTTCGGTTAATACTTCCAATTCCAGCAGTAATTTCCGCACCAGATTCAATTAAGATCATTTGTTGAATATTGGCTGTTCCTTTAAGTGTTTGCACATTTGTATAAATGTCATTTGCCGAAACTTCAATTTTTGAATCAATAACTTTAACATTAATTGTACGTACTACAGTTTGTCCATTGGCCGTAGCTGATAACGTAGCTGTATAATCTCCACCTTTAGCTTCAATGTTATGTGAATCAATTTTAACTTCAATTTCTTCACCATTTTTCATGTCATATGCAATTGCTTTCGAGCGTTCCAGAATTAAGCTAGTTAAATCGCTACCAGCATCTGCAACAATGAAATCAACTACAGTAAAGTCTTCAGCACGAATCATTGCTCCAACCGGTTCGGAGATAGTTGAATTCTCATCTTTAACTGTAATGTATGCAATATGTGTATCGGTTTTACCCGCACTTGTGATTTTTAAGGTAACTGGGAATACTCCAACTTCGCTATATCTTAATGTTCCGTTGTCATCAACTGTTACTACCTGAGAAGTATCGTAAACAATTTTATCAGTTAAATCACCTTCAGTATTACTAAATGCCACTGGGTTTAAGTCTTCTAATTTAAACTCATCATTAATATCCTTAACAATATTTTGTCCATATACGTATGGGTTAGTTGGTTTTTCATTACCTTCAACAACAAAGATCTTAACGGTTTTAGTCAACTTACTTCCGTTACCCGCTGGAGGTGTTACTTCGTATGTTAAATCGTATACTCCCGGCTGTAATTTAACATCATTTTTCGTAATAACTACATCACCAGTAATATCTGTTCCATCAACTGTTAACATTGCCAGTAGTTTGGTTTGAGTTTTTAAATAACTTTCAAGATTAGCACCTTGGGCGCTTAACGTTTCCACGTTTGTGAACAAGTTTTGCGCATTTAGTATTGCTGCACCTTCTGGGTTAATAATTGTATCTGGACCTAGAACCGTAATATACACAACATATTCAACATTATTTAAGTCGGCATCTTTGACACTAATTGTGTGTTTAAATACTCCTTCTTTAGAACTATCAAATGGAAGTCCATAATCAATTTCCGATGATAAATCTCCATCTTGGTTATCGAATGCTACTGCCCCAAAGTCTTCAGCTGTAACAGTTTCGTTACGTTGAATCACAAAGTTTGATGCTGTAAGGTATGGTAGTTCATCATCCATCGTATCCCCATTTTTCGCAACGAAAATCTTAATATCACCAACCACTTTGTCGATTCCATTAAATGCCGAGATTGTTGCATCATAAACGCCATAAGGACTATCTAGTTTTAAAGTCGTACTTTCTACCTTGATGATCATACCATCACTATCACCAATATCGTTAATTGCTGTCGCGTTCGATGCACTTAAGATAAATTCATTTAAATCTGTTTGGCTTGATAATGTATCAACATTAGTATAAATATCATCAACATCTTGATCAATATTAACATCTAAAATCTTAATGATGATATCTTTAGATACTGAACGACCACCTTTTGTTGCGGTTAAAGTAACAGTATAATCTCCAGGTGCACCACCTTTAACTAATCCGCCAAGATCTGAAATTATTACTGTAACTAAATCACCAGTTAGCATGTCATACGCTTTGGCATCAGCATTCTTTTTAATCTCAGATCTAATTTCTGCTTCTCCACTAACTCGAGCAAGTTGCAACTCAGTTGCTTCCAGTGGTGATTCCGCAAAAATTACTAAATTATCTTTAATTGTACTAGTCTCATCAATTACCGTTAAGAAGACATTGATTGATGCGGTATTGTTTGGTATATCTGTATCTTGAACATATAATGTTACCTTATGCACCCCTAATACATACGCTTTACTATCGGCATCAATAAAGTTACTTACTGAACTATATACAATTTTCGAAGTTAAATCTCCATCTTCCTTGTCAAAAGCAGTTGCTTGAAAATCAGCAAGTTCAACTGTATCACCTAAGTTAACTGTTAAGCTATTTGCATAAATGTATGGTTTAGCACTATCGATAACATCATCGTCATTAGTAACAAAGACATTGATTGTAAATACAACATCACTATGACCATTAATTGTAAATTCAACTGTTGCTACACCAGGTCCATTTAGTGTTGATAGTGTTTCTGATTTAATTTCAATATCGCTAGTTAAATCCACTAAGTTTCCATAATCAAAAGCACTAGGATCGGCATTATCAAAGATGAACTGATTGATGTCTGTTTGTGCTTTTACAATATTTTCAGTTGTGAAGATATCGTCAGCAAATGTAAGTATCTTTTGATCTGGGAAGTCCGTTTCCCCTCCATCTTTGACTGTAACATATAGGTCTTTTTCAACTTTATTACCTGAAGAGTCTGTTACCGTTACAGTGTTTTTAAATACTCCATGTTTATCCGTGCTAATTGTTGGAACGATTACACTCTTTGTTAAGTCACCATCTTGCACATCAAAGGCAACAACTTTGTAACTTGCGCGAGGTACGTCACCAGTATCCTTATCAACTACTACGTTTTGACCTGTTAAGTACGGTTTGTCATTATCTACTGTATCACTTCCAGCAGCAACAAATATCTTAATTTGTTTACTAACTGCTCCAGCAGGATTTGCCACTTGAACCGTTGCTGTATATACACCAGGTTCAGCTTTAAGCGTAGTAGATGCAACACTAACACCAGTATTTACAGCTGTATTTAAGTTGTATGATTTAGCCTTTGATTCAGTAATAATAAACTCGTTTGGACTTGCGATAATTGGTTTTACGCTATTAACATTTGTATAAATATTTTCGGCGTTAATCACGTAATTTCCAGTTGGATCTACTTTTGAGTTTTCTGTTAGGATTGTTAGGATTGCAGTTTCTACAATCTTATTTCCGTTGTTATCAGAAACTTCAAATGATAATTTGTAAACTCCAAATTCTTTAGCATTACCTTCACTATCAACGTATGCCGAGATACTTGGTGCTTTAATCTTAGCTGTAATATCTCCATCTTGTGTATCAACTGCATAAGCTTTAAAGTCATCGATACTTAGTGGGTCACCAACGTTCTTACGCACATCAGATACTGCTAAGTATGGTTTTTCACCATCGATAACATCATTACCTTTAGCTACATAAATATTAATTGTTTTTGGAGCCGTGCTTCCATATTTAGTCGCTTCAATTGTTGCTGTATATGTTCCATATCCAGAAGTTAAACTTAGATTAGTTGATGCAACTGTCGGAGTAATTGTACTACCATCAGTTAAGTCATAACCTTGAGCCTTAGCTGTGGCTAGAATAAATTCATTCACTGTATTACCGTAACCCGATAGTGTTGACATATTAGTGTAGATATCGTCAGCTCTTACCGCTACTTTTTCATCCGGACTAATGACCATGCTGTCGTCTTTAACCGTAATAATAACTTCGAATGTCGATACGTTATCATTATCATCTTCTACTGAAATTGTATGTTTAACAATTCCACCTGTACTTGTATCAACCGGTAATTTATAATCAATTACAGCTGTTAAATCACCATCTTGCTTATCAAATGCTAGACCTTTGAATAAATCTGCCGTCACTACTGTGTCTTTATCTACAATAAAGTTTTCAGCAGTAATATATGGTTTATCATCATCAATAACGTCATTTTCTTTAGCAATAAAGATGTTAATTTCTTTCTCTGCCGTGCTACCTTCATTCGTTACTTTAATTGTTGCTGTGTAAACACCAGCTGGGCTGTCAGTTTTTAAAGTTGTTGCAGTAACTTCAAAGGCGCTTGCTCCAACCTGAGTTCCCGTTTCTAACATGAACGCTTGCGCTTCTGAAGTTGTTAAAATGTACTCGTCAATATCAGTTAAGCTCGATACTGTTGCAACATTAGTGTAAATATCTTTAGCGTTAAGCGCTAATTTACCATCAGGACTAATAACTGAGTCATCACTAAGTACAGTAATTACTGATGTACTAGTCGCTGTGTTTCCATTACTTTCAACACTTAGCTCATATGCGTATGAACCAAATTTATTAAATTTGCTTTCCGCATCTTGAATTGCACTTACATCTGGGTAATTAATCGTATTAGTAATATCTCCTGCCATGCGATCAACTGCGTATGCGTTGTAATCTTTAACTTCTAAAATATCACCGATGTTCTTGCTTACATTAGCACTTGTAATATATGGTTTATCAGTTGGGATAACATCTCCATCTTTAGCCACAAATACTTTAATTGTACGGCTTGCTTCTTGCTCACCATTTTTTGTAGTCAGGTTCACTTCGTATGTACCATATGTACTATCTTTAGTTAAACCTTGTAAGTCAACAACGATTGCTAATGCTTCACTTGTGGCCATATCATAACCTTGCGCTTTTGACTGCTCGATAATGAACGATGTTAAATCACTTGTACTACTTAGTGTATCTTCATTAGTGTATACATTAAATGCTGTTAAGTATACATCACCTTCTGGACTAACTTTTGTATTGTCTCCAGCAACTGCTGCTAATACATCTTTAGTTGTAGGGTTTCCATCGTTATCCGTTACACTAAGTGTTACTGTAACAATACCTTCTACACTTGTATTAACTGTTGGGTAAACAATCTTATTCGTTATATCTCCATCTTGGTTATCGAATGCATAAGCACCAAAATCACTATCACTTGGCGTATCCCCAACATTGTACTTAACGTTTTCTGCATATAGATATGGTTCTTCTTGGTTTTCAGGAACTACTGTATCACCTGGAAGGACGAATACTTTAATTTCTGTTTGAGCATCTACAACTGTGTTATCCGCTGTAATTGTTACCGGGTAAGTTCCAACTGGACTTGTTGTTGCTAAGCTTCCCATTTCATAACTATATGTAGTTGTTAAAGCCCTTGTTTTAACTGCAGCATTACTTGCTACATTACCGTTTGTGAAGATGAAATATTCTAAATCAGTAACTGCAGATAAAGTCGCTTCATTAGTTACAATATCGTTTGCTGTAACTGTCATTTCTGCCGCTTGAATAGTAACTGTAATAGTTTTAGTAACTGTACTAGTTCCGTTAGTTGCAGTAAGAATCACTTCATACTCACCAGCTGGTGATGTCGGTGTAATACTTGAAGTATCAATTGTAACTGTTAGAGTATCACCTTTGTTAGTATCAAATCCATATGCATTTGAGTTACTAATGATCATCGCATTGATTTCATATTGAGTCATCGCTCCGATTGTTAAAACATCTGTCGTAAAATCAATTGCATAAAGTGCAACGTTGCTATCGTTACTTATTTCTGTATCTCCATCGATAACTGTAACTATAACTGTCGTAGTTGATGTATTTCCATTTTTATCAGTAACTGTTAATGTTGCATTCTTCGGACCAACACTGCTTGTATCTACAGTAGGGTAAGATATTTTGCTTGTTAAATCTCCGTCTTGTTTATCAAATGCCATCGCATTATATGAACCAGCAGCTACTGCTGAATCTTTATTTACAATTACTTTATCAGCTGTAATATATGGTTTAGTATCATCAACAACGTCACCATCACGAGCCACATAAATCTTAATCTCTCTTGGAGCTGTACTTGTACCATCAGTTGCTTCAATTGTTGCATTGTAAACTCCAACAACAGAACTTGGTGTTAAGTTTGTAACTTTAACATAAGGCTCTAAGCTCTCACCAGTTTCTAAGACATAACCACTTGCTTCTGATTGGTCTAAAATAAAGCTATTAATATCCGTTTGACTTGCTACTGTATTTTCATTAGTGTAGATATCTAAAGCACGAACGGCAACTTTTCCATCTGGACTAATTACTGTATTTTTATCTTTAACTGTAATTACAACTTCAAATGTTACTTCATTTCCATCTTTATCTTTTACAGATATTGTGTGGATGATTGCACCTGGAGTTGTTGTATCAATTGGTAAGTTATACTCAATACTTCCCGTAATGTTACCATCTTGCTTATCTAAAGCAGCTGCATTAAACATGTCACTAGTAATTTCAGTATCTTGATCAACAATAAAGTTTTCAGCTGTTAAGTAAGGTTTCTCATCATCAATAACATCGCTATCTTTAGCAACATAAATCTTGATTTCTTTTGGAACTGCACTTCCGTCTTTTGACGCTTCAATTGTTGCAGTATACTCTCCTGCTTTTGATCCACTTGTAAGAGTTGTACTTATTACTGTTAATTCATTTCCTGTTAAGGCAATACCCGTTTCGATCATAAACGCTTGCGCCTCAGAAGTAGTTAAGATAAAGTCGTTAATGTTTGTTTGACTTGCGACAGTATCAACATTAGTGTAGATGTTTTTCGCATCTAATGCTATTTTACCATCTGGACTGACAATTGAGTCATCACTAAGTACTGTAATATATGATGTAGATGTTGCTTTTACACTATTACTTGTAACACTTAATACTTGTGGGAACACCCCAAATTTATTAAACTTATTGTTTTCCATAATATCAGATAGACTTGGGAAAATAATTTCACTTGTAATATCTCCAGCTGTGCGGTCTACTGCATAAGCTTCGTATTCTGAGTCATCGAAACTATCTCCAACATTCTTACGTACATCAACACTTGTAATATATGGTTTGTCAGTTGGAATTACATCTCCATCTTTAGCCACAAATACTTTAATTGGAAGGCTTGCTTCTTGCTCACCATTTGTAGTAGTTAATTCAACGTCGTATGTACCATATGTACTATCTTTGGTTAATTCTTGCAAGTCAGCTGTAACCGCTAACTTAGTTCTTGTAGCTAAATCATAACCTTGAGCTTTCGACTGCTCGATAATAAACGCTGCTAAATCACTTGCGCTACTGATTGCATTTTCATTAGTGTATACATTAAATGCTGTTAAGTATACATCACCTTCTGGACTAATCTCTGTATTTTCACCAGCCACTGCTGCTAGCACATCTTTAGGTGTAGCGTTTCCATTGTTATCAGTTACCTTAAGTGTTACTGTAACAATACCTTCAACACTTGTATCCACTGTTGGGTATACAATTTTAGTTGTTATGTCACCATCTTGATTATCGAATGCGTATGCATTAAAATCGCTATTACTTGGAGTATCTCCAACATTGTACTTAACGTTTTCTGCATATAGATATGGTTCTTCTTGATTTTCAGGAACTACTGTGTCACCAGGAAGCACGAATACATTAATTTCTGTTTGGGCATTTACAACTGTATTATCAGCTGTAATTGTAACTGGATAAGTTCCAACTGGACTTGTAGCAGTTAAGCTTCCAACTTCATAACTATATGTAGTTGTTAAAGCTTTGGTTTTAACCGCTGCACTACTTGCTACATTACCTTTAGTGAAGATAAATCCTTCTAAATCCGTAACTCCTGATAATGTTGCTTCGTTAGTTACGATATCATTTGCTGTAACTGTCATCTCTGCATCTTGAACTGTTACTATAATTGTATTAGTAATTGTACTTGTTCCATTTGTAGTTGTCAATACAACTTCATAGCTTCCCGCCACAGTTGTTGGCGTAATCGCTGAAGTTTCAATAGTAACAGTTAAAGTTTCACCGGTAACTGTACTGAATCCGTATGCCTTAGAGCTTGTAATAATCATACTGTCAATCTCAGCTTGAGTCATTGCTCCAAGACTTAAGATATCAGTTGTAAAGTCAACTGCATAAAGACCAACTTCTTTGTCTTCAGTAACTTCCGTGTTTTCATCAACAACTGTAACGATAACTTGTGTAGTCGATACGTTATTAGACTTATCTTCAACCGATAGCGTAACGCTAACAGGTCCAACTTTACTTGTGTCTACTGTTGGATATTTAATCACGCTTGTTAAGTCACCATCTTGTTTATCGAATGCTACAGCTTTATACGCTGCATTATCTACAACCGCGTTTTTCTCAACAATAATGTTGTTTGCTGTAATGTATGGTTTTTCACTATCAATTACTTCTCCACCTTTAGTAACAATGATTTTAACCTCTTTAGTTGCAACACTTGATCCTTTAGTAACTGTAATTGTTGCCGTGTATACACCTGCTTTAGAATCAACTGTTAAGTTTGTTGTTTCTACAACTGGAGCAATCGAGCTACCGTTTCCTAAGTCATATCCCGTAGCATTTGATGCTGCTAAGATATAATCATTAATATTTGTTTGACTTGATACTGTGTCAACGTTTGTATAGATATTTTCCGCTCTTACTCCAACCATGCTGTCTGGACTAATTACCATATCTTCATCTTTAACAGTTATAACTACTTCAAATGTTGAGACATTACCATCTTTATCTGTAACTGAAATTGTATGCTTAACAATTCCTGGTTTTGAAGTATCAACTGGTAGTTTATAATCAATTTTCGCTGTTAAGTCACCTTCTTGCATATCAAAAGCAAGGGCTTCAAACATTTCTTGCGTTACTGTAGCATCTTTATTCACAATAAAGTTTTCGGCAGTAATATATGGTTTTTCACTATCAATTACGTCGCTACCTTTAGCTACATAAATATCGATTGTCTTAGTAACCGTGCTGCCATCTTTAGTCGCTTCAATCGTTGCTGTATATACACCAGCCTTTGAGTTTAACTTAAGGTTTGTTGAAGTAACTTGCATCTCACCTGTAGTTAAAGCAACTCCAGTCTCAGTCATAAACGCTTGCGCATGTGAACTTGTTAAGATAAAGTTATTCAGGTTTGTTTGGCTTGATACTGTTGCTTCATTAGTATAGATATCTTTGGCATCGATTGCTAGCTTACCATCTGTAGAAATTTCAGAGTCTTCACCAAGAACTGTAATCAGTGATGTACTTGTTGAACTGTTTCCGTCTTGATCAGTTACTGTTAAGTTGCGAGCGAATACTCCAAATTTACTAAACTGGTCGTTTTCCATAATGTCCGTTAAGTCTGGGAAGACAATTTCACTTGTAATCTCACCCTCTTGACGGTCAACCGCATATGCGTTGTATTCAGCTGGATCCAAACTATCACCAACATTTTTACGCATATTACCACTTGTAATATATGGCTTATCCGTTGGAATTACATCAGAGCCTTTAGCTACATATACTTTGATTGGGTTGTTGGCAATTTGCGTACCATTTGTTGTGCTTAGCACTACTTCATATGTACCAAATTTGCTATCCTTATTTAAATTCATTAAGTTGATTGTTACAGGTAATTCTTCACTAGTTACTAAGTCGTAACCTTGAGCTTTAGCTTGTTCAATAATGTATTTAGATAAGTCACTTGCACTTGCAATAGTCTTTTCATTAGTATACACATCGTAACCTGTTAGGTACAAATCACCTTCAGGACTAACTTCAGTGTTCTCACCGTTAACTGCTACTAATACTTCTTTAGTAGCCACGTTTCCATCGTTATCTGTAACTGTAAGTGTTACTTTTTGCACACCATCAATACTTGTATCCACTGTTGGGTATACAATTTTGCTTGTGATATCTCCATCTTGACCATCGAATGCATAAGCACCAAAGTCAGCGTTGTTAACTGGATCATTTAAATCGTATCTTACATTCTCAGCATATAAGAATGGTTCATCTTGATCTTCAGGAATTACCGTGTCACCTGGTAGCACAAATACATTAATTGCTGTTTCACCAGATACTACAGTATTATCTGCCGTAATTGTTACTGGGTAAGTTCCAACTTTACTATTAACACTTAAGCTTCCTAAGTCGTATCCGTAAGTAGTTGTTAATGCTTTGGTTTTAACCGCTGCGTTACTTGATACTTTACCATTTGTAAAGATAAAGTCTTCTAAGTTTGTAACTGCTGATAATGCCTTTTCATTAGTTACGATGTCTGATGCACTAACGCTCATCTCTGCATCTTGAATTGTAACTGTGATTGTATTAGTAATTGTACTTGTTCCGTTAGTTACTGTAAACGCAACTTCATAGCTACCTGCTGGTGACGTTGGCGTAATTGTCGAACTTTCAATTGTAACTGGAAGTGTCTCACCAGTTGTTGTACTAAATCCGTAAGCATGAGACATACTTAGAAGCATTTTATCTAGCTCGGATTGCGTCATCGCTCCGGTTGTTAAGATATCAGTTGTAAAGTCAATTGCATATAGACCTACTTCTTTATCCTCAGTAACTTCCGTATTTTCGTCAATAACTGTAACGATAACTTGAGTTGTTCCGACGTTTCCATCTTTATCTTTAACCGATAGCGTAGCGCGTACTGGACCAACTTTGCTCGTATCTACTTGTGGGTATGATATTTTGCTTGTTAAGTTTCCATCTTGTTTATCAAATGCTGCTGCTTTGTACGCTTGGTTATCAACTGTTTCACCTTTATTTACAATTACTTTGTTTGCTGTAATGTATGGTTTTTGATCATCAATCACATCAGAACCACGAGATACATAAATAGTAATTGTCTTAACCGCTGTATCATTACCATTGGTAGTTGATAATTTTGCAGTATAAATTCCCGCTGAACTCGTAGTCTTTAAGTTAGTACTATCAACATTTACAACTAAGTCTTCACCAGTAATCATTGATAATCCGATTGCATTGGCTTGTTCTATAATAAAGTTGTTTAATGCAGCTTGATCGACAAAACTTGAAATAGTATCTTGGTCTGTAAATACATTCTTCGCATCGATCATAACTTCTTGTTTTGGACCTACAATTGAATCATCGCTAGTAATAGTAACATAACGTGTTAGTTCATTTGTTTTACCATTTTCAGCTTTAACACTAATTACGATTGGATATACCCCAACTTTACTTGTATCTACTTTACTAGTGTTGTACTTAATTTGACTTGAAATATTTTTTCCAGTGTCAAATTCAATTGCTAAAGCCCCTAGTTTGCTTGTATCTAAGTCGTCCCCTAGTTTTGATTGCATGTTATTTGCATATAGTCCAGGAGTCCCATCTAAATCAGATAAGTTTTCAACTGCATAAATATAGTTTTTGTTTGTTAAGTGGTTTGAGTTTGTGTTTCCAAATGTTTTATCAGTAGAGTTAGTTACGTTTACTACTGTTAACTTTGGACTAACTTCGTTTGCAGGGTAGTTAGTTTCTTTTCCAAATAAAGAGTACACATCAAGTGCAGCTCCGCTATTTACATCGAAACCATATACTTTCGCTAAGTCTTGGTATAACTTTTTCGAAGAATCCGCTTTTAGTTCGTCTAAGTTGTCAACTGTAATATCAGTAGAGTTTAACATATAACGATCATTGTACGTTGTATCACTTGTGAAGATACGTAGCAACGCTGTTGTAGTTGATGTATTTCCACTAGCATCCGTAACTGTGAATGTAACTTCGTACACTCCAGCTTTTGTCGCATCTACTTTAGAGTAATCTGCTGTAATCTTGTTCGTTAAGTTCCCATCTTCTTTATCAAAAGCGTACGCTTTAAAGTCAGAATTCTTAAGTTTAGATACATTGATTAGATCCTGACCATTAGCCTGAGCATCTACAATAACCGTGTAGTTTTGCGCTGTGATGTTCGGAGCCTCAGCATCTGTTGATGGCTTTTTCGTAATAACTGGAGCGTTTACTAGACCAATTAAATCTTGACCACTCGTATTTAATAAGATTGTCGCACGGTCTTTTCCATAATCTCCGTTGTCAATCTTCGCTTGGAAGTTAACTGCGTTCATTTTTACTTTATCCATGTATTCATTTAAGAATGCATCAGTTTGAAGTAATTCACTTCCGGCAGCTTCCCATACTAAATATTGTCCAACTAAGATATACTTATCATCACCTGTTTGATTATATAGATCATTTGCGGCTAGACCTAATGTGATAATTTTATCTTGTGTTGCAACATCAAATTTACCTAATGTGTGCTTATTGATTGCACTCATCTCTTCATAGGCAACTTTTTCACCGGTCATTACTGTTGGGTCTAAACAGTAAACTACTTTACCAGTATTCCCATCATAGTAATAGTGACCTTGAGCTGCATAATATTTACCATCCTTAGTTAAGGCAAGTGCCGTATCTTCGACGAAGACAAGGTTTAGGCTCATGTTTAACACGATAACCTCTTCCTTATTATCTTCGTTACTTATGCTAACAGCAGCGTCGATTGCTTCACCGGCGCTATTGTATTCACTTGAGAAAAAAGGTACAACAGTTTGCATTAACTGTTGTAATACTAGTAACATGGCAAAGGTACCAATTACTAGAACTCTAGTTTTTTTGTTCATAAATTCTCCCTTTATTTCATAATTTACAAATTTTAAATACTATTGGTCACACGTATAATTAGGTTACACACATGAGTAATATTTATTTAAATATAGCACGTGACCCGCACTTTACAGATAGTAAAATAAGTATTTATCACCAAAAAAAGTAATTTTATTAACAAAAATAAACAAATTACACTAACCACATTAACACAACGCATAAAGCCCACATTAATGAATAGTCGTGGTTTTTTCAAGCTATTTTCGGGAGAAAAAGTGGCACGTTATTGCAGGAGGTTTTGGTCAAAAAAAAAGACTGACAAATTGTCAGTCTTTTCCGTAAATAACTACGAATTATTTTAATTCAATAGTTGCTCCAGCTTCTTCTAAAGCAGCTTTTAAAGCTTCAGCTTCTTCAGCAGGTAAGTCAGCTTTAACTTCTCCACCGTTATCAGCGATTGCTTTCGCTTCTTTTAATCCTAATTCTGAGTTAGCAGCACGGATTGCTTTAATTACAGCCATTTTGCTTGCTCCACAATCAGTTAATACTACAGTTTTGTTAGCAGCTTCTTCAGCTACTCCTTCTCCAGCAGCAGCTACAGCTACAGGTGCAGCAGCAGATACTCCGAATTCTTCTTCAATTGCTTTTACTAAGTCGTTTAATTCTAAAACGCTCATTGTTTTTAAGTCTTCAATAAATTGGTCTTTGTTGAATGCCATGATTTTCTCCTAGTTTAATTTTATTATTCTTCGTCTCTCGCTTCAGCGATTTGGTTTGTTACTTGTGCTAATCCACGAACTGGTGCTTCTAACACAGATAGTAACATAGAAAGCATACCTTCTTTGTTTGGTAAAGTAGCTAATTCTTTTACTTGTTCTAAACTTGCAACTGCACCTTCAAATGTCCCACCAATTAATTCTAGTGCGTCATTTTTCTTAGCAAAATCATTTAAGATTCTTGCTGCAGCTGTAACATCTTCGCTTGAAAATGCAACGGCAGTTGGTCCTGTAAAGAACTCATCCATTTCTAAGTCTGCAGCTTTAAAAGCTCTTGATGAAATGTTGTTTTTAATTACTTTTAATTCAACATTTTCTTCCCCTAAGTTTGCACGTAGGTTAGTCATTTGTTCTACAGTTAAACCTGAGTAGTTAACTACAACAGTTGCTGCAGAATCATTGATTTTTGCTTTTAAAGCTTCAACTTCAGCTTGTTTTCTTTCGATTGCGCTCATTTAATAGCCCCCTTCCGAATTTGATTTAAAAAAAGCCACTACTATGAAAAGACAAAGTAGTGTTTAGTGTAATATAGTATCAAACACCTCGGTAGGATTTACGTGTATACCTACTGTCTTTAGCTTTTTCCTAATATATAATAACATATGTTGAAAATAAATGTTTGATTATTTATAAGTATTTCTAATTATCTGGCCAAATATCCGCTCTATGATCAATAATAACTAAAGTTAATATTTTTAAACTATTTTATCAATCACACAAAACTATCTGGATAACATGGTATAATTGTTATGTTAGGGGGCTATATGACTCACGAAAGAGTTTTAAAAAGAAATTTAATTTTCATCTTTATCATGGCACTAAGTGGACTTGTGTTTGGATTACTAACCGGATCAAAATCAATTATAACTGATGGGATTGTCTCAACTGTTATCTTTATATCTTCATCGATTGGAATTTTCATCCACTCCAGCATCGAACCACTCAGCACTAGAAATTATCCGTACGGAAAATGGCGTTTTGAATATGTATATAATTTGCTCAGGCTAATTACCCTGCTAGCGATTATCGGATATTCCTTCTTAGATTCAATCTACGTTATCTTTCATTATATTGTATCTGACATCGTACCTAAAGAAGTTGTTTTCAGTCAGATTCTACCATACTTTATAATTAAAATAATTGCCGTTTTCTTCTCGCTTGCATGGCTTAGAAAAAACTTTAATCGAGGAAACATCGCGGAAGAAGTTTTTTCCATGGAAAAAAGTTCGGTAATGGTTGACGGGTTATTAACTGTTGCAATCTTCTTAGGAATTGTCGTTTTCAGTCAAATCGACGCTATTAGTGAGATTGCCGATGCCTTGACTCTTTTAGTAGTTGCTGTCATTCTAGCCGTCAGTATTTTCCAGGAACTACATCACTTAGTTGACATCATGATTGGAAAACGTGTGTTTCTTGATGAAGAACAATTTATCAAGGATTTAATTCAATTAAAGTATAGTGATATGCACATTAAAGATGTGTACCTAGAAAAACATGGATTAATCTCAATGATTTATATTCAATGCTTCTTTGATACACCACTTTCAACTCAAGATCTAATTAAGTTAGAGCGTGAACTGAAAAGTTATTTGAAAATTCACAAAATCGAAAAACCACGTCTGCACTTCTTTTTCGATGATGACTTTGCAGATGATGATCAATAACATTAACAACACCTAAAGCATAAGCAAAGGGAATCCAATTTGGATTCCCTTTTTCTTATATCAATTACTTCTTTTGAACTTGCATAAAGTCGACAGTAATTACCATTTCATTTGGTAACATCACATCAAGTTTACATTTTGCTGTATCGATTGATTTAACTCTTACTAGTTCACCCTCATATAGATCGTGGTTGACGATTGTTATGTAGTCTCCTGGTTCTAAGTCGATTTCAATTTTCTCAACTTCTAAAGCCATCGTTTCATACTCTGAATCCTTCATTGGTTTAGGAATTTGCTTCATACTACTAATTCCGGCATAACCAGTTACATACTGGATACCACGTACAAAATAGAAAGTATCATCAGTGAATTCCATTTTCACGAACATGTACCCTGGGAAAAGTAACTCTTCCTTAAGTTTTAAGTGACCACGTACAAATACAAAACGCTTACGCATTGGGATTTCTACTTGGCTAATAACTGAACCTTTTCCTTCAATTACAATTTGTTTCTTTAGCTTCTCAGCTACCTTATGCTCGTAACTAGGGAACGTACGAACTGCATACCATTCTTGCTTTTCCATTTGACTCCTTCTATTAATATATCTGACCTAATAAATAACCAAGTATCCCATCAGCTGATGCGATAATTGCCACTAATGCAACAAGTACTAAAAGTACTAATGCAAAACGTCCTGAAACTTCACTACTGGTTGGCCATTCTACCTTATTTAATGCTTTGATTAATCCTTGCATGTTAACTCCTATTTATTCTCTTTATGTATTGTGTGTTTATTACAACTGCGACAAAACTTTTTAACCTCGATACGACCAGGCTTACTTTTGTTTGTTGAGTAGTTACTTCTAAGGCATTCGCTACACACTAAATTTACTTTGTTTTTCATACTATTCTCCTTAATTATATCATATATCACATAATATTAATTCTCTTTTTTCACGCAACTTACTTCGAACTCTAGTCATTCCATTAGCAATTTGCTTTTCTGTTTTTCCAAGTTCATTTGCAACCTGCTTAACCGACTTGGAATTCTTAATAATTTGAATATATAAATAGTATTCAAATTTCGATAAATTTTGCTGAGCTACCGCTTCTGTTCGCACTTTTAATTCCTCAATGTAATAAACTTGTTCTACACTTGGGGTTTTATCAGCAAGCATTAACCCCGCTTCTTCATACCTACCACCCTCGATATACGAAAGTTGCTTCGGTTTGCGCTTTTGCCGGCGATCGGCTCGATACAATGACTTCAATTTATTTTCTGACACTGCATACAAAAAGGAACTGATGTTCCCTACTTGATCATATTTTTCCATCGCTTTATAGCAAGCCAGCATCTGTTCATGAATTAAGTCCTCACGATCGTAACCCGACAGCGTACGCAAGTACTTGGTTGCTAAAAACATGAAAATCTTGATGTGTGCCCAAAGCACACTTTCAAACTCTATCTCCTCAATCCTCATAATTATCTCCTCAAATAATTATTGTTTTATTGCATAGTTGTGCGCTAATATCGATGTTGCACTTGATACATTTAATGAGTTTACTGTTCCATACATATCAATTGTAATCCCAAAATCACAATACTTTTTAATCGATGGGGTAATTCCCTTATCTTCACCACCAACAACTACAGCAATTGGAATATCAAATTTTACATCCTGAACTTTTTGTTCTCCGTCCATATCTAAGTACGCAACAAAATATCCGGCATTCTTTAAATCATTAATCGCATGACGAATGTTTGTAACTCGCGCTACATCAACATAGTTAATTGCCCCTGTTGATGATTTGGCAACTGATGCATTTAGTTGGGCACTACGTTTCTTACCAATTACTACACCACTAATTCCAAACCCATCACTAATACGTAAAATCGCTCCTAGGTTATTTACGTCTGTAACTTCATCAAATATTAAAACCATTGGGTTTTTCTTTTGTGATCCACGAGCGATAATATCTTTTACCGTTTTATAGTCAACTGGAGCAGCTTCCGCTACGAACCCTTGGTGGGTTGCATTCCCCGTCATCTTATCTAGCTTATACTTATCCACGAAAGTTACTGGAACTCCCTTAGCACGTGCTAAACCGATGATATCATCCTTTTTCATTCCCTTTTGTACATAAAGCTTCGTTACTTCTTTTTCCTGTAATGTTGCACGTACATTATGGAATCCGAAAAATACATTTTCTTCTATTTCTTGTGACATTGCACTCCTTCTCTGGTGTCTTCGATTTCATATCCAAGATCACTAATCTTTGCACGCAGTGAATCTGCTAAGCTAAAGTCTTTTTGTTTTTTTGCTTCGTTTCGTTGTTCAATTAAATCTAAAACTTCGGTTGGTATCTCATCATAATCATTTTCGTCAACCAGACCAAACACAGTAACAATGAACGTTTGTAGATTTCGTTTTTCTTCAACACTATAATCACCACTCATGTACTTATAGTATAAACTAATTGCGTTCGCTGTGTTGAAATCATTATCCATTTCCGCTTCAATATTAGAAATTAATACCGAATCATGATACTCATCAGCAATTCCATACTCACGGATGTAACGTTTAATTTTCTCACTATTTTTCGCAACATCAAGCGTTACATCATCACTGATATTGATCGGACCACGATACGATGACTTGAGCATTAATAGTCTGAGGAAGTTAGTTCCATACTCATCGATGATCGTCTGTGGATAAATAACATTCCCCAGCGATTTACTCATCTTGGTATCTTCAATATTAACAAAACCATTATGCATCCAAATGTTACTCAAACTGTGACCACAAGCGTGAGCTTGGGCATTTTCATTCTCATGATGGGGAAACTTCAGGTCCATTCCCCCACCGTGGATATCGATGGTGTGACCCAGTAACTTATTGATCATTACGACACACTCGGTATGCCACCCGGGACGCCCTTCACCAAATGGTGCATCCCACTTAACACCTTTATCCGTCTTTTTCCACAATACAAAATCGTGTTCATACTGTTTATGACTGTCGACTTCAATGCGCCCTTGAGCTTGCATATCCTCAAGTTTTCGCTTACTTATTTCTCCATACTGTGCAACTTTATCTACCGAAAAATAAACGTTACCATCATGTTCGTAGGCAGCGCCTAACTCGATTAAGTTATTGATATACTCGATGATTTCCTCGATCAACTCTGTAACAAGTGGCATCTGGACATTTTCAAGCAAGTTCATGTCACGTCTAACTTGATTGTACATTACAATGTTGTCCGCAACTAACTGCTCTTCACTAATTCCCAACTCCAAACTTCGATCGATTATCTTATCATCGATGTCGGTAATATTCGAAACATAATTAACCTGGTATCCGCGGTGAATAAAATATCTAGCAACTACATCAAAAAAGATAAGTGGTCTAGCATTTCCAATATGAATTTGCGAATATAATGTTGGTCCACAAACATACATGTTTACCTGACCAGACTCAAGTGGTTTAAATTCTTGTTTCTCTTGACTTTTTGAGTTATATATTTTCATCTTAGCTCCTTATTATTTCTAAAACTGACCTGATGTCCAAACAATTGTGGACAAGCGGATGTTCGATTTTACTATTACAAAACACTCTAGTGTATCCTAATTTTTCAGCAGTAGCTACAATATCACTGATCTGGGCAACCGGTAAGATTTCACCGGTAAGCGTTACTTCTCCGAGGAACAAGTCATTGCTACTTATTGAAAACTCACATTTAGCGCTATACAAACTGGCAATCAACCCTAAATCAATACCATTTTCAATGCCTTTGACATTCCCACGCAGCTTTAAATACACATCATCATAATTTAGAGCAATGTGCATATGCTTTTGGATTATCGCCAGCATGATATTTAATCGCGATAAATCAATTCCTTGACTGCTGCGCTTAGGACTGGGGTACGCGGTATTGGTGATTAAAGATTGAACTTCAAGAAATATCGTTCGACCTCCAACTTTAATCGCACTCATCGCTACTCCTTCGGCGCTTTGGCTCGGCCTTGTTTTTAACAGTTTATTTTGATCAAAGGTAACTAGTCCGCTTGTGGTCATCTCCAGCATCCCAATTTCATTTGTGGTCCCAAAGCGATTTTTCTCACTACGAATCAAACGCACATCACTAAGATTATCGCTCTCTAAATACATTACCGTATCGACCATGTGTTCTAAAAGTTTCGGTCCGGCAATATCTCCATCCTTAGTAACGTGACCAATTAATACAATTGTAATATTTTGCTTTTTGGCAAACTCCATCATCTCTAAAGCAATCGCTTTTAATTGCGATACACTTCCGCTCGCTCCGCTAACTTCTGGACTTGCCGTTGTTTGAATCGAATCAATAATCAAAAACTCAATTTTATTGGCAAGTGCGGTTGCCATAATATGATGAGAATTCTGTTCATTTAGGAAGTTGATATCACCAACTACTCCTAGGCGGTTAGCACGCAATTTAATTTGGCCTAAATTCTCTTCTCCCGAAACATACAATACTCGATGGCTTTTAGCGATAAAATCAGCTAACTTTAAAATCAGCGTACTTTTACCAATTCCCGGACGACCACCTAAAAGCGATAATGATCCTGGAACAAATCCACCACCTAGAACCAAATCAAGTTGACTCATTCCCGAGCTTAATCTAGTTAATTCATCTAGGTTAATTTGATTTAAACTAAGCACTTCCTTGGTGATGGCCTTACTACTTTTAAGTGCAGCTTGAGCTTCCCCTTTTTCAATAGTGTTCCACGCTTTACATTTAGGACACTGTCCATACCATTTCTTGTATTCGGATTGACACTCATTACAAATATACATACTAGCTCCTATTTATGATAAGGTTCATTGCGGGCGATTCTAAATTGACGATAAATTTGCTCCAAGAGCATTACCCGGAACAGCTGATGCGGAAAAGTCATCTTCGAAAACGATAATCGCAAATTTGCTTTCGCTTTTATTTCACTAGAAATTCCAAGGCTACCACCAATAATAAAGGTTAGTTTACTATTCTCGTAGGTTGTAATCTCGTCTAACTTTTGACTGAACTGTTCACTGCTAAGTTGCTTCCCATCGATGTCGAGGATTATTAAATAACTCTTTTCGTCTAATACTTTATTAATCGCGGCTGCTTCACGTTCAATTACGATGTTCTCATCGAGGTTATTCGACTCATCCTTAAGTTCAATGACATTTAACTTACAGTAACTTCCTAAGCGCTTAATGTATTCGTTACACATTTGCTGCATGCTTTTCTCTTTAAGTTTTCCCACTACAATTAAGTCAATTTGCATAAGTTTACCTCAACTATCTCATCTTTAAGTAATACGGTTTTATTCGGAACCGTCAGCGGTTCATTCAGTTGGCTAACCAGTTCCGGATTATTATTATTTTCACTAAGGTGGGCGAACTGAATGAACTCGGTTGCTTCCGTAATGTTATTAGTTAGAAATTCGTGGCAGTCAATATTGGAAAGGTGTCCAACTTCACTTAGAATTCGCTTTTTCGTCATAAATGGATACTTGTCATTAACGATTAAAACCTCTTCTTCATAATTGCTTTCAATCGTGTAGCTAAATGCTCCACGGAACTTTTCAATATTTTCATTTAAAATATAACCAGTATCCGTTAGATGAATGAATTTCTTATCATGTGCATAAAAGATAAAACCAATTGCATCAATTGCATCATGCGAGGACTTAATAATCTCAACACAAACTTCATCGTTTAAGGCTATTTTGTCACCCACCTCAACATACTCTAATGGATATTCAGTGGAAATTTTGGTCGCTGTACCACGACTGGTTAGTACCCGACTATCTACTGATTTCAATAATACATCTACACCTTTAATGTGATCGCTATGCTCGTGCGTTAATAAAATAACATTGACCATCGATAGGTCAATGTTAATTGCTTGTAGTTTTTCAGCTATCTTTTTTCTAGTTAAACCGACATCAACCAAAACAATTAAGTCATTGAATTGATAGACATAGCTATTAGCACTAGAGCTAGAAGCTAGTGAAAAAAAGTTAATTAGAATGGTAACCCACCAGTAATTGCACCAACTTTAGAGTCAGCTTCCGCATCAATCTTCGCAATTACATTATTTACAGCAAGCATTACTAACTCTTCTAACATTTCTTTATCTTCGGGATCAATTACTTCTTCTTTAATTGAAATAGATTTTACAGTCTTACTTCCGTTCATCACGATTTCAACTGCTCCACCACCTACAGTTTCCGTATACTCAGTTGCTGCTAGTTCTTCCTGTAAGCTTTTAACGTCATTTTGCATCTTTTGTGCTTGTTTCATCATTTGTTGTATTTGTTTTTGATTCATATGTCCTCCTGAATTCTAATATCGCCTATAGTATATCACGAATTTACTTTGTTAACCATGTCTTTTCCAAAGAAACTAGTTGCTTCTTCATAAATATCAATTTCTTTATTTTCCTTTACTGCGCGCACGAAGTTCATTCGCTCTTGCTTCCAATATTGACTTGTTAATAAATGCACTTTCACACTTGAACCGACATGATTTGAATAGATATGTTGAATCTGCGCCAAGCGAGACTCATACGTAGCAAATAAGTTTTGCTCAATGCTGACAACAATTCCCGTCGGACTTGCCCCTTGAACTTTACTGACTTCAAAAAATTTGGCAATTCCATATTGCTTCGCCATATTGAGTTCATCAGCTGCTTTGACTGCAGCCATCTGGGCTTTTTGTTTATCAATTTTTGTTGCATGTTTTAAGGTATCAATAATCGTGATTTGTTCTAACGCTGGATCCAATGAATATTGGTCACGAACTGGCTCATTAGCGGCAACAACATCACCACTAATTGCGCTAGCTATCGATTGTTCCGCAGCAGTATTAACTTCGTCATATTGATATTCACTAACTATGACTTCTTCTACTTCGGCAACTACTACCGGTTCGGCTAATATTTCCTCAGCTACTGGTTCTGCTAAAGGTTCTGCAACTACTGGTTCTTCTAAAGGTTCTGCAACTACTGGTTCTTCTACTTCTTCGACTACAGGAGTTTCCGGTTGCTGATTGATTAAACCACTTACGTCTTTACCCGTCTTGTTGGCAAATAAAATATCCATTTGCACTTCAACATCTTCGCTTGGTGCTGGAACTGTTTTCGGTTTTGGTATCTCCGGCTGGCTCTGCGGTTGACTTGTTTGCGCTCGCAACGCTTCCGCTTGTTTTTTTAATCTATCAACTTTCTCTTGTTCAGAAATGACTGGAGCTTCTGGCTTTTCTGGAGCTGTCATCGTTGGCGCTGCCACTGCTTTCGGTTTAATTGATAGTTCAATCAAGGCAATCTCGATGTATAGTGCACTATTACTAATAATCTTAATATTACCTAATACTTCCATTAGCCGAGAGATGATTTTCGTGTACACTAATGTTTGCTCACCAGCATTACCTAAATCGGCAACTAGTTTCTCTTTAGCAACTTCAATTATGTCTTGGACTAGGTATACTTCGGATACGCCACCAGCCATCAAACTTTTGAAGTTGTCACTAACATCTAATGTACGGTGCTCAACAATGGCCTCTAGCAAGTCAACTGACACGGTTTTAGCTGCCAAGTTTAAACTTTCGGTTACCGTTTCACTTGTAACATTTGGAGCATAGGAGATTACCTTTGTCAATAGACTTAACGCATCACGAAGTCCCCCTCCAGCATGCGTAACAATTAGTTTTAAGGCTGCTAAATCGTAATCCACTTGTTCCTTTTCCATAACATTTTGCAAGTGTTCAAGCATCAATGTTTCATCAATACGCGTAAATTCAAAACGTTGCACACGCGACAGAATTGTTACCGGAATCTTATTTGGTTCCGTTGTTGCTAAGATAAATATTACATGAGCCGGTGGTTCTTCAAGCGTTTTAAGCAGCGCATTAAACGCTCCTTTACTTAACATATGAACCTCATCGATGATATACACTTTGTATTTCATTCTAATCGGCATATACTTAACATTTTCAATTATCTTTCGAATCTCTTCAACCCCATTATTTGAAGCAGCATCGATTTCAAAGATATCGGGAACTTCACTAGAATTGGCAAAGTCTTGACATATCTCACACTCAGAGCATAATGGATCACTAGTATTATGACAGTTAATGGCCTTCGCAAAAATTTTTGCAATTGAAGTTTTACCTGTTCCTCGAACTCCTGAAAATAAATAGGCGTGAGCAATAGTATCATTTTTAATCGAGTTTAATAATGTCCTAACTACAACTTGTTGACCGACAACTTGATCAAAGTTATTCGGGCGATACTTACGATATAAATTTGTTTCCATATGTCCTCCACTTTAATTTTAAAACTAAACAGTAGCTACTATTCACTTTTAAGATTAAAAAAAAATGTCGCATTTAAGCGACGAATACACAACTTAAGGCTGCTCCAATCAAGTCCTGACCTGGTTCGCCGTGCATCGCCCTTATGCGACTACTTTATTATATCAAATTTATGTTGCCGTGTGCTATTTTTTCGATTGCACAACATCGATTTTATACGCACTAATTCCTAACTTCCCAATATAGTACTCAATTATAAACATGTAGGCAAATATCGTAACGACAAAGTTAACCAAGTATATGTACTTGAAATATGGAGTAATTAAGATTTGCATAGCAATGGCAATAAAGATTACAGCAATTATCGTCATTAGAAATTGAGTTTTAATTTTTTCAATAATATACGGATAATTATAAACAATCTTAAGTCCATATTGATGTTCACCATCAACATTAAAGTCGGTAATTACTGTCCTTCTTCCATCTTCAGCTTTCAAGTAAACTTGGTTCTCTCCATAGCGAAGCGGCACTTGAGCACGCATATGAAAATCAAGTTCACTCTCATTGATAACTTGTTTTAAATTGGGAAACTTCTTCCTAAAACGACGTTCACTATAACCTTTTAACATTTTCACTCCTATAATCAACTTTTAAATATATTTTACTACTAATCAGAAAATTACACACGGAAATCTCCAAAGCTCACTAGTTCCCTAATTGATTAACAACTGTTATTGCTCGTGAATATCGCATTTTATTACTCCTAAATGTTATAATAGTTATACATAATCTAGGAGTGAAAATGTCTAATAAAATCATCGAACTTGATGTTGTAGAATCAACACAAATATATATTAAAGAAAATTTAGAAAATTGGAACTTATTCGATAGTTGTTTTGCTAAAATCCAAACCAATGGATATGGGCGTACTGGTAACTGGAATAGTCAATTTGAGAACTTATATTTCTCTAAACTACTAGCTGCTGATAAGTATAATCACTTAACAGCCATTTGTTCAATGCACATGCTGGCATCAAAATATGCCGAGGATATCGAAATCAAGGTCCCTAACGATCTATATTATCGCGGAAAAAAATTAGGGGGGTTCATCATTGAAAACACTGATGAATATGCAATTTTAGGAATTGGAATTAATATTAATGGGGCACCTGAAGAATTTACTTCGTTATCAAATATTACTAACAATCGCTACCAAGTCGATCAACTAGCTGCAGAGTTAGATGAGCTAATCAATATGAACTTAACGATGTCAACAAAAATGCTAGAAGATTACTATAAACAAAATTGTAAAATCATTGGAACATATGTCGAGTATTTAGAATTAACATCTGGAGATAAGTTTTCGGGGATAGTTACCGATTTAGACAGTGATTCAATTACTATTGATGGTTTAATGTTTAATCAGACTGCGATTAAAATCTTAAATAAAGATTTGTCCGTAAATCGTTAATCAGAGATGTTTTCTTGAAAATAGGATATAATAACAATACCATTAGTGTTAAGGTACATCAAAATGAGTTATGTAACTCAAATGTTCATGCCTTATTAGTGCTAGAGCAACAAGCGCTGCTAACTTAATTAAATGACCTGAAAGGACTCTGATACATGAGTAACGAAGACTCGAAGAAATATTTATATCTTTTGATCATCCACATTGCATTAAGCATAAATCTATATGTACTTTATGGAATATGGAACACATTGACAGCAACTCCACACTGGTACGTAAATGTTATGTCAATACTATTCTATCTAATTTGGATTTACTATTGGTTTAACGGGAGCCAAGAAAAGAAGCTGAAAGTCACTAAAATCAATATGCTGTTGGGATTATTTACGATTGCCTTCTTTTGTATTTTTAAAATTAGTATGTTTAGTGCGCTAATTCAAGAGAATGGCGTAGAGAGCGTACTTACATCCTACGATGGACTTGGTATGGGCATCTATTTTACGATATGTTATTTACAACCAATTATTCTTCCGCTACCGGAGCCGGTGACAATAACTGCAGGAAGTGTTGTATTTGGAAAAGCAATTGGTTTCCTCTTAGGCTACTTGGGAAGCGTATTAGGAATCGCTACTATGTTCATCATATCCAGGTTAGCAAATCGAAAACTGAATTTAAATATAATTAATGAGAAAAATTTGGAAAAGTATAACAATTTAGTAAAAGAGAATGAAGCCTTTATTTTAATATTATTATTTATTTTCCCGATATTACCTGATGAAGTTATATGCGTAGGAGCTGGTTTAAGCCCCATCAAATTTAAAAAATTTATATTAATCGCAGTATTTTCTAAACTAATCACTGTTGGATTATATTCCGCCTCATCGGGGATTGTTAAGCAGATCTTGGAGTTAGGTTTAATTTACCAACTAGCCATCGTCTTTACATTAACGCTAGTTTTTCTTGGAGCGAAAAAAGTTATCAAGAAAATCAAGTTACACTTAGCTGATTAATCCACACAATAATAGAAAGCCACTGACGCTTGATAAACATCTAAAAAACAACCAAAACAAATCCACAAAAATGGGTTAATTTTGGTTGTTTTTCTGACAAATATAAATAGCACACACTGCATTATTTAACTATGAACTTGGTTTATTCAAACTGCATTTTAGTATTTTACTGATATCAAGAGTTAGATTATAATGCCACTACTGCTAAGATAATAACTAGAACATAGACAAAATACATATAATCCTTGATTGAACTTAAATACGCTTTATACGTAACTCCTGCTTCGTTTAAAGATGCTATAACTAGTGGTGAGGTCATTGCATACATCTTCGATAAACCGTGGGTCATCAGAAAGATTGTAACTGTACTCGCAATACTTATTCCTACTAACTCTAACGCTGGAGCAATGATTGGTAATGTGATCATTGCCAAAGCTGATGGTGAGGGAATAATGTATCCGAGTAATAAAAATAAGACACATAGTCCGATTACTATTAATAAGTCACTAAATGGGGAGATAAACATAACGATATGATAAACGATGGTGTCGATTACATGACTGTTGAATAAAATAATATAGACTGTACGCGCCAGCGTAATCGAAACTGCAATAATCATAAAGTTATTCACGCCACCAAACAAGTTATCAATGGTCTCGGTTAAAGTCATACGATTTGTTAAACCAATGATTATTCCCGAGGCAATAAAGCCGATTGTTACTGTCGCCATCGTTGCCGAGAACAATAAACTCGGGATAAAGCCGATGGTCATATAAATATAAGGCATTAAAAATAGTGCAATATTTATATATTTAACATGTTCGCCAGTTGATACATCACTTTTTTCGATAACCTGGGGATTAATACGCTTCAACTCTACGCATAAATAAATGATTAAACTTAAAACTAAGACCAATAATAATAAACTTCGAAATCCAAATAAATTAGTTTGATTATTAGCAATTTGGTCGGCAATAATTGTCGCAAACGGATTAATTGGTGAAGCAATATATCCGACACTCACCGATAAAATCAGTAGCTTAATCGCATATAACGGGCTAACACCATAGCGCTTGTACAATGTTATTAACAACGGTATATAACAAACTGCCGATTCATAGAGACCAAACGTCGTTGCGCAAGTTACAAAGTATATAATTAATAACACTGTAACTTTTTGAATACTTAAATTGCTACTGATAATCATCGTAATTATTTGATCAAAAATCCCCACTTTGGTACAGATGCTAACAAAGCTTCCAATTGCTAAGATTAGCAACACTAAATTTATTGCGCCGTTGGCAACTCCCTGATTACTAGCTTTAATCGTCTCTCCATCATTAATTCCAATCAAACTATCAATCGGGCTGGAAACAAAATCACTTACAGAATAATCCTTTTCAATTTCTTGAATTGTAACTGTTTGATCATCGGTAATTATTTTCGAACTCGGTAATACAATAGCTATAAAAATAGTCATCATTATCATGATAGCTATTATATAGAGATTTACATATTTACTACGCGATTGCAAAAGTTAATTCTCCACTAGCAGCAACTTCACCGTTTACTGTAGCGATGGCATTTCCATATCCAATACTACGTTTCATTTTTGTTAGTTCGACTTTTAATTCTAAAACATCTCCAGGTACCACTTGACGCTTAAAACGCATGCTTTTAATTCCTGCAAAGTAAGCAATCTTCCCTTGGTACTCTTCCAGTGATAAGATTGTAATAGCTCCAACTTGGGCTAAAGCTTCGACAATCAATACTCCCGGCATTACGTGTTTCTCCGGGAAGTGCCCTTGGAAGTGCATTTCATTAGCAGTTACTGCTTTTAAACCAACACCATATTCCCCGGGTTTCATATCAGTGATACGATCAACTAATAAAAACGGGTAACGGTGGGGAATAATCTCTTGAATTTGATTACTATTAAGTTCCATCTTATTCTCCTTTTTTCAATACAATAACTGAATTGTGTCCACCAAAACCAAGCGAGAAACTAATTCCGTACTCAGTGTCCATCGGTTGTGCTTCATTTAAACATACGTTTAAACTAATTTCTGGGTCAACTGCTTTAGTTCCAATCGTTGGTGTACAAATACCTTCGTTTAGCGACATAATTGTAGCAATTGCTTCCAATGCACCCGTTGCTCCTAATAAGTGACCTGTCATTGACTTAGTTGATGTTACGATTGGCATCTGACTACCTGCGTATAATTTGTTTAATAACGTATCTTCACCTTTATCGTTAAGTGGTGTCGAAGTTCCGTGACAGTTTACGTAACCAACTTGCTCAGGCGTTATCCCAGCTAAGTTAATGGCATTTTGAGCTGCTAATAGTCCCATTGCCGCTTCGCTATCAGGAGCTGTAATGTGATTAGCATCACAAGTTGCCGAATAACCTTCAACAAATCCATAAATTTTTGCTCCACGCGCTTTGGCATGTTCATAATCTTCTAAAACTAATGATGCCGCTCCTTCTCCCATCACGAATCCACTTCGCTCACTTGAGAATGGAATACACGCGCTTTCTAAACTATCAGCGCTGGTTAAAGCCCCCATGTTTTGGAATCCAGCAAGTCCAGTACGGTTTGTCGCCGCTTCACTACCACCAGTTACCATTACATCAACTAGACCATTGGCAATATACATTGCCGCATGTCCAATCCCGTCAGTACTACTCGCACAAGCTGTAACTGGAGGAACACAAATTCCTTTACAGTCTAAATCGATTGCAACGTTTCCAGCAACTAAATTTACGATCGATCCCGGAATGAACATTGGACTTATTTTTCCAAATCCTTTTGATCCAGCTTTTAAAATATTATCTTCAATCGTATTAATTCCACCGATACCACTTGTAACGTTAACTCCAATACGAGTTCGATCCGTAATTTGATCAAGTCCAGCATCAGCCGCTGCTTCTCTGGAAGCGATGATTGCGTATTGCGAAGTTAGATCTAAACGTCTAATTTGTTTACGATCAAAATATTCACTTGCATTATAATCACTTACAACACCTGCATATTTTACTCCCGTTTGTTCCGTAATACTTGGATCCAATTCAGAAATTCCAAGTTTTCCTGACATTAAACCTTCCCATGTCGCTGGGGCATTAAGACCCACACCATTAATTGTACCAATTCCGGTAATTGCAACTTTTCTATTCATTAACCCATTCCTCCATCAACTATAATGTTTTGCGCTGTTATATACGAACAGTCTTCGCTTGCTAAAAAGCTAATTACACTAGCAATTTCACTAGGTTCTGCAAATCTTTGCATTGCAATATGCTTTAACGATTCAGCTTTTACTTCTTCTGTTAATTCATCAGTCATTGGCGTTACAACAAATCCTGGAGATACACTGTTTACAGTAATCTTCTTTTTTGCGTACTCTTTAGCAACTGACTTTGAAAAGGCAACGATTGCCGCTTTACTGGCAGCGTAATTCGCTTGACCAATATTCCCAGTTACTCCCACAATTGAACTAAGGTTAATAATACGTCCATACTTCTTACGTGACATTAATTTAACTGCTGCCTTAGTAAATTCAAACATTGAGGTTACATTAACATTTAAAACGTTAGTAAAGTCTTCTGTTGACATTTGAATTAATAACTTATCATTAGTAATTCCTAGGTTGTTAACTAGTACATCAAGACGTCCTGACTCTTCCTTAATTTGATTGATAATTGGGGCAACGTCATCTCCAAAACGATATTGAATTCCAATTGCTCCATGTGCTTCCTCAAGTTCTTGCGCTTTCGCTTGATTAGAACTATATGTGAAATATACTTTCATTCCATCGGCTACTAAGCGGATTACTGCTGCTTCACCGATTCCACCACTTCCTCCAGTGACTAAAGCTATTTTTTGTTCCATACATCCTCCAATTTTTCTAAGTCTTCAACTGTTTGTACTGTGATAACATTAACGCTACGGTCAATCTTTTTAACCATTGCTCCAACGACACTCTTTGAACCAAGTTCGACAAATGTATCAATACCATCCGCAATCATCGATTCGATTTCCGTTTTCCATGCAACACCAGTTATCATATGATCGTGCATAACTACTGCTAAGTTCTCACCATTATACTTACGTCCGGTTAAATTTAAATACAGGTTATCTGTTCCTTCATTTAATTCGGCTCCAGCAATGTATGCTTGGAATTGATCAGCGGCATCTGAATATAATTTAGTGTGGAATGGTCCACTAACTGCAAGATCAACCACGCGTTTCGCTCCGGCTGCCTTTAAACCATCTACTACTAGTTCACTATCTGCGTGATCAAAGTTAATTAGTAATTGCTTCTCTAAATTGTAGTTACTAATAATTACTGGGTTATCAACCTTAGTATTTAACTCACGAGTAACTTCAATTAGCTGTTCTTTGGTTAAACCTAACACTACCTTTGTATCGTAACTAGTTGTAACACTCGCCATCAACTCGCTTCGCTTTGCAATGATCTCTAAACCTTGCTCTAAACTATACTTACCAGTTGCGTAATAGGCACTATACTCACCAAGACTAAAACCACCAAAGACTGCGTTAGAAATATCAAACGTCGATTTTACCACTTCTAAAATACCAACTTGGTTGGCAAATAAAATCGGTTGGGCATAGCGTGTATCATTAATATCCAATTCCCCAATCAACGCTTGTTGGCACTTTGGTAGCTTGGCAAATAAACTTTCTTGGACGCTTGCATATGTTGGATAGCTCATAAAGTCGGCTCCTAGATTATTAAACTGACTTCCTTGACCTGGAAATAAAATTGCTACATTACTCATATTAATTCTCCCTACCTAGCAAGTCGTTTATAACGCTACTCACTGATTCAATTTTTGAAATTCGATACCCATTAGCCCCCGTAAAGACTAAACCGTTAGTTGTATCACCTTTAACTGCATCAATTAACTTTTCAGTTATACAATATGGTGTCGATGGACTTTTACCTGCACATGTTATAACACATCCTAAACATTTATTCACTGGAATATGACCTTGGTCTAACTCTTTCGTCATATCGTTGCTTAAAGCTCTTGCTGGATAACCAACTGGACTTTTCACATAACGAACACTCTCGTCAGTACTATCAATAAATTTTTGTTTAAAATCGATATCAGCGTCACATTCATGTGTTCCGATAAATCTCGTTCCCACTTGAATTGCAGTTGCTCCAAGATCAAAATATTTTTTCGCATCACTACGGTTGAAAATTCCTCCAGCCACAATAATTGGAATATCTAATTCATTTTTCGCACAGTATTCTTTAACATCTAAAAAACGCTTATCCAAGTTATCTTCCATTTTGTGATTATCTAACTCTTCATACTTAACACCTAAGTGTCCTCCAGCCATCGGCCCTTCAACAACAACCGCATCCGGTTTTACCCCATAACGCTTTAGCCATCTCTTACAAATTAAGTTAAGCGCTCGAGAGCTTGAGACAATCGGGATATTGGCTGTATCGGAATCCGCTGTATACGCTGGCATATCTAAAGGCAATCCAGCACCGGATACAATCGCATCAGCCCCGGCTTCCACGGCCGCCTTAGCAAGACCTGCATATTGACGTGAAGCGGTTAAGATATTGACTGCTAAGAAACCACTTGATAAATCGCGGACTTTCGCCACTTCCTTTTTTAAAGCACGGACATTAGCTTCGTGAGCTTGCTTCGGACCACGATTAAAATCAGGTTCCGTAAAACCAATTTGTGAGGCACTGATTGTTCCAACACCACCACAATTAATCACCGCGCTAGCAAGACCGCTACGAGAAACTCCAACACCCATTCCCCCTTGAACGATGGGCATCGGTATTTTTTTATTACGAATCGTAAATGATTTATTCATGATACTCCTCTATTTGTTTTAAGACCGGACCAACTTGTGAGATTTCTGCTAAAACTTGCGCTACAGTTTTAATTTCTTTAACTTGTCCTGCTACTTGACCACTCATGAAGCTTCCTTCACTAACATTACCATCATACACAGCTTTGGAAAGTGATCCTAATGTCAATTCTTCTAAACGTTCACTTGAAATTGCTTGGCTTTCTAACTTTTGGTACTCACGAGTCATTTTATTTTTAAGTGCACGAACCGGTACCCCTTTGCTTCGTCCTGTAACCGTTGTCGAGATATCTTTAGCTTCAACAATTAATTGTTTGTAATTTTCATGAATCGGACACTCATCAGTGGCTAGAAGCACTGTCCCAATTTGCACACCAACAGCTCCTAAACATAAACTAGCTGCATATTGTCTGCTGCATGCGATTCCCCCAGCGGCGATTACTGGAATGTTAACAGCATCAACAACTTGCGGTACTAACGCCATCGTCGTTAACTCTCCAATGTGTCCACCACTTTCAGTACCTTCGGCGATTACCGCATCAACACCACTACGTTCCATACGTCTAGCTAGAGCTACAGATGGTACTACAGGGATTAATAGTGCTCCCCCAGCTTTAATCTTCTCAACATATTTACCTGGGTTTCCGGCTCCTGTGGTAATTACCTTTACTCCATGGTTAATTGCAATATCGATGATTTCCTCAGCGTAAGGGTTCATTAGCATCACATTTACAGCATAAGGCATGTCACCAACTAGACTATCCATCTTTGCTAGTTCCGCTTCTACTTTATCCGGAGTCCACCCTCCGGTACCGATTGTACCAAGTCCTCCAGCGTGACAAACACTCGCCGCAAATTCACTTGTCGCAATATTCGCCATTCCTCCTTGGATAATTGGATATTTAAGTCCTAATTCTAATAAGATATTTTTCATTTATTTTCTCCTAATGTTCGTATACAATACACCCGGTTGACAGACCGGCTCCAAATCCTACCATCATCACTTTTTCACCGGGCTTTAATACTAAATCACTTAAAGCAATCGGAATTGACGCTGAGGATGTGTTTGCAATCTTTTCTATATTGATAATTACTTTGTCGCGATCGATTTTAAACTTACGAGTAACATTATCAATGATTCGCTTATTGGCTTGATGAAAGACAAAATAATCAATATCACTAAGGTCACCATAAGCCGCTAAGGCATTAGAGATCGTAGTGGTAGCAAATTTGAAAACTGTCTGACCTTCCATCTTTAAGTATTCACCTTGGTTTTTAATCAGCGCCTCATTTTCATGCGTCGTATAATTATACTTAAATCGCAAATCGTTTCCTCCATGGCTGAGCACTGTCGCGCACGCTCCATCACCAAATAAAATTGCCGTAGAGCGATCGGTTAAATCGATGATTGAACTCATTTTCTCAATTGAGAGCAATAAGACATTTTTAAATCCACTTTTTAGTAAACCTTCAGCAACTTGTGCTCCATAGACAAAACCAGTACATGCGGCATTTAAGTCGATACACATACAATCATTAATTCCCAAATATTTTGCACAAACACCACTAAGTGATGGTGCACTATTAATTGTTGACATTGTCGTTACGATAATTGCATCGAAATCGCGAAACACTAATTGTGATAGACACTTTTCGGCCATAACTTCAATGGGATCTTCTGTCCAGTTACGACTTTCAATGCCGGTACGTTTAACAATCCATTCGTTGGATGTATCCATGTATTTAGCTAAATCATCATTAGTGTACGGGGATGATGGAACATAACTTTTTATTTCTATAACTTTCATTATCTACCAAACTTTCTAAATCGTTCATAACGGTGAGCACGAATTTGTTTTGGATTAAAGCTATTGATAACATTAGCAATATGCTCTTGTAATTTATAACTTTGCACACTATCGATCGGTAAACAGATTCCACCTTCCGGTTCTGGGATAATATAGTCAACAATTCCTAGTTCCTGTAAGCTGTCCGCAAAGATTGGTAAATCATCAATTATCTCTTCCACACTCTTCTCGGATTTATATAATATTTCTGCATAACCTTCCGGAGATATTACCGAATAATACGCATTTTCGAAACTATAAATATAGTCAGCATGCGCTAGAGCTAAGGCTCCACCACTTCCACCTTCAGATAAAATGATCGTAATTACTGGCACTTTAATATCGGCTAAGGTCATTAGACAGTTGGCGATACTACTCGCTTGGCCACGCTCTTCACTCTCAATTCCCGGATATGCTCCCGCCGTATCAACAATTGTGATAATCGGACGGTTAAACTTTTCTGCTAGCTTGAACATACGCTCAGCTTTACGGTATCCTTCCGGATGGGCCATCCCAAAATTATTAGCAACACGCTCCTCAAAGTTTGCTCCTTTGTTTTGAGCAACAACAGTTACCGGCTTATCGAATAAAGTTGCGATACCACAAACAATTGCGCTATCATCACCATACAGACGATCACCTTTCAGTTCTTCAAAATCGGGAAATAACACATCAACTAATTGTTTACCGGTCAAACGACCTTCACTACGAATTAAATTTAGATTATTTATTTTACTCATTTTTTCCACCATGCCATTTCAACATTTTTGCAATAAATGCTCGTTGCTCACTACGCTTTACAATTGCGTCTAGAAAACCGTGTTCTAGTAAAAATTCAGACTTTTGAAAACCATCTGGAAGTTTTTGATTGATCGTCTTTTCGATTACCTTTGGACCGGCAAAACAAATTAAAGCGTTATCTTCAGCGATGATCACATCACCTAATTGCGCAAACGATGCACTCACTCCACCAGTCGTTGGATTCATTAAGACCGGCATATAAAATAAACCTTTATTACTATGCACTTTAAGACTACTAACAATCTTGCTCATTTGCATCAATGATAAGATTCCGTCTTGCATACGCGCTCCACCAGATGCTGTAAAAATAATTAGTGGTAAATTCTTTTTAGTCGCAAACTCGACAAGCAAAGTAATTTTTTCTCCGGCTCGCGTTCCTAAACTTCCCATCAGAAAACGGGTATCCATTACCGCGATTGCAAAACGGACTCCTTCGACCTTTGCAGTACCACAAATAACCGCTTCATCAACATCTAGCTTTTCTTTAAGCGCCTTTTGACGCTCAGCATATCCAGCCATTTTTAATGGGTTAAAGACTCTTCGCGAAACATACAGCTCTTTAAAGCTATTTTCATCAACGATTTGCGTAACAACTTCACGACTAGTACGGGGCATATTATGATTACAATTCGGACAAACATTAAATGTTGTATTTAACATTTGCGTAAATTGACTTTGTTCACACTTCGGACATTTAGTAGCAAAGTTATTTGGTATCTGTTCATCGATTTTCTTGGTTTTAAAAAAAAGTGCCATTTTATTCCTCTCTAATTAGCATATCTAAGTTAGTCATAACAAATTGCGTGTCATGTTCATTTGCTTTGAACACTGGATTGTTTAGCAAAGTTACATTGAACATATGGTTCGTTTTAATTCCCTCGATCGTTGATTGATTTAAGACATCGACCATCTTCGCAATTGCTAAATCACGATTTGGTTCTTGAACGATTATTTTTCCAATCATCGAATCGTAAAACGGAGGAACTACATCACCAGCCTCAAATCCGAAATCGTATCTCGCCAGTTCCGGAAAATCTAATTTCTTAATCGCTCCGGGACAAGGCATAAATTTATTAGCCGGATCTTCCGCATTAATTCGACACTCGATCGCATGCCCTTGATATTCGGTATTAATTTGTAATTCTGATAAGTGTTTACCGCAGGCAACTTCGATTTGTAACTGAACTAAATCAATTTTGAAAATTTCTTCTGTTACCGTGTGTTCAACTTGCAAACGTGTGTTCATTTCTAAGAAGTATACCTCGTCACCACAAACCATAAACTCAACAGTTCCAACACCAGCATAGTTAATCTCGATTGCAATGTTTTTCGCAATTTCAAATAATCGTGATTCGACATCCGGGCTGATTGTCGCCGGAGCTTCCTCGATAATTTTTTGACCATTACGTTGTAAACTACAATCACGCGTTCCTAAAGTAATTACATCACCATGCTTATCAGCCAAAATTTGGACCTCAACATGTTTGGCATTTTCAATAAACTTTTCGGCAAAGATCCGTGGGTTAGGTTCAGCTTGCTTCGCTTCCGATAAGACCATTTGGTAGGCATTAACAAGTTCGCTCGCAGCGCGGACAATACGCATTCCTTTACCACCACCACCTTGAGCATACTTGATGATTAGAGGCAGTCCAATCTTACTTGCAATTTCCAAGGTTTGCTCTTCAGATTCGATTTCAAAGAATTGATTGTTTGAACCACTTGCTTTAGTCATAATATTCAAGGCATTGATTTTATCCCCCATCAGATCAATACTCTCACTACTCGGACCGATAAAGGTAATATCAAGTTCCTCACATAGTTTCGCAAAGTTACTGTTTTCTGATAAAAATCCATACCCGGGATGAATCGCTTCTACTTCTAGACTAGTCGCGGCTGTTAAAATAGCGAGCATATTTAAATATGACTCGCTAGCTAGTTCTGGACCAACACAAACACTTATATCAGCCATTTTCACATGCTTCATATTTTTATCAGCACGCGAATAAATCGCTACTGCTTCATGTCCCATTTTTTGAATACTCTCAATAATACGACAAGCAATCTCTGCTCGGTTAGCTACTAATATTCTCATAGTTATACTCTCACTTTAAATAACGGTGCATCATAGTCAACAAATTGTCCATTTTGCACGAACACTTCGACGATTTCACCACTTATTTCACTTTTAATCTCATTTGATACTTTCATCGCTTGTAAGATTCCAATTACCTCACCACATTCAATTTTACTACCAACAGTTACAAACGGTGCACTGTCGGGAGTTGGTGTTAAGTAAAAATGTCCAATTAATGGACATTTGATTACTTCGGTTTTAAAAGAATCTTCTACTACATCAACATTTGGCATACTTTCAGCCCCACTCATCGTTGGGCTGACAACAGCAGCATGTTCACTTGTCAATACGATTTTGCATCCGTCTTGCTCATAGGCGATAGACCCCAGCTTCTTATCATGTAAAATCTCAGCTAAGTTTTCAATTTCAGTATTAGAAAATTTCATATTTTTCCTCGTTATTTGTTTTCTTCAATAAATTTCACAACATCTTCAACAGTTTTTAATCCTGCTAATTTTTCTTCATCAGCTTCGAATTCAAACTCTTCTTCAAGTTCCATTACTAATTCAACAAAATCTAATGAATCTGCTTGTAAGTCTTCCTTTAAGTCTGATTCCAATTTAATTTCTGAAACTTCAATATCTAAGAAGTCTCCAATCATTTCAATTACTTTTGTCTCAATATTCATATTATAATCTCCTTTTGCTTTCAACAAGAGTTTACCAAAGAAAAGTCGCCCGTTTGGGCGGTTTTTTACTTTGCCGGTTATTCTCGTCCATTTTAATCCGAGAAAACGTTTAAGGCTCTTGCATTTTAGTTTAATTTTCTATTGTATAACTAGCATTATCGCCGCTTAAATATTCAGCAACAATTTGATTGTAAAAATTTGTAAATAATCGCGAATCAGTATTTTAAATAATTTGTGGCGATTTTACCACAACCATACCACTTTAGCTATACCTTTTGGTTTATTAAGGTTATATCGATTTTAGCAAATTGCCCCATCGGGCAGTATTTGCTTAGTTATTTTCCAGAAAATTTGAATATTTTTGCTAATATTCGCCTTTTTTAACACATTCGCTATTTAATGTGGTAAAATTAATTCGCTATTTAATGTGGAGGAAAGATGGAAAAACTAATATTATCTAAGTTAAACTTAGATCCCGGATACGTCGTTTCGGCGATAAACTACGATCAAAACCTTGACAGTTTCTTTATTGATATCGATTATCAATTGAAAGCGAGCCCCTGTCCGCTTTGTCAGTCAAGTTCGAAAATCTATGATCGCATCAGTCGTGAGTGGCGTCACATCGACTATCAATATAGTAAAGTTTATATCACTTTTAAAAACCCACGTATCAAATGTGAAGAGCATGGCGTTAAGCTTACCGATGTTAATTGGGCCAAACCTAAACATCGGTTTACTATCGAACTAGAAGACCTAGTTTGTCGTCAGGCTGAAAATAAATCTTTTTTACAAATCGCCAAGGAACTCGGCGAACATGACACCAGAATAAGACGTGTAGTCCAAAGGAGCAAAGATGAAAAGAATAATTAGTACCCTATTATTACTACTAACACTAGCAGGATGCAGCAATCCCGCAAACAATGAAGAACAATCTGGATTAAATATTGTTACAACCTACTATCCTTATCAATTAATCATTGAAGAGCTAGGAGGTGACTTTGTTAATGTTTCTAGTATCTACCCCCAAGATAGTGATGCGCATAGTTATGAGGTAACTCCCGCGCAAACTATCGAAATGCAAGATGCCGACTTAATTGTGATAACTAATCCCGAAGAAGATAGTAAAATCTACGATAGTCTAAACGGAAAAGTTGAAATGCTAATACTAGACGAAGATCATGAAGACGAACATGAAGACGAACATGAAGGCGAAGAAGCTGAAGGACACTTCCATTCACACAGCTGGCTAAGCCCGGAAGAAACAATTGAAGCAGTAGACCTTATATCTAGTAAGCTTACTGCGCTAGATGAGGCCAACAGCGACGCGTATCAACAAACGACTGCTGAACTTATTGGCAAACTGGAAGTTATCGATCAGTCGTATGACGATTTTGCTGCAACTCAAAGCAAACCTATTATTGCAACTCACGATGCTTATTCAACGTTAGCTGAGCAATATGGCATAGAATTTGTGACGTTATATGGAAAGCATCACGATGATGAACCAACAACAAAAGAAGTAATCGACACTGTCGAATTAATTAAGAGCCAAGACATTAAGGTAATCTTTGTCGAACAAGATGATACAGCTAATCCAATTATGCGACAAATTGCTGATGAAACTAGCAGTAAAGTCGAAGTGCTTTATACACTAGAAACACAATCAAGTCGAAAAGAATTTACTTCGATTACCGATTTATATGAGTACAACCTAGAAATGTTTAAGTTAGGGCAAAACCAATGATTACCTTAAATAATTTATCTTTTAGTTTTGGTCAGCAACAAATCCTCGACAACTTATCATTTACGATTAATGACGGGGACTTTCTAGCGGTAGTCGGACCGAACGGAACCGGAAAAAGCACCTTAATAAAATGTTTAGTGGGAATTAATAAAGTTGGACACAATCAAATTCAAATCGATAACCAATGTATCTCTTGTTACAATGATTATGATAAAATCGGATATGTTGCTCAAGTTAAAACGAAACCGAGCGAACTGCCTATTACCGCAAATGAAATCTTCAGATTAATCACTAAAGACCAAGCGAAGATTAAAGAAGTTAGCAACGAATTAAATATTACTAAGATTTTAGATTCGAATATCAACGATCTTTCCGGTGGACAATTACGGAGAATTCATATTGCTAAGGCGCTTTTATTAAATATTCGTTATTTAATCTTAGATGAACCGACAGCTGGACTCGATCCTAAATCACGTCAAGAATTGCAAGAAATTTTACAGAGGTTAAATCAAAATGGTGTAACTATCATTGTCGTTTCGCATTACTATGATGAAGTCGAGTCGATGATTACTTGTGTCTTAGATATGGAAACACAGCAATTTGAAAGGAAGGAATCATGATCGATTTACTTTCATATGAATTATTTCGTAACGGACTGTACGTTGCAATCGTAATCGGCGCTTTATTACCCATTGTCGGGGTTATCGTCTTACTTCGAAGAATGACGTTTATCGCTGATTCATTTGGACATATCAATATGGCAGGAATTGCTTTAGCGATACTGATTTCATCAATATTTCCAGCACTTGCGGGATTTACGAGCATCATCACCATTTTATGGACAATTGGCGCAGCACTTTTAATTGAGTACTTACGAGATAAGTATAGCGACTATAAGGAGTTATCCATTACAATTGTCTACTCGATTTCCATCGCGCTGATGATGATCTTTTTAAGTTTATCCGGTGGGTACAACTCGTCATTATTTGCAGTATTATTTGGAAATATCAACGGAATTAGTACAAGTGATCTCTACTCAGTATTGATTAACTCCGCAATTATCTTAGTGATTGTCGCCTTAAATTATAAGAAGATACTACTGTTAGCACTTGAAGAAGACTACGCGAAACTGTATAATGTCAACATCAAAAGAATTAAGTATTTGATGATGGTATTAATCGCCTTATCGATCACAATCGCAATCAAGGCGATTGGAGTACTACTAGTTTCATCACTTATTATTATCCCGCTTATTGCCGCAAGCAATATTTCCAAGAATTTAAAAGCTACCGTGCTGTGGGCGATACTATTTACCGAAATCTCAATGATTGTGGGAATGTTCAGTTCATTTTACCTAAACCTTCCAACTAGTGCAATCATTGTGCTTATCTCGATTATTATTTATTTAATATCAATCCCGTTTAAGCAAGCATAGTTACATAGCAATATAACAAAAAAGAATCCAATTAGTACTAGTTAGCATCCTCATGTTAACTACCACCTAATTGGGTTCTTTTCGTATGTATTATATTTTGGTTAAAGGATAAGAATCTCCCGCTGCTTTAATACCGATAGTTAATTAGTTCAAAGTCACCAATTTCACTTAGAAAATTCAGCGCATCTTCAAAATTAAAGCGATAATCAGCCGTGCGGTGCGCATCAGAGCCAAGTGATACTAATCTTCCACCCGCATTGTAATACTTGGTGAATAGCTGACGATAAAACTTCTCATTTCGATACTGATACATGCTGCGGGTGTTTAACTCCATCGCAATTCCGTTCGTAATTAACAACTTAAACACCTCAACTAAGAGCGGGCTATTAAAGAACTGTGGATCGAGCTTATTAACCCTAAAGGGAAAGTCAAGATGTCCGAGGGTTGTTGCAAATGGCATATTATTTAAACCATGAATAATATTCTTTAAATATTGATCGACATCGACTTTATAGCCAGGAGGCGGACTTAGGTAGTCATGGGTACCATCTTGATGGAAACTGAGGATGATAACATCAAAATGCTTATCACGCAAATGATCAATAATCCGGGAAGCATGATCCGGGTGATATCCCACTTCGATTCCCACCAAATACCCTTTACCATACTGCTTAGCACATCTTTGCAATTCAGTAGTTAACCCCTGATGATCAGGAAGCACATCACACCCCATATAGATGTCTTCAAAATCGAGATGATCAGTTAAGGCGATACGCTCGGTATTGGCTAATTTAAAATAACTGGATACTTCTTGGTTTGAATCCGGAGAAAAGTTGCTGTGGACATGTAAATCAATAATCTTATTCATATATAATCCCTACTTTCTGTATATAAAAATGGGAAAGCATTAATTGTAAATTAACACCTTCCCGATTTTTATTTAATTGTTAGAATTCTAAGTTTCTTACCGTACGTGGATATGAAGATACATCTCTAATATTTTCCATACCAGTTACATACATTACTAATCGTTCGAATCCAATTCCGAACCCAGCGTGTTTTACCCCACCGTAACGACGTAAGTCACGGTACCAGTTTAACTCTTCTGTATCAATATTAAATTTGCTCATTTGCTCATCTAATAAGTCTAAACGTTCTTCACGGGCACTTCCTCCACATAGTTCACCAATTCCTGGAACTAGTAAGTCCGTAGCGGCAACAGTTTTCATATCGTCATTAACACGCATGTAGAATGCTTTAATGTCACGAGGATAATCAGTTACAAATAGTGGCGTTTTAAATACAACGTCAGTTAAATATTTCTCGTGTTCCGTTGCTAAGTCAACACCCCAGAATACTTCGTTTTCAAACTTAACTTTACCAGCTTCAATATCAGCTTGTAACATTTCAACAGCTTCAGTATAAGTAATGCGTCCAAAGTTTGCCGATACTAGTGATTCTAATCGCTCCACTAAATCGTAGTCTTTAAGTGAGTTTAAGAATGCTAATTCTTTTGGTGCACGTTTTAATAACTCACCAACCGTATAAATTAACATGTCTTTTTCAAGTTCGATCACTTCATCAAGTCCAGCAAAAGCAATCTCCGGCTCTAACATCCAAAACTCGGCTACGTGACGAGTTGTATTTGAGTGTTCCGCACGGAAAGTTGGACCAAAAGTATACACTTTTTGGAATGCTAAGGCGTAAGTCTCGGCTAAAAGTTGACCAGACACTGTTAGGTTTGCTTGTTTACCAAAGAAATCCTTCTTGTAGTCTACTTGACCTTCTTCCGTTTTAGGAACGTTGTCTAAGTCTAAAGTAGTTACTTGGAACATTTCTCCTGCACCTTCGGCATCTGCACCAGTTAAGATTGGTGAATGAACGTGAACGTACCCTTCTTTAGCAAAGTATTCATGTAAAATTTGTGAACATAATGATCTAATTCTAAACACAGCATTAAACGTATTACTACGCGCTCTTAAGTGTGAAATTTCACGTAAGAACTCATAGCTATGTTTCTTTGGTTGTAGTGGATAATCTTCACTACTTGCAGCTAATACTTCAATGGCATCCGCAACAATTTCAAAATCCTGTTTAGAACCCTCAGTTACTTTTACAGTCCCAGTGATTTCCACTGCACTTGCGATATTAGTCTTACTAATTTCTTCTTGGTTTTCTATATCTTTATATACTACCTGAATTACGTCAAAACAAGTTCCATCGTTTACCATCATAAACGAAATGTTTTTCCCCACACGGTGATTTCTTAGCCACCCTTGGATCGTTACTTGTTTTCCATCTAAATCTTGATACTGCTTTGCTAAATCAACAATTTTCATAGTTAGCTTCCTCCATATATTTTATATCCGATTTTAGTCTTGCTTTCAATTCATCAATTGAATTAAACTTGATTTCTTCTCTAATTCTCCCAATCATTTCAACCTTAATTTCTTGTTCATATATTTCCTGATTAAATCCATCACCTATATAAGTTTCAACACTTAGCTGATTATCACCAACTGTCGGGTTGTAGCCAACATTGGTAATGCTACGATAATGATTGTTGTCAATAGTCGTTATTGTTAGATAAACCCCAGTGGCTACTGGTGAAATATTCGGATAGATATTTGCTGTTGGTGCACCAATTGTACGCCCTAACTGTTTACCTTTTTTAACGATTCCCTTAATATAATAATTATAACCTAAAAGAGTATTAGCATGTGCTATATTTCCGCACTGTAAACTCTTTTTGATTAAAGTTGTCGACACTTTTTGATTATCGATTAAAGTGAAGCTGGGGATTACCATTTCAAACTGCGTTTTTAGCAATTCCACATCGCCCCCACCTAAATATCCAAATCGATAATCAGCTCCACAAACTAACAGCTTAGCATCTAAATTGTTTAAAAAGTTCATAAATGTCGTGCTATCACTATTTCTGACAGCATCATTCATCTCAATTACGATCAATTCCTCTACACCGAGCTCTTGCATCTTAGCGATGCGATGGTCGATATCAAAGATCATATTCCCGTGTTTGTTGACCGGCTTAGATACAGTCACAACTGTCGCGAGATAGCCGTTTGCTCGAGCACTGGATACAGCCGTTTTGATCAGCTCTACGTGCCCAAGATGCATTGCTTCAAATAATCCGAGGGCAACGACACGAGGGCTTTCTTGTTGCTTAATTTGTAGGTGGTTTACATTAGTTATTTTCACTATGGTCCTTTAACATTATTAATGGTTTTGTTGATTGGTCATTGAGTTTTTGATACAGAGCAATTGGTACTCCTTCTCTAGTTGTATATAACAATGGATAAGTTTGACCGGCAAGCGGGCGGAAGTTAAATCCATTCCTAACCAGCTTTTCGATTTTGTCATATACGGCTACTGTTGGATACTTAGATAGCAGATGCGCTTGGAAATCAATAATTAACTCTTCCGTTATATCATCTTCATCAATCGCTTGACTAATATCAAAGCCATCCGATTTAGTTCGCGTTAAGTCACTCATATAGGCAACCGTTCCTAGTTTTTCCGCACAGTCAACAATCAAACTACGGATATATGTCCCCTTCGACACAACCACTTCAAACTCAATAGTATTATCGACTACTTCACCAATATATGGGTATTCAAAGATTTCCACTGGCGATGATTTAATCTCAACTTCCAATCCTTCTCTTGCGTAGTCATATAAACGTTTTCCATTGACCTTTTTCGCCGAGTAAATTGGTGGATATTGATCATAACAACCAATAAGTGATTTTAATGCCTCTTGCACTTCTTCAGTCGTCATCACGCGATCATCAGTTTTTAAAACATTACCTTCTAAATCAAAGGTATCGCGATGCTCACCAAATGTCATTTTTGCACGATACGTTTTTTGTTTGGTTTCACTGATAATCGGAATATATTTTGTAGCATCCTCAATTGCTAATACTAAAACTCCATCGGTATTGGGATCTAAAGTTCCCGTATGCCCGACTTTTTTAGTCCCTAATTTCTTTTTCGCAAGACGAACTACATCGAATGATGTAATTCCTTTTTTCTTATTGATTACTAAAAAGCCACTTTTTACCATAATACCCCTTTTCACATAATTGTATTTTACCATAAATAACCGTTTTATAAGCGAAAAGGAAAGGGATTTTCAATATAAGCGACAATCTCATTTGTTGTCATCAAAATCATATTTAGAGCAAAAGAAAAATAGACTGAAATTTCCAATCTATTTTGCAGATTAACTCCCCTACTCCAATGCTGCTTGATAGGGATTGATATTTATTTCTAAATTAGCAGATAAACTTTGATTTAAACCATCACTTAAATAATCAACTTCACATCACTCAACGCCCATGGATTATATCATAGCGTTTAAAAAAGGACCACCTAAGTGGTTCTACTTACAAAATATCTTTTATAAACTACTCAAATCAAGCTTCGAAAGCGTTGGAATACTTTCTAGCGCACCATAGTTTTGGGTAGTCAGGGCTCCTACTCGATTGGCTATTTTAACTATCTCAATCATTTTTTCAACACTTAATGTTTCTGCTTGAGTCGCTAATGCTACAACTGTTCCGATATAGGCATCACCAGCCCCAGTACTATCAACCATTTGCACCGGTGTTGTATCTATATAAGTGTGACCTTCCGGACTAAATAGCGACGTTCCTCTTGCTCCTCGTGTTATTAAAACATATTTGTTATTCAGCCTTTGCAACATTGTTACCGCTTCAATTATATCCGGATTTGATGTTAGTAAGACAGCTTCCTCTTCACTTAACTTAACAATATCACTATGTTTAATATAGTGCAAACAATTGTTGATGAAAAGTTCTTTTTGGTCTCCAAATAACGCCTCGCGATAGTTGGCATCAAAGGTAACAAGTTTATTGTTAGCAAGGGCATACTCTAAAATTTGATTATAGGTTTTTTCTAATTCATCACCGAGAAATGCGGTAGCACTGGCAAAGTGCATACAGTCAAATTCAGCTAATACCGCTGGTTCTACTAATGTTAATTTGGCATCTGCACCACGATTGAAGACAAAGTCGCGTTCTCCATCTTTAGTTAGACTGACAAATGCCAGTGTAGTTGGAACATTGTCGATTAAGTGCATAAACTTAGTATTGATATTGTGCTTATCTAATTCCCTTTTTAAAAATTCACCAAACGGATCATTTCCAACCGCTCCCATAAAGTAAGCTTCAACGCCAAATTTTTGCATTGCACCCGCGGCATTTGCCGGAGCACCTCCAGCCTTCTTTTCGAACTTATTGCTTAAAGATAAATCACCAAGCGCCTCGACCGCCACAAAATCAATTAACGCTTCACCGGGACATAAGACTTTATACATTATCAACCTCCTGATTAATTATTGTAATTGGATCTAATTCGTAATATTTACCTTCGGTATTTGTCAGTTGCACTATCCCGAGGTTGTTTAAAAATATTCTTGAGGACATCACATACTCCCCATCATTAATGTAAATCTCTAAAGTTGAGTTATCAACAAAGATTTGTAAACTTGTTGTCGCCACTTCTAGGTTTATCGATCGCACGTATCCATAATTAGCGTTTACACTGTAATTCATTCGACTTCGATCTAACGTTAAAATTCTATTATCTAACTTAATTTCTATATAATGATCAACATCACCAATTTTAATTACTCCATTATTGCTGATTTTACAATCAACTTCATACACTCGCGAGATTGCTTCGGTACAAGCTAGTTTTTTCACTTCTTGTCTTAAGGCTTGATATTCGGCGATTGGCTGTTGATATAAGTGTCCATCTTTGAATGTTAGTTCACGCATTAACGACATTGTTTGCGACCATCCATATTCTTGTTCATTGGGATAAATCGTATCTGCATGGCCAAGCCAAGAAAGCATCAAAACGCGCTCATCATGTTTAAACACTTGAGGTGCATATAGATCGAATCCATAGTCTAATAGATGGGGATTTGCATCAATTTTATCCCTTAACATTGTTTCCATCCAAACTACAGAATTAATGTTCAAATATTTGTCATTATTGATTCCTTGTGGAGATAGAATTAAGAGCGGATGATTATCGATTTCAATATAGTTTGGACACTCCAACATGTAAGCGGAACTAAGTTCGTTTGACATTTCTATCGTACGTTCGTGATTATTTTCAATTATCGATAATGCACCTATGCCGTTTAATAATTGGGCACCAATCACAGTCGCATCATCTGCTGTTACATACGGGTCACGAAAATGCTCTGTATATTTTTGATCTAAAAATTCAGAGATGATGCCTTTCTTCACAATCTGATAATTTTTATCCATCAACGCATAACATTGTTTTGGCTCACGTTGATAGTCCTTGTCAGGGTTTCGATAGTTAGCAGTATAATTTAATCGTAAATACTCACCTTCAAGCTTTGCATTTCCGGAAAATATTCCATAATTTTCATAGTCTTGCTCGGGGAATAAGATTATCCCTCTATGCGTATATGTAATAAAGTCTTTAGTTGTAACATGAAACCAATTTTTCATTCCGTGCGCTGGTTGGTTGGGATGATATTGGTAAAAGATTTGAAACTCACCATTATAGAATGCTAATCCATTAGGGTCATTTAATAGTCCATATTCTGGTGCAAGATGAATTTTGGGGTAAAATAATTTATCGGCTTTCACACGATCCTTTAACTCTTGATGGTTGGTAATGCTAGTATGAGTTTTATATAGTTCTGGTTTATACATGGCTATCCTTTAGTATTAATGACTGAAATGGTTTTAAATGTCCATCGAAATCATTATAGTTATTAAATTGTATTTCTAATTGGGTATCATAAGCTACTATATCATCCGACATATTATAAACACCGACTAACCCACTAGCTTTTTTGATTATCAACACGTTACCCTAACACGTTGCCCTTAGTTTGGTGTTAATTAAGTTCTGGTTTTGCTTACGAAAGTCGATGATCTTTTTATAATAATTAAGAATTGATGCTTCATCATCAACCTGGGCTTTGACATTAACCGTCTGATAGTTAAAAGCATTATCAATCCATGGTGTTCCTGTCGTGAAACCTGAATATTTACTATCATCCCATTGCATCGGCACTCGAGCATTATCACGAGAAATTCTACTGATAACTGCCAAGTTGTCTGGATTAGTTGGATCCAAATCATAGTAGTTAAATGTTTCTACATCACGATATTGACTCAATTTATCAAAATGAGCATTGGTCATCCCAATCTCATCTCCTTGGTAGAGATATAGCGTTCCGGAAAGTATTCCAAATAGCGAGATTAGCAACTTGCTCGACTGCGCATGATAAACTGTATCATCTAGCCAAAATGAGTTAAGACGAGGTAGATCATGGTTATTCATAACAATCGCTTCTTCTCCAGTGTATTGGTTTTGGAAAATATTAAGTTGCTCTGCTAGTTTCGCTACGTCGAGTTGACCTTGATCCCACTTATTTGATTTTTTAGTAATTAGTTGATAGTTAAAGTGAAATGCTTGCGTTAGGCCATTCTCATTACACATTTCCTCAAGTTCCTTAACACTTGATTTCCAACATTCTCCAACCGTAAATATTTTATTTTTAAACGTACTGTTAGCAAGCTCCTTGAGATACTTCAAGAAGTTTTCTCCCTTGGCCTTGACTAACAAGTCTGGCTGTTTTCCAATTAAGTCAATGACATCTAACCTAAATCCACCAACACCCTTGTCAATCCAATAGTTAATCATTTGATACAATTCTTGTCTAACATTTTCATTATCCCAATTTAGATCCGGTTGTGATGCGTCAAACAAGTGTAGATAGTATTTTCCTACTGCTTCATTATATGTCCACGCCGGTACTTTAAAGGCACTTATCAACTCATTTGGGGCATCTCTCCAAATAAAGAAATCTTGATAGTATTTGTCACCACTAATCGCTTTTTGGAACCACACGTGTTGATCAGAAACATGATTAAGTACTAAATCCATGACAACTTTGATTTCTTTATCGGCACACAGCTCAATCAATTGTTGGTATTGTTGATTTGTTCCAAACATCGGATCTATCGTATAGTAATCGGCAATATCATACCCATTGTCTTTCTGCGGTGAGAGACAGATGGGACTTAACCACACATAATCGATTCCCAAGTCAGCAAGGTAATCAACCTTATCAATTATTCCCTTTAAATCCCCAATTCCATTACCTGTGGTATCCAAAAAGCTTTTGGGATATATTTGATATACTACTTTATCTAAGTTGTTCATTCGGCTCCTTACATATGAATAGAGAAAGATTAAATCTTCCCCTTTTTTTTTTACTACTCGCTCTCAAATCCACCAAATTTATATGTTAAAACAAGAGCTGTACCAAATGCGATTGCCATCGCAATGATGTATGATAGTGCTTGACCTGTCCCTAAGTATAATAATACTCCGGGAATCCCAGTAACTCCTGTACCATTTGCTCCTAATTGGAAGATACCACTTGCAAGTCCTCCAGCTGCACCACCAAGCATTCCTAATAAAAGTACTCTTGGTGTACGTAAAATAACTCCGAATAATGCTGGTTCAGTTATTCCGAATCCGGCAGTTATTGCTGATGAAAGACCTAGTGATTTTGCTTTTGTGTTCTTAAGTCTTAAAGCACATCCTAAAGCTGCTCCAGCCATCGCAATGTTTGCACTAGATGCTGCCGCATTTAGTGGTGTAGAACCATGCTCGGCGATCATCACAATTTCTAGTGGACCAAATGCATGGTGTAATCCCGTCATAACGATTACTGGGTTTAAGAATCCAAAGATTGCTTGTCCGATTCCCAATGGTAAATACATTAGCTCAAATACAAAATTTGTAACTGCGTGTTCAACAGCATATAAAACTGGACCAAACACAAATAAACCTAGCATTAACGATAAAATTAAACTCACTGCTGGAACAACAATAATATCAATAGCTTGTGGCGTAATTTTTCTAACGTGTTTCTCTAATAGTGAAATTAAGTACCCTAAAAATAGCGGAGTTAATACTTGACCTTGCATCCCAATTACATTTACTGATAAAAATCCAAACGAAAACTTTAATGGTTCAACATCTCCAAAACCTCCAGCTGCTGCCCAGGCATTTGGAAGTGAAGGAGACACCAACATCAAGCCTAACACAATCCCTAAAACGGGATTACCTCCGAACTTTTTAGTCGCACTCCAACATATTAATGCTGGTAAGAAGATAAATGCTGTATCGGTTAAAATACCGATCACTAACGCAAGTTGACTATCTGGACTTAGTATTTCCATGTATTTCAAAGTGTTAGCTAATCCCATAAACATTCCCGAAGCAACAATTGCCGGGATGATTGGAATAAAAATATCTCCAAGAATACGTGATAGTTTTTGTAGCACATTTAAATCACTATAAATTTCATCCTTGATATTTCCTTTTTCGACATCAAGTTTCAAAAATTCACTGTAAACTGCATTTACAAATCCAGTTCCTAAAATAATTTGGAATTGTCCAACTGATTCAAAGTGCCCACTTACTCCATCTATCTCATCGATTAAGTCACCATTAGCTTCGGCGATACTACTATCTTTAAGTGATAATCTTAATCTTGTTGCACAATGCTCAACCGCACGAACATTTTCACTTCCACCAACAAGTTCTAATATTTTCTTTGCAACTGTTTGTTCTTTACTCATAAACTCTCCTTATGTGGAATCGTTACCACTTTTAGTTGTGGAATCGATTCCACAATCTTAAACATAATATACTACAAAGTTTGATTTGTGTCAAGAGAAAAATGTAAATATTTATATTTTTCTTCCTTCTTGAACACTTGCACTCTTTCGATAAACGATTTTCGGGGCGATTTCATTTCGGGAAAAATCTGCATCTGCTATCGCATTAACTGCTTGTTCACCGACTAATTCATACATCCCATCAACTGACGTTAGTTCCAATAAGCCACTTGTTGTATAATCACCATATCCACTAATAAAAATATCTTTACCAATCGTGAATCCTTGTTGGTTTGCCAGTTGAATTATCTGATATGCTTGAGCATCAGTTAAGGCAACATAGTATGTTCCAACTTCTAATTTCACCTCATGTGTGATTGAATCAAAGTTCTCTTCCCACACTTCATAATCAATCCCTTGTTGTTTTGCCGCTTCGATTGATCCGGCCACACGATTGATAAACTCTACATCTAATATATCGATCCCAAATACCTTGATATTAGTAATGGGATTTGAACGAATAACATTAGTGACTAAGCGTTTATAAATACCTTTTCCATCCGAGTAAATCGATTTATATTGGGGGGACTTTTGTCCTACAACTAGAACATTATCAAAGTCAATTTTCAAGTTTTCGGTAAATGAATAGATAATGATCCCAAATACATTTCGCTCTACTGCCGAATTGATATACTTCATTTGTAAGTCGATATTAAAGTTAACAACATGAATCGTTGGTACATAGTTTAATTGTTCACAAGTTTTAATTATTCCTTCTAAAAACCTCGATGTTGTACTCGAGCTAACTCGTTGGACAATCACAACAATTTCTCTGGAAGAACCACGCATATTCGCAGCAACTTCATTTCTTTTATAATTATTATCTGCAATCACTTTAGCAATTATTGCTCGTTTTGATTCTGATACATACCCATCGTTCAAGTATCTTGAAACTGTTGAAACACCAACACCGGCCTCAGCTGCAATTTCCTTTATTGTCATTTTCCCTCGCTTTAGTATATTATATCATGATTTTAGCACTTTCGATAAACGCTGTTAGTCGATATTTGAAAAATATATCCGCTACTTAATTGTATACGGAGGTACATAGCTAAACGCTGCCTTATCATTTAAATGCTCGATAACATATTTTCCGACTTGCTTGTAATGAAAACTGATTGTTTGCAAGTTATCGATTACAAAGTTGATGTGCAGATTGTTTCCTGACGATAGGATTTTATAATTGCTATGTTGTTGAGTGATTAAATGTTTATAGACGTTCAACGCCTGATAATCAGTAGTACTAATAAAGACATCGTAGTCGCTTAATCTAACATTTGATAAATCGGGAACTTCATTATATACATCCGTTTCAATTCGGTCCACATTATAACCCAGGGCATCAGTTGCTGCTTGATATCTAGTTACCATCGTTTTATCCGTGGCGTCATATCCGATGAACAGGGCCTTTTCTGACTTGTTCATCGCCACTAGTTGATTCATACTATCGTAATCATTGAAGTATACGTTGTGTTTTGAGGTAGTGATTTTTTGACCAATTATAACCACGGGCATTAATGTTTGTTCAATAAAGTCATAGTCTTGACCGGAAATCGCAAAGATAATTATCGCACTTACATTTTTATTACTACTAATAATTTGCTTGGTTTTGTCAATAGAAAATTGAGTTTCTGTAATTAGAAACTCAACCTCTTCATTCGCATGTTCCATCATACCGCGAATTAGTCTGGTCTCTGAATAGGAATCAAGGCGTGTGGCAAGGACCAAGATTACTTGTCGATTCTTCTTGGTCATACTTGCACTACGATTCGGTGTATAGTTATTCTCTCGAATAACTTTTTCCACTTTCAAACGCGCATCCGTACTCACATTAGTTTCCCCATTTAGTACACGTGATACTGTACTTTTGGAAACTCCAGCTAATTTTGCAATATCATAGATTGTCATATTCACCCTTACACTTCAATTAATAATGAACCAAACGGTAAAATTTTAATCACTTCACCACTAAGTTCACATCCATTATTTATTATAACATTTTTAAACTTAGCAGGATACGCTATCTCTTCATTCCACACATTGGTAATTACCATGTACGTAACTCCTGCTAAAGTTCTGGTATAAATTAGTAACTTAGGGTCATCAATAAATTCAATCTTTCCATAAATTAATACATTGTCATTTTTCTTAAGATTGATGATTTGTTGATAAAAACTGTATGTTGAATCAGTATCTGTCAATTGACTATCAACATTGATACTTGTAAAGTTCTCATTTTGTTTGAGCCATGGAGTTGAATCACTAAACCCGCCACTAGCATTCCACTGCATTGGTGTTCGACCGTTATCTCGGGACTTTTGGCTTAAAATCGCCAGTTTATCTGCAATTGAATCGGTGCTCGCATTATAGTAATTAATCGATTCAACATCTACCAAATCATCGATACTGGTAACCTTTAAGTTTTCCATCCCAATTTCTTCACCTTGGTAGATATAGCTTATTCCACGCATCAAATACATCATCATCGCTATCATTTTATTCTTTCTTAACTGCTCCTCTGCGTTAGTTGCGGCAATAAACCTCGAGGCAATACGCGGTTGATCATGGTTTGACCAAAACAGCGTATCGACAACTTCAGCATCTTGCATCGCTAATTGCCAAGTCTTAAATAAGTCTTTGAGCATTTCAAAGTCAAAGTGGTCTTTAGACCACTTATTCATATCTAAATAGTCGACTTTCAAATGATGAAAGTGAAATACACTATCTAATTCATCACGCTTGGGTCCGGCGTATTTACAACACGCGGTAATTGACGTTGAACTCATTTCTCCCACTGTCAAAATACTTTCATCACTTGCAAATGTATTTGTGCGTAAATCGGTTAAGAATTCATGAATTCGCGGACCATCGGTATACTCGAGACGTCCATCGCCTTCACCGTTAACTAACGGGTAACGTTTAGAGATAAGATTGATTACATCAAACCTAAATCCCTTAACACCACGCTTAATCCAATAGTTAACAATATCATAAATCTCCTTGCGGACATTTTCGTTTTCCCAGTTTAAATCAGGTTGGCTCTTATCAAATAAATGCAAATAATATTTACCAACCGATGGTGCATACTCCCACGCTCCACCACCAAATTTAGATTCCCACGTTGTGGGACTTTCACTCCAAATATAGTATTCTTGATAATGCTGATCACCAGATAGAGCCTTTTGAAACCACTGATGTTGATCAGAAGTGTGATTGAAAACCATATCCATCATTACTTGCAACCCAAGCTCTGTCGCTTCTTTAATCAACATATCAAAGTCATGTTCCGTTCCAAATAGGGGATCAATCTTGCGATAGTCTGCAACATCGTATCCATTATCTTTTTGCGGTGATACGTACATTGGCGTCAGCCATATATAGTCGAAACCTAAACCTTTAATGTATCGTAGTTTTTTTCGAATACCATTGATATCACCAATTCCGTTCCCGGTTGTGTCTAAAAAACTTTTGGGATATATTTGATAGACAAAGTATCCTAATTCTTTCATATTTTCTCCTAGTTACTCGCTTTACGTTTTGATACAATTAGAGTTAGTACTAGCGGTACAAAGAACGCAATACACATTGCAATAAAGAACGAGAAGATGTGACCTGCTTGAATACTTAAGATTCCTGGTAACCCTCCTACCCCGATTGACACGGCTTGAACGTTCATTAGAATTGAGAATCCACCAGCGATACTACTACCGATCATTCCGCATAAAAATGGATATACATATTTTAAGTTTACCCCAAACATCGCCGGTTCAGTTACACCTAAGTATGCTGAAATTGCCGCAGGGATCGATAATTCACGTGATGATGCATCACGGTGAATAAACACCATTGCTAACACGGCACTACCTTGAGCAATATTAGATAAGGCGATAAGTGGCCACAGTGGCGTAGTTCCTGTTTGTGCGATAATTTGCATATCAATAGCATTTGTTGTATGGTGTAGTCCGGTAATAACTAGGGGCGCATAGAAGAATCCAAAAATCATTCCTCCGATGAATCCCAGAGTATCAAACAACCAAATAACAGCCGCAGCAATTAATTCTCCAATCCACCAACCAAATGGTCCAATTATAGTGTGCGCTAATAATACTGTCACAATAAGTACTACAAATGGTACTACGATCATTCGCACTGAACTATGAACGCGTTTGGTTAAATTAACTTCTAATAGACCACCAAATAGTCCGACTAATAATGCAGGAACTACTTGAGCTTGGTAACCAATCATTTGAATTTGCGCAAAACCAAAGTCCCATACTGGAATATCAGCTGGTGCTGTCCCAGCAACTGCATATGCATTTAGTAACTGTGGTGATACCAACGTAACCCCAATTACTAAACCAAGAACTGGTGTTCCACCCATACGCTTATATGCACTCCATACAACATACACTGGTAGATAATGGAAAATTGCTTCACCAATTAACCACAAGAATTGATCTGTTCCTGCCCAAAATTGACTAGTATCAATTAGCGCTTGTCCATCAAAAATTCCCATCGGCATTTCGATAACGTTTCGGAACCCTAAAATTAAACCACCGACGATAATCGCCGGAATAATTGGCGCAAAGATTTCAGCTAAAAACATCGCAATTTTTTGTAAAATATTCATATTTCCTGTCGCTTGCTTTTTAATCTCCTCTTTGCTAGCAACTTCAATATTTGTCACTGCAATTATCTCTTTATATACTTCGGCAACATCATTTCCAACTACGATTTGGAATTGTCCTGCTTGGGTAAAAGTTCCTTTTACTAAGCTAAGTTTTTCTAGCTCTTCAACATTTGCTAAACTCTCATCTTTTAAGATGAATCTAAGTCTAGTCATACAGTGTGATAGAACACTAATATTTTGTTCTCCACCTACTAATTCTATTAACTTACTAATATCTTTATTCATATGATCTCCTTTGTTGGGACCGTTCCCATGAATCTATATTAGCATAATATTGTTGGCCTGTCAATCAAAAAGTGTAATAGTTTACTTATTTCACTCTTTAGCCGCGACCAAGCTCTTAAAAGAAAAAGATTCCCTTTGACCTTAATCAAAGAGAACCTTTAGTTTATCTTGAATCTTAGTTATGCTCTAACTTTTCTTTTCAGTAGAATTAAGAACAATAATACTAATGAAGCAATCATAATTCCGATTGTAATCGAAGATCCGGTAACTGTAATTACTCCGGTTTCCTTATCTTTCGCTTTTCCTTCATCTGCACCGGTGATTGTAACCGTTATATCGAAGCTGACTGCATCATCTCCAATTATAAATGTCACAATATAAGTTCCATTCTTATTCTCAAGTTTAGAACTATCAATTCTTAGCCCTTTAACATCTTCAAGGTTTAGTTTGTTTCCGGCTAAATCGTAGATTGTTAAATTAGATTGTAAGATAATATTTGCATCTGATGAATCGTATTGTGCTGATTCCATAGTAAAGTCATTTGCTACTACTAAATAATCGCCAACACGGTTGATTCCACCATCGTTAATATATAACGCAGTTTGTTTTGTAACTGTATTACCATGACTATCTGTAACACTGTAAATTACTGAGTATACTTGACCTGATTTAATTTCACTTAATTTCGGCGCTGTGATTTTAACTTGTTCATTTAAGTTTCCATCTTCTTTATCAGTAATCGATACTTTGTTTAAGTATGAATCATATACGCTTTGAGTTGAAATTCCTGTCGGAAGCATAATTACATCGTTGTCCAATGTCATTACTGGCAGGTGATCAAGTGTCGCTTTCACTGTAATACTGATTGTTTGATTACGAAGGATACGTCTTGCCGTTGTGTATGAATACTTAACTTGCCCTTCGATTCCTTCTTCTTGCATCCAGTTACTAGTTTCTACCTTCACATTTGTTAGATCTTCAATTTGCGTAACATCTGCACGATTAGAAATATCATATACTTTTACTTGCGATAACTCTCTTAAAGCAGCGTCATCATTAGTCCACTTCGAATATCCTAAATCAATATCAGTTGCACGGATTACATAATTACCATCACTAACAAGTGTTCCATCATTAACTAGCACTACTTTGCTCACATTCATCGTGTTACCGTCTGTATCAGTTACTTGGTAGTCAACTACATAAATTCCCGCTTGAGAATTTTGATCAAAAGTTGAAGTCACAATAATTTTATCACTGATGTCACCATCTTCGCTATCGGTAGCTGTAACACCGGCGTTTAAGTCATAGTCTTCAACTTGTTCTAAGCTGATTTCATCATAATCATTTTCAATTGTGATTTGCGGTTTATCTCCACCAATAACTGTAGCGATAATCTCAATGCTTGCATCTTGGTCACTTGCAACCGTAAAACTAATTGGATACTCACCAACTACTGCATCGTATTGACCTTTATTTACATTTACTGCTTGGCTAACTACTAGTCCGGTTTTCAGGTTGTATACTTTAACTTGCGCATCAGCAAGTATTGATAGATCACTAGTATTCACTTCAGAAACGCGTAATTCAAAGTCATTTGCTCCAATAATAAACTGATCACTGTATACAAATGTCCCGTCGTTTACTAATACAACTTGCGTTACTACTGTCTCATTTCCATCACTATCAACAACACTGTATTCAATTGGGTATACACCTGGAATAGATGTATCGACTTCACCAGTTGATACCACAACTGCATTTGATAAATCTCCATCTTCACCATCATTTGCTGTTACTCCATCAAAGATTTCAAATTCTCCACCTTCTGGAACTTCGGTAAATTCTGGAGCGATTAGCTCTGGAAGTTCACCAGTAACAACTTCAACCGTGATTGCTTGAGCAGTGCTTGGTTCATTAGTAACACTTAAAACAACATCACTATATGTTCCAATTGCTTCAACATATGATCCGCTATCTACTGTAATGCTTTCATCAACAATTACACCTGTTGCTTTCGAGTAGACTTTAGCACCTGATTTACCTATAATTGCATTATCACTTGTATCAACTTGTCCTAGGCTAACTTTATATCCAGTTGCTCCAATAATAAAGTTATCTCCGACTTGGAATGACCCATCATTTACTACTACTACTTGCGTAGCAACTGTTTCATTACCATCACTATCGGTAATTGTATATGTTACTGGGTGCACACCTGGTTTTGTCGTATCAATTGTTGTTGGATTAGCTATAACTTTACTTGTTAAATCACCATCTTCTGGGTCAATTGCTGTTACTCCACTCATTACATTGAAACTGTCACCTTTATCAATTTCAGTAAATTCTGGAGCTGTTAACTTAACATCTTCACCACTTATTACTACAATGGTAATGGTAATTTCGGCTGTTTGATCACCCGTTACTGTTAATACTACATCTTCGTATGTATCAACTTTATTCGTGTATGATCCGCTATCAACTGTTATTGCTTCATCTACTTCTTTACCTGTTGTTTTAGAGTATACTTTGGCCTCTGATTTACTTAGGATTGCATTATCGCTTGTATCTACTTGACCAAGTCTTAATTCATATCCGTTGGCGGCAATAATAAATTTGTCTCCAACAGCTAAGCTACCATCATTTACAACTACTACTTGAGTTTTGGTAATTGTATTACTATCACTATCAGTAATTGTGTATTCGATTGGATATACTCCTGGTTTCGAAGTGTCAATTGTTTCTGGAGCGTATGTTACTTGTTCGCTAATATCTCCGTCTTCACCATCAGTTGCTGACACACCATCTAAGATTTCAAAACTTCCATCTTTATCAACTTCGGTAAATTCTGGAACTGTTAATTCTGGTGTATCTCCAGCAACTACTACAACAGTGATTGCTATTTTTGCACTTGGATCACCAGCTACCGTTAATACTACATCTTTATAAGTATCAACTTTATTCGTGTATGATCCTTTATCAACAACAATTGCTTCATCTACTTCTTGACCTGTTGTTTTAGAATATACTTTAGCACCTGATTTACCTATAATTGCACTATCACTTGTATCTACTTGACCAAGTCTTAATTCGTATCCATTTGCTTCAATAATAAAGTTTTCTCCAACTTTAAAACTTCCGTCGTTTACGATTACGACTTGCGTAGCGCGTGTTGCGTTACCATCACTATCAATGACGCTGTATTCAATTGGGAAGACCCCTGGCGTTGAAGTATCAATTGTTGTTGGATTAGCTACTACTTTACTTGTTAAATCTCCATCTTCACCATCATTTGCTGTCACTCCAGTCATAACATTGAAGCTTCCATCTTCAGCAACTTCAGTTAAGTTTGGCACTGTCAACGTTGGTTTTTCACCGTCAGTTACTTCTACTGTAATTGTCTTACTAGCTTGAGGATCATTTGCAACAGTTAGCACTACATCTGAGTAGACATCTACAACATTCGTATAAGAACCACTATCGACTGTAATTGCCTCTTGCACTTCTTGACCTGTTATTTTAGAATACACTTTAGCACCTGATTTACCTATAATTGCACTATCGCTTGTATCAACCTCACCAACACGTAGTGTGTAACCACGAGCTTCGATTATAAAGTTTTCTCCAACTTGTAATGCTCCATCGTTTACAACTACTACTTGCGTAACTGTATGAGTGTTGAAGTCACTATCAGTAACTGTATATTCGATTGGATATACACCTGGTTTTGAAGTATCAATTGTTGTTGGGCTAGCTACAACTTTACCTGTTAAATCACCATCTTCACCATCAGTTGCTTTGACACCGCTCATCACATCAAAACTAGCGTCTTTTGCCACTTCGTTAAATTCTGGTGCGGCAATTACTGGTTTATCGCCAGCAATTACTTCAACTGTAATCGTTACTGCCGTAGCTGATTCATTGGCAACACTTAAAACCACATCTGCAAATGTTCCAATTGCATTTGTATATGTTCCTTTATCGACTGCTATTTCTTCTGCCACAACTTGACCGGTTACTTTTGAGTATACTTTTGCTTCAGAACTGTTGATAATTGCATCACTACTGGTATCAACTTGCCCTAAGCGTAGTGTATAGCCATTAGCTACAATAACAAAGTTTTCGCCAATTGTGATCGAATCATCAGTTACTACTACAACGTGCGTTGCAACCGTTGTATTTCCATCACTATCTGTAACTGTGTATTCGATTGGGTATACTCCTGGTTTAGAAGTATCAATTGTCGCTGGACTTGGTTTAATCGCACTTGGCTCAAAATTACCATCTTCTACATCTGTTGCACTAACACCGGCCATAACATCAAACGCTTCGTCTTTAGCTACTTCACTAAATCCTGGTGTTGTGATTGTTGGTTTATTTCCTTCTTCAACAGTTACTTTAATTGTTAAAGTAGCATCTTGATCGCTTTCCACTGTTAAAACTACATCTGAATATGTACCAATTGCATTTGTATATGAACCACTATCTACGGTAATATCTTCAGAAACAACTTGACCTGTTTCTTTCGAGTACACTTTTGCTTCAGAATGGTTGATGATTCCTTCACTACTTGTATCAACTTCTCCGAGACGTAAAATATAGTCATTTGCTTCTAAGATTAGGTTTTCTCCAACCTTAAAGCTTCCATCATTTACCACAACAATGTGCGTTGCGGTAGTTACGTTACTATCAGAATCAGTTACACTATACTCAACTGAATATACTCCTGGTTTAGACGTATCAATTGATCCTGGCGTAGCTGTTATGTCACTTGAATTAAAGTCACCATCTTCGGTATCCGTAGCTGATACATCAGCCATGATATCAAAGGTTCCACCTTTGGCAACTTCCGTAAAGGTTGGAGCAGAAATTGTCGGCTCTTCTCCAGTTTTTACAATTACGGTAATTGCCTTAGACGTTGCCGGTTCATTGGTAACGCTTAAGACTACATCTTTATATGTTCCTACTTTATCTGTATAAGAACCACTGTTAACTGTAATTGCTTCTTGAACTAATTGACCAGTCGCTTTCGAGTACACTTTGGCATTGGCATCACGAATAATTCCTTGATCGGTTGTATCAACGTCACCGATACGAAGTGTATAACCTTTTGCTGCTAGAATGAAGTTTACCCCCACTTTGTACGTTCCATCATTTACGACTACCGTTTGTGATGTCACCGTTTGGTTAAAGTCACTATCAACAACTGTATACTCAACTACATATACACCTGGTTTTGTCGTGTCAATTGTACTAGGAGATGCTTTAATATCTTTAGCTGCGAAGTTTCCATCTTCCTTATCTGTCGCACTAACACCAGTCATTACGTTAAATGCTGTTCCTTTAGCGACTTCTTTAAACTGAGGATTTGTAATTACCGGCTTATCTCCACCAATAACCTCAACTGTGATTGTTTGGCTAGCGACATCATCACCTTTAACTTTAAGCACTACATCTTTATAAGTTCCAATCGCATTTGTATATGTTCCCTTATCGACAGTTATGGCCTTATCTACGACTTGTCCTGTTAACTTATCGTATACCTTAGCTCCTGAATGCGTAATAATTCCATTATCACTTGTATCTACTTGTCCAAGGCGAAGTGTATAATCACTTGCAGCGATGATAAAGTCCTCACCAACTACAAAGCTACCATCGTTTACTACCACAACTTGTTTCGCTGCTGCAGTGTTACCGTCGCTATCGATAACTGTGTATTCAACTACAAATACTCCCGCTTGTGAAGTATCGATTGCAGTTGGATTTGCTTTAATGGCACCAGTTGCAAAATCTCCATCTTCTTCATCGGTAGCTGATACTCCAGCCATAATGTCAAAGTTTCCATTTTTGTCAACTTCTTTGAATGTTGGTGCCGTGATTGTTGGCTGATCTCCACTTATAACTTCTACAGAAATTGTAATTTGTGTTGCAGTTTCATTTGTTACACTAAGAGTTATATCATCATATGTTCCAATTGCTTCTGTATATGAACCTTTATCAATTGTTACCGCTTCTTGGACTTGCTGTCCGGTTAACTTAGAATATACTTTAACCTCTGATCCTCTAGTAATTCCATGATCAGTCGTGTCCACTTGTCCAAGTCTTAATGTATAGCTGTTGGCATTAATAATAAAGTTTTCACCGATTGAAATAGTATCATCTTTAACTACTACAACTTGCGTTGCTACCGTTGTATTTCCATCACTATCGGTAACTGAATATTCAATTGGGTATACAGTTCCTTTAGATGTATCAATTGAATCCATTGATGGGGTAATACTTGCAGTTAAGTCTCCATCCTCTGGATCGCTGGCGCTAATACCATTCATAACATCAAATGTTGCATCTTTGGCAACTTCTGTAAATTCCGGAGCGGTAATTGTTGGTTTTTCACCTTCAGCTACCACCACTGTAATCGCAATTGACGTATCTGATTCGTTTGTCACGCTAAGTTTTACATCTGAATAAGTTCCAAGCGCATCTGTATAAGAACCACTATCTACAGTAATATCTTCGTCGACAATTTGTCCTGTTAGTTTTGAATAAACTTTAGCTTGCGACGTTGTAATGATCGCTTCGCTACTAGTATTTACTTCTCCAAGACGTAATGAATAGTCATTGGCTTCGATTATAAAGTTCTCTCCAACAGCGAAACGATCGTCATTAACTACTACAACTTGCGTTGCAGTTACGCTATTGTCATCACTATCTTTTACATAATATTCTACAGTGTAAACACCAGGAATTGAAGTATCAATTGTACTTGGATTAGCTTTAATATCACTAGCTGCAAAATCTCCGTCTTCAGCATCTGTTGCCGCGACACCGCTCATCACATCAAAATCATCATCTTTGGCAACTTCATTAAAGCTCGGTGCAGTAATAACCGGCTTATCTCCAGATTTTACTACTACAGTAATTGTTTGTTTAACCGCTTCTTCATTAGCTACTGTTAGTACTACATCTGTATAAGTATTGATTGCGTCAGTATATGAACCTTTATCGACAGTAATTGCTTCTGATACTAATTGACCAGTTGCTTTAGCGTATACTTTAGCCTCAGAATCTCTAATGATTCCACTATCGCTTGTATCTACTTCTCCAAGACGTAACGTGTAACCACTAGCTTCTAAGATAAAGTTATCACCAACAACAAAGCTTCCATCGTTTACTACGACAACTTGCGTAGCCACAGTTTTATTACTATCACTATCAGTTACGCTATATTCAATTGTGTATACACCTGGAGTAGCTGTGTCAATTGAAGCGGGAGTAGCTGTAATGTCACTTGCTTTAAAGTCTCCATCTTCGCTATCTGTTGCGCTAACACCGCTCATTACATCGAAGCTTCCATCTTTATCTACTTCTTTAAAGTTTGGCGCAGTAATAACCGGTTTGTCACCTCCAACTACTTTTACCGTAATTGTTTGTTTAACCGCTTCTTCATTAGCTACTGTTAGTACTACATCTGTATAAGTATTGATTGCGTCAGTATATGAACCTTTATCGACAGTAATCTTTTCATCTACTACTAATCCAGTCGCCTTCGAATATACTTTTGCACCAGCATGATTAATAATTCCACTATCGCTTGTATCTACCTCGCCAAGACGTAATTCATAATTATTCGCTTCTAAGATAAAGTTATCACCAACGACAAAGTTTCCATCGTTTACTACGACAACTTGCTTTGCAGCTGTTGTATTTCCATCACTATCAGTTACGCTATATTCAATTGGATAAACCCCTGGTTTTGATGTATCAATTGAAGCTGGATTAGCTGTAATATCACTCGCTTTAAAGTCACCATCTTCGCTATCAGTTGCACTTACGCCTGTCATTACATCGAAGTTTCCATCTTTATCTACTTCTTTAAAACTTGGAGCAGTAATAACCGGCTTATCTCCACCATCAACTACTACAGTAATTGTTTTTGATACTGCTGTTTCATTGGATACACTTAATTTAACATCTTCATATGTTCCAATCGCTGATGTATATGATCCTTTATCGACAGTAATTGCTTCATCGACGATCGATCCCGTTGACTTGCCATACACTTTTGCTCCAGCATGATTAATAATTCCATTATCGCTAGTATCTACTTGTCCAAGACGCAGTTCATAACTATTTGCTTCTAAGATAAAGTTATCACCAACGACAAAGTTTCCATCGTTTACTACGACAACTTGCTTTGCAGCTGTTGTATTTCCATCACTATCAGTTACGCTATATTCTACCGTGTAAACCCCTGGTTTTGATGTGTCAATTGCGGCTGGAGTAGCTGTAATGTCACTTGCTTTAAAGTCACCATCTTCGCTATCTGTTGCAGTTACACCGCTCATAACATCAAACGTTCCACCTTGGGCAACTTCTTTGAAACTTGGCGCTGTTATTGTTGGTGCTTGACCATCATCAACAACCACTGTTATTGTCTTTTTAACCGTTTCTTCACTAGCTACGGTAAATGCAACATCGCTATATGTTCCAACAACGTTTGTATATGATCCTTTGTCTACAGTAATCTTTTCATCTACTACTAATCCAGTCGCTTTCGAATATACTTTCGCTCCAGCATGGCCAATAATTCCACTATCACTTGTATCTACTTGACCAACTCTCACTAAGTATCCATTTGCTTCTAGGATAAAGTTATCACCAACTACAAAGCTTCCGTCATTTACAACTACAACTTGCGTAGCAACAGCTTTATTACCGTCACTATCTGTAACACTATACTCAATTGGGTAAACCCCTGGTTTTGATGTATCAATTGCTGAAACTGAAGTTGTAATATCTTCTTTAGCGAAGTCTTGATCTTCAACATCTGTTGCACTTACACCAGCCATCACATCAAAACTTTCGCCTTTTGGTACTTCCGTAAAGTTCGGAACTGTAAGTGTTGGGTTTTCTCCACCTAATACTTTAACCGTAATTGTCTTAGTAACAGCCTCTTCATTAGCAACTGTCAGTACTACATCTGTATATGTTCCAATTACATTTGTATACGAACCTTTGTCAACCGTAATCGTTTCATCTACTGCAAGTCCAGTCAATTTCGAAAGCACCTTCGCTCCAGCATGACCGATAATTCCTTTATCGCTGGTATCAGCCTGTCCAACACGTAGTTCATAATTACTTGCTTCTAAAATAAAGTTATCACCAATGACATATCTTCCATCATTTACTACGACAACTTGTCTTGCAGTTGCTTTGTTGCCGTCACTATCAGTTACACTATATTCAATTGTATAGACACCTGGTTTTGATGTATTAATTGATGAAAGTGATGCCGTAATATCTTCTTTAGCGAAGTCACCATCTTCGCTATCCGTTGCACTTACGCCTGTCATTACATCAAAACTTCCGTCTTTAGCAACTTCTTTAAAACTTGGTGCCGTAATCGTTGGTTTTTCTCCACCAACTACTTTTACAGTAATTGCTTTGGTAACCGCCTCTTCGTTGGAAACAGTAAGTACTACATCTGTATATGTTCCAATTACATTTGTATATGAACCTCTAGCAACAGTAATTGCTTCATCTACTACTAACCCCGTTGCTTTCGCATATACCTTTGCTCCAGCATGACCGATAATTCCACCAGCGCTAGTATCAACTTCTCCACGACGCAGTTCATAATCATTAGCTTCTAAGATAAAATTATCACCAATTACAAAGCTTCCATCATTTACGACTACAACTTGAGATGCGCTGGCTTGATTGCCATCACTATCAGTCACAGTATATTCAATTGTGTGAACACCTGGTTTTGAAGTATCAATTGAGTCTACTGATTTGCTAATGTCAGTAATTTGTCCATCTTCGCTATCCGTTGCACTTACACCGTTCATTACATCAAACGTTCCATCTTTGGCAACTTCTTTAAAGCTCGGAACTGTTAGGGTTGGATTTTCTCCACCAATTACTTTTACGGTAATCGTTTTTGTAACGGCCTTTTCATTGGCAACTGTAAGCACTACATCGGCGTACGTATTTATGGCATTGGTATATGAACCTTTATCAACTGTTATCTCTTCAATTACTTCTCGTCCTGTAGATTTCGAGTATACTTTGGCTCCGGCATGGCCAATAATTCCATTAGCGCTAGTGTCGACTTGGCCAAGGCGTAGTTCATAACCGTTAGCTACTAAAATGAAATTATCACCTATTTCAATACTTCCATCGTTGACAACGACAACTTGAGTAACAACCGTCTTATTACCATCGCTATCAGTAACCGTATAGTCAATCGGATAAATACCTGGTTTCGTCGTATCAACAGAATCGACTGATTTATCAATTACGGTAATTGTTCCATCTTCAGCATCCGTTGCTGAAACGCCATCCATCACTGAAAATTCATCTTTTAATTCTAGTTCTGTAAACGTTGGTGCAGTTATCACTGGACTTTCCCCAGTAATTACTGTAACCTCACGCGTTAGTGATGTCGCTTCTTCATTTTTAACTTTAAGCGTTACATCGGTATATTTATCAACCGCATTTGTATACGAACCTTTATCGACCACGATTTGTTCATTAGGCAACCATGAACCAGTTGCTTTAGAATAAACTTTAGCTTGAGAGTGACCAATAATTCCACTATCACTTGTATCAACTTGACCTAAACGCAACGTATAGTTTTGCGCTTGTAAAATATAGTTTTCTCCAACTTTAATCGTATCGTCTTTAACAACCACTACTTGTTTGGCAGTTACGACATTAAGATCGGAATCGGTAATTTGATAATTCACTACTTTTACCCCTGGGTTGCTAACATTAATAACTGAAGGTGTTAGTTTAATATCACTAGTATTCATTTCCGTGTCTTCAACATCACTTACTGTAACTCCAGTTAAAACATTAAACGGGGTTCCTTTATCAATTTCTGTATAAGCGGGTACCGTTAGTTTTGGCGGAGTTCCGCCATCAACAGTTACCGTAATATTTTTTACCAAGTCCGATCCTTCAACCTTAACTTGAACATCATTATATACACCAACCGCTTTTTTATACGACCCTGGCGTTGCACTAAGCGGCGCTTTGGTAATCTCTCTACCAGAATCTGCATGGTATAACTTGGCATTTGACTTAGTTATGATTGCTTTGGAAGTAGTGTTGACTTCACTAACTTTTAATCCATAGTTGTCTGCTTGTAATATATAAGTTTCATCATACGCAATCGAACCATCATTTACAATTAATATACGTAATCCGGAAACAATATTAAAGTCACTATCTGTTAATGTATATCTTATCGGATAAACACCGGCTTTACCAAGATTGAAATCAGCTTTGTTATACACGACATCTGATACGGCAATTTCCGTATCCTCAGTATCACTAACAGTAATTCCACTAAGCGGATCGAACTCCTCACCTAATTGAATTTCTGTTAGTTTAGGCACCGTCATCTTAGGTGGTTCCCCGCCTAAAACTGTTGCATCAAAATATGTTGTATTTTCTGAATCGCTCGTAACATATGCTTCTAAGTAATAGGTCTTCGGTGTTGGACTATATCCCTTCTTATTAAAAGTTAATCTACCGGTTACGGGAAGTTCTTCAGCTGTTAATCCTGAGTATAACTTAATTGAACCATCGCGGATAAGTCCTGCTTCAGAGGTATCAACTTGACCACTACGAATGGTATAGTCTTTCGATTGTAGTACAGTGTTTTTACCGGCAGAGTACGTCCCATCATTTATAACCACAACACGCGTTTTCGTCGTGGTATTATTATTTGCATCCGTTACTGAGTATTCAATAGCATGAACTCCGACCTCTAACTTGGTAAGGTCTGTATCTACTTTTACCTCAGATGAAATATCAACCCCTTCATCAGTTACCTTTACACCAGTTTTGTAGCTTTCAGCAGTTGCTTCACCTTCAGCTATTTCAAGGATTTGTGTTGTAAATTGAATTACTGGACGCTCATCGATGCTTCCAACTACAGTTTTTCCAACAAGTGTTTTTCCTTCATCATCAACAACATTAATTGTGATTTCATGAGATGATCCATCAATTTGCGCCCAAGTACCTTTATCAACACTAAATGTGACTTCATCTGATACATTTTTTATATTGATAATATCATATACTACAACATCGGCACGTCGGACAAGAAATGGGTCCGAATCTTCAAACTCATTATATGCCACATTGAAGTCATCAGCAGATATCGCATACCCATTCGCCACTTCCATAGTACCATCATCAACAATTAAAGCCGGACTGCTTACTCGATCCACGTTACCTTCATCATCTGTTACCGTAAAGTAGACTCTATATACTCCCGCTGTATCCGGCTTTACTTCCGATTGATCGACTACTACTTTCGATGTTAAGTCGCCCTCAGAAATTTCCGTTGCTACAACATTATATGCACTCAACAATTCTTCTACCGTATATGGTTTAGTTTGCGTTGGGAGCATCGCATATTCACTGCTTGCTGTTATTTGCGGTAACAAGTCCGTAATCTTCACTTCACACGTTGTTGTTGCAGTGTGTTTTTTACTATCTGTAACTGTAAAAATTATTTCTTTATACCCTTCTGTCGGTGTTGTGGAATCGTATCCTTCTGGATAGGTAATAATAACTTTACTTGCGATATCCTCGTCTAAATCATCACTAACTTTAAGATTACAAACTTCCATAACACGTTCGTCGGAAATCGGTTCAGCAATTTCCGGAAATGTTAATTTGCTATCTGATGTTAAAGTTGGTGGCGCATCTAAATCAATATCTGCGTTATCGATTCCGTAGTACCATTTAATATCATTTGCTTCTTCTTTTTCAATATAACTTGAATAATAATCAACGTTCGAACTAACTGTTGCTCGCTCATAATCTGCAGCTTGGACCTCAAAACTCACTTCAACTTGATTTTGAACTACAGTTGACGATGATAAATCGGTTGTATCAATGATAAATTCAATTGATTTTCCATCACTAGATACTTTAATTGATGCTGGTGTAACCGCAGTTCCATCAACTTTAAATACGAGATTCTGATAGTTTTTAAAGTCTAGATTTCCATTCTTGTCTTCGAATGTTAATTTTACACCACTTGCGTAGTCTCCACTAACATGGTTGAAAACCCCTGATACTTGTACCGTGTCAGAGTTATCATATTGTTCTAAAGTTACTAAATTATCGAAAATTGCATCCGTTAGCATCTTAACTTTAGAAACTACGTTACACACTTTATATTGGTCTGAACATTGACCATATGGATTAACACTTGAGATTAGTAATCGTCCATTAGATATAGTTTCATCAACAGTAGCTACCCCCGAAATATCAGCAACTTGGTTAACGTATAAACCTGACGCACTGTCTTTTAGTCGATACACATTTAAGTAGTCAGTATCACCAATCCCATCGTAAGGGAATAACTTACCACCCATGTTTGGTGAATACGGATCCAATTCATATGCAGGACCAAAGAAAATATTCGATGACTGAAGATCATTACCAAAGATTCCTTGTCGTCCTAAATGACGATATTCATAGTAAAATCTTTGTCCAGGAGTTACCTCATAGTCTTTGAAAATTCCGGCTACTGAATAGGAGTTAAGCTCGACACCAATCTCATTACCATAATTATTATCAACAATTTGCATTTGGTCGGTATTATCGGTTGTTCTCCACCCTGCCGAACCTGTACAAGTCTCAACATAGCTCGGCTCGATGTTATTCCCTGTCGAACAATTGTCAAAGTTAAAATCGTCATAAACGGTTTTCTGACTTAACATTGCATTTGTTTCATCTAAATTTAAGTCTGCTAAAGTGATACCACTACCACCTTTAGACGTTCCATCACTAGGATTTGTTCGCACCTGCTTAATTTCCGGTTTAACCTCTAGCGCTTCTTCACTAGTTATTTCCGAATTTATTTCACTAACTAAATCTGAAGCCACTTGAGCTTCCTATTCAGTTAATTTATTTTCAGATTCCTCTTCTAAAGTTACCTCGGAAGCATCCGACTGTTGTTCGCTCGCTTGCTCGGAAACTTCTTCTCTATATTCAGAAATTTCTGACGATGCTTTTAAAACTGGTGACAATTGACCAGCCAATAGCACCGTTAACATTAGTACATTAACAATTTTTTTCATAATTCACTCTCCTAATTAATAATTATATAATTTAATTACTATACTCATAATATTCTCATGCAAACCTATTTCTTAATCGTTTAAGACCACTTTTAAAGTTTTAATTTTAATCAGAATTATTTACATTCGAATGCATTGGTCTGCAATTTAGAATTCGATAATGTAATATTCTATAATGGTTTAATTGCCTATTAAACACCATTCTCTCATATGCTACAGGTGAAATAATTCCAATTATAAATGTTGTAATTTGTTTACATACATTAAATTTATTTTAACTTATATTATTAGCGCGGACAAAAGAAACACTTTAAAAACAGGGATTTTTGGCCTGAAAAATGATTTTTTGGACCTTTTTCGCAATTGTTAACGTTTGTTAATTATTTATAGCACACTAATGCCACAATATTTGTTTGCGCCTTGCATTTTCTTCACGCGCCACTCACTGATAACACACGTAAAACGCACTTTTGTGCCAGTTTTATTAAGTGAATTATACAAAAGTGAAGAAAAACGTAAAAAAAACTTTACAACTTACTTTTATTTGTTATAATAGAACAAAACAAACAAGGATGGTTATTATGACACGAGTTCCTAATACTTATTTATATTTTTATAGTTTCGAAAACTTTGTAAATAACAAAGATCTTCCAACCGGCTATAATCATTCAAAGTAAGATGACTCGCATCACTTAGTCACTTTGAGAGCCCTAGGTAAGTCTAGGGTTCTTTTTTTATTAAATTAAAGAAAAAGGAGAAATATGCAAAATCAAAAATATGGATTTTTCACAGCTATTAGTATGGTTGTTGGAATTGTTATCGGGTCGGGAATATTCTTTAAGGCGGACGATATTTTAATCGCTACTGGAGGAAGTGTAATTCTAGGAGTGCTAGGATTCTTAGTAGTTGGAATTGGGGTGCTGTTTGGATCGTTAGTTATTTCCGAATATGCAATTAACAACCCTGAAGAGGGCGGGGTAATACCATTTGCTAAGGATGCTTTTGGTCCTAACGTTGCTTTCTTTGTCAGCTGGTTTATGATTGCGGTCTATTTTCCCGCTTTAATTGTAATCCTAGCGTTCGTAACAAGTATCTACCTTAGTGTCCTACTAGGTATTGATAGTTCGACATTTATCTACGTTGCTACCGTGGTATTGCTAATTTGTGCGTTTGTGATTAACATTACATCTAAGCGTCTTGGGGGAATTATCCAAACATTAGCAACTGGACTTAAACTGATTCCTTTATTCGTAATTGGATTTATGGGATTAATGTTTTGGGGGAATAGTGGAGATGTGGTTAGCGCTTCTTCAGACGCAATTAGTAATGGTGGCTTTATGAGCGCCTTAATTGCAATCGCCTTTACCTTCGATGGTTGGATTATTGTAACGTCAATCGGGGGAGAGATTAAAAACCCTAAACGTACTTTACCGTTTGCCCTATCATTTGGGGTATTATTCACAGTTATTATTTACAGCTTATACTTCATTGGTATTACAAACATTGTTAGCCCTAGTGAAATTATCAGCTTAGGTGATGGGCATGTAGATGTCGCAGCTAAGGCAATCTTCGGTAACTCTGGTTCAACAATCATAACTTCGTTCGTTGTTATCGCTGTCTACGGAGGGCTAAACGGAATGGTTCTTGCATATTTACGTCTACCACATGCTATCATCAGCCAAGGGATGATGAAAGATGTGCTTAATATTGAGGATGAGCTTGGTAACACTGGATTTGCTAAACGCACGATTGTATTTGAAGCAATTATTGTTGCAATTGTCTTAGCGTTCCACATCTTAGTTAGTGAACAAATTTTATTTGGAAACTTAGAAACTCCATTTGATATTTCTACACTACCAATTATTGCTATTTACATTGTTTACATCGGTTTATACCTGAAAGTATTTAAAGTAACAAAGCGTACTGGAAACAAGCGTAAAGTCTTAGCATTATACGTTGTATTAGCAACATTAATCTCATTAGTTGTTATTTATGGAGCACTGCAAGTAAATGGTCTACTATACATCATCGTTAGTTTAATTATCGTTGCATTAGGTTATCCATTACTTAATAAGAGTAGTAACTAGATGTAGTATAAAACTCTAAACAAATAGTATTAAAAAAAGGTTATCTCATTAGAGATAACCTTTTTATTTAATATTTCGCGTTATTAGTTCAATATAAAATTGATAATTTTCTATCATTCTTGTTAATATGATTCTTTTATAGATAATTTCTTTGTTATTCTTAAGAGGTGTTATCAGCGTTTGACCATGGGCGATTGTATTACGAAATTGTGAAATAAGTGCGAAAAATTTCGTAACAATTTTTTTATAAATCTCGTCACTCATATTTTCATTTTCTTCTATCAAATCATTGCAAAGAATACTTTTATTGATATTAATAATTCCTATGGGCTTCTTCTCATCTACTAGAAACACCTTGCGAATTACTTGAGCGACAATTTCATATTTATTTCTTTCGAACAGTTCACTTTTTATTCTCTTTAACACTCCACTATGCTGTATTTCGACTTTCAATTCTCGCTTTTTTTTGCTAAGGTCTATATTTGTATGCCACTCTATTAATTCTGTTTTATTGCAATCAAATGCACTTTTTATCACGCTATTTGATAGACACCTTAGTAATGATTCACTACTCAATATAACTTTTGGGGGATAATCATTTTCCAATAATGCTTTTAAAATCAAATTATCAAATTGTGATTCAAACATTTTTTTAATTTCATTTGAATTTATATTTGTAGTTAATATATTTGATCCACACAAAACTTCTTTCAACGCGGAATTTGCCACAACATCCAGCAATTGATCACTAGGATTTAAAATCGATTCACATATTTCTTTATACTTAAAAACATCATTTTCTACCAATAACTTTATTATATTACCAATCTCATTTAAACTACATGCGTTAATTATCCTATATATTTCTGACTGATATAAACAATAACGACGACAATCATTAGCATGTCCACTTGCACATTCACAACACTCATAATCAGTTTCACCATTTTGATATGCATGTTTAAATGCATTTTTTGTTATTTTCATTACTTCAACGATGATTTGTGAATACAATTCGTTATGATCATCATATAATGTAAATAAATTAAGAAATACATAATTTTTAATTTCATTTTCAAGCAGTAAAATTGACCCTAGCAATTCCACTGAATCCTTGAATATCCAATTGTAATCTTTTATCATTTCAGAACTCTTGACACTTCTATATTCATTACCATTAATTTTATAAATAAATTTCACTTGCTTGATTGTCTTTTGGTAAGGATATTTCTGTAAAAATTCCCTTAATTCTGACTCGTCATCCACTTCTACGTTCCTCAACTTTAAATACCCTAACTGTTCCTCAACTGTAGCTCTATTTTCCATATCTTCCTTTAAATAAAAAAAAATACCCGATCGGGTATTTTTCTTTAAGATCCGACTTTTAAGTCATGTACATCTATATTATATCAAAATGGCATCATTTTGTCAAAAACAATAATTGATGTAAGTTGACAAAATTAAAGTTTTTCTTATATTTGGCTATTCAATTTCTTGATTTTTTTCCTCAACATCATCATTTGTTTTTTCTATTTCTTGGTTATTTCTTTCAACTGCATTTGAGTGATTAACAATATTGTACATAATTGTATGAGTTCGATCGCGTAGTCCATTTGACATTGCGACTGGCATCTCTTGGTAAGCCTCTGTTAGCATCGTTTCATTTGATGACCCTTTAAATATCGATAACATTAGTTCATTACCAACAAGCACAGCTTTAACCGGGTCCATCCAGCTACCTAATTGAGCATCAGTCGACACAATACCATCAAATCCCCACTCTTCACGTAACAATTTATTTAACAATTCATCATTTGCTCCTGCCCACACTGGTCCAATATTAATGAAACTAGACATTGCTCCTGTTGGGTCAGATTCTTTAACCGATATTTCAAATGGTCGTAAGTACAATTCGCGCATCGCTTGCTCATTTGCCCAGATAATTAATCCACTACGAGCATTAACTTCTTGTTCATTTAGGGCAAAGTGCTTAATTGTCACCATAACGTCATGTTCTTGTGCTCCATTGATCATGCCCGCTGCCATCTCTCCAGAAATAACCGGATCTTCACTGAAGTATTCAAAGTTACGACCACCAATTGGTGAACGGTGAATATTCATAGCTGGTGCATACCACATATCAATTCCATACACCTTACCTTCTAAACCAATTGCATCTCCAAAATCGTATGCAAGTTGTGAATTCCAAGTAGACGCTAACAATAATTCTGTTGGATACGAAGCTGCATTAGGACTTGCACCAAACATTTTATTCCAACCTGCTGGTCCATCTAACAGCTCGGTACGTGGCACACCAAGTCGTTCGATCTCTCGAGTATGATATCCCCCGTAACTAATTAATCCAATCATTTCTTCGATCGTAAATTGATCTAGGAATTGATCCCATTTCGGATCGTCAAAAGCAAGTCCTTCAAGATCGGCTAAAACTAATCCATTGTCTTGTCCAGTCACTGCTTCTATTCCAGCAATTTCCGTTGGTTGGGCATTGAAAGCGTCAACAACATCTTGTGGCGCAGTAAGTTCCACATCATCCCCGCTTGGGAATGTACCGGCAAAATCCGCTCTCGATAAGTATGTCAAATCACCGTTAGCGTAATCAAATAAATTATGATAAGACGCTCCTGTCACCTCATCAGTTGGATAGATTACTTTCTGCTTATTTGTCCACGTGAAACTATCAAAACTATCATGTGCATTTTGGCCAACTACAATTTCATAGTCACCCTCATCAAGTACATATGCTTGGGCATCTTTCATGTCCCACGAAGACATATCTTTTATTGGAAAACTGATGTTAACCGTTTGACTTTGTCCTGGTTCTAGAACATCTGTCTTTGCAAACTGTGCAAGTTCTGTAGCTGACTTTTCAATTCCCCCGTCAATGTATGGTGGGTTAAAGTATACTTGCACCACTTCTTTACCTGCTACTTTTCCTGTATTAGTAACTTGAATTGATAAATTGACATTTCCCCCTTCAATTTTACTTGAAGTTATTTTTTGATCAAAGCTACTATAACTAAGTCCATAACCAAATGGATATTGTACAGCTGATTTGTACCCTGATTCATCACCATCATACAATGTTTCATAATATCGATACCCAACATAGATTCCTTCTTCATAATCTAATCGAGAAATTCCTTCTAAATTTTGATAATCATAATCACCGATATTTTGTACTGCGGGAATACTTGAAATATCATATACATATGTATCGTTTAAGCGCCCTGAAGGATTAACTTCACCAGTAAGTGTTTTTCCGATTGAAGTTGCACCATATGCACCTGGATTACCAATCCATAATACTGATTTGATGCTGTCGTACTCGTCTACAAAACTTAGGTCCATTGCATATCCTGAGTTTACTAAAATAATTACATTTTCAAACTCATTGGATACCATTTCAACAAGCTCACGTTCACCATCCGATATTTGTAGTGACTCAACCGTCGCATCACTCGCCTCACTACTCATGGCCGTAACCACGATTAATGCAGTATCTGAATATTCTTTTGCTTGGGTTAAAACATCTTCAGTTAGATAATCGATACTTTCGGGTTCTGACACTTCTTCTTTACCTAATATACCATCTAACATTTGAATCCAAATACTTGAACTAGAAGCAGTTACCAAATCACTATTATCTTCATAAAACTGATTAAGTTCTGGGTTGACTGCGATACCAGCATCTACTAAACCATCATGAAGCGAAACTGCCTGGTCTAAGTTTGAGGCCCCAGATCCACCTCCACCCATTTTGTAATTCATTGCTCCAAAACCAAATACGTTTAATTTCTTCTCACCCGTTAACGGTAGGACATCATCTTGATTTTTCAGTAACACTAAACCTTCATCGGTAATTTGCTCGGCAACTATCTTTGATGCAGCTCTAGCAGCATCTGCTTCTGGAGTGTTGTCCGTGTATGTACTGTTTGCAATCTCTCCCACTTCACTTAAAATTGGCGATATTTTACTAAATACCATTAAGCAAAGTAAGGCCAGGGCTCCCCACGAAATATATCTTCTCATTTTAGTCTTTTGCTTTTTATATTTTTTATCAAAGTACTTCGCGGCTTTTCGGTCATCGATTTTCATGTCTTTTAATTCTTGTTTGCGCGCAACCTTGGCCGACTTTCGAGCTTGTTTTGTTTCAGCTTTAGCAAGGGCAGCATCCGATTGATTCATTGTCTTTATTTCTGCTTTTCTCTTTTGATCAGCAAGTTTATCGTTTTGATATTGCACTTTTGCTTGTTCCTTGATTAACTTTTTATTCATTTTTCCCCCGTATTTTGCTTATAGTTTTTCTAACAATTTTTTGACAGTGGTTTCCTTAATCTTTCCACCCGTGAAACGTGAAACTTGACGCCAAGGCATGTATACTAAGAAGTAAACATAGTTGGCAATTATTGGTTGTTCAAGTTTTAATAACAATTTATTGGTAAAAATCAGCATTTTATAGATTGCTTTTCCAAGCACTCCTTGGTATTCGCTCTGAGCTATTACATCACCAAGTTGTAGTGATTGACTTCGATCCCAAGTGTTTGGCGGAAGCGGGTGTCCGTATAACAACTCAAATTGGTCACGTTCTATTTCACCACGAGACAAATCGTAATAATCGCTCAATTTATGACGATCATACAAATCACTAGTTTCTACAAAGCGGTCAACTATAATTTGACCAGCCGTTGCATCACTAGTTACCAATTCTACTTCCCCGCATAGGTGAACCGCTTTAATGTTACTAGCAATTTTGATTGTGTATTTACCAATCTCTTGTTCCCAATCATCTGTTTGCGTGTTAAAGTAACTGAAGGTATGTTCATCGAAACCGATACTAACCGTTTTTGTTTCACCAGGCTCCAATGCAACTTTAGCAAAACCTTTTAATTCTACGCTACTTCGAAAGATTTTTGATTGGTTAGCGGATACGTACATTTGAGCAATTTCCCTACCAAATACATCACCGGTATTGGTCAAATCAAAAGTTACACCTGTTGATGTTATATGTAAATTGCTATACTTAAACGTTGTGTATGAAAGTCCAAAACCAAATGGATAACGCACGGCTTTTTTCGCAGTTTCAAAATAGCGATATCCAACATAAATACTTTCACGATGTTCAGCGCTAGTTTCATTTCCTGGATAGTACTTACTTGATAAAACATCTTCCCACTTTAGAGGATATGTTTCAGCTAGTTTACCACTTGGATTCACCTTACCACTAACAATATTATAGATAGCTTTATTTACTCCTTGTCCTCCCAAATAACTATGTAAAATTGCTAAGCTATATTGTTCAAAATCTAGTTCAATCGGTGCGCCCCCCGATAGAATGATAATAATATTAGGATTCACTTCATGGAGCTGCTTTAGAACATCAACTTGATTTTTCATTACCCGCATATGGTGACGGTCTAATCCTTCTGTTTCACTACTCTCATCAAGACCCATATAAAATAAGACATACTCACTTTGAGATGCTAGTTTTTTTGCCTTACGTAGTAAGCGGTTACTCTTTTGACCGTACCTCTTAAAGCCACGTTCGCAGCCAACCACTGCATATTGACCTTGCTTAAAGATGTTTACAGCACTATCAATTTTTGTAGGTTCAATCAGCGAACTTCCGGCTCCTTGATAACGCGGTTTAAATGCAAAGTCTCCGACCAGTCCAATTTTTGTATGCATTTTAAGTGGTAAAACTTCATTTTTAAGCATTACAATCGATTGTTCAGCTACTTCAATCGCTTTGGCATGATGAATATCTATATCGTAATCACGATGACATGCTTCAATGTTATTGTCGATTCCTTGACGAGTAGTATATACAATATCTAAAATATCTGCCACCGCATTATCAATTAAGCCAATGTTGATTGCACCGCAATTATATGCCTCTAATAACTCAACGTCGGTGATTCCACCACTGCTAGGCATCTCTAGTTGATTCCCAACTTTTAAGGCCTCTACTCGATCATTGTTCCCACCCCAGTCAGTAACAATTAATCCATCGAATCCAAAACGTTTCTTTAAAGTGTCTTTTATCAGATACTCACTCTCATTGGCATAGTGACCATTTACTTTATTATATGATGTCATAATTGCCTTAGGTTGCTGTTTAAGGGCAATTCTAAAACCTTCTAAATAAATTTCATGGAGAGCGCGAATATCCGTGACCTCATCAATTGTCATCCTCAGCTTTTCTTGAGAATTAACGGCAAAGTGTTTAGGGCAACTACTAATTCCCATATCCTCAATACCACGAATTAATCCCGCAGCCATATGACCTGATAAGAATGGGTCTTCACTAAAGTACTCAAAATTTCTTCCACAAAGTGGATTACGCTTAATATTTAATCCAGGTCCTAATAAAACTGAAACTTGTTCTTTTATAGCTTCTCGACCAAGGTAATTCCCCATTTCAATCGCTAAGTTTTGATCCCAACTATTAGCCAAAGCGGCAGCTGTCGGAAAGCATGTAGCCGGAATACTAGCATTAAGACCCAAGTGGTCTGACTTTCCACCTTGTTTACGCAAACCATGGGGACCATCTGTTAGCATCATACTCGGAATGTCTAAATGTTCAATTGTTTCAGTATTCCAAAAGTTTGCTCCTGAGAGCATTCTAATCTTTTCTTCAATTGACATCTTTTCGATTATATTATTATATTTTTGATAATTATCCATATTACTCCTAACTGTTCATCAAATATATGATATAGTTTATTTTGAAAGAAATATACACAATATATAAATACACACATACATTTTCTTAGTTTTTGTAAACACTTAGATTTTGATGGTGCACCAAATTGTTATCATCACTTAAACATACAACTGTTTGATGCCCGATTATTTTACGATTGATATACAACTTTTAGATGTCACATAATCTTTTGTATTAACTTTCAAAGAAATTGTAATGTGTTGTTTTTAAAAGGAGACTTTATGGATTATAAAATATTTGATCGACAACTTTTTAACATTAAGTATGACCGTTTAACACAAAACAAATCGTCTTTCAGTAAAACCTATCAGCTATTGTGGATCGTTAATGGGAGTGGAAATCTCCATATCGGTGCAAATGTAATTCCACTGTGCGGCGATCAGCTATTCTTCATTCCAATCGGAACTACATATACCGTTGCCGAGCAAACGGAAATTCTAACTATCAAAATATACTTACCTCAAAAGCACATAAAGCTAAACGAACAATACCGCTCAACTATGTTAGATGTTGATAGCCAACCGATTAAAGAACTAGTTGCGACATACTTGTACAAGTATAATAAGCGCGCTGACTTTGACATCGAGATCGAAAGCCAAGAACTGATTAAAGAATTACTATCACTTGCGAAGATGAGTGACATTACATTAAATCCCGTACGTGACCAACGTATCTTGCAAACTTTGGAATACATTGATAAGCACACCGAGGTTCGCTTCTCGGTAAATGATATTACAAAAATTACTGCACATTAATCCAACCTATCTATCGACATTGTTCAAAGCTGAGGTCGGTACTACAATTGTTAAATATACAAACACCTTACGTCTCGAAGCGGCGATTAGTGATATTCAACATACAAATTTATCGATAACCACCATTGCTCATAACCATGGCTTTGCCGATGTGCGTACTTTAAACGAACTTACCAAATCCCGATATCAAGTAACGCCAATGCAAATTCGCCAAAAGGTCACAAGTCATAAGGTGAATACTACGCAAAATAATTTTAATAATATTATTGATAAGTATCGTCTTGATTTAAACTTCAATACAATTACTGAACAAAATGTGGAAATCGCTGGTAACCATCAAACCAACACCTACAAGAACTCTTTTAATACAATCGCAATCGGTCGAGCTCACGACATCTTATATGCTCAAGTCCAAGAACAATTAATCGCTTCCAAACAGGAGTTAAACTTTACTTATTGTCGTTTTCATAACATCTTTGGTGATGAAATGAATATTGTTGACATTGACTTTTTCGAAAGATTCAAATTCAACTTTCAAAAACCGTTCGCCGTTATAGAGTTTTTATTAGCAAACAATATTATCCCATTCATTGAAATCGGCTTTTTTCCTAAAGAGATTGCCCAAGGATTCCCCTCAGTATTTTCCGGATACAATATTAATGTTGGAGGTACCATTGACTTTCAGCTTTGGGAACAATTAATTCACGAGTTCTTCACTAGCTTAAAAGCGCTTTTCCCCGATGATTGCTTCGATATGCGTTTCGACTTTTGGAACGAGATTGACATCCAGGGTTTTTGGCCAAATTCTAAAGACGACTTATTCAAATTATATGAAATCTCTTATCAAACAATCAAGAAGATTGATGCGCGGTTTCTCGTAGGAGGATTTAACTATGGTAACTTCATCAGCGACACACAAGCAATAGAACAGGATTTGGATTATTTACAGCAGCACGGACTGCTTCCCGATTTCCTGACAATTCACTCTTATCCCTTTTATATCGATGGCGAAATATCACATAACCCCGATTTCGCCGCAACCCAAATTAAGATTAAATACATCAAAGGTAAATTGAACGATGATATAAGCAAATTAGTTGCACTACAAAAAAAGTATAACTTTGCCGAAACATATATAACCGAATGGAACACCTCTCCATTACAACGAGAACATTTAAATGACGGTCTTTATAAAAGCTCCAAAATAATTAGCGAAGTCATCAACTCTCATTCACTGCATGTCGATGGGATTTGCTATTGGACGCTTTCAGATGAAATGGCAGAATTTGGTTATCCCGTCGGTGAAGTTCATGGTGGTTTCGGTTTAATTACCCGCAACGGAATCCCCAAACCCGCATTTTATAGTTTTGTTGCAGCGTCGACACTTCAGGGAAACATCTTGTTTAAAAACAATAACTGCATAATTGTTCAAAACGAAGACAGCATCTATATGTTATTAAACAATGATGTTGACTATGATCGAAATTATTATACTCAAAACTTCGGAACAGCACCACAAACTATGGAAGGTAATGATCTTAAAGTGAATATTTCCTTAACAAATTTAACAAATAGTATCTATCAAGAAGTTATTTATCAAATTGATGAACATTGTGATTTATATGCCAATTTTAAGCATTTATACAATGATAAACATTACTTGCAAAATAAAGAGGTTGAACATTTAAAACAATTATCAAAACCGCATATACATTCACGAATATTAGCACTTGATGAACATTATACAACTGTAATTAACCTAAAACCAACACACACGACAATGATTGTCTTAAAAAAGATAAAACAAAGAACGAAAAGGAAGCCAATATAGTTGGCTTCCTTTTCCATTATTTTGTTCTCCAAGTTTTCTTTTTAAGCTCTATGTACGTAACACCACCGCCACCTAAACGCGGAGGTGCCAGTTCATATTTATCAACAAGTTTATTTTTTTCGCACTCACTCCAAACTACTCCGCGCATAATCGACTGACCAAATCCATGAATGATCAAGATATTATAATCTCTTAATTCGAAACGTTCCCGAATAAACCCTTTAACTAATATTTGAGCTTCACTAGCTGTTTTATTATGTATGTCTAGGGTTGTCATTCTTCCCCCTATCTCTTTTTATTTTAAAGTATAAGTAATACAAAATTGTGAAGATAAAGAATGTTGCAACCCCTGCATATGTTCCGACAAAGTATGACACAGCAAGTGTTGATATTGTTACCAATACTAAGACCAGCAGGTCAAATAATTGTTTAATATTAACATATTTAAAGTCAATAATATAAAATATTTGAATTAGCGTTGCAAATGAAATCAATGATATATATAGCATCTCTACCGAATGTAAATCAATAGCGTAATCAGATGTAATCCAAATTAAGGTAATTGGCAGAGCCATGGCAATACCAATTAGGTAGTCTTTAAATAACATCATTCCTATTAGTAAACCAATTATCGACAGTAAGTATAGTTCCTCAACCGTATATATGTTTGCGTAATATCTTGCAATAAAATCGTATGATAGCGAAGCAAAGATTAGCGTTAATAAGAAACTTACTAATTCAGGACCAATACCTAAGATTGAGTTTCGAATTGTACGGTAGATTTCCTCTTCGGACATAATTCGCTCTTCGTATACCGCTTTTACACCAAGGTAAATAGTGTAGGCAATCAGTGATAAAATATAGATAATAATAAACCAGTACACTTTGTATGTCGGAATAAATAGTACAAAGATAACCGGGATTAATAGTAATTGCACAAATCTCTTGATAAATTTTATTCCGTTTAATGAACTTTGAATTTTGATTGATTGCTCAACTTCGATAGATGGTCTGATTAAGTTCATGTTCTCAACATTAATTACATAGGTAGGCTCATTTTTAAATATTAATTGTACCAAGGTTTTAAACCCCCACCAAATTGCTGGAATGTTAAATAAGATTATAACCATCGCTCCACCAACACTAATTCCATTTATACTATCAAACATCACTAAAAGCGAGGAAATGAATATTACGATAATTGATGTTGGGTTAGCAAACGGCATTATCCCACTATTAATATCATACACACCTTTATGATGGATTCTTAAGTCACTGTGCGATAAATCTAAGTTTGTCGAAAAGAATGATACAAAAAATGTTATTATCTTCTGACGACGATGTGAGAAACGTCCAACGTATCGATCAACCATATAGTCAACATTAATAAGGTTAAGTAGGTTTGATAAGATGAATAGTAAAGCAATAATTGCCACAAGCAATACCGCTTGAGGATTTTGAAACATCAGTTTAGGTACCGCAACAAGTGATTGCAAAGCACCAATAATTTTATTACCATTCAAGAAAAAGTTTAAGCCTAAAATTCCTAAAAGTAATGCATAAATCACATTTGTTTTTCTATTAATTAGACCAATTGTGACACAAAACAATAAATATACAAAGATCATATACGCTCCTAGTTTAGATTATATCATTATTAGCCTAATAATACTGAAAAATGATGCCAGTTACACTTCACCATTATATATAAAAACGATTATCTAAGCATAAATCTACCATTTACACAAGTTAAAAAAGAACCCCCTTTTTCAAGGGGTTCTAATGCTTTTAAAATATTATATTACTTCCTTTACCTCTTCAGTTTCAACTTCTTCAGAACTTGACACATCAACTTTGGGGTCCGTTGTCTTATTCTCTTCCATTGAACCTAGGTATTTAGGTAATTCTACTCCGGCATCCTTAGCGATTTCATGCATCGCTGGAATCGTCGTCATAAAATTGTCTACAAAACCATTTAGTCCTGAACGACCTTCACCATTGCTACTACTTGGGTTATCCCAAACAGTAATTTTATCGATGTTTAGGTTGTTTAAGGCATCAGATTTAACTTTAGTTACATCTACTAGTTGTTCAATCATCAGTACACTTGTTAAATTTTCTTGTCCAACTGCTTTACAAATCTTATCGTAACCAGCAGCTTTTTGTTCCATAATTTGATTAATCCCTTTTGCTTCCGCTTCCGCTTTAAGTAAGATTTCTTTCGCCTGTGCTTCGGCCTCTAAAATACGTTTATTTTTCTCTGCTTCGGCCTTTAATTCGATTTGCTCTTTTTCTGCTTTTACTAGAGCTACTTGAGTTGCACGTAACTCCTCTAACTCACGCTCGGCTTTACGTTTTTGTACTTCAATTTCAGCATTTACTTTGGCAACTTCCGACTCTTGAGTAAACGCTGCAGTTTTTACAGCAAGATCCTTCTCACTCTCACGTTGAGTAGCCATCGCCTCATTTTGGCCTTGAATTGTTTCAGCTTGTAATTTTGCAGTTATTACAGCATTTTCTTTGTTTGCTTGGTTTACCCCAATCTCACGTTCAGTATTAAATTGCGCAACTTTAATCTCTTTATCTTTAAGCGCTTCATTTGTCCCAATTTCCCCATCTTTTTCGGCGTTTGCTACGTTGATGTTCGCTTGGTTAACTGCCTCAGCACTAGCCTTACGTCCAATTGCTTCAATGTATCCACCTTCATCAGTGATATCTTTAATATTAACGTTGATTAAGTCTAAACCTAGTTTTGCAAGTTCAGACGATACATTTTTGAACACTTCATTTTCAAACTTTTCACGGTCAGCATTAATTTCTTCAACTGTAAGACCAGCAATTACCGCACGAAGTTGCCCTAAGATAATATCTTGAGATTGTTCTGATAACGCCTCATCACTTAAATCCAAGATTCGACGGGCTGCATTAACCAACATGTCTTGAGTTGGCGAAACCGCTAAGGTAAATGTAGATGGTGTATCTACACGAATATTTTGTTTTGATAATGCCCCTCTTAAATCAACATCTACTACGAACGGCTCAAGACTCAGTGTCTGAGAACCCTGTAATATCGGCAGCACAAATGTCGCTCCACCGGTTACAATTTTAAGTCCATTTTCTCCAGTTCCCTTACCCCAGATTACTAAGGCAGTATTAGATCTTACACGTTTATAACTTACAATTAAGACAACGATTATAAATAATACAAGAACTATAATTGCGAATAACATCATAATTTCTCCTCCTGGTTTGTCATAAAGATAAATTCGTCATTATCCTCATTGCAATATTTAGTTACAATCGAATTTTCTTTAACTAGCGAATCAAATAACTCGATTTTATAATCCTTATACAACTTCTTTGTTGTATCAATTTCAAGTAAAACCAGTTTTCTCACTTTATCAATTCTTAATACACGAAATTCATTATCCTTCACGAAAACCTCTTTTCTTTTTTTTACGGTTCAACAATAGCGCTCAATTTGTTCCCCATATAAAATTGCAAGAATAAATTTATCTATTGCATGATAACCTTCAATCTACGTAGCATTCCACATAGCTACGTAAAATTCAAACTATTCCTCATCAATTAAATAACTAAATAACATCAGATACACGTATTATAACATCTTTAATTTATGGTTTTTGCTATTATAAATTAACATTTCCCCAAATATTGGCTCTTCGAAATAGTTTAGGATAATATAGTTTTGTTAACAATTTATGCTACAGGCCACTTCCCCACAGATGCATTTCCTTTATCACCTCGCGCTAAGTTAACATCGAAAATAACTTAAATATGATATGTTAAATCTTTGGTAATGAAAATCGAGCGCCATTTCCCGGATAATCATTATTTTTCTTTAACTATAATTTGTAAAAAATTGAATAAATATGCTATTATATATTAGTAAAATAAATGTAGGAGGCAATATGGCAAAATATACTAAAATCGATCAAGATACTTGTATCGCATGTGGATCATGTTCAGCTGAAGCACCAGATGTTTACGCTGAAAACGAACAAGGAATCGCATACTCATTATTAGATGAGAACAAAGGTGTTACAGAAATTAAAGCTGATTTCTTAGAAGACGTTGAGTACGCAGTAGAATCATGTCCAACTGATTCTGTACTAGTTAGTGATTCACCATACGCATAATAAACAAGCGGCTTAAGTGCTGCTTTTTTTATAGGAGAAATTATGAAGAGAGATGATTACTTAGATTGGGATCAATATTTCATGGGAATTGCAAGGTTATCGGCATTGCGTTCTAAAGATCCTTCAACTCAAGTTGGTGCGTGTATCGTCAATGATCAAAAAAAGATTATTGGGATTGGATACAACGGCCTTCCTACTGGAATTGACGACAATTTATTTCCATGGGGCAATAAGGGGGATTTTCTTGATACTAAATATCCATATGTTTGTCACGCCGAATTAAATGCAATTTTAAACAGTACAATGGATATCAAAGGGGCTAGCTTGTATGTGACGCTCTTTCCATGTAACGAATGTACTAAAGCAATTATCCAAAGCGGGATCAAAACATTGTATTACATTTCTGACAAATATAAGGATTTGGAAATGACAATTGCTAGTAAAAAAATGCTCGATAGTGTTGGTATCAAATATATTAAACTTGATAGCGTTGCAGCAATTACCCTTCCGGATGAGTATTAAAATGAGGACTATGCAAGTATCATAAGTACTAGATTTAAATGACAAAAGTCGTGAACAGTAATTGTTCGCGACTTTCTCTTTTTCTATATTATTTTAAGACTGGTTATTGGTGTCATCAAAACTGATGCTTAATCCTTCTGTATCTATATTGTCTACATTATTTATAAATACCGGAACTAATGCTCCGTCAAATAAGCCACTATGCTCCGCACCAAATGGACGATTGTCATATTGTTGATTTGGATACCTAGTGCTTGGCGTTAACTTGAAGAAACTATTTGATATTTTAATATTTGATATCAAGTTCGATTCTAAAGCTGAGAAGTACAGACAGTTTTCACCTTCCATACTTATATTTGAAAATAGTACATTCGAAATTTTACTCAATGAACTTAAACCTGGTGTTCGAGGATAACTGGTTATTGCGATTGGCTCTCCTTTTCCCCACCATATGTCATTAAATTTTCTGGTTTTTATAATCAAATTTGAACATACCAAATCACTTACATTTCCACCGTCACGGACTTGAATAGATATCCCACGGTTGGAATCATGAATGATTGAGTTACTAAATGTGATGTTTGAGAAATCTCCAAAACTTTCAGTACCTATTTTGAATCCAGCGCTTGTTGATTTTAAAATACAGTTATTTACTGTAATGTTTTTAGTAGGTCCATAATCCTTATAGTACTTAGTGTTTTTCAAGACAATACAGTCATCAGCACTGGTGATAAAACAATCAGAGATAATAACATCTTGACAATGATCGGGGTCAATTCCATCACAATTTGGCATCATTAAGTCCTGGTTGATTTTAAGTCTAGAAAATAATACTTGTTGACAACCGACTGGATGAATTGTCCAATAGCAACCATTTTCGATTGTTATATCAGTTATTCTTAGGTTAGTTACATTTTCAAAAAATAGTTGGGTAATTCGGGGATATTTTTCTAATTTGTAAATGTATTTAGTTTGGGAGTTAACAAAAGATAATCCATTTCCATCGATTGTACCAGAACCGGAAATGGTAATATTCTGACCGTGGTAAGCGGCAATTATCGTATACATCGGCTCGCCTGAGTATGCTTCTTCTGTTGTCAACTGTTGATAGTCTTCATACTTATCACTACCTAAAAGTCTACAGTTACCTTCTAAGACATAATTTATATCACTTTTCAAAATCAGATTAGCAACCTTAAAGGTATATCCGGTCGGAAAAACAAATGTCTCACCAACATTTGCATCATTGATTGCCTTTTGGATTGCTTGTGTATCATTTGTGACTCCGTCACCAACTGCTCCATATTCAAAAATATTCATAATTAGTCTAGTCCTTTATATGAAATTAGTTTATTATAAAGCGTAATATTTAATCCCGTAAATAGTGTGATGATAATTGTTCCTATCGAAACCGTTACAGATACAATTCCAATTACGTTTAAAGCGATAACTAAAGTTATTACCAGTGCATCCGCAATTAATCGACTCTTACCTAGTTCTATATTCTTGTATTTTGAAAATTCAACAACAAACTTATCATAAGGGGGAATTATAATATTGCTTATTGCCATAAAATACAAACCAAGATTCAGTGTTAAAAAAGCGACTATAAATACTATTACTACAATAATTGTCGAAAATTCACTTGGATCGAACTTGATAATTTCTTCGTATATAGAAATAATTCTCGTTACTATAAATATCGAAAACAAACTGATAATTACATCACGATATCTTATTTTAAATCCTCTCACTAAGAAAAGCAATAAGATGAAGAAAAGACCGTGTAACGCAAAAGAGGCATTAGAAAACTTATCGATGCCTAAAAGCCCTTGTAAGGCCAATGTTAATGAATCAAATGGTCCAACTCCAAAATCAATCGCTAATATATACATCAGACCAATACTTAATAGATTAATTCCCAAGAAGGCAATTAATACACGTTTCAATGTTTTATTCATGTTATATGTGATTAAGCGCTTCTAACATAGCTATTGCAGCTAACGATTGCCCATAAGCCATCGGTGCAGTTATTATGTTGATATAGTGCTCTTCACCCTCTCCCATCGCTGTTCCTGCCGATACATTTTCAACAACTCCATTGTCATTAATATTGCTCATGATGGCTTCGATCGTTCTTAATAAATCAGCAGTATGTTTCGTGTCAATAAATCCTAAACGAATTCCTTTTAAGATTCCGGCACATATTGCAGAACTTCCAGATACTTCAGCATAAGAATTCGGATTATCTAATACCGTAGTCCAAAGACCACTTTCCGTTTGTAGTGATAACAGTCGCTCTACTTGATTTTTATACACTTCAGCAATAAATCGATATGTAGCTGTATGACTATTGCTTTGCTCTTGTTCTAGATAATCAATCATCCCGAGTGTAAACCAACCGTTTCCACGACACCAATGAACACCTCCAAAGTTATGCTCACCATTAAAATTGTAACCATGATAGAATAGCTTACTTTCCTTGCAGTATAATAATTTAATGTGTTCTAAAACTTGGAAAGTTGCCTCTTCATGCATTTCTTGATTATCGAGGTTGATTGCCATTTGATTAAGAAATAATACCGTCATAAAGATTGTATCAATCCACACTTCTCCATCGTTTAACCAGACTCCAGTCCCATCAATATTAGAAGTAACATGCTGAATTGCACCTTCCTTAGTCCGGTTTAAATCGTTCATCACCCAATCTACCCACTCATCACATAAGTCTTTGTATTGTGCGTAATTTTTCGATAATGTTAGCATTGGCGCTGTTGTATTAACATTCTTCACAGGAGTGGCTTCACTAAGGCGCTCTTTTGTCCATTGTAAAATAACATCCTCATATTTCGATGCTACTTCTGAATCGTATTTGTGTAAACCGTACAGTCCTACTCCCTGTGTCCAGTCCCAAAAACCAAATCCGAAATCTCTTGGGAACTTACCAATTTTCTGATCTGCTTCTGTTGATTTAGTTTCTGTATGATTATTTTCCAAATTTAGCAGTTGATTTATGACTACATCTACATTTTTTAAAATTTCTTCTCTCATTTTAATCCTTACTTTAGATAGTCAGCCTCACGCATAACTTCTTTTCCATTTAATTTTACTAATGACTCTTCTATCGATAGTGAATTATCACCGAATCGAAGTTCATTGTTTGAAACATCAATTGCTGCGATTAGCTCACTAAACTCTTCTAAATCTTTATAATTACTCGCACGCTCTACTAGTACTGCCAACTTAATATCTTCACCATACATTGCTATCTCTTTATTAGTGTTTGGTCCAAACTTAGTTAATTCCGGATTAACGTTTGTACTGACTCCAACGTACACATCGTCCTTGACTATTATATAATAATTATCTTTAATGATGATTTGATCAATTTTCCAATTTGGAAGATACATATGGACCATTTTAATTGAAGCATTTGCTAAATCGTAATCTAAATATGTCATGTTTTGAACTTGCTCAATACGGGGCATAATTTGGTTTCCGGCCCAGTAAGATGGACGGTTTTCACCACTAGGAACTAACTCACCTGGATTATTAATCCATAGTTGTGTATTATCCGACTTTAATGATATATTGAATAAGTGTTGTTGATGTCCGCGTGAACCGGCTTTATAGTTTACAACCGAACCAACAGCATAATCACTATTTTTAAACAAGTACGAATAAACACCATTAATTCCCTGCTTATATTCGATAGTTTTCGCTTCTAAGCCATCGTAAGTAAAGTGCTGTGTTAGCATTGGTGGCTGGTAATCAGTTAATGCCATTAATGCTGTTGAGCGAGATGTTGTATTTATATATCCTTTACCCCATAACATCCAAGTTATAAATGTTAACTCTCCAAATTCCATTGCCTTTAATTCTTTTTCATAACAACGCCCATAAGAGCTTGCCATCATATCACCATTAAAATTCAGTGCAATTATTTTTAATGTCAAATCCATAGCATCACTGGCAATCTGCTTGATTTCCGCATCTGGTGCAAGTTCAAATAAACTCAAGAAACCAATTATGTCAATCGGAATATATGTTGTCGAATTCCATTCAGCCAGTCCGTACTTATTAAAGATTTCAAACCATTCTACAATTCTATCCTTACCTATCTTGGAGTGGGTTACTCCAGTATTTCCTGATACGGTAAATACCTCATTAGGATATAAATCACCTGCAATATATTGGGCAATGTGGAATAATAGGGCATGGTTCTCACTAAACCACCACATAACATCTGATCCTGGTTCATCAATCCAATATCTAAAATCAAGTATCGATTGTTTTAAACGATCATGCATTGGCGTTGGTAATAAGTGGCTATATTTCTTTAAAATAATCATTAGAGGAACTATATAGAAATCAGCACAATCTCCCTTAGATTCCACAATTTCCAGCACTGTAAGCAGTCCGTTCTCCACCTCTTGGTTATACTCATTATTTAATGATAATAACACTAGTGATTTATTAACATTCACCTGACCATGTTTTGCAATATATTCTGCCGCAAACTTTTTACGCGCTTCTATTGTATCTAAGTCGACATTCGTTGTCGTAATCTTCGATATAAAGAAACGTTTGCTTACAACAATACCATCGATAATGGCCTGGATAGTAACGTAGGACATGAAATCTGAATCACCGCTTAGATCAATACTTTTTGTCTGTTGATCGACTAGCTTCCAATCTGCACTTCCACATGTATCACGATAAATGTCAAACCCTTCACTGTAACTAAAATAAAGTTGCTGATCAATTGAATCTAAATGAGTATTATACTTAATGATGTCTGACTTATTTGCGTCTTGCTCGAAGTATATTGCATCAATATAATCGACAACTTGATCGTATTTTTCCTGGTCGATATTCGTATCAACATAATACTCTAAATTGATATCTGTGTTTAGAGTTAGTTGATAATAGTAAAATACATCACGTTCAGCAATCTCAAGTGCGTATATAATCACCTCATTATCACCCGCTTGTAACTCCAAACTGATTGAAGTACTTGAGTTGATGTTTCTTGTAAAAGGTGCATATTCAACTTGCACGCTACCATTAACCCAAATAATTACTTTACCACATGTATCAAGAGTAAAGTCTACGGATTGAGCTAATGGTGAAACAATCGTCACTTTGGAATACACTTCTAACTTATGAGGAGTGTTAATAAAATTCGAAAATTCTACCTTACTATTTTCAAATGGACTATATAAATAATTGAATTTAATATCTTGAGGATACGCTATACATTCATCCTTAAAATCATTTATAAAATCTTTACGCACTGGATATACAATTTGTTTATACCCTTCCTCTAAATTTACTGGTGCATCAAACGTTTCGTCTTGGTGCTGTTTGTAATTAGTCTTAACAACATCACTATGCGCTACATGATTGATGCTTTGACCTTTGTTGATGTTATACTTAAGCATTTTTCTCCTCATCACTATTTGGCTTAATATAAAATGTGCTACACGTTTTAGCAAATAGTTTTATTTGCTCAGATGATATTACTTCTCCTAAGCAATTTGTCTGAGCAACTATTGTCCAACCTGCAAATGCATCTTTAGCTAATAATTGTTCGGCTCCTCCATTAGTCAATCTAATTAAATATCCTTCTTCAAAAGATTCAATATTCGACATTGGATATGGTGTTTCAAGATTGATACTGGACTTGTCAATTAAGTCTAGATCACGTAAATCAAATAATTTATTATCTAAACGGTTGATGAACTTATCTACTAATTGTTTTTGGAAGTAATATGGGGCAGTAGTATGGGCATCAATCAATTGATTTATAGCAACTTCATCTAGCTTTGCTGCGATGTTAATTGTAAACCTAAATTTTTGAACCCCTAAATACTCTGCCTTTGGTGTTGCAATCATTTTGTGACCAGGACGTTGCGTATCTCCACTAGCACGTCCGGGACGACTCAATAAATCACCTTTACCAAATTCACTTGTTGTTGCAAATAAAGTAATTATAAATTCTGAATCATTTACTTGATACTCCTTTGATCCATAACTTTGAATTGCATATGCATAGTCTTCATTTTGCTTTGCAACAATATTATCAAAAACTTTATTATCCAAATTATCTTCAACGTATCCTCTTTGCTCAAAGTTAGATATTACTAATTCATGATCTTGGGCAATGTGACTTGTAAATGGTACTGACTGATAATGATTTGGTGTATAGATTCCCGTATCAAAACTAACACGTAAACGGTGCGATAAACTTTGGTTGTCAACTTCAATAGCAAAGTCAATTTGTCCATCATTAGTTACATCGAATCTAATTATAACTTTATTGTCAGTGAATTTTTGCTTCTTAACTCTTTGTTCTAAGTCACTTGGTAGAGCAAGCGTTAATTCTGCCAGACCATAACCATGACTACCATTACTATACAAATTGCATTTAGTAACATCAAATATCAATTCCTCATCACCTCTAAGTGGTGAGTAATCATATGTATCTCCATCATTACCGCAGTCATACAATCTAATCCAGTTTGGAATAAACTTATCGCCGATTGTCATACTAATTTGGTTGTTATCGGCCGCTATTTTAAATTTAGGAGTTTCTAGAGCTGAAACCTTGATAAATTCTTTATAAGGAGCATCATTAGAACCGATAGTTATAATGTCAAAGTTCATTGGTGATAATTGTTCTTCAATTTTTACATCAAATATATAGTGATATCCTTGCTCTGAAAAATCAGATACCTTTGATCTATTAACGATACGGTATTTAACGTCTAAACGGATATTTTGACTATAACTTAATACCTTGATATTTTGGTTCGGAACAGTCGCTTTTGATTGTGGATTAAAGACAATCAATTTCTCTTCAGTTAACTTTAATTGCTCATGAAGACGGTATGCAATCATGTTTTCAATACCATCAACTACTTCTCTTACTTCCTTGAATCTGAAAATAATATCTTCATATACTTCATCTGTTACACAACCACCCATTGAATCGTGTGCCTGGTTTTCAAACAGCTTCTTCAAACACCATTTGATTAACTCCGTCTCGATTACAATTCCATTTTGCTTCGCAATTGCAATCATTGGGTTAGTTATCTTATAGATTCTATTTTCTAATTCAAAATTCAATTGTTTAATATCGTAACGACTTGAACCGATACTACGGTGAACACGATCGTAGCTACCAATTCTTAAGTCGGACTGCAGTTCTTTATAATCCTTATCTGTTAACAGGTTAAAAACCTTATCTAAGTCGCTATTAACTAAGTTGTAACTGGCTTCTTCAGAATTCAGTTGATTAATAATTTCGCTATGCTTTGTGTTAATTTCTGTTTGATCTCCACCACACAAACATACAAAATTTTGACTATCAGTATACTTTTTAATCGTATCAATATATTTAGTTAGCTTTTCACCTTTATCTAATTCTACTGCCCCTAATTCTCCATATCCCTTGTATAGGTGGATTGTTTTAACTACTTCTTCATTTAGAGCCTTCCATTTAAAGTATGCACCCGTCTCATGAATATCGTAGTCAACACCACGACGAATTACAGCTTTATCAATTCCACAACTCTTTAGTATTGAAGGCATTTGAATATTAAATCCGAAAGTATCAGGCAAATATCCAATTTCAAAATCACTACCTAAATCTCGTGATATTTCCAGTCCCACTTTTAAATTCTGAATTATCGATTCTGCTCCAACATAAAGACAGTCCGTTTGTGTATACCATGGTCCAACAAAAAGCTGCTTATTTGCGATTAAATTCTTAACTCTTTGTTCATAGCTAGGTACAAATTTAAGGAAATCTTCGATTATTGATGATTGTGCATCTAAAATATATGTTTCTTCTGGATTACGTTCAAGCGTTTCAACTACTCTTTTAAAGGTTTCTGTAAGTAAAACATATGAGTCTCTTGTTGAAAAGTACCACTCTCGGTCCCAATGTGTATGTCCTATTAAATGTATATTATTCATTTTCTCTCCAATATGCAACGGTTGAACCCAATAAGTTATTTTCATTAGCAAAACTACTGGCTTTTACGTTTGATTTAGTATCGTGATAGGGCAATTTTTCATAATAACGATTTAAGCTATCCTTGATTCTATTCATAAACTTTTGATTTTTGGAAATGGCGCCACCAATTATAATTAATTCTGGATCAACAATATATTGTAAATTGATGATTTGCATCGCAATGATATCTGTTTCCTTTTGCTTTAATGCTTCAAATTTCGGTTCTTCGCTATCAAAAACATATTCAGCATCAGGAACATTTGGATCTATCTTTTTGGCCTCATGGATGAAATTTGTCATCCCTGTAACCGAACCGAATAGATTATACGGCTTCTCATCGCCCAATTGATAATTAAATAGTGGGAAACCAAGTTCTCCGGCAACTAGGTTTGCACCTTTTAATAATTGGTCATTGATGATAACACCTCCGCCAACTCCACTTCCAATTACAATCGCAGCTAGTGAACTAACATTATTACCACCAAAGTAGTATTCTCCTAGTGCCGAACAGTTTCCATCGTTTTCGATATAACATTTAACTCCTGTGATTGATTGTAAGTCACCGATGATATCTTTCCCAATAATATAACTTAAATAGCTCGAACCGACAACTTTTCCACCTTTGTAAACCGATGGACAGGAAATGGCTAAGGCAGGAACAACATTTTGCTTATGTTGTTCATAGATACTTGCCATTAATTTTAATAATTGATCATATGATTCTGGGCTGGTAACTTTACCATTATCAGACACTTGACCCGCTTTTGAGACTAAACCATATTTTAAGTTCGTTCCTCCGATATCAAACGCTAGAATTTTATTCATAATTTCCTCACCATTAATTTTTATTAATTGAACTTCAAATTCAATTTCTTCTCCATAAAATACAATTTCTCGATTGGTATTTGCACCTGTAATTGTTTTATGGTATTTATTGTTTGTTTTTACTAATACTGTATACTCTCCATCTGAAATAGTAATCACTTCATTATCAAATTTTACATCTACTTTTGACATTGGAACATACATATGAACTTGTTTGATCCATGAATTATGTAATTGCCATTTAATATTAGCTGTGTTTTCTTCTTGAGTTACCAGTGGGAATATTCCATTTCCAGACCAAAATGATGGACGTCCTTCACCAGATGGTAATAATTCACCCGGATGATTTAGCCAAATATGACATTCGTTAGGCATATTGATATGGAAGACATGTTGCTGAATTCCTCGTTCATTTGCCTTATAATTACATACACTTGCAATCGAAGCATTTGGATATTTGTAAATTTTCGTATTAACTTTTTTATAACCTTCAAATTTTTCGATTAGTCCGAGCTTTTCCTGAAAATCATAATGGTAATCAGTAATCAAGTATAGACTGACTGCTCTAGAACTCCAGTTTATATATCCTTTGTTCCACATTATCCAAGAGATAAATGATAGTTCACCAAATTCAAAGGCTTTAAGTTCCGTCTCATAAACACGTCCAAATGATGATGCCATTGTTTTATTAGTTAGGTTATTAGCAATTGTCTCAAAACAATAATCAAGTGCCTTTGTAGCTAGAGATTTGATTTCCACATCAAAGTTTTGGTGATATAAAACAAATAAGGCATTTAAATCAATCGGAATATATGTTGTCGAGTTCCATTCTGCAAGACCATACTCAATAAAGTGATCGAACCAAGCCATTAATCGTTCTTTAGCCTCTGCGCGGTGCTCTTCACCGAACTTACCAGAATTACTGAACTTACTTGTCATAAATGTGTCACCTGCCATAAATTGCGCAGTGTGGAAGTTTAATCCATGATTCTCACTAAAGTACCACATTGCATCTACTCCCGGCTCATTACACCAGTATCTAAAATCAAGGATTGCATCCTCTATTTGTTTCTTTAGACTGGAATCAATGATATCTTTAAAGTCACGGTATAACTGAATTAGACCGATTACTTCAAAATCAGCACAGTCATCACGGTTATTGATAAATTGTAATTGTTCATCTAACTTTTTCTGGTTCGCTGATGAAATCGAACCATTAATTGCCAGGTCACAATAAACACGCATAACTGTTGTACGACCATTCTCACTTATATACTTGCGAGCAAATGCCTTACGCTCTTCAATTTGATCAATTTCCGGATCGACCATTGTATATTTTGATAAATACAGTCGTCTTACCATAAACATGTCTTCTTTTTCAAACTTAAATAACATAAATGATGTAAAGTCAGCAAGCGTACCAAAATCCACTTCAACCACATTGCTATCCTTTTTAAACAGAACATCGATCTTGTAATCAAGCGTACTTTGGATTGGGTTACATTCATCTTCTTTTTCAAGTGCATCATATGGTAATTCATTGTGTCTAATCGCTAAACTTAATGTTCTATCTCTAGTCATCATTTGATTATCATATTTAATAACAGCTATCCCACTATTAATTGTTTCATCTTGAAAGTAAATTGAACTTAATAGCGATGAAACTTCATCATACTCTTGTAAATCGCTAATATCGATCTCCGTTGTTAAATTAGTATCCGTAAGTAAGATTGTTTCAAATGAGAAGTTGATATCACGTTCAGCAATATCACGAATATGAATTTCCATTTTATTCTCACCTTTTTTTAATGGCAACTTTACTATTGTTGATTCCGGATGAATTCTAGTAAAAGGTGAGAAGCGCGAAACTTCTACATCATTTAAATATACCGAGGAATCACCACATACACGTAATTCAATTTCTACTTCATGATCTGCTTCAGAAATAATAGTACAGTATCCACTTGATTCCATCATGTAAGGTTGTCCGAGGAATGTTGAGTAATCGACTTTATTACTTTCAAATGGTGTATAAACATATTTGGGCTCTAATCGATTTAAACTTGTATTTTTACTATATTCTTCAAATTCTTTACGAACTGGATACATAATTGGAATATAGATATCTTTTAGATTTACAAAGCCTTCAAAGGTTTGGGGACTTGATTGGATGAAGCGTTCTTTTTTCAAAAATGATACGTTATAATTGATCAGTGATTGACCTTGATTATAATTTTTTATTATTTTCATTTTATGGACCTCTTTTATTTTATTTGGAATATACATAATATATTATGATATAATTTATGTAAAATTCAGTTTATGAATTGGGAGATGATATGTCAAAAAAGCTGATTGAAACTATAAAAAATGATTTAAATACATATGGAAAATCACACCAACATATCGCTAAATTTATCATTAATAATGCTGATAGTGTACCAAATATGACAATCAGTGCATTAGCCAAAAGTGCTTATTGCTCTCCATCTTCTGTTTCCCGTTTCATCAATAAACTTGGGTATGATTCTTACTTTGAATTCTGTCACGTCTTAAAGTCAAGTGATGCCACTGATCATCCTCATACGGCATTACTAAATTCATTTCACGTAATTCACAATAACATTAACGATAATATTGAAACAATCGCCAATAAACTAAATGAATACAATAATATATTCATCATGAGCAGTATTGATTCAAAAACAATTCAGGATTTCTCCATCAATATTAGTAACTTATTAGATACATCTGTTTATTACTCATCGGATATAAATAATAACATCAAGATTGTCTCACTTATAGGTGAAAATGACTTATGTATCTATGTACACAATAGTGAAAGACTTGACATTACTGTCAACCTAGACAATACCGTCAATTTACTATTAATATCATATTATCAGGACTTATCAAGATCTGTTTACCAAGATACTTCCTTAGATTTTTCTTCGTTATTTAACCAATATAAACATCTAAATAAGTACTTTAAATTGTATATATTTGATATTATTTTTGAAAATTTTCTAAAAAAAAACAGCAAGTAATTGCAGGTTTTAATTTTTTAAATTTGTCTGTGATATAGGGATATAGTCTAAACTGACACAGTATCCACCATTTCCTAAGTGAAAGTCAAATTGCATAAAGTTACGTTTACTAATTTCTACTTCAAACCTTAAAATTTCTGGTCGAACATCGATGTATGTCACTTTCCCACTTGGACATGTTTTAGCATAAATCATAAACTTGTGTATTTCATCGAGAATATATGAGTCTTTATTTATATGAAACTCTTCAGTAAATGAATTAGTTAATATCTTTAGTAGTGTTGACGTATAGTCATCAAGTTTTTCGTAATCCACATTATCTACTGCGAATGGATACCTATCACCAAGTAGCTTTGCAAGCCCCTTTGCATCTTGATTTTCAACTAATTGATTATATGTTTTCATGTTATGCTCCCTGTAACTTATTAATGTACTTTGAAATAATTTTCTTCTGAATTATCATCAAAACTAGAATATATCCAGCTGGAATAAAGAATAGGTAATAATACGCACCATTAAAGAATGTTAAGACGATAACTAATAGTACGATGTAACCTATAACTCCTAAAAGTAAACTACGAATCGCCATATTAAAGGCTAACATATATTTGTGCGTAGTTGTATATTCGTAATTTAAATATATTATCCAGAATGAGATTTCAAACATAATTAAAAATGAATTTAGAGCAATCGATACAATTTGTAAAGTATCTTTAAGTGAAATTGAAATTAGCAACAGGATTCCAACAAATATTAAGTGGAAAATGTTATTAGTAAGTATATCTATGAAGTTGTCTTTAAGCATCTTCAAGCCATTTACTATGGACCCTGAATCATCTTGATTAAAATAGTTTTTATCTAACTCGTTTGTTAAAATCGAACCGATTGAAAACGCTAGCGTTCCAAGAGATACAACTGACACTAGAATTATAACTAAATTTGTAATGATTAAATCAAAGACAAAGTTTCCTGCTGACTGAATTTCTTCTTTCATTTTTACCCTTTCATAATAAGTGGGTTACTGATATAAATGTATTCGCGATCACGCTTCGTGCTTGTACACAATGTTATAACTAGGTAACCATCAATTTTACTTTCGTCAATTTCGACGACAGTATCTGCTGTTACCTCAATACTTGTACATTTATAGCGTTCGTATTTATATAAGTAGACCGTTTCTTTTACGTTTTTAATAGCTATTTTATTATTATCAAAGCTAACTTCGATGTCGGTGTTAGAAATAGCATTATTTCCTGTAAGAGCTGCCTCTAAGATCCCCGAAGTTGATTTAAACCTCGAGGTAATTATATTCGTTGGAATATAAATTTGTTTACCTTCATCCTCAAAGTGAAAGTCACTTCCTCCAATTGCCGGAATATATTTCCCACTATTTAGGATATCTAACCACCACTCAAATGCAACACGATTGTGCATTCCCCATGGTCCATTCCAAATTTCAACTAAATCAGGTGTAAGTTCCATAATCGGAACCATCCAAGATCTCGATTTAGGTGAAAATGGGTGATTGGCGACAAACGTCGCCCCATTTGATTGAGCTTCTCTAATTTTAGCTAACTCATCTTCATAAGTGACAACTCTACAGTTGCTAATTGCTTGCTTCTTACCTAATAAGTTACAGTGACCAAATTTGTTGGTTAGTTCCATCCCCGGAATGATGATACTGTCCGTTTCTGGATGCTTTGCAAAATTGGCTGCATGTGAGTTGTGATCCGTTAGTGTGATAAAATCGAGGTTTGCTGCTTCCGCCATCTCTACTAGTTCACTGATAGTGTGACGTCCATCCCCACTTGAGTTAGTGTGAGCGTGAAAGTCACCACGTAGAATTACTGGTTTTAAAATAGTGTTTGCCTCAAAATCAACTGTAACCTTTTGACTTCCGTCAATGATATAGATACAAATACTCAGTTCTTCTACTGTACCTGCTACTAGCGAGCTGAAATCAATAAGTTCTTCAAGATTCATTACATGATTCGTGTATACACACTCTTCTTCGTGCAAAATCTGAATATAAACATTGTTATCTGCTTTTAGATTTACTTGTATCATGTTGAACTTCTTAAAATTAATTGTCATGAACTCTGTCATTTTATTTGCATGTAATGAAAACTTGCTTAACATATTACTCCTTAACTCCTCCGACATTCATACCACCAACAAATTGTTTTTGGAACATAAAGTATAGTATTACAATTGGTAAAATACCAATTACAATAACTGCCATTTCAAGGTTTGGATAAATCATGAATGTACTTTGTCCTCCACCTGTTGGTAATACTAATTCCTTAATTGCTTGTTGGATTAAATACTTATTTGGATCTGTTAATAATAGAAGAGCACTTGAATACTCATTCCATCTTGTAACGATATCAAATAGCATAACAACTAGGAATCCATTTTTTGCTAAAGGCACGTATATCTTATAGTATATCTTAAATTCTGATGCTCCGTCAATTCTTGCCGATTCTGCCAAAGAAAATGATATTGATTTGAAATAGTTTTCAAGTAAGAGAATTGAAAAACCACTTGCTAAACTTATTAAGATAATTGACCATAAATTATTAATCATTCCGAGGTTTTGGAACATTAAGAACCGCGGAATCATAATTGCTTCTGCTGGAACCATCATTGTAATCATAAAGAAGATGGCAATAAATTTCCCTCCAGGTAGTTTGGTTTGAATTAACCCATAACCTGCTAATGATACGATTAACATGTGAAGTAATGTACCAATACTCGTTACAAATAATGTATTTATAAGCGGTCTAATAATGTTTGCATCTTCAAACACTGCTTTGTATCCCTCTAATGAAAAGTCTGCTGGAATAAAATAGTTTGATGGTGACAACGATTCAGCATTCGACATGAAAGAGATTGAAATTGCGGTCCATACCGGCATTGCAATGAAGATGAATAAACCGATCATTACGATTAAAATAAATACTTGTTCAAAATTTAATTTCTTTTTCATATTAATACCTTATAACCTTTCTCACAATTAACGATACAATCAAAGTTGTGAAGAATACAATTGTAGCTGATGCTACTGACATACCAATATCAAATTCTAAAATACCAACTTGATATGTATACACCATTAGTGTTCTTACATACTCTGCATTGTTTGGTGTTGTTAATAAGAATGAAAGTGAGAATGTCTTGAATATTGACATTACTGCTAATAAAGTTACTGTTTTCATCATCGTACTAACACCAGGAATTGTAATATATCTTACTTGTTGGAACCATGTTGCACCATCTATTTTTGCAGCCTCATATAATGATGGATCTATTGCTAATAACGCTGCAGAATACATGATTACATAGTACCCGATTGTTCTCCAAATTTGAATAATAATAAATAGTGGTCGCGCCAATCCTGGAGCTGCCATTAAATTTTCCGGTATTGGCGTTAATCCTAAACTATATGCCAAATCACTAATAGGTCCACCTGCACCAAGTAAATTTGCAAAAATACCAACGATAATTACTGTTGATAGTAATTTTGGTAAATAAACTGTTGTATGTAATAAGTTCCTAGCTCTTTTAAAGATAGTTTCATTTAAAATTATTGCAATAAATAGTGGCAGGAAAACATCCGCCACTACTGTTATACTTGCAAATATTACTGTATTTATCATCGCCTCGTGGAACTTAGGGTCAGTAAGTACTTTTATGTAATTACTTAATCCGACAAATCCACTAGGACCTAATAAACCGTAGTCTTGAAAACTAAAAACTATTCCTTGAGCAAAAGGATACATAACAAAAATTAAAAAGAATAAGATAGCTGGTGTTAAAAATATATAATACATCATGTTATCTTTTATTTTAATACTTAAACTCTTTGTTTGCATCATTCCCCTTTATCTTAGAATTTATAAGTTACGTCATCATTTGAAAGAGCTGCAATTTCCTCTTGCATTGCTTTAGTTCCTTCTTCTCCACTGATTTTACCTTTAATTATTTGACTTGCATATTTAGCAACAATTTCATTAATTTTACCGTAATCTGCATTTTTAATTACTGGTACACCAGTTTCATCAACGTATTGACGAGCTACTAATTCATCAGCTTCATTTGGACTTTCAAATCCTTCAGGCATTTCCCATGTTTCGTTAACTGGGTTTGCTGCACCATGGTTTAAGTTGTGCTCTTCACCAACTGCTGTTAATTCAATACTTCCATCTGCTGTGATGTTATAATCGTGTCCTTCATATCCGAACACAGTCGCCATACTTCCTTCATCTGAATATAACCATTCAAAGAACTTAATTGCTAATTCTGGACTATCTGCATTTGCAGGAATTGCCATAAGGCTTAAGTCTCCAATTGATAATGTACGAGATCCATCTGGTGCTAATGCTGCTGGTGCGGCAATTGTATCAAATGTATCTTGAGTGTTACTTGAATCATCTTGAACTTTATCGTCGAATTGGCCAATCCAATGCCACCAGTATCCAACAGAACCAGTTTTACCTGACATGAACTGATCTCTAAAGTCACTTGAACCATTTGTTTCAAAGTTTGGTTCTAAGTATCCAGCCATGTACATTTTATTCCACCATTCCCATGCTGCAGCAGCATCATCGCTTGCGTAAGGCACAGTATAAACTCCATCTTCAACTTCAACTAGACCTTCGGTAATATTAAATGCACTCATCCAAGGTTGAATATAGTCAATTCCACGAAGCGTTACTCCAAAGGCATCTTTTTCCGATTTACACTTTGCAAAATAAGCTTCCCACTCTTCTAATGTTGTTGGTGCTTCCATATTGAATTCTTTTAACCAATCATTACGTACTGCGGCTACTAATCCACCTTCATATTTAGTTGGAAGTGCATATACACCACCATCTATTTCGATTGGATCTAAATATACTTCAGGATCTAAAATATCTGGGTTGCTTAATACATCTGAACTAGCAATTAAATCTGTTAAGTCCATTAAAGCACCTTGATTAACTAAATCATAGTAATTCTCTTGTTGTATATAGATTAAATCATATATTTCACCACTTGCTAATGCGGCTGCAAGTTGCTTAACATAGTCATCTTTAGGAACATTTGTAGTTACATCTACCCCTAGTTGTTCAGATAGCATTTGGGGGAACATCGCTTGTTCATCTTCTTCTCCTCCGATTTCCCATCCAAAAATTTCAAGACTATCCGCTGTAGGTGATGTACTTCCACTACAACCTGATAGCATCGCCATAAATACTACAAGACTAATTAGTAATTTCTTCATAAAAACTCCTTAATATTTTTTGCTTTTAAGAAAAACGACTTATCTGTGAACTCGCCCCTCTACAATCCTAGTATACAAGAAAATGATTACATGATGCGAGAACTTTTTATAAACGGAAAAAATTCCAAGATGAGAAAATTTAAGGTGGAATTTTTTCCGGAATTATCCAATTTTGATTTGAAAATATCCGTAAAACTGGATTAGCAAAAGAAAAACCACCTCTATAAATACTAGAGGTGGTTCGCTTCTTTAGATCCTTCTGATAGTTATTGTGTAAGACATATCTTCTTTACTGCTAACAACATATCCAGGTTTACACCAATTTTCCCAGCTATCATCACCACCAACACCAGATTGTTTGTGGTTTATTTTTAAATGTGGTGCACCTTCTACTAAATCGCTGTTATTACGTTTTTGTTCCAACTCACAATCATTATAATTTCTTAATGAGAATTCAAATTCATCTGGACTTTCAATAATAAATCCTTGATTATTATCATCTACTACTTTTAAGTAATTAACTCTTGTTCGGTTTCCACACTCTTGTGGGTACAGATATGATTTTAAATCACTAATCTTATGCGTTGAGTATAGTTTTGCAAGTTCAGTATTACGGTCTTGGTACGATTCAATTTCACCAGCACCTAGATAGGTAAACTTGTTATATCTACGGTTTAAATTTACGTCAAAACCAAAGTTTAACATGTTTGGCATATTTTCGAGACCAGTATAAGTCGTCGTCACGATGATTGAACCATCATGTTTTACCTCGTAGTTCATTGTCGTTTTATATTGATCATTGATTGGGTGAGTAAATTCTATTGTTACGTATAGAACTTGATTTTTATATTTATAAGACTTAATCTTTTTACTACTATATTCAGTAATGATTTTCCAAATACTTAGTTCCCCAACTATTCCTGCTCCCATATCATTATTCGTTGGTGCTCGCCACAAGTTTGGCTTAGGACTGTTTTCAATTGATTCTAGAAGCTCTTTTCCGTCATATTTAATTGAAATAAGATTATTATATTCTTTACAGAACATTATTGAGAATTGTTCTGAATGCAATCCGAAGTTTTTATCCCCTTCCACATAGTGAACATTCGTACACACTTCATCATTTTGTCTTTCTTCATAGTTTACTTGACTAAATACTTTTAGAACTTCCCCGTTGTTACATACCTCATATAAAGTTACACCAGTTCGAGCATCTTTTGGCACTTCGTAAATTTGTTGGGCGCTTAATTGAATTGAAGTCGTGTCGATTAGTTGCTTAGAAAATTCAGTTTGGATGTATTTTTTGATAATCAAATTGTCAAAGTCCATAAACTGATTATTGTTTTTGACAATAAATTTATCGGCTTCCTCTTTAATTCTTATTGGCGAGAAAAGATTTGATACATAAAGTAATTTGTCTGTAATTTCACGGTCAGGCCCAACTAGTCCATCACAAATAAAATTATAGTCAGTCGGACATTCATCAAAATCTCCTCCGTAATTGAACTTACCACCTTGGAATATCGCTTGATCCATATATTCCCAAATAAAGCCACCATGGTATGACTCATATTTATCTTCTAAATCCAGATAGTCAATTAAATTTCCATTTGAATTCCCCATTGCGTGTGTATATTCACAAAGAATAAACGGTTTTTCAAAGCCATTATTAAAATAAGTTTCTATGTCTTCACTACGTGTATACATATGTGATTCAACATCTGAAGTTAATGGGTAGCTACGATCACGTGTTACTCCTTCATAATGGACTAGACGACTACTATCCGTGTTTTTAAAATAGTTATGCATTTCAAATAGAGTTCTTCCTCCATACGATTCGTTTCCTAGCGACCACATAATAACCGAGCTACTGTTTTTATCACGATTATATAAGTTTTTTGCTCGCTTTAGCACATTGTCACGATAGTTTGAGTTATCATTTGGTAAAACCCCGCTTAGATCTCCTGATGAAAACTTTGCAGTCGACCATGTTCCGTGTGTTTCCAGATTAACTTCATTGATGACATAAAAACCTAGTTCATCACAAATATCATAAAAGATTGTATTATTTGGATAATGTGAACAGCGAATTGCATTAAAATTATGTTTCTTTAAAAGTTCTAAGTCTGTTCTGATTTGTTTATAACCGATTGCTCGTCCTAGATATGGATCGAATTCATGTCGGTTCATTCCTTTAAAAACAATTCTTTGACCATTTAATGTTATCACCTTATCAACAATTTCGATGTGTCTAAAACCAATTCTCTTTGAAAATTTTTCCGTACCCGTATCAAAATTAAACGTATATAAATACGGTTCTTCGGCATTCCATAGTTTTACATTGTCCAGCCAAAAGTCAAATCCATCACTTGACACGCCTTCGAATATTAGCACATTGTTATGATCAAGTACTTCACATTTAATATCAAATGTCCCGTTTCTAACTATATCAATTTTAGTGTTAACCTTATCATTACAAATTGAATAATTTATCTCAAAGTCAATTATGTGTTGACTAGTTATTTTCTTAAGCTTAACATCTCTAAATATACCACTAAAGCGCCAAAAGTCTTGATCTTCTAGCCAACTGCTTGCGGTAAATTTATAAACTTCTACACTAATTTGATTAATACCTAATTTTAAATATTGCTTTACTTGAAACTCGCTTGTAGTAAAAGTATCTGTCGAGTAGCCGACGTAACTACCATTTATCCAAAGGTTGAATCCACTTTCAACTCCTTCAAAGCATAAGATGAAGTCCGCAAAGTCATTCAGGTCTGCAACATTTATAAATTTAGTATACTGTCCAACCGTATTAGTCTTAATCGGCGATGTACCAACTTGTACATCTTCAACACCATCCCAAGGATATTGTACATTTACATATTGAACTTGACCATAACCAGATAATTCAATATGACTTGGAACTTGAATCACTCGACTAAATGTTTGCTTCGTCATAAAGTTTTCATCTCGATCAAAAATATTATTGTAAAAATCAAAGTGCCAACTACCATTTAAATTGACTTCTAATTCACAATCGATTCCATGCGTATACTTGCTCGATCTTGGTTGATACTTGTTTATTTCATACATATTCGGGTTGCTAATTAAATCGATTAATTCATTTGTTTTCATAGTTATTCTCCTATACTATACCTGTATAGAGAAAATGAACTTTTCTCCATTTCTAGGTTTTCAATTTTTGATACTTCAATAGTTACTTGTTCTGGTTTGTCAAAGGTATTTATCGCCTCATCTCCGGTTCCAACTAAATTATGTTAATCAATAAATTTCACATTACCAAAACCGGGGAAATCAAACTTAAATTGATGGCTACTTTGTGCAGCAACATTTGTTACAAATATATTTAAGCGGTTCTCAACTTGATTGTGTACTGCTCCAACAATTAGTCCATTGCTTGATCTGCATCTTCCTGAAACTGTTGGCGCTTGGGACTGGGAAGTTAGCACAGTTCCTAATCCATAGGTTGTCATCAGTTGGAACGGGTAGTATGTCGCCTGCTTTCCAACACGACCGGCTACTTCCGTAAAAATCGGAGCAATAACATTTACCAATTACTAAGTCATTGTAAATTTTAATCTTATTCACAACTGCCTCCTATGGTGTTACTGTTTTTATTGACTAATTGATCGTAAATATTTAATACTATCTTCTAACATTTTCCCTTGAAGCTCCTCAACTATTACTGGTATATCGTCAAGCTTATATTTGATAACTAATTCATATATTTGTTGATAATCGATTATCCCTTTATCTAAAGCTGTTGCTTGTTTTTGATTGTTTGCAATTACAAAATTTTTAAAGTGAAATATTTTTATTTTAGATCCAAATTCAGCTAAGAAAGCTTCAAATATCTTTAAATAGCTTTGGTGGTTCTCCACATTTAATAAGTTCGCTAAATCCAAAGTAATTGCAACTCGATCATTTCTCATCATTCTCTTTGTTAGTTCTAAATTGTGAGCAACATGATCATATACTGGTTCTAATAGATAATATTGCTCATCCAACTTTGATGTTACTTGATCGATGGTTTTTTCTAGCTTTGCGTAACTTTCTTCTTGATGATTCAAAGGATTGTAAGTCCAATCATCACCGTTTACCGATCCTGTTTCACTTCCGATATTACTGATTTTATTTCGCTTGGCAGTTTTAGTATTTTCTTCAAAAACCTTGATTCCACTTTCTAGCTTCTCGAGATTTGGATGGATCATATTGAAGTATGAACCAAGTAAAAAGATATCAATCCCATTTGATCTAATCATATTAATTTGTTGATCAATAAACTCCTGATCCCAAAACTTATCCTCAAATATTTTCATTGAAACTAATTGTAATCCATCAATACCTAATTCCTTACAAATTTCGCATAGTTCTTGTGTTGTACTAAATGATAAATCGTGAGGTCTAACTCCTATTTTCATATTATCTCCTTTTATCTTAGATTTTTACAATTTGAAACGACATAAATTATTTAAAAATGCTGTGCAATATCTACCTATAGTTCCAAAACGCTTGTATGCTAGTATTGTAACAAACAATATAATAAAGGTCAAGTATATTATAAACTCATATATAAGCTCAACTTCATATTGAATTACATAGTAAAATTTAATTCATGAGCATACTTTTTTGTACGCGAAGATAAACGGTGATAATACATACCCGGTTAACTTTTCTATTTATAAATACTATGCGAACTACTGTAGCAATACTTGGCATCAAGATATCTAAATCGATAAAAGGTAACTGGCAGGATAATGCTCAATTCAAAATATTCTTTGCATTATATACTACTATCAACAAACAATTCAAGGAGGGTTAATTAGAAAAACGCCAAGCGAATTTCTTTATCCGCTTGACGTTTTATTTTATTTAAATTTGTAGTGTTTGCAACAATTTGAAATTGCTCTGCTTAAGCGATATTCATTTTTCCTTGATAATCATATACTACTTTACAAATAATCAGACCTAATCCACGGTAGATTCCACTTAGAGAAATTGCTAGCCAAATCCCATTTAGTCCAAAGATATTGGACAGCACCACGACCAAAATCAGTCGCAAAACATTCCCACTGATACTGAAAAATGATGGAATTTTAGTAAATCCATATCCATTGAAATATCCTGAAGCAATTCCTTCGTATAACGTAAACACTTGTTGGAATGATAGACAGTAAAAATAGACGATTCCGATTTCGACAATTTCATCACTGCTTGTGAAGATACGCATCATCGGTTCTGCCTTAGCAATAAATAACCATAATAAAAACAATCCATATACTGTTGAGAACCTAAATAAATATCGATACGCTCGATCGATACGCTCTTTATTTTTCGCACCGTAGTTTTGACCGGTGAATACCGAACAAGCAATTCCCAGACCTGAGGCGAACATCCAAGATAAGGATTCAACCTGTGAGCCAATTCGCGAAGCGGCAATTACATTGTCTCCATAGCGTATTGAGTAGGAACTAACTAACATCGCAACAACCGTAAAGAACACATTATAACTTCCGGTTGGAAAACTGATTCTTAAGATTTTAACAGCAATTGATTTAACAAAGCGAGCCGGCGCATCATATTGGCGTTCGAACTTTAAGATACTCACTACCGATATTGCAAATACGATAATATTGGCAGCAACTGTTGCAATTGCGGCTCCAGTTGCCCCTAAACCAAGGGTAATAATCAAGATTGGATCTAAAACCATATTAAATACTAAACCAATACTGTTGTAGATTAATACTTGTTTCGTTTGTCCACGGGCTTGAAAGATACTCATTAAGTTTTGATTGATCATCATAAACCATACCGCAATACTTCCAATTCGTAAATAGATAATTGCAATTTCATTAATAACTTCACTTTCCAAATTGAACATGCGAATTAAAGGGCCTGCGAAAATTAATATAATTAGCGAGTACACTGTGGCAATGACAATGTTAAGACCGACCCCAGTTTTAATAATATCTCGTGACTCATGGATATTTCCACGACCAATTGCTTGGGATAAAAAGGTCTCCATCCCTTGCTTAGAAAAGTAGACAATACTCGCCGCTAACCATAAAAACAATCCTGCCGTTCCAACAGCTGTTAGTGCTTCATCACCACTTTTTCCAATGAAAAACATGTCAATCATGTTGTAAGCGATATTTACCAAATTGGCAATCATCAGTGGTAAGGCAAGGGTAAACAGTTCCTTCCCAATGCTACCTTTTGTTAAATCTTTTATTTGCATAACAGCTCCTTAATCTCTAATAAGTCTACTTCTGAGTACACCTTGATCCCCGCTTCGGTTAGATGCTTGGATGTAATTCCCAGCCCCGGGATTTTCACCTTGGAGAAACTACCATCGTAAATTTGGTGAACTCCACATGAGGGACTGTTTTCTTTTAATATGACAAAGTCAATATCTAGTTGCTTAACTATGGATAAGACGCGCTGTGCACCAAGTTGAAATTGCTCCGAGACATCCTTGCCATCGACATTATATACATGCTTACCAACAATTTCTGCTGGAGGTCGCGGTGTGGGAAGACCACCTAATTGTTCCGGACAAATAGGAATGATATTGACATTATGCAATTTTAAAACATCAACAATTTGCTGAATCTCTGCGCTTGTTTGCATGTTTCCATCGTATCTAGTTGGAAGCAAAAAGCAACTGCTAATTAATACGTTCATCATTCCCCTTTTCACATAACAATAGCCACCAAATTACCGGTGGCATTTTTTAACTTTTAATATGTTCAATACCGCGATCAATAAGTATTTTAAAGTTATCAATATATACTTGTTTTAGCGGTAATTCGCGATTTATGGTCGACTCTAAAAGTTTGATACTAAGCTCCATTTCATCTTCAAGTAAGATGGTTTTATGGATTTCTTGGGCTTGCTCATAGCTTTCGATATTGTATCGAACAATTAGTTTACGCATTCGTTCATCAAAGTAACGGAATTCACGAGCAAATAGTTTTGCGATAATTATCGGCTTAACATTAAGCTCAACACTACCATCTATTTCCCCTTTTTCTAATAATTCACAAACCATTTTGGTTAAGGCACCATCAGCACGCTTACGCATATGGCGATACAAATCCCCACGGTCAATCTGGACAATGATGTCATAAAGCTCTTTGCGTAATCTTGCCTTTTCCGAATTGTCTAAATATACTGTTTCATAAAACTTCAGCAAGTTTTCATAACCTGATTTTTCAGGCAAAACAAAAGCATTGATGCAGTCAATGTACACTTGCTCGTATTCATCAAGAACTTGCGGAATAATATCCTCTTTACTTTTATAGTAGTGATAAAACCCTCCTTTAGAGCAATCTGATGCATCAATTATCTCTGACAAAGTTGTTTTATCGTAACCCTTTTCCCTAAACAGGCGCTTTGAGTTTTCATATATGATTTTTTGTAATTCCATCATTCCTCCTTGACTGTTATATCAATTATAGCACAGTTACAAACCGCCGGTTTCAAATTCCATAATGTGCTATAATATATTTGTAAAAAGGAGGCGATAATATGTTAAAAACAATATTAGTAGCTGTTACAAATGATGATAAGAAAGAAAAAGTTATAAACCAAGCAATCGCAATGGCCAAGCGTTATCAAGCTGATTTAGTGCTTGCTCATGTTAATCAAATTGTGCTTCCACAAACGGGAACATTAGCTTATTCACACGGCAACTCCATCACGATTGATTCACTATCTGACGAAGAGATGAATAAACTTAAAAGTTTAGCAGTTCAAGCAGGTGTAAAAAATGTCGACTTAAAGGTCGTTGAAGGTTTAGATGTAGCCTCAATAATTACCGGTGAGATATCAAGGGAAGTTGAACCAGACTTACTAATTGTTGGTGATAACAAGCATCATTCCTTTATCGAAAAAATGATGGGTTCAACTGCAAGTGGTATTGTTAAGAATGCTAAGTGTTCAGTTTTCATCGTAAAATAACATTTAAAAATCGTATATTAAGAGTTTGACTCTAATATACGATTTATTTTTTGGCTTTATTTAGATAGTACCATCGTTTGCGCCTAATCACTAATATTGAGATGATAATGATGATTGCTATTATACAGATAATCAGCATCGCCATTGTTGGGTCTGAAAACGATAAGGTGATTAAGTTTATCAATTGATCAAACATTGCACTTAATGTACTTTCTTTCGATAAGGGATCAACCTCAATGTCATTCCTTGAATTGGTTTGTCCCTTATAACTGGTATCACTTACATTGATTTCTTCTCTCGATATAATCGGTTCTTCATCTAAACTCGCTACCGGATACATCGTACTTAAAGTATTGTAAACCTCAATTGCTGGGAGGTCGACACCGACAACTAGTTCATCACATGTTAAAACAAACAGTACCTCATCAGCTGGACGATAATAAACAGCTGTGTTTCCACCGTACCAAACCCCGGCATGACCAACTGTTTGTGATAAGCTATCAAGCCCTTTAACCTCGGCTCCATAACCGCGGTAGCGACCATTACCTAGATCCATTTGATTGGAATTCATCAAATCAAGGTTGTCATAACTAACCACATTTCCACTAATCAGCGCTTGAAAGAAATAAGTGATTTCACGTGGTGTTGATATGATATCGGTATACCCTTTCGAATACCATCCGAAGTCCAAATTGTTTACTGGACCATAATTTATCCCATCTAACGTTCCGTTTACCGCTGGAATATCATGTAAGTAATCCGAGTTAGGAAAACCAGTTTTCTCCAAGTTAAGCGGTTCAAATATTTTATCTGTCAAATATTGTTCAAACTCGACACCACTTGCTGACTCGATAATTGCCGCAAGCAGCGTAAATCCGGCATTAGAATATACATAGTTACTTCCTGGCTCAAAATTCAATTCGCTACTCAATATTCGATTTACTTCTTGGTCCTTTGTAACCTGATGATCTTCATTTTCGTCAACATAGATTCCTGATGTATGAGTTAATAGCATTTTGATGGTAACATCTTGCTTATCACTAGGGACATTATCAAGATACTTTGTTATTGAATCATCGTAATTTAACAAACCATCTTCTTCAAGTAACATGATGGCCGTGGTTGTATATAATTTGGACACTGAACCAATATCATATAAGGTGTCAGCATCATATCCACCTTTTGTTCCTGCTGCATCTTCATATAAAACATTGTATGAATTACCAGTATTTTGCGAAATAACAACCGTACCATTAAAATTGGTATTTGCAGTTGCTTTATCAATAGAAGCTGACAAAGTTTGTTCGGGAACAAACTTATTAACATCTTCACTTTCTGTTTCACTTGCTAAGAAATTACTACTAAAGTTAAGGGAAACCAGTAAAATTACAAGTATCATATTTAACCGGGAAAATTTCATATCCCTCCATTCTCTAATTATTATAACACGTTTGGAGATGTGACTAGGTTAATCAAACGTTAATTAAACGTCATTTAAAATTAGACTATCTCCGAATTTTATTAATTATTAGGTCATAATTATGTGTATTAATTATATCATTTTAACTGCTTAAACACCGATATTTTTCTGCTTAAAAAACTAGGTCATATAACATTAACACTTCATAAAAACGTTTTATATTTTTAAAACTATATTAATCTGTCAGCTGGACAACGATGTTCGGGTATTTATGCTCAAGAGCTTAATCTTGAGCACACTTTTAGGAGAATAATATGATGGTTAAGCTTATTCATTACCAATAAGTACAGGAGTTTGGATGTTCTTGATAGTTCTACTTTTAGAACTAATCATTCTTATCAGGTTAACTACTAGGTAGTTTACATGACTATGTCATTCTCCTATACTGCAACATAAAGGGAAGCCTTGCAGGGGTTCCCTTTTCTACTATGTCATTCATTTCCATTGTATCAATTTCCAGTTTTGATTTCAACACTTCTGCAAACTTCACTTTTCACTTTTTATCAAGTTTGAATATTTGAGCTTGGGCTAAAATCAGTTCGGTTTGCATAAATATTTTACAGTTGAAAAAACAAAGATTAAAAATGTAGTAGATATTACGGTGTTTTCTGCTAATACCACTAGTCCTACGTTTAGTAACAAACCGGCAATTAATGCACAGATTGCTCCCATAAACAGCATTAAAAATTGATCACCAAATATTAACATCAGTATTTTATAGTTTTCAAACCCTAAGTCCTGATACAATTTAATTTCGTCTTGCTTAACCTTCACTCTCATCACTAATACATTAAATAGAACAATATACATTATCATTAGGAAAATTATTACTAAAATTAGTGACATATAATACAATTTTGAGATTGATCTTTGAATTTCTTTGTAGATTTCATCATAGCTAATAATGTTTAAATTATCATTTTTTAAATTTTCTAAAAATTCATCAGAATAAGAGGAATGTGTATTCACTGCAAGTATGTTATAACTGTCTCCGTATATGTTCTCATACATTTTGGTTTCCATTAAGACTGCAATCTTAGGGTAGTTTGTCATTATAGGAAGTTCAGTAACAATATCTTTCACTCTAAACTCGCTATCTTTTATCCTAAATACATCTCCTACTTTAATCTCCTTACCATTATTATAAAGAAACGTTTCATCATCTGTATATTCACCAAATTCAGGATTTACTTTGATTATTACCTCATTCCCACTTATTTTGGGGATATTAAAGTCATCAAAGATTTGTTCTTCATAGGTATATACACCAAGGTTAGCATACTCCGAAGTATAGCCATAATCTGTATCATCTTCCGCTCTATAGGCCGCTCTTGCCTGCATAATCGTATTTTGATTTTCTTGGATTGCGGTTGTAAGTTTATCATCTATTTCAGTGTATGTATAATACTTATTATTTTCGCTATCGTATAGTGGTACTTCTTCAAATAAATAGTCATTATTAATCGTTTCACTTACTCGCTTTTCGATAGAGTATTGCTGAATGCTACTAAGTAATAATAACGAAATTGAGAATGTTACAATTGACAAAAATAGCATTACTACTGATAATAATCTGTTTCCATTTAATGATATTGCAATATATCGTTTCATATCAACATTACTCACTTTGTTTCTAACCCTAATTTTTGATTGTTTCGTCGACCCTTTAGAACCAATTAAGGCGATTATGCACATGGTGACAATTATGATTATCGTATACAAACTTATGTTATTAACATTTCCAAATAGCCAGATTAATAGTATCGAAGCGCATGTAATTATCCCAATTGAAATCATTCTCTCAATCAAGAAAATCCTATTAATATCACTTGCCTCCAAACCCAGGTCTTTTAATATTCCTCTTGTTTTCTCAAAATGCATAGCAGCTAGTTTCTGAATCGAATAGATAGAACCCAACATGATCAATATAAACCCAACAATGAGGAAATTTAATCCCACAGTAATATTTGTATATATATCAAATTTCTTAGAGCACTTTGCATCGTATTGTGCTTTTACTTCTTTACAAATATTATTTCGATACTCCAGTTGTCCGTCCCCATCAAAAAGATAGTATATATATTGAGCATCATCCTTGTTTTCAAACTGAAAGCTCTCTGGAAATAAAATATACTTAACATTACTATTAATATTGCTCTCCAAAGGCTTGATACTATACATATTTGAATATTCCGCTAATATTTCACTTGACACATCAAGACTGGTATATATAGTATCATTTTCATTATCTATTCCATATTTCTCTCTAGCTGTAGCATTTAACTGTACATACAAGATTTTCTGATTATTTTCGATTTTTTGATGGTTTATATATATTTCTGATATATCAAATGCATCCAATTCTTTATTCAAATTTAAGGGTGATGTCGAGAAAACTTTTATGTCATATCCGTCCATTTGTGATATTGGAGATTCACTACTAAAAATTAATGTGGTGAATATAAGGTTTATTACAATTACGCCGATAATCAAAAATAATCCAACCCCAATATACGCAAAGTTGAATTTATTTTTTCTAAAACTTCGTAATGAAAATTTGAAATTATTCATCTTCCCCCTTCCTAAGCCTACATTATTGATTTACTGTTTTCATTTCACCTTGTTTTAACTCCAATATACAGTCACATTTCTCAGCCAATTCATTATCATGAGTGATTAAAACTGCTGTCTGGTTTAAATCCTTGACCATCTTGCTGATCAAACTCCACACAGCATCAGCATTTTCTTCATCTAGGTTTCCTGTCGGTTCATCACATAATAGTAATTTAGGTTTTATTGAAAGAGCCCTTGCGATAGCAACTCTTTGCTTTTGTCCACCGCTTAGTTCTGAAGGGTATTTTGCTACTTCTGCTTTTAAGTCTAGTACATCTAACAAATATACAAGATGGTCTTCATCTAGTTCGATTTTGAACATTGAACCTAAAAATTTAATGTTTTCTATAACTGTTAGCACTTCAATTAGTTTAAAATCTTGAAATATATAACCAATATTTTTTTGACGAAACTTAAGTCTATTTTTGCTATTAAGTTTAAACAGATCATTATTGTCAATATAAACTGCACCTTCCTGGGGCTCAAGGATTCCGGCAATCAAATTAAATAGCGTCGTTTTTCCAGAGCCGCTTTTCCCAATAATCGCAGTTATTTTACCTTCTGCAATTTCACAACAAATATTTTTTAATACAACTTGTTCAATAGCCGTTGCGTTATTGTATTTATACATTACATTTTCTATTTTCATCCTGCTCCTTTTAATAATAGGCTATCACATTCAACTTTGGAATTATTATAATTTTGTTTTTTTTTGAAAACAATTGTCACCGTTGCTAATGTAAACATCATACTTTATTAAACATCCCAAGAATTCATGCGCGTGATTGGCTAGCTCAAACCATCACACATGTGATTAAATTAAACCATTTATCCAAGAGCTTTGATTATAAAATCGAAAAAAAGTATATCGACCACCTTTGGATAATGTGGGGATGCGATATACTTTCAAAACGTTTGTACTCATATGACTAGTCATCGCTGCTAATGCATACATAACTCGTTGTAGATTATTTAATTTTTAGGTGAGACTATTGACCAAACTTTAGTTTGTGCCTTTGACTAATATGTTTTCACGATCCGGATAATCATTTTGCATTGCACGCTCATAGTGACTCGTAAACACGTGACTACCCGCAACATTATATGCATCAAAGCCCTTTGATTGCAACATCATTGTGATATTATACGAACGTTGTCCACTATGACAATATACATACACTGGAATGTCGCTGTTGATTTCTGATAATCGCTCACGGATTTCTTCCATCGGAATATTGATGGCACCGGCAATGTGTTCTCTATTAAAAACCTTTGGCGAACGAATATCAATTAACTGCGCTTTTGTACGAACTAAATCATACACCTCGGTGAATTTAACTTGTCGGAATTGCTCTTCAAGTAAATTAGAAGCAATATACCCAACCTTGTTAACTGCATCCTTACCAGTTCCATAGGGCGGTGCATACGTTAATTCTAAATCAGCTAAATCGTATACATTCATCTCTGCTTTAATTGCAGTTGCTAATACATCAATTCGCTTATCAGCAACCCCACGGCTTACCGCTTGACCACCTAAGATTTTTCCTGTTTCACGTTCAAATAGTAATTTAAAGAAAATTGGTGATGCTCCCGGCATTAAAGTAACACGATCAAATGGTGCTGCGTAAACGTAATTAAAATCAATCTGTTGATTAATTAGTTGTTTTTCATTTAGCCCCGTATTCGCTAAAGTTAAATTAAAAACTTTAATAATACTTGTTCCAATATATCCTTTGTTCAAAATCTTTTTTCCGCTAATGTAATCAGCAATTAAGCGCCCTTGTTTGTTGGCGGGGCCGGCTAATGCTAAACTCATCATTTCATTTGAAAGGCTATTGTGAATTAAAATCGCATCACCACCAGCATATACGTCCTTATCTGATGTTTGATAGTTGTCATTTACAGCGATGAACCCTCGCTCATCGATTTCGATTGAACTTGTGTTTAAAAAACTTGTATCGGGTTTGACACCAACAGCGAAAATCACCCCATCAGTTTTTAATACATCTCCACTATTTAAGATTACTTCATCACTTGTTAGTTCAGTAACCATTTGGTTCTTAATAATATCAACACCGTTGCGACGTAGCTCACTATCTGCATATTTTGACATTTCACGATCCAATGGCACCAGTAATTGGTTGCTTCCTTCAATTAGAGTTACAGCGTATCCGGCGTCACGTAAGTTCTCCGCTGCCTCTACACCAATGAACCCTCCACCAACTACCGTTAAGTGTAATGGATTTGTCACTTCCAAGTGTTCAATTATCTCAGCAACATCGGGAACTGTCTTTAGCGTGAAGTGGGGCATAAGCTCTAAACCGGGGATATTAGGAACTATCGCTTTTACTCCGGGAGTTAAGACCAATTTATCATATTTAAGCGTGTATACTTCGTTAGGCGCACTAACAACGACATGGTTATCATCGGTTGATACGGAAACCACCTCGCTATTCACTCGTACATCAAGATTATACTGCGCTTTCAATGTTTGGGGGGTCATAAGTACCAAATCATCTGTATTAGCTATAACGCCCGATAAACGGTACGGTAGACCACAGTTAGAAAAGGATACGTGAGGTCCTTTATCTAAAATAATAATTTCTGCATCTTCATTTAAACGACGCAGTCTTGCCGCCGTTGATGCTCCAGCTGCTACTCCGCCAACTATAACTATTCGCATTGTTACTCCTTCTTAAAGTTTATTTTTAGATTTTATGGTTTAAAAAAAAGCAAAGTTAATTACCTTTGCTACGAATGTATCTTTCCAATCCGATATTTACTAATTTATCGTCACGGCGATATGCATCTATATAAAATTCATCAGTGTCACCACCAGTGATATACACTTTAAACTTACGATCGTACATTGCTTCAATCTGATGAATTATTTCTTTTACTGCTCCATTTGTTCCATGGTATACCGCTAAGTCAATACACGCATCAGTATTCGCTGCACGTCCTGATTTAATTTTAAGACGATAATCTCCATCTAATGCTTCTGTTCCACCAAAAAGACTTTTCTTAGATAGTCTAAACCCCGGATAAATATAGACCGCTTCAATCACGCTATCAACAACGGCAGTTACTGTTGTAGCAGTTCCACTATCGACAACAATAACATTCCCATCACCTTCAGCTAAGGCTCCATAACAACCCACAGCAATATCGACACCAAGCTCAGCAAAAGCTCCATGTTGGGGCGGATTACCTAAGTACATCTTAATCATATCGTCATAATCATTACTATCTACGATGGTAATTTGCGGAAAATTCGCTGCAACCATTTCTAGAACGCTCGGTTTTACACTACAAAGCGCAATGTAACTATAGTCTCCTTTAATTGCTTCAGCAATTTGCCCTTCTAAGTTAGTTATCGTCTTTCGCTTAAAGTCACTTAATACACCATCTTTAAAGTAGGCTGTTTTAAGCGCCGTGTTTCCAACATCAATTGTTATTCCGTTCATTAGTTTGTTCCTTCACTTGCTTCGCTCACATCTGCCGATGCTTCTTCAGTTGGCAGCGAAACTTCATTTTCTTCATATGAGTATGAATTTTCAATATGAATTGTCGTCTTAGTATTTAATCCATCATCAGTTGAGTTAGTATAATCTAAAGTTTCCGATACTAATAGCCCCGTTTCCGGATTAACATAATAGTTTAAAGTAAAATCACCTTTGATTTTTTCCAATTGTAATACATCAGAACTTACAAATCCCATTTTAATAATCGGATCAAAAATCGATTTTGCAACCGGAGTAGACATCTCCTCTAATAGCAGTGTATACTGATTAACCGGAGTTTCAACTCCATCGACATCAACCACCGTATAGACCGGTTCTGGTAATTCTTCAAGATACTCACTTAAGTCAGGAGCATCGATATATAATGGTGCATATAAAGACTGCTCATTATCAGCTATAATATTTCCTTTATTATCAACATAGTATTCAAAAGCGTCTTCATTTCCTTCAAAATTAATCTGTGCCGAAATCTTATCGACATCTTTTCCAAAATCAATTGTGATTAGACCTTTTACAGTTCCGGCAATCTCAATATTATTGTATTCAGTAGTGTAATCAAATTTACTTACAATTTGACCTGTGCTTAAGTCGTAGCTATTATCAATCGCTTGAATTAATTCATGCTCATTTGATCCACAACCTGTTAATGTTATCATTGATGCTATTGACATAAAAAAGAGTTTTTTCATGTAACCTCCAGTTTTGTATATTATACCACATAAATGTAAATATCACTAACTGAGTAGAAAAAAAGACCAGGGAGAGAGTCCTGGTCTTTGAGAGAATATTAATTTGTTTGTTTGAATTATTTAAAATTCTTGTTTAGTTTGAATTATGAAATTTTAGTTTATCTTAGCTTTTAGAAACTGTACCATCACCTAATGAACTATTAGCTTGAGTTACAACTTCATCAGTACTTGCATCAACTGAAGATTTCATTACATTTCCTAAAACAATGATAACAGCTCCAACAACGATAACACCTAAAATAATCCAGATCATCCCTTGGTTCTCACCCATAATTACACCTCCTATTTACTTTTATATTTATTTTTTTGTAGTCTTTAAGATTCCGTCTTGATTACTACATCATTAGTATAACACCAAATGCGCACAGTGTCAACTCTTTGCGTGCTTTTTTTGACTTTTTTGTGTCATTTTATCAAAAACCCCTAGTTTATAGGCTTTTTCGAGCCCCAAATTAAATTACACAGTGTATTTTATTGGTTTTTTTGGGTTTCCAAAATATATTAATGGCATTTTTTTGGCACACTATAGGTACTTATCAAGCCACTTGTTAAATGATTTAAATGAGTCCAGTAGTGTTGGATCCTTAGAAATTTCATTTTGGATCTCTAATGGATTAGATATTTCCCCACTTATTACGACTTCATACTCCGTTCCACAAGTGTTAGTTTTGATACACTCTGTCTCTTCTTCAGTTGGCGTTTCTCGCTTAAAGAAGTATTCCGATTCATTTTTGTAATACCCAATTGGTGTTGACTTTATTTCTAATTTATCGGCAATTGTCACACTTGTTTGATTTAAACCAAAGTCAGCCAAGTACAGATAGTAATCATATTTATCACCGACTTCTAAGTCAGGACTAAGTGGAATTCCCCCTTTTAAAACTGTATTGACTTTAACATCGCTATCTGCCACATCATTGTATCCTTGCAAGATTTTTTCTATTTCATCAGTTGGTCTATTATACAATTTCTTTTCATCACCATAGCAATACATACCTGTATAGTCTTCTGGCGCATCCTTTTGAAGCAGACATTCACTATCTATTTTAGAGTTATAAATTCTCCCACTAAAGTTCTCAATGATATAACGGTTATCCAATTTTGACTCAAGGTTAATTTGCTTATCATCATCTAATTTATAGGCATCTTTGAAATAAATACTCTTATAGTCTTTGTCATCAATTGTTACTTTACTTGTTTCTAATGTTGAATCTAGGGCAGCTGCTTCAATATTAATTAAGTGATATCCCGGTTCAATACATTCTGTTTCTGGCTCTTCACCATTTTCTTCTTCACCAGTACATAATTTTTCTTCAACGGGAATAAACACTTTATCAGCATCATAGATGGACACTAAGTCATCAACCTTGATTGGACCCCAGTATGTTGGTTGCCAACTTTTAGGAACGCTATTCATCGGCTCAGTAGAAATGGTTGCATTTATATTGTCAACTCTTAAAATTGACTTTTCCACCTTGTTAATTGAAGCCTCCTGTTGGACATTGATTGTTTCTTGGGTATAACGAATCTTCACCGGTTCTTTAAAATCTCTAAATCTTGTATACGCTGCCCTTATTTGCACAGTTTGACCGATCGGATTTAAATCATCGGCAATTTGCGTAAGATCAGTAGTATCATCAATTTGTTGTTCTGTTTTAGTCGGGTACCATCGTCTTATTGGGATTTCAAACACTTTCATATCATTGTCGTATAGCGTTAATAATATATCTTCATATCGATCGAAATCCTTATCACTGTAAAAGTTCATTTGTTCTTCTTCGGGAATTGGAATTTCAATATCACCATTAAATGATGTCTTGTCACTTACCTCTTGACACGTATCACAGTTTAAATATTTGTACGTATAGTATATTGAACTACTATCTGAAACAACATCGACTGTATCAGTTCCCATCACCGTATTAACATCAGCAGTAAACGCCTCTTTAACGATTGCTGTCACATCATTTAGTTTAAAGGTTTCGGTATATTCACCAGTTTTACCTTTGTTATACTCAAAGTCAGATTTAAACACAATACGTTGACCCGTAGCCATGTCTTCACTTATTTCGAAATTATATTCCATTCGATACTCATATCCATATATATTATTAGCTACCGGGTCTTTAAATGTTACGGAACTAATATTATTGACTGTATCTAGTTTTTGTGTATAAAGTGATTTATCGACTTTTTGCCAATCGGCCTCTGTTCGCTTACCTAGGAAATTACGTCGATAAATAGTTACATCAGTATTTCCATCAACAAATTCAACCCCTTGAGGGATGTATAAGTTTTGAGTTACACTATTAAAGTTTTGGAAATAAGGGAACGGAATGTTTGTCGATTGATAAGCAAACGGATAATTATTATAAATCGACACTTCATTATCGTAGAAATTTTCGAATATTTGAATTTGTGCTTTTGGTTGGTATGGCGCTACACACTCCTCGATTACTTTATTCATTTGACCTAAATCAAGACCCATTCCAATTTCTAGAAGCCTTGCTTCTTCGACAATTTTGATGTCGGATTTAGCGAGCGATGTTCCTTGTAATAAGAACATTGCTTCTGGCTCAGATTCTACTTGTTTAGTTGTGAATAACTTTAAGTATGTCCCGTAATCTTCAGCTACTCCAACACTATCACTCGTAAGCTTGATGTCACTTGCATCTAAACCTTCTGTATATACACCATTTTTAGCAATTGAAACTGATTCGATTACATTTGACCCTGTAAAGTCATCTAAATCCCAAAATGAGAATGTGAAAGGTAAATTAATTGGGTCTCCATTTTTATTACGCGAGACAATATTAATCGTGTTTGCTGGCTTTTCGTACGGCGAAGTACTTTGTTCAACACGGAAGAAGGCCGGTTCACCTGATTTAGTATTCGAAACAATACCTTGTTTGGAAGTTACTGTAACTTGCACGTCTGGATAGAAACTGTTTGATGAGTTAGAGTTGGGGTTAGCATCTCCAATATCAAAAGTATATTTAATTCCCGATTCGTCGTTATTTGGTCCCGCCTTAGTTACCTTAGCCACGTTTTTAACCGTTACCGTTGGCGTGTTAGCCAGAACTTGAGTACATATTTGATATTCATTTTTCTTTCCATATAAGTGAACAATAAAATCTTCTGTCTCCCCGTAATACTTATCGAAAGTGGTACTACTAGCCGACGTTGTCAGACTTGATTTATCACTTAAGATACGGACACGAGCAAATGTTTTATCACCTGCTTCTAATGTAGAAAAGCTCTTTGTTAAGTCAATATCGAAGTTCACCATTCCATATGCATCATAAGCCGAAGCATTGATATTTTGGACTTGACCCTCAAAACTTTCAAATACACCATTTTCATTATAGTCAATCCAAAAAGCAACAGCTCCTGTACCAGTTGCTGTATATGGGAAGGAAATTCTTAACTTCTCCATTTCGACATTTAGTTTCCCAATTCCATTGGTGTCCATATTAAACCAACCAGTTTCATCAGTCATCCCCTTCGTATCATCACCACGGGCATCACTACTATACTGTGGAGAACTCTCGGCATCGGCATGGGTTGCACGGTTACCATTACGATTGATTCCTATATTATATCGATAACTACTGCTTCCTACTTTTGCTCCGGCTTCTCCGTATGTTGATGGTGCATCTCCATAATCTAGAATTGCCGAGGCAATTGTTACGGTAATGTTTGATTTAGAATTGACATACTCACCTGATGTTTCATCACGAGTTTTTACAAACCCAAATGCCGAGTATGTTCCTTTAGCGGCAAAATTAACCGCTGATTCATTGACAATCACATGTGACGCATTAGATATAGTATCACCAGTAGTGATTAACTCTCCATCCCTAAACACTGATGCTTTAAGCGGAATTGCAACATCCGCAAGCGTTGTATAGTCACCTTCGTATAAAGTTACATCACTGGTATTAACCGTTGCACTATATCTCGGGTGTTTATTCTTCCCATATATAACTGGCGTTTCAGCACTAAGTGCAAACCCGGAGCTCACCGTGTATGATTTACCTGCTAAATATGCGTATAAGTTTGAATCACTTCGTGGAAAACTACTTGTGATCATTGACGTATAACCCTTCGGATTATATGGTAGTGAATAAGATTTAATATAACTACTTGATGTAAGTTGCGTGGTCTTTTGCACCTTACCATTTAAGGCATATATTTCATAAATTTCATTTTTAGCCATAGCATCAGATAGCGTATAACGTGTACTAGTTGGATCAACATAAGGAGACTGCATCGCAACTACGTTATAGTAATGACGATTACTAGCAGTATAAGGACGATATAGTGTCGTTTTTGATGAAGCAGTATTTTGATAAGAAACTGCGAAATCTTGAGGTAAGAAACTATAACTACTTAAGTCAACTGTAAATGTGTTCCCACTATATTGAAGTGCTCCATTTTTTTCAAAAATGATGTTAACTGTTAGTTTTTTGGTACTAGCATTCCACTCAAATGTATACCCTGCAAATGTTTCATCAATCTCTGGAAAGTCCGTATATGCAAAGTTCATAATATTTGTTCCATTTGTTGTTGTTGAACCATTATTAAACGAAACAGCAGCTTGACACTCACCAAACTGAATATTTAAAGACTTAAAACTTCTTGAGGCGATAATCTTTTGATAGTTAATTCCATTATTTGCATATGTAGCAATACCTGACGTATCGTTACGAGAACGCAGATCATAATTATTTCCATCGTTAGAGATAGTAACGTTAATTGGTTCGTAACCTCCCGTTTGGCGGATTGGTAAATACTGCTCATAATTACTTGCTCCATTAAACGAATACTTATAATCCATAAACGATGGATTGGTAGACGTCGAGCTGTAGCCAACACCTAAATCAAGCTTCCCGGCTGGAGAACTGACTACAGCTTGTTGCTCAACTAATCCTGTGGATTTCACTTCATTAAACTCCAACTCATTTTTAGTTGGTCGATTTTTTGAGGCTATTGAATAATTAATATTCGCATTAGCACCCGATACGGAATTTCCATATTGAGAACATGTCGATGAAGCACTATATTGAAGGATAACTTTCTTATCTCCATCAGCAACACCTGTTAGTGAAGCTGACCCCGTATATAATCCGTCTAACTTATATACGCGACTTGAAATCATATGACTAGTAGCATCATAATTTGTTCCAGTTTCAACAGTAAATGAAGTCGACGCTGCCAACTGCACACCACTACTGTTAACATGCTCAACGGTAATTGTCGATACAGCAGTTCTTGGCGCATAAATAAATGTTACTGCAGTATTAGATTTAATCGTTCCACGTGCATTTTTAGGTTCTTCAATTAGTGAATACTCCGATTTCTCTAGTGGCTTAACCTCATACTCATCACCAACGTTTAAAAATTCGCTTTCCGCTTCAGCAATTGGTGTACCATCTCGAAGTTCATGGCTAACCGTTAATTCTGCGTCACCAGTTTGTTCATAGTGAACCGTATATTTTGTCGATTTTTCAGGTACCGACATTCCCCCCTCTAAACTATCTAAAGTGGAATCGACAATTACTTGGTATCCATCAATTTTAGGTACACTTGTAATAAAAGTTGTCCCAACTTCTCTGGTATAGATTTGCGGCTCAGATATTGGCTCAGAACTTTCATCTAAATATTCAATTGTAAGTTCAACATTGTTAATCTTACGTCCAAACTCATAATCATTAACAAAACTCACACGGTTAATAACTTTACTGTCAGTTTGCTTTAGGTTGTTAACAAGTAATTGACCAGCTAAAGCACTCTGATTAAGTTCCATATCCGCAAGTGGTGCGTAAATTGAACCAATAACTTCAGACTTATTAATTGTTACTTGCTTAGCATTGGGGAAAAACCACACAACATTGTTTGCTAAACTTTCCACATTTTGATCTAGATTATCCAGCTTATCAACTTCAATCAATGCTTCTTGATAGTAAACTGCTGCTTGATTAAAGTTAATTGTCTCAGCATCGGAACTAATTATTAATTTCTCATACGACTGTAAAGTACCGATTTCAATCTTGTCAATTGCTAAAACATTTTTCTCACTATCGGTTGGTGCCATTTCACTGATGATTAAAGACTTGTCTTTTTGGTCGTAGTATGTTTTTCCCGGTTGCGACAAACTTGGATCATTCAAGTCCGGTACCACACTCGCGAGGTCAGAGATGATGTGATCGGCTTGTTTATTAAAGTACTCAAATGCTTTAGTTAGATTTTCCTTGGTATCTACCACAATACTAGAAGTAGCCCCTTCTAATTTTAGAAGTTGCTCATCGTTTATATCAGTAGTCGTTACATTTCCATCTACTACTTCCGCATTCCCCTGCATCTGAATTGCTCCGGCATTCACAATACTTGGGTATTCGGTATTTTCTAGGAAGTATCCGATTACTGTTTCGGCATTATATCCTGTTGCTATGCGGGCATTTTCATCAAGGACTAAATCATTTGCAACTGCAACTCGCCCTTCAACACTACCACTTGTCATTGTGTAATCATTCTTGACAAATACACTAAATGCTCCGTAAGGACCGTAGGCCTCACTGGATGCATCTAAATTATTTTTAATTGTCGGTATCATCGCAACCGCTAACGTTGCAATAATTACCGTTACTTTTCTTATCCGTTTTTTCATTTCGCTCCTTGGTCTAAACACAGTCTAGACCACCCATTTAAGGACCTTATTTTTTATATCTTAATACGGTAACATCACAATTTTCGCGTCATCTTCGCCACTAACATCGTAATTTGTGATTCTTCCATCATAAGATAATTGATATTTGATATATCGCTTATCTTCATTAATCTCGAGGATTCCACTACAGTCGGTTTTATCTGTATATGCTTCTGGACACTTATTATAACGTGATCCTAATGTATCAAACACCTCTAAATTTCCACTACGTAAATTATCTTCAACCGTATATAATGTTGAGTTGTAATTCATGATATCTAGTGCTAAAAAAATCGTTGATACCATTCCCAAAAATAGCGTTATAAATAGAAACGTTGTCCAAATACTTCCTTGTACCTCACCCATGTGCTACCTCCTAAAGTGCATCCATCATTGCAAAAACAAACATAAAGATATATATGATTGTTAAGAAGATGGGCATCGTCCCAAACTTAACAAACGAATCAGCAGCGGTTGCGACAATCGTCTTTGTAATGTTGGCATTTTCAATATTTAAATTAATAACTAGTTTATCTAACAGCTCTTCATCAAATCCTTTGTCACGAAAGTCGATTAAGGTCTTGGCTAAGAACGTCGCATTATTAGAATCAATTTCTCCACAAAAATCGAAGATATTTTGGTCAATATCTTGCGGATATGCCTTATTCGCTTCGACTAGTTGAATTAGCAGGTGACGATAATAGATATTGTCATTATACTCATAGGCCTTTTCAAATGCATTTGTAACATTTTCATACGTCGAGAGTAACGATGCTAATGTAATTGCAAATGACGGAAATTCTAATTTTAATTGATTGGCGATTGGAATATATAATTTAGTTAATTGATAATACGTAAGTTTCGCTATTGCAATCGATACAACTATAAAAGCAAGTATCGTTATTATTAGGCCTAAGCCCATAAAGAAACTCATCCCTGCGGCTATAAGTCCCATCGCTAGCGAATTGGTAATACGCGCTTTATTCCAACTAACCGGGTCTAATAAATAAATTAAACAGTAATAATCACGTTTTCTTTCCAATATAATATCAGACATAGCGTCCCTCCTTACGAACAATTTTATTATTTTTATACATATTATAAATCAAGCAAATCAACCCAAACCATACCAGGTAGGCACCAATCGTAAATGTATAACCTGTCGGTGTTGTTAGGTAGTATAAGAACATTCCTCCAACATTGGATTTAACCATTACCGGCAGACCCATACAAATCATAATTATCATCATTAGTGAACTAATTGCCCCTTTTTTACTTTTAAAGAACATATCAGCTTGGTTATAGTACTCATCTCCAAACTGTTGAATTATTGAGAGAGATTTCAGCGTTGAGTCACTAACCCCTTCATCAAAAATAATATTGACAATACCTAAATACATTTCGAAGAATTTGTAGCTGTAGATTTGGGAGATATCTTGAATTTTATCGGTCATATCCCGGTCTTTTTCAAAGAAGATGATTGCAAAGTCCTCAGCAAATTTACAGGCTTCTAAACTTTGAAGCGTCTCTTCAATCAATACCCTTGCATTGCTTCGATACGACATATTATACGCTAAGAACCCACAAAAGCGGTTAATTGTATACAGTTCGTTTAAATACATTTTAACCATTTGCCCCGGCATTAAGAGAAACATAAAGAATAATGTTCCAAACATTAGCGATGGGATGATTAACACGAGATTCGTTGGTAAGATAAATACATTTCTTCTTGAGTTAATAAATGAAGGAAATAATAAATCGTCCGGTTCAAAGTTATTTGTGGCTTCAAAGCCCATGTACACTAAGATTTGATTAATCGTATTGTACGCATACTTATCTTCAGGATTTGGCGAGATTACTACGGTGTTTCCCATTTCCGATGTAAAGCTACTAACTCCCAGTTCTCCATACTGAACCGTTTCTAATTCACCACCGGTCGTAACCGAACTCGGATCTGACGTCACGACGATATCGATGCTCGTTTTCGCCAGAGTGTTTTCATAGCCGGTCGAAATAATATCAAGATTATACACCGCTTCTTTATCCAAGTAAATCCGGTCAGCGGTTGTAACCTGAACCCCGTTCATGTAAATATCATATGCGGTTGTATCTTGTTTACTAGTAACTCCAAAAAAGAAGTTAAAGAACAAGAAGAATACAACTGCAACCAGCGGAATTGCCAATAGCGATAGGGGACGAAACTTATTCCACGCATATTCTTGCTGCTTTTTTACAACTGGAAAACGCACTACAAATAAAATAACTATACCTACTAGTAAACCAATATTCATTATCACTTGATTATTCATAAGCCGCTTAGTAATTTTAACTTTGGGAAGTGATAAGTACTCAATTTCTTTTATTTTAAGCTGATACAGTCTAGTGAACATTACGTTTGATTCTTCAGCAGCTTGGATTTCTTCAGGGCTTGCTTGATTGCGATTAATTACTTTCATTTGTGATTCAAAATTACTGATTAAATTGTTTAAGTCATTTATATATTCCAAGTTATCAACATTAAGACTTGGTGCTCCCATGGCTAAAATACTATCAACCGCAGCGCTGGCATCAACAACTACGTTGGTATTAGTATTATATTCTGCTAATTTTTTATTAAACTCATTAATTGTTTGAACTAGACCAGCATTCCCATTCTCACCAAACATTGCAATATAATATGCTGTTTTCTGATCTTGATCCAGTTTGCTTAATGCATCATAATAGTCATCATTTGGGTCTGGTTCTTCTACTCTATCGTAAACTGACTTTTTATACTCTTTAAACTCTTGAGTGTCTGTATAGGCCTTGATACCAGAGAAGTTTTGATAAGGCGTTCTTAGTGCGATTCGTTCATTATACACCTGAGCGTCTTCCTCTTTTTTTTGGACTTCTTGTTTTTCTAACTCTTCCGAAGATACTTCTGACACAAAATCACTATTGTCAAATGAAGATGCGTCAAACTGAGTAAAACTTAATGCAAATAATGAAAGGCAAACTAATACTAATGCCTTTATTGTATTTTTTAATCGAAGCATTAGCATTGCCTCCTTTCGTTAACTTTGTCCGTATTTGTATAACATAACGTCATTCTTGACATTATAGATTTCGTTGACAACCCTTTTCTTGACAATTACTTCTTTTCCATCATATTCAGCTTTTTCGAAGACAACGATTAGATGGATTACATAATCAATTAATGTTGTAAGCGTCTCGGAGATATCATCTCCACCAAACTTTTTCGCTAAGTTGTTCATTCGGTCGACTGTGTTCACCGCACTTGATGCATGCAGCGTTGTAATTCCCGAGTGTCCTGTTTCTAAAGCCTCAACAAATGATTGAATCTCCGAACCACGAATCTCGGCTACAATTACCCATTCCGGGTTATATCGAAGCGCGGTTTTTATCCCATCAGATAGGGTATAGAATCTGTTTGAGAAGATTTCCGTAATATCCTTTTCGGGATATAATTTTTTAAGTGCCGCATCATTGGTATCCTGAATTGATACAACCCCGTGCTGGGGAATGATTTGACCGATAATATATTTTTGAAACTCAGTTTTACCACTTCCGGTTTCTCCACTAAAAACAATATTTGGTTTACGGTTGATGTCAATTAAGTCTTTAATAAATTCGATAACTTCCGGTTTATTTTCAACCATGTTTCCGACATTATCATCATTGATTACTGGTTTCGCAAACATATTACGTCTAATACAAAATGATTTAATTCCTTTAATATTAGTTAATGTTTCATGAAGTACCGAGAATCTTAACTTCGTCGGACTTCCTAGTAAGATAACATCCATATCCAAGTACGGACTTTTCATATTTACAACTTTATCATTTAATCGTTCTAATTCATCAAGTAATAAATTTACGTCGCGCATAATTTGATTGTTAACTACAACTTTATACTTACCACGTTTGGCACTTTCCACGATTAAATAGAATCCATCGTATTTAATATCACTGATTCCTTCGTCACGAAAATCTAATAGTAAATCCTTTAAGAAACTTTCCCCCATGAAATCCAAGCTAACTGTCCCTTGTAAGTCCTCAATCAAACCATTTATCATTACCTCATGATTTTCGATTTCAATTGGTGACCCATCATTGTCTATACTTGGTGTAAGTGATTGTGTAAAATACTCATCCATTATAAATCTCCTTCCTCTAATTTAAATTTTAATACTGTATCAACATCATCAGCTTTGATGTGCACAAAATACGAATTTGATGCTCGATCAACGATTAACTCGTATTTAAAAGATGTAGAAACATTACTAGAGATAGCCAATTGTTTGACCATCTCATAGTTAAGTTCTGTATACCCTCCGGTTTCATCTAAATAATATGCCTCAAAGTTCCCATCAAACAACGGCTTACTACCGTTAAGGCGTACTTCGGATTTATTCATCGCTGTATACATAAACTGTTTGTATGTATCCTGCTTCATCGAACTAACATTCGAGTAGTACCGACTGAAGCTGGCAATTGTTAAGACCATTACAAACATCGCAATATACAGACCTATCGATCTTAGATATTCACTCATTACGACACTCCTTGAAAAAATGTTTCAGCTGGAATAGACGTACTCCCCGTAAATAATAATGCTGCTCCTAATACGGCGATCATCGCTATTATTAAATATATTGCTCCGGTATTTTCACCCATTATTATTCTCCTTACTATTCTATTGTTTAAACCCAACTATGTGACTTTTTTTATTAACTTTTTTATACTTATAAAATTCTTTAGTTGCTTTTGAACGTTGTTTTTCTTTTTGCTTTTGCATTTCTTTTTTCTCGGCAGATAATTTTTTGATTTCCAATAAACGATCCATTCGTTCCTCACGAAGTTCATCAACATCAAATTGATTACCAACTAAGTCGATTTCCGCAACATCTTCAATCTTTTCACGTTTACGACGCTTTGCAAGACGTTTCTCTTGTTTTTTTCGTAAGCGCTCTTTGGCTTCAGCAATCTTTTGTTCTTCACTTTTACCACGGATCTTTTTAGCCTTATCTTGTTTAGAGATGATTGCTTGCTCAAGTTTGTCACGTTCTTTATCAATACCTTCTAAATCACTACCTTCATAATCTTGAACAAATGAACGACGAATCACATTTTCTTCTGTAGAACGTGTGCGTTCGCGAGTTTGGACTTCTTCTGGGAACTCGGTATTCTTGCGTAGATTAATATCGGGATTTTTCTCAGCTGTCTTGTGATCAGCTCCAGCAACACCACCGATTTCATCCAATCCTTCAAATTTTCGTTTACGGTAACGATTAACTCGCAAACGACTATCTTCAAATTCTACTAAACGCAATTCATTATGATACGATTCATGATCAATTGATTGTTCTAACTTATCTAGTTTGTTGGCAGCCTTAGATAACTCTTCAGAATACTTAATCTTACGCTCATTTAAAATTTCATAATTTACTGTCCCACTAATCTCAGCAACCACTTCATCAAACATTCCAGTTATATTTGTCATATTTTGCTCAGCATTTGATGGGAACAATTTAATTCGTTTAGTGGCGATATCATGTTTAACCTGAATTTCAACTTGTTCTAACTCTTCAAGAAAGTTCTCTTCAAATAGTTCTTCTGCGACTTTTTCTGGCTTGGGAGGAGTGGTTAATTCAGGTAATTTTATTACTGGTTTTTCGATTTCTACTAAAGGTTTAACCACTTCTGGCTTGGGAGGAGTAAGACCGTATTGTGAAATTTCCGCTATTTTTGTTTTAGCTGACACATTGTTATCGCCATCATCGTTAGCCGAATTTTCAGTTTTTAGACTGGCATTCCTCGGTGATAATTGTGATTTGCGCATTTGTGCTTCCATCTCAATTTCTTTTAAACTTTTATTGAGATTAACACTTGGTTTTTCTTCTATCTTTGTACCTATTGGCACGTATTTTGCTATTAACTTCGGCATCTAACCTCCTTTGCCCCTTTATTAGCACATTTATATTTTTGCAAAATAAAACGCAGAGTTGCCCCTACATTTTTATATCTGATTATTTTTTTAAGCTGTTATCATTTTAAATTACCGGTAGTTTTACACTTTAGCCACTTAAATGACACTGTGTATTTTATTTTACATCTAATTTTGACACTTGTCAAGCATTTATTTGATTATATTCACTTTTTTTGCTATACTATCTATGTATGTTTCATTTAGAGTGATATAAGGGAGACCTTTAGTATCCGGCAACCTGCATAAGTAAGGTGCCCTATCGAGCGCGAAAGCGAGCAATGAGATGATCTAATTAAGGACATGCATTTTGCATGCCCTTTTTTTAACTCTTAGTAAACATAACAAAAATATATAGGAGAAACATGAGTTATTTATTTACATCAGAATCAGTAACTGAAGGACACCCTGATAAAGTGTGTGATCAGATTTCTGATAATGTATTAGACGCAATTTTAAGTCAAGATCCCGATGCACGAGTTGCCTGTGAGACATTTGCAACAACTGACTTTATTTTAGTAGGTGGGGAAGTGAAAACGAGTGCGAAAGTTGACTATGAACAAATCGCCCGTGACACTTTAAAGAAAATCGGTTATGACCACCAAGATATTGGGATTGATTATAAAAACTGTGAGGTAAAAGTACTTGTACACGAACAATCACAAGAAATTAATGAAGGTGTTGACAAAGAAGATGGACAAATTGGGGCCGGTGACCAAGGATTAATGTTTGGTTACGCAACCAATGAAAGTGACAATTTACTTCCGTATGCAATCAACTTTGCACACAACCTAGCTTACCGTTTAACTAAGGTCCGTAAAGATGGAACTTTAAGTTACTTACGTCCCGATGGAAAAACACAAGTAACTGTTGAATATAACAATGACGGAACACTAAATAGAATCCACACAATTTTAATTTCAACACAACATGATGAAGGGGTTAGCAACAGTCAAATCGAAGATGACTTGATTAATCACGTAATTGGCCACGTAATCCCAGCTGAGTATATCGACAAGGATACAAAGCTAGTTATTAATCCAAGTGGAAGTTTTATTGTTGGAGGACCACATGGTGATGCTGGACTTACAGGTCGTAAGATTATTGTTGATACTTACGGTGGTAGCGCTCCACACGGAGGTGGTGCGTTCTCTGGTAAGGATTATACTAAGGTTGACCGTAGTGCCGCTTATATTGCCCGTAAAGTTGCAAAAAACATCGTTGCCAGTGGAATTTGTAATAGAGCCCAAGTTCAATTAGCTTACGGAATTGGTTTAGTTGATCCAATAAGTGTTAACGTCGATACTTTTGGTACAGCAGCTCCAGGGATTACTGAAGCACAAATCTTAGAAGTTATTAACAATGAATTTGATTTATCTCCAGCAGGAATAATCAAAGAACTTGATATGAAAAAACCTATTTATTCAAAAACTGCAACTTATGGACACTTTGGTAAAGCCAAATCACCATGGGAAGCAACTGATAAAGCCGATGCATTTAGAGCATTACTTAAGTAATTGCTTAATCATAAGAAAACCAGTCCGTTATGGACTGGTTTTTTTAATAATTATTCTTTAATCATCGTTTAAATATTATAAACTCATATGGTTGTAGAACAGAAAAATTATCCACTTTGTTAGTTAAAAGCGGCTTAACTTCATTAATTTCACTTATGATAGGTTTAGTACCAAAATTAAGTTTCGCTATAAATTTCCCACTCTTGATCATTAATACCTTATCTACAGCCTCTGCCTTATAATCAAACGTTAAGTCATTATAATTATTTTTTTTCCAATTAATCATTTCTTGATACTTTTTATATACACTATATTGCGAAGCGAGATCCTCTTCAACATTTTGATTACACTCATTTAATTCTAGCCACGGTTTGCTATTACTAAATCCATAATTCTGACTTGAATCCCATTTCATTGGTGTACGAGCATTATCTCGAGACACTGTATGCATTATTCGCAGAATTTCCTCATTAGATAAGCCCGATGCTATTAGCTCTTGGATTTTATTTAAAGACTCTATATCATTATAGTCATCCAATTTAAAATTGTAGGCATTCTCCATACCAATTTCTTCACCTTGATATATATATGTATTTCCCTGCGATAAAATGTTCATCGCAAATAAAAGCGTTGACTTTAAATAGTTCTCTTTGTGGTTAGCGCTTGGGCCAAACCAATATGATTGAAGGCGAGGTAAATCGTGATTATTTAAGGTAAGAGCTTCAATCACCTTGGGTTCTGTCTGCCAATTATTCATCACTTGGGATAGTTCGGATAATGATATTCGTGATAAATTCCATTTTGGGTAGATCCAATTTAAATGGCTAAAGTGAAATACTTGAGTTAAGCCTTCATCACCAGTAATTTTAACTGTGTCCTGGGGTTGGAAATTCCAGCATTCACCTACTGTTAAGAACTTGTTAGAGAATGTTGCATTTGATAATTCTGACAAATAATTAAGTAAATTTGGACCATTGCTTGTTATCATTTTTTCTGGTTCCTTAGCTATTAGATCGATTACATCTAACCTAAAACCTTCGACTCCAGCATCAATCCAAAAATTTATCATCTCGTATAGCTTTTTTCTAACTTCTGGGTTATGCCAATTCAAGTCTACCTGAGTTTCATCGAATAGATGCAAGTAATACTTTCCAACTTGTTGGTTATAGGTCCATGCCGAGCTACCAAAAGCACTCATTAAACTATTAGGTTGATCTGTCCAAACAAAAAAGTCTTGGTAATATTCCTCGCCATTGATTGCACGCCTAAACCACTCATGGTCAGTTGAAATATGATTTAATACTAAATCGAATATCACTTTGATATTACTTTCTTTACACTTATTTAACAACGTCTTGTAATCAGCAATGGTTCCAAAAATTGGATCAACATCATAAAAATCGCTAATATCATAACCATTGTCATGTTGAGGGCTTTTTAAAATTGGTGTCAGCCAAATGTAATCAGCACCTAAATTTTTGATATAATCAATTTTTTCAATAATTCCATTTAAATCCCCGATTCCATCGTTATTGGTGTCCTTAAAACTTTTGGGATATATTTGATAAATAACCTTATTATTCATCAAAACCATTATCCGTGATGATTTGCTTAAACCACAGCGCATGCATTTTTAAAACACGCTCCCTAGTTTCTAAGTTTAAAAAGTAAAACCCGTAACGACGTTTATGCGTATTCAACCATGACCAGTTATCGATAAACGTCCATTGGTGGACACCAAAACAATTAGCCCCTTCTTCAATCGCTTTATGCAAGCACACTAAGTGTTCTTTTAGTAATTCGGTACGGAAGGTATCGTCGACCACACCTTCATTATTAATCAAATCTTCTTCAGCAGTTATGCTAATACCAATTTCTGCCAGATACCATTTGATATTACCATAATTGTTTTGCACATCCTTAGCAATATCATAAAGTGCTTCAGGATATATCTCATTGTTATCACGATGCGGATTGACGCGGTTACCTGGCATTGTATACGAATCAAAATACCAATCTGGAAACCACGGACCTTTTTTATTAGCCTCATGCAAAGGTGCCTTTACCCGACGTGGAACATAATAGTTTAAACCTACAAAATCAACGGTGTTTTGCATTACCAAAGTTGTGTCATTAGCAATTCGGGTTGGCAGCAAATTGTACTTATCCAACTCTCTAGATAATTTAGAGTTAAATTTACCAAGAACCGAAGGGTCCATAAAACTACGATTAAAAATCAAGTCACACATTTCGCTAGCTTCGACATCCGCAGGATGGTCACTACGTGGGTAAGCCGGTGTCAAGTTTAAGATAGTTCCAATTTCTCCATTATAGCCACCTTCTTTATACGCCTCAATTACCAATGCCTGGGCAATTATTGAATTATATGCTGCTTGTACTCCCGCTTTAGGATCTACCTTACATGGTTTGTGAGCATCGTAAAAGTAACCAAATTCAATTGGTACTATCGGTTCATTGAAAACTGTAAACTTATTAATTATATCCCCAAATAATTCGAAGCATAATTTTGCATAACCCACAAATAACTCAACTACATGCATCGATTCAAATCCACCATACTTATTCATTAGTTCCGCTGGCATATCAAAATGGTATAAGTTTATTATCGGTTCTATACCCGAACTAATCATCTGCTCAAAGTAATCACGATAATATTTCACAGCAACCGGTGACACTGAATTTTGTTCCAAATCGTCAATTAGCCGCGTCCATTGAATGGAAGTTCTAAACGAGTTAAAATTTAAATCTTTCATCAGTTTTACATCTTCTGTATAACGATTATATGTATCACAAGCTATCTTTGGACTATAGTTACCATAAAATCGATTCGGTTCCTCATCAAACCAGGCATCCCATACATTTTGATTATTTTTATCTTGATCCCCTTCAGACTGCGGTCCGCTGGATGCTGCCCCCCAGATAAATCCCTCTGGAAATTTATATTTCATTGTTCCACTCCTCTTTATTCGTTACGTAGTTTCTATATATAATAATATTTGCTGATAGCAATAATATCGGACCAAATATTATTAAAAATAGCATATTTGTAAATACAAGTAATACATTTAAACCAGTTGATACTAATATTAGAATCAAGCCTTTAAAGCTAACAAAAGGTACAATAAATGTTGTTTTAATTTTCAAAGATAAACTTTGTTCACTTGTTGTATTTACCAAAGGAAAAAATATGGTAAAAGTTATTAAAGTACAAAGGATTACCGCCGCAAAAAGCAACAGCAAGAATTCACTTGCTAAGCTGTAGTTGTTACTAATAACAACTTTTTGCATTGATTGATTAAGTCCTAGTGAAAAGATTAGTCCATATTGAATTAATATATAAGTAATTATTGAGCGCACATTTGTTTTTATAACTTCCCACAAATAAGTAAAACTAAATTTATTTGAGTTATAGATATATTCAAAGATAATAATTGAGTTCACAATCATTATTACCGGAAAAACCAGTGCAAATTGACCTGTCAATATTAGTATTATATTAAATACTTGAAGTAATACTAAGTTTCCTAAAATACTCATTGCTTTAACGCTAAATAGCCACATTTTTTCAAAGTTCATTATTTTACTGCTCCTACTGTTAGACCCGATACAAAGTATCTTTGGAAGAATGGATATGCTAAAGCTAATGGTAGCGTGGCAATAACCATTGTCGCCATCATTAGGGTTTGATCCGGTATCTGACTAACTATTTCTACTGCATATGCTCCAAGTGTCGCTGCGTTACGAGTTAAATATTGGGCACTTTCCTCGCTCCTAACTAGAAAGTATTGTAATGTATCTAGATTGGAATTTTCAATATATAACTTCGCGTTAAACCAGTCATTCCAATATGTTAGTGTAGAGAAAAGACCAATTGTTGCACCTACTGGTAGTGATAGCGGTAAGATCATTTTCCTAAATATTGTAAGTTCACTTGCACCATCGATCGTTGCTGACTCTATAATCGACTCGGGGATAGATGTCATAAAATACGTACGGGCAATGAAAATCCAAAATGGATTTATCGTTAACGGTAGAATTAAAGCCCAAATTGTATCGTTTAAATGTAAAACCTGAGTCATAATCATATAGTTAGCTGTCATCCCAGCATTAAATAACATCGTAATAAAAATAAATACTGATAGTGAATTTCTCCACTTAAATGATTTTCGAGATAAAACATATCCTAGCGTTAGTGTCACACATAAAACAATCAAGGTACCTAGTAAGGTCACAATGATTGTATTTCCATATGCTTGAAGTAATTTTTGCCAATTTAGGAAAAGAAAATCATATGTTGCTGTTGTAAAATCTTTTGGGATTACTGAGAATCCTTGAGTTTTCAATGAAGTCTCAGAAGTAAACGAAATACTCACCGACAGTAAATACGGAAACACACATGCGAATCCGATAAATCCCATTATTGCGGTTATTATCGCATTAGCCGGTTTTGATATTGAATAAATACTTTTGCTCATATATCTCCTTAAAATAAAGCACTGTCTTTATCTATTTTTCTTACAATCAGATTAGATCCTATAACAAGTATAAATCCAACTGTTGATTGGAAAAATGATGCTGCCGCAGATAATCCGATACTATTTGGAATCTTTAATGCATTATATACAAAAATATCCAATGTTTGTGTAACATTATACAAAGCAGCTGAGTTTTTAGGTAACTGATAGAATAAACCAAAATCAGAATACATGATTCCTCCGATTCCTAAAATCGTTAATATGATAATCATTGGTCGTAGTAAAGGAATTGTTATATATTTAATTTGTTGCCACTTAGTTGCTCCATCAATACATGCTGCCTCGTAGTAACTTTTATCAAATCCTTGAATTGTCGAAAGATATATAACACTGTTATATCCTAGTCCTTTCCACGTTCCCATAAGAATCAAGATTAGTGGCCACCACGTTGGGTCGTTATACCACTCTACTGGTGCTATATTTAAAAACCCTAAGATTTGATTTAGTATTCCGTAATCACTATCAAAAAAACCAACCATCATATACGATACTGATACCCATGACATAAAGAATGGGAAAAACATTAAAGTTTGGATTAACTTTTTTGATTTTAGATGAAGAATTTCGTTTATAGCGATTGCGGCAGTAATTGCTGCTATTGTACCAATTATGATTAATGATATATTATATCCTAAAGTATTTCTTAAGATAATTCCAATGTCTGGATTCATAATTAAATTTTAAAATTGCTTAGTCCAACCCATTCCGATGAGAATAAGGCTGCAAAGAACCCTTGATTGATCGTTGGCTGATAATCTTTAAAAGCCAGTAACAAACCAGGATACGCTAAATATTTAATTACAAATGTAAGTATAACACCAGGGATTGCTAATAATAGCAATCCCCAATTCTTTTTAATATTTTTCATAATATTCCTCAAATTTAATTAGTTTCTTTCCACTCTTCATATTGTCTATTAATTTCTTCAATTAATTCGAAGAATCCAACTTTTTCTAAATCTGCTCTTGCTGCTGCTAAGTCTTCATCTGCATCATTGAAATTAGCAAGCATTGTTGTAACTTTATGTTTCTCTAACATGTTTGAAGTATTAGCTAGTTCAGCAGAATATGCTGATAAATCTGGTGCAAAACCAAGCGCTGGTGATTCGATACTTGTTGTATTTAAAGTTTCAAATTGGTTCCATTTGTCTTCTGGCTCACCTACTGCTAATGGTAAGATAAAGAAGTTTCCTTGTTCATAAACCCCAACTGAATAGTCTCCAGCTCCATCTAAGAATTCAATTTTACCATCTGCATTATATTGCCACTGACTTCCTTCTACTCCGTAAGCAAATATTGTTCTTAATTCTGCATTTGTGTTTACTTCATTGATAACTGCTGCTGCTTTTTCGGGGTTTTGACTTGTTGCAGAAATTACATTCATACTTCCACGAACACTATCTGTTGTTACAACTGGAGTTCCAATTGGTTGTACGTCATATTCATGACCGAATGTTTTCTCCCAACTTATCTCTGCACCTGGGAAACCTTCTTGTTTTAATAAAGCGTGATTTGTTGTTGCAAAATCAATGATTTCTAATGTATCTGATTTCATGTATCCACGGTCAATTAATGTATCAACATATTTCATCTCTTCAGTATAACCTTCAATATCATAAACCCATTGATACCCTTTTTCTGGCGCATTTGGATCTAAACAAACTTGCAAGCTAAGGCTAGCTACACAGTCTAAACCTAAATCTTTACCTAAACCATTCCAGTTTAAATCGTTCGTTGTTGGTGCATAACCTTCACCTTCTAGAACCGCTTTTAAAAATGGTTCTGTATCTGGCATTGACTCAACTTTAGAAATATCAAAGTTATATTTCTCAACTAATCCACTATCAAATAAGTAGTATAATTGTGTTGCAATTTCTTTATTTGTTGGAACTGCATAAATATTATCATCAATAGTTACACCATCCCAGAATTTTTCATTTACAACTTCTTTAGTATCACCTAAAACTCCACCATCTAAGTATTCGTTTAATGGAATATATTTTCCACCTGAAATATTTTCTTCAAAAGGTAGAGGACTTGCGAAAATGATGTCCATTTCTTCATTTGCCGAGAATTTCATATTCATTTTATCTTCATATTCTCCATAATCGTAGAATACAATATCGATTTTTGCTCCAACTTCCTTTTCTAATATTTCATTCATTGCTGCTTCTACTTCTAATTCTGCTGCCGGTGCTGCTCCAATTAAATACCATGTGATAGTTGGAACACTATCTGATGTTGTTGCACCAGATCCACATCCTGCTAAAACAGTCACAAAAACTAATATTAATCCAAATATTTTCTTCATTATTACTCCTAAATTTTATTTATTTTATAATTAAATCTACTCTTAAACTGCAACATATCATCCATTGGGTTTAATGGGTAACAACCTATGGATACTAAAATATACCAAGCTGCTAGGCTTCCATTATCTTCATCACCAGGGTATCCATTATACTCAGATGTAAAATAATTTAATGTCTTATTAATAACCTCTTCAAACTTTTGCTGCTTACCAATTAATATATACCAAAATGGTAAATTGAAACTCGGTTGATTTGAAATTGCAAAGTGACCTAAATCTCTAACTCGAGCATATTCCGTCATTTCATGTATTTCAAATCCATATTTTCCAACATCGTAAGTTGGGGTTTTACTAAAAATAGTATCAATTACTGTTTCTAATTCGACAGGTCCGCCCATTAATTCTATAAATCCCACATGATCATGGACTAAATTTAAATTGTTCTGCCAAGATGAGGATTCGCAAAAATCAGTTCCCCATTCGTTGGGGTTGAAACCATTATCGAATTTACCTTCTTCATCTACGCGTTCAAACCTTTGATTCTTAGTATTAAATATTTTTTTATAATTTTGCGAACGCTGATAGTAGCGTTCACTATCTTTGTGTTTATTTTTTTCTAGAGCTTTATAAATTGCATAGTCACAAAAATAATTATCTAAAGAAAGACTTACCGATTCTCCTGGAGCTGATCCTGGAACATAACCATACTTTAAATATTCATCTAAATGTTCACGACCAAAAAGTTTGTCTCCACTGATGCAATCACCATTTTTTAGGATAGCTTCGATTGCTACCTCTTTATCATTGCCAACAATCGATTCGTTTACCAAAGCGCGACTGACAACCGCATCAACTAGGGTACTTGGCATGATCCCCCGTTCGTATGGGGCCAGCCATCTTGGTAACCAACCATACGATTTATAGTAGTTTAAGATTGCTTCAATGATTCGTTTGTATTGTTTGGGAATAATCATTTCAAATAGCGGCATTGTCGTTCGGTATGTATCCCAAAATCCAACATCTGATATCATTACACCAACATCCACTTTAGTCGTTTTAAAGTTAAAGTACACTTCGGTTCCATTTTCATCTATCTCACTTATAGTTCTTGGAAAACAAAAGATTCGATACATATTGGAATAGAATGTTTCCAGATCAGTGTCACTTAATTTATCGGTAACTTCAATAGTTGATAAATACTCATTCCACTTTTGAGTTGTTTGTTTTTCCAATAACTCTAAAGTAAAGTCTTTTTGTCTATTAATTTGCAACATCGCCATTTCGAAACTAATATACGAACTTGCAATGTCAACTGTATAGTCGGAACCCTTCAAGGTTAATTCAATATTTAAACCAGTTGCTTCACTGCAGCTAATTTCTACACTATCAGCAATACCCTGGGCACTTACGACATTTGTATCAAATTGTAACACGTAAAACTTTCGATAATTGGCGCTATATATACCTTCAGGAATATTTGTCACTTGTAAATAGAGCGTATTATTATCTAAATGATACGTTGATAAGCTCGAATGACAATCAATCAAAAACTTGCTTTCTAAACCACTTTTATTTTTTACATTTAGTTTAGCTCCTCGCTTGCTGGGAACCAGTTTAAACCCTGTCTCATAACGTTTTATGTATCCACTCATTGAAGCTGGATTGTGTTGTTTATCAAGGACTGTACTATGCAAATCAACATTATATTTTCCAGTGAATGGAAGCAAGGTTATCTGACCATAGTCTCCTAGCCAAGGACTTGGTTGGTTAGTGATTCGTATACCTTCCATATAATTTGCACGAGGTTTGTAAAACCATCCGTGATCATTTTTATTGGACTGAAAGCAATACGCTTGATTTCCGAATGGGTATTGGACATTCGGTAAAGTATTTCCATTTGATTCACGATATTCCGAATCGGTTCCAACATCAATATTAACAAAATTGATATAATTCATGTTACTCACCAACCTTTATCGTTAAGATTTGATTAGGCGCGACAATATTTTCTATCATTGGCTTATCAACTGTCTCTAGCATATTGGTTTTCGAAACTGATTTAGATGTAGTAAAATTCGCCTGATTACCATTACTTCCAAACCTAATGATTAATTCATCATTTATGTTTCTTTTAATGGTACTAATATAACACTGTGGATCATGAGCAATATCTAACATCAATTTATCCAACGGCTCCACATCTTTTCCTGTACCTAACTGTTTAATAGGCTGACTCACAAATATAGAGCGGGCTTGATTAGCCAGTTGATCATCATGTTCGCTGCTATCAAAAAATATGTACAGTTCACACTCAACTACTGAGTGACATTGTGCGTTCGGAGTTGGAAAATATCCCCAATCACCTAATTCTCCAACTGCTCTTAATAATGTAACATCAAGCGCATTGTTTTTGAGTTCATATTCATGTAATCCTAAAGTTGCTACTGTTAAGCTATCACAATCGTTAAAGATTCGCACAAATTTCGACATCCTCATGTCAGCATTCGGATTTTTCCACGAATCTAGAACTTTATTACTTCGGGTAACTGTTTCAAATGCCGTATCTACAAGGTGACTATCACTAGCATTTTCAAGTTCAAATCGAGCACGAATTCGATGGTCTGACGCGACATTGTCGATGCTTACTTTAACTTTAACTCCATAATCATACTTGTTAAGTGAATATTCGATAGTTACTGGTAGTAAAACCAGTTCTGCAGTTCGTTTCGACAGGCGAGCGTTATATTCGATAATCTCTAATTGCTCTTTTGCTAATAATTCATCAGCACTTTTAGGAACCTCTAAAACCGCTTTAACTTTGCAAGATTCTAGAACTTGATTTTTATTCCAAATAATTTCTGATACTTGATGGATAAATAATTCTTGATCATCTTTGACGCTACCAAACATATATTCATTACCGATGTCACCTTGATCGAATATTCGGAGCAAGTTGGTTTGACTTCTATTAGTTTGTTTATTATGGATGTTCATGCTTCCATTTTCATTTATTGTTACTTTAATAAAATCATTTTCTAAGTTCGACACCTCACTTCGGTTGGAATCTAGTTGGTCATCAGCTGGTTCAAGGAAAAATGTTTTGTGTCCGACAAAGTCCATTTTATAACTAAATTCGACTTCGATATTTCGCGAATAATATGGTCGTCTAAATTTATCATCAGGTAAGTAATAGTCAAAGCCGATTCCGCAATCAGTTATTGCTACCGGAATTGTGTTTCCATTTAAGTCCTTCATGACCATATGTGGAATCTTAAGTTCTTTCATTCGGTCACGTGCCTCTCTAAAGTTAGAACCAAACTCTGCACGATCATATTCTATTTTTACTTTATGCCTAGTATTTGCAATCTCACTTGGGTTAAATAATGTAAAAGCCAGCTTGTTTCCACCATCCAATTTTGTAATATATTGGTTGATGGTTCTATCTATTACATGATTTGCAACATTTAGACTATCTTCAAATCGCGACTCCATGGTATTATGAACACTGTCTACAGAACATCCACAAATACTATCGTGGGGGTGATTTTGCATCAGTTTTTTCCAACCATATTCAATTTCTGAATGTTGATATTCATCACTATACAATGCTTCTAATGGTTCAACTATATATTCATACTGATCCTGAAGTTGAGCATTTTTAATTTTTTGTGAAATTCTTGATGATGCAGTATTTACTAATGTATAGTATCCGTCTGTGGACTGACTAGTTAATTCTCCACCTATCTTAGTTAAATTTTTCAATTGAATGTCATTTTTTATTTCTGTTAAATATTCTTCAAACGAAGATTGTTTAAAATGAATATCCGGATATATTTCATTGGCAATTTTAATGGCTTCTGTAACATTTTCTTGATATGGTGTATGATCACAACCATTCATAAACAATAAGTGATTTGAATCAGTGTATCGACTACACTCCATTATTTTTTGATCCCAATATTTTTTTGCTTCCTCTCGATCAACTGGTATTTCATTCCCATTGCTATACCAATTTGCAAATAAAATTCCGAGCACACTAGTTCCATCAGTCGACTGTACAATCATTTCTGAAAACTTACTTTCAAACTCATTTGATACTTCATTATTAAATCCTGTAGTTGATACTCCTCGTCCAAAAATCATATTATCTACTTCAAGTTCTGATAAAATTTGTGGAGCTTGCGAGTAAATTCCGAATGTATCCGGGTAGTAACCTACACTTGTTTTCCCACCATATCTCATGCAATCAATATGACCATAAAGTCCATTTCGGACATTTGCCTCTGCACTTGTTAAAAACGCATCTTGCAATACATACCATGGTCCAATATTAATTTTCTTTGACTGGATTGCATCAAGTAATTTTTCCCGATTTTGGGGCTTAACTTGAAGGTAATCATCAACACTTATTGTCTGACCGTCTAAATGGAATGATTTAAAGTCGGGGTCATTATCAATTGCATTTAGAATTTGATCGATGAGCATTATTAATCGCATATGATGTAATTCATATGGTAAATACCACTCTCTATCCCAATGACTGTGACTTATTATATGAGCTACTTTCATGTTACTCCTTATCCATTACACTAATATTATTTAGTTCCAATATAAATTCTGCAAACATTGCGTTCGCCCAGCTAAACCAAGGTCTAGTATACTCATCTGGGTTATCGACATTTACACCTTCATGCATAAAGTTTGTCCCGGCATCAGTTGTTAGAAATTGGTTTAGAATACGTTGTTGTTCCTCTTTATCAGTGGATGTCATTCCTTCTATCGCCAATGCTATCGGCCAAAAATAATTAGGCGGTGTATGTGGTGATCCTACCCCTTTACCTCTACTACCTTCATAAAAATATGGGTTGTCTTTTGATAGAATAAACTTTCTGGTATTCTGATAAATCTCATCATCTAACGAACAGTAGCCTAAGTATGGTGCTGATAATAAGCTTGGCACATTGGCATCATCCATTAAATGAACACCACCTAAACCATCTACTTCATATGCATACATTTTTCCATACTTTGGATGATCAATTACCGCATGTTGCTGGATACCTAAATCAATTTCCTCATATAGCTTGATTACTCTTGCTTTGAAAACATCTTCCTCGGGATAGAATCGAGTTATTATTTCCTCTAGATATTTTAAAACTACTACAGCAAACATATTTGCAGGAGTTAAATACCCGTAATGACAGGCATCATCACTTGGACGAAAACCACTCCAAGTCATTCCTGTATATCCGACTACTTTTCCACGACCCTTATTTGGTAAGGATTCAAATTCAATGCGCTCTGGATAAGCAAATAACAGCCAGTCCGCAATTCTTCTAAATGAATAGTCTGATAGTTCATGATGATTTTGTTCGATGATAAATGTGTCAACTATTAACTTAGACATTTGTAAGAAATGTTCATCAAAAATCGAATTATCTGCAGTATTTTGCCAATATAAATATGCAAGTTGAAGCGGATAACATAAAGAGTCAACTTCATACTTACGTTCCCAAATTAATGGATGAGATTTTGTTAAATCATCCTCGCTATGATCTCCAACGCACGGTTGCAAGTTATGTGCATTTGCATACGGGTCAAGTGTTACTTGACGTTTATGCATTTCAATAACACCGCGGATAATTTCTTTGATCTCTTCGTCTTCTCCGGCAATATTAAGCAGTGGTCTAACTTGTGCCGCTGAGTCTCTATTCCACATTGCTGGAATATCTCCGGTTATGACAAAAGTTGTTTCATCATCATTTTTCATTATTGTCGTTTGATATGTATTCGTAAAACCTTGTTCGAACATTAAACCTACTTTAGATTGAGTAGAATATATTTCTTTCACATCACTAATTAGTTTTCCCATCGAATGTGGAATGTCTTTATTTATTATTTCCATGAGCCTCCCTTTTTAAAACCTTTACATCCTCGTTGTAACACAAAAACCAATCATTGTAAAGTCATTGGTATTAATTTTTATTTAACCAAATCAATAATTGGTTTGAATTATTATTTATGTGTTATAATATTGTTATAAAAATTGATGAATTAGGAGTTATATGACAAAGTATCAAAGCGTTTATTATACTTTAGCTCAAAAAATTGAGTCCGGAGTTTATAAAGAGGAAGGTAAATTACCTTCTGAGCGTTCCATTTCTGAAGAATTAGACGTTTCAATTAATACCGTTCGTAAAGCTCTTTCACTATTAATTGAAAATGGCTATATCAATTCGAGACATGGTAGTGGTTATTACATCAGTACGCATAAAAACTTTAATGTCCTTAAACTTAAAAGTTTAGGAACAACATATAAAAATCGGAATGTAAAGTCAAAGGTATTGAACTATAACATTATCCGCGCCTCAGAAATCGAGGCTGAAAATTTAAATGTTGATGTGGGAGAAGCAATATTCTCGGTTAAAAGATTGAGGCTAATCGAAGGTAAACCTGCCATCTTAGAAAATACAATAATTCCCGTTAAATTATTTCCGACATTAGACAAAACAGTCTTTGAAGGATCATTTTATAAATACATCGAGGAGATAAGCCCTTATAAAATCGATCGTGCAATTAAGGATATATCACCAATTGTACCCGACAAAGATTTAGCAAACATCCTTGAGGTTGATGAAAATAAACCACTATTAGTAATTGAAAACTATGTTTACTTAACAACCGGTGAGCAATTCGAATATTCATACAATATCCATGTTGACGAAAAATTATCTTTACCAATCAACGCTTCATAACTACTGACACCGGATGAAATACGTGGCGTTATACAAAGAACCGCATTAAAGAAAGACCCAGAAAACTTATTGTTTTCTAGGTCTTTTCTTTCATTTGAATGGCAATAATTACAATATTATAAACCAAACAATCGATATAAGTATTGTAAATATCACATTTTTAAACAACATAATAGCTGTATCATTCATCGTTAATTTGGTTTTGATAAACATTGCGTAGACTATCAAATAAGTAACGTATACAACAAATGAATATACGACTAAATCAAGCGTAAATAAACTCGTATATGTATATAAAATAATCATTGTGATTGCCGCACTAATCGTAGCCAAGACCATAAACCTTCTTCCATTACTTCGACGCAGAAAGTTGTATACATATATATCTAGGGCAACACTAAGCGGTAAGATATTTAATAGGATTAATAAACTGGGCAATGCCTCACGATATTTACTAAATATCCCAAGATAATCTATTGCAATTATCGCTCCTATTCCAGCGATTACCACTGCCACACTACTTGCAATCCACATTAAATTTAATTTTCTAAGGTATTGCTGTTTGGTTTGCTGATCATTTAGCGTTACAAAATACATTTCACTAATTGGAATTAAGATAACTCGCACTAATAAAACACTGGTAATTGCAAATGAGTATAGTCCTAATAGCTCTTTATTATTGGCCAGCATTGTTTTATCAAAGATAGTGTAGATACTAATCAGCCAGTTTCCGATCATAATCGGCATTCCTAGGCGGATGATTTCGACACCGGTCTGTTTGATTTCTCCTTTGGAAATTTTGCTACCACTTGGGAACATTATAATTATCGCAATTGTTCCAAACACTGCCAGAATTGCTCTTAAGGTAACATCACCAAGTAACATTATCGTTATATCATTAAATAACAAGTAGATTACAATATCGACTAAAATGATAATCCTAAATGCAATTATCGCAATATTTAATGCATGGATTTTCATCTCAGTTCGAAACACTGACTTATGGAAAATATACATAACGTTCATAATTCCACTAAAGTATGCTAATTTCCAATAAAGAGCTGCTGGAACCATTATTGCAAGTGGGATGGAAGCGATAATTAAACCAATACAAATCAAGGTCACGAAATTAGTTAGTCGCACCGTCATTCCTGGATCTAACTTGTTTTTAGTATTAACTAAGGTGTATCCATTTTGGATTCCTAACGTTAAAAAGAAAAAGAAATTAATTGCTGATAAATATAATGTAAACAACCCATAGTTTTCAACAGATAATACCGACATCATTACCACGGTAGTAACTGATTGTAAAATAGTAATTGGGATAAAGTAAACATAGTATAAAATTAATTTTTGCTTATCCATTGATAATCAACTCCCAAATTTTCTGATTGATTTCTTGACAATCTTGAACAATAAATTTTGGATTAATAGGTACTTGATAATCGACTTTTTTTAAAGTCTCTAGCCAATCAACTAACATCTCACTATTCTCAGCAACTTTTCCCACTTCATTATATATAGACAGTTCAGGTACAATCGTTTTATCTGGATGGAAAAAGATGATTGGCTTTTGATAAAATAGGGCATCGAAGAAAACTGAGGAATGGTCGGTTACTAATAGTAGGCAGTTCGCTAACTCATTTCGATAACTTATTTGCGCCCCACTTACAACCGCGATATTTTCACTTGCAAGGTTCATAAACCCTTTAGTTTTAGCGCCAAGTTGAGGATGAATCACAACTTTTAGTTCTAACTGATTTTGTTGCAAATAATCTTTCACTAATTGAGAATTTGTCAGTTCCTTTACAGAATTGTAAAGCTTCGATTGTTGAACATTAGAACTATTAACCGCTTCTGCTGTCCATTTTGGCATATATATAATTTTTTTATTTTCAGTTTTATCTGAGGCCTTAGTAAATCGCGACATTCCCAGCATCGGAGTTTGACTATTAAACCAAATTCTTGACTTATTCAAAAGTTGCTTTTCAAAAGGAATGCTTGTTATATAATAATTAATCTTTTGATGAGCATTGATATTTGCTTCATCTGTATAGTTATGATCTATTCCATGTTGCAGACAAATAAACTTACTTGTCGGATGATCCCCTAATTTATATCGTAACTGCTGATGGTTCTCAAGTGTTTCTGAATAGACACTCGAAACAATTGCCTCGGCGTTGTGATATTTAATTCTAAACTCTTTAGATTTGGTATCTAGTAAGCGGTAGCCTTGAGCTTGAAGTCTTTGAAAATGTTCGCTATCACTACTTAATGCAAAGTAGACATTAGTAAATTCTGGTTTATTTTCTAAAACCCAATCGTATAAAAACTCGCCATTGTCATCTGCTTTTTCAATTCGATCACAAATGATAATAACTGCTTGTTTATCTAGTGACTTATGATTCTGTGCTTTAATCTTAAACTGGTAGTCATCTATTTCTAATTTTCCAGAAGTGTTATCAATCCATATAAACCCGCGGTTTCTATTATACTGTTTTAATACTACATCTTTGTTGTTAAAGGCAATGTTAGTTGGAGCCGCTTTAAACACTATTTCGTATTTAACTCCATCTTTATTTACACAAAGAAGTTCAATTCGAGGTCTAGCTGTAAACTTAGGATAAATATTATACTTGTAGTATCTAAATAAATACATGGAAATAAAACGATTATCGTGTAATTTTTTTAAACGATTTACAAAGCTAATCATAGGCCTCCCTAATTAATATACTAAATTGTGTAAAAGCCATACTAATAAGCATGACTTGATTATAGTTTATTTTTTTGAATATTGTAGTTACCAATTATATCTCGAGTATCAATAACATTGACAAAGATTTGCTCATCGACATATTTTTCGATGTAGTTTACTAATAAGCGATACTCATATTGATTTAGCGTAGTCATAACCACTTCTTTCTCACTATGAGTGAATCCACCGTAACCTTTTAAGATGGTTGTCCCACGATGAAGACGCATTGTAATTAGTTTTTGAACCACACTACTATCTTGAGCAATAATAAATAACGTTACTAATTCATTATTCGTAAATACAAACTTAATTGTGGCGTTACGTACATATAAACTAAGAAGCGTATATAAACCAGCTTCTAATCCATATATTTGCATTGCACTAAGGACAATAGTCGCGTTTATTGCCATATTTACTTTTGTAAAACTCATATTTCTTGTTTTAAGCAAATATAAACCAAAGATATCTGTTCCTCCGCTGCTGGCACCCATTTTTAAGATTGCACCAACGGCGTAACCCATTGTCAAACCACCAAAAACACCTTGTAAAATAATATCATTTGTAATAAACCAACCATCTGTGATTATCGCTACTAATGATGTGAAAAAAGACATACAAAATACTGCTATAATCGTATACACAGTAAACTCTTTTCCCATCGTTATATACGAGATGACAAAACCGGGAATATTTAGGGCAAAATATACAGTTGCATATGTTAATCCTAATTTTTCCGGTGAAACATGTACAATAATTTGGGCAATACCTGAAAACCCTGTAGCTAATAAGCCTGATGATGATAAAAATAGCTGAAATCCAAAGGCATAAATGAAGGAATACAGAACTATTCTGCCGACTTTTTCTAAACGCATTTTTCTCCTTATTCTATTATATTATTATAGCACTTTCATTTAAAAGTTGTAGTTATATGATGATTATCTTCAATTATTTTAAATATTATTATTATTTTCATAAGAAAATTGGAATTTAAAGGCAAATCGGTAGTATAATAGTAATGAAAGAATTTAAGGAGTTCAATGAATACAAAAAGAAGTCATAAAATTTTTGCCTTAGTAATGCTTATATTAATTGTTGCATCAGTTGTTGCATCAACTGCTATTACTGCATACAATGTTTACAGCTACAAAAAACAACAAGAACAACAACAACTAGATGCATTAACTGCAATGCTATCTGAGGCTTAGTATTATTAATTACTATGTTAGAAAAGGAAATAAGTTGAATAATCAACTTATTTTTTTTTATATTCAATGGTCTTATGATCTAGTTTGCGAATCCCATCCGTGATCACGAATGGCAGATAGGACAAGTTGCTAATCAAAGCTGTTATTGCGACTAGCAAACGATGTCTTAGTTTAAATTTTTTGGAGCGGAGTGTCCCCACAAAAGTCTCTAATACAAATTTTCGAGAAGTTGCAGTTAATGTCTTAGCCTGCTTAATTGAGGCGCGAGCCATTTTGTACCAATCTTCACTTTTGCTGTTAGCCATCTTCGAGTCTTCATTTTGGCGATTAACAGGGTAATATAGATTTTCAATAACCTGACATTCCGGACTTTTACTCATTAATTTTACTAGCCAAATAACATCTTCAAATGTATAGTCCGTTTCAAAATTGTCCAAGAGTTCACGTTTATAGATTTTATTAACAACGACATTTTTATAACCAATCATACGAGCATCAACTTCGGCTGATGGAGAGTGGGTCACAATATGGTCTTCATGAATATATTTAACACCATAGATATAACACTCTATATCAGCTTGTTCAAGTAAGGAAGTAACTGGTTTAAAATAATTGTCTGGAAGACAGTCATCACTATCAACAAACTGAATCCACTGTCCAGTTGCAATCGATAATCCGACATTACGAGCATTCGCTGTTCCCTGATTACTCGTCAATTTTATATACTTTAAATTATCAATATCAAACCTTTGCACAAAATTGTTAACAATCGCACTTGAATTATCCACGCTACAATCATCGATAATAATTACCTCAAAATCAGTGGGTGAATTGCACTGATTATAAATCGACTGCAACAAGCAATCAATATAGTGTTCAGCATTATATAACGGAATTATAATTGATAGGTTCATTCTACCTCATTTCTAACAAAATTATATCATGGATAACATTATATCCCAAGCTTATCTTGTGCACAACTCGTGTTTAAAACCAGAAATTGTGCACACCGCATGTGCTTTACTGCATGTGCACAATGTGTTTAGCACGTGATTAGTGATTTAAGACAAATATTACCCTCAAATAAACACATGTTTTAAACATGATTACGCACCAGAATTAACATTCACAAAACCCTATATATAAGCCGTTTTATTGCTTACACACATATACTTGTGCACGTTTTATTGGAATTGCGCAACTTTTGTGCCCAACTGTACTGTGCATTGTGCTAAAATATATATAAAAGGAGCGATATGAACACACTAATTGTATGGGACCGAATATATGAAGATCTGAAAGGATCATTTAGCCAAGAATTATTTGGTTTATTATTTGATGAAGCAGAGCCAGTATTTTTAACAAACGAGAAACTTGTCATTCAAGTTGACCCGATTTCATATTCTTTTTTACAAGATGAATCAACATTAAATTACCAAAAATTTGTACATGTTTGTCGTGCTCACCTTGGTAAAGAAATCATGATTCGTGTCATCTTACCTGGTGAAGATGCTACCAAGCAAGCTGATAAAAAAAGAATTGTAACTCCAGTTTTAGATGAAACTTCAAATTTACTAGATTCGTTTGTAAACAAATCTAGACCTACACATGATGAATACTTTCAAAACGATAGTTTTAAACAAAATTTAATCGATGATCACCCTGATTTAGAAATTTTTTCGCAAACGATGGACCTTAGCGTTTACCTTAATGATGATTCATTTGAATTATTGCCAACTGAAATTGCTGCTGTAAGCAGCCCAGAGTTAGTTAACTCATATGTAGATACGCGTCTTAGTCGTACATTTGGATTTAAAAACTATTTCTATTCACATGAAAATCAAAAGATTATCCGTGCTTGTAAAGAGATAATTGGTTCAATATCTAATCCTAATTTCAATCCCGTCTTTATTTACGGAGAAAGTGGAATTGGGAAAACACACTTGATTAACGCGCTAGGAAACGAAATTTTTGACTTGGGAAAAGATTACAATATTTTGTACGCAACCGGGCCAAACTTTATGAGCGAATACACTAGTTTATTTACTGGAGGTATTAACAACGTTAATGCTATTGATACCTTCAAACAAAAATACTATAACCTTGACGTACTAATTTTAGATGACATTCAACTCTTAGAAGGTAAAGAAACTACATTAAATGAATTCTTCTCAATATTTGAAAACTTGCTTCAAGCTGGTAAACAAATAATCATTACTGCTGATAAAAAGCCAGAAGATATTCAGTTTGAGCAACGTTTGATTACCCGTTTCTTATCTGGTTTAACATTGGAAATTAGAACTCCAGATTCTGATACCAAAAAACAAATTTTCAACTACTATGCAGCAGAAAAAGAGTTAGTTGTTGATGAAGATGCGATTCAAATTTTCATTGATAATTCAAATAGTGTTAGAGCATTACTTGGATATATTAATGCGATTCATATGCACTTTTTAAACGATGATTTAGAATCAAGTTCATTTACAAAGATGGATGCACTAGAGTTTGTTAACTCGACAACCGGTAATATTAACAATTACACGCCAAAGGAAATTATCTCCATTGTTGCAAATCATTTTGATATTGACGAATCAGAACTAAAACGCAAAACTAGAAAAGCTAATATTGTAACCGCAAGATCATTCGCAGCATACTTTTTACACTTAAAACTTAAACTGAACTATACAACAATCGCTGACTATGTTGGTGTAAAAGAACATACAACTGCAATGCGAGCTATTAAACGAATTGAAGATGAGCACTCAGCTCCTAAGTATAAAGATGATTTTATTCGTCTATCAAATAAGCTAAATCGATAATAAACACACTAACTATATATTGATAAACTAAACATCTTTTATAACATAATTAAGAAAAGGAAATTTGCATACCACATTGGGTTTTGCAAATTTCCTTTTTTCTATTTAACTCTAATTATTGAGCGCGTTTATTAATTAGTATCTTTACACTAACAATTGCAATTGCTAAACAGATTAAGTACAGGATGTAATCAAGCTGTCCACTAATTACGATACCACCTGCTGTTTCTTCCGAAATTACTTCGCTATCAATTTCTGAGTCTAATTCGCTATCTACTTCTGAAATTACTTCGCTATCTACCTCTGAGTCTACTTCGCTATCTACCTCTGAGTCTACTTCGCTATCTACCTCTGAGTCTACTTCGCTATCTACCTCTGAGTCTACTTCGCTATCTACTTCTGAGTCTACTTCGCTATCTACCTCTGAGTCTACTTCGCTATCTACTTCTGAGTCTACTTCGCTATCTACCTCTGAGTCTACTTCGCTATCTACTTCTGAGTCTACTTCGCTATCTACCTCTGAGTCTACTTCGCTATCTACCTCTGAGTCTACTTCGCTATCTACCTCTGAGTCTACTTCGCTATCTACCTCTGAGTCTACTTCGCTATCTACCTCTGAGTCTACTTCGCTATCTACTTCTGAGTCTACTTCGCTATCTACTTCTGAGTCTACTTCGCTATCTACCTCTGAGTCTACTTCGCTATCTACCTCTGAGTCTACTTCAGATTCCGTTTCATCAGCTGTTACAGTAATTTTTACTGGAATTGGTGTGTTGTCACCTGCTACTGTAAATAACACTGTATATACTCCCGGTTGATCCGTATAACCATTATAATCAATAATTAGATCATCATTAGATACACGTTTTCCTGAGAATGTGTACACTTCAAGACGTGCTGATGCAATAATAGATTCTTTATCAACTACTACTAGCTCCGTATCAAGGCTAAAATCAACTTCATGAACTATATAGCTTGATACTTGAGTAAAGTCACCATCATTTACAACAATTGTTTGATCAAATGTAACTTCATTATTATCTGAATCGATTACTGTGTAAGTAACTATGTAAACCCCATACTCTCCAGTATTAATTTCACCAGTAATTACTACTTTTGATGTTAAGTCGTTATCTTCTGTATCCGTTACTTTAACATAGTCACTGATGATAAATTCTGTATCTACTGGAATCTCGACAACTGGATTGGCTTCAAATACTGGCTTATCTCCAGATTTTACTACTGCTTTAATTGTTTTACTATCTTCTCCAACCGTAAATGCAACATCGTATGTTCCCGCTACATTTGTGTAATCCGTTGTAATTGTTGGATTAGCGGCAATTGGCTCAGCAGTTGCTAATGAGTATGCTTTGTATTGACTTGCATTAATAATTGCAGCTTCACTTGTATCAACTTCTGATACATATCTGTCAAAGCCTACTGCATAGATTGCTGCTTCTGTTCCTACTGAATAGTTTCCATCGTTTACTACAATTACTTGATCAAATGTAACTTCATTACCATCTTTATCCGTTACTTTATATTGAACTTTAGTAACTCCGTGAACTGCTGTATCAAGCGTTGGGGTCATTTCGACTTTAGCTGTTAAGTCGTTATCTTCTGTATCCGTTACTTTAACATAGTCACTGATGATAAATTCTGTATCTACTGGAATCTCGACAACTGGATCGGCTTCAAATACTGGCTTATCTCCAGATTTTACTACTGCTTTAATTGTTTTACTATCTTCTCCAACTGTAAATGCAACATCGTATGTTCCCGCTACATTTGTGTAATCCGTTGTAATTGTTGGATTAGCGACAATTGGCTCAGCAGTTGCTAATGAGTACGCTTTGTATTGACTTGCATTAATAATTGCAGCCTCACTTGTATCAACTTCTGATACATATCTGTCAAAGCCTACTGCATAGATTGCGGCTTCTGTTCCTACTGAGTAGTTTCCATCGTTTACTACAATTACTTGATCAAATGTAACTTCATTACCATCTTTATCCGTTACTTTATATTGAACTTTAGTAACTCCGTGAACTGCTGTATCAAGCGTTGGGGTCATTTCGACTTTAGCTGTTAAGTCGTTATCTTCTGTATCCGTTACTTTAACATAGTCACTGATGATAAATTCTGTATCTACTGGAATCTCTACAACGGGATCGGCTTCAAATACTGGCTTATCTCCAGATTTTACTACTGCTTTAATTGTTTTACTATCTTCTCCAACTGTAAATGCAACATCGTATGTTCCCGCTACATTTGTGTAATCCGTTGTAATTGTTGGATTAGCGACAATTGGCTCAGCAGTTGCTAATGAGTACGCTTTGTATTGACTTGCATTAATAATTGCAGCTTCACTTGTATCAACTTCTGATACATATCTGTCAAAGCCTACTGCATAGATTGCGGCTTCTGTTCCTACTGAGTAGTTTCCATCATTAACTACAATTACTTGATCAAATGTAACTTCATTATCATCTTTATCCGTTACTTTATATTGAACTTTAGTAACTCCGTGAACTGCTGTATCAAGCGTTGGGGTCATTTCGACTTTAGCTGTTAAGTCGTTATCTTCTGTATCCGTTACTTTAACATAGTCACTGATGATAAATTCTGTATCTACTGGAATCTCGACAACTGGATCGGCTTCAAATACTGGCTTATCTCCAGATTTTACTACTGCTTTAATTGTTTTACTATCTTCTCCAACCGTAAATGCAACATCGTATGTTCCCGCTACATTTGTGTAATCCGTTGTAATTGTTGGATTAGCGGCAATTGGCTCAGCAGTTGCTAATGAGTATGCGTTGTATTGACTTGCATTAATAATTGCAGCTTCACTTGTATCAACTTCTGATACATATCTGTCAAAGCCTACTGCATAGATTGCTGCTTCTGTTCCTACTGAGTAGTTTCCATCGTTTACTACAATTACTTGATCAAATGTAACTTCATTACCATCTTTATCTGTTACTTTATATTGAACTTTAGTAACTCCGTGAACTGCTGTATCAAGCGTTGGTGTCATTTCGACTTTAGCTGTTAAGTCGTTATCTTCTGTATCCATTACTTTAACATAGTCACTGATGATAAATTCTGTATCTACTGGAATCTCGACAACTGGATCGGCTTCAAATACTGGCTTATCTCCAGATTTTACTACTGCTTTAATTGTTTTACTATCTTCTCCAACTGTAAATGCAACATCGTATGTTCCCGCTACATTTGTGTAATCCGTTGTAATTGTTGGATTAGCGGCAATTGGCTCAGCTGTTACTAATGAGTACGCTTTGTATTGACTTGCATTAATAATTGCAGCTTCACTTGTATCAACTTCTGATACATATCTGTCAAAGCCTACTGCATAGATTGCGGCTTCTGTTCCTACTGAGTAGTTTCCATCATTAACTACAATTACTTGATCAAATGTAACTTCATTACCATCTTTATCCGTTACTTTATATTGAACTTTAGTAACTCCGTGAACTGCTGTATCAAGCGTTGGGGTCATTTCGACTTTAGCTGTTAAGTCGTTATCTTCTGTATCCGTTACTTTAACATAGTCACTGATGATAAATTCTGTATCTACTGGAATCTCGACAACTGGATCGGCTTCAAATACTGGCTTATCTCCAGATTTTACTACTGCTTTAATTGTTTTACTATCTTCTCCAACTGTAAATGCAACATCGTATGTTCCTGCTACATTTGTGTAATCCGTTGTAATTGTTGGATTAGCGGCAATTGGCTCAGCTGTTACTAATGAGTACGCTTTGTATTGACTTGCATTAATAATTGCAGCTTCACTTGGATCAACTTCTGATACATATCTGTCAAAGCCTACTGCATAGATTGCGGCTTCTGTTCCTACTGAGTAGTTTCCATCATTAACTACAATTACTTGATCAAATGTAACTTCATTACCATCTTTATCCGTTACTTTATATTGAACTTTAGTAACTCCGTGAACTGCTGTATCAAGCGTTGGGGTCATTTCGACTTTAGCTGTTAAGTCGTTATCTTCTGTATCCGTTACTTTAACATAGTCACTGATGATAAATTCTGTATCTACTGGAATCTCGACAACTGGATCGGCTTCAAATACTGGCTTATCTCCAGATTTTACTACTGCTTTAATTGTTTTACTATCTTCTCCAACTGTAAATGCAACATCGTATGTTCCTGCTACATTTGTGTAATCCGTTGTAATTGTTGGATTAGCGGCAATTGGCTCAGCTGTTACTAATGAGTACGCTTTGTATTGACTTGCATTAATAATTGCAGCTTCACTTGTATCAACTTCTGATACATATCTGTCAAAGCCTACTGCATAGATTGCGGCTTCTGTTCCTACTGAGTAGTTTCCATCATTAACTACAATTACTTGATCAAATGTAACTTCATTACCATCTTTATCCGTTACTTTATATTGAACTTTAGTAACTCCGTGAGCTGCTGTATCAAGCGTTGGGGTCATTTCGACTTTAGCTGTTAAGTCGTTATCTTCTGTATCCGTTACTTTAACATAGTCACTGATGATAAATTCTGTATCTACTGGAATCTCGACAACTGGATCGGCTTCAAATACTGGCTTATCTCCAGATTTTACTACTGCTTTAATTGTTTTACTATCTTCTCCAACTGTAAATGCAACATCGTATGTTCCTGCTACATTTGTGTAATCCGTTGTAATTGTTGGATTAGCGGCAATTGGCTCAGCTGTTACTAATGAGTACGCTTTGTATTGACTTGCATTAATAATTGCAGCTTCACTTGTATCAACTTCTGATACATATCTGTCAAAGCCTACTGCATAGATTGCGGCTTCTGTTCCTACTGAGTAGTTTCCATCATTAACTACAATTACTTGATCAAATGTAACTTCATTACCATCTTTATCCGTTACTTTATATTGAACTTTAGTAACTCCGTGAACTGCTGTATCAAGCGTTGGGGTCATTTCGACTTTAGCTGTTAAGTCGTTATCTTCTGTATCCGTTACTTTAACATAGTCACTGATGATAAATTCTGTATCTACTGGAATCTCGACAACTGGATCGGCTTCAAATACTGGCTTATCTCCAGATTTTACTACTGCTTTAATTGTTTTACTATCTTCTCCAACTGTAAATGCAACATCGTATGTTCCCGCTACATTTGTGTAATCCGTTGTAATTGTTGGATTAGCGGCAATTGGCTCAGCAGTTGCTAATGAGTACGCTTTGTATTGACTTGCATTAATAATTGCAGCTTCACTTGGATCAACTTCTGATACATATCTGTCAAAGCCTACTGCATAGATTGCGGCTTCTGTTCCTACTGAGTAGTTTCCATCGTTTACTACAATTACTTGATCAAATGTAACTTCATTACCATCTTTATCCGTTACTTTATATTGAACTTTAGTAACTCCGTGAACTGCTGTATCAAGCGTTGGTGTCATTTCGACTTTAGCTGTTAAGTCGTTATCTTCTGTATCCGTTACTTTAACATAGTCACTGATGATAAATTCTGTGTCTACTGGAATCTCGACAACTGGATCGGCTTCAAATACTGGCTTATCTCCTGATTTTACTACTGCTTTAATTGTTTTACTATCTTCTCCAACTGTAAATGCAACATCGTATGTTCCCGCTACATTTGTGTAATCCGTTGTAATTGTTGGATTAGCGGCAATTGGCTCAGCAGTTGCTAATGAGTACGCTTTGTATTGACTTGCATTAATAATTGCAGCTTCACTTGTGTCAGCTTCTGATACATATCTGTCAAAGCCTACTGCATAGATTGCGGCTTCTGTTCCTACTGAATAGTTTCCATCGTTTACTACAATTACTTGATCAAATGTAACTTCATTACCATCTTTATCCGTTACTTTATATTGAACTTTAGTAACTCCGTGAACTGCTGTATCAAGCGTTGGGGTCATTTCGACTTTAGCTGTTAAGTCGTTATCTTCTGTATCCGTTACTTTAACATAGTCACTGATGATAAATTCTGTATCTACTGGAATCTCGACAACTGGATCGGCTTCAAATACTGGCTTATCTCCAGATTTTACTACTGCTTTAATTTTTTTACTATCTTCTCCAACTGTAAATGCAACATCGTATGTTCCCGCTACATTTGTGTAATCCGTTGTAATTGTTGGATTAGCGGCAATTGGCTCAGCAGTTGCTAATGAGTACGCTTTGTATTGACTTGCATTAATAATTGCAGCTTCACTTGGATCAACTTCTGATACATATCTGTCAAAGCCTACTGCATAGATTGCTGCTTCTGTTCCTACTGAGTAGTTTCCATCATTAACTACAATTACTTGATCAAATGTAACTTCATTACCATCTTTATCCGTTACTTTATATTGAACTTTAGTAACTCCGTGAACTGCTGTATCAAGCGTTGGGGTCATTTCGACTTTAGCTGTTAAGTCTTTATCTTCTGTATCCGTTACTTTAACATAGTCACTGATGATAAATTCTGTATCTACTGGAATCTCGACAACTGGATCGGCTTCAAATACTGGCTTATCTCCACCTAGTACAGTTCCGACGATTGAACGGCTTGAGTTCGGATCAATTGCACTAGTAAACGTAATTTCATACTCACCAGGTTCCGCATGATAATTTGTTGTAATAATTGGTGCTTTGTATGATGAAATTTCTTCACCTGTTGTTTTAGAGTATACTTTTAAGTCACTTGCTGCTATTATTCCAGCATCAGTGTTATCAACTTCTGATACATATCGTTCAAAGTCTACTGCGTAAACTATAATATTGTCACCAACTGTGTGTTGCTCTTTACCAACAACTATGACTTTGGTAAATGACGTTTCGTTTTTATCAATATCCGTTACTGTATATTGAACAGTGTATACACCTATTTCTGCAGTATTTAAGTTACTATTTACTTCAATACTTCCAGTTAAATCTCCTTCTTCTTCATCACTTGCAGATACATTTGCATTAACATCATAAGGAGCGTTTAGGTCTAACTCTACATATGCATCTGCAGTAATTTTTGGAGCATTACCTCCTACTACAACTGCATTTACTGTTTTCGTAATCAGTTCTTCGCCATCTTCAATTAGATAATCTATTTTATACGTTCCAACAGCTGGTTGGTAATTACCAATATTTAAAGCGTATGGTAACGTAATTTCTTCCTCTGTTTCGATATCAAAGATTGCAAACTCCGTGTTCCCGTCGACAACACTTGGCGTAGTATCAACTTCACTAACACGAACCGTAAAGTCTTTTGCTCGTACAACACGCTTATCAGTAACTAAGAACGTTCCGTCATTAACTACTACGTATCGATGGAATTCTGTATAGTTACCATCACTATCTGTAACATAGTAAACTAGTGTATAAATTCCTGCTACTTTAGTATTAACATTCCCTTCAACACGTCCTTCACTAGTTACATCTCCATCTTCTAGATCCATTGCCGAAATACCTTCAGTACGGTCAAACGTTCCATTGATTGGAACCTCAGTAGTCTTATCTCCTAAGACAACTGGTGATTCACCTGAAATGACATCAGCTTCAACCTTAATGCTCGCGGATAGATCACGCGTGACCGTAAATACAATGTCATATGTTCCAATTTCTGGGGCATACGTTCCAAAATCTGTTTTGTATTCAATTGTTTGCTCAGTACCAGTTAGTTTGTCATAAACTTTAACTTGCGCAGCTGCATTAATATCGTCTACCACTTGCGAAACTTGACCAACACGACGACTAAATCCAAGCGCTTGAATAACATAAGAATCACCGACACCATATGATCCATCATTCACTAGAACTGAAGTTGTTGCCGTTGCTTCATTTCCATCTAAATCAAATACGATATAATCCACTGTATAGAATCCAGGAGTATTCACATCTACTGTCGATGTAAATTCAATTTGGTTACTAATTGATCCGGTTTCTGGATCATCTGCTTCGACATGGTTTAGTTCATTAAATTCATCACCGACACTAATTTCCACAAATTCATCTGCTGTTATTGTTGGTGGCTGACCTGTACTTACAGTTGCAATCACTGTTCTATTTAAACTTGCATCTTTTGTGTTTGTAAACTTAATATTGTACTTTCCAGGAGCAGCTGTGTAAGTACCAGCGTCCACTGCTATATCATCACTACCAAGTGAATCACCAGTTTTTTTATCATATAATTCGGCAATTGCTGCAGTTTTGATTTCAGAGTCATCTAAACTAACTTCACTTACTAATTTAGTAAATGGCTTAGCATGTAAGACTTCTGTCTCTCCTACAACATAATTTCCATCATTTACTAATACTACAGTTTGAGCTGTTCCTTCATTCCCAGTTTTATCAAAAACACTGAAATTAATAATGTAAAAACCTGCTTTTGTTGTATCTACTGTCCCTGTAGTTTCAATATCAGATGTCAAATCACCATCTTCAATATCGTAGGCTGTAACTCCAAACTTATCTACATAACGCGACTTAATTGGCATATCTACAAATTCTGGGGCCGTAATCACTGGCGCATATCCATTTGAAACATCAGCATTAATTGTTCTTGTTGCCGTGCTATCAGCTGCTGCGGTAAATGTAATTGGGTAAACAGCATTTTCTGCAGTATATCCATTTTTCTCGATTACCATTGGGTCAGAACTTTCAAGACCAGTTTTTTTATCATATAACTTGGCTTGAGCAGCACTAATAATTGCACTATCTTCAACATCGACATCATTAGTTAGTTTGTAGAAGTTCTTAGCATGAATTATGTAGTCAGTTCCGGCTTTATAATTACCATCATTAACTAGCACTACTTGTGTTGCTGTAACTTTATTTAAATCACTATCTGTTACATCATAATTTACTGTATAAACACCAGGTTTTGATACATTCACTGTTGATGTACCATCGATGTAACTATATAAGTTTCCATCTTCAGTATCATTTGCGCTAACACCATTTTTAGGATTAAATGTACCACCTACTGGTAATTCAGTAAAACTTGGGACAGTTAGTTTTGGTAGATCACCAGTTTCTACTGTTGCTGTAATATTTCTTGTGGCCATTGCATCATCGGTAATCGCTATTGTAATCGGGTAGTCACCTATTACATTTGTGTATGCCCCTAATGTTACATTTGTAGATTTAGATACAAGCACACCGGTTTGTTTATCATATACTTTTACCTTTGCTGCTTCTAATACGGCATCGTTAGTTACTTCTACTTCTCCGACACGTCTAATAAAGTTATCAGCATAAAGAATATATGTTGTTCCTGCTGTATATTTACTATCGTTTACTAGCACAATACGCGTTTTTGTTGACGTATTCTTATCCGAGTCTGTTACGGTATATGTCAACTTATAAATACCTGCTGTATTTACATCAACTGTTCCCGTCACTTCAATTTTGCTAGTTAGATTACCATCTAAATCATCGGTACTTGTAACCCCCGCTAATGGATCAAATGGATCTCCAACCGCAATTTCCTTAAATGTTGCGCCATTGATCGCTGGTGGGTTACCGGTTAATACCTTGGCGTTAATTTCACGACTTGTTGAGGTTTCATTAGCAACCGTAAAGTTAATTTTATATGTTCCCGATACGGGTTTATATGTTGAACGATCAACTGTTACACTATCTGATGTTGCACTACCTGTTTTTTTATCATACACTGTAACTTTGGCAGCCGTTTTAACCGCGGCATCAGTTTGCACAACTTGACTTACATATCTTTCAAAATCTTTAGCATATAGGATTTTTGAAGTTCCTACTTTAAAGTTTCCATCATCAACTAACACTACCATGTTTTTATATGAACTTCGTTTATCAGAGTCTTCCACTTTTACAGAAATCTGGTGAACACCAGGAACAGATGTATCAATTGCTGGTGAATACGTTATTTTGTTGGTGATATTTCCATCTTCAGCATCACTTGCTGATGCAAACTCAGTCACATCAAGTGGCGACCCAACATTAACACTACCAAATTCCGTTAATGTAATTACTGGATTTTTCGAAACATCAATATTTGCTTCAACTGGAATTGTTGATAAGTTGCTACCGCTTTGCGTAGTTGCAACTATATTAAAAATATTGTCAATGATTGTTTTACCAACATTTGCTACTGTTTTCACCTTAAGTTTAATTTGTAATTTTTGATTACTTTCTAAGCCGTTAGTAACCGTTAGTACATTGTTTTTAAATGTATAGCTCGATGTTGGAAGCTGATTACCGGCATTATCGAACACTTGAACACTTATCGTTGATGAATCAAGTTGAGCAGCTGCCTCCTTGTCAGAAACCGTAAACTTTGTAAGTTTAAATGATCCAGTATTTTCAATATCAATTGTATATGTTAGCTCCTCGTAATTACCAGCTACTCCATTGTTATTTCCATCTGTCACACTCATCGATGCTTGGGCAGCCGAAGAACCAGCCACATCGATATTCATCGTTTGTAAAATATAACGTCCGTCTGTAAATTCATCCGCTGATGCAGATACTGTGTTTTCCATACGTGTTGAATTTGTAAATTTGGCTAATGATTTTAATTCGTATCTTATTTCGACAATTTCGTTTTTCTTTAAACTTGTTAATGTCAGTTCATTAGCACTTGCCGTATAATCTTCACCCAAAACAAGTTCTGTTCCGTCTTTAGTTACGACTAAATTGGCGATACTGTCCTCAAGTTTAGATTTATCGGTAATTAATTTTATTTTTACGTTGTTTAGTGTAAGTGGGGATTCATTTTTAAGCGTTACTAACGAGTTGATTGTTTCATCAGTTTTTAATAAGTTATTACCACTTTGATCAGTTATTGTACTGGTTACCCCAATACTAGTTGAGTATGAGACGTTCATTTGGGCTTTATCACTTACATATGATGAACTTGATTCATTTTCGTAGTTTAAAGTCGAAGCAATCATTAAGCTGCTGACAAATACATCACGAGCAGTTCCGGGATTTGAGAAGTCATATGTAAAATTAAAACTGATCACATAATTTTCCGTATCATAATCGGGCAGGTTAGTAATTTCTAATACATTGTTTTTCTCACCTGGCGTATTAGTATACTCACTATGCACAGCCCCATTAATTTTAATCGATGATAAATCGATATTCATATTTTTTGTATATTCGTATTTAAGAGTCGTCGTCGCTTCATCAAAACTTTTATCAACATTTAAGTTTACTAAGTTATTAGTGATTGTAAATGTCTTATTACCAAGCGTTTGAGTCGGATTATTATCTACTATTTTGATGTCATTGTCATATACAGTATTTGTTGCAATATCACAATCATTTGAGTATCCATTATTCGCCGTTATTCCCGAACAATATCCTTCAGAATTATATGAAACATTTAAACTTGCTTGGTCAGTAACGTCAAACGTCTTAAACGTTGTTGGATTCTTTTCGACCTCTAGCATTGATGCATAATCCAGTCTACTTGTAATTTGAATATTTGCAACGTTTGGTGTTACATTTAGTTTTACATCATATTCTATATCAATATCTTCATAAGTTTGTGGAAGGTTTGTGATGATTAATTGATTGTCTGAATAAGTAACATCGTTATGTGTTTTACCCTCAATTACAAGTGAACCCGGTACGTAATCAATGTTTTCCGAAAGCGTATAAGTAACTGTTGATTGTTCTGTGTCGAGAACATCTCGATCAAAGTACGTTAGTGTATTTGTTACAGGGAATATATCTGTTGCAGGATCTACTACTCCGGCAGTTGGTTCTCCAATTTCTAATTTATTATCATATACAGCAGCTGTATAAAATTCGATATTATCAATTAGGTTACCCATTGATGAGTTAGTCGTTGATAAAAAGGCAATACGTAATACTGAGTTCCCATCTGACGCATAATCATTTGGTACTTGATAAAATCCATAACGTTGTTGCCAAACCCCTTTTTTTGCAGTTGAAACTAGGACTTTATCAGCCGCTCCATTCAATGTTGGATTTAGTTTATTATTGGATGCATCATTGGGCTTACCAATACGTAGCTCCATTGTCTCATTATTGTTGGTACGTGCCATGTGATAGAAACTGTAGAAAATGTATTGTCCCGGCTTTACCTCAAAGTCTTGATATAAGGCTGCCGATTCCGTAGCATTTATCTCCACACACTGATTTCCATCTTGACATCCTGAACCAGTATAACTAGTCGCGAATTGTGAAGTCCAAACTTCGATTAAACGACGACTATTTGTCGTTTCCCAACCAGGAACATATTCTTCGTCAATATTCCAATATCCAGTTAAACCCCAAACTGGATCTTCAAATGAGTTATTAACAAATGTAATTTGTCCATCACCACACTGATCATTATGACCACCGTTGGCTGTAATTGAATTACAGATTCCCACATCGGAAGCTGCTAATAGTTGATATCCTTTCGTTATTGAAAAACCAACTATTAACATCATGGCTACAAAGCCCAATGTTAACTTGATATTTTTTTTCATAAGTTCCTCCACTTTACACATAACTTACTTGCACAAATGCACAATTGTTTAATTTTATTAATATACAACTATTATACCACAACAACTCGGGTCTTTTTTTGCTATTAGTGTGGCTAAACTGAATTTTATGCGTGTTTTTTAATTTGGGAATTATTTTAGTTATATCTTTTCTTAATAAGGGTGATTTTATGAAGAAGTGACCTTGGAATCGCCCAAGGTCACTGTGTTTTCTATGTTTTTTATATTAAAATTTCACTAATATTTATGCTTGCTGCCTTTCGTGCCGGAGCAACCCCCGTAATCATTGTGACTAGAATTACAAATAAGGCGATTGACACTAAATACAATGGCGAGATATATAACTCGATATCCTGGAAGTTTAAGATCAGAATACTGATGATAAACGCAAAGATAAACGAGATGATTGTCGCGATGCAAATTATGATTAATGCCTCAAATAAAAACATCATTGATATATCGCTTTTTTGTAATCCTTGCGAACGTAAAATGGCGATTTCTGATTGACGCTCGGATACTGAAACGTACAACATGTTTATAATTCCAATCAACGATACTAGTAGAATTATCGAACCAAATACAACAGCTACTGTACTGATAATATTAACTAACATACTCAGGATTTCTTCCATGTCAAAGTACATATACGTATACATTGGATTTTGACTAAGTTCATTAATTTGATCGACAATTTCATCCATGAGTTCAGGTTTGTACATTTTCGTGGGCATCGAAACCTCAAGGTTATTGGCTGAACTATCCTGCTTAAACAAGTCATCTAGATACATTGGCATATAAAAGTTACTAGTAATGTCTTCAGTTGTTCCAACAATCGTATAGTAAATGTCATTAATGGCAATTTTGTCACCAATTTTATAATCCAAACTTCCATCTTCTCCAATTAAATCTTTATGCAAAATAACATCACGACCGGTACTATTGGTAAAATCACGACCTTCGGTTATCTTAATTTGATCGGCAAAACTTACTGTGTAAGACTTACCACCAACATTTACTTGGGGAAGTGGCGCCGATCTTGTAATATTAATTTCTGGATATTGGCTGTTTAGAAAACTTAAATCATAATCGCTAATTAATTGTTCATCTTCAGGAGCGATAGTTGCCGCTGCTTCATTAATCGCCGTTAGTTCTAATTTTTTTATCTCGCTTGTTTCAGCTTTTAAATTGTTGCTAATTGAAGAACTGATAATTAATACAATCAAGATTCCTGTCAGTCCGATTGTTACGGAAATAACACTTAAAAATGCACGCTTTTTATTTTCTTTAATAAAGTCCGATGATAATTTATATAGATTTTTATATTTTGTAATCATATATTTTTCCTTTTGATAAATAATAAGTTTCATTACATTTTTTTGCAACTTCTTCATCGTGGGTAACGATGATTATCGTTTGTCCTTCTTCATTGATTTTTTGAAAAAGTTTCATAATTTCTTCAGCAGTATCGACATCCAATGCTCCTGTTGGCTCATCGGCAATTACAATTTTCGGACTTTTGACAATTGCTCTTGCGATACATACACGTTGCTTTTGACCACCACTAAGATTACGACACTTTTGATCACTCTTATCAGCAAGTTCTACTGCTTCTAAGGCTTTTTGGATTTGAGTATCATTCTCTTCTTTATCGTATTTACCGGCACAAATAAGTGCCAGTTCTAAGTTTTTATACACAGTTAAGTGACTGATTAATTGGAAGTCTTGAAACACAAATCCGATTTCAATTCCTCTAAATGCTGACAACTGGGCATCATCCATGTTCTTAATTGGAACATCGTCGTAACTAATGTATCCTTCATAATTATTATCCAGCATTCCAATGATTTTTAGCAGCGTCGACTTCCCACTACCGCTACGTCCCATGATTGATGTTAGTGAGTTATCTGCAATGGTTAAAGTTAGATTATCGAGAACTTGTAGTTCTTCACCACCAGCCTTGTATGATTTACTTAGGTTATTAATTCTAATCATTACTATCACCTGGGTCAACTTCTTGATCTAGTAGTTGATCACCAACTTCAACTCCTGATTCGACCAATAAACGCGTATTATCTACTGTTCCCGTAACTGGAACTTGTTTGTTATCAATATTTACGTAAGTCTTACCGTTTTCATCTTCAAATACATACGACATTGGAATATATATTGCATCTTCTTTATAAAAAACTTCAGCTTGTTGCATTTGGACAGTTGGTTCTTTAAAGTCAACGATTTTATAATAAACATTATACCCTGTTGAAGTTGGGGATGTCGTTGTCGGATCAACCTCATAGTAAGTAAATTCTAGCTTATAATTACCTTCTGCTGTCTTTAGGGTTAAACTACCGTCTTTAATGTCATTAATTGAAGAACTAGTTGCTGAAAGTTTAAGCAGGACACTATCTGAGTAAAGCGTCATCGCATTTTGTTCAACAAAGACCGTACCGGCAAATGGCGCTACCGTTTCATCTTTAGTCTTTAGGGTTCCTAATTTACGATTGTATGTTTCTACTGAGCGTTCAAGTGTCGTTTTATTAGTTTGCAAACCACTAATTTCTTGTTCTAACATCGAAATTGAGGAACTTAGTTCTTGCTTAGTCATCGGGTCTTTTTCTGACTTTAACAATGTCCTTTTTTGGTCTAATTCCGCTTGTTTGTTAGCGATCGCTTGATTGGTTGTATCTAAATCTTGATATGTATAATTTAAGTCAGAATTTAATGAAGACACTTGATTTTCAGTTTCCTCATAGTAAGTGGTAAACAGTACATCTCCACTTGCCACGTGGGTATTATTGCTTAGCGTTGTCGCACTCGCATCCAGTAGCTGATAACTGTATTGTTTTTCTGAAACAATTTTTGCAGGATAGCTGATTTCTGATTCGGAAACCGTATACGTTGTCGCTTCACTAACCTCGCCTAAAATATCACCACATCCTGTTAATGCTAATAAAAAAATACCGATTAATGCTAATTTCTTCATAACTTTCTCCCTAGACTTTTTACAAATAATTTAATATATTCAATATCTAAATGTTAACATATTTTTGGATTGAAGATGCCATTATCAACCATTTCGAATCGAAAAAACTCACTCAGTGAGTGGTTTGTTAAAAAAAATACACAAGAAATTTTCTTGTGTATTAAATATTTATGATTGTGTTCTAAGTCCCATATCTTTATCAAACAATAATAAGTGAGCTGGTTGTGGGTATAGGTGGTAACGAGCAATTAAGTCATTTAAAGTATCTTCTTCTTCAACTTGCTCTAAAATGAACCATTGTAAGAATGCTTCTGACGCATAGTCATTTTCTTCTTTGGCAATTTGCATTAATTCGTTGATTCTTGCTGTTACTTTTTTCTCGTGAGCTAATGATGCTTCTAAAACATCTAATAAGTTGTCGTATGTATTTTGCGGAGTTTCAAATCCAGTAATTGTTACTTCTGCACCTTGTTCATGCAAGTAATCATAGATTTTTTTCCCGTGGTATTTTTCCTCTTTAAATTGAGCAACCATCCATGATTCTGCCCCATTAAGGTTAGCTCCTTTACAGAAATTAGCCATTGCTAAATATAAATGCGCTGATTCGTTCTCAAAATTCATTTGATCGTTTAATTTTTCTGCTAATCTTTTACTAATCATCATATCCTCTTTCTATTACATTGTTTGTATTTCACTATAATCTAGTGGCTTGGGTCAAGCATTAATCTAATGCTGTAAAACGCTTTGATTCTAATCCTAAATTTCCGGCATTTCCCTAAATACATTATAGCACATTTATTTAATTGGCAACCTTACAATGATTGTAAAATATCCGCCCTCATACTCGGCTTTAATATCTCCATTATATTTATTGGTAATGTGCTTAGCCAAAGCAAGACCTAATCCAAAACCTTTTTCTTGACGGGAAGCGGAAGCGCGGTAGAAACGATCAAATAAATGGCCAATATCTTGATTGTTTACATAGTCACTACTGTTTGCGACAGTTAGGACTAGCATCCGATTGTGCACGGTCAGTTTCACCTTAACAATACGACGATTATCATTATATTTAACGGCGTTATCAATTAAAATATGCGCTAATTGGTTAAGGTCGTCACTCGCCACCCGGGCTTTAATATTAGTATCTATCTGGCTTTCCAGTTTGATTTTTTTCTCAAACAAATTCACTTCAATTCCACTAATTAGTAATTCCAGGGTATTAGTAACATCAATTTCCGGGTAGTCTTCTTGATCAATTTCTGATAGTTGAAGTAAATTATCGGTAAGACGAATCAACCGATCTGTTTCATCTTGAACATATACAATCAAGTTTTCTTGATCATCATCGCCACTAGCGATCAATTGGACGCAGGACTTAATGATTGCTAGTGGTGTTTTCAATTCATGCGAAGCATCAGATACGAAACGATTTTGCGTCTCATATGCAGCTTCTAACGGACGGACTAATTTCGTTATTAGTAAATAACCTCCCGCACTGAAAATCGCCATAACGATTGTTCCATAGATAAATAATGTCGATTTTAAACTCTCGATGTATTGCAAGTCATAAGTAATCTTCACCACCTTATACCCATCATTGTTCATTCCGAACGCATATGTATCTTCCGCAGTTGTAATCAATTGCTTAGTATAATCAATTTGATAGTCAAGTGTTAAGTATTCATCTAATTTTTGCTCAAAATCCTCATCCTTATATATCACCAAATCACGAGCTTCATCAAAGTTAAAATCTGTATTTAAACCTGATGGCATCTCTCCTGGTTGCTCGCCTTTGGGCTTCTCTCGCTTGTCGTTTAACCGCTGACTGATACTCGCATTCATTTCTGTATAGGAACGAATATAGACAAATGATAGTGAACCAACTAAAAGGATTAAGATTGAGATTAAATAGATTGCCAGCACTTTGTTGCGGAACTTTCTAAACATCAGTAACCTCCAAGAAATATCCGACTTGACGTTGGGTCTTAATGGCAATGTTGGCATCTAACAGTTTTAATTTCTTACGAAGATAAGATATATAAACTTCGACTTGATTCTCGGATACATCTTCATCAATGCCCCAGATACGATCGATTATTTGCTCTTTAGAGATCGGCATCCCCATACTTGTCACTAAATACTCAAACAAGTTATACTCTGTTAAAGTTAACTTAATTGAAGTTTTGGCATTAGACAAGGTTAAGGTATTGCGATCATAAATTAGCTCACCAAGCATGTTTTGCGCTTCTACTTGGATGTTATTGGCTCTTCGAACATTGGTCTTGATTCGCGCATAAGCTTCTAAAAAATCAAATGGTTTAGTAAGGTAATCATCAGCTCCCAAATCCAAGGCTTTTACTTTATCGGCAACACTAGATTTAGCACTAGTAATAATAATTGGCGTTTCAATCCCTTTCGCGCGCACCTTCTCTAAGATTGAGAACCCATCTAAGCCGGGTAGCATAATATCTAACAGAACTACATCAAAATATTCATTTTCGATTCTGGATAGAGCAACATTACCATCATATTCATTTATTACATTAATATTATATTCTTTAAATTGTTTGATTGTTAAGTTGGCAAGAAACAATTCATCTTCGACTAAAAGTACTTTCATTTAATCTCCTTTCCTTAATTATACCTAATAAACCTTAAAATAATCTTAAAATATCCGAAGATTTTTCCTGAATTTAAATTTCTCAGTTAAGGTTTCTTTAAGTTTACTTGGTTATACTATTTGGTGTAGGAGGCATTATGGCAATCGAAGTATTTAACCGATTTGAATTTAAATATCAAATCCCAGTTGCACTTAGTCGAAAATTAATCGAAGAGTTTAACCACCGCTTAATTCTTGATGAGCACTGTCAAAAACATGGATCATATCGAATTGTAAATCGATATATAGATACCCAGCATCACAATTTAATTAGAAAATCAATTAGCAAACCAGTATATAAACAAAAATTACGAATTAGAACATATAATGAGGAAATTGCTGATGATGAACTTATTTTCTTTGAAATAAAGAAGAAGTTTCAAGGAATTGTTAACAAAAGACGTTGTCAGATGACATATCGCGAAGCCAAACAACTGATGGAAAATAAACAGCTTGATACAGTAAATAACTATACTAACCGACAGATATTATCGGAACTAACCCATATTATTAGTCAAGATGATTATCAGGAGATGACAACAATTATTTACGATCGCATCGCCTTTTTTGATCAAAGCAAAGACTTGAGAATTTCCTTTGACTTCAACATTCACAGCAATAATCGCCAACTCCTAAATAGTAACTTAGTACTGATGGAGATTAAAACTGTGGGGGGAATGCCAATTTGGCTAGTTGAACTACTCAATACCTATGATATTAGAAAACAGTCTTTTTCCAAGTATGGAACCGACTTCTTAAAAACACTGGAGGAACAACACAATGAACGAATTACTTATTAACTTATTAGTTGCACTATTACTTAGCTTTATTATTGCGGGAGGGTACTTTTTTACACATCGCACCAAATTAAATATCGAAATGCTTTTAACAATCTTGGTCTTACCGCTTGTTGTGGCGATGATCGTCTATACAATCGGTACCAATATCGCCGGAGCATTTTCTTTATCAGGAATCTTTTCAATTGTGAGATTCCGTTCCGAACAAGCATCATTTAAAGACATTACCTATATCCTATTTTGTGTAGCGATCGGGCTCGCGAGCGCTACGGGGTTTTATCTTGGCGGATTAGCCTTTGCCTTTATCGCTCTAACGCTGATAATTATCTTTGAATTTTCTAGCAATAAAAACGCTGTAGCCAGCCTTGATATTATCATTCCTGAAGATATGCAAGATCGCGGGGCAATCGACAAAATTATCAAGAAATACTGCAAACATTCATTTTTAACAAGCGTTAAAACACGTGATTTAGGTAGTTTATATGAATATCGTTATCAAATTACTTTTGCTCCGGATATGGAGCTTAATGAAATGATTGATGAAATTAGAATTATAAATGCAAACTTACCAATAAAGGTACTTATATAAGAAAGTGAGAAATTATGAACAACATGATAATATTTAAAATATGCGTAACAACTTTGAGCCTATTATTAGTCTTAACCGGATGCAAAGCTGAGGATCCTAGTGAAACAACTTCTGAAGTTAAATCGGAGGTCGTGGAAACTGCACCATTAACCAGTGCAAGTCAAGCAATAGTTTTCGGTAGTGCGATTACTGCTGATGGTGGAGCTAACATCGATGGAAACACGGTTACGATTACCGAAAGTGGAAGCTATAATATTTCTGGAACCGGAACAAATCAAAACTTAGTAATTGATGATGAGAATCTAGAGGTAGAATTAACATTAGATAACTTATCGCTGACGAATGAGACTGCTCCAATTCAAATTATTAATGCGAAGTCGCTGACGATCAACTTAGTGGGAGAGAGCAATCTTGCGGATGGTGCTTCTAACTCCGAGCTTCAAGCTCCAATATATATTGATGAAGTACCGACGATAATTGACGGGGACGGAACTTTAAATTTAACTGGTAACTGTGCCGAAGGATTTGAAAGTAATAATGACTTGACAATCAATGGCGGAACAATTAATATTACTGCTGCGGATGATGGAATAAATGTCGGGGATTTACTGGTCATTAATGGCGGGAATATTAATATCGATAGTAATGGTGATGGGCTTGATAGCAATGGTTCCTTAGAAATCAACGGCGGGACAATCTTCGTTAGTGGAGGAAATAATGGCAATGGACCGATCGATTTTGCGGAAGAGGAAGGGGAAACCTTTAAATTAACTGGTGGTACCCTAATTGCTGTTGGGGGAAATATGGGCGTTTCAACTACTGAGGAAACTCAAACCTCAAGATCGGGTAATGGTAATGGAACAACCATCGTTGTTGGTGATCTTGAGTACACAGCTCCAAAGCAGTTTAGTTACTACTTTGTTTCGACACCAACTTTAACAACCGATACGACAATAACTGTGGATGGAAGTCAAACTACTGATACTACTGGCCAAGCTAGTGGTATGGGGGGACCCGGCGGAAGTATGGAACGACCATTATAATCATTAAACAAACGATAAGCTTTTGCTTATCGTTTGTTCTATTCTTTTACTTTATTTTAATTAATGTATGCTATACTTTTGTTGAAATGGAGAGCTAAATGACTGATTTACATCACAAAATTATTTTAAACAACAATGTCGAATATGTATTTGACAAACTATTTTCCCACCCTGAATACCGTGAATGGTCTTCAGCATTTAAACTTGGTTACGACTATGAAGGTGTTTTACAACAAGGCGAGGAACTATTTTTCCGTGATAAAATGAAAAATGGAATGATTTGTTTGGTTAGTGATTACCAAATTAATAAAAGTATCGAGTTTACCCACTTAACTGCAATTACCGATGGTGAGCGTTTTAATCATCAACCGGGGAACTTTGAACGCTACACTTTTACCAACTTGAGCGATGAGTTAATGATGCTTGATATCCACTTGCGTTTACCGGGCGACTGGGCAGAGATGATGACGCCAATGTGGGAAGATGCTGTTAGTATCATAATCGAGTTATTCGACAATGATTATTTATTATAATCTCTGATCATTAATATTGAAAAAAGGAAACTACACTAGTAGTTTCCTGTTATTATGCTATCGCTAATATAATTCCATGCGTTTGACAAGCCGCAATCAAATCCGTTGCTTGCTCAGCGCTTAACTTCGTTGTAAACGAACCTGAATTATCTACTACTTGCTTGGCTTCTTTTAAGCCCAAATCAACGCCTAGTGTCATAACTATTTTGATCAACATCATCTTCAGTCCGTTAGCATCGACAATTACCAGTGTGGTTTGTGGACCACTGGCAGCAGATAATGCTTGCAATTCTTCGACTACTTGGAACAGCTCAATTTTATTATCGTTTTCAGTCTTGTTAACTTCCCCTAATGATTATACTTTATTCTTCTTAAAAAATTTAAACATGGTTCTTCCCTTGATTGACAACTTTTTCTAATGCAATGCATCGAATGTTTTAAATGTAGTTTTACAAAATTTCGCCATTTCTTCTTTCCCGAGAAGATCGGCAACTACTTGCGCTTCTTTAGCAACATTTGCTCCGTATGGAAAATGATAATTGTATTTTAAATCCAGTTTATCCATCTCGACAACAAAATGATATCTAGCAATGATCGATGCTAGCGCTACTGAATAGTACTTGCTATCGGCTTTAGTTTCTAATACTAGTGGCTTAGGCCACGTCAAGTTTAATTTCGTCGTTACTTTATGAAAGTTATTTTCAGTTGTATATAAATCAATAACTGCGTAACGAAGATCTGTAAACTTACTTGTTAATTGATTATGATAATATGACTTTTGCTCGATGCTGTTTAACTCACGAGGTATATCACGGTCAAAAGCCACGGCAACGTGGTATTCAATATTATCTTTTAAGTGCTTTTCAAATAGTTCAAAGATTTCATCATCAGTCATCTTTTTACTATCTTTAATTACTAAATTATTAGCAGCAATATACGCTAAAGATTCTGGAGTTAACTTGACACAACAATATACTGTCGGTCCAAAAAAGTCACCAACTCCAACTTCATCACTACCGCTACTATATTCTTCATTAGTGTATTTTAGGAGTTTAGTAAAGATATCAAACTCTTTACTTCCCGATACCGTCATCGTTCCGGTATTGTACACCTTAATATTAAATTTAGGGTGGGCAAATTCTTGGATGACATATTTTCCACTTGGCCTTGTTTCATACTTCGATATCGTAGTGTTTAAAAACTCGAGCATTTGTGGCTTAGCAATCATTACTTGCATTAGTCAAGACCTAATCTTTTAAAGACGAAGTCAATATTATCCATGTGGTAGTTAATATCAAAACAAGCTTCAAACTTATCGTTTCCTAACGCGGCAACTACCTGTGGTTTAACCGCTTCTTTAAAGTCAATTTCGCGCTCGAAACAATCGATAGCAATTGGTTGAACAATATCGTATGCTGCTTCACGACTCATTCCAGTTTCGATTAAACTTAACATTACTTTTTGTGAGAAGAATACATTATTCGTAGCCGAAATATTTGTTTTCATTCGTTCACTTCTAACGTTTAAGTTTTCAAGTACACCATTAAATCGACGTAACATATAGTGCAGTAAAGTCGTACTATCCGGCATAATGATTCGCTCAGCTGATGAGTGCGAAATATCACGTTCATGCCAAAGTCCAATATTTTCATAGGCAGTTACCATATGTCCACGGATTACACGTGATAAACCACTCATGTTCTCACTCGAGATTGGATTTTTCTTATGCGGCATCGCACTTGAACCTTTTTGACCTTTTTTAAATCCTTCTTCTACTTCACGAACTTCAGTTCTTTGTAAGTGACGAAGCTCAATCGCCATTTTATCAATAGTTGAAGCAATCAGCGCTAGTGTTGAAACGTAGTGCGCATGACGATCTCTTTGTAATGTTTGTGTAGAAATTAAGCTTGATTCAATTCCTAGTCCTTGACAAACGAAGTCTTGAACTTTAGGGTCAATATTCGCGTATGTTCCAACTGCACCCGATATTTTTCCAGCTTCGACCATTTTTCTCGCTGCAGCAAAACGCTCGACATTTCGTTGCATTTCCGCATAATATAAAGCCATTTTATTTCCAAATGTTGTAAGCTCAGCATGAACACCGTGCGTACGTCCCATTTGAACTGTATATTTGTGTTCTACCGCTAACTTTTTAATCGTTTCGGTAATTGTTAGTAAAGCAGTTTCTAATTGTTCATTTGCTTGTCTAAATAAGTATCCATAAGCAGTATCGACAACATCTGTAGATGTAAGTCCAAAGTGAATCCATTTCTTTTCTTCACCTAAGCTCTCACTTACGCTTCGTGTAAACGCAACTACATCATGGCGCGTCTCTTGTTCTATCTCTAAAATACGGTCGACAGAGAACTTCGCATTAGCACGAATTTTCTGCACGTCTTCCATGGGAATCATTCCCATTTCTGCAAATGCTTCACACGCTAATATTTCGACCTCTAGCCATGCGTTATACTTGTTTTCCTCGGACCAAATCGAGTTCATTTCTGGTGTTGAATATCTTTCAATCATGTAATCTCCTTATTTATCGTTCATCACTTGCTATTATACCATGTAAATTAATTCAAATTTAATAAGTTACAAAAATTTTACATTTATTTTCAAATCGATATCCCTAGATATTGTTACAATATAATAAATGATAATTAGGAGCGATATGAATAAATGTTCTTGGGCCAAAGGTGAACCGATTGAATCTTATCACGATACCATGCATGGACGACTTCCGAGCAGCAACACTGAGTTATTTGAACTATTAACACTCGAGATATTTCAACCAGGTCTTAGCTTTAATATCGTATTAAAGAAGCGTGAAGGCCTTAGCAACTTTTTCCACAATTACAATTTAGAGCAAATTGCGCAAATGACTGAAGTTGACGTTCTAGAAGGGCTTAGCAACACTAATATCATTCGTCATCGATTAAAGATAGAATCGGTGATTAGCAACGCTAAATTAATTGTCCAGCAGCATATCGACCTTACTAAGTATATATTCGATCACATCGATTATCGCTTCGGGATTGATAATGTTGGTAAACGCTTATCCAAGCAAATGAAAAAAGACGGGTTTCGCTTTGTCGGACCAAGCGTTGTAACTAGTTTACTCGAAGCGATCGGCTTATTAAGTGGACATTTTGAAGATTGTCAGTTTGCCGATAATTTTGAACATCAATTTAGTGTACAAACTAAATTTGGGGCCTTACATGTCCGTTATCAAAATTTTGTAATCATCTCCAGCGAACTAATCCATAAATCACATTGTCAAGAGTACCTACCGATAAATACCTTTGAAACTTTTCTAATTTATCACATCCATAACTACAATAATAATCAGATTGATAATTTTAAGTTATTGTTAAATACTCAGGGAACTAAGTTTCAAGAAGTGGTGTGGGATGCAATTCGAAATGTGCCTTTTGGCGAAATAAGAACTTATGGGGATATTGCCTATACTATTGGAAGTGGCGCTTTTCGCGCTGTCGGCGGTGCCGCTGCTAAATCTAATTTTGCGTTATTTATTCCCGCTTGGCGGATCGTGGCTGCCAATGGCATTGGTGGATTTCAAAACCAAGTCGAACTCAAGCGCGAATTATTGGCTCATGAAGGTATTTTATATGAATAATTATAAAAAAGGCTATGCTCAGCATAGGCTTTTTTCATTTTATGACTTCTTTGGTTTGATTACTGCCGGGATCCCAACCGCAACGCTATTAGCCGGGACGTCTTTAGTGACGACGGCATTTGCACCAATTGAAACATTGTCACCAATGGTAATTGGTCCAAGCAGTTTCGCACCGGCCCCAATCATAACATTGTTCCCAATTTGCGGGTGACGACGACCAGGTACATTAACCGTTGCTCCTAAGGTAACTCCATGATACATAATTACATTATCACCGACGATGGCTGTTGCGCCAATGACGACCCCCATTCCGTGATCAATAAAGATATTGCGTCCCAGTTGGGCTCCGAGATTAATCTCAATCCCGGTTATCATTCGCCCAATCTGTAAAACTAGTTTCGCTAGAAACTTTAAATGCAACTTTTGAAAGATGGTTGCGATTTTATAAAAATATCTAATTTGCATTGATGGGTATAACAGTAACGCTGTCAAAAAGGATGGTTTGATCGAATCGTTCTCTTGAATGAATCTTACTTCCCGAACAATCTTTTTAAACATTACTCAAATACGCCCATCGATAAGTATTTCATCCCATCATCAGGAAGGACCGTTACCACAACGCTGTCTGGTCCCAATTCCTTAGCAAGACGTTTCGCAGCTAAGATATTTCCTCCAGCTGATATTCCCGCAAACAGTCCATCCGTTTTAACTAACGCTTTCGTTTCAGCAAAGGCATCATCGGTTTTCAGCGTACGCACTTCATCGATATACTCTAAATGAACATTATCCGGAACAAATCCGGCACCGATTCCTTGAATTCGATGTGGTCCTTTATAACCTTCAGTAATCATTGGCGATTCTGCTGGTTCAATTCCGATAATTTTAATACTTGGATTAGTTTCCTTTAAAAATTTACCAACTCCACTTATCGTTCCTCCAGTTCCAATCCCCGCAATAAACGCATCGATATTCGGCACATCGTTTAAGATTTCCTGTGCTGTTGTCTCATAGTGTTTAATTGGGTTACCACTATTTTCAAACTGTGATAAACGCACTCCATTGGGGTGCTCATTTAGTAGTTCTAGGGCTTTGGCTTCAGCTCCGACCATCGCTTCTCCAGCTGGTGTTAAAACAATCTCCGCACCGTATGCTTTTAATAAGTCACGACGTTCCTGACTCATACTCTCGGGCATCGCCAAAATCACACGGTGACCATTGGCAATTCCAATCATCGCTAAGGCAATTCCTGTGTTCCCGCTTGTTGCTTCTATAAAAATACTATCTTGGTTAATCTTACCATTGGCTAAGGCATACTCATACATCCCAAGCACCGCTCGATCCTTTACACTTCCTGATGGATTATTTCTTTCCATTTTCGCGTACACACTACCACTTGTATCGTCCGTATTAATCTTTAAAAGTGGGGTATTCCCAATTAATTCTAATATATTATTTGCAATCATTTTTCCTCCTATTGTTATCTTGATTATAACACATAACCGATTAGTTATGCGTGACTTTGTTTGAAAAAAACTAGGCACTGGCCTAGTCGTTAGTGTTTGTTAAATCCTTTGTTTGGTGAAACATTGATGATATCGAGGCGATATTACCCATATCGGAAGGAATGATTAGTTTTGAAGAATCGCTAGTTCCGATTTTCGCTAATGCTTCATACCCCTTTAATTGTAAAACTTGCGGTGTTGGTGATGCAGCATTTAACTTAAGTAAGGCTTCTGCATATGCGCTTTGGACTTTTAAGATTGCTTCTGCTTCCCCTTCGGCACGTAAGATTTTTTCTTGTTTACTGGCTTCAGCACGTAAAATTGTACTTTCTTTTACCCCTTCAGCTTCGGTGATTGCAGCACTTTTGCTTCCTTCAGCAGTTAAGATTTTCTCACGTTTCTCACGTTCCGCACGCATTTGCTTTTCCATCGCATTTTGGATATCTAATGGCGGAATAATATTTTTAACTTCAACTCGCGTTACTTTCATTCCCCAAGCATCTGTCGCCTCATCAAGCACGGCACGAATCTTCGTATTAATTACATCTCGAGAAGTTAATGTTTCATCTAACTCTAAGTCGCCGATGATGTTACGTAATGTTGTTGCTGATAAGTTTTCTAATGCCGACACTGGGTTTCCAACCCCGTAACGATAATGCTTAGCATCAGTAATCGCCACGTAGATAACCGTATCAATTTGCATGGTTACATTATCTTTGGTAATTACCGGTTGCGGTGGGAAATTAATAACTTGTTCACGAATATCTAATCTTGCTACAACTCGATCCAAAATCGGATTAATAAAGTGTAATCCCGATTCTAAAGTTCCGTTGTATTGTCCCAATCGTTCAATAACGAATACATTTGATTGTGTAACAATTTTAATTCCTTTGGCTAATAGAATTATAATTGCAAGAATTACAATCCCAATAATAATGTATGGCATCTTATACCTCTTTCTCGATAAATAATCGAACACCTTCTATTTTTAAAATCATTACTCGCTCACCTTTAATAAATGTTAGATTATCAGTTTCGCATTGCACTGACCAATCGACACCATTAATGGTAGCTACACCAACACTTACTCCATCCGCTGTATAGTCTTCCTTCATTACCGCTTTTTTACCAATTATTTCGTTGTATGACGTTTCTGTTCGGTTTTTTGGTAAAATCCACCTAACATACTTTGTTCGAAGCAACGCTACGGAAAGTAATGTTGTGACTATCCCAACTGTTGCAATAATAATGATATTACTCGTTGCAAAAGACGTAAGGGCTGCACATAGAAAACCAAATGCAATCCATATTATAAATGTTGAGGCAGTCAAAGCTTCTAAAACAACTAAAACAATTCCAATAATTATTAAAATAAATGACATTATATCTCCTCTCTATGTTAGGTATATTATAGCACATCCAATTTTCCTCATTATAGTATCAAGATTGTTTTGAAGCAGTAGCTAATCATTGCCAAAACTTTGGGTGCAATAATAGTAAAAAATATCTAAATTATGGTAAAATAGTAACGTTAGGATATTGAAATATTCAATTTTTGAGAAGGGGAATTATGAGTCAAAATAATATATATAAAGTCGGTTTAGATGTTGGGAGCACAACAGTTAAATTAGCTGTTTTAGATGCTGCTAATAAAGTAATTATGTCGAATTACGTCCGTCATAAATCGAAACTTAGAGAAGCTACGGGAGCATTGATCAATCAAGTTGCAGAGCGCTTAGGTAATGTAGATGTAGTACTAGCCGTAACTGGTAGTGGAGGACTAGGAATTAGTAAATGGCTAGGAATCGAGTACGTTCAAGAAGTTATTGCTGGTTGTGAAGCGATTCAAACTTTCTATCCCCAAACTGACGTAATTGTCGAACTTGGTGGTGAGGATGCGAAAGTTACATTCTTAGACAAAAATAGTGTTGATCAACGCATGAACGGGATTTGTGCCGGAGGAACTGGTGCCTTTATCGACCAGATGGCAAGTCTACTTCAAACTGATGCCGAAGGAATCAATGAACTAGCGCGCACGCATCAAAAGGTTTATCCGATTGCTGGACGTTGTGGCGTATTCGCTAAAACTGATGTTCAACCGTTAATTAACGAAGGGGCTGATCGCGCGGATATTGCTTATTCAATTTATACAGCTGTCGTTAAACAAACTTTATCAGGACTGTCACAAGGACGTATTATCAAAGGGAATGTTGCATTTTTAGGAGGACCATTAACTTTTAGTGACCAACTACGTCAGAGTTTTATTGAAAACTTAAATCTACTTCCGGAAAATGTCATTTTACCTGACAACAGTGAAGTTTATGTGGCGATTGGTACGGCGCTTTTAGCCAAAGATGTTGTCAATTTACAAAGCATCCAGAAGTTAGCAAGCGATTTAGAAGCGAATATGGTCGTGGAAGTTAAACGAATGGAACCGTTATTTGAAAACCAAGCTGACTATGATGCCTTTGTTGCGCGACACAAACAAAATAGTGTTGATGAAATTGAACTTAAGGATGCCGGAAACAATTTATATGTGGGAATTGATGCTGGGAGTACAACAATTAAAATGGCGGTTATCAATGACAAACAACAATTAGTGTACACCGCTTATCAATCAAATATGGGAAATCCCCTTGAAGAGGCGATTAAACTCCTTGATAAACTTTATTCAGAAATGAGTGATGAGCAGAAAATTATCAGTAGTTGTGTAACTGGTTATGGTGAAGAGTTAATTCAAAATGCTTTGGGGGTAACATACGGAGAAGTAGAAACGGTTGCCCACTTTACAGCTTCAAAATTCTTTAGACCTGATGTTAATTTCATTTTAGACATCGGTGGTCAAGATATGAAGAGTATCTTTATTGAGAATGACTCAATTAGTTCAATCACCCTAAATGAAGCATGTTCAGCAGGATGTGGAAGTTTCATTGAAACCTTTGCTAAATCTCTTGATTACGAAATCGCTGACTTTGCGGATGTCGCGCTATTTGCTTCAATGCCTGTTGACCTTGGTTCTCGTTGTACAGTATTTATGAACTCCCGAGTTAAACAAGCACAAAAAGAAGCCGCGAGCGTTGGAGATATTAGTGCCGGACTGGCGACAAGTGTTGTGAAAAATGCTTTATATAAAGTTATTAAAATAACTGATCCGCAAGATCTTGGACAAAATATTGTTGTTCAGGGAGGAACTTTTTATAACAACGCAGTACTTCGTGCCTTTGAGCGAGAGCTAGGAGTAGAAGTTGTCCGTCCTAATATCGCGGGACTAATGGGGGCCTTTGGATGTTCATTAATCGCCCTTGATTATTATACTAAGGAGCAAAATGCCTAATTTACTATCACAAAAGCAGTTGCAAGAGTTCGAGCTTACAAAACGTACAACTAGATGTGGACTTTGTCCAAATAACTGTGAGTTAACAATCAATAGCTTTGCTGGTAAAAAAGAAAAATTTATTACAGGAAATAAATGTGATAAGCCGCTTAAGAAACATAATAAATTATCGGACATGAACTTATACGAGTATAAAAATACACGAATGTTTGATTATTCACCACTAACTGATAGTGAAGCAACTCGTGGACAAATTGGTTTACCGCGTGCACTTAACATGTTTGAACACTATCCATTTTGGTTCACATTCTTCACTAGCTTAAAGTATCAAGTTATTATCTCACCTCGTTCTAGTAGTAGTATCTATGAAGAAGGGATGCAAACAATTCCTAGTGAATCACTTTGTTATCCGGCGAAACTTGCTAATGGTCACGTCCAAAATCTAATCAACCAAGGGATCAAAAATATCTTTTACCCTTCAGTTATCTTCGAAAAGCACGGAAATGATGAAGTAGGTCGTGGATTTAACTGTCCCGTTGTTATTTCGTATCCTGAAGTAATTGCTAAGAATATGGATGATTTGCAAACAAAGAACATTAATTTCTATCATCCATTTATTTCAATGGAAAGTCAAGAGATTGCTACCAACAATTTAATTGAATTCGGTAAAGAATTAGGAATTAGTAAGCAAGAAATCATTATTGCCGCCAACCTCGCATTTGAAGAAGCAGATAATGCTAAACGCGATATTGATTTCAAAGGAGAAGAAATCCTCAAGCGCGCTGAACAAAATGATGTTAAAGTTATTGTTCTGGCTGGTCGTCCATATCATATCGACCCGGAGATTTCGCATGGAATCGACCGTCAAATCAACAGTTATGGAATGGCGGTAATTACCGAGGATATCCTCGCTAAACGTGTTGAAAAAGACCCGGACTTACGAGTAATTGACCAATGGTCATACCACTCACGTTTATATAAAGCCGCAACGTACATCGGTAAAGAGAAGAACATTGAAATTATCCAATTAAATTCATTTGGTTGTGGAATCGATGCGGTTACTACCGATCAAGTTAAAGAGATCATTGAGCACTATAATAAAGTTTATACTTGTTTAAAAATTGATGAAGGTAGTAACTTAGGAGCGGCGAAAATTCGAATTCGAAGTTTGGCGGCAACCATCAAGCAACGTGACTTTAAAGATATTAAACTTAATGAAGAAGAGTATGCTTACCATCCAGTGGAAGCCAGTCGCGATTTAAAGAAATATACAATCTTAATCCCGCAAATGTCACCGTTTCATTTCGATTTAATTGAAACTGCGGTACGTAGTCGGGGATATGATGTTAAAGTTCTACCGGAAATTGATGATAAAACGATCGAATACGGACTTAAATACATTCATAATGATGCTTGTTATCCAGCGATTGTTGCTTTGGGACAATTAATGCAAGCAATCGATAAGTATGATTTAGATCAAGATAAAATCGCATTATTAATCAGTCAAACTGGTGGTGGATGTCGTGCGACTAACTATATCGCAATGCTGCGTCAAGCCGTTGCTAAAGCAGGTTATGCTAACACTCCGGTAATTTCCTTTTCTGGAGGACGAGTTAAAGATGTGAATGCTCTAGACTTAGACTTTGAGGCGCTAAAGCGAATTGCGATGGCTGTCCTATACGGAGATACCTTCTTACGTGTGGTGCACCGCATGCGTCCGTATGAACTAAATCCGGGAGAAACTGATAGATTACACCAAAGTTGGATAAAACTGGTTCAACGAAATATTGAAAACGGTAAACGTCGTGAGTTTAAACAAAACATCAAACAGATTATCGACGAATTTGATAATATTCCGATTGATGAAAATCTGAAAAAGCCTCGCGTTGGAATCGTTGGGGAAATCTTAGTTAAGTATCACCCCGGAGCGAATAACAACCTAGTTGGGGTTATTGAGGAAAATGGAGGAGAAGCAGTTATTCCCGATATTTTAGATTTTGTTCAATATACGCTTTACTCAACTAAATACGTTTCTGAAAACTTTAGTAAACGCAATCGCCGTAACTGGAAGATTAAAATATTAATCGATTTTGTCGAAATTTATCGTAAGGTCTTAGCAACAAGTTTAGAGAAAAGTAAGCACTTTGATCAAATCCACGATATTTATCACACAGCTCAAAAAGCTAGCGAACTATTAGATATTGGTAATCAATCGGGAGAAGGTTGGTTCCTAACTGGTGAGATGATCAACTTGATTGAAGAAGGAGTACCAAACATTGTTTGTACGCAGCCATTTGGTTGTCTACCAAATCACGTAACTGGTAAAGGAATGTTCAAAGTATTACGAGAACAATACGATAACGCTAATATTGTAGCGATCGATTATGATCCAGGAGCGAGTGAAATCAACCAAGTATCGAGAATTAAACTAATGATGAGTGTCGCTCATAAGAATATTTTAAAAGAACAAGAACAACAAGATTAATAATAAAAAAACAACCTTTGATTAATTTCAAAAGGTTGTTTTCTTGTAATCTATTTAATGCTGTTTAAAAAATCTGTAAATTCATCTCGCAGATCTTCACGCTCTAGCGCAAAAGTTACTGTTGCTTTTAAAAATCCTAGTTTATCCCCAATATCAAAACGTCTTCCGGCAAAAGTACATGCATACACATCTTCAACATCCATCATTCTTTTTACTGCATCGGTTAGTTGTACTTCGTTACCAACACCACGCTCTTGATCTTGTAAATAATCGAAGATGGTTGGTGTTAGAATATATCTTCCTAATACCGCTTTGTTACTCGGTGCTTGTTCGACGCTTGGTTTCTCAACAAAGTCAGTCATTGGTTCAACTGACGACTCCCCTGCACAGTCAACGATTCCGTATTTATTAACTTCACTACTATCAACTTCTTGAACCCCGATTTGTGAACAACTTGTTTGCTCATATCCGGCTACTAATTGGGCAATAGCTGGTGTTTCGTTGACAACGATATCATCTCCAAGCAATACCGCAAACGGGTCGTTACCAACAAAAGTTTTTGCACATAAGATTGCATCCCCTAAACCTTTTGCTTCTTTTTGACGAATATAATGAATGTTCGCCATATTAGAAATTGATTTTATTAGCTCGTATTCCTCAGTTTTCTGCTTTTCTATTAATACTTGTTCTAGTGATTTTGAACTATCAAAATGATCTTCAATTGCTCGTTTATTTGAATGTGAAGCTGTAATAATTAGAATATCGGTAATTCCCGCTTGTACCGCTTCCTCAATTATATATTGAATTGTTGGTTTATCGATAATTGGTAACATTTCCTTAGGCATCGCCTTGGTAAATGGTAAGAACCTCGTTCCAAAACCGGCAACCGGAATAACTGCTTTTGTGACTTTTTTCATGTAAACTCCTCTTTATTATGAAATTAAAATTCCAAATACATTTTATTTAATTATATCATGCACAAAATTATATATCTAACTTTTATCTTTGAACCTTTAATTTACGGTATAATTTACTATATAAATATATTTAAAAAATTTAGGAGTTAATATGTATAATATTGGAATTGTTGGAACAAGCTTTATTTGTGATAGTTTTATAGAAAGTACTAAATTTGAGCAAAGAGTGCATCCGTTTGCCATCTACTCACGAAAAGTGGAAACTGCCGAAAGTTTCAAGTTAAAGCATCAGCTGGATATCGCTTACACTGATTATGATGCAATGCTAAGTGACTCAAATATCAATATTATCTATATCGCCAGCCCCAATAGTCTGCACTTTGAGCAAGCGATCAATGCGATTAAAGCAGATAAACATGTCCTAATTGAAAAGCCGATGGCCTTACTACCTGAAGAGATTTGTGAGTTATACAAGCTTGCCCAAAAGCACAATGTATTCATTATGGAAGCGTACGTTTCTTTGGGCTATAATACGTTTAATACTGTTCGCTCATGGATTGAAGAACTTGGGGAAATCGGCAAGGTGGACTTTCATTTAGACCAACAAACTCGTCATTTTGCAAACTACTTAGATGGTCAGTACTTTAATGTCTTCGACAATAAGATGGGTGGTGGAGCACTTCGTGATTTAGGACCTTATACCTTATATCCACTAATTAGCTGGTTCGGAGCGCCGATGCAATCACATTATTTTAGTACGAAAAACGAACTTGGTGCCGATGAAACAACTTTAGTATTATGTCACTATGAAAGTTTTTCAAGTACGATTCATGTCTCAAAGATGCTTACAGATAAACGTCCAAATCTTATCTCGGGAGACAATGGATACATCGAAATTGACCACATAAATACACTTGAGCAAATTAAATTATTCGATCCAAAAGGAAATTTATTAGCGTCAGAATCTGCTGATTATCAGCATCGTATGCTTCCCCAATTAACTCACTTTATCGATACAGTTGCTAGTGGTAACTTTTCTAGTGAAATTTACACTGAAGAGTTAGCGCTTGCGGTTCATCAAACAATTAGTGAAAATTATAAATATTAAAAAAGATGCTAAACAGTTTATTGTTTAGCATCCATTTCATTTTCATCTAGTAATTTTGCTTTAGCAAGAGTAAACTCTGCTTCACTGAGTAGACCCTTTTCCAAAAGAAGCGTTAAAGTTGTTTTCTTACACATTTTTCTCCCTAATGTCCTAGTTTTTATTAGGATAATTATATCATATAACATTTGATGGTTTATGGATATGAGGATATTACTGGATTATCGTGTTATAATTTTAGTGTAGAAAATTAATTTTGGGAAACTATGTCTAAGATTAAGCGTAGATCATTATCTGGATTAATGGGCGATGTGATTGGTCGCTTGCAACAACGACTTATCTTAGAAATACTAATAGAATAGCGATAACAGGAGGTGATTCCAATGATCAAACATTTACCAGGGCTTTTAATTTACGTTTTAGTCTACCTAGTTTTAATGTTGATTGAAGCGAATATCTTAACGTTCGTAATAGTATCATTACTACTATATATGTGTAACATATTTATACAGAAGAAGTTCGAGGACAAAAGATAACAAGGTTGAAGTCGGGTTTATCGACAATGATTTGAGTAGTAAAAAAAATTAGAAAAACTATAAACCATTCATACAAAGCTGTCTAAATGCATCCAATTGCGTTTAGATGGCTTTTCCTATATTTATACTATTATTCATAAACATCCATAATCCTCCAAATTATCGAAACTAGAACGTTAGAGCAATGGATTAGATCCAGTATTAGCCTTGTAGCCAATCATGGTAATTTTTCTTTGTAAGTATTAAAGGAAGGGATTGATAAGATATGTATCAATGAGCTGGGTTATTATGCTATACTTTAAATAAACCAAAAATGGTTTTCTTTTTGTTTTAAGTAGTAAAAATCGATTGACAATTTATGCAGGCTAATAATGAAAGCGGCGATTTAAAGTTTAATGCTAATCGAATAAAGCCTTATAATGGAGTTATAGATAATGATATGGAGGTACAATGTTAATCAGCGGAACTAATATTTCGAAAAACTATCAAGGAAAGCAACTCTTTACTGATATCAATTTTAGTATCAAAAAGGGTGATAAGATTGGTCTTATCGGGATCAACGGAAGTGGTAAAAGTACACTTTTAAAGATTATTGCCGGACTAGAAGAACCAGATTACAAAGAGCATCAAAACGATATTGAAATGCGTTTTGCACCACGATTAAAAATTGCATATTTAGAGCAAGATCCAAAATTTAATGACGATCTCACGATTGTCCAGCAAGTGTTGGAGTACACCGGTGCTCCCGAAGAGTATATGGCTAAGAGTAGCTTAAATGTCCTAGGGTTTGAAGACTATAATCTTAAAGTCAGTAGTTTAAGTGGAGGACAACGTCGAAAGGTCGCTTTAGCATGTGCCTTACTTAAGCCCGCGGATGTATTAATTCTTGATGAGCCAACCAACCATCTTGATGAAAATATGACTTTATATTTGGAAAATGAACTAAAACGCATGAATAAAACCTTAATTATGATCACCCATGATCGTTACTTTCTTGATCGAATTACCAACCAAATTTATGAAATCGATAATGAACAATTATATGTGTATGAAGGAAATTATGCATACTTTTGTGAGCAAAAAGCCCAACGGTTAGAGATGGACCGAGCTAGTGCTCGTAAACGCAGTTCACTGCTTCGCGTTGAACAAAAGTGGATTAACCAAGGGGCAAAAGCCCGTGGTACGAAAAGTAAAGAGCGAATCGAACGCTTTAATAAACTTAAAAGTATCAAAGTTGATATTCCAGATGAATTGGATATTAACAGTGTTAATTCGCGTTTAGGAAGTCAAGTAATCGAACTGGAAAACGTCGGAATGAGCTTTGATGATAAAGTCCTGTTTCAAGATTTTACTTATCACTTTACGAAGTACGATCGCGTTGGAATCTTAGGTTTAAATGGAGCGGGGAAGAGTACCCTGTTAAATATTATTGCCCAAAACATCGAGCCAACTTGCGGAACTGTTACCGTTGGTAGTACTGTTAAATTTGGATACTTTTCACAACATACATACCATCTGCCGGAAGAAGATCAAATCTTAGAATATATTCGCGGAATCGCCGAGTATATTGAAACTCCTCATGGAAGTGTTTCAGCATCACAGATGCTCGAGCGGTTTTTATTCAAACCGAGCCTACAAAGACGTCAAATTAAAGTTCTTAGTGGTGGCGAGAAGCGTCGTTTATTTTTGCTTAGTCTCATTATGCAAAACCCTAATGTGCTAATTCTCGATGAGCCTACAAACGACTTAGATATCGACACTTTGACGGTTGTTGAGCAGTACTTAGATAACTTCCAAGGAGTGGTAATTGTCGTTTCCCACGATCGATACTTTTTAGACAAAGTTGTCGATAAGATGTTTGTTTTTACCCCAGATAAGACCATCGAATTATATCACGGAGACTACTCTAGTTACGTTATGGAATATAATGATAAGACGAAAGCTGATCCGGTTAAGCCACAAAAAGTAGTAAAAGCTAAAACTAATGGGCTGCAAAAGTATAAGTTCACGTATAAAGAACAACAAGAGTACAATACTATCGATGAAGACATTATTGAACTTGAAGAACGAATTGACCAACTTGATCGCGATATTTTGGCTAATGGTACTAACTTTGAGATTTTAAACAAATTAGTAACTGAGCGAGAACAAGCAGGTAGTGAACTTGATGAAAAAAATATCCGTTGGGAATATTTAATGGATTTAGCAGAAAAGATTGAAAATGGTGAATACATCGACTAAAGAAACTGAGTAATGCAATCGCATTACCCAGTTTTTATATTTGTTAGTTTTTTTCTTTAATTGATAATGCCAACTTAGTGACAAAGGTCGACACAAGGCCAACGATAATCATAATTATTATTGCAGAAAGAACAATAGCAAACACTTTTTGTTCACCACTGCCATCACTTGGCGTTACTTCGGATAGCACTGATGTGCACACAATCAATTGCTTGTAGATTTTAGGTGTAGCTAAAGATCCGCCTAATAACAAGTATTTTACTAATATGTTGATTTTCATAACAACTCCTTAAATATATTCTAACACATTTCATTTTATTATTAATTTCTATCTCAAAAATACAAGCATAATTAGATTGTTTAATCGATTTTTTCAATGGTTAAGTGCAGAATTATACTTACGCACAGTTTAGACAAGTGGCACGCAATAAGTGTTTAAATTACGCAATATTTGTATTATTTTGTGCACAAAACACCACTCGTTTATTAGTTTTTTATAACTTAGTTTAAACACAGCTAATTGCGTTGCGATTCTTAGCAACTCCCCTAATCACCGACAGTTTTCCAGTTTCGCACCTAAGCACGCTATTATTATAGTAATTATTTATTAAACTAGTAGTATATACGCCTGCGATTCTCTCCTAGAATCTTTGCGCTTTGCGTCAAAATTTATTGTATAATATTTACCGTGGAGGAACTATGGAAATCATTATTAAACAACGAGAATTATTAAAGGCACTTAACATTGTTGAAAAAGCTATTTCATCAAAAACTATTATTGAAAGTTTAAAAGGGATTAAAATTATTGCAAAAAATAATTCCCTAACTTTTATTGCATCGAAGACAGAACTAGCGATTGAATATGTGTTAGAAGATGTTAACGTAACCGAAGAAGGAACGATTGTCGTATTCGGAAGTCAATTTATCAATATTGTAAAAAAATTAACTGATGATGAATCAGAAATTAAAATACATACTGAAAATAATTTAGTTATATTACAAACTGAAACTTCTAAAGTTAGTCTTGTGACTTTAAATGTTTATGACTACCCAGAAATTAACTTTGACTCAAAAGATCAAAGTGTTATTGTTCCAAAGAAATTACTACAAAAAGCATATAGTAAAACAAAATATTCAATCGCCACGAATACTGCGAAAGTTTTACTAACAGCAATTAACTTAAGATTTACTGAAGAGGAGCTTCGTGCAGCTTCGACAGATTCAAAACGTCTTGCGTTTGTAACTTTAGATCCGGTGCCGGGACTAGATTTAGAAATGAATATTAGTAAATTTTTATACCAAGACATCATTCGTGTCTTAGACTTAATTGCGGCTCAAGAAGTTGTATTATACAAAAATACTAAACAAATTCAAATCGAGTGTAAAAATCTAAAAATCAAGGGACGTTTAATTGATGGTGAATATCCGATGGTCGAGAACTTAATTCCTAGCCGTAGTAACTATTCATTTGAAATTGCTAGTGCAACGTTACTTTCAGCATTAGACAAGGTTCAATCACTTTCAGATAAATCAAATAGTGTCGTTACAATCGAACATGTTGACGGAAAACTATTAATTAAATTCTTTATCCAAGAACTTGGAGGAATTGAAGAATTTGTTGCAATCGAAAATATTGAAGGTAATCCATTTAAAATTGCCTTTGATCCAGTATATGTAATTGATGCGTTACACTCAATTGCTAAAGAACAAGTAAAATTAAGCTTTGAAGCAGAAACAAGCGCATTCCAAATTAATGGAGTAGCAAGTGATGATAACATTCAAGTTATCTCACCAATAAGGATGTCATAATGGATATTTACGAAAGTCGCATTAAAACTGAATACATTCAGATGAATCAATTACTAAAGATGTGTAGCATTGTAGGTAGTGGTGGAGAAGTAAAAGCAATGATGGCCGAACATGTTTTTTACTACAATGGAGAACCGGAAACGAGACTTCGTAAGAAGGTTTACCCAGGAGATACGATTCAAATTGATGAACAAATTTTAATCAAGGTATACAGTGAAGATAACGAAGCTTAGTTTAACTAATTTTCGTTTACATAACAATTTATCAATCGATACAAATGACAATACAGTTGTAATCGTTGGTAATAATGCAAGCGGAAAGACAACGATAGTAGAAGCAATATACTATTGTTGTTTTTTCACATCATTTAGGATCAAAAAGACTGCTGAACTTATTAGTTTCGGTCAAGAATTAACAGCAGTCAACCTCGAGTATCTTAAAGCGAATAGAGCCAATAAACTCGATACCTATTTCAATAAAGAGAAGCGAAATATCGTTTTCAATGGTCAAAAAGGCCAAAAGCGGATCGATATGATGGGTGAGCTTAAAGTGTTGCTGTTAACGCCCAACTCCGATGAGTTAGTCAGTTCCTCGCCACGTGTGCGTCGGAGCTTTTTAGACATGTATATCAGCCAATACAATCCAACATACCGTACGAAGCTGTTGGACTACCAAAAATTAGCGAAACAACGAGCAGCCTGTCTAAAGACCAAGCCTACTGATGTCCCAACCTTGGAGATCATAACCGAGAAGTACGAAGCACTTGCCGAGCAGCTCCGCATGCTGCGAATCGAATTTACCGAAGAGATTGATACACTTAGTGGTAGTATCGTAAGTATGCTATCGCGTGGTAGCGATAACATTAAGTTAAGCTATAAGCCGTCAAGGCGCGAAGACCTAGCGAAAGAACTAAAGTATGGTCGTAATTTATATGGTCTGCAGTATGACGATTTTGAAATATTACTTAATGACATGCCGGCCAAAACTTACGCTTCACAAGGGCAACAACGAAGTATTGCGATGGCCCTAATACTATCGCAAATTGAATTAATCTTTAATCGGTACCATGAGTATCCAGTAGTAATTATCGACGATGTTCACATTGAATTGGATAGTTTCCGTCAGGAGATTTTATTTGAGCTACTTAATGAAAAAGTTCAAGCATTCTTTGTTAGTACAAGCATTGAAAATATGCCATCGAAGATCAGGTCGAGTGGAATCCATTACCACTTAGAAAATAATGAAAAGCAAGTTACGATAAATAAAATATAAGCGGGATGGTGCAATTAGCACCGTCCTTTTTTTTAAATAAAAATATAAGGGGATTGTAGTTTGGAACTAACTGGAGCAAGAGGAAGCGTAAATTGCCTTTAAAACTATTTAAGCTATCATTTGAGCAGTGTTTTAAAACATTCTAATATTCATATCACAGGAGCAAAATCAGTCGTAAAAAGCGATTATAATGCAAAATGACCAAGTTGGAAGATAGTTTAAAAAAAAGTTTGGCGAATTGAGTCAATTTCAACTCTGGTAAATTATCCTTAAAATAAACTGTGAAATACTGTGAAAAAGTCGTTAAAACAGTGAAAAAACCCTATAAAAACAACGGAAAAATGGTATAATAGTATAGATAGAGAAAAGGAGTCAAATGTCTAATCAAGTAAAAGAAACAGAGCAAAATTATGATGCATCAAATATTGATGTTTTGGAAGGTTTAGAGGCAGTACGTAAACGTCCCGGAATGTATATTGGGTCAACAAACTCAAGAGGGTTACACCACTTAGTATGGGAAATTGTTGATAATTCAATCGATGAAGCATTAGCAGGATATGCTGATAATATTAAAATTTGGATCAACGAAGATAATTCAGTTACAGTTGAAGATAACGGTCGTGGAATTCCAATTGATAAACATGAGAAGACAGGGCGTAGTGCTTTGGAAACAATTATGACTGTGCTTCACGCCGGAGGTAAATTCGGTGGTGGAGGATATAAGGTGTCAGGAGGACTACACGGAGTAGGTGCCTCAGTAGTAAACGCCTTAAGTATCTCGACAAAAGTTGAAGTACATAAAAATGGAGAAATCTTCTTTCAAGAGTATTCGAAGGGGGATATCCTTAACGATGTAAAAGTGATTGGAACTACGGAAAAGCGTGGAACAATTGTTACATTTAAACCTGACCCGGAAATCTTTACCGAAACAACGGTATACGATTTTAATATCTTAGACTCACGTGTTAAGGAACTTGCGTTCTTAAACCGTGGAATTAAACTTTCAATAACAGATAAACGTGCAGAAAACGTTCATAACGATTACTACTTTGAGGGCGGAATCCGCGAATACGTTTCATGGTTGAATCGTGATCGTCAAGTGCTTCACGAACATGTAATTAGTGGTGACGGAGAAAAAGATGATATTATCGTTGAAGTTGCCGTTCAATACAATGAAACATTTAACTCTAAAATTTACTCATATGTAAATAACATTAAAACTCACGAGGGGGGAACTCACGAGGAAGGATTTAGAACAACTTTAACGCGTGTTTTAAATTCATATGCAAAACGAAATAACTTACTTAAAGGTGAATCTTTACTTGGTGATGATGTTCGTGAAGGAATTGTCGCGATTGTTTCAATTAAACACCCTCACCCACAGTTTGAAGGTCAAACTAAGACGAAATTAGGGAACTCGGATGCACGTAGTGCTGTTTCTGAAGTGTTTACGCATGAATTAGAAACATTCTTATTAGAAAACCCTAAAGAAGCACGTCAAATCATTGAAAAGGGTCAAACTGCAGCAAGAGCGCGTTTGGCAGCTAAAAAGGCTCGTGAACTTACACGTAAGAAATCAATCTTTGATAGTACTTCACTACCAGGAAAGCTTGCTGACTGTGCATCGAAAGATCCTGATATTTCAGAAATTTATATTGTCGAGGGGGATTCTGCCGGAGGAAGTGCCAAACAAGGTCGTGACCGTCACTTCCAAGCAATCCTACCACTTCGTGGTAAGGTTATCAACGTTGAGAAGGCAAGTATCGATAAAGTATTTGCCAACAACGAGATTCTAGCAATGGCTAGTGCCTTTGGTACGGGAGCAGGTAAAGATTTTGATATTGAGAAACTACGTTACAACAAAATCATTATCATGACCGATGCCGATGTCGATGGTGCCCACATTCGTACCTTACTATTAACGTTCTTATACCGTTATATGCGTCCGTTAATTGCCGAAGGACACATTTATGTAGCGCAACCACCATTATACAAAATTAGTAGTGGTAAAAAGGTTGAGTACGCATATTTAGAAGAAGAGAAAGAACGAGTTATCGAAAGCTTCGGTGGTTCAAAAGTAAACTTACAACGTTATAAAGGACTAGGAGAGATGAATCCTGAGCAGTTATGGGATACAACTATGGATCCAGAAGTACGTTTACTAGATATAATTACTTTAGAAGATGCAGAACTTGCCGACACTGTTTTTGAAACGCTAATGGGAGACGAAACAGAGCCACGTAAGGTATTCATCCAACAAAATGCAAAATATGCAGAAATTGATATGTAAGGAGAGACATGAGTGATAAATTACGAGATAAAAGTATTGTTGATGAGATGAACAACTCATTTCTTGACTATGCGATGAGTGTTATTGTTTCACGTGCACTTCCAGATGTACGTGATGGAATGAAACCAGTTCACCGCCGTATATTATATGCGATGAGTGAGATTGGAAACTATGCGGATAAACCGTATAAAAAATCTGCACGTATTGTCGGGGATGTAATCGGGAAGTATCACCCTCACGGTGATACAGCAGTATACGAAACGATGGTTCGTATGGCGCAAGATTTCTCTTACCGAGAAATGCTTGTCGATGGACATGGTAACTTCGGATCTTTAGATGGAGATGGAGCAGCGGCGATGCGTTATACCGAAGCACGTATGAGTAAAATCGCGATGGAAATGCTTCGTGATATTAACAAGGGGACAATTGAGTATCAAGAGAACTATGATGCGACAGAAAAAGAACCAGCAGTGCTTCCAGGAAAGTTTCCTAATTTACTTGTAAATGGTACTAGTGGTATCGCGGTTGGGATGTCAACTAATATCCCACCACACAACTTAGGTGAAGTGATTGACGGTTGTATCGCTTACATGAAAAACGATGAGATTACTATTCGTGAACTGATGGAGTTTATTAAAGGACCCGATTTTCCACTAGGTGGTGAAATTCTTGGAGTTCAAGGAATTGCTAAAGCTTATGAAACAGGTAATGGTTCAATTAAAGTTCGTGGTAAATATCAAGTTGTCTACGATAAAGTTGATAAAGCAACAATTATTTTCAATGAAATTCCATTCCAAGTAAATAAGGCAAACTTAATTGAAAAGATTGCTGATAATGTAAAGAGTAAGCGTATTGAGGGAATTACTGATTTACGTGATGAATCCGACCGTGATGGAATTAGAATCGTAATCGAGCTTCGTCGTGGAATGACTCCAGAAGTTGTAATTAATAACTTATTTAAATACACACAACTTGAGTCTAACTTCCCAACAAATATGCTAGCGTTAGTATATGGTGAGCCCAAAGTATTGAATTTAAAAGAAATAATCAAGTACTTTGTTGAGCACCAAGTTGTTGTAATTGAACGTCGTACAAAATACGACTTAGATAAAGCTAAGGCTCGTATTCATATTTTAGAAGGTTTACAGATTGCTGTAAATAACATTGATGAGGTTATTAAGATAATTCGTTCAAGTTCTAATTCGGAAAATGCAAGACGTGCTTTAGAAGAAAAGTATGATCTTTCAGAAATTCAATCGAAAGCCATCTTAGAGATGCGTTTACAAAAACTTACAGGATTAGAAATTGATAAATTAACTGAAGAAATCGCTGAACTTATCGAAATTATTACTGATTTAGAAGATATCTTAGCACGTCCTGAACGTGTAAAAGAAATCATTGAAAATGAGCTAATTGATATAAAAGAGCGTTTCTCAAATCCAAGACGTTCACAAATACTATATAATTACATCGACAATAACCTTGATTATGAAGACCTTATTGAAGAAGAAGAGGTAATTATTACTCTAACTAATAGTGGATATATTAAACGTATGAAAACAGACGAGTATCGTTTGCAAAACCGTGGTGGTAAAGGGCTTAAGGGAATGGCAGTAGCCGATGAAGATCGTGTTGAGCATATTATTTCCCTATCTACACATAGTGATTTAATGTTCTTTACCGATACTGGTAAAGTATATCGAACTCGTGCCCACCGTGTGCCTGAATACTCAAGAACTGCACGTGGTATACCATTAGTTAACATTATTGATTTACAAGAAGGTGAACGAATTAGAAATATCCTATCAGTAAAAGAATATAATGAAGAATCATTAGTATTTATTACGAAAAATGGTATTGGTAAGAAAACAGCCTTAACTGAGTATGAACGTGTTAATAAAAATGGTAAAAAAGCCTTAAATTTACGTGAAGATGACAATGTTGTTTCAGTATTTACAGCAAAAGATGAAGATAAAATCATTGTTACATCTCGTTTTGGTAATGCAGCGGTGATGGAAGCGACGCAATTACGTAATATGGGACGTACATCAACAGGTGTTAAGGTAATGTCATTCAAAATGGATGATGATTGCATTATTTCTGGTAATGTTGCACATGAAGGGGATTTAGTATTGTCTATTTCTGAAAATGGTTATGGAAAAAATACGCCAATTGAAGACTACCGTGTAATTAACCGTGGTGGTAAAGGTGTTCGTAACATGAAAGTTACGGAAAAAACTGGTTCAGTTGCTAAAACAGTAGTTTTACCATCAGAGCAACGTGATGAAACAGATTTACTGATGATTACTGAACAAGGACAAACAATTAGGGTTGCAACATCAGATATTTCAATAATCGGAAGAAACACTCAAGGTGTAAGAGTAATGCGTTTAAATGAAGGTGAATTTATCTCTAATATTGAATTAATTCATGAAGTAACAGGTGAAGAAGAGACAACTACAGAAGTAGAACAATCAATTGAAAGTGAAGCTTCTCCAAGTGTTGATAATGAATAATAGAAAGTACAATGTTTCACGTGAAACATTGTTTCTTCCATTTAAAGTGGCCTTGCTTTCGCTCGTGTCACTGCTAATCTTATCACCTTCACTTGCAGCAATTGAGACAGTTTCTGGGTTGACTACAGATAATTATTTATTAGTTGATTTTGATAGCGAGATGATTCTTGCTGGAGAAAATTATGATGAGGTAATGGGTATCGCATCTATTACAAAGTTGATGTCATATACAGTTTATATGGATAAAGTTAATGCTGAGAAAATTGATATTGATACAACAATGATTCCAGTTAGTGATGAAATCGTTGATGTATTCGCTAAAAACAGCGATTTATCGGGAGTTTACTTTGAATATGGTAGTGAATATTCACTGCGTGAAATGTTTGATTTAATGATGGTTTACTCAGATAATGGGGCAACTAAAGCAATTGGTGAGTACCTGTTTGGGACTGAGGAACTTGCAGTTGAGCAAATGAATGCTAAAGCTAAAGAACTAGGCCTTGAGCAGACGATATACTATAATACTACGGGTCTGACAATGGGAGACTATAAACAAGCTAAGCTTGAGAACACTAAGGAAACTGACTATAATAAGTCAACGGCCCGTGAGCAAATTATGTTAGCGAAGTACATCGTAACTAATTATCCGGAATTATTGGATATTGTTGGAAAGTCTTATATTGATTTCGAAGGATACCCACTGATGAGTTTCAATTTAATGTTAAGTGGTTTAGATTACGAGTACCCCGGAGTGATGGGACTGAAGACCGGTTCAAGTTTAGAAGCAGGATATAGTTTTGTTGGATATTATGTTGATCCAGCAACGAGTAAGGAATACTTGTCAATTGTCCTTAATAGTGAGACAGATATGAAACGTTTCAATGATACAACATACTTATATAATTGGTTATCAGATACAGAAATGCAAACATTAATGTTAAAGGATCAGCAAATGGAAATGAAGATTAAAGGTGCGACTAAGAGTCTCTACACTGTTCAAACCAATGCTGAGTATCAAATTCCCCAGGGAGCGACACTAAACTTAGAGCGTCAGTCATTTGAATACAATCCAGAATACTTTGATGCGAACAACAAGTTAATCAAGGATATACCAACTGGAGCAATTGTCGGATCGTATGTATACACAGTTGCTGAAGAAGAAGTTACTACCAACTATTTTGAGTCGTTAGAGGCATCACCAAATGTGGTGAAGATTCAAGTTGCAAGTACAGAAGACATACCACAAGAAGGATTTATTGGCGCAATTTTCACAGGAATTACCGATTTCTTTGTAAACGTCTTTGAATCAATGTAAGGAGAAAAATGAAAAATTATTATATAACTACGCCGATTTACTATCCATCAGCGAAATTGCATTTAGGACATGCATATACGACGATAGCAGGAGATGTTTTAAAACGTTATAAGCAATTACAAGACTACGATGTATACTATCTTACAGGTTCTGATGAGCATGGTGAGAAGATTGAAACCAAAGCAAAGGAAGCAGGAGTAAGTCCGAAACAATATGTTGATGACATTGTTGCCGATATTAAAGTTCTATGGGATTTACTAGATATTGATTATGATCGTTTTATTAGAACAACTGATGTTGATCACGAACAAGCTGTACAAAAAATCTTTGATCGTTTAAAAGAGAACGGTGATATCTATAAAGGTGAGTATGAAGGTAAGTACTGTGTTTCATGTGAAACATATGTAACTGATTCTTCAGCAGCAGAAGGGAAGTGTCCTGACTGTTCAGCTACTTTAGAAGTTGTAAAAGAGGAAACATATTTCCTAAAATGTTCAAAATACATTGATCGCTTAGTTGCGCATATGGACGATAATCCAGAATTTATTTTACCAGAATCAAGAAAGAATGAGCTATTAAATAACTTTATTAAGCCAGGTCTTCAAGACCTAGCAGTATCTAGAACTTCATTTAAATGGGGAGTTCCAGTTAAAGGCGATGAAGATCATGTAATCTACGTATGGATTGATGCTTTATCAAACTATATTACAGCATTAGGTTACTTAGGTGAAAACGAAGAATTATTCGATAAATACTGGCCAGCTGATGTTCATTTAGTTGGTAAAGAAATTATCCGTTTCCACGTTATCTACTGGCCAATTATCTTAATGGCATTAGGACTTGAATTACCAAAACAAATCTTTGCCCACGGTTGGTTACTAATGGATGAAGACAAAATGAGTAAGTCAAAAGGTAATGTAATCTATCCTGAGTACTTAGCAGAAAACTATGGTGTAGATACAATTAGGTATTATTTAATGCGTGAAATTTCCTTTGGAGATGATGGACAATTCACTCCTGATACATTTGTTACACGTATAAATACAGACCTTGCTAATGATTTAGGTAACTTAGTAAACCGTACAATTAGCATGACAAACAAATATTTTGAAGGAACAGTAAACAACCATGCTATAATAAATGAGCATATAACATGGTTACATGAAGTTCAAAGTAACAGTATCCAATCATTGAATAGTAACTTAGACAAACTTTACTTTTCAAAAGCCTTAGAAGATTTATGGCGTTTAGTGAGTGGAACTAATAAGTTCATTGATTTAACTGCTCCTTGGGCATTAGCTAAAGATGAAGCGAACCTGCCACTTCTAGAAGCAGTAATGTATGAACTATTGAAATCGATTGAAATCATTTCAACGTACGTAAAACCATTTATGCCAACAACAGCAGAAAAGATTGAACAACAAATTAATATTGAAGCAGTAACATCATTCACTACATTGGATGTTTCACGTGAAACTTATAATGTGTTAAGTAAAGTAGAACCAATCTTTCCACGTCTTGAAAAAGAAGTTGAAGTAGAGAAAATTAAAGGTGAGATGCAAAAAGGAATGGAAGCTGCTAAAGCTAAACTAGCAGTTGAAGACGAAATTGAATTTGACCAATTTAAACAAGTGAAATTAAAAGTTGGAAAAGTTGTTTCATGTGAAACACATCCAAATGCTAACAAACTATTGAAATTCCAAATTGACTTAGGAACGGAAACACGACAAATAATAAGTGGTCTTGCTAGCTACTATGAACCAAGTGATTTAATCGGAAGACATGTACAAGTTGTTGCAAATCTAAAACCAGTAAAATTACGTGGAGAATTATCTGAAGGAATGCTATTAACAACTGATACAAGTGATGGTCAAGTACAACTAATTTTCTTAGATGAGCATGAAGTAGGAGCTGAGATACTATAATGATAATTGAGACACATATCCACCTAAATCACCAACAATATGATGATGTGGAAGATGTAATAGCAAGAGCAGGTGAAGCCGGAGTTACTCATCTAATTGACATTGGCTGTGAGCCCCATACATTGGAAAAATCGATAGCAATTAGTGAACAGTATGATAATATTAAATCAGCAATTGGCCTGCATCCTGTGGATGCTACGCAGCGTAGCGATGAATTAATTGCTCGTATCGAGGAACTTGCTGCAACATCACCACAAGTCATTGCGATTGGTGAGATTGGTTTGGATTATCATTGGTATCCAGAACAAAAGGAAATCCAACATCAACTATTTCATGAGCAAATGAAAATCGCTCAGAAGCTAGAGTTACCAGTTATTATTCATAGTCGTGATGCTTATGAGGACTGTTATCAAGTTCTTAAGCAATATCCCCAGGTAACGGGTGTTATCCATTCATTTAGTGATGATTATCAAATGGCGAAAAAGTTTATTGACTTAGGTTATTACATAGGAATTGGTGGACCAGTTACATTTAAAAATGGAACTGCCCAACGTGATGTGGTGAAAAATATCGATTTCAACTATCTAGTTATTGAAACTGATGGTCCATATTTAACACCGACACCATTCCGTGGAAAGCGTAATGAACCGGCATATTTAACATATATTTTAGAGGAAATAGCACTTGTACGAGATGAACAAATAGAAAAAGTTGGAGAAGCTGTTTATAACAATAGTCTCCGCATATTTAAAGGACTAATAAATGAGTAAATTTAAACCACATACGTATGTAGAAGATACAACGAAAATTGATTATAAAGCAATGGAAGCAATGGGGATCAAACTATTGTGTTTTGACTTAGACAATACCTTAGATATTCCTGATCATATTACAACTGAACTTATCCCAATATGTGAAGAAACACTAAGACTTGTTGCAGAAACAAATCTAGAAATTCTTATTACATCAAATAATTCAATCCCTAATCGTGTTAAGTCATTTGCTGATTTAATCGAACGTCCATATATTCAAAAAATGCAAAAACCGTTTCAAAAGAAATATAAGAGTTCAAGTATTATCAATAAATATCAACCCAAAGAGATCCTATTCATCGGTGATAAACTAGTTACAGATGTTATCGGTGGAAATACTTTTGGTGGTTATACGGCTTTAGTCGACCCATTAGTGTCAAATAAAAAACATTGGTACACGCACATTATGAATGCTTCTGATGTTCTATATCAAACCCTAATTGGCTTTAGACGAGGTCGTTACTATAACGGAATGGAGAATAAATAATGAAATGTATTGGATGTGGAGCAGAGCTTCAAAATACAAATACAACTGGGCCAGGATATACGCCTAGAAAGCAATTTTCAGACGACGAACTTTGTAAAAGATGTTATCGTTTGATTCACCATAATGAAAGTCCCGATAGTCATTATACAAATGAGGACTTTCTAAATATATTAAAACAAGTAGAAGCAGAGGACTGTTTGGTAATTTACCTCCTAGATTTCTTTGACTTCATCGGTAGTAATATTGCCGAGGTAGAGCGTGTTATTCAAAACAAAGATCACATCATTGTTGCCAATAAAATTGACTTAATGCCGAAGGCAGTTAAAGAAAAGAAACTGCGTCAATGGTTCTTAAATGAAGTAACAAAAAGAGACTTTGATCCATTGGAAGTAATGCTGATTTCTGCTAAGAAAAAACGAAATATTGATGAACTTTTAAACGTGATTGATGAACACCGTAACGGACGTAATGTTTATGTTGTTGGTGCCACAAACACAGGAAAAAGTACGCTTATAAACGGAATTATTTCGGCAGTTACTGGAGATAGCCGCGAAGTTATTACCACATCATATTTTGCTGGAACGACATTAAATACAATCCAAATTCCCTTTGAAGATGGAACGTTTTTAGTTGATACACCAGGAATTATTAATGAACATCAAATTACCAACTACTTAGGAAAAGAAAGTTTGGATATTATCGTTGCCAAAGATGAAATCCGTCCCGAAACGTATCAATTAAATCCAGAGCAAGTATTGTTTATTACTGGTCTTGTGCGTATGCGTTACTTATCAGGACCACGAACGTCATTTACATTATACTTTTCAAATCGTGTAAATGTTCATCGTGCTAAATTAGAACGAGAACCAGAATTAGTCGAAGATCACTTAGGTCGCGACTTCTTAGCCCCACCAACGGAACAAGAATTAGAAAATATTACAAGTTTTGAAAGTCAGGAGTTTACGTTATTTGCTGGTAAACAAGATATTGTAATAGAAGGATTTGGATGGATTACGTTAAATGATATTGAAGATGATGTAACCATTGAAATCGTTTACCCAGAAAAAACTCGCGTTCATATACGTGATTCAATAATTTAAGGAAAATAATGGAACTAAATAGCAAACAGAGAGCAACATTGAAAGCAGCTTCAAATCGTATTAAAGCAACATTCCAAATTGGAGCTGGAGAATTACATGAAAATAATATAGCAGCAATTGCTCAAACTTTTAATACAAAAGAAATTGTAAAGATAAAAGTTAATCGTCAAGATAAAAGTGATAAACAAGTGACACATGATTTTGCTGAAGAGTTAAGCAAAAAAACGGATTCACAAGTGGTTGCAGTAATTGGAACAACAATTATCTTATATAAACAACATAAAGATAAAGATATGAGAATGAAAATCTAATGATTGATCTATATCAATTAGTTAGTTCATTACAAAATGAGAAGCGATACAATCATACGCTTGGAGTTATTAATATGGCTAAGCATTTAGCGGAAACATATAACGTGCAAGTTGACAAATGTGAGCTTGCTGCATTACTTCACGATGTGACCAAGCAAATCGATAATGATACGCACAAACAGCTCTTGAGTCAGGTTGATGATCAATTGATTGTTTCACAACCGCCGCTGTGGCATAGCTATACAGGAGCAATTTATGCAAAGGAGCAGCTAGGTATTACTGATTGTCAAGTTCTTGATGCAATCAAATGGCATACAACTGGAAAACTAACAACTGATCCAATTGCCCAGGTTATATACATCAGTGATTATCTGGAGCTGGGACGTAGTTTTACGCACCTCGACAACTTACGTGATATGATCGGAACGACTAGTCTTTCGTTACTGTATAAGGCGGTCGCGAAGTATCGAATCGAGTATGAACTAAACCAGGGACATATACTACATCCAGATACAAGGGAGCTATATGAGTCAATTGTTTAAGATATTACAACATTATACAGATAGTGAAGAAACGTTCGTAAGGAACGTTTTTCATTATTTTGAAGAGGTTAGTCTTTATGAGTATCCCAAGGACATTGGGTTTTGTGATCCTAATGAACAGAAAATTGTCAGTGAATTAAATAGTCATTTCAATTTATTAATCAAGGCCGATGGTGGATATCCAGATTGTGAGCGGGCAAAGGTAATGATTATGCCGGATACCTATGATATTTCTCCGGAAATAACAAGATATGAACTGTGCTATAATCTCAAGTTTAATAAACTAGAGCACAAACATATAATGGGAGCCTTATATAACCTAGGTATTAATGAACGGTTAATTGGCGACATCATCGTCAGTGAAGACGGTCGAGTACAAATTATCATAAGTGGAGAAATGGCCGATACATTACCGCTCCTACAAACCAAGTATGCGAATATCCCCGTACGATATGAAGAGATTGAGCAAATCACGATTAAATCGAAGGCGCCGAAGTATTCAATTAGGAGCAGCCGTACGACGAGAATTGACAGTGTGTGTAAAGCGGTTACACATATTTCCCGGAACAAAATGTCCTCGGAAATTCGAAAGGGTCATGTATTTCTAAACCACAAACAAATAAAAGACCCAATCAAGCAGGTAGAAGTGGGAGACTTACTTTCAATTCGGGGATATGGACGTGCAGAGATTATCGACATCATTCCCGTCAATGGTAAATTCAATATTAAGTATTTAACAACTAATCATAAGTAACAATAATATTGTAAAACATTAAAGCATCGAAGCAAGAATTCGTACACAATATCGTTTACAGGTTATTTATGCTATAATATAGTAGAATTGGAGATATATGTTAATAGGAAAAAATGCAAGAAGACTAAGTCATAATTTGATAATTTCCAAATATTTCGTTGAGGAAAATGCTGAAATTCAAAATCAGTATTTCCTAAGAAATATAGCGGATGAATTAAGTGTTGTATCGTTAGGTTTCGGTGGGTTCTTTGTTGTGATTAATCCCTGCTCGTTTGCAATTGAATATAGCAGTGATACCTTTAAAGATTTGGGAGATATTAATCTTGTTGAAGTAGAAAAGTTTGAAGCTAAGGCTGCAACTGTGTTTCGAATTGAAGGACAGAAAGTCATGCCAAAATTTGATTTTGACTACATTGAGAAGCAGTTAACAGCTGAACAACGAGCAGAACTACAAGCGATGATCGAGCTGGCTACGGGTGTCAATGATCAATATTCAATTGAGCAAGGTGTATTGTCAACTAGCTTTGATGCAATTGAGTTAGACCCTAAAGCATTAGATGCAGCTAACTATAAGCATTTAGATGACCACCAGTATACGGCGAAAGTAACTGAACAACAAGCCGAAGATTTAGCTGTGGAAATAGCTAAGCGAAAACAAGAACTAGAGCAAATTAATCATGAACTTGAAATTCAAGTTGAAAAAGTTGCTCAAGCAACGATTGACTTGCAGCCAACTGTCGCCAAAGTTCTAACAGAAATTGATAGTCCAATTACCGATATGTCGGTATTAAAAACAGCAGCAAAAGAAAAAGGAACATCAAGTAATCCGGAACCATTTGACTTAGAGTTTGATATGTTATCGAAGGAACTAGATAAGTTAAATGACTTTTTAGCTCCAGATGAACTGTTTGCAGATTTAGAAGCACAACTTGAAAGCGAGGAAGATAATGTTTAATTTATGTAGATTTGAATATAGTAGTGAAAGCATGGAAACGCAATTAAGAATTGAAGTATTAGAAAATCAAAAGACTGAGGTTATTGTTTATTTAGACCAAGATAACCCTAATGCTAAAACAGTGGTTTGTAAGATTGATCAAGAAATTACTAACGAAGGATTACTGCTTGCAGGTGAACAAATTTCCAAGGAAATCAGTACTGACTTCCAAGTAGAAGTTATTAATGGCGAAAACTTAGATATCAAGTATTTAATCGAAAATCTATTAATTGGTTTAACGCCAACTAACTATTACAGTCGTGATTACGAACTTCCTAAAGTATATAAAGTAAATGCCAGCTATGAATTTGAGACGGCGTATATCGATGCTTATAATGCCGCGTATAGTTACAATCTTACCCGAGTATTAAATCATCTTCCGTATGCTGATTGTAATGCCGAAACAATGATTGGAATTACGCAAAAATTATTTACATCACCGAAAGTAAATATTACGATTCTCCGTAAACAAGAATGTGAAAACTTAAACTTAAATGGGATGCTCGCATTATCTCAAGCTTCTAGATTTGAACCGACAGTTATTAAAATCGAATATAAAACCAATGTTAACTTACCACATGTAGCATTAGTTGGTAAAGGGGTTATGTTTGACACTGGTGGATATAGTATTAAAACCGGTCGAGACATTTCGAATATGAAAGCAGATATGGGTGGTGCAGCTGCCGTATTTGGTACATTGCATTACCTATCGACAATTGAAGTGGATGCAAATGTTACGGGATATTTAATGCTTACCGATAATATGATTAATAACCAAGCGATAATCCCAGGTGATGTTATCACTTACGATAATGGTCTTAGTGTCGAAATTGCTAATACTGATGCTGAAGGTCGACTAATTCTTGCTGATGGAATATTACTAGCGAAAAAAGAAGGTGCTGATCAAATCATCGATATTGCTACATTAACTGGAAATGCCGCATCAGCTTTTGGTCCAGAATATGCTCCAATGTACAGTAATAACCAAGAGTTAGCAAGTGCGATGCTTGCTGTTAATCAGTTGTCTAATGATAAAGTGTGGCAAATGCCATTAGTTGCTGAGTATAAAAAAAGTTTAAAAGGAAACATCACTGATCTTAGAAATCTATCGAGTTTACAGTATGCAGGTAGTATTACGGCTGCATTATTTTTAGAGGCCTTTGCTGGCGAAGCAGACTGGATGCATATTGATATGGCAGCGCAAACTGAACGAAGTGAATTTGGTACAAAATACTCAGGGTACGGAGTCCGTCTATTAAGTAACTATTTAAAAAATCAAAGTGTAAGCGATTAATGCAAACCCTAATTGTTGATGGAACCGGTCGTCATGAACAGGATTCTAAAACCAAGTATTTAGCTAATCGAGTTATTGAAAAACTTAACCTTCACGATTACCAAACTGTAGATCTATATAATACTGAACTACCGTTTGTAACCAAAGATATAATTAAGAGTTGGTCAACACTAGAGAACGATACGATTGCCTTACAACTTTTAAATCAATTTGAACAAAGCGATCAAATTATTTTTATTTATCCTACCTGGAACTGGAGTGTACCCGCTATAGTCCGCGCTTATATGGATTTGATTATAATTAGTGGCCGAACATTTAAGTATAATTCCCAAGGAAAGAGTTATGGTTGTTTAACGGATAAGCGGGTAATCTTGATATCGACAACCGGTGGTAAGACATATCCACGAGTAATTGCTTCAATCCTTAAAGCCCAAAGTGGCGATAATTATATGAAACAAGTACTAGGAACAATCGGAATTACTGATATAGTACAGTATGGGATTGATAATACAGCATATAACTTCAATGATAGTTCTGGGAGTTTTGATGTAAAACAGTATCAAAAGTATGTCAAACAATTTGTTGATAAGATTACTTAAATATAATTTAACTATATAGTTGTATAATATAAGCAATTAGATAAATAAATATAGGTTTAAAGCGGGGCTCATTTGCCTCGCTTTCTTTTTGCTTAAATTGTCTTATAAACGCGTAGTAAAGAAGTTATGTGCTCTGCATCGATGAGTAAATCAAGCATTAACCTATTTTTAACTGTATTTCGCTATAATAAGAGTGTAGTAAACAAAATGTTTATTACACAACTCCCAAAATTAATAAAGTTCAAAACTTTATTGTAAACATAGAAAATAAACTGATAATAAAACTAATAACAAACTAATAATAAAATTCATAACAACCTTAAAAAACTTAAATAGGACTAGCGCAAGCTAGTCCTTCTCTTTATTTATCTATCCAAAAGAGGAGAAGTGAACTTAACCTAATTTTAACTGGCACATTATATAATAAGCATGTAGTAAACGAAGGTTTATTACACAACTCCCAAATTAATAAGAAATAAAACTAATAATAAAATAAACTAATAACAAACTAATAATAAAATTCATAACAACCTTAAAAAACTTAAACAGACTAGCGCAAGCTAGTCTTTCTCTTTATCTATGATCAGAAAAAGAGTGAGCCAACTTAACCTATTATTAACTGGCAAGGTATATAATAAAAATGTAGTAAACAATTGTTTATTACACAACTCCCAATTAATAAGCAATAAAACTAATAAAAATAAACTAATTACAAAAATTCATAACAACCTTAAAAAACTTAAACGGGGCTAGCGCAAGCTAGTCCTTCTCTCATGTAAAGAAAAAGAGTAAGTCAACTTAACCTATTATTAACTGGCACATTATATAATAAGCATGTAGTAAACAAAATGTTTATTACACAACTCCCAATTAATAAGAAATAAAACTAATAAAAATAAACTAATAATAAAATTCATAACAACCTTAAAACTTAAGCAGGGCTAGCGCAAGCTAGTCCTTTTCTCTAAGCAATCTAGATTATTAACTTAAATTTAACTAGCAAATTATATAATTATAGTGTAGTAAACGATAGGTTTATTACACAACTCCCAAATTAACAACCTATAAAACTTTTTTATAGAACTAAAACAGAAAATAAAACTAATAACACATAACAAAACTAATAATAAAAATTCATAACAACCTTAAGACTTAAGACTAGCATATGCTAGTCTTTTTTTTTAACATCTTATTAGCACTTAACTTTAATTTAACTGCTATTAGGTATACTATATATGTAATAAGATTATATTATTACAATAAATAGAAAAATAGTTAATAACAATTTTAAAAGCTAGTCTCCCCCAGACTAAAAACTTGTTTGTTTTGTAGTAAGTTAATTGCTACACCCCTAAAATATAAAACGTAGAGTAGCTAATAAATTTAGCTACTCATTTTTTTGTAAACTAAACAAACTATGTTATACTATTTTTATAACAAAAATATAATCTTAAACACTAGATAAATAGTAAGAAAAAAGAAGAGGACATATGGACTATAATGCACTATTGGAAGTACTTGAAAAATATGGATTATTAGTAGTTTTTGCTTTGCAGTTTGCTGAATATTTAAACCTTCCAGGATTTCCGGCAACTCCGATTCTATTAGGTATTGGAGCTTGGGCACGATTTGAGCATTTATTAATTCCAACATTGATTGTATCGGTAATCGGTGCTCAAGCGGGAACGATGGTGCTATACGGTATTGGCCGTGGATTTGGTCACTTGATTATGGAACGATACTACAAACGATACCCTAAACATCAAGCCAAAATCGAAAAGTACGTTGATCGGATTGATAACGAGGGACCCCACATTTTAACCATAGTGCGTTTAATTCCAGTATTCAGAACATTGATTACGATACCGGCAGGAATGGTGGAAATTGATATCAAACATTTCTTTTGGTATTCACTGCTTGGAATAGTAATTTGGAACTCATTCTTCATTCTAATTGGTAGTGCTGTGTATAATGTATATGCTCAACAAATTTTAAGTTTATAATAGCGGAGCACCTTCACTACAATTAATAACCAAAGAAACTCAATAGATAATAATTAGTCTAAGAAACTAGTTAAATCTATTGAGTTTTTTCTTTGAAGAGAGGTTTATGTGCAATGTTTTGTTACGAAAAATTAACAATGCGGCTTTTATGTGTTTTTTTCATGCGAAAATTATTTATAATTGCTAAACTATAGTTGTAGCTAAGTAAATAAGCATTTTTAATATTAGCATATAACTCAAGACAAATGAATCACCTATTGTTATGTTTTACGTAAAAGCAGCAGAATTAAGATAGCTCTATTACTAATAAGAAAAATACTACACGCATGAAAATAAATCTAAACTGTGAAAGGATAATTATAATATGAAAACATTAAATATCAAAAAGGAAGTAGCAGTTGAACACCGTACAATTAAGGTGATGATTAATGATAATAAACGTGCTATAACATCACGTGAAGAGCAGCAAATTGATTTGTTAGATGAAGATGAAAATATTTATTTAAAAGCACTTTTTTGTAAAACAAATACAGTTAAAATTCCGTTGTTGGTGGAGGAATATAATCTTACTTGGAAACAAAACTATGTTTATGTGATTGGATTTATTATTGTACTTGCAGTATTAGTGACAAAATTTGTTGTTGGTAGTTATGAAATATCAGAGCGGATTGTTGTGCTTGCCGGTGGAGCAATTGCAGTTGGAGTATTTTGGAATGAACTGCTGATTTTAGGGCGTAAAATAAAGGTAGAAAAGCATCGACAAAATTAAATTGGGGCAAAAAAGGGAGAGCAATGAGCGACATACTTAAGTTATTAAGAATCGAAAATCGAACTAAGATTAAGATCTTGGGATGGGAAATACTAGTGTATTTGGTGTATGGTGTGGCGGTTTCCATTCCAATAGGAATGGCATCATCCCGAAATGGAGCTATATCTTTTTTAGGGAATATCCTATTACTTGCAGGACCTTTTGTTGCTGTGGGATGCTTTATATATTTATTTGTCAATAAAATCCTAGCGTACTATTATCCAAATTTACAAATATCATTTGGAGATGCTGTGAAAAAAGGGATTGCTGGTACGATTATTCTTGTGATTATCTACCTATTATTTATATTTGTTTTTTGTCCAATAATAGGGATTCTTGCTTTTATTAATGAAACACTGGCAATGTTCCTTGTAGTTCCTGTTGCAATTATCGGACTTATTCCCGTTCTGGCTTTAACGCTTATTTTAATTTATGTTGTGATTGAGAATGTTGAATACCATCAACGCGGGTTTGTGGCTGTATTTGCAGCATATTTAGCTAACTGGAAGAGAAGTAGAAAAGCATGTACTAAGATTGCTATGAAGATCGTCGGAACAACAATCCTAATGTTCCTGGTCTTAAGTATTGTGATTGGGATAATCGTAGCAATACTGACAATGATAAATCCAGTAGCAGTCGCCTTGGGAATTAGCTTTTTATACTCTATTACTGCGGTGCTTGCAGTATGGTATACCTTAACATTAGTTGTGTATGTGCTTCAATGCTATGCAACAATTAGAAATTTACCACGTGAGATTTAATAAGCTAATTAAGCTAATTTCTAATCATGTGAAATTTACATTTTATAATAGGCAAAGGTGTATAATAGGGTATAGAAAAAATTAGGAGGAAATATTATGAGCAAACGTGCTGTGTATAAAACATATCGTGAAGAAAATGGTAGAATTGAATTAGACTTAACGGTATCACAAAATGATGATGTTTTTGAAGTAAAAGAAGTTATTCATAATATTCATATAAAAGATTTATCAACAGATGAGTTAAATCTAGTTCTAAGTGAGTTAGATATTCCTGAAGAAGTAAAACTAGAAATTAAAAAAGCAGTTCTTAAAAAACAAGTTGGATTGCTAGAAAATACTAAGCAACGATACGATGAAATTATGCCTCGCCTTAAAGATGATGTAGACTACGTAAAAGGTGAATTTGAAATTGCATATCTTCAATTTGAAGAGCGAGCTAAAGAGCAATTAAAAGAAATCATCGAAATGGAAGAAAAACTGCGTAAGATGATCGACAAAGACTAAAAGTGCAGCAATGCACTTTTTTAATAATCTCAAGGAGCAACATGAAAAACATTAAATTTATTATTGATGAATATGTATCGCCTGATAAGCATATCATCTCAAATCTAGCAAATATTAGTAGTATTTTATACAGCCAACTTCCTGACCTTAATTGGCTGGGATTCTATTTAGCTGACAACCCAAAGCAAGAGCTTTATTTAGGACCATTCCAAGGATTACAAGCAACTTCAAATATTAAGTATGAAAATGGTGTTTGCGGTCATGCGGCAACAACAAAGCAAACAATTATCGTACCCGATGTTCATTGTTTTGATGGTCACATTGCTTGTGATATAAATAGTAAAAGTGAAATCGTCGTGCCAATTTTTGATCAAAACGGCGAGTTATATGCGATTTTAGATGTTGATAGTCCAATCCGTGATCGCTTTCATGAATCGGAACAACAATTATTTGAACAAATTGCGAAACAGATAACCGAGCTATTATAAAATAGAAAAGCCAACTGAAATTTCAGTTGACTATTTTTAATCTTGACGTACGACAAATGAATTACCTTCTAAATCCTTAAATTGGAACATCGTCCCATATGGCATCTCCATAAACTCAAAAACTTCGACACCATTTGCTTCTAAGCGAGCATATTCAGCTTTGGCATCACTACATGAAAACATGATGTGTGGCGCAGTAGTTGGTAAATTGGGATTTTGCTGTTGCATAAGTTTGCGATCGTAAATAACCATTACGACACCTTGATCAGCGGCTCCAACTTCAATCCAAGTCATATTTGGTCCCATTTGGTTTTCAGCAGTTACTTCAAGGCCAAATTTTTCGACCCACCAGTTTTTCACTAGTTGTTGATCGTTTGCATACATAGTTATTTTTGCTATTTTCATCTTGCCTCCATTTTTCAAATATTATTATACCACAAGTTAATATAAACGCTATAATATAAAAAGAAAAGGGGAGTGAGCATGCTATTATATTTAAAGGATTTTGTAGAGTTGCGTACTAAGGTTGCAAGCATTATACCGCTTATGTACACGATAGTCATCTATTTATTTTTATCAGGAACGGATAATTTCAATATAGGAATTACGATTATTTTCATCATTTCGATGCTCTGTTTGGATATGGCGACTACCGCACTGAACCACTTAGCGGGATTTACAACAGAAAAAGAGATTTCGATGTATGATCAAGAATTATTACAGCGGATGAATCGCCTTGGAATAACGCACAAGTTTAATAAAGCGGTTATAATAATCTTACTTACATGTGGTATTATTCTAGGATTAGTTATCGTTTTAAATAGTAATATTTTTGTCTTGCTAATCGGAATGCTATGCGTTCTGGTCGCACTACTTTATAGCTATGGACCATTACCTTTGAAAAATACGTGTCTTGGTGAAGTGGCGAGTGGAGTTACGCTTGGTGCCTTGGTGCCGTTAGCGTACTTGTTTAGTCAAGATAGCCAAATGTTCATTGAAACATTGAACTTTGAGGTTTTAATAATCAATATCCCGGCGGTGATTACGTGGGCCGTTATTTTGATTATACCAGTAATGGTAGTTGCAAATATTATGCTTGCCAATAATATTTGTGATGTTCACAAAGATAGCCAAAGTGGAAGAAGAACGCTACCAATTCTCTTCGGAAAACCGATAAGCCTATTATTGTGGATGTTTGGCTATGTAATTGTCTATATCGATGTACTTGGTTTAGTGATTTTCCAAAAGTTACCGACGCTTGCACTACTTGCATTACTTACGATGCCAATCGTTCTACGCAACACTCGTCGTTTTATTAGCAATCCAGTTAAGAGTCAAACCTTCAAATATGCCGTGTTTAACTTGCAAATAATCTTACTTTCAATTGGACTTGCGGTACTTATCGATATTATCTTAAACTAAGGAGGATTGATGAAAATTGGATTTATTGGAACGGGAAATATGAACTCGGCAATTATTAATGGCTTAGTTGCGAGTGGATTTGATCCGCGCAAGATTGTAATTACCAATCGAACAATGGCGAAAACTGATCAGTTTAAACATCTAAACGTCGAGATAGTTGGGTCAAGCGAACTTGTAATTGATAGTTGTGAGCTAATTGTTTTAGGAATGAAACCGGATGGTTACGAGCCTTGGCTCGAGCAACATGACATTTCCGGTAAGAAAATAATTAGTATTGGCGCTGGTATCACCAGTGAGTTTATGGAAAGATATACGAGTGATTTTGTGATTACAATGCCCAATACTCCAAGTCATTTGCGATTGGGGTCGACGTTAATTGCCGAAAGCCCGGCTGTAACTGCCGAGGTTATCGATATTTTCCAAGCAATTGGAAATGTTCATATTATTCCCGAGCAGGATTTCGATGTTTATACGTTGATTACGGGATGTTCTCCCGCCTACTTCTTTAGCTTTGTTGCGAATATGAGCGATGTTTTAAAAACACAATATAACTTGGATTCTCAGCTTGTAAACCAAATGCTTGTCGAGGTGCTAACGGGTAGTGCAGCGATGTTAAGTAAAAATCCCGATCCGCACCAGCTATGCGATAATGTCTGCTCTCCTGGAGGGATTACAATCGAAGTTGTAGATCAATTAAATAAGGATTTGCCTGACACCTTTAAGCGTGGTTTTGAAGCAGCGATTGAGCGTACAAATCAACTTAAAACTGATAAATAGGAAAACCAGAACTAAACGTTCTGGTTTTATTTTTGAACATATTTAAATCTTAAAACAATCCCACAAGTGATTATACAGAAACTGCAAATAGCTGCTTCGCTAGTAACCGCTAATGACTATGTGGTCTATATTTAGTCATTAGTTGCAAAAAAAGCGGGGATATCCACAGCCATAAACATTTTTGTTATAATTAATGTATGTAAATAAGGAGATAAAATGAAAGATAAATCACTAGCAGTACATAGTAAATTACGCGGTAAAATCGAAGTTAAATCAAAGGTTCAAGTAAATAATAGTGAGGAACTTTCACTTTATTACTCACCAGGTGTTGCTGTTCCCAGTAGTGCGATCGCTGAAGATCGAAGTTTAGTAGCTGAATATACAGGACGTAGCAATACGGTGGCGATTGTCAGCGATGGAACGGCAGTATTAGGTTTAGGTGATATCGGGCCATATGGTGCTTTGCCAGTTATGGAAGGAAAATCGATGCTTTTTGCAGAGTTTGCGGGAATTTCCGCATACCCGTTAGTAATTAATTCAACATGTGACCAAGATGTAATCGATTTTTGTAAGATGTTAGAGCCGAGTGTAGGAGGAATATTACTAGAGGATATTAAGGCACCAAACTGTGTTAATATCGAACAGACGCTAATTAAGGAATTAGATATTCCGGTCTTTCATGATGACCAACACGGAACGGCAATTGTCACAGTAGCCGCCTTAATTAATTTAATGCGTTTGACCGGTAAAGATGTAAAAGATATGACGATGGTACTTAGTGGTACGGGAGCTGCCGGAAGTAGTATAGCGCGCATGGTGAAGAACCTTGGAGTTAAAACTATTTATGGATATAATATCAACGGTGTTATTACTGAAGATAAATATGAAAGTTACGATGATGTCGTAAAAGCATTAATTGACGAAAAAATAATTACTTGTTTTCCAAATGAGCAAGCGAAGCTTAGTGATGCAATTAGTAATGCCAATATTTTTGTTGGTGTTAGTGCACCGAATTTATTAACAGCGGAGATGGTCAAGTCGATGGAAAAAGATCCGTGGATATTTGCGATGGCCAATCCTAGTCCGGAAATTGACCCACAAACCGCGTTGGACTCTGGTGCGTTCTTTGTTGGGACCGGGCGTAGTGATTTCCCGAACCAAGTTAATAATGTTTTAGCGTTTCCGGGAATGTTCAAAGGGGTACTGCAAAGTTCCGCTAAAATTGATGAAGCGATGAAATTAAAAGTAAGTCACGCCTTAGCTAGTTACATTAAAACGGAAGACTTAAATCAAAATTATATCTTACCTAGCACGCTAGATAAAGGGGTGGCAGATAAGATTGCCCAAGTAATTATCGATGGAGAATTAAATGAAAAAAATTGATCGAAATCAGCTTGTTAAGGAAGTCGCTAAGGCTTGTGTTGAAGCGAATATCTACTTAGCTGAGGATGTTGCGACGCGAATTGATGAGCTGGCTAATCTTGAATCAAATAGCCGAGCTAAATCAATTTTAAGCCAACTTGAGCAAAATCGTCAGGTGGCAAGCAAGACCAAACTCCCGCTTTGCCAAGATACCGGAATATGTGTAATGTTTATTAAGCTAGGTAATCAAGTACAAATTGACTTCGACCTATACGAAGCGTTAAACGAAGCGATTCGCCTTGGTTATGATCAAGGTAATTTACGTAAATCAGTTGTTAAAGATCCCTTATTTCGCACGAATACCGGAGATAATACTCCAGGAATATATCATCTAGAGTTGACATCTGGTGATAATTTGGAAATTATTGTCGCACCGAAAGGTGCCGGAAGCGAAAATATGAGCAGTTTAAAAATGATGAATCCGCAATCGACAGTAAGTGAAGTAGAAGACTTCATTTATGACTGTGTTGTCAATAGTGGCGGAAAACCTTGTCCACCGATAGTTGTCGGTGTTGGGATTGGGGGAACGTTTGAAGTAGCAGCAATCAATGCCAAGCGGGCTGCTATTTCACCAGTTGGTGAATATAATTCCAAAACTGAGTATGCAGAAATTGAAAAGCGCTTAATCGCCCGAATTAATCAAAGTGGAATTGGACCAATGGGACTAGGTGGAGATAGCACGTGTCTAGATGTCAGCATTATCGAAAGTCACTCGCATATTGCCTCACTGCCAGTTGCGGTTAATATCCAGTGTCACGTGGCGCGTCATAAGGTGGTGAAGTTATAATGAAAACATACTATATTGACTTACCGTTTACACAGGAGCAACTAGCAGAAGTGCGCAGTGGTGACTTACTGTACTTAAGTGGCGACATATATACCGCTCGGGATGCGGCGCATGTCCGTTTGCACAAGTCGCTTAAAAATGGTAAATGTGATCTTGATTTACAAGACCAAGTTATTTATTACGTTGGTCCAACCCCGGCTTTTGATGATCATATTATTGGAAGTTGTGGACCCACAACATCGAGTCGAATGGATCGTTACACACCAGATTTGATGGATGCTGGATTAGTAGCAACTATCGGTAAAGGTGATCGTGATCAAGCAATAATTGATAGTTGTGTCCGTAACCACGGATTGTATTTAGTTGCAACCGGAGGGGTTGGCGCGTTGCTAAGTAGTCAAATCTCCGAATATGCCGAAATAATGTATCAAGACCTAGGACCAGAGTCTTTAAAACGCTTAAAATTATCGAACTTTGCGGTTTATGTTGCATATGATACTCTAGGTAATGATATTTTTGCTTAAAAGTTAAGAATATGCGTGTATAAGTGATTTTTTTTAAATATTTTGACTAAACATGTTAAAATAGTCTTAATAAAAGTACTTATAAAATTGTGAGGTTGAATGAATTCAATATATTTTAAACAAAGGCTAAAAAATTTAAAAATGCAACGTTATAAATTACTTGTTACTAAATATAAAATTACTAAACTTGAAGGTGCTGTGGCTAGAGAATATGAACTTATGGAAGTTGTTGATAAATCATTAGCATTGGTAGAAGCCGCGATTGCCTCAACAATGCGCTTAATCACATATACTGAAGGTATTGAAAATGAACTGAAAAGTTATAAAATAATCGATCAAAACTTACAGAATGTGATGCATGATTATCAATTGGTTTCTGCTTCCACACAAGTTGCTTCACGAAAAATTGATAAAGCTGGTGAAGATCTAGCAGAATTTATTCCAATTTTAAAGTATAAAAATAAAAGTCACTGATGAAGTGGCTTTTTTTTTAAAGCACCTATCATTTAAGTTGTGTAATTAAGGGGAAAACACATGAGTATATTTAGCTTGAGTAAAGAATCTATATTTGTCTTGATAATCCAGCTGTGCGATAGTTTACTCGGTTTAATACTAGTCTCGTATATAATGTTGTTGATATATCGACTTTTCTTTGGTAAAATGACCAATGATATTATCATTACAAGTCTGCTTTATTATCTAGTTTCAATTGTGGTATTTAATGTGTACTTTATACTCTCTAATATATTAGAGTTCAATTTTAATGATTACTTACTCGCGATGTTCGCTATCGTTTTTATTATCAAGATAGTAGCTTTTGTTAAACTTTATAACATTCCGAGTTCAACCAAATCGCTACTACAAATAGTTAATATCGTAATTACCAGTTTAATAATCTTAGTTACATTTAATTTTTTCACATTTAACCCGATAGCAAATAGTGATCAACAACTAGTGATTGATGAAGTGTTTACCGACCCAGTATTCAGAAGTGAAATGGAACGACTTGACGAAGATGACGATGGAGTAATTTCAGTTGAGAGTTTACAAACAATTGAGCATCTTGATTTTGCCAATAGCGATATCTCTGATCTATCAGGAGCCCAGTATTTTGAAAAGCTAGATTACATCAATCTATCTTGTACCAACATAAGTGAAATAAATGAGCTAAACAATATCGAGCGAATCCATAATGTATATATATTCGGTAATGCCGATAATGGTATATCCTCGAAAGAGATGTATGATGTTCAAACAAACTTAAAAGTGCCAAGTGCTAACGGTAAATATGCGGAAACTAAGATATTAACTACTAATGAGAACCTCAGTGTTCATGATGCTTGCTAAAGCTAGCAATGTAAAATTTTCCTTATAATGTCGCAAATTTGGTAACATCACATCCAGCTTACGCTAAAACATGGTCTGAAGAGAGTGGTATTGAAGTGGAAGTTAAATCAGGAAATGAACCAGATATTGTTGTTGCAGCAGATGCTGGGGACTTCGCACAATGGTTTGATGTAGTATCCGACATGCCAGGTGTAACTTGGACTGAAAATATTGAATTAGGAATTCGTCCCAATGAATTCGAAGTAGACGTGTTATCAATGCAAGCTTACAGTCCGATATTTAAAGGAACTGTTACACATAAAGAGTTAATTGGTCACATTGTGTACATTTATGTGGATGTAAACGGAAGAAGTATTACAATCGAAGTTGAGAATAGACAAAACTGTGAGATTGGGGATGAAATTGAATTTACAGTGAACCCAACAAAAGTATTTGTATTTGATGCTGACACATAACAAAGAAAAAGATAAAAGCCTAGCTTTTATCTTTTTTGTATTTATAAATTAATTAAATTCTCGAGAATATCTTCGCGGAATAAAAAATGGCAATTTACATGTAGTAGTAGTTTCTAATATGATTCCAATTTTCGTTTGATGCAATTCAAATGTTAAGTAGTACATTTTTACCTTTGTAAAAACCTTCGTAACGATCATTATCGTAGAACGAAACGAGGTCAGTGGGGTTAGTACTAAAACTTTTAATTATAGCAGCTAACGAATCAATGCTGCATTTATAGGTGCTACGGGTTTGTATGTCCTCCTAAAGAAGTTACGCATAATTATCTCCATTCAAGTATATTAGCGCAAATGAGAAAATAAATATTGCAGTAATAATTTGTGGTGATGTATTTGTGTATTTATTTGCCAATTTGCCAATTGTAAAACTGTTATAAATGGATATAAATATCAGAAAAATTCACTGTTAATCAAGCCCCCTGTAAAAGTTTACGCATTTTCTTGACACGAATAAATTTTTGTGCTAGAATACGAATGTAGAAAACTTACGAAACCGGTTTTCAACTTTTAAGAAACCGTTTTACGAAAAGGGGATATAAAATGAAAAAACTATTAAGTGCGCTATTCGCGTTAGTAATCATCCTAGCAGGATGTAGCAGTGATACTGAATCAGTAGATGGTGAATTATCAGGGAAAATTCAAGTTGCTGTAGATGGTGGATACACTGACTACATGACTGAACTTGGAGAAGCATTTACTGCTGAAACAGGAGTAGAAGTTGAAGTGATCGAAGCAGATATGTTTGATACATTAGATGCACTTCCAACTCAACAAGGAAACACAGCGGATATTTTCATGTTACCAAATGACCGTATTGGTGATTTAGCAACTCAAAAATTAATCGCGCCAATTGATGCAGATATTTCTGATTATACAGAAACTGCAAAAACAGCGGCAACTTATGGTGACAGTTCATACATTTTACCAATGGCAACAGATACAACATTATTCATTTATAACAAAGATTTAATGACTGAAGTTCCAGCTACTTTATCAGCAATGGACGTAGCAGATTGGTCAGCTAAGTTTACAGACTTCTACCACGTTGGAGGAGCTTTCATGTCTGAAGGTGGATACATTTTTGGAGATAATAATACAAATACTGCTGACATCGGATTAAACAACGAAGGTTCAGTAGCAGCTGGAAAATTCATTCAAAGTCTATATAGTTCAGGAGATTCTCATTGGGAACTAATGAAAGATGATGTTGTAGCATATGATATCATGGAACAAGATTTCAAAGATGGAAAAGTTAAAGCAATTATCAACGGACCTTGGGCACTTGCAGGATATGCAGAAGCTGGAATTAACTATGGTATTGCACCAATCCCAAGTTTAACTGGAAAAGAAGATTATGCACCACTTGTTGGTACTAAAGGATTAGGAATCAACGCTTACTCAAGTAATGTAGATGCAGCTCAAGCGTTCTTAACATTCTTAGGAACTGCTGAAAACGCTCAAAAATTCTATGATCAAACTTTAGAAGTAAACCCTCATACAGCAATCAGCTATGAAGATGGATCTAACGAAGCAGTTATCTTAGAAGCAACTTTAAAAGGAACTTCTATGCCAACTGATCCAGCATTTGGAAAAGTATGGGAACCAATGGCAGACGCTTTAAAACAAATCGCATCTGGAGAAGATGTTGAAGCAGCATTAAACAGTGCAGCAGAAACTGTTAAAAACGATATTGCAGCTATGTAACAAACTGATAAGATAGAGATGAAAATCTCTATTTTATTTAAATTCTAATTTATTAGGAAACACATACGAAACATACAAAGGGAGTGAAAATGAGCGAAAGATTTATTTTTATGTTGACGTTTCTAATTCCAGGATCGGGACAACTATTAAATAAAGAAACAAAAAAAGGAATACTGGCACTTGGTTTTACAGTTATGGCTTGGATCAGTACAATATTTGGATTGTTACCAACAATCATGACACTGGCAGTAAAGCATACATCAGGTGACTACAGTGGTACGGTGACTATTGGTGCCCAAGAGATGATCGATAATTCATTTTATATTTTAGTACAGTCGATATTCTCAATATTAGTAATTGTAGCATTTTTAATTGTAGCATATGCGATTGCCATCGACGCAAAGCGTGTTCGTCGTGCTATAAATGAAGGTGAGACAGTTTTACATACACGCGCAAGAATTAAAGCAATGGCATCAGATATTATTCCGCATGCGGTATCAGCACCAGCTTTTATCTTAATGTTCTTATTTATGATCATCCCGGCAATTGTATCAATTGCCATCGTGTTTACAAATTATAAGAAGCCAATCTTACCACCAGCCTTTTTAATTGAATGGGTCGGATTTGAGAACTTTGTAAATCTATTTACAGATCCATCGTTAGTTGCGGTTTTTCGTGAAACATTCCTATGGACAATCATTTGGACGTTTAGTGCAACAACCCTGACAATCGTATTAGGAACGTCACTGGCAGTGCTAATGCATAACAAGAAAGTTAAAGCTAAAAAGTTTTTCCGTACGATCTATTTACTGCCATGGGCAGTGCCAGCATTCTTAACGATTTTAATCTTCCAAATCTTCTTTAGTAAAGTTGGGGCAATGAACACACTAGTGCTTCCATTCTTTACCGGAACGCCGTATGCTACAGAAAATGCCATCGGATTTTTAACAGATCCCAACTTAGCAAAAATGACAATTATTCTAGTGCAAACGTGGCTTGGTTTTCCATTTGTATTCGTATTAATTACCGGGATATTACAAGCAATTCCTGATGACTTATATGAAGCGGCAAGTATCGATGGTGGAAACGCATGGACAAACTTCTGGGATATTACATTCCCGATGATTATGATTGCTGCTGCACCGATGTTAATCACACAATATACATTCAACTTTAATAACGTAACAATTATTTATATCTTAGGGGCGTCAGTAGTTAAGCCAATCGGGGCAACGTATGGTCCACTGGAAACAATCGCGTCGCTTGGATACCAACTAACTTTAGATGCAAACTATGCAACGGCTGCAACATTTACGCTGTTATCTTCATTAGTTGTATCGACAATCGTCCTAATTAGTTGGCTTAAAACCGGAGCATTTAAAAACGAGGAGGTAATGTAATGAAAAAGAAAATAGATATTAAACTAATAATCACATACATTATCTTATCAGTTGTCGCAATTGTGATTTTATTTCCACTTTTAGTAACAGTGATGAGTGCCTTTAACGGTTCGAACACTTTATATTCAGCGAGCTTAATTCCTGAGAATTTTACCTTAATTGGTAACTTCCAAAGATTGTTTACGGAAACGTCGTACCTGCGTTGGTATTTTAATACATTCTCAGTGGCAACAATAACGATGGTTTGTGGAACATTTGTTGTAACAATTATGGGTTATGTGTACTCAAGACTTAGATTTAAATACCGTCGAGTTAGTGTCTTATCTTTATTACTAGTACAAATTATTCCAGCAGGTAGTACGCTTATAGCCCTATATGCAATCGCTCAGAGTTTAGGTATTTATAGTTCGGATAATCCAGTATTATTAACTTACATGTTTATGATTTTAATCTATACAACTGGTGCAATCCCAATGAATACGCTACTTATGAAAGGTTACTACGATTCAATTCCTCGTGATTTGGATGAAAGTGCCCAAATTGATGGAGCTGGACACCTTCAAATATTCAAGGAAATTATGCTTCCGCTAGTTAAGCCGATGATTTCGGTAATCGCCTTATTCTCATTTATGGGTCCAATCGGTGACGTGATTATGCCAAACTTCTTGATTAGTAGTTTATCATCTGATCACAAAACATTAGCAACAGGTTTAATCGCATTGATTGCATCACCAAAAGATGCTAGTTTTAACCTATTTGCTGCCGGAAGTATTCTAGTAGCAATACCAGCAGTACTATTATTTTATAAATTACAAAGACATATCATGGGAGGATTGACTTCCGGAGGAGTGAAAGGATAATTATGAGCCAACTAATCTTAAAAGGAATTAATAAGAAATACGAAAATGCTGAACACTATTCAGTTCAAGACTTTAATATCGAAATCGAGCAAGGGGAACTAATTGTTTTAGTTGGACCAAGTGGTTGTGGGAAATCAACAACACTGCGTATGATTGCCGGACTTGAAGATATTACCGAAGGTGAGTTTATCTTAGATGGTGAAGTTGTAAATGACAAGTCATCAAAAGAGCGTGATATTGCGATGGTTTTCCAAAGTTATGCCCTATATCCACATATGTCAGTTGAAGAAAATGTTGGATACGGACTTAAACTACGTAAAACTGATAAACAAGAAATGGGTAAACTAGTATCTAAAGTATCTGAAGATTTAGGGTTAACACCATATTTAGAGCGTAAGCCAAAGGATTTAAGTGGTGGACAACGTCAACGTGTGGCTTTAGGTCGTGCAATGGTAAGAACGCCGAAACTATATTTAATGGATGAACCATTAAGTAACTTAGATGCAAAACTTAGAACAGTAATGCGTACTGAAATTTCTCGTATGCACCGTGAAAAGGGAGTTATTACAATTTATGTAACTCACGATCAAACCGAAGCGATGACAATGGCTGACCGAATTGTGGTAATGTCAATGGGAGAAGTACAACAAATTGGTACTCCGCGTGAATTATACAACAATCCGAAAAATATCTTTGTTGCAACATTTATTGGACAACCACAAATGAATATTGTTCGTGGGGAGTTTGATGGACAAAACTTTAACTGTGATGCCTTCTCAATTGCGCTGCCAGAAGGTGACGCTAAGCAATTATCAGACTTAGGATACCAAGGAAAACAAATAGTTCTGGGAGTAAGACAACAAAATATTCGTGATGAACAATTGTATAAAGATGCTTTCCCAGGTTCAAAATTTACAGCAACTCCAGTAAATATTGAATACTTAGGTGACCATGTTAGTGCTTTCTTTGAAGTAGAGAAAGATAACTTGTTCTGTGCTAAACTATCAACTAACACAGATGCTGTAGTTGATACGCCACACGAATTTGTTGTTGAAGGAACTAAATTATACTTCTTTGATCCAGAAACAGAAAACGCAATTTTCTATAAATAAGGAGCGAAATGCTAAGTAATATTCGAGATGTTGTAACAGCGATAATTGTTGGTATTGTTGCGTTTGTGATTATTATTCTATTCTTTATCTTAACTCTTGAGAAAAAACCGTTAACTATCGATAGTTTTCAAATTGGTCACCAAACGTTTACCGAGTGCGTTACTGATTACAGTGAACGAAACGAGCTGTATCAAGACTACGCTAATGAACTTGTTTTAAAAATGCCAGTAGCAGAGCTATCGGCCCTGCGCACGCAACTAGAGGTCAAGGTATCGTGTCCAACATCTTATGTTACTAGTAATGAAGAACAACTAGAAGTTTATGCAGCGGCAGTATATGAATATGTTCAAAGTCAAGGCTTTGATCAAGAATATAAACTGTTAGACACAATCTACACTGCTCCAGCGAGCTATTACGCCTATTTGCAGCAACCTCAAGATTATTTGTTTTGGGCGATGAGTGCCGATGAACAAGTGTTGATTGCATATGTCTATGAGCCTGGAAGTAGTGAAGGTCATATCACCCAATTATGGAGTGAAGAGTCAGGAAGTGACTTGGAGTTTGTCCAAGCAAGTAGTAACAACTTGCTTGTTAAATATTTTGAAAAAGTAAACTAAGCGTGCATTGCACGCTTTATTTATAGGAGGGCATATGCCAACATGCTTAAAGCATCAAATTCAAAAAAATGAGTGGGAATATCGCTTTTTAGAAACCGACGGATTTGGTGGATTTGTATCATTCCCAGTTACTAATGGAAATGTACGTTATGATGATAGTTTATTTACATACAGTTATAAGGCGCCAATTAAGCGTTATAAATTAGTTCAAAAATTTGATGAAAGAATAGTCGTTGACGGTCAGAAATTTAATCTAAGTTCGGCGACATTTGCAAATGATAAACGAAATACAACTGCAAAAAATAACTTTTTATCGTTTACTAACGATTTGATTCCAACTTGGACCTTTCAATGTATTGATGTAACTATAAAGAAACAATTAGTCTATGCTAATGATACGCGTCAAGTAGCAATCGTATATAGTATAAACAATCCTTTTGGACGTGAACTGTGCTACGAAATTTGTCCACAATTAGCGGGTCACCAGCTAGGACATTATAAGCAAGCCGATGCGTTTGATTACCAAGTTTCAATGACGAACGACTGTATCAGCTTTACATCGGAAACTGCCAAATCGGTATTTATAAAGTCATCACTACCGTTTACGCCAAGCTCTGAAGCGATTATTACCGATTATTTTTATGCGCATGATGCTCGTGATGGCCGCGATGCGTTAGGTAGTTCTGCTAGCTATGGAAGCTTTACATATCAGACTAAGGCCAAGCAAGGTAGTTTTGAATTTGTTCTAAGTAGCGAAAATAACTTTGTTAAAACAGCTAATGAACTAATTGATTTAGAAACTGTCCGTAAGCAACAAATAATTGATAATTGTAACGGAACTAGCGATTTTAGTAAAGAGTTAGCACTAGCAACTGATAATTACTTAGTGAATCGTGAAAGTACCGGACATAAAACAATTATTGCCGGATATCCATTTTTTGGTGATTGGGGACGCGATACGTTTTGGGCACTAAATGGAGTTTGTATTCAAACGAATCGTTTAGCTGAAGCTAAGAGCATCTTAAAGTCGTTTATTAAGTACGAGCAAAATGGACTTTTACCAAATATGTTTCCCGAGGGAGATGAAGATCCATTTTACAATAGTGTAGATGCCCCCCTGCTATTTATTAACAGTTTGTATGAGTATTATCAAGCAAGTGATGACCAGGCATTTATTACTGAAGCCACGCCAATTATTGAAAGTATAATTAATAATTATATAGCGGGGACTGATTATCATATTTACATGGATGAAGATGGACTAATTGCAGGTGGTGCTGAGCTTGAGCAATTAACGTGGATGGATGTACGATTTGATACAATCCTCCCAACCCCAAGACAAGGAAAGTGTGTCGAAATCAATGCGATGTGGTATAACTGTTTAAAAATAGTCGAGTATTTCCAAGCAAACTTAGCGCTTGAATTTACGATAAATGCTAATTTAAACAAACTAATTGAGCAGGTCGGCAATAGCTTTAAAGCCCAATTTATTACAGAGGCAGGTGGCTTATTAGACGTAATTAGTAATACAAGTCAAGACCGTCAAATTCGAAGTAACCAAATATGGGCATTAACTCAAAACTTCACGCCATTAAGTGAGGTGGAAGCGCAAGCGGTGATTAAACATGTGTCTAAACATTTATTTGCAGGTTACGGAATTAGAACCTTAAGTCCAAATGACCCGGACTTTAAACATCATTATGGTGATTCTCATTTCGAACGTGATATGGCTTATCATCAAGGAACGGTTTGGCCATTTATTCTCGGTGGCTATATTCGTGCCTATTTAAAAAGTGAAGGTTACTCGGACCAAGCCAAAGATTATGCGCGTGATTTACTTGAGTCATCTAAGCAAGCGTTAAGTGAATATTGTCTAGGTCAAATTTGTGAAGTTATGGACGGACTGCATCCGAGCAATTCCAAGGGGTGCTACGCTCAAGCTTGGAGTATTTCAGAAATATATCGCGCGCTTTGCGAAGTAGAAAGGAACTAAATGTTTATTAAAACCCCATATGAAGCGTACTTAGATAGTTATACGCAAATTTCAATCCCCACAACTGAAGAACTGGTATCGGTAAAATTAGAAACTGCGGGAAAATGTCACACACTTGACTTTGCACAAGTTGAAGCTGGATATGTGGCCAAGGTCGATTTTGAATTAGACCTACAAAAACCAATCTTTGTGCACATTAATAATCGCTATAAAATCGATTTGTCCATCGGAATGATTACAACTACTACGGAGTTTGACGTTCGTAACAAGACAACTCACGAGTTGGGAGCAATCTATACTAAGGAGGCCACACAATTTAGAGTGTGGTCACCGGTGGCTACACAAATGATCTTAATGGTGAATGGTGCACCGCATCAAATGAATGCGGATGGAAAACATTACAGTGTAACGGTCAAAGGTGACTTGGAGAATGCTAGGTATTATTATATTGCTCAAGTAAATGGACAGTTTGTGAAAGTGATTGATCCATACGCATATAATTTAACATTTAATAACCAGGAAGCGGTGGTTACTGATTTAGCAAAAATTAAAAGTAATCTACCGTTTAATCCCAATGATAAACAAACGATGGTCATTTATGAGACGAGCGTCTGTGATTTTACTAGCGACCTTGAGAGTGATTTTGAACATAAAGGAAAGTTTATTAGCTTCGCGACAACAGGAAAAAAATACCAAGAATATCCAATTGGTATCGATCATGTTAAGGATTTAGGTGTTTCGCATATTCAACTAATGCCAATCTATGATTTTGGGTCAGTCAATGAGCAGTTTGTTGCTGATAATAACTACAATTGGGGATATGATCCAACCCATTACAATGTCCCAGAGGGAAGTTATGCGACCAACGATAGCGGTAATAGCCGCATTGTTGAATGTCAACAAATGATTGCTGACATTAAAGCCCAAGGTTTAGGGGTAATAATGGACGTTGTTTATAACCATGTCTATGATGCAAGTACATTTAACTTTAATCTCTTAGTTCCAAATTATTATTTACGATTTAAGGCTGATAAGCAACTGAGTGACGGATCGTTTTGTGGAAATGAAGTTGCCAGTGAGCGAGCGATGGTGCGTAGATACATTATCGACACACTAACTACTTGGGTTAAGTATTATCGAATTGATGGTATTCGAATTGACTTGATGGGACTGATGGATATTGAAACGATCGGTTTAATCGAACAAGAGCTGAAACAAATCAACCCCAACTTTATTATTTATGGTGAAGGATGGAATATGGAATGTGGCTTACCCGAGAGTGAACGGGCAACTCAAATTAACGCCAACAAGTTGCCGAGTGTCGGACACTTCAATGATGATTTCCGCGATTTCATCAAAGGAAATAATAGTGATTTTTCAAAAATTGGTTATGTCCAAGGTAATCGCGATCAAACCAAATTTAACATCTTAATGAATGGTCAAACTCCCGAAGGGTTAAAGACATATGTAGATGAATATCAACTGATTAACTATGTTTCATGTCATGATGATCATACGCTTTATGATTATTTAAAGCATACTACCGAAGATGAGCAAGTAATAGTTGACCAAATTATTGAGTGTTACGAACATATTTTTAGGGCTAAAGGTATTCCTTTTATTCACAGTGGTTGTGAAATGAAGCGAACTAAAGATGGCGAAAAGAATACCTATAATAAATCTCGTCAATTAAATGCAATAAAATGGAACAAACTTCCTTTGAATAGAGATATAATAGAAGCAATAAAAGTTATGATTTATAGGAGGAAAAATGGCAAATATGAATGATGTTGCAAAACTTGCAGGGGTTAGTAAATCAACTGTCTCTAAAGTTTTGAATAATTATCCAAGTCTTAGTGATAAAACGATAAGGCGAGTAATGGATGCAATTAATGAACTAGGATACGTTCCCAACCAAACGGCATCGAGTTTATCTAAAAAAGATTTTAAAAAAGTGGGAATTATCTTTAAGGTAAATGATACAGAACAAACAATCGATGAAGTGAATATGCAATATATTCTTGGTATCGATGAAGCGTGTTCGAAAATAAATGTTGACTACAGTGTCATTTTTGCCAGAACATTGGAACATAAAACTCCTAGTGAAATCATTGCCTTTTTGCGTAGTAAATCGATTACTGCGTTAGTTGTGTTAGGATTATCTAAAGATGATGAAAATATATATGAAGTGATCACGAGTCAAGCTTTTCCAGCTGTTGTTACAGAAGTAGAATTAGTAGACAATAAGATCAGCTGTGTAGGGATTGATAACTATCAAGCTCAATATCAAATTGCGGAGATGCAAGTTATAGATAGCCAGGTCAAAAAGGTCTTATACATCAGTGGTAAGGATAATGGTTTCGTAAGTGAAGAGCGAATGCGAGCAATTAATGATGTAAAAGTTAAGTACGATCTTGATCTGACAATTGCCAGCGGAAACTTCTCTGAAGTCAGTGCGTATAATATTGTGAAGTCAAATCCGGTTAATTACGATGCGATAATTTGTGCTTCGGACCTAATGGCGATTGGAGCAAGTCGCGCATTGTTTGAAGATGGAAAAGAAACGATTGTAACTGGATTTGATGGCATCTCATTATTGAAATATGTTGGAAATAATATTCATACAGTAAAGCAAAATTTCCATAAATTTGCAACCGAAAGTGTTCACCAAGCAATCAATATGCAAAATGGCGCTAAGGGAACAAAAATAAATATTAATTATGAAATAATATAGGAGTGCAATGAATAATTTAGCAGGAGTAATCCACAAGTCAGATTTTCCATATGTATCAATTATCAGTAAAGACACAATTGAAGTGCGAATTCAAACTCCTAAATCAAAAATTAAATCTGTGGTTGTTGGTTATAATGATCCATATGATTATAATAAGTTTGATTGGGTAGAATTTACCAAGGAAATGAACTTGGTGCAAACGGATGATTTTTATGACTGGTGGATTGCACAAATAACGGTTGATGTACGTCGTTTTCAATATAACTTTAAATTAACAACAACTGATAATCAATTATTGTACTTCACGGAAGCTGGTTTGGATACCGACTTTGAGATTAAGTATCAGTTTAATCTACCATTTAGTCATACTTCAGAAATATTTACTTATCCAAGTTGGGTCGATGAGGCCATCTGGTATCAAATCTATCCTGATCGTTTTGCGACAACTAACCATGAACATTTAAGTAAATGGCATTATGGCGATGTGAAAAACCATGAAATCTATGGTGGAAACTTTCAAGGAGTCATTAGTAAGTTAGATTATTTGCAAAGGCTGGGAATTAATGCAATCTACTTTACACCGATATTTAAAGCGGATACTAGTCATAAATATGATACTGTCGACTACTTTCAAATTGATCCACAATTTGGAACGGAAGCAGACTTCCAAGAACTAATTACCAAAGCTCACGCATGCGGGATCAAGATTATGTTAGACGGGGTTTTTAATCATACCTCAAAAAAACATCCTCACTTTATCGATGTGATGAACAATCGTGAGTCGAGCGTGTATAAGGATTGGTACCACATTCGTGACTACGACAAACTAGATGAAATTGGAACAAAGCATTTCAAAGAGATTATGGCTTATGATAGTTTTGCCTATGTCGACAATATGCCGAAATTAAATACTCAAAACCCGGAAGTAATTGACTACATTTTTAAAGCGGTTACTAAGTGGACAAAGATGGGAATTGACGGATGGCGTCTGGATGTGGCTAACGAAGTAGACCATAAGTTTTGGAAACTATTTAAAGAGCATGTTACGCAACTTAATCCAGATATTTATATTGTTGGAGAAATTTGGCACGACTCGATGACGTGGCTGCGCGGTGATGAGTTTCACGCGGTAATGAATTATAAGTATACGAATAGTATTATCGATTATTTCTTTAGACAGCACATCAGTATCGACCAATTTAAAAATAGAATTGTCCGTGCATCAATGGAAAATATTACAGCTGTCAACAAAGCCGCTTTTAATATCGTCGATTCACATGATACGGTGAGAGTTGCCAATCTATGTGAATTTGATATTAATCGTCAAAAACTCGGAACAGTTTTCTTACTAACCCAAAATGGAACACCATGTATTTATTACGGAACTGAGATTGGCTTAACCGGAAATCAAGATCCGGATAATCGTCGACTGATGAAATGGGATGAAAATGAATGGAATCAAGATTTGTTTGGTTTCTATCAAAATATAATCAAAGCACGTAAAGAACATCCGGTGCTTGGTAATGCCGGTGAATTTAAGTTTGATCAAAGTGCAGATTATTGTCGATACTATAAGTACAATGACCAATCAACATATGAGATCACGCTTAATACCAGCAGTAACGCAATTAAGGTTAAGCCAAATGAAGTTATATTAAGTGAGGGGCTAACGGATAATGTCCTTGGTCCGAATGGTTACCTTATCAATAAAATAAAATAGGAGCATAATGAACTATCAAGATAAAGTAGTATATCAGATTTACCCTAAGAGTTTTCTGGATACCAACAATGATGGGATTGGGGATATTCCAGGAATTATTACTAAATTAGACTATTTAAAAGCGTTAGGTGTTGACTATGTATGGTTAAGTCCAGTCAACAAGTCGCCCCAACACGATAATGGATACGACATTAGCGATTATAATGACATTGATCCAATGTTTGGAACGCTTGATGATTATAAGCGCTTAATTGCTGAGGCTAAAGCCCGCGATATGCACATCATGCTTGACTTAGTACTGAACCACACTTCCAGTGAACATGAATGGTTTAAAAAGGCCTTAGCTGGAGATGAGTACTATCAAGACTTTTATATTTGGCGAGACGAGCCCAATGAACTTGAGACTTATTTCTCGAAACCAGCGTGGACATTTAGTCCAGAGTTAGGTAAGTATTATTTCCATTTATTTGATACGCATCAACCTGATTTAAATTGGGAAAATGAAAATGTTCGTCATGAAATCTACAAAATGGTTAACTTTTGGATTGATTTAGGTGTTGGTGGATTTAGATTAGATGTGATTGATTTAATTGGTAAAGAACCAGATAAATTAATTACTGGTAAAGGACCGAACTTCTTAAAGTATTTAGAGGAACTGCACGATAATACGTTCCAAGACAAGCTACTTACAGTTGGAGAATGTTGGGCATCAACGACTGAAGAAGCAGAGCAAATGTGTACAGATGGACTTACGCAAGTATTCCACTTTGAACATTTAATTAAAACTAATATTGATGGTAATAAGTGGGATCAAAAACCAGTTGACTTTACGGAGATTTGTGAAGTTATTGAAAAATGGCAAAACCAATATTCACTATCACAAAACTGGGTAATGAATAATCACGATATGCCAAGGTTAATTAGCTTATGGCTTGACGATAGCAAGCGTTATCAAAGTGCGACACTTTTAGCGACGTTATTTAGTTTACTGCGTGGTACGCAATATATTTACCAAGGTGAAGAGTTCGGGATGGCGAATACGGACCTTAATATAATCGATGAGTATAATGACGTTGAGTCAATAAATGCGTATGCGAAGATGATTGCTAGTGGCGAAAGTGAAGAAGAGGCGCTACGTAAACTTAAGCTAATTTCACGTGATAACCCCCGCGTTCCGTTAAACTGGAATGATCGTAGTGATCGCGGATTTGGTAGCGAGAGTCCATGGATTAGCTTTTCAACCGACCGATACAACTGTGAGCAAGATCTAGCAAGCGAACAGTCAATCTACAAGTATTATCAAAAATTAATTGAGTTCAAAAAGAACAATTATCATTTGATTGATACTAAGTTAGATAAAATTAGTTGTGATGATAATATCATCACGATCAATAAAGGGCCACTGACAATTGTGTGTAACATGGATGCAATTGCTAAAGCCAACTTTAATGGCGAGTATGGAGAAGTTATCATTAGTAACTATCCAGCCAATGAACCTGCGTTAATGCCATATGAAGCCCGTGTTTATACAAAATAACATAAAAGAAATCAACTAGTTAACTAGTTGATTTTTCATCTTCTAACGACTGCATGTGTTTTAAAACTTCATTGGCAATAACTTCATACCCTTCTTGACTTGGGTGAATATCATCAGGGTTATCGATGTACGTTTTAATATCGGCTTGAATATTATCACGGACAATTACCTTGCTAGTATTAATTTCTGGATCTTCAATAAAGATTTTTCCTTCAGTATAAACAAGCACCGGATACATTCCTAATGTGAAAGCATCACTTATATGTGGATAAGCCATATACATTCCGACATCAATGATTTTACAATCAGGATTGATCGCATTGATTTGTCTGTATATATCGATTTTACGATTATATATATTAGTAAGACCTGATCTTAGGTTCTTCTTATCAATTTCAAAGCTACCATCTTCATTGTAGATTAATATTTCATTCATTACATCATTCGCCCCAAGCGTGGAGATAACGTAATCACTTTGACGAATCGCTTCTTCTATAGTCATTGGATCAGCTGTATTTCCGTATAAGTTAGTTAACTCTGGATTTTGCTTATTTTTGGCTAAGATTACTTGGTTAGTTTCACCGATTGTTACATTGTCTTGTAATTGTTCTAAAACTTCGACACTTGTGTATCCCCCAACTGAAAAGTTAAAGGCGTGGGCACGAGTTGTTTCTGTAACGATTTGACGATACCCATAGCTATCAGCATGTAGGTTGGCATCACTATAATAACCATTAGTCAACGAATCTCCAATAAAGGTAATTGTCGGATTTTGAATAGTAATATCTGCCGGCTTATTATTTTGGTTACGACCACGTATTTTAGCAACCTGACTAGAACCAAACCACCCGCTGAAACAAATAGTTATTACTAGAACAAGAATTGCAATAAATTTAAGAAATTTTTTCATGATTAATTGCTCCTATCACTAACATTATAACTAATATCAAGTTCGAAGTGTAAAAAGCCACCAGCAAGTGGTAATTACTTAGTAAATTTACAATTAAAACGAGATGTAAACGTTATGAAAAGTTTGTGTAAAATGTGTAAATGTTACCGATTTAATAGATGATTTATGCTATAATATTTGATGTCGCAATATAATATATTGCTAGATTAAAACAAGAAAACGTTGTAAAGGAAGAAAGATTATGAAAACTAAATACGCTGTTGAAATGTCAAACATTACAAAACAATTTGGTACATTTAAAGCAATTGATAATCTAAATTTAAAAGTTGAGGAAGGAAGTGTTCACGCTTTGCTTGGTGAAAACGGAGCTGGTAAATCGACACTGATGAACTTACTGTTTGGATTTTATGATTTAGATGGTGGAAATATAAAGATAAATGGAGCAGATGTTACTATTTCTGATCCAAATGTTGCTCACGAACTAGGAATCGGAATGGTGCACCAACACTTTAAATTAGTAAAGCCGTTTACAGTTGCTGAAAACGTAACTTTAGGAAGCGAAATGAAAAAAGGGATGTTTATTGATACTGAAGCTAGTGAAAAAAGTGTTCAGAAAATTATTGATAAATATAACTTTACACTTGATGCTAGTGCTACCGTGGCGGATTTAAGTGTTGGTCAACAACAACGTGTTGAAATTTTAAAAATGTTATATCAAGAAGCAAACATTTTAATTTTCGATGAACCAACAGGAGCGTTAACACCGCAAGAAACTGAAGAACTTTTAAAAACTATTTTAGAACTTAAAGAAATGGGTAAAACAATTATTATCATAACTCATAAATTAAACGAAATCAAAGCGGTTGCTGATGAGTGTACAATTATCCGTAAAGGGAAATCGATTGATACAGTAAATGTTGCGGAGACATCAAGTGACGTATTAGCGGAGTTGATGGTAGGGCGTAAAGTTAGTTTCTCAGTTGATAAAAGTGATAAACAAGCGGGAGATAATATTTTAGTTGTCGATGAGATTTCGGTTACTGATAAACGTGGAGTACAAACATTAAAGCCAACAAGCTTTAATGTAAAAGCCGGAGAAATCTTTGGAATCGCCGGAATTGATGGAAATGGTCAATTGGAAATTGTTGAAGCAATTACGGGACTTAGCAAAGTAAGTTCAGGTAAGATTTCATACCGTTTAGAAAATGACTATATGGAAATCACAAATATGAATGCGCGTAAAATCGCGGAGATGCGAATTTCCCACATTCCTCAAGACCGTCATAAGCATGGGGTTGTTTTAGATTTTAATATCGCTCAAAATGCAAGTTTAAAAGATTACTATAAAAAAGGCTTTGCTAAAGGAATCTTACTAGATAAATTAAAAATGCGTAAACTTGGTGAAAAACTAATGGAAGAGCATGATATTCGTGCACCACATGGTCTAAACTCACAACTTCGCGATATGTCAGGTGGAAACCAACAAAAATTAATTATCGGACGTGAGCTAGAGCAAAATCCACATATCTTAGTTGCTTCTCAACCAACACGTGGTGTTGATGTTGGTGCAATTGAAAATATTCACCAAAAATTATTAAAGGTACGTGAAGAAAATAATGCTGTAATTCTATACTCGTTAGAGTTAGATGAAATTATTGATCTAAGTGACCGTATTTTAGTAATGCATGATGGAGAAGCGATGGGAATTGTTGATCCTAAAGCAGTTACGAAAAATGAAATTGGATTACTAATGGCAGGAAAGAGGTTAAAATAGTATGAATAAGTCAAACAATATTAGTAAAATTGTCATACCTTTAATATCGGTATTAGTGGCAATGCTGATTGGATCACTGATTTTAATTGTTAGTGGAATTAGCCCAACAGCATTATTTCAAGCTATCTTCAAATCAACATTTGGAGACTTCAATGGATGGCTTAAAATAACATCAATGTTAATTTTTACTGGTTTAGCAATCGGCTTCTCTTATAAAGGGGGGTTATTTAATATTGGTGCTGAAGGTCAGTTCATTATGGCTTCCCTTGTAACATCAATATTCGTTGTTAACTCGAACTTGCCAAATGCGATTGTTCCAATCGCTGGTCTTGCAGTTGGATTTATCGCTGGAGCGCTATGGGCATTTCTTCCAGGGTTACTTAAAGCAACATATGGAATTAGTGAAGTTGTGGTTACGATAATGCTAAACTGGATCGGAATGTATTTATATGACTTTATCGTTCAAGGTTACTTCCACCAAGCAAGTAATACACAACAAACACCAATTATCGAACCAAGTAAACTCTTGTTAATCAACGGATTTAGTTACGCAATTATCTTTGCTTTAATCGCAGCATTCGTATATTGGTTTATCCTAGATAAAACGACGTTCGGATTTGAAGTAAAAGCAATTGGACATTCAAAAGATATCTCGGCTTATACGGGAATTAGTGCTCGTGCACGTACAATTCAAACAATGATGATCTCTGGTGGATTTGCGGGTCTTGCCGGAGCGACATACGGTCTTAGTTACGGGTACATGTCAACAATTTCTGGAAACTTTTCAAACTATGGATTTGACGGTATCGCAGTTGCTTTACTAGGTGGATTAAATGCTGCAGGAACGATTGTTGCTGCACTACTTATGGGGGCGTTACGTAATGCCGAAGCAGCATTTGGGATTGCGCGAATTCCATCAGAAATTAGTGATATTATTATTGGACTTATAATTCTATTTAGTATTATCGGACCAATACTTGCGAAAAAAAGACAGAAACGAGGTGCATAATTGTGGGTATTTTTGGAATAATAATTTTTGGAACTATCGCCTTAGCCGCTCCACTTATTGCTGCAGCACTTGGTGGACTATTCTCTGAGCGAAGTGGTGTTGTAAACATCGGACTTGAAGGAATGATGACAGCAGGAGCATTTGGAGCAGCAGCTGTCATAGCAATTATGGAAATTAATGGCCTTGGAGGACAAGGGGCAATCTTTGCCGGTCTAGTAGTCGCTTGTCTTTTAGGAGGATTATTTGGACTGCTTCACGCATGGTTATCAATCACGTTTAAAGTAGATCAAATCATCAGTGGTACAGTTATTAACATTGTTACTGTAGCAATCGCCGTTTACTTTACGAAAATCTTATTTGGTTCTGCCAATACAAAGATAATTATGACTCAACCTTTAAAATTAGGGACAGTTACATATTTAAGTATTTTTATTATCTTACTTTGTTTTGTTGCATACTTTTTACTATACAAGACTAAATGGGGAAAACACGTTTTAGCTGTTGGGGAAAACCCAAGTGCCGCTGATGCGATGGGAATCAACGTTTTAAAAGTAAGATACCAAGCAGTAATTTTATCAGGAATCTTAGGGGGACTTGGTGGAGCGGCAATTGTTATTAACTCGACTAATAACTTTAGTGCACTTACTGTAGCCGGAAGTGGATTCATTGCTTTAGCAGTATTAATCTTTGGACGTCACAATCCATTTGGAGTACTGGCTGCTGGGATTATTTTCGGATTCTCTAAAACATTAGGAGCATCAGTTGCTACTATTGATCCAAGCCTAATGCCACAAATGTTACGTTTCTTAACAACAGTACCTCAGGTAATCTACCAAATGTTACCATACTTAATTACAATTATTGTTCTAGTGATTTTCTCTAGAAATAAAATGATGTCAATGGAAGCATTAGGAGAGCCGTACGATAAAGAAGTGAGATAGAAATTAAAGGAGATTAATATCTCCTTTTTTTATTACCATAAGAAACCACTGTTAGTAGATAGCAGGACATTGGATATAAGTAATATTACCTGAGTTATTATTAAAAATGGCCAGGAAAAATTTGTTGAAATACGCTTAAAACTGGCACCTAAATTAAGCGTGTATAGATCTTAAAAAAAAATAAATAATAGAAAGTTTCAAATTTTAAAATAAGCACTAAATCTTATTTTGTAGAATATATCTTTAGTGTAAAAACACTATATTTACACTAATTTAACAACTTTGTAAAGTTTTTATAAACTCAAAAAGTTTCTAAGTTGTTCTTTGACATTAAGATATATCTTTGCTATAATATAAAAGCATTAAAACGATTACATTTTCATTTGAGTTCACCGCAAAATATGCGTGTGTAAATTTTATGTAAAAAATAGAAACTACTCAAATTAACTTGTGATATAATATCTCTCGGAAGGTGATTAACTATGAAAAAATTAATAGCAATGTTATCAGTTGTTGTATTGACACTTACAGGGTGTGCAACAGCTTCAGGAAGCAATGAGTACGCAGGTGCTTGTGAAAAGAATGATCCAGTAATTGGATTCGTAACTGATACTGGAGGAATTGACGATAAATCATTCAACCAAGGTACTTGGGAAGGAATTGAAGAGTATTGTGGTAAAAACAATGTAGGTGCTACTTACATCGAAACTACAGATACATCTCAAGTAAAAGCGAATTTATCTACAATGTCTGAAACTGAAGGTATTGAAATTGTTGTTGGTTCAGGATTTAACTTTGCAATGGATATGTATGAAGTTGCTAAAGAACACCCAGATACTAAATATATCATCATTGATGCAATGCCAACTAACCCAGAAACAGGTGAAGCAGAAGCATTAGATAACGTAGCATCTTACTTATTTGACGAGCAAGAAGCAGGATACCTTGCTGGTTACGTTGCAGCAACTAAAACAGCATCTAACCGTATTGGATTTATTGGTGGACAAGAAATTCCTCCAGTACAAAAATTTGGTTGGGGATTTGTTCAAGGTGCGCAAGCAGCTAACCCAGATGTAACAGTAGATTACCAATATGCAGGAACATTTACAGATGCAACAATTGGTAATGCAATTGCTGAAACAATGATTAAACAAGGAACTGACATTATTTTCGCATCAGCAGGTGGAACTAACGATGGTATTGTTAAAGCAGGTATTGATCATACAGTAGCAGGTGAAGCAGTTAGCATTATTGGTGTAGACCGTGATATGTATGCAGATGGAATTTATGAAGGAAGCATCGACGGTGGAGACGCTAAATCAGTAATTTTAACATCAGCTGTTAAAATGGTTGGTCACGCAGCTTACAGCGGAATCGAAGGTCACTTCAATGGTTCATTCCCAGGTGGAGAAACAATTACATTAGGATTAGCTGAAGACGGTGTAGGACTTCCAGCTGAAAATCCTAATTTAGATGATGAAACTGTTCAAGCAGCTAAAGATGCATTAGCAGCAAACGGTGAAGTATCAGTAGATAAAGACCAAATTGCTAAAGATTTAACTATCAGCATTAACGGAAAATTATAATATAGCTAAAACATCTCAAGTATTTGAGATGTTTTTTTAATCTTAGCAGTATATATTAATTGCACCACAAACGGGAGGAATCCATTTCAAAAATAAGTATTCCTAACAAAGTTTTGAATATTTAGTAGATAGTGAAGGGATCATTATTATTTTGGCAATTATCCTTTCCTCGTTAGCTCCTTTCGAAACACCAAAGTATTTAAAGATAACTTGAAAACAATAAAAGAAAGTATCAAGACAAAAATCGTCTTGATACTATTTTTAATATGTAGTCAGTATAAATAATAATTAACTTATGAACCAAAGAATAAATCTAAGATATCCATTCCGCGGTTTCCAGTAGTTTTGTAAAACTCAGTGTATCCACAGTTGGTGCACGATACCGCAGTAAATTGATTCGATTGAATATCAATCATTCTTCCTAGACCACCACTGGTCATTGCCACTTGTTTTTTTACAACATCAGTGTGATTACATTTGATACAGCCATGATTAGCATATTTTGTTTCCATAATTGCCTCCACATTTAATTTATTAATCACATTATACAATGAAGGGCTGGAAATTGTCCTAATATTTTCTATGCAAATCTTTAGCATTATTTTCAAAATAAAGTACAATCAAAGTACAAATTATCCCATAAACATTTAATTGTTAAGAACTTGTTAAGATAGTGTTTAGAGATTGTTAAAAAAATGTTAAAGTAAAATTTGTAAATTTAACATACTGATTTTTTTAAGTGGGTTACAATGAGTGTATAAAACAAATCCAGGAGGAGCAACAATGAAAAAACTAGCAATTATTTTAGGGGCATTTATTTTATTTCTAACAGGTTGTGGTTCATCAAACCAAACAATTACTGTAAATGGATCAACATCAGTAGAAAGCTTTTTTAAAGAAACATTAGCACCACAGATTAAAGCAGACTTAGGATACGATGTTGAGTATCAAGCAACAGGAAGTAGTGATGGGATAAAAGCAGCAAAAGATAATACGGCAGACTTTGGGACTTCATCTCGTGACTTAAAAGATGATGAAACGGATTTAGACTCGATTGTAATGGCTTATGATGGGATTGCGATTGTAACGCATAAAGACAATCCAGTAACTGACATTACAATGGAACAAGCTAGCAAAATCTTTAAAGGTGAAATCACTAACTGGAAAGAGCTTGGTGGAAACGACAGTAATATTGTAGTCGTATCTCGTGAAGATGGATCGGGAACAAGATCGGCAGTTGAAGAGTTAGTTGGTTTTGAAAATGAACTAGTTGATGGAGCAACAATTGCTGATGGAAATGGAAATGTAGCGAGCACTGTTGCCGAAAATCCAAATGCGATTGGTTACGTATCATTTACAACGCTTGAAGAAAATACAGACAAAATTAACGGACTTAGCATCGATGGTGCTGCACCACTTCCGAAAAATGTAGTAGACACATCATACCCAGTAGCAAGACCATTTTTACTTGTGTATCAGGAAGAGAACTTAACTGATCAAGACATAGAAGTATTAGAATGGATCAAAACAACAGGAGTAACATATGCACCTGATGCTGGATTAATAGAAGCGTAACTTAGGATAGGGGTTACAATGAACAATACTAAATTAGTAAAATACACTTTACTTGCGATAACCTTAACTTCGGTTATCGCCTTGGCAATGATAACGATATTCTTAATTCTTCAAGGAATGAAACCATTTTTTGCAACGGATTTTGATTTAAATATTATTGACTTTTTTACCGGCGACACATGGAAACCTAACCAAGGAGTATACGGGATTGGATATATGATTATCGGATCAATCCTTGCAACTCTAGGTTCGATTATCCTTGTGGTACCAGTAGCAATTTTGACAAGCGTTGCGATAGTTGAATTTATGCCAACGAAAATTGCTAAGCCATTTACTTTTGCAATTGAATTATTAGCAGGAATTCCTTCAGTACTGTATGGTTTATTCGGACTAGGAGTGTTAGTTCCGTTAATCAGACAAGTATCACCGACGGGTTCTGGTCAGTCGTTACTAGCGGTTACGCTTGTGTTAGCAATGATGGTAATGCCGACGGTAATTGCCTTAACAGTTAGTAGTTTAAAATCAGTTCCAAATAGTTATCGTCATGCTTCACTAAGCCTTGGAGCAGATAAATTACAAACGACATTTAAAGTTGTTGTTCCCGCTGCAAGAAGTGGGATTATGGCTGGGATAGTCCTTGGTATCGGACGTGCAATTGGTGAAACAATGGCAGTAACATTAGTTGCTGGAAACGTAACTGGTGGAGTTCCTGGATCAATCTTTGATATGATTCGTCCAATGACAGCCAACATCGCTTTAGAGATGGGATATGCAACAGGTCACCACCGAGAGCTGTTATTTACAACAGGTCTAGTACTATTTATATTTATTATGTTACTAAACATTATAGCGACACGACTTGCAAAGCGAGGTGAGATGCGATGAAACCTAGAAAAATATTCGGATATGGATTGATGAGCGTTGCAAGTATTATTGTTCTTTCAGCACTTTTATCAATTTTATACTTTATCTTTGCGAATGGACTGAGCAATATTTCGTACGAATTCTTAACTAGCGCAGATAGCTATGAGAAGGGGACGATTACAACAGCGCAGTTGCACCCGGGAGATTTACAATACGATTTAACTGCTTCCAGTGCTACAGTTACCAAAACGTCTGGTAATATTGAATTTGAAACAGATATGCAACTGACGTCTGCAACAGAGTTTGACATTAATCGAATCAACGATACGCCAATCGCTTATTTAGAAGCTGAGGAAGTCGATGAACTATTAACTAGTGGAGAAAACTTAGAACTAGCAGTTACAGTCCACAAGCAAGGGATCTTATCGATGGTAGTATCAACGTTACTGTTAATTATATTATCATTATTAATTGCATTGCCACTAGGAATTGGATCAGCGATTTATTTAATTGAATATCCAATTGGTGATCGATTAGATCGTGGAATTCACTTTGCGATTAACTCGCTTACGGCAATTCCGTCAATTGTTTTTGGACTTTTTGGATCGTTATTCTTTATTACGATTCTCGGGATGCCAATGTCGATTTTAACCGGAGCTTTAACAGTTTCAATTATGCTGCTACCGATTTTAATTCGTTCGACTGAAGAAGCGTTACTTAGTGTACCAAATCATCTACGTAGTGCATCGCGTGCGCTAGGAGCTAATGAGGTTCAAACGATCTTTAAAGTAGTACTTCCAAGTAGTATGCCGGGAATTATTGTCGGAGTGATTTTGGCAATCGGTCGTATTATTGGGGAAAGTGCGATTTTAATCTTTACTGCTGGTACAGTCGATAAACTTACAACTAACCCCTTAGAGTCATCATCAACACTAACGGTTAAAGCGTATATGCTTGCTAAAGAGTATGGTGATATCGGAGGAGCGGCAGCAGTCGCAGTTGTAATAATCATTATCGTTATTTGCTTAAACTTAATCGCCAAAGCAATTAGTCATAAATTTGAAATGAAGTAAGGAGGACTAAAATGAACAACGTATTAGAAATCAAAGGTGTTAACCTGATGTATGGCAGCAAACAAGCGCTGTTTGGAATCGACTTAGATGTGTACGAAAATCAGGTGCTTGCCTTAATTGGTCCAAGTGGTTGTGGTAAAAGTACGCTACTTCGAAGCTTAAATCGAATGAACGATTTAATTCCAGGATGTACAATTGAAGGAAGCATCAAATTTGAAGGCAACGAAATATACGCCAAAGACATTGATGTTAACGAGCTGCGAGTACGCATCGGAATGGTGTTTCAACAACCAAATCCGTTTCCAAAGTCAATATATGATAATATAGTATATGGACCAAAATGTCAGGGAATTAAAGGAAAAGCTGAACTTGACGAAATTGTTGAAAGTTCGCTAAAGGAAGCAGCATTATGGGATGAGGTCAAAGATCGTCTTCATTCTTCAGCAAACGGACTTAGTGGAGGGCAACAACAACGTTTATGTATCGCAAGAGCGATTGCGATGAAACCTGAGGTATTACTTATGGATGAGCCCACAAGTGCCTTAGACCCAATTGCAACAGCTAAAATCGAGGAGTTGATGGCAAGTTTAAAAACGCGTTATACGGTTGTGATTGTAACTCACAGTATGCAACAGGCAGCGCGAATTGCCGATCGAACTGCTTTCTTCCTAATGGGAGAATTAATTGAGGTTGGAGAAACTGAACAAATCTTTAGTAATCCTGAAAATCAAAAGACAGAAGATTATATTACCGGAAGATTCGGATAGGAGAAGTTATGACAAATAAAATAGTAGTTGGTAGTCGAAAAGAACAAGGTTTAGAAAACTTAAAAGCGATGACTGTCGATATGTTTTTACAGCTTGAGAAAATGATTGATTTATCAAAAATATTACTAGACACAAACGATCGTGAAATTGCCTTACAAATCATTGAGGAAGATTCGTACATGGATGATTTTTTAAGTGATATTACTATTGAAATCAGTAACTATATTATTAAGGAACAGCCGATTGCCGTCGATTTGCGTGTTTGCTTAGGAACATTGAAACTAATTCTAGATTTAGAACGTATTGGTGACTACTTTAAGAATTTTGCGAAATTTACTTTAAAAGAGGATATTGAAAGTAAAACGCAGCAAAACTTAGTGTCAGACTTATTAAATCAAATTCAACTAAGAACGGTTGAAGTTAAGTCGGCATACGTTAATCTTGATCACAAGATGGCGAAGCAAATCGCTAAAAGTGATCGTGAGATTGACGAATTAACAGGTAAGTTACTGGATAGCGTAAACAAAAAATTAATTAAAGCTAATACCGATAGCGACGTTAAATCATTATCACGCGTTATTAAATTAGCGAGAACATTTGAAAGAAGTGGGGATCACTTAGTGAATATTTGTGAACAAATTTCATACATAAATCGTGGTCAAATCTACCACTATTCATAAGAGGTTAAATATGATTAGGAATATATCAAAACTAGAACTTACGGGTTTAGACTATCAAGTAATGGCGATTGATTCTTACAGTGAAGTGAATGGTTGTAAGGTATTAGTTGTTGATGAAGAAAATTTAGACCCGCTAAAGATTCGGGAACTATATGTAACCAATCCCAAAATAAGAATAATATTAATTGCTGATGTAGATCTAGTTGAGTATTTAGAACTAGGTATTGACTATATTGTTACGGATACTTTTGCTCTTGAAAAAGTCAATGCGATTATTCATAACTTAGATACGCGTCACAAGATCATTAGTCGTGTGCAAATTAAAGAGGACTTCAATAAAATTAATGTTAGTGGTGTTGATATTAGACTAACGCCTAAAGAGATGCAAATTTATGCGTACCTTAATGCGAACCGCGGAAACTTATGTAAGCGAACAACGATGCTAACCGAAGTTTTAGGTTATCATGACGGAGCAGATAGCCGAGTAATTGATGTCTATGTAAAACACTTACGTACAAAACTGCGTGAAGAAGGCTTTAAAATTGAAACGATACGTGGTAAAGGATATATTTATAATTTTTAAAATCTTATTTAACAAAAAAATTCAACTGCAAACCATAAGGTTTAAGTTGAATTTCTTTTTATATTGAGAGATAATTAATTACTAAATGTCTTAGTTTCCAATTCTCCATTTACATAGTATTGAACGGTATAGGAACTAGGGACATTAGTACTACTATTGGGATATTCTAAGATAATTTCAAAATTGGTTATCGTTCCCCCGTTATTGATAATCTCATTTAGCCGCATTTCATTGTCATTGTATTTCCCACTGTTTACTGTTTGTAACTGAGGAAAAATATTATAAGCGTTACTAACACCACCTAATGCATCACCAATTGCGTGTCCGCGATTATATGGACTGGACGCACCTTCGACATTAGCTTGCCCATCACAGTAACGATTGTCGCTATTTTCTTCATACTTGTATTGAGGGATAATTTGATCGGCAGTAACGTACGCTAATTGTCGATATTCGTTGGTATAACCGAAATAAACACGGTCGGCATATCCAACATCGACTTTAACATTAGCTTCCCTAGCCCCGTTATTATCGCAGGCATCGACAGTGATTTCCCGATTATTAAGTAGCGAACTTGGGTCAGTGGCAACCCCACTAGCTTCGGGATTGTCTAAAACATCCGGAGAGAAGCTTAGGCTATCGGAATTTTGTTCAAAAATATTTGGTAAATCTAAATCGAAATAAACAGTTGAAAAGACACTTAAGGCCACGGCAATCCCGATTAAATTAAGAATAAAGTTTGCCTTGTTTTGATTGCGGCGTCGATAATTGGGATTTTTCACTGAAAACTTTCTTGGATCATATTTGTCCCCATATTTTCGCTTGTTCTGATGATAGTTTGGGTCATAGTATTTCCCCTGATAATTATTATTGCGCTTGTTTTTCATCGCACCTCCATTTAATAAAGTATAGCACGAAATAAGCACTTGCTGTCAAGTGCTAATGTTTAATAATAATTCTATGTATAAGTAGTAAGTTTTTATTACTATTTTCCGAAATTAATGATAAAATTGTATAAATACTTTTTTTGATATTTTTTTTAGAGGAGGAAAATGAAAAAGTTTAGACTTAAAGGTTCAAAGGTCGTCGATCTTACTGAAAACAAGATTAAATTTGCCAATTTAGAACTGCTGATTGAATATTTAATGAGCTACCGATTTGAACAAAAATCGGAAATATTTATTATTGATCAACAAATATTACCGAATGAGACTTTTGCTAAGGGAAGCGATATGAAAGCTGAGTTACTGCAAATGTGCATCAATTATAATGCAATCTTAATTATCGTTGGGGACTTCAATGTTGGCGCAGATGCTGAACTAAACGATTTTGTGTATGCCTGTAACAATGGTAAGCGCATGTTTTTAGTCGAAGATCAGCAGCAAGGGCTTGAACTCTTGCGCGGCATTTTATAATGAGCATTGAAGTTATATCGGTCCAAAAGGCAATGCACAGCAACGCTCAGCAAGATAGCAGTTCGCCGATGATCATTGACCTTACAGGTTATGCTCTCAAACCCCTGGACAATCGCAGTGCTTTGGAATTGTTTTTAAATGTTACAGATAGATACAGGTCAAGTTGGTTGTATCTTCGTGGTGATATGTTGGCAGCAGATTTTTTCAAGCTATCGAATCGATTATGCGGTGAACTATTTCAACAGTGTCAAACCTACGGTATCAAGCTAATTATCAGTGATGACTTTAGCCGTTACGAGAGCCAGGCATTACTCGATTTTCAATTTGAAATCAATAAGCCAGGCAATTTTCTACTAGTGAATAATTTAGATGATGAGCTTGCGCACGTGCAGACGTCCACCATCTAAGCTGGCGTTATAAAAAAATAGAAATGCAAAGAGGACGACAATGAAAGAACTGGAACTTGTTGGATTAATCAAGCGTAAAAAGATAAACACATTAGATATGTTAACTACGGAACTAGGGGTGAGTGAAGCGACGACTAGACGGCGACTAAATGAACTACAAGCAGCCGGCTTCATTAAGCTTAGACGAGGCGGGAAGTTTGATGTTATAAACGAGTTAGAACTGAGTACCCCTGATCTTTTGAAGCAAAAGCAAGTAGGGATGAACAAACAATTAAGCAGTAAGATTGCCGCCGCCCAAATCTGTGATGGGGACATCATTTTCATTGATAACGGAACAACTGTACGAGAGATGCTTAAACATATTAAAGCTAAAGATATTAAAATATATACTAATGGTGTATTTCATACGTTAAATAATCAAAATCTACCGTTTGACTTGAATATTATTCCTGGTGAATTATTGGTCAAGGAAGCATCGATTGTCGGCGCTGAGGCCATCAGCTATTTATCAACACTAGTCATTGATAAAGCCTTTATTGGTGCAAACGGTTATGATGATGTCGGCATCTATACGCCACATCGTCGGGAAATGGTAGTTAAGGAGTTCGCCCTGCGTCATGCCCGTCGTGGCTACATTGTGATGACTGAAGATAAGTTTGGGGTTAAGAGTAAGTATCAAATTTGTGAGCGTAATCAGTATCACTTAATCACTGAATCAACAATTTAAGGGTGGCATTTGCCAACCCTTTTTTTTCAGTTTTTTTGAAAAATTAAATCCAATTTTGCAATAATTATTTAAAAAAGTGATATTCGAACCATAATCCGAAACGATTACAAAAACTTGGGTGATAATATAGGCAATATCAAAAGGGGGAATCATGTTTAAAAAAAATCAATTAATTATTTTAGAACAAATTCAATCAAAAATCGAAGTATTTAACGAAATAGCATCATATGTAAAAGCAACTAATCCCGACGTTAGTGTCGAAGATATTGTTGGAAAGTTACTGGTACGTGAAGGTCAAGTATCTACCGGATTTGAAAAAGGTATTGCAATTCCTCATGCCCAAATTACTGGTTTAACGGAGCCGATGATCATCGTTGCTAGATTTAATCCAATTCAATGGCCAAGTATGGACGGGGGAACTACCGATCTAGCAATTTGTATTTTAGTAAATGAAGATTCTCCAGCTGAGCATCTTAAAATTCTATCAACAATTGCCGGTAAACTAGTCGATGATAGCTTTAGTAATAGTTTAAAATCAGCTAATGGTGAAGAGTTAGAAGCGCTACTTAATATTGAAGTAGAGGAAGCTAAGGACGCACCACAAAGCAGTGGTAAACGTCCGTTGTTTGTCGCAATTACTGCCTGTCCAACGGGGATTGCTCATACATTTATGGCGGCTGAAAGTCTAATTAAAGCCGGAGATAAACTTGGTTATGATGTACTTGTGGAAACGCATGGACAAAATGGTCCGGAAACGGTGTTAACTAAAGAGCAAATTGCTCGCGCTGAAGCAGTAATTATCGCTGCCGATGTCAAAGTTGAACTGGGACGTTTCAATGGTAAGAAACTCCTTAAAACTAATGTTGCAGCAGGAGTTCACGCCGATGCTGAGCTATTTGAACAAGCGCTTAAATCCGCAGAGCACACAGCAACTGCAGTTGTCGAAGAAGACGAAGAATTTTCAGTGTATAAATCATTGATGAGTGGAGTTACGCACATGTTACCATTCGTGGTAGCAGGAGGAATCTTAATTGCCTTACGTTTTATGTTCGGAACCGAAGGCGACATTGCCGCTGGTGTTATGCCGTTAGTTGAAAACTTGGCATTAGGTACATTCTTTGGTGAAATCGGTGGAATCTTATTTGGAATGATGCTTCCAGTATTAGGTGCGTACATCGCGTACAGTATTGGTGGACGTCAAGGTCTAATGCCTGGGTTCTTAGCTGGGATGTTAGCAAGCAGTAACGGAAGTGGTTTCTTAGGAGCAATTCTTGGAGGGTTCTTAGCTGGTTATTTAGCGCATACGCTTGTTAAACAATCATTTAAATTACCAAAGTCACTTCAAGGAAGCGCAACAATCCTATTTATTCCGTTAATTGGTGCGATACTAGTTGGGGCAATTATGTTAATTTTAGCAGTTCCAGTCGGAGCATTAAACACGGCTCTAACAAATGGACTGCAAGCACTAGAAAACTTCTCGCCACTATTACTTGGGGCAGTTATCGGAGCAATGATGGCTATCGACATGGGTGGGCCAATCAACAAGGCAGCATATGTAACCGGAACTTTATTACTAGCTGATGGAAACCAAACCTTTATGGCAGCGGTTATGGCTGGAGGGATGACTCCACCATTAATCATTGCGTTAGCTAATCAAATTAAGCATTCAATCTTTACGGTAGAAGAGCGTGAAGCGGCGAAAACTAACTGGATTCTTGGTTTAGCTTTTATCACTGAAGGGGCGATTCCATTTGCGGCGAAAAACCCGTTAAAGGTGATTCCAGCATTAATCGCTGGTAGTGCCGTAAGTGGAGCGTTGACAATGTTGTTTAAAATAACATTACCGGCACCACACGGTGGTTTATTTGTTTTCCCACTAGTAAATAGTCCATTAATGTACTTAGTGGCAATAGCCGTAGGAACAGTAGTTGGAGCAATTGTCTTAGTTGCATTGCTTTCAAAGAAAGGTGAATAATGATTCATTTAATAACGCTTAATCCCGCGATTGATGAATATCTTAATTTAGATCAATTTGAGGTCGGGAGTACCAATTACGTAGCGGCTAAGCATCAAGTTATGGGGGGAAAGGCTGTCAACGTTGCTAAAGTATTACAGAACCTCAAGCAGAGCGCTACGTTAGTTACGACTGTTGATTATCAAAATCAATTTGTAAGTAGTAGTTTAGAAGCTTATAATGCCTTTTTAATCGAAGTCGATTCCATTCGTACGAACTTAAAAATCAATAATAACGGAATTATTACCGAGATTAATGAACGTGGTGAAGCACTATCTGATATTGCCAAACTTAAGTTTGAAAATTATATTAAAAAATGTGTTGATCCTGAAGACATTGTTTTAATTGCGGGTAATCCTCATGCCGATGATGAGCAGTTTCAATACCAACTTGCACTGTTGGCGAAAAATAATGGAGCGCGATTATTTTTAGACTCAAATCGTTTCACATTTGAGATGTTACGTGAAATAGAGCCGGAATTTATTAAGCCAAATGATCAAGAGCTAGAAAGTTTATTGGCCGGTGGCTTAGAGCTTAGTCAGTTAACTGCCAGTGTTAATAAAGTTATTGTATCGCACGGAAGTAAGGGTTTTACCTACTACGACGACAAATGTAGTATTCATGAAGAACCAATTAAAGGTGAACCAATTAACTCCGTGGGAGCTGGCGACTCGTTAGTAGCCGGGTTCATCTACGCAATTGTTAACAATTTGCCTTTAGCCGATAGTTTACTAGTTGCGAAGTATTGTGCAAGCGCTACAGTATATAGTGGGCAGATTGCTCCACTTAAGTGCGTGAAACAATACGATAAAAGTGGCATAATTCCGATCGACTAATCAAGTGGTAACGATCGCGATATTCTTTTAGAAATATAAAATTTAAACAGTTGTAATACAATTGGTCGGAATACCGGTCAATTATGTATTATAACTGTTTTTTCTACGAGTTTTTCTTTGTTATCTACCGGTACACTACAATATTTATGAAGAATTAACAAAAGTCATATTTATGACACATAAACATAGACAAAGTGGCAAAAAAGTGGTAAAATATACTGTGATAGATTGAGAGGTTTAAATAATATGTTAAGAAAAACTATAAATATAATATTAATTATTATGCTGCTACCGTTTAATAGCAGCTATATATATCTTGCGGCCGGTGAATATAACACGGGATGTGATCGATTAAGTTCAGGCGCCACAACAAATGCGAACTGTGATCAGTTACCGATTGTCTTTGAAAACAATAGCTTTGAAGAGTTGGATATAGCGATGCCAGGTCAAGGATATGTTATTACTGATCAAGATGACGTACCCGGTTGGGATACAACTTCTACTGATGGGAAAATCGAAGTGTGGACAAAGGGATTTTATGATAAAACGGTTGGGGCTTCAGGAAACTGGGGAATTACTGGAGACCAATTTGTGGAAATCAATGCGACACAAAATGCAGCATTATACCAAGATTTTGCAACTGAGCCCGGACAAGTCTTAAAGATTTACTTAAATCACGGAGGACGAAGCAACGGTGATTCGATGAATGTCGTGGTGGGAGCGCCATCGGACAATACAACACCGACAAAGCCTACCATTGGTGGAAACAATGATGTAGTGGCAACGGATACTGTAAATAAAGGGGAGTGGAGTGATGTTGCTGTAGAATACATTGTTCCTGAAGGACAAACAACAACACGTATTGCCTTTGTCTCGGCCGGTTCTAATCACTACAGTGGGGGAAACTTTATTGATAATGTTCATGTCGGAATTGATTCGGTATATGATAACTCAATCGAAATTCTAGCTGAAGAACAACAAGTTTCGTTTGCGGACTCATTTACAATTGTCAACCATTTACAGTACGAATCAGGTGCATACCTAGGTAAATTTAAATTAGTTATCGATACTGAGAATTTTACCAACCTACGTAACCCGCATATTTATAGTGCTAGTGGTGTAGAGTTACCATTAGAAAATGCAACATATGAAAATGATACAATCACAATTACCGGAGATTATTTTGAAGAAGGTTATGTCACATTTGAAGCCGATTCAACTTTACAAGGTAGTGGAACTTTAGAAATCAATTCAACATTAAACTATTTATCGCTGATGGATGTGGCTTTAATTGAAGCCGGAATTAAAGAGCTAGATAGTTATTACTGGGTAAATAACAGTACATCACTTGAAGTTATAAATAAAAGTCCAGAATTTACAGCACAAAACGTGACAATTGATGAAGGTAGTTCATATACTGAAGCGGAGCTATTGACGATGTTAGATGTTAGTGTTTTTGATTTAGAGGATGACAAACTAGGTTTAGATCTTAGTTACACAAATGGACCAGTTAATGTTGATCAAAACACGCCAGGAGTTTACGATATTGAGTTTACAGCAACAGATAGTCTTGGTGAAAAAACGGTTGAAACTTTTTCGATTACTGTAGCCGATGTTGCTCCCGAAATAAGCTTAGAGCAATCTACCATTGAGTTAAAAGTTGGAAGTAACTTAAGCAAATATCCTGATGAAAAATTAGTTGAGCTATTTGGTGCAACAGCGACAGAAATCAATTCGGGAGATTTAACTGAGCAGATTACGGTTAATCATCAAATTAATCCAGCAGTAACCGGACAATATCCAATTACTTTCAATGTAACGGATAATGATGGGACAAGTGCTCAGGAAGTCCAAGCGACTGTTTTAGTGGTACGTACATTTGGTGAAGACATAACGGGAATTACACCAGAGCTTAACACCGCACCTGTTATCACTGCCGGAAATAGTCATCTAACGATTAGTGAAGAAATCGTATATAGTGATGAACAATTATTTGAACTATTCGATATTGTGGCTGCCGATACTATCGGTGATGTGTTAACGTTAGAGGTCGATCAATCTCAAGTGAATTACAGCGTACCTGGGACGTATCCAGTAAGTTTTAAAGTAACTGATAGTGGCAAACTTTCTTCAACAACAAGCGTAAGTTTGACAATTGAGGACACGCTACCAGTAATCACGGCAGCGGTAAGTGATGCAACAATTAATTTAGGTGAAGAGCCAACTGATGCCGAATTAATTAACTTATACGGAATCGTTGCTACAGAAATTACTGATGGAGACCTAACTAGTCAAATCAGTGTTGAAACAAACGTAAACGTCAATGTTACAGGTAAATATTTTGTTGTATTTACAGTAACAGATCAAGAAGGAAACATTGCATCAACACCTGTCGATTTAAAAGTTATGCGTAATATTATCGATGACATTAATGGAATCTTCCCTGGACTCAATACAGCGCCAAAAATTACCGCAAATACAACGGGTATTAGTAAAGAAGGTAGTCGATTATCACACGAACAGTTAATCGAAGTATATCGCGTAACTATTAGTGACGCTGAAGATGAAACAGCTAACCTGGAGTTAACAGTAGATGATTCCCAAGTTAATTATACAAAACCGGGAGTATATGATATTACATTTACAGTTACGGATACTGGTAATCTAAAATCGTCGAAAACAGTAAAACATGAAATCGCTGATGCGTTACCAGTAATTACATCAGAGCGAGATTACGCTCAGGTTGAGTTAAATGCTGATCTTTCATCTACAAGTCTAGTTGAGTTATTTGGAATTAAAGCCACTGAATTAGAAACTGGTGACTTAACTTCCCAAGTAACAACAAATGCAGTTAATTCTAATAAAACCGGTCACTACCCAGTTACGTTCCTAGTAGCAGATGATGAAGGAAATGTTGCGGCCAAAACCACGGAATTACGCGTAGTTCGTAATTTAGATGTTGAGGGAATTGGTGTGCTTCCGGAACTAAATACTGCTCCTAAACTTAGTTTGAATAACAAAGCCGCAACTCCTGAGGAGACGCAACTTAGTGATGAGCAGCTAGTGGAACTGTTTGCCGTGGAAATAAGTGATGCTCAAGATCAAACGAGCGACTTACAACTTGATGTGGATGCTTCACATGTTGATTACTCAAAACCAGGGAAATATCCAGTAAGGTTTAAAGTAACAGATAGTGAAAACTTAAGTAAAGAACACACTGCAGTTTTAAATGTGCAAGATATCAAACCGGTAATTGCAGTAGAGCGCAATTTTGCAGAAGTAACTTTAGGTGATGATGTATCACTTACAAGCCTAAGCGAATTATTTAAAGTGAGCGCTAGTGAAATTACAAATGGTGATTTAACTCAAGAAATTACCGTAACTAATATAAATTCGAATGTAACGGGAACTTATCCAATCACGTTTACAGTTAGCGATGAAGAAGGAAATAGTGTTAGTAAAACAGTATCTCTAAAAGTGATTCGTGACCTAAATGATGGTGGAGAAGGGGTATTACCCGAGTTAAATACCGCACCACATATAACGGTTAGTCCCGCTGCTTCAACGTCAGAAGAAACGCGATTAACTGATGCGCAATTAATTGAATTATTTGCCGTGGAACTTAATGATGCACAAGATCAACCAAGTAAATTGAGGCTTGATATTGATGCTTCACAAGTTGATTATTCAAAACCGGGGACATATCCCGTGGTGTTTAAGGTAACAGATAGTGGTAAGTTAACGACGCAAGTAACAGTCAATCTAACGGTCCAAGATATTAAACCAGTAATTGAAGTAGAGCGTGATTTTGCGGAAATAACTTTGGATAGCGATGTATCAACTGCAAGCATAATCCAATTATTTAACGCTAGCGCTAGTGAGAGTACTAGTGGTGATTTAACGCAAGAAATTACTGCAACTCATATTAAATCAAATGTAACCGGAACCTATCCAATCGAATTTACAGTTAGTGATGAAGAAGGTAATAAAGTTACTAAAACGGTATTGCTAAATGTTGTTCGTAATCAAAATGATGGCGGAATTGGTATTTTACCAGAGTTGAATACTGCACCAATCATCAGCGCCGTTCCAGTTGCAGTGATCAATGAAGAAATATCACTAAGTAATCAGCAATTAATTAACCTATTTGAAGTACAAGTTAATGATGCTCATGATACTTCAGAAAAGCTTGAAATTGCAGTTGATTTTTCCGCAGTTAATCCTTCTAAACCGGGAACATATCCTATCAGCTTCTCGGTAACAGATAGTGGACAACTTACAAGTACCGTTGCAACAACCTTAGTTATCAAAGACTTGTTGCCAACTATTGAACTAACTAATGAACAAATTAATTTAAGTGTTAACCAAGAGATAACTAAAGAACAACTATTAGAGCTATTTGGTGCAACTGCTAGTGAGATCACCAGCGAAGATTTAAACCACCAAATTGAAATTGATGGTGAGTATCAAAATTTAACCTTTGGTAGTCATGAAATTAGCCTTAACGTATCTGACGAAGAAGGAAATGAAGCAAGCGCAATCGGGATTATAACTGTTGGCGATAATACTTTGGTAAATCCACCAATCCAAATTCCATCAGTGATCACTCCGATTAATAAACCAACAGTTGAAGTAATACTTGAAGCATTAACGAAACATCCTGAGCTAATAATTACCGCAATTCCCTTTGGTCTAGTTACTGCAAATCCAGTGGTGAGCAATGTTATTAACAAAGCTCCAGTGGAACCTAGTAATGAGTTCGAATGGGTAGAAAATGAGGATGAACTTAAGACGATTACGCAAACAAAAGTGTATGATCAACTTTCTGATAATTCACTAGTAATCAAACAATATGCCCAAGACTTAGCGTTTTTAACAACACTAATTGTGTTGATGATTGCGATTCTTCTTGCCTATAAAATATTTAAAGACAAGACTGCATAACGCTTTAAATAAGTAATGAGATAATATTAATCATATGAGATAAGTTAGGTTAATTCCTAACTTATTTTTTTTTTAAAGGAAGTGATTATAACCATAAAACATCAAGGTAAACGTTTAAAAACAATGTTCTAAAAACTTTACTTCATAGAAGTGATGTGGTATACTTTAATTGTAACAACCAAGAAGGAGATTTAAATGACACTACAATTGTTTGGACAAAGTCCAGTTGTGACGATTATGTTTGTTGTAGTTATTGTTGGTTTATTTTTTGTGAAAAATGTTTTAGGTAAATTTTAAAATATAAACAGAGGTCAAGAAGTCTTGACCTTTTTTTTTATACACACAACCTTTAACAACTAGTTACAAAAATGATGTTATAATAGATAAATATAAAAGAATAATAGGAGTTATATGCAATATATATGTAATAGTTTAGTAAAAAAGTATAAGAGTGGTGGTGGCGATTTATATGCTCTTAAAAATGTTGATGTAACATTTGAACAGGGAAAAATCACAACAATTCTTGGACCAAGTGGTAGTGGTAAAACAACATTACTTAATATGGTGAGTGGTTTAGATTCAATTGATAGCGGAGAAATTATTTTTGAAGGTAAAGATATTAGTGGCTATAATGAAGCAAAACTAAGTAAGTATCGTCGTGATAATACCGGATTCATCTTTCAAAGTTATAACTTAATTTCAACACTAACTGTTCGTGAAAATATTGAGCTCGGAGAATATTTATCAAAAAATAGTTTAGATATTGATGACATCCTAAAGGAAGTTGGATTGACTGAACATGCGGATAAGTTCCCCCACCAACTAAGTGGTGGACAACAACAACGTGTTGCGATTGCCCGTGTGCTTGTAAAGAATCCCAAAGTAATGTTTTGTGATGAGCCAACTGGAGCGCTTGATGAAGCAAGTGGTCGTAAAGTTTTAGAACTTTTACAAAGTCTAAATGAAAAATACGGAACAACTCTAGTTATGGTTACGCATAACCCGAATATTGCTGACATGTCACACCAAGTTATTTATTTTAAAAACGGTGAAATTGTTGATCGTAAAACTAATGAGCGCGTAATGACTGCTTATGAGATTGAATGGAGTTAAAATGATTAATAAGATTGTAAGAAAGTCAATGAATAAGAAAAAAGGTCTTCTTGCTTCGATTATCGTTTTACTGGTTATAAGTTCGTTATTAGTTGGTCAATCTCATTTCGTCTATGATACAATGGGAAAAAACTACCAACAAAATGAAAACTGAAGCAAATGTAGAAGATTTCCGAATCTACACCTTGCCAGTCGACGCCGATCAATTTGCTGAAATATATGCTGATGATGTCTTGGCAGAATTTGAAGCAGAGTTTGATGTACGTTTAGAAGTAGAAGAAACAGCAAGTATTAAAGCGGATGAAGGTCGCTCATTCACAATTGTTAAATATGATGAAGATGCGCAAATCGATAAATTAATTTTAGAAGATGGAAGCTTTCCCGATGCGGAAAATGAGATAATGATTCAAACGCAAGCCGCTGAGCAATCGAATTTAAAAATCGGTGATAAGTTAGATATTGGTGGCGAAGACTATACAGTTAGTGGGATTGGATATATAGTTGAGTACATTACCCCAATCGATATGATGAGTGGAATTATTACACCGAACTTTGAAAAGTATATGCCGGTAATTATGTCGGAATCAGGATTTGATAATCTTGATGAAGATATTGAAAACTTATCATTTAGTACATTATACAAGGGTAAATTTGCTACGTATGAAAAAGACTTTTTAAAGCGTCAAGATCTATATGAGCAAATGATCGAGTACAACCCCTTAGAAGTTCCGGTTTTAGATGATTATGGAATGCCGCAAATCTCGGCAACTGGGGAAATGGTTACCGAAGAGATGAACCGTTTTATGTATGTCATGGACTTAGACTTTAATATGCCGATTTCCTCGGTGGAAAATGAAGTTAAAAGCTCCCAAACAATGTTTACGTTCCTATCACTGGTTCTGAGTGTTATTACGATTTTCTTAGCGACTATTCTAGTTAATAGTGTCTTTAAATCGCAGCGTCGTGAGATGGGAATTATGAAGGCTGAAGGGGTTTCCATTCCTAAGCTTGGGTTTGGATTTGCCTTTTATATGTTAGTAGTAATTATTATTGGATTTACGGTTGGGGCATTACTAAGTACGGTAACGGCAGAGATGATGCGTGGAATCTACGCTGAAACATTTATGCTTAAAGATTATTTAATTACCAACGATACAGTTAAGCTAGTTGTTATTCAGTTAGCCAAAGTTGGAGTAGTGATGATTCTAGCGATCTACTTCTTATCGATAAGAAGAAACTTAAATACGCCAACGCTCCACTTAGTGAAAAATATCAATAGTGAAAAAGCTCCGAAACACAATGTTGGAAAAATGTTTAAGCGCTTAAGTTTTGTGCGCAAATACCAGTTTAATTTGCTGCTTCGAAACTTCTCGAAAACAGTGCTATTAACTTTTGCAGTTGTTGTATCGTCATTATTACTTCTGCTAGGAGCCTTAATGTACGATTCTGTGCACAATATGATGGACAATATTTTCGGAACAACTTTTAATTATGAATACGTTGTTCAATATAGTCAAAATAATATTATCAATGAAGGTGATGTTGATAACGGGTTTATTTCCACAGAAGCAAAAATTGTCTCGGTGCCTCGCGCGGATGAACTAGAAGAGCCATTAACTGGAGAGGAAACGGTTACGTTCGAAGCCTATGACTTTGATAATAATTCAACAGTTAACTTAACAAATGTTGATGGCGAAAAAATCGATAATAACTACGATGGTGTAATTGCCTCGAGCGGATTCTTGAAAAACTATAACTTAAAGATTGGTGATAAGATCACCGTGGAAAATCCGTTTAAGGCAGATGCGGAAGTAGAACTAGAGATTGTGGAAGAGACTTCCGATTACTTCTTACCATATGTATACATGCCTTTGGATTTATTCCAATCAACGTTTAATATCCGTGATAATATGATTAATGCATATTATAGTACCGATAAATTAACGGAGACGGAAAAAGATAAGATTATGGACAAAGATGCGGGAGCAATTGTCTTTGAGATGATGGATATGGAAGAGATGATGGGTGATAATATGTACATTCTGAACTTGACGATTATTATCATCGCCATATTAGCAGCGATCATTGCCTTTGTCGCGCTATATTCGATTTCCTCGGTAATTATTGAGTCGAATAGTAAGACCATTTCGGTGATGAAAGTGCTTGGTTATTCAAGTAAAGAAGTCCGTACGATGACCATTGGAATTTATAAATGGCTTGTAATCGGTATCTATGTTATCTCGATTCCAGGACTAGAAAAAACGATTCAAACGATTGTCAAGGTGGCGATGGCCGATGCTGATTTTGCAATCCCGATAAACTTAAACTACTCATTATCACTAATGGGACTGGGAGTTATATTAGTAGTATACTTAATTGCTTCGAGTTTAACATATCGTAAGATTGAACATATTAAACTATCAGAAAGCTTAAAAGCAGATGAATAAAATTTACTGATAGTATTCATAAAAAAAGCCAGATTACATTTAACTTGTAATCTGGTTTTGCTATAATCTAATAACTGATAATATGGTTAATGCATCGTTCCATCTAAAATTGAGAATCCTTCTCCATAAGTACTTGATGCTGATGTAATATAATAAAAAGCGTTTTTATCAACTTGATTAATTACTGATTTAAGTAACATAATATCGCTGTTTTCGCAACACAAATTAACATTACTCGGTCAGTTCCATCAAAGCCTCCCGTAGCTTTAACAACAGTTACCCCGCGGTAAACATCATTAATAATCGCTTGTTTCATCTCGCTGTCTTGGTCAGTAATAATGTGGAATACTGAAGTTTTCTGCGCACCTTGCTCAAAGAAGTTGGCAGTTAGTGAGGTGATGATAATAAAAATAATTGCATACATCGTATTTTCAATCCCAAACACAAATAAACCAATCAATACAATCACAATATCACAAAGTGAAACTGAGATTCCATAAGGTAATCCCGTAGCTTGCTGTACAATTTTTCCGGTAATCGAAGTTCCTCCAGTTGATCCATTGGACATTGATAGGAAATAAAGTGAGATTCCGATTAATAGTCCTCCGAAGATACTACTTAGTAAAATATCGCTCGAGATTGGTCCAACTGGGATCAGCGCAATAAACAGTGGAGATAGAACACTTCCTCCAAGAATTGAATTTAAGGCATACGATTTGGAAATTGCAAAGAAAGCAATAACGATTAAAATTGAGTTAACAATAAATACAAATAATGCTGGTGGTATCGTTGATATGTGAGCAACGATGGCACTAAGTCCACTAACCCCTCCAGAAATGATGCTGTAAGGGATGATTACTGTATTTACCGTGACTGCCATTAAGGCTACGGAAAGTATTAAAAATAGGTATTGTTTAATAGTTGTTTTCATAATAGTCCTTTCTTGGCTAAACCTTATATATTATAACGTATATTCACTAGTCCATTGATATAATTATATTCTCGAATAAAGAGGTAATTAATTTACCCCAATACGAGTAAAATTGTTATCATATAACTGAAATAATTTTTTAAATAGGGAGAAAAATGTACAAAAGTATTGTCGAAAAAGTGGGAAATGCAGCCGCAGCAAAAGTTGATTTATATCAATCGAAAGGAAGATATTTTGTATCTTCAATCTTAGCCGGTGTTTATGTTGGAGTTGGGATTTTATTAATCTTCTCAATCTCAGGATTATTAGGTGATAGTTCAGCGACAAAAATCGTAATGGGTGCAAGCTTCGGTGTGGCCTTAAGTTTAGTAGTTATGGCCGGAAGTGAGTTATTTACCGGAAACAATTTTGTTATGACAGTAGGTCTACTGGATAAGAAAGCTAGTTTTAAAGACACAGTTAATTCATGGGTATTATGTTACTTAGGTAACCTTACTGGAGCTTTAATCGTAGCGCTTGTGTTTGTTTTAGCAGGTCTAGGTGGTGAATCAGCTACGGGTAACGCGTTAGCTGGTGCTGCCGTTGCTAAAGCAAGTGCCCCAGCGGTATCATTATTTTTCCGCGGGATTTTATGTAATATGATGGTTTGTTTAGCAGTCTTATGTTCAATTAAGTTAGAGAACGAAGTTGCGAAACTAATTATGATTTGGTGGTGTTTATTTGTGTTTATTACATCAGGGTATGAGCACTCGATCGCCAACATGACAATTTACTTTGCCGCGTTATTTACGGGTGGAGCAACAGTGATGCAAATGGTATTTAATTTAGTTATCGTAACGCTTGGAAACATGGTCGGAGGAATTGCTTTAGGAGCAGCTTACTATTACATGGGGTCAAATAAATAATTAAAAAGCACATGAACCGCGGTTCATGTGTTTCGTTTATTTTCGGAAAAAGTCAATAACGGTTTTAACACTCATCTTTAAATTAGTATCTTCTAACTCGGTTTCAATTTCATCTTGATCTAAATGCAAGGTTACTTTAGAAACATCGCTGATATCGCTATCATCATATTTCACTTCAAAGTTATCACGAAGTGGCGAGTCGATAAAGTCGTTAATCATATCGTTTAGTGTCCGACGCTTGCTAAAGTTATCATAAATGTTTAATCCATTTCTTGCACGTGAAACGGCGACATAAAATAATCTTGCTTCCTCTTCGAGTTGTTCGAGATTCATTTCTCGGAATTTATTAAATCCATACAATAGGTGAACATTATCAAACTCCAAACCTTTACTCGCATGGATTGTTGATAAGGTAACGCGACTTTGTTTGTCCTCGTGAGAGTTGAAGTCAATTTTATAATCCAAAGTAAAATCGTTTAAGAATGCTAAAGGTTGCGGGTAGCCATCGGCTAAGTTTCTGATTATTTCAAAATCAGTATTAATTTGGGGATCATTTTTCGATACAGCAATATTGTCCATATAATAGTCGATAGCTAAATCGAGGATTTGCTCCATCGTACGTAGCGTGTAATTTAAAAGCGGTGCAGTTGAAAGTTCACACGGTTTACCAATACTTAAATTATTGATTTCGCGCACAGCATCTTCCTCACTCATATGATCGTTAATTCGTAAAACATGAATATGGGCTAGATAATCGTTAGGATTGTTGATTAAACTGATAATAGCAAGTAAATCTTTGATATGCTCACGTTCAAGTAAGTTTAATCCTCCATATATTTGATAGGGAATATTATTGCGGATTAGTGCTTGCTCAATTTTTGCACGCATGCGACTACGACGGTATAAAATTGCGTGGTTCCCTTCAGGGTCAGCGAGTAGTTTGTCAATAATAATTTGCGTACTATCTTCCAGTCCCCCATAAATATTGACTTCGGAATTTAAGTCAGCATCATCACGGTCAGAGACAATATACTTAGGATAACCAAACTCGGTTTGACTAACAATTTTATTAACCGCATTACCGATGTTAACAGTCGAACGGTAGTTTGTTTGTAAAGTGATTAATTTAGCATCAGGGAAAGTATTACCAAAGTCCAAGATCAAGCGATTGTCGCTCCCGCGGAAGCGGTAGATATTTTGGAAGTCATCACCGATGACCATAATATTTTGCGCTTTTAAACTACGAGCAAAATCAACTTGAAGTTTAGTCACATCCTGGAACTCGTCGACCATTAAGTAGCTGATGTTAATTTTTTGAACTAGCATTTGGTTGGCAATTGGCAGCATCAACAAGTCATCGTAGTTTAAATAATTTAGTCGTGTTTTAGTCGCTGCATAAAACTCGTATGCTTGGGTTATCTGGCTGCTGTGGTCCAAGAATTTCTCCAGATTTAAATCGATTAAAACTTGCTCCATCGATTTTTGGGTATTTACATAGTATGAAAATATTTGTTGCAAGCGATAAGACCCAATTGGCCCTGACTTACAAGTAATCTCAATTAAGGTCAAATCGTCGTTTGTATCGATTAAACGCCATGAGTTCAAATGGTTGGCTTCTGATAAAATACTAGTTGCTAAAGCGTGAAAAGTTCCAATAAAACCTAAGTGCACACCAGGTAATAAAGATTCAATTCGCTCTTTTAAGCTATTAGCCGCTTTTCTTGTAAATGTTATGAGGCAGATTGTGTTTGGATCGACACCTTGTTCAATTAAGTGCACTGTACGGTAAGCCAGAGTATGCGTTTTACCAGTACCTGGTCCAGCTAAAACTAGTTGACAACCTTCCATTTGCGTTGCAGCAACTTGTTGATCGTAATTAAGCGCTTGTAAATAATCGTATTTTGATTTAAGTGTTGTTACTTTAGTAATGTTATCTAGCATAAATCTCCTTAAACAGTTATACTCAAAGTATACCAAATGTTCGCAATTCACAAATAATAATTACACAAAATTGAATTACGAATTATAATATAAAAAAGAGGAGGAAAGATGAGTACAATCCGTGTGAACATATTATCAAACGAACTTGATCGCGCAGTTAACATTAGTGTGATCCTGCCGATTGAAAATGAAATGCCTAAAGATGGTTACAAAACTTTGTATTTATTAAATGGGTATACAGGTGATGATCTTGATTGGATCCATGAGACTCGGGTAAAACGAATTGCCCTAGAACATAATTTGGCAGTAATTATGCCGGCTGGTGAAAATAGTTTTTATATCGATAATCCTAGAGCCCGCCGCAATTATGCTAAGTTTATCGGTGTGGAACTGGTAGAGGTTATGCGCAAGATGTTTCCATTATCAACTAAGCGAGAAGATACATTTATTGCTGGTTTATCCATGGGTGGCTATGGAGCCTTAATCAATGGTCTTAAATATCATCAAACATTTAGTAAAATCGGGACCTTTTCCCTAGCGCTACTAAATGAAATCTACTATTCGCATCGAACTGATGAAAATGAGCGCCAATTTATCTGCCAAACATTTGGAGTCGATGTCGAGGAAATTATTAATACCGATATGGATCCGCGATATTTAATCCGAAAATTCAAAGGCAGCCTACCGAAGATTTATATGGCTTGTGGAAGTGACGACTATGCCTTGGGTGGTAATGAAAAAATCCACAAAGTACTAGAAGAGTATAATGTTATCCATGATTATATTATTGAACCAGGTGACCATGACTGGGACTTTTGGAGTAGTCATATCGAAAAGTTTATAACGTGGCTAGAAGTTAATAAGTAATAGGAAATTAATGCTAAACATGTTCCGTATACATTTACATATTTTTTCGTGAAAAACTAAAAGCAACGCAAATAATAATCCACTACACGATGATTATTCTCGCAAATAACCGTGTAGTGGATTATTATGTATTGTATAATATTCTTAACAATTTAATTGAAATGTAGATGTTTGAGTTGTTGACAAAGGAGGATTATGAATATTTTTAAGAGAGCTTTAATAAACATTGGAGCAAATAAAGGGAAGACATTATTACTTTTTGTTATCTTCTTCACTTCAATGTTTGCAATTACAATGAATAATATTGTAAATGAAACGTATGATAAATTACTCGAAGAAGCGTTCCCGGATGGCGATGTACCGCTTTACGTTCAGCCTAACTTTTCTATGAGCGTGCTTGGAGGAGCAAAAGGTGGTTGGGAAGAACAAAAAACAATCACTAAAGAGATGTATGATGAGATGGCTAACCTAGATACAGTATCACGTGTCGAAAAGAGCATGAATACATATGTCAACAATGTTGACTTTGAGATGGTGGAAGGTGCATATGATTCATCAATTGCCATTCAATTTGCAGACGATCAAAAGTCATTTGAGCTTAGCGAGGGAGTGACATATGATTTTGACCCTACAACTTATGCAACATCAGAGCGACCTATTGTTCTAAATGATGAACTATTAGAGTTGAATAATCTAAGCGTTGGTGATAAAATAACATTTGATTTCTCTTCATCGACATATAATTCAGATGGACAAATGATGTCGATTGATGAGTTAAAAGCAGTTGAGTATACAATTGTTGGGTCTTATCACTTTGAACCAACACCAGAGATGATTGCGCAAGAACAGAAATGGGCAGAAGAATATAATCAAGAACCAGATCTTAGTTTTGCTTACTATAAAATGTCAGCATATATGCCAATTAAAAACGCTGATGAACTTATTCAAATTATCGATGAAAATGGTGGAGATTCAACACAGACAGTATACACAAACTACACAATATACGTAACAGAATTATCGCAAATATCAAAATTTAAAGAAGAAGCGAAAAAGATTGCCGGATTCGAACTGGATATTGATGTAAATTATTGGCTTCAAAGTGACACTGACTTCTCAGCATTGGAATCAATCTTACAAGCACGTTACACAATTGAGAGAGTATTTGTATTACTAATTGTGGTTGTGGGAATCATGCTAGTAATTATCGCCATTATATTAATTCGTGGACGTCGTAAAGAAATCGGAATTTTAATTGCACTAGGAGAACGTCGTAAAAACGTCTATTTCCAAATGGTATTTGAACAAATATTAATTATGTTAGTAGCAACATTTACTGCCTTCCCAACTGCAACCATTGCGTTACGTAGGATCGCAAACACGTATGCCTCAGTAGATTTACCATTAGTTATTAGTCCGTTATTTATCTCATTATTAGCCGGTCTAGCTATCGTATTAGTATCAACATTAATTCCAGCGATTTATACAATGCGTGTAAATCCTAAGAAAATATTACTATAAGGAGTGTTATGGAGAAATTTGAAGTTAAGAATTTGAGTCATCAATTTCGTGATGGTGAAAAATTACGTACAGTATTAAATGATGTTAACTTAACATTTGAGCCGGGAAAATTATATGCAATCTTAGGTTACTCAGGAAGTGGTAAAACTACGCTTGTATCGTTCTTATCCGGTTTAGATAAAGCTGACAAGGGAACAATTTCACTAGATGGAATTAACATTGATGACATGGGATTAGATAAATTCCGTCGAAACAAATCAAGTATTGTGTTCCAACAATATAATCTAATCGAGTATCAAACAGCGTTTCAAAATGTGATGACTGTGTTTGGAATTACCGATAACGAACTGCCACCAAATATTAACCAAGTAGCATATAATATTTTAGACTATGTGGGAATTGGTAAAACTAAGGCTGATCGTAAAGTGTCACGTTTAAGTGGGGGAGAGCAACAACGTGTGGCGATTGCTCGAAGCCTAGCCTCAGATGTCGATTTAATCTTTGCCGATGAGCCAACTGGAAACTTAGATAGTGAAAGTGAACGCGAGATTATTAAGTTGTTTAAAACGATGGCTAGTGAATATAATAAGTGTGTAATTATTGTTACGCACTCGGATCAAGTTGCCAAAGAAGCTGATAAAATTTTAAGAATTGAGAATGGACAAGTAGACTATGAGTAATTTTTTAAACAATTTCCAAGATTCAAACTACAAGTCTTCGGCAGAAGATAATGAAAAAGTAGACATTGATGTAGAGGAACAACAGTCAGAAGAAAAGTTTGAAATCAAAGCCAGTAGTAGGAAAAATATTAAAGAAACTGGTGGTGCATTTGCCGAAGAAGAAATTGAGATAGATCAAAATTTTCACCAGTTTCGTTTTAAAAGAACAGTAGCGATTTGCGCGACGATAGTGACTTCGCTAGTGATGCTAATTGTTTTGTATTTACTGATGAATCAAACGGTAGCGATTACTCTAGTAGATAAACCGGAGTCGGAGGCAATTGCTTGGCTTGATGATAAAAATGTCAATTATGATATCGTTCGAAAAGAAAGCAATGAATTTGCGAATGGAGTCGTAATGAGTCAATCGATTCCAGCTGGTGAACGTATCGGTTTTGGTGATCAACAACAAATTACCGTAAGTACTGGTCCGAGTCTGACAGAAATCGTTGAACTAACGGGCTTAGATGGTAAAACAAAACAAGAAATTGAGGCATTTGTTGAGGAAAAAGCCATCACCAATGTTAAGTATACTTCGGAGTACAGCACTAAAGTTCCGGCGGATCAATTAATTCGCATTAGCTTTGAAGATGATAGCATTACAACCAAAAACTACACTAGAAAAAATAAAGTTGAGTTTATTATTTCTAAAGGAGATAAGTCTGATAAAAAGAATACTAAAGTAAACAACTTTGTCAATCAAAAATCAGATGCGGTTCTTAGTTGGATTGAAGGTACGGGAATTATGCTTGATGAAAAGCAAGTTGCTAGCGATATTCCTCCTGGGTACGTAGTAAGTCAAAGTGTTGAACCGGGAACAATGCTCGGGTTTGGTGATATTTTTAGTATCGAAGTATCAAAAGGTCCAGGAACGCCGATGCCAAACTTAATCGGTTATACGGTTGAAGATGCAATGGACGTTGCTCGCGAAAGTAAAATTACGTTCGAAACAAAACAAAAGTATAGTTCGGGAACAGTCGGAACGATTGTCGACCAATCAGTTGCGGTTGGAGCGGGAGTATTTGAAGATGATGCAATTTCAGTTACCGAATCATTAGGTAATCCATTTATATCGAGTATGGATGGTTCGAACCTCGGAGATTTTGCTTCGACAATTAACGAGTTAAACAAGCAAGGTGCAGGCTTAACATACAGCACCGAAAATGCGAAAATGAGTCAAAAGGATATTGAAAATGGTGCTCAAAAAGGTACAATCAAATCGATCTCATATCAAAATCAATTCGTTGGTGTTGGTACGCATTTAGTAGTAACGCTTTATTCATAAACCGAAAAAGACTTCGTAATGAAGTCTTTTTTTTATGCATATGCACATGCCACTTTTTAAATATTATCTCACTATCTAAAAGCTAAAACACTTTATTGCCACTTTAAAATCAAAAAAAAATCACGCCCTGCTCACACTTTGAAAGCAATTACATAATCGCAAGTGGGGTTGGAGTGGGTCTGATGTGCCAAATGGTTTTTGTGTAGAAAACTTAACATATGTTCAATTGACAGGCTGTTTTAACTGTGTTAAAATAATCACCATAGTTGGATAAGTGCAATAAATGTTTTAATTATGTGGCATGAGGGTATTTAATTCAATAGAATTATCACTAAAGGAGGACTATGAACATATTTAAAAGAGCGTTAATCAATATTGTAGCGAACAAGGGAAAGACATTATTACTCTTGGTAATATTTTTAACTTCGATGTTTGCAATTACAATGACGAGTATTGTCAATGAAACTTATGATAAGTTACTTGCCGAAGCCTTTCCCAATGGCGATATTCCCGTGGAGGTTATACCGGCGATGCCTAAGTCAAGACTTGCAGCAATGAGATATGACTGGAGCGAGGAGAAGAAGATTACTCAAGAGATGTATGATGAGATTGGAAAATTACCATCGATTTCCCGTGTTGAAGAACGAATGAGTAGTTTTATTAACTTGGAGAATTATGAGGTAGCTGATAATTCGACAGAAAAAGCAGCGACAATCAATTTTACCAACGATGTAGGTAGTTATACGGAAGAAAGTGGATACAAGCTGGACTACGATACCAACTTATATTCAACAGAGGAGCGTGCTGTAATTGTATCCGATGAATTCCTAGATAATAATAATCTGTCGGTTGGGGATAAAATTACACTAAACCTAAATCCAAGTAGTTTGATTAGTTCTGGAGGACTTGATGATGTGGATGAGTTAAAGGCGATGGAGTACACAGTTGTCGGAACATTTGAATTTGAACCAACACAACAGATGATTGATCGTGAGAACCAATGGGCAGAGAAGTATGACTATGAACCAGATTTAGATTTTACATACTTAGAGAACTCATTTATCATGCCGACAAAAAATGCTGAGGAAATAAAAACGATTGCTGCGAATAATGGAGCAGATGATAGCGAAGGACCAAGTATCATTACTACGACTAATTTAATATACATTAAGAGTCTATCGGAACTATCAGATTTTAAGAGCGAAGTTAAAAAGATTACTGGTTTTGATGTTGATGTTGACGTGAGCTTTGAATCAGATGATCCAAACACAGATTTCACGGCACTACAATCAATTATTATGGCTCGTAATACGATTCAAAATGTATTTATCATGTTGATATCAGTTGTCGTAGTCATGTTAATAATTATTGCGATTATATTAGTTCGTGGACGTCGTAAGGAAATTGGAATCTTGGTAGCACTAGGAGAACGTCGTCGAAATATTTACTTCCAAATTGTATTCGAACAAACGATCGTCATGGTTATCTCAACATTGGTTGCTTTCCCAATTGCTAACATTGTTATTCGTCAGGTGGCTAACAAGTTTGGAGCAGTACAACTTCCGTTTGTTATCGCTCCGCTATTCATTGCGATAGTTGCTGGTTTTGCGATTGTGATAGTTTCAACTTTAATCCCGGCAATCTATACATTGCGTGTCAACCCTAAGAAAATATTACTATAAGGAGTATCATGGAAAAATTCGAAGTAAAAAACTTAACTCATCAATTTCGTGATGGTGACAAATTACGTACAGTATTAAACAATGTCAATTTGAGATTTGAAACTGGTAAACTTTATGCAATACTTGGATATTCAGGAAGTGGGAAGACAACCCTAATCTCATTTTTATCCGGATTAGATCAAGCTGATAAAGGATCAATCGAACTTGATGGAATTAATATTGATGATATGGGGTTAGATAAATTCCGTCGAAATAAATCTTGTATCGTCTTCCAACAATATAATTTAATCGATTACCAGACAGCTCATCAAAATGTAATGACCGTATTTGGAATCACGGATAACGAAGTACCACCTAATGCGGCGAGTGTTGCATACAATATTTTAGATTATGTGGGAATTGGTAAAACTAAGGCTGATCGAAAAGTATCACGACTTAGTGGGGGAGAGCAACAACGTGTGGCGATTGCCCGAAGCTTAGCTGCGGATGTTGACTTGATTTTTGCCGATGAGCCCACTGGAAACTTGGATAGTGATAGTGAGCGTGAGGTTATCAAATTATTTAAAACGATGGCTGGTGAATATAATAAATGTGTTATTATTGTAACGCACTCAGATCAAGTAGCCAAGGAGGCCGACCAAATCTTAAGAATTGAAAGCGGAACCGTAGAATATGAGTAAATTTTTAAACAATTTTCAAGACTCTAACTACCAAGCCTCTACTGAAGATCAAGCAGAAGAAGTTGTGGAAGCAGCCGCTTCCGAGGAGAAACTTCAAATCAAGGCGCGTAGTCGTCAAAATATCAGTGAGACAAGTGGGGCATTTGCCGAAGAGGAAGTGGAAATTGATCAAAATTATCAAGAGTTTCAGTTTAAAAAAATTGTCGCGATCTGTGCAACGATAATCGCTTCGCTTGTCTTGCTAATAGTTTTATATTTGTTAATGAATCAAACAGTAGCAATTACATTAGTTGATAAAACTGAATCTGAAGCAACAACGTGGCTGGACAAAGAGCATGTTAATTATGATATAGTTCGCGCTGAGAGTAACGAGTTTGCTAGTGGAAAAGTTATTAGTCAATCGATTCCGGCTGGAGAGCGTATCGGTTTTGGTGATCAACAGCAAATTACCGTTAGTACGGGTCCAAACTTAACAGAAATAGTCGAATTAACTGGCCTTGAAGGCAAGACAAAGACGGAAATTGAAGCCTTTGTTAAAGATAATGCGATTATCAATGTTAAGTATACATCGGAATATAGTAGCAAGGTCCCAGCTGACAAATTAATCCGCCTTAGCTTTGAGGATGATAGTATTACGCCGAAGAATTATACACGAAAAAATAAGGTGGAATTCATTATTTCCAAGGGAGATAAATCTGACAAGAAAAATACTAAGGTCAATAACTTTATTAACCAAAAAGCCGACAGTGTTCGTTCTTGGGCTGAAGGTACCGGTATTTTATTAGATGAGAAGCAAGTGGCGAGTGACATACCAGCTGGATATGTAATTAGTCAAAGTATTGAACCAGAAACAATGATTGGATTTGGGGATGTCTTTACATATGAGGTATCGAAAGGTCCGGGTACGCCAATGCCTAACCTAATTGGTTATACAGTTGAAGATGCAACAGCGATTGCCAGTGATAGTAAAATATCATTTACATCGAAGCAAAGTTATAGTTCCGGAGATGCCGGAGTGATTGTTGATCAGTCGGTAGCAGCCGGAACTGGGGTATTCGAAGACGATGTGATCACCGTAACCGAATCACTTGGTCGACCATTTATCTCAAGTATGACCGGTGCAAGCCTTGGTGACTTTGTTTCATCGATTAATGAATTCAATAAGCAAGGGGCAGGACTAACATATAGTACTAAGGAAGCAAAAATGAGTCAAAAGGATATTGAAAACGGTGTTCAAAAAGGAACAATCAAGTCGATTTCTAATCAAAATAATTTTGTTGATGTAGGAACTCATATAGTAGTAACAGTATACGCATAAAATAAAAGGACTTCGCTAAGAAGTCCTTTTTTATATGGATCAACACCAGTAATTATTATTAGTAAAATTAGTGTTGAGTTTAGTCTTTTTACTCTTTTGATCTCCTCCACTTTTGGCAATCTTGTGGTTAAGCCTTATGAATTTGCTCGATTAGCGCAGCGACCTTTAGGCTTTTTTCATGTGCGTGAATATTACTTTGTAACTGATGGGTTTTTATCAACTCGATGGTATGGAGCAACTCAGTGCTCATTAAATGGGAGTTATCACGTTTGACATCTAATATTAAATTGTGTTCTAGATCATAGTATTTTACATGGTTAAACTGACTGATGCTATCGATGGTTAAATAACCTGATGATCCGTAAATATACGATAGGCTATCATCACGATTTTTCATCGATAAAGTTATTAAACCATGTGCTTGGTGATTGTCAGCTGCAACGCTAATTATTGCCTCGGTGTCTACATCTAATCCAAAGTTGGATATTAGTGGTTTAAAGTTGATGTGCGTAACATCGGTTTGGGGATAGATACAGTCAATTAAGGGAAATAACGCATACGATCCGAGGTCATTGATCACGCCCCCCTCCATCTCCCGACGAAATACATTGGCTTTTTGCGGATCATCTGCCGTTGGAAAATGTTCATAGGCGCGCATCATATTCAATCTAAAAGATGTAGTGTCACCAATTAAGTTTGAATTTAAAAGAATATGTTGATAAGTATTCATAGAGCATGTTTTGATGGCTTCGACTAAGACGAGATTGCGGTCTTGGGCAAGGTCAAATAATTCGCTAGTTTGCGCTGTAGTAGTCGTCATGGGCTTTTCTACTAGAACGTGAGTATTATTACTCAAAGCGAGCTTAACGTCCGCATAGTGCATTCTATTAGGCGTAGCGATGTATACTAAGTCCACAGTTTTCAGCATCTCCACTTTATTATCATAACTTGTGTGAATCTCAAATTTTGCGGCAAAGGCTTGAGCAGTGCTCATCCGACGTGAGTAGTTTGCATGTAGTTCGATATCGTGTCCTTCATTAATTTGTTCTCGTACGGCTAAACAAAACTTTTCGCTAATACTACTAGAACCAATTATTCCAATTTTGATCATATCTCCTCCAAAGTTTGTATAATACTTAAATTGTAACATCAATTAGCGAGGTGATTGCTAAGAGTTTAACTAACATGGAACGGATCAATACTGCCCATGTGTGGCTTTTTTTCAATTTTATTTCCAAAATTATTTAAAATTTGGTACCATATAGTTATAAACAGAGAGGGGCGGTATGGGAAAGATAAATAAGCATGAAATGAATAATGAATTTGCATTAATTATTGAAGAGTATAATATGGAAGATAACATTTGGTTTAGAATCGAACAGTTTGCTTCAAATGTAACCATTTTTGATTTGAAGAGTCCAAATGAAATATGCATAATTAGTTATAAAAAACATAATTACCTTATTGAAGATCCAAGTCCGTATCAAGAGATAGTTGAGGGGTTTCAAAAAGTATTCGATCAGTTCACCGATGTTTTAAAAGAGGAAGATGAATATGACGACTTAGATCAACAACTTATTGAAATTTATGAATCTGAGAGTTAAGCGATAAAAAGAGGGTGTACCTATTTCTTAGGTACATCCTTTTGGTTTAAATATAAATCTTTAATTACAATTTGATTTGGTTTATCAATAATTAAATTAAAGTATTTCTCGTTCTTTTTAATGCTCCCGATAAAGCAAATAAATAATTCTTTATCTAGATTAGCATTTAAGTAATCAATTTCCGGTTTTAAGCTGTCAAATACCGACTTTTGAAATGATAATGTAATCGCATCACCTTTTGGTGCTTTTACAGAAAAGTTTAAATACTTTTCTTCATCACGACTATGAGCAGTTTTAATAACCGCATTACCATAGAACATTTTAGTTACCAGTAAATCATCTTCAGTTAGACGACGTTCGATTCCACGACGACCAATCGCTTTATCAGTTTCCGGGTGACCATGGATTACACCGTGATACTCCTTAGTGAATCCATCTAAACTGTTGAGTTGTTGCTTCACCTTGTTCTGGCTTAGTTTAAATCCATAATAATCACAAGTTTTTTTATGCTCGCTTCGTTTTGAAAGAATTTCTGCAAACTCTTCATCAATCTTACACGTAAGTACTTGATTTTCACAACATGGACATTCCAAACGTTTGTGAACATAACTATAATTAAGTGCATCATTATCGTGCATCTTTTCTAAATTATCTAACGAGTACCAATACTTGTCTTTTCGATCTCGCGCTTCATACATTCTTATCATAATAACTCCAATTCCTCTTAATCATACCATATATTCGCACTCGGCTGCAGATACCACCTTAATATCGGCGAAAGTAAGTGGTTTTAACCGGAAACGGTCGCAAATGGCGTAATTGTAATTTTAAGATTGTAAAAATCAAAGCGTTTATGGAAATGTGGTAAACTATAAATAAAGGTAATTTACGAGGGGTATGAGTAAAATGGTTATAACAGCGATTGTTTTAATTATTACGGTGATGTATTTTATAATGTTACTGAGAATCAAGGCGAATGCGAACAAATACAATGCTCAACAATTTAACTTAAGTGTCCCGAGTTATCAGCCGGTTAAAAAGGCCGGTAAATACAGTGTTAGGTTAGAAAGTAGTGGTCCTGATCCAAAGGCAACGTTGCAAATTATTAATCGATTTCGTGAGCAACCACTGATGCACCTAATTGTTGGTGAGATAGTTGCCGATAATTTAAATATCTACACTGCTGAAGATTTAGTAGAGGAATTAGCATATATTGGGGCAATTAGTGAAGTTGTGAGCTAGTAGCTGCTACTGAGGATAAGGACCTTTGAATTAGGAAAGATTTAAGTTAGTGAAGTGGGGGAAAGAGTATGGTAAAACTTAATAATGTAAAATTTGGTTATAAACCGAATGATTTAGTAATTGAGGATGTAACTTATGAATTTTTGAAAGGAAATATTTACGGTGTGGCCGGAAAAAATGGTGCGGGTAAATCGACACTGTTTGATTTGATTGCTAGTAAAATAGTTGCAAATGCTGGGCAAATCGAAGTTGATGGAGTGGATGCTAAAAACATGAGCTACATTGAGAATCCGATAATTGTATTGAATAATGAGAAGATTTTTTATAAAGACCTAACAGTTTACGAACACTTTAAGTTGCTTAAAATATATAAACGAGATTTGGACATTACGCGTAAATTAGAAGAATTTAATTTAGTTAGCTATGCAGACAACTTACCAAGTGAACTATCACTAGGTACAGCACAACGATTAAATATTGCGCTTAAAAGTGTTAACAGCCTAAACATTATCTTAGCTGATGAACCATTTAATGGCTTAGATCCAATCGAGGTTGAAAGACTTAAAGCATTTTTCACAGATTTAAGAAATCAAGGAAGTTTGATTATTGTTTCCAGTCACGATATTCATAATTTAGAACAACTTTGTGACAAGATGTTAATTCTTAAAGATGGGATGTTGACCGAAGTTAGCTTAGATGGTAATGAGGGTGAGATTCATGAGCGTATCTAATTTGCTATTATTATTGAAAACGAGAAATAGGTATGATATCACATTACTATTATTCGCAGTGATTTCATTATCTTTGCCGTTGATTAAGATTGAACAAACAACTATTAGTATCGTTATGCAATGGGCAATCGTCGGCGTTTTATTTGGGTCAGCAATCATGTTGCAAGCGACTAATCAAGTTGGAATTAAGATTCCGGTCTTTGAATATAATTTAAAGCTTATTTCGCATCAGCAAATTAAAATGCTGTTAGTGTTTAAATGTTCATTATATGCCATGGCGATTTACTATTTTATTACCAATCTGCTAGTTTTAGATCCGCAAGTTGTAATTGTCCTTAAAATTAGTTTAATCTTTTATGTGATGTTAAGTTGTGTCTCACGCAGTTTATCCGGTTACGAGTTTGCGGTTCTAGCAGTTTTAAGTGGCTTGGCGATTAAATTACCACTTTTAGTTGTAATCATTATCCATATTGTATATTATATGTCTAATCGAAAACTACAATTAGATTTTACTAGTATGTATAAACTATCGTTAATGGCGAATGCAGTTATGCTCAAAACAAGCAGTGATATTACTTATAAGGCACGAGGAACAAAGAGTAAAGTCTTAGCGTGGAAGTTTAATAAACTAACATTAATTGCATCACGAATGATTAATGGAATTTGGTATATTATAGTCCCGTTAATATTATTAGTCGTAATCATCGAATTTACGAATAGTTCAATTAATATTGTTATGTTAGTCATTGGTGCATCGCGAGTGTTATTTGATAAATTAACTAAAGAAGATTTAATGCTATATCGTTCCAAGGTAATTCCAACTAGGGTATTTAACTCGATGTTTAAAATTGACATCCTAATTTTGGGATTATCTATGGTACTGAATCTAGCAATAATTACCGTACTAAACAGTTTCAGTTTCAAATGGGTGTTAGTGCTTATTATTACTAGCATCTACTTGATCATCATAACACCAAAGGAGATGAGTAGTATAAAAATAATTCTACTAGATTCCGCGCTAATCACAATCTTATCAATACTAATTATAATATAAACAAGCAAACAATTGACCCCTAGTTAGGAAAGTCAATTGTTTTTCTATGTTTAAAATGTTTTAGCGTGTTTTCTTATCTTTTTCATTGCCCATGTGTAGTGACTAGCTGTAACGGAAACAAAGTAACTTCCTAACGTCGATCCTCCGACCCAGTCAAAAGCCCCTTTTGCGAATAATTGATCATTAGAAAGCGTATCAATTAATTCCATTACTTGCCCGTGGCTAGTTTTGAATAGTTCTAAAGCTTCATCAAATGATGTGTCTTGGTGCATTTTCCAAAATTCAACATTCATTTGTCCATAAGATCTCCAATTGTAACCTTCTTTTAAAAACTGGTGTGGATTACCGTTTTGATTATCAACAACCCAAGATAAGATTAGACGATGCCATTCGTATAAATGAATCAATACATCACGAACATTTTTATCACGAGCCCAATGTGCTTCTTTATCATTGGAATAATCAAAGGTAAACTCAGAATTTAGTTGTTCGCTAGTTAAAGTGTTTAATAGTTTTATAGTTTTTTCATAAGATTCATTACCAGAAGTAACTAAATCTATTTTTGTAGTTGCTCGTGCCATGAGGCCTCCCATAATTTTTATTGTAATAAAGTGGATTACCTTATATTGTAATTATAATCTATCACGTTACGTGAGGGTCAAGTTTTATTTTAAAAATTGAATAATATTGTATACTATAACAAAAGGATATTGAGGAGGTCGAGTGTTTAAAGTTGGAGAATTTTCAAAGTTAACAAATGTGACGGTGCGTACATTACACCATTATGATGAGGTAGGACTAATTAGACCTATTTATACGGACAACAATACGAAATATCGATATTATTCGGCGAAGCAAATTGAGCGGATAAATGAGATAAAAGCACTTCAACAAATCGGTTTTTCACTTGTTGATATCAAGGAAATTATAAATGGAGATAATCCCACGGTTATCAATCAATATTATAGCGATCAAGAAAGGCAACTAATTGGTCAAATAAATGAGTTAAATGATAAACTAAGTTTGTTAAGAGCATTTAAAGACACGGATTCATCAATGGATAGCATAAACAAATATAATGTCGCAATCAAAACTATTCCTGAGCGCAAAGTAGTATACGTGCGTGAAAATATTCCAACGTATAATGATGAAAAGTTACTGTGGAATAAATTATATAAGAAGTTTGAAAATAACCAGTTAAAAGCCCACAAAGAACCCTATTGGCTCGCAGTTTATCATGATTCTGCCTATCAAGAGAATAATCCCGACATTGAAGTTCAGGTTCGAATCGCAGATGATATAATAAACTTAAGTACAGAAAATTGTAAAATTGTGCCCGAGCAAACAATTGCTTCGGTAACGTTTGCGGGAAGTTATGAACAAATGCCAAATGTCACACAAGCATTAGCATTATGGATAGAGGCTCATAATTATAAGATATCTGGACCGATGATTTGTATCTTTTATGTAACACCAGCACAAACTTCACAGGCTGAGCAGTGGATAACCGAAGTTGGATATCTTGTGCATAAGTAGTTATTATCAAAAACAATAAAAGTAGGAGGAACGATGAAACAAGTAATCGCAAGTAGTAAAAACCCGGCAGCAATTGGCCCATACTCGCAAGCTATAAAAGTAGGAGGAGTATGCTATACATCAGGACAACTTCCGTTTGATCCAGAAACTAAAGAATTAGAAATGGAAGACTTAGCAAGAGCCACAAAACTATGTATGCAATCAATCTTTAATATTTGTGATGAACTAGGAGTGAGTAAAGATAACATTGTTAAATGTACAATCCTAGTAGCAGATTTAAAGCAGTACGGAGTTATTAATGAAACATATGGAAGTTTGTTTGAAGGTAATTATCCAGCAAGAACTGCATTTGAAGTAGCAGGATTACCTTTAGGTGCGCCGATTGAAATTGAAGCAATTATTGATTGTGAAAAATAAAGAGACATCATTTTAAAATGATGTCTTTTCCTTTTTTATCCCAAATATACAATTACGCTGTCGTTGCGATTAGATGCTGCAACGTAGAAGTTTTTAAGCGTATTAAATGCCTCTAGTAAATCTTGCTTTATATCATTAGCATCTTCTCGAGTCCAAATAACCACCGGGTAAATATCAGCCTCTTCAAATGCTTTTCCATCGTATCCGTCAAGCACTCCGTTAATATCGATAGTCTCGAATAAAGCGGCGATTTTAGAAACTAGTTCGCTATCTGTTATGGCAACAACTGGATCAGGATAGATTGTTTTCTCACCAAAAATAGCAGGTTCAACTAAATTATTCTTTGTTTTCTTTGAAGAGAACATTTGTAGTAAACTACGTTTCTTTTCAGTTCCCTCTAAATTATGAGCATTGGCTAATAGAAAATGTAAGCCATCCCACATTTTATCAATCTCAACATAATCACTGGAAGTGAAATCTTCAACTAAAAAATCTACAACTTCCTCATCTGTCAATTTAGAAATTTGCTCAATAACATCATTTTGTACTGCATAGTAACTTGCATATCTCCCCATAATATCCTCCATTTATTCTTTTAAAATTATATCATATATGGTTTTGAATAAAGAAGGTTATAGATATGAACGTAAAAGTAGATGTCTAGTATACTTTTAACACAAAGTAGTGAAGTTAATGATTTAGCAAAGTTTAATATGCGAAAATTTACTTGTTTATTGCAACATAATTATTAGTCAAAATTACCACGTAACTTCATCTTCAATTCATATGGGGTAGAAGCATCAGTAATGTGGTACAAAAATATTTTTCCGTTTATAAACCTTTGTCATTACGTGATACAACGGCACTTAGTAAATTGTTTGAAACACCATGATTCTTTACAACAATGTGGATTACATCGTTTTGTGAAAAACTATCAAGCAGGTTGATATTGAGAGTTGAAAAAATTAAGGTTTCTTGCTCTTTATTGATTCTAGGTGATTAGAATAATTTGATCAATTCAATAGCTAGTGAATTATTAAGGTTGAGTTATATTTCTTTGCTTATCAATTGACCTCCAACTTTTATTAATTGATAAGCAAAGAAATATAGGTATGATGCTCGAAGTGTCCCGCTTGATAAAATTTGTAACAAACACTTGATGAAAACAGCGATTTCACGGGCATTATGAGCTTATATATATATTCATCATGAACCTTACGTAATTTAATATACTCAATTTTTCATCTAATAACGTTAATACGTTCGAAAGAATCTTAATAGTTTTATTATTTAGTGTGCCCTCTCAATTAAATACATTTTCTAAACTAAAATATGGTGTATGCCCTTGAACATGTGACAGTGATGATCCATATGCAAAGTTTATGTTTAAGCTCTTGAGATAAGAGAGACAAAATAATACTTTTTTATTTGCATATCGATTTTCTAGAGAATTATAGTACAAAATAGTTGCAGAAAAACTTAGAAATGTATCACCTCGATTACGCTTTAGTAGCTTTCTACGATAGATATGTTCAAAAGATATATCACTCTATTCCTCGAAACGAACATGCTTTCTAAACAGATAGTCCACATCATCAATCTTGTGAATCGAAATAAGTTCAAATCCTGAGTTTATGAAAATGGAATTATTTGAGGAAACCAGGTACCATTCAAAAGTAACATAATTAATATGTATACATGTAAAGTAATAGTTTTACTACTTGTGTTTTTTCAATAAATGAAAAATTATTAGGAACATAAATTTGATCACTCTGTTGATCTAGTTCGGGAATAATTTTCGTATTACGAATTTGTTTAATCACACGGAAATCAAGTGCTAAAGTGTTGTCTTTAAATAGATAAGCATTAGTTATTTGAAATTATATAGGGTCCATGTATACTCCTTAACAAAATTATGCAGCGTTTCAACGAAAAATAGGTGAAACTACACTTTGGACCGATTTAAATTACATTGTGGATATTGAACTTTTATTAAAAGTAAGTTTATAAAATGTGTTAGATAACTATTTGTAATATTATCTTGATTATAAGATGTTATAATTAATATGAAAATATTTAAGAATTTTAATATGTTAAAATAAAAATTTACATACAATTGTAATATAAGATGAAACGTGTACTACAACATTTCGGATGATTAGATGCAATATAGAAATATGAGTGAACTGAAAGGTATTTTAAATCCAAAAAGTTATTAGATTACCTAACTAGAAACTTAGTTTTATAAATAAGGTTAAATTAACAAACTAATCTATTGTAGTTCAAATTTTAAACATCATATAGACAAGCGTATGACATGCTTGTACATTTATTATTACAGCTGGGAATATTGACCTGCTATGTTTAAGCAAATTAAAATTGAAGTATCCTATTAATATCTATGTTTGCTTATTACAATTGATAATTTTGTAAAGATAATTAACGAACATTATAAATATAGGAAACAAGAAGTGAAAAGGGGAGAAGTGGCAAAAAATTTATTTAGATATAAACTAGAGGAACAAGGGGACATATACTCAAGCACATTCTATAACGAGTTTTTAAATACAGAGAAACGAAAATTAAAACCTGGTCAAACAATTTATATTGTTGTTTCAGAAATATCTTTTAATATGTTATCAGGTTTTGTGTGGAACGTCTTGAAACATAAATTAAAAGTTGTTGTTATTATAAACAAACCATACAATAATCTTGACTTGGTATCTTCTTTTATGAATAATAAATTTGAAGGTAATTTGTCAAGGAAGGGATTATATGGAAAGAATGCAAGAATATTATTGGAGATGTATAAGCAAGGACAACTTGAAATTTTGATGGCAAATGAAGAATATCATCTTTCAGCAATAACAGGATATACAACACTATTTGGAATAGAAAAGTTGATTGTTGATAAAGATTTTAAAAATGGTTTTGTATTTTGGGAAGATTACGAGGAATACTCAAATGAGATTGTTTGTGAAATCGAAAAGATTTATAGAAAATGCAGTGAGGCTGTACCACTGATACAAGTTTTAGAGTATTTATCAAAAAATTACAAATTAGAAGATATATATTATCTAATGCTGCTAAATATATTTCAAATACAAGAATATAAGTATGAAATGAGTGATATAAATAGCCTTGATATGAGTAAAAAGAGTTTATGGAACACATTATACGATTTTCAAAAAGATGGTGTATATGGACTAGTTCATAGGATAAATAAGCATGGGTTTGCCCTTTTAGGAGACAGTGTAGGTTTAGGGAAAACATATCAAGCATTAGCTGTGATACAATATTATACAGAAAAGCGAGGAGATAGAGCACTGGTTTTGAGTCCTGTAAAATTATATAAAAATTGGGATAGAGAAACTGGAACTAAAACGACAAACTCATTTAAGGATATTCATTTTACATTTGATGTCCACTATCATACGACAGTTACGTCAACAGTAACACCTCAAAAAGGAAGTATTGAAGAAGTTAATTATACAAAATATGGTTTATTGGTGATCGACGAAGCTCATGCATATAGGAATTCAAATAACAAAAGATATAAGGACACTTTAAACAAGATTTTATTGGTAAATCCGCAAATTAAGGTATTGTTATTAACAGCAACACCTGTAAACAACTCTCTATCAGATTTAACTAACTTAGTTCATTTAATGTCTAAAGGAGCCAATACGTTAAATATTGACGATCGTAAGGTTGACTATAAAGTCGAAATATCTAAGGCACAAAAAAGAATAGATTGTTCTTTAGAGCCTGGGGAGCAATTTTATACCTTTTTAGATGAAATACTTGTATCTAGAGATAAAACATATGTTAAAGAAATATATAAAAACACAAGTATTAAATTTCCTCAAAAAAAGCCTGCAAAATCAGTTGAAATTGAAATAGACTCAAAAGACAAGTTAAAAATAATGGAATTCTATAACACCATTTCAAATTTGAATTTTGCCGCATATAATTATTTTCAGTATATAAAAGAAGAAAGTAAAGCTGATTTTAGACGAAGAAGTATAAATATATCGGAAAGATCTATGGGAATGAAAGCACTAATGCAAATGTTGTTAGTAAAGCGATATGAAAGTACCTACTCATCGCTATCATCAACAATTGAGAAAATCATTGAGCAAATGGAAGGATGGTTATCTATAGATAACGAGGATAGTCAAAAGTTTGTGAAAAACATTGTTAATAATAAGTTGGATAAGATGTTTATTGAAATGGGAGAAGAACGTCCCGAGTATGAAGACGACTTAATGATCAAAAGAAGGGATTTTACTAATGAATTTTTTCTTGCAGTTCAAAACGACATTTTGCAACTAAAGAAGATAAAGGATGATAAGCAGTATGAAAAAATCTCTGACAAGAAAGTTAATGCGCTAAAAGAAATAATTAAAAAGATTCTAAACTCAAAGCAAAAGGTAATAGTGTTTACTTCTTATAGTGACACAGCTCAAGAACTGTCGGATAAACTTAATGAAGCTAGTCTTGACCATGGTCTTGTTACAGGGGATACTTACAAAATTTATAGGAACGCATTAGCATATAAAATGCAGTCATATGAAGACGTGTTATGTGATTTCTCTCCCAAAAGTAAAAGGAATGATAGTGTAGAAGGTGAAATAGATATACTAATTGCCACTGATGTTATATCGGAAGGTCAAAATCTACAAGACTGTTCTAATATAATAAACTTTGATGTTCACTGGAATCCAGTGAGAATAATTCAAAGGCTTGGGAGAATTGATAGATTACAAAGTGAGCATGAATATATTAATAACTATATTTTTTGGCCAATGGATAGTTTAGAAGAATATCTAAATATGAAGCAAAGGATTGGATCAAAAAATAAGGCTATCCATGCTGTTGGAACAGAAGGTTATGAAGAGGATAGTGACTTTAATACGACTAAAGAACAACTTCAACTTGTTTCTGATGGTATAGATATTGAGAAAAACACATTATTATCTAGTTCCTCCAAGAAACACCTAAAAAAATATGAGTTGGATTATAAGAGAATAAAACAAGAAATGGAAGAAACTAGCGCATTTTATAATATAGCAGATTTTGTTCACGAATTGCGTGGTGTTGCCGTGTATAAATATTCTAGTCCTATAACTTCAAGTTCTTTTTTATTGTATAGAGTGTCATCTAAAGTAAAGTTTAAATCAGATTTGTATCCGTATATTTTAATCGAGTTAGATGCAAAACTTAACATTAAGTGTAACCCCATACCTTCTTTAGAGAATATTCAGAAGATGTATGTGTGTTCTTTGTTGGAGAATGACTATAAGATATATAACCATGAAAAGAAAGAATTTTACAACAAATATCTCAAAGAAAAATTGAAAGAGATACCAATACAAATCACCCGTGAGAATCCGTCCATTATGAAAGAAGAATTGAGTTTAGTATGTGCAATATATACACTTCCAGGAAATAATAACATGGATCGATATTCAAACTTTGATATTAATGAACCGACGTTTTCATTTGATGAATTAGAAAAGTTACAAGCCCCAAAAGAAGAATGCGGAAAAGTATATATCTCAGAAGAAAAAGCAAATAACTTATTTGAATAAATAAACTGGGTTCAGTTTAAAGAGAGATCTTCGAGTATTTCTTTTTAAGAACAACATGGAAAATATAAATATTAATGATACTTTGTTAACTGAAATACAAAGGCTATGAAAATGTATTAAGTGCAAATAAGGAGTATAAAAAATCAGAACTTAAAGCTAAGCTCGCACATCACATTAATTAAAGTGCTCTTTTACTAAACATAAAATATTATGTTCTTTATTGGGACGAATGCGCTGGTGATTTTGATATTATTAAGGAGTTTTTTGATGACTGTCTTGGTAGTATTTGCGTCAATAGGAGACTATTTTATGATATCCTGACGTCAAGACAATAAAAAATTGACTAGCATAATACTATACCTCATGATTAATTACCATAGTAATTGTTGTAGTTAAAGTATTAATACCATATGAATAATCGTAAATGGATTTAAATTAATAGAAGAAGCAACTATGTACTTACATTTTTATTACAGCACATCAACATTATTTGTTAATAATAAAAAACGGAACCAACAAAAGTTGGTTCCAATTCTCATAATGTGTCAAATCTGCATATGGAAATTTGCGTAAATTATGTTGTAAGGTATGTGAAAAGTTCATGAGGAATATCTGAAGCTAATTCTAATTGGAATTCCACCTTATTTACACTTTTACCTTTAGATATAACAGATATTTCATTAGCTTTTAAATTTTTAATTTCACCGAAATTATGAAAAGGTTCCTTTTTATTCTTTTGAATGAATACAAACAACTTATATTCTTTGTTTAAAAGTTTTCCTTCGTTTGTAATAGAACCGTTTTTTTGCAAATACTTGCTGTCTTGCGATTGCCATTGTATAAAGCGTCGAGATAAAATTTTATCATCATGTGTGTCTGCTTCGCTCTCATTTGACAATGTAATAAAAGCAATACAAGTTTTTTCATCATGATTAAACTTATACCCTTGTACATTGATTCCTCCCTCATATTCTTCGAATAAAAATAACTTACTTATGTCCTTTTTGGTGTATGTTGCAAAAGGTGTAAGTGGGTAATGAGTAGAGTAGTTATCTTTGAAATAAGCAATATTATAGGAAACTAAATCTTCCATGAATGTTGTATTATGCATTGCAGCAAGTGAATATGTCTCATTATTGTATGTTATTAATTGTTGTGGAAGAAGTTCAAGGTTGTATTTTCTTTTATATGTGGAAGTATATGTTTGTAACATTAGGTGTCTTATAGCATTTCTTGTCTGCTTTTTTTCTTGCTCTAGTTCTCCGTTTGTCATAAGCATCACATCGTTAACTAAAGTTTCGAATGTTTTAGAAGAATCAAGTAGAGAATTTAAAATTATAAATTCATGAGGCCTCTTTGCTGGTGTAAGAAACTTAGAGATGAAGTGGACCTTTTTATAATCTTCATCATGAATAACTGCTTCACCATACATTTTAGAATATAGATCAAGTATTGTTGGATATTTGTTAAGTATATTAGTAGGGGATACTAATCTTTGTGTATAAAAATCATTTAATAGTGGACGTCTACCTAACCTACGTTCTAGTTCCTTAAAATCATGCATGATGATCGAAGTTATATTAGAGAAGCTTGTGCTTTTAATATTGTTAAATATTCGTTCCTTAGCAATTTGTTCAAAATGTACTGTTGATTCACCTGGTAAAAATTCGTTTGGAGACAGAATAAATTGTAACAGATTATCTTTGTCATAGTCGCCACTTTGTGATAATGCAGCTGGGATTAAAAAGTCATTATTATAGTTTCCAATAAAGTCGAGAACAACTAGATACTCTTTATTATCATATAGTCGTAAACCTCTACCTAATTGTTGAATAAATATGATTGCTGACTCAGTTTGACGTAAGAATATAACTTGGTTTACGCATCGAATATCTATTCCTTCATTAAATATATCTACAGTGATTATATATTCATAAACACCATCCTCTAATAGTTCAATTGCTTGTCGTCGTTCGCTTTCGCTACAAGAACCCGTTAATCCTTTGCAAGGTATTCCACGTTTGTTAAATTCACTTTCTAAAAAATGAACTTCCTTAACACTTGAAGCAAAAATAAGACCATGAAGCTTATTACCTGAATACCCATAAAAAGCAGCTTTTTCAATTATATTGTTAACTCGGTGTGTACTGGATAATTGTTCAAAAGTATTTGCATGGTCTTTACTATTGAATTTATCAGCAATTCCATAATAATGAAAGGGAACAAGCATATTTGAGTTTAAAGCATCATGTAGTCTTATTTCATATGCAATATTATAATCAAACAATTCATAAATATTAAAGTCATCATTTCGTTCTGGAGTCGCTGTAAGTCCTAAAGCAAATTTAGGCTCAAAATAGTTAAAAACCTTTAATTGTGTGCTAGCACCTAGATGGTGTGCCTCATCAAAAATAATATATTCAAATTCAGTTTTAGAAAATGAATGAAGATGTCTATCTTTAGATAACGTTTGTACTGTAGAAAATATGTATTCAGCATCAGGAACTTTTTCAGTCCCTGTGTATAGACCAAATGAGCGATCTGGCATTATTTTTTTAAAGCTATTCATTGCAGCAATCGCAATATTCTCACGATGTATTATGAATAACATTCTTCTGGGGTTATACTTTTTCACATCAAATGCTGCTAGAAAAGTTTTTCCGGTACCAGTAGCACTTACAATAAGAGCTTTATCATTGTTTAACGAACGACACTTTGCAAGTGATGTCAATGCTTCCCTTTGCATTGAATTAGGCTCAATTAGCTTAGACTCGTATGAGAAACTTTCGATTTTATTTTTCGAAAGATAATAGTCTTCATAACTATCAATTACATCAGCTAATGTTTTAGAACTATGGAATATCTTGTGGAATTCACGAATTATATCATCACATAATTTTCCATTTAAACTAGTAGAAACCTTTAGGTTCCATTCACTATTAGAAGTTAATGCTGCTTGAGTCAAATTACTACTACCAACAATTACATTCCACCGATCATTCTGTTTGAAGAAATACCCTTTTGAATGCAAGTTGTTTGAAAAGTTCAACTTAACTTCTACGTTAGTAAATGAATCTAGTTCTCTTAATGCATTTGGTTCAGTAAATCCAAGATAGTCACCACTAACAATTTTTCCTTTAATGTTATTTTCTTCCAAGTATTGTAACAATGGCTTTAGAAGTGCAACACCACTTTTTGTCACAAAAGCTACTGATATTAAAAATTCTGTACAAGTAAATAAATTGTTCTCTAGGTAAGTAATGGTCTTAATATTTTTATTGGTTATTAAATCCACTTGATATGCTTCGTTAGAATATAACGTGGAGTCAATCAAGCTTGTCGATATACCTTCTAATAAACTACTCATCATTCTATTCCCATAATATGCATTATGTAAACCAAATTAACACTTTTTAAACACAAAAGCTATGTATAAGGCATTTTTTGGGTTTATTTGCGACAAAGTGTCTGTTAATAACTGTTAAAATGCTATAATATGTATAAACTAAGTTAAAATTAAGGGGGTTACTTTCCATAATGCATATTATGGGAATAAACAAATGAATATAAACCTGTTTGAATGTTTTGCAGGTGTTGGAAGTCAACATACAGCATTAAAAAATATAGCAAGAAAAGATGATGAAATCAATTTAGTAGGAATTTCCGAGTGGGATATGTATGCAGTGATTGCATATTATAGGATAAATAACTACAATTTTCAAAAAGAGGCATTTGATGATAAAACAGATGAAGAAATTAAGCGTTATTTAAGTGAACTACCTTATAGTCTTGATAGTAAAAAACTTACTACAAGACTTACTTCTCAGCCCATTGATATGCTAAGAAAGCTTTACGAAGCTCATCAAAAACTAGGTAATATACCTGACATAAATGGGTTATCTGGGAAAGATATAATAAGTAGAGATGTTAATTTATTAACATATTCTTTTCCATGTCAAGATTTATCTAATGCCGGACATAGACGAGGGATGAAAAAGGGAAACGAAACACGTTCGGGGCTGTTGTGGCAAGTTGAAAGAGTTTTAGAAGAGGTAGAACATGAAGAACCTAAGCACCTACCCAAATATTTATTGATGGAGAATGTAACTGCCATAGTAGATAAAGACCACATTGAAGACTACAATTCATGGAAGCAAAAGCTATCTGAACTAGGATATACATCATATGATGGTATTTTGGATGCAGAGGACTTTGGTATCCCACAAACTAGAAAACGATTTTTCTGTTTAAGTGTGTTACAGCCAAAGATATCACGCGATTCTACGGACTTGAACATATTGTTAAAGCCATATAAATCCAAAGAGAAATCAAAGCTTAAAAACTTTCTTAGAGTAGATTACAAAAATAAAAAATATAAATTAGAAGCAGATATAGCAGTTCCAAATCATACAAAGAGTAGACTCCAAATGTTTGAAAAAGAAAAAAGATTATCAACGTGTATAACAAAACCGCCAAAATTTAGTGATAAGGTTGAAAATGAATATTGTGTTCATGACATAAGTACACGTACATTAACAACTAAACAAGATAGGTGGAATAATGGAGGAATGCTTGAATATTACGAATACAAATTTAATGAGACTGAATTGGTTAAAGATGTATCAAAAGATCCAAATGGGTATAGTAAATTTAGACTATTAACAAATAGAGAAACATTTCTACTTATGGGATTTAAAGAAGAACAGATAGAGAGACTATTTGAAGAAAATCTATCCAGCGAGAAATTATATAGACAAGCAGGTAATAGTATTGTTGTTAATATATTGGAAGCTATATTCAAAGGGTTAATTCAGGAGGAAGAGGATTATGAGATTAAATAAAATACGAAATCTTGGAACTAATATCAATAAAGTGATTGATGAATTTTACAGTGAAGAAAGAAATGAATTTATTTACGATAAAACTATGAGTGAGTCATCATACAATTTGAGAATTGAGATCATGTTGTTATTAGGCATGGTTAAGCCAACAATAAATAGTAGCTTTTCAGCAAAAGCACATTTTACTAGAGATGTTTTTTTGAAAGTAGATATTGAACGTGATCAAATTTCGAAAGCATTTTGTAAGGTTCTTAGATCAAAAGAAGTATTTACTGGCCAAAAGGAATCATTATTCAATTTATGTGTTGCAAACATCGTCTATGATCATAATGAAGATGTAATTAGAGAGGACATGTCAAAGGAGCTGTCTTTAATAGTAGAGAATATTGATCTAGAGGTAGTAAAGCAATGGTTTATACCCGAATTATATAATGTAGAAACTATAATTGAAATGAAAAAGTTCGTGGGAATGTTAGATAAGTTTCAAAAGAATAGAATGCACAAAGAGTATGATAAATACTTGAGTTGGGATGGTATTCCTAAAGACGTTGTTTGTCCAATCCCAGAAAATAAGATAGAAGCAAGCGTTTATAATATTCATCAACTTATTGCAGATATAGGTAGAAGTGAGTATCATATTCCTATCTATCAAAGAAACTATGTTTGGTCTACAGAGTCAATCGATAAACTAATTAATGATATAATTGAATATGACTATGTGAACCTAAACAATATAACTTTTCATAGTAGTAAAAGTTTGGCTGGTAATAAATATGAAATAATTGATGGACAACAAAGACTAACAACATTATTTTTACTTCTAGTTGCATTGCATAGATATCTAAATAACTTTTTTAGTGAATACGATGAAGAGCGTGATATAAATAATAAAGAGTTACTTTCTATTAATATTTATATACAAACAAATGTTTATAACCAAAATGATAAGATAGAAACAAACTTCTCTAGAATTGAAGGAAACGATGATTATAGTGCATTCAAAGCAATTTTGACCTCAAGTGAATGTAGCGCTGATTTACGCAATACAACAGTATATGAAAATTACAATCGAATGTACGAGAGACTAGAGGGGATGAATGTAAGTGAATTAACTCACTTTTCAAAAAAATTTATGAACAATGTGATGTTCATTCTAACGGTTGATGCAGTTAGTGATGAATTTATACTGTTTGAAAACTTAAACACAACATCGATACCATTATCTACATTAGATTTAATTAAAAGTTACATGCTGAGTTTATTGAGAAGTGATTTATCGAATTGGGAATCCAAATTTCAAAATGATTTTGACCAAAAGATAACTAAAGTAATATACAATGAAAAGAATAAGATTGATATAGATAATTTTATCAGAGTATACATTAGATCTAAAAATTATAAACTAGATAAAACTAAATCATTATTAGAACAATATAAGTCATTACATAACGTTAAAAAGGCGAGTTTAAGTTATGAAGAGGTAAAGAATTTACTTGATGAATTGAGTTTAAAACTAAAATTATACAATTATTTATCAGGCAAGGTCTTTAAGATTAATTTACCTGAGTTAGAAGGGCTTAAAATTGAAGACTTTATTGATACTATTGGAATTCGTGATATTTATGTACCACTAATGATGTTTTTATCGGAAAAATATATTTCGAAGGAATTATCATCAAATGAGATTAGAGAACTATTGTTTGAAATTGAAACATTTGAAGTAATATTTAAAATATGCTCATATCGTGGACAATCTTTATCTGATACAATGGACTCGGTATTGCATAAGTTGGCTCATGATAACAACTATAATCCAAGTCACTTAAAGGAAATAATGCTGGAACAAAATGCGATGAAATACACTTTAGCAATAAATAGAGCATCATTTAAAAAAATATTTAATGATTTTAATTTTAAAACACAAATTAGTAAAATAGTTCTAACAAGAATTACTAACTACTTAAAGAATAATAAGAAAATAAGCATGAATAAAAATGATGAAATCCGCCGAATAGAAGGTGGAACAATTGAGCATATTATGCCTGTGGATGGTAAGCATTGGATTAAAGCCAAGGTCGTTAAAGAGGCAGAACATCAACTTTTAGTGAATAAAATTGGAAATCATTTAATTCTTGAAAAATCTTTAAATCAAACTGCAAAAAATTTTCTTTTTGAAAGAAAAATAGAAGAAATTAAAAAACAAACTCACATGGAAGATGACCTTACATATCGTAAAGGTCAAGATGGACTAGGATTCGAGATAAAAGACCTAGATGACTTTAATGGAAAAACAATTAATGAGAGACAGGAGTTTCTTGCGAATCTAGCAGTGGAAATATGGAGGAAATAAAATGGGATGGAATTTTGCAAAGACAGAAGATTATACAGTAAGTGGTGCTAATGTCCAAGCGTTTGAGACTTTTGGAGTTGATGGCTCAATAATAAGAGAGATTATTCAAAATTCATTAGATGCAAAAAGAGATGAATGCAGCCATGTTAAAATCGAAATAATAATTTCTAAGCGAAAAACAAGTGATTTTCCAGATAGAGAAAAACTTTTAGACACTCTTAAAGCCTGTAGAAGTGTCTTTGAGGATAGTGATACGAAATCCACAAGAAAAATAGATAAAATGATTACGAGTATTAGTGGTTTTGAGCATTATGTGGTAACATTTAAAGATTTGAATACTACAGGCCTTTTGGGTGGTTTAGATCGTATGAAAGATCAAAAAACTAATCTATTTCAACTAATATATGGTGATGGGACAACAAATAAGAATACTGAAAAAAGTTCAGGTGGTTCATTTGGTATTGGAAAAAATGCACCATTTACACGTTCAAGTATTAAAAGTATCTTTTACGACACGTTTAACACTGATAATGCGAGTCATATCGTTGGGAAATCAATATTAACATCTCATCAATTGGATGGCGACTACCGTTCACCAAGAGGGTACTATATTGATGATGGTAAAATAGAAAATTATTTATCGGACTTAAGTATGAATGAAGAGTACGGTACTGCAGTTCACATCCCCTTTTACACGTTGATTAATGATAGTATCCATGAAGAGTTAGAATTATTAACTAGAGATATTCTACTAAATTTTATTGTCGCTATTCATGAAGGGAAATTAGAAGTTACATTTATCGATGCGGTACATGATAAAGAACTTACAATAAATAACGTTACATACGGTGAATATATAACGAAAAAAGGACAAGTGGAAAAAGAAAAAAAAGAATATAAAAAGATCCGAGCAATGCACAATTTATTAATCAACGAAAATGTTCATAGACATACTTTGTATCCAGATGAATCAAATACGGATAATTATATAGATCTATTTGTAACCTTAAATAAAGATTCGATAGGTTTTAAGCGTTATTTCAATTTGCGTGAACAGTTAATGCTGATTGAGGATAAAAAGATTAAGGGTAAAAACTATAAATACGATGCTATGGCAATATACTATGGTAAGGCACTAAATCATGTGCTAAGAGATGCAGAACCACCAGAGCATAATAAATGGTTGATAAAAAACCTTGAAACTGAGCAAGATAAAAAATATTTTAGAGATGTAAAAAATTTAGTTGAAGAAAAAATAGCAGATCTTTTCTCAGAAGTAAGTAATGATGAAATAATTTTAAAAGAATTTAATAATAGCATTTTTGCTGATGAAAAAGAATATGAAGAGGTATATCACTTAAAGAGGATAGACGATAAATCTAAAGTTAAAAGTAAAGGTAAATCTGCAGAATTAGGAACAGTAGATTTGCATGGTACTTCAAGAAAAGTAAAGAATAAAGATAAAAGTAATGATAAATCAATGATATCTGATTTGGGATTGAATGAAGAAAATGTAATTACTCATGAAAATGTTACAACCAAAATTAGAAGTCGTGGTGATGGAAGGTACATCATGTCACTAAAGGATGGTTACGAACCAAATGAAGATAATATTTTGGTATATAGTAAAACAGATACAGGAACAGATGAACTAATTAGTAACTATAAGATATTATCAGTGAATGCAGCTAAAATAGAACTACAAATAGAAGATGTGGACCTAGATATTCGAATTGCAATTAAGGAGGTTTATGAGGCTAAGAAATAGTGACCAATTTCCAAGACCTATGATAAAAGAAATTGAAGAAGACTTTAACTCGTCTTTTAGAGTCGATATTGCAATTGTGACAAAAGAAAAAAGTATCGAATTACATTATACAATAGATATTAACTCCAAACTATTTACTGAACATTGTTTAAATGATGATGTAAAAATTGGATTTCATCTCTACGCTCAGAACATAATGTATCGTGAGTTTAGGGAGGTTAAAATTGGGGAATTAGAGGGAGTGATTGAATTATCTCGTGATGAAGTGTTTAATAAAATCGATATAACTCCAATTATAGTTGCTAATAGGGACTTTGAAGTATATTGCTTAGATGAAATAAAGGATGATGACAACTACCGGGTGAAAAAGGGAATGATATTAGGTTATGTTGAAACATTTGAGCTTGAAGTGGATTATTCGAAAACATCTATGAATGACATTGTAGTTGTTAAACCGGTTGATGATGAGCATCAAAGTCATATTATAGAGATTGGAAATAAAGTTGTTTACTATATGACAAAGGAAGAGTATAACGCATTTGACTCTTTATATAGTTCGGAAAAGGAACATGATAAACGAATTGTAAAACTCGTGCATAATGCAATAAATACCAGACTTCTGTATCAGTTAGAGGAGTCAAAACAAAATGGAGATGAAGATGAGTTTTTAAGCAGTAGGGTATTTGACTATTTAAAATATCAATTTAGCTATAAATTTCCTAATATAGATATTATGAGTATTGGTTCAGATGAAATTAACAAATACGCAATTGAATTATCAGAAATATCATTTATAGATATTTCGATGGATGGAGATGAATATGATATTGAATAATGTAGAAATATACAATGAAAGTGACGTTGTAACTGCTAAAAGAAAATTAATAGAGGAATCCCTGAATATAAGCGAAATCAATATAATTGATGACAAAACTGATATTTTTGATAACCTAATTATGATATCAGAAACAATAGATGATCTATCTAAGGATATAGAGCTTGCAATTGCTATGGACAAGCATCATTATTTTAATTCATTGACTAAGCAACAAGCGACCAAAGAGGAATTGTGGACAACACTAAATATTGAATATTTTGATACATATACTCAACGAAGATGGATTAAGAAAAATCCGAGCGAAAACCAAATCAAGCAGAGGATTTTTAAATCCGGTAAGATGTTGTTTAATAGAAACTCTTTGGCGCGTCTGTGGTGGATAACTAAGAGAACAAAGGATGCAACATTGGAAGATCCATATTTATATACAAGGATTCTTTTAACTAGAACGCAGTTTGACCAATCTATTTTGGAAAGTACAATTGCGAAAAATGACGAAGTTTTAAAAAAGTTTCTTTCCTCTTTAGTTAGGTTTGAAACAGAAATTAAAACCGTAAGTTCTGAAGATATTAAAGACATTATGAAACGATTAAATGTCCTTGGAGGAACATATGTTATAGATATAATGGACGAAGATTATTTCTTCAATGTTATATGTAATGTTCTAGATGTGGAATATTCTACTAATCTTTTTAGTGAAGGTCCTAGATTACGTAAAAGTTTATTATAATGTAAATCAATATAGAAGGAAATCGAATAGTAAATAAGCATTATAAAGATGGAAGGGATGTACTAATCAAACCAACATCAGATAGTGATTATCCGTTTAGCGGGTATGCCCTAAAGGATAATATGAAACTTTATTCGCTTAAGATTAACGCTACAGATTATATTGAATATTATGTTACAGGAAGGTATAAAGGAAAAGCTACTTACGAGATAAGTGAAAACTTTAAACTAAGAAATAAAATTGACGAATTAGATATTAATATAGAACAATAAGACAGCCAACTAGTAGGGCTGTCAATTTTAATGCAATCAAAACAAGCAATAGTAAAAATCGTATATGTAAGTAAATGATTAAGTTTAATTTATTGACAAAAAATTCGCAATGTTCTAAATAGCAATATACCTATATAAATGTATATGATATTAGGAACCTTTCATGATTTCATATCACCATAACCGATAAAAGATCGTTTTAAAAACATCTAAGGGGTAATAAATGTCGTAATCTTGGCCAGTTAAACTATGATATAATGTGAATATGAAGCAAAAAAGGGGAAAAATGGAAAAAGATAAATTAGTTAAAGGGGAGTTTGAGCTTATACAAAATAAGATAAATTCGTACTTAGAAGATGTTAATAATAAAGATAATCAAACGATAAGTCAGGACGATATTAATTTAATATCTATAATTGGTGATAGAGGATTTGGTAAAACTACAATATTAGAAAAAATAGGAAACCCAGATTGTGATGGAAGTAATATAAAGGAAATCCTATACTTGGAGACAATAAAGCCATTATATGTTGCTAATTCGCAAAAATCAGACTTTGGGATTTTAGAAATGCTCATGGCTAACATTGTAAATTATGTAGATAATGATGACGATATAAATCAACATGATCGTGATAGGTTATATAACTTGATACAGAAAAAAATGAGCATAGTTTTAAACAAAGGAATTAGTGATCTAGACAGACTGGATTCAAGTATCACACTTTTAGAAACAATTTACGAACAGACAAAAATTGACAAAGAAATTGCAGGAGTTATTGATAAGTTACTTGAAATTTATGGGAAAAAGTTATTAGTTATTAAGATAGATGATTTGGACTTATTTGAAAATTCTGTTCTAAGGAATATAGTTGATGATATATCAAAATTTCTTGTTAATTCACAAGTCGTAATTATTGTGGCATATAATGAAGAAAATATTATGCATAAATACCTAAATGAACTTATTCATGAGAATAGTGAGGTGTATAAGAGCAAATTGATGACTGAAACTACACTAATTTCAAGGGCAAGAAGCGAACTCAACAAAATATTCACGGAAAGTAACAAGGTGTATTTACCACGTATGGGACAAGTTTATCAAATGGAGGCCACGAATATTTTCCAACATGTGGACAAAAATTCTAATAAAACAATATTAGAATTTTGTAAGGACAAGTTTTTGGAGTTGTGTCCCGTAAATACAATTGCATATAACTCATTCGAGACACCAAATATATATCTACCCAATAGTATTAGAGAGTTGAAACAATTTGAAGAAAAAATAAAAGAATTAGAAAAAATAAAAGAATTAGAAACAGTAAAAAGTGAACAATCATATACTTTTTCAGAAAAGTTTACATCATGGTTCACTGAGATGACTATAAATAAACTTGAGGATCCTAAATATGTGACAATGATAAAAGAATTAGAAAAGTCAGAAGATAAACCTCCATTTATAGTAAAAAAACTTCGTGAGCTTGCAAATGAAAAAATGTCTGATTATGAAACATTAAATATATTTAATGATAGTATTCGTGACTATGATAATATTGCGCTAGGAGATTTAGTGCAAATATTAAATGAGTACTATGATTATGACCAATCTCAAGATGGAATCAATTTAATTTATGCAATAAAGTTATTATTATCTATCGAACTTCATTCGTTGTTAAATAAGTATAAGACTGCAAGAAATATGGATAATTTTAAAGAATATCAAAAAATTGCAAAAGGTTACCCAACGCCAAATGATCGTAAATACTATGATGTGAATTGGAATCCTGAAATTTGTTTTAAAGATATTATAAATCCAGAAATATACTTTCATGAAAAAGTAATCTTAGTGAGAAATATCATTAGTCCAAATGCCAAGGGGCCAGTTTTATATCATAATTCTACATTTCTAGATGTATCAATATCTAGAATAAATGAAAAGGAATCTTCAAATATCCCCAAATCTCGACGTGAAAAAAGAGTGAAGTTATATGATTTTTCAGAAGTAGAAAAAGCTACAAACGACTCTTTTTTAAGTTATTTTATAGAAATACAAAGTGCAAGTAATACTTTAAGGAAAACAGCACAGTTTATTTCAAATCCATTTACTTTCTTACTATCAAAAGGATACATTGATTGGGCATTAAGCAATAATCAACTAGTTATATTTGATATGTTCTTTTTGGATTTTCTGTATGATCTTAAAACACATAGGTCATCAGAAGAAAGACCGCTTAAACGTGTTTATTCACGCTTAGATGAAGAAGTTACTAGTGGTACAAAAAAAGTATATGATATAAACAAAAAAATAATTTCTAAATCTTATATCATCTTATGGTGGCAAGAACAACTCGTTGCGGAGCAAGAAGCTATTAAAGAACTAAACATTCCCGAGTATCCTTATATTCTGAATGACATTCAAGGTGAAAACCTAAAACCAATATCAATTACCAGACAAAACGAAGTTTTAAAAGCACTAAAGATTAAGCTTGCACTATATACTAGATATAATAAGGACATTAAAGTTGAAATGATAAAAAATATGACTCTTGAACAATTAGATGTTTATCTAGAATTGTTAAATTCATGGGAAAAACCAGTGAAAAAATTTACAAATGCAAATAATCCAACAACTATTTATACAGAAATAGAAGGCAATAAAATTCTCGCAGATAAAGACATTAGCATTGAATTTTATAAGGATTTCAAAGATGAGTTTGGTTATGATCTTAATAACTTTGAAAAGGAACACCAATATTATTCTGGAACAGAAATTGGCAGAATGCGTTACTTTACTAGAAATTATGGTAAGAAATAATGATTAAGAATAGTGACAGAATTACAAAATTATTAATGTCAAAAGACTTTGAATGGTTCCTTTTTAAAAATAACTGGAGTGATTTATTAAAATCGGGTGAATTTGAAAATGCATTAGATGTAGAACTTGTGAAAATCTACAGGAACCTTTATAAAAATGTAAAATATGAGGAAGCTCAAAATCACGTTTTGCTTTTAAAACAAGAATGTATTGATTATTACGGTATTTTTTCTCCACAAACCATAATCATAAACTCTATGGAAAAAATGCTCACAGTACAAAATCAGGAAGTTGTGGTAAAGTATAAGAGCTACTTCGAGTGGATCGGTCATACGAATAAGCTTAGTGAAGATATTCTAGCTGCCCACTATGTTGGATATAATAGCGTAAATCATAAAGAAATAAGATATCTAGCAAATATTAAGCATACTAATAGTCATATAGATAAAATTTTATCAACAGGTATATCAGAAAGCCATATGCACTTTAATGCTAATTCTGGGAATAAACATTTTAATTTCTATGCCCTTGTAATTAAAGAAGAATCATTCTACAAAAAATTTAAAAAAATAAGAAAAATATCTAAAATAAAAAGAGAAAATAGTCATCTTCATTACCAAAGTGATAATACAATTAATTATAATCTACAATATTTAATATATTTGCGTAAATACCTTGACCTATATCTCGGAGAGAAAAAGCCACCAAAACCTATTAAGTATGAATATAAAAACTCTAAATTACTGGATTCGGAATTAAAAAAAAACCATGATTATATGAGTGGTATTAGACCAAAGTTATATAGAGGGATATTAGGGAATGAATTTTCTAGAGTAGAGCACTACATAAATTTCCTTGCCATAGAAAGAGAGTTCTTAGTTCGTCTAGTTAGCTACTCATCTTCAGGTAAAGCAAAAAATCAAGAAAAACAAATGATAATGCAATACATATATCTAAAGAACTATTTTGAAAATTTATTTATTCAAAAGAAAGAAAATTTAGGATTTCAGTCCTTTTTAGAATACGAAAATTGTAAAGATATTTTCTATGAAAACGATACCGAGTTGAAAAAGAGATATCAGGAATCAGTATATTTGCTTAATAGTCATGGCAAAGTAAAATGCCTAGAATATCGAACAACGCCAAAGTCAGAAGTTAAAACAAAGGAATATATGGATCAGGCAAAGAAATATTCTGGAATGGTTGATTATGATATTGAAGTTGGGAATGTCGTGCATTATATAAAAGGAAATAATTTTACAAAGAGACATGTTAAATCTACTGATTATAAAATAAGGACAGAGAAAAATAAGTCAAAAAAAAAGATAATGGAGAGTATTAAGGATTCATGTAATATTTCACGATATATTGATATAGAGGATATGCATTTAGTTGGAATAGATTCGGCAAATACCGAGATTGGATGTAGACCTGAAGTGTATGCGCAGCTGTTTAGAGCAATGACAATTGGTAGTAATAAATCAAAAAAGAGACTAAATATTACATACCATGTTGGAGAGGAATATGAAACCCTACTAACAGGTATGAGAGCAATTGATGAAGTTTTAGAATTTTACCCAATGCAGTATGGTGATCGTTTAGGACATGCATTAGCATTAGGTAAAAATGTAAAAGACTTTTATAATCGAATAGATACAATGCTTATCTCTCGTGGGGATGCAGTAGATGATTTAGTGTGGCTTCATCAAAAATTAATTGAATATAGTTATACAGACGCGGCATTCATAGAGAAGATTTCTGATAAAGTGCAAGAACTGTTATTGCCTATTAAGCGTTTAAACATACACTGTGGGGTGTGGGGGAACTTAGAACTTACATCTGTACATGTCAATGAATATTACGCATCAATGCAACTTAGGTCAGATAACCCGAGTTTATATGAATATGATGATATTCTAAACACACAGTTTAAAAATATCTTCAAAGATGAGAAGTCAAAAAAGGAAATTAACAACGATTACAATATTCAAAACTATAATTATCGTGAGTACTTTTCATATCCGATGGCAAAGTATCTTAACCACTTGTACCACTACGATGTTGATTATAATAAAGTCTTAAGTGAAATAATAAATGTCAATATTGTTGACTCTAATTTCATAGATGCAGTTGATTTTGTTCAACAAGAACTAAGAGATAAAGTGGATAAAAAGGGAATAGGAATAGAGGTAAATATATCATCGAACTATATAATTTCAGACTTTGATTACTATAAAAAACACCCCTTATTTAAGTTTACGGACAAACGTCTTACAAATGGACGAAATGACATGCTAGTATCAATAAATACAGACGATGCAGGAGTTTTTGATACAAGTTTATATAAAGAATATTCAATAATTGCAAAGACGTTAGAGGAAGAGGGTTATGGGTCATCACATATTCTAGACTATCTACAACATTTGGTAGACATTTCCAATAAACAAAGCTGGGTTAAGTAGAATAACTAATATACACTGTAACTGAACTTATTTGTGCATGTGGTAAATCAAAAGTGAATATTAAATAGAGGAAATAGTATGGAAGAAATTAACTTAAAAAAGTTAGGATATATAAAAATGACTCAGAACTAGAAGGTATTAGTCTAATCTATAGAACGGTAAAAGGCTATGATGTACGCTTTAAAAATAAAGATAAGTTATTTTCATATAATGAGAAAACACTAAGAATAGTGAATGAAGAAGATATACAAAATACTGATTTACTATTAGCAAAAATGAATGAATGTGTTAATCTAATAAAGATTGATACAAAAGGAATAGTAGCAAACAATGTAGAATGTGTTAGCAATGATCCAAAGAAATTAACTAGAGATTTATGTGAAAAAAGAAATAAAAATTGTAATTAAGCAACTTTTAGTAACTGGTGGCAATTATCCGATTAATCTTGTTAATGAGAAATTTAAAAATTCAAAGTATCGAGAAGTAAGCAATATTATATTTCCTTTTGGAGTAAATGAGAGCTAGTATAGTGCAGTTGTAAATGCATTGGAAAACCAATATACTATTATCGAAGTACCTCCTGGAATAGGAAAGACACAAACCATTTTAAATATTGTAGCAAATCTAATTATGGACAGAAAGACAATGTGTATTATATCAGCAACAAATGCGGCAGTGGATAATATTTATGAAAAGCTAGAAGAAAATGAACTTCATGAGACACAACAAGAATACAATCATCTGATACGAATGTTTACCAAAAGCTCATTAGAGTCAAGTCGTTTTGTAAATTTGCTTGATAGTAAAATGATTATTATATACACCAAATTTCTAGAAGTAACGACTTGTAAAAAAGCACTTACATAAAAGAACACGTCATATATGCTAAATTTAAATATAATATTTTATGAGAAATATATTAGTGAATTACAACATAAAATAAAGAAGATGCAAATGAAAATTAAGGATCAAGATATTAACAAACTAAATGAAGATTCTTTAAAGTATTTCAAAGCTTTTGTAAGCAAAAATGAATATAAGCATTTATATGAAACAAAGGACACATACATCAAAAATTTTTGTCAGTTCATTAAAGGTTACCCGGTTGTTGGAACCACTTCGAGTTCAATTTATAATACTAAGGGGACTAACTTTCAATATGATTACTTAATAATTGATGAGGCATCCCAAATGAATGTATATGAAGGATTAAGTACAATAACATTTGCAAAAAATATAATTGTAGTTGGTGATGAAAGACAGTTACAAGCAGTTACAAATGGATTCAAACAAAATACTGTTGGAAAAATAGATATGACACAAGGTTTTCTTACCTTATTTAAGCGAATTGGTGATGTATCGACAATAATGCTTAAAGAACATTACCGTTGTGATCGCAGCATAATCAATTTTTGTAACCAATTCTTTTACAATAAACAGTTAAAAATACATACGGAATTTAACGGTAAAACAATGGATATTCATTTATGTGAGTCACAAGCGGAAGTAACAATGGTTGGAAATAAGATCAAGGACAGAGCTGGGGTAGTGATATCCCCATATAAAGACAATAAGTATGAGACAATTTATTCATATCAAGGACGTGAAGCTAAACATGTATATTTTGCTATCGATAAAAATTATCTAAATTCACATACTCGTAATACGAATTTAATAAATGTTGCAGTATCTAGGGCCCAAAAGACCTTGACACTAATCTCTAAAGATTTTTCCGCAGACTCATCAATAGTAGGAGACTTATTCAAATACATAAAATACTATACACATAATGAATTGGAATACGAGCCTAAAACTCTATTTGTAAAATTATATAAAAAGAAAAAATTAGGTAAACTTAGCCCTGCAGAAGTAGATGTTGAAGAGTTGCTTAAATTAATCTATAGAAATGATAAATCAATTGATCACTTGTATGGATATAGATTATCAGATTTGGTTAATCATAAAATAGAATATGATGATGAGCAGCTAGATTATATCCTTAATCAATCTCATAGAGACTTTCTAATATATAGTACTGCAAATAAAGAGCCAATTCTGGTAATTGAAGTAGATGGGAATAGCTTTCATGATAAAGAGGAACAAAAATATCGGTATAAAATGAAAAATGAGATATTAGCGCGTAATCATCTACCTTTGCTTCGTCTTAATACCAAGAATGAATCAAATGAAAAAAGTAGTATTATTCAAGCAATAAAAGAAGCCAAAGAGGTAGAAAATAAAACAACAATATCTAAGTTTAAAATTAAGTAATTTCAATTCCACAGTACTTAAATATGCAATATGAACTAAAAACCACGCTTGATTTCCGTGGTTATTTCCATATATAGTTATGTTAATATTTACAACACCATCAATAAGAGGGAGAAAGAGGAGGAAAACTCTTATTTTGAACGCTAAGCCCCGAAAGGTGTTATAATAATAATGAAAGATAACCGGAGGATTAGTATGAAAATAAAAAGAATATATGTGGAGAATGTTCAAGCATTCAAACAACTTGAATATTTTCCAGAAGATAATATAAATTTATTATTAGGAGAAAATGGATCTGGTAAAAGTTCATTTGTTGAAATATTTGATTTATTAACAATGATATATAACAAGGATAGTATGTCCAAGCAATTATTAAAAAGTAAAGACACTGAAATAATCAGTGAATTACGAACAGTATTTTCTTTATATGATAATTATAGTACTATTGGTGATGAGGACGATATAAAAATTGATATTGATTTTGAATTGAACAAAAAGAATGGATCATATGCTATTCACATAAATAAGGATAATGAAATATGTTACGAAAGTATGGACTATGCTTTAAATTCAAGAAAAGCAAATATTTATAAACGCTTTAGTTCTAATGAGGTTATAACTAACTATAATTCAATAAAAAATGCGATTTTGAAATATGATTTGGCATTAACTAGCAGTGTTGTATCCCATATTGATTTTCTTTCAGACTTAGATATAATTGCAAAAGGTTCAAGTGAGATACAATTTATTAACGCTATGGCAGATAGTATTACAGCACATCACCAATATCATAAAAATTCATTTCATATGGAAAGACTGGGTGTAATTCAAAGTAATATTAAAATAGATTCAAGCGTACTTGAAAACTTCAAAGATATGGTTGAAGATAAGTTACTTCCCCTTTTTCGTGAGTTTGTATATCAAATTGATAGTAATGTTATTGACGTTATTTATAAAAGAACGTATTTGGAGAATGAAGATAAGTATGAAATGGAATTATATTTTACAAAGTTATTAGGTGGTAAGGAGTTGGATGTACCATTTTCAAAAGAAAGCACTGGTACACAAAAATACTTAGACTACTTTAATTTTATCCATCATGCAAAGATTAACGATAGTGTATTCATTTGGGATGAATTTGGGGCATACTTACATGACAACCTGGCTCGAAAGGTATTTGACTATACATGTAAAATAATGAAACAATATGATCGACAGATGTTTGTTACAACACATAATATTTATTTCATTGATTCAAAGGTACTAACAAATAAGGAAAAGCAATTAATCGAAAATATAGATGGTCAACGTAAAATCAGGAACCTGGCAGGTATCGATAATAAAGATAAAATATCTAAAAGATATTTAGAAGGATACTATGGTGCAATACCCAGTCTATCGGATATTTGGGAGGAGAATGAATAATAAAAAAATTATTTTAATCTGTCATGGGCAGGGAGAGCAAGCTTTTTTGGAGGGAATAATCCATAAGTATGTTAATGCGAACAGCAACATATACATCCCCGTTAAGACTATCGCTCCTGATGTAAAACTACATAGGACTTCTACGCAAATAAACAATCTTGTAGAAGTTTTCAGAAAATCGCTTCTATTCAATATGGAGGTAATTAATGGGAGTTCACCATTATTTATTATTATGGTTGACATTGGGGAAAGAGATCAAAATAAAGAACTGGAAGACCAATATATTAGTGGACAAATGAAAACGAAACTATATTCGATTATTGATGAAACATTAGAAGTAAAAGAACCGTCAATCCTTTTATTATACTCACAAAAAGGAATTGAAAATGCAATATGTGAAGTTTATCCTGAATTAGAAGAAAAGAACGGAACTAGACATATCAGAAAAGCGAAATCTAGTTTAAGTGTGGACTTGTTTTTGAAGAGCGAGCTAAGCCAAAGCAACTTAAATAGATTAAAGCCATTTCTAGATAAATGTATTGTAATTTAAAAGTATTGCAAGACCGAAAAGTCATAAAAATAAAACAGCATCAAAGGGATACTGTTACATAATTTCTAAAAAAACTAGTATACAGCAGATTCTTGACAAATGCAAGAAAGGAGCAAAATGACCAAACATTCCGGAGGGAAATTGGGTAAAGCAGGTAAGACACTCGCTACATCCAATAATAAAACAAAGAAAAGTGAAGCTGCAAAAGTTCTAAAAAAACACCAAGACAAAAAGCATAAATAGTTTCAAAAAGTTTAATGACTAGTAATCTTTCAAATTACTAGTCATTTTTATAAATACGTAACACCAAATACGTTTTAGGAGGATAAATGAATTATAAGCTTAAACACTTACTGATATTAAGAACACTTGATATTATATTTATATTCGTAATGTTTTCGACATTTGATAATAATAGCATTGTTATTGGAGAAACGGTTATCTCTAAATTTTGGATAATATTAATAATATATCTATTATTTGAATATCTAAACTCAAAAATAATGTTTGAGTTATACATCAATGAAAAATTTATATGTACATTTTTTATATCGTTAGTTGCAAACGTACTTACTGGTACAATTATGGCAATGCTACTATTAAACACAACCGATGATAAAATAGTGCAGGATGCTACTGGTCAACTTTTGACAATATATCTGCTTTCTGTCGCATTCATATTTATTTTATCTTTAGTAAAGAACATGTTAAGTGCCATTTTAATTAGCAAAAATATCAAAAAAGTTATTCCGCTTAAAAAAAGGCTTAGATCACCAATAAAATTTTTCTTATGCAACAATTATGCTATTGTAGATGGCAAAGTCATGAGTGTACTAGCGACAAAACATTATACAAAATATACTAGCTTATTTAGCGACAAAACACCAGATATAAAGTATGTAGTTGTTGTCATTGATATAATATGCCTATTATTCTTTTACTTGAATATAAGGGGACCGTTGATTGATGATGAGGGAACTTTATTAATACCAGTGTATTTAATATTAATAATTTTTTTTCAATTGTACTCACATGTATGTATATGGAAAGCTAATGTTTCATCTAACAAAAAGGATGCTTTGTATGCTATAAATGGTATTTATATGTTATTAGTATTATTCCTACCACCAATAACACTGGGTATATTATTAAGTAACATAGGTTTAGACTTTTCATTATTTTACTTTTATATTATATCTTCGGTAAGTATAGGGATTTTCGGAACATCATACTTAACGAAAAGTAAAGTCTTATTCAATTTTGCGAAAAAAAATAATATGATATTGAATCATGAGGAATCATTTATTATGTATAAGGATAGTGTTTTGGTAATGGATGAAGAAACCGTAAACGAAACTGAACGTTCTTTGCTATTTGCATTACATGACAATGATCATAAAGGAGCAGTATTATTATCAGGAGAGTGGGGTAGTGGAAAAACATATACAATTAAAAAATTATTAAAAAAATATGAAGAGGTTGATTTATTAGAACATGGCAGTGGGCAGAATATGTTTTATGCCATTTATAAACGACTATCCTCAAATACCCAATTAGTCAACACTAAGATTAACATATTAAATTTATTAAAATATCCAGAGCTAGTGTACATTATAATAACACTCAATTTAGCATGGGTACCATTTATAGCATTATTTAAAGAATACTTCTTAAGTTCTCAACACCTTAGTCTACTTATAATCCTTGTTGTAGTTATAAACTTGCTGATTATTCAATTTATACCAGAAATAATTTTTTCTAAAGACATTCATAACAATCGTTTTCGAAGGATGTACCTTGATTTAATTGTTAGTTATTCGCAAAATAAAGTGATAGTATTTGAAAATATCGATAGACTTAGTTTTAATGAAATTAACCATGTTCTTGAAATTATAAACTACCTAAATGATAAAAATGTGACAGTCATTGTAAATGCTGACATGGATTATTTATATAACGAAAGTAAGTTTAGTGAAAATAAGTTTCAACATACAAATAGTCGAGACGATTCGAAAAATTATTTTGAACTATATATGAGTCGCTACTTTAAAGATATAATCTATATACCGAATAACGTTGAATATAAAATCAAATGTCTAAAGGATCTTTTAAGACAAGAAAATGTTTTTGTTGCTCCGCATGAATGGAGAATAATAAAAAATATTTTAAATTTAAAAAATATTAATCAAAATGTAAGAGAGCTAGAATACTTTGTTAAGAAATACAAGTCCAAGCCAGTAGAAAACATGTTTTCGTATGAACTATTCTTACATATATTTAAAGTAAACAACAGCTTTAGTATGGATTTTAATAATCTTAATATTGATAATAAAGAAAAGTGGGCTCTATGTAGCATAGACACTCACCAAGGGAATGAACATTGGGAGTTTTACCACATGCAAAGTTCTAAAATGATATCAATATACGATTTATTTTTAACAAAATATAAATATTCAAATATTCCAGAAGGAAATGTGTACATAGGACTAAGTAATCAAATTGAATTTGTTGCATACAATTTCAATGCCCAAGATAATGAGCAAATGATTAGGTATCCAATCACCAATATCTTTCTATCCAATACAGAAGAGAAATTATATAAACAAGTAAAAAATGAATTTGGATACGATCTTATAAAAGAATACCTTGATAATCAAGAACATTATTACGCTTATAATGAAGATCAATTATTCAGAGAGATAAACGAAAGGTTAGAGAGTTGTATGGAAAATATTGACAATATTGAAACTATTAATCGTGTAATGTGTAAACTTTATATTGATTATATATTGACATATCCATAATATAAATGATAAATAGAGCTAAATTAATTAAAACACTTTATTATGGTTAACAATATGCTAAAATAAACATTGACAATTGAAGTTGAATGTGAGGAATTATGAATATTAAAAAACAAATAACATATAATAAAGATGAATTTACTAATTCTGAGAACGTGATTGCTGATTACTTTCTAGAAGAAAATAAGGTCTTACCGGGTAAAGAGCTAGCAGAAATGTTGCATATTTCATCAGCTACAATATCAAGATTTGTCCGAAAAATCGGATACCCCAACTACAATGTTTTTATAGATGCTTATCAAGCAGAAATTAATCAAACATCGGGAATAGAAAACATTACAGAAATATATGAGACACACTTAGACATGTTAATTGAAAATTATAAACGTCTAAAGCAGGAGAGCATTGAAGAACTTGTAGGAAAAATAGGAAGCAATAAGATAGTAATTGCGGCTATTGAAAATACATCATTACCATGTATCGATTTTGCGAAGCGCGTTGGTCGTTTCGGGATTGATATTAGAGTTGCAAAAACGCAAGAGGAAATTGTTATTGAGTCAGCATTATTAGAACCCGGAGATGTATTTATTGTTGTTTCAATTAGTGGTGTTAATAAAACCTATGAACGCGTAATTAAACGCCTTAAAACAAAAGGTGTATATACGTATGGCGTTTCGACTAATGATAAAAATATAATTAAGCTATGTGATAACAATTCTTTAATCTATCTCGATAATTCAAGTGTTTTATCGCAAACGTATTCGTATTTATATCCGTTAGTTATCTTTTTCGATAATGTCTATATTCGGTTTGAACAAGAAACGTCTGAAAAACAAAAGGATAATCGCGATAAAATACTAAATGAAATCCTTGAAAATTAAACTGAAATCAATTTCACTAAGTTGTAATTTAAAACATGTTCATCGTGCTAAAATAAGTATAGTGGTTAATCTAGTAAAAATTAAAAGGTTAACAATAGTTGGGGAGAGAATAATGAATTCGGTATTAAGTAAACTTTCAGAGGGCCTAATTGTTTCATGTCAAGCACTACAAGATGAACCATTACACTCAAGTTATATAATGAGTAAGATGGCGAAGGCCGCTAGTGAAGGGGGTGCTGTTGCAATCCGTGCGAATAGTTATGAAGATATAATTGAAATAAAAAAGGAAGTTGATCTACCAATCATTGGGATTGTTAAACGAGACTATGAAGACAGTGAAGTGTATATTACACCTACGGTTAAAGAAGTAAAAGAGTTACTAGCTGCTAATGTTGATATTATTGCAATGGATGCTACAAGTTCCAAAAGACCAAATTCGACAACGTTACAGCAACTGCTGTCGGAAGTGAAGCAACTTGATGAAAATGTGTTGCTTATGGCGGACTGTTCTACCTTTGAAGAAATAAAAAATGCAGTAAACTTAGGTTTTGATATTATTTCTACGACCCTGGTTGGTTACACAAAGCAGTCAGATGGAATTGATCTCGCTGCAAATAATTATCAGTTGCTTAAAGAAATGATCGATTATACACACGATAACGGATGTTTCTTTATCGCCGAAGGAAATATCGATACCCAAGAGAAAATAGAAAATGCCATTACTTTAGGTGCAGACTCAATAGTTGTTGGTTCGATGATTACAAGACCACAGTTGATTACTAAAAAATATTGTGACTATGTAGCAAAGGCAAAGGGAAAGTTATGTTAATTTTTGATATAGGTGGGACCTTTATAAAATATGCAATTGTAGAAGATGGGAAGATTATTGATAAAGCAAAAGTTGCTACTCCCAATGGAACCGAGATAGTGAATTGTTTAGTTAATATCTACAATAATTTTAAAACGCAATATACTATCAATCATATTGGAATATCATCAGCGGGACAAATTGATAAACCTACGGGGTCAATTAGATATGCTGGTCCAACGATACCAAAATATACAGGAGTACGTCTTAAGGAAGAGTTAGAGGCGATAACAAGCATTCCGGTTGATGTGGTCAATGATGTCGAAGCATGCATATATAACTACGATAATATCCCAAACCTTATGTATATGTCATTAGGAACTGGAATCGGTGGAGCATTTAAGTATAATCAACAAATCTTAGATGGTGAAAATGGTGGAGCGTTGGAAATCGGTCATATGTACCATCCAGCAGGAGATACTTTTGAAAACATTTGTTCAACAAGAAGTTTGCTAGAAAAGTATACTGAAAAGTCAGGAATTATAATTAACGGTGAGCAGTTTGATAACTTAATACATGCTGGTGATAAGCTTGCTTTAGAGATAGAAGCAGAATATTTTACTAATTTGACATGCGGTATTATAAATTTAAGACATGTATTGGACTTTAATTTAGTTATCATAGGTGGAGGGATTACCGAAGCAAAGTTCTTTACTGTTGAAAAAATAATCGATAGATTGCCATTAAATCAATACAAGGAACTTTTAAATAATTTAGAAATAAAAATATCTGAGTATGGAAACGATGCACTAATATATGGAGTATATAAATATATTAGTATCGATTAGAATATAAGGTAGTTAACTGATCAAGAAGTTATTCTTGGTCTTTTTTCACTGAAATCATTTTCATAATCTATTAATAGGTTTCAGAGAATACTTGGTAGAATTTGTTTAAGAAAAGGAGTGTTATGCAAAAAATTATAAATATGTTAGAAGGACCATTATCAAAGTTCGCAAACTATATTGGAGATAATAAACTATTAATGTCAATTAAGGATTCATTTATCTTTACGTTGCCATTTGTTATTATTTCATCGATTTTACAAGCAATTAACTGGATGATTGTTTTCAATCTTCAAATTGAAAATGAATTCGTTTTGGGCATTGCTGATAAATTGGGATATATCGCAGGTCACATGCAAGGGATTCAAGGGGTATTAGTTGTTATTGCTGCTGCATACTTCTATAGTGAAAAATTTAAAGATGTTAAGAACTTTAATGTTGTTACATCGACGTTAGTTGCTCTTGTATCATATTTCATCTTAGTGCCATACACTATTGGTGAAGGAGATGCAATGGTAGGTGGAATTGCCATTTCATTCATTAACTATGAAGCAGTATTCATTGGGTTAATTGTATCGTTATTTACAGTTCGTTTATACTCAATTTTAATTAATAAAGTACCAACAATTAAATTGCCAGAACAAGTACCACCATCAATTTTCAATAGTTTCTTTGCACTGATTCCTGTGACAATCATTGTCGTTGGATTTGAAGTGCTTAACTTAATCATTAATGCTGTTGGATACAGTTCAGCGCACGAACTTGTTAATACGCTAATCCTAATTCCGTTACAATCAATGGGTACCGGACTTGTTGCAATGCTAGTTGTAATGTTAGTTATGCAATTATTATGGTTCTTTGGATTACACGGTTTCTCAATTGTTTGGGGAATTGTTGGAAGTGTTTGGATTCCATTCTTCTTAGGACAAATAGACACTTTTACACAAACTGGTAGCGCCCAAGTATTCATTGATTCACCATCACCGAATGTAATGGCATTAATCTATGGGATGATTGGTGGAAGTGGATCTACGCTTGCATTAGTATTAGTTATTTTCCTATTAGCAGGTAAAGATTCATTCTATCGCTCAATTGCCAAAGTAGCTATTGTTCCGAGTTTATTTAACATTAATGAACCAGTAATCTTCGGGATGCCGATAGTATTAAACCCAATGTTATTCCTTCCATTCGTATTTACACCATTAATTAATATTGTGATTGCATACGTTGCACATGCACAAGGTTTAGTATCACCATTAATTATGGCAGGAAGTGGAGCAGAACCAGTATTCTTCAATGTATTTGTAGGTTCTGGAGGAAAACTTTCACCAGTAGTGCTATACTTAGTTTTACTACTTATTGACATGGTAATTTGGGCACCATTTGCACAAATATTATTAAAACAAGAAAAGGCAGAAAATAATGCAAAAACCGCATAAAATTGATTATATTTCTCATACCCATTGGGATCGTGAGTGGTATCGAAGCAGCAGTGAATTTAAAGTAAGGTTATACGCAACTGTAAAAAAAGTAATTGAAACATTGGAAACTAATAAAGATTTCCAATGCTTCACTTTTGACGGGCAGTATCAGATGATTGAAGAGGTTCTAGAGGTAAATAGTGATTTAGAATCGCGTCTAAAGAAGCTTGTAGAAGCTGGTAGGGTCATGATTGGTCCTTGGTATATTCAGCCAGATATGAATTTAGTCGATGGTGAATCAATTGCCAATAATTTAAGAATTGGTATTACAACAACAAGAGAAAAGTTTGGCACATGTATGAATGTTTTATGGAATCCAGATACGTTTTTCCAGTCGGGAAATACGCCGTATTTCGTAAAGCAGTTTAACTTAGATGGAGTGTATGCATGGCGAAACTTTGCAGAAGATAACTTAGACGACTTTGCATTTATGTGGAAAGGATTTGATGGTACAAGTGTTAAAACGATTGCTTTTCCAATCGGTTATGGATACTTTAGATACTTAGACACTGAACCCAAAACTGCACTAGATAGTCAACTAGAATTTATTAATCAAATAAAAACGGCATACCCCAATGCAAGTAACAACTTGTTTCTAATGGGAGGATCTGATCATGCTACAATTCAGGAAAATACTCCACAGCTGCTAGATGAAATGAATAAATTAACTGATGAATACTCATTTGTTCAGTCCACACCAGAACAATATTTAGAAAACTGTGACTTTAATCATATTTTTGAAGGACAGCCAATTTCTTATAATGGTGGAAGAATCCACCCAGGTATTGCTGGAAGTAGAATGGATATCAAACAAGCTAATTTGAAGCAACAAGTTCAAATTGCTAAGGTTTTATCACCAATTGTTGCAATAACAAGTGCAGTTGGGGGAGATTATGACTTTAAATTAATTGATAATATTTGGAAAAATTTATTGAAGAATCAATTCCATGACAGTATTTATACATCATCACCAGAGAAAGTTAATGAGGAAATATATAATCGATACATGCTCAATCAACAAATGATTGATGAACTTATTTACTTATGCAGCAGATATTTAGTGAAAAATTCGGTAGATCATGATTCGACAATCGATGAATATATAGTTGTATTTAATACATTACCGCTATCACGTACTACAGATGTTGAGGCGAAAATTAAGAGTGCTTATTCTACCATAAAAATAGTTAGCGAATCGGAAGAGTATGATTTTATTTATAGTGATGGGGAAGTCGACTACGAATCACAAGACTATAGTGGTCTGAAATCTTTAGCTGGAAAATACCAGTTAGACCATAGCAGTGGAGTGGAGTTTGGAGAGAAATACGAACACGTTGTAAAACTTTTAAACATCGATCTCGAACCAATGAGTTATAAGGTATTGAAAATAGAAAAGGCAGAAGCAGTGAATAATATTCAGCCAATCGGTATAAAAAGCCATGAAATAAGCGATGGACTTTTAAATGTCAAAGACTATAGGGACTTTGTTAAACTAGAAAATATTTTAGACAATGGAGATTCATATAATTTCTCGACAAATGAAGGAGAACATTCATCAAATTTAGTGATTAACTGGGAACCCAAACAGCATCAAATAATCGGAAAATACACAGATAGTGATCAAAATATATTACTTAAAGTTTCGGAGATAGAGGATAAGGTCCTAATTGATATCGAGTTAGAAAGTACAAAAGAAGATAATACGCTTAGTTTGGTTTTTGATTTTAAGGATAAAATAAATACTAAAACTAACTTACATTACGCACATGTCAATAATGATAGCTTTGATAAGTTTAAGGATTTAGATTGGAAAAAGGAAAAGTTTAAAGAAAAGCCTCTACCGATTTACTTATGTTCACGCTATGTTGAAGTTAATGATAAACTGACAATTATTTCAAATAATGTAAGTCAGTATTATCAAAATAGCGAACAAGTGAAATTCACATTGCTTCGAAGCTTCGATAAAATGGGGAAAATAGACTTACCTTATCGTCCGGGACGAGCATCAGGATATGTACTAGACACACCAAGTTCTCAACAAAAGAAGAAATTTAACTACCGATTCGTTGTTGACTTTAAAGCACTTAGTTGTCAAAGTGTTAATGAAGTGATAGTACAGCCTCAGAGTAAATTTATTTTACCAACAATAAATAGTGGAAATAAAACTGTTCCATCATCTTATTCACTTCTATCGATTGATAATCCAAATGTCTTGTTCGAAACCCTTAAGGTTGACGCGTTTGGTAGATATGTTTTAAGGTGTTCAAACCCGACACTAACTACTCAGGTGGTTGAGGTAAATGGAAACTTTAAAGTATATTCTAGTAACTTATTAGAGGAATGTAAAGAAAGCAATCCAAACAACAAATTTACTGTAAATTCAAATAGTGCGACAACGGTATTGATCGAGCGAATTTAATAATAATTGATATATATAACAAGGTGGATAATTAGTTTATCCATCTTTTTTAGTAGCAAATGTTATAATATCTCCAATAGTTAAAGTCGAAAGGAGTGATTATGGATATTAACTTCAGTAAATTAAAGATTACAGATATTCCCCTTATCCACAAGTGGGTCAATACAGAAGCGGTAATTAAGGGTTATAGTTACAATCCGACGACAATAGAAGAAACTGAGCAAGAGTATATTGCTAAAATAAATAAAGTTGATCCCGTAGAAGCATATCTGATTGAAGTGGATAATGTAAAAATTGGCTACGTACAAATTCATCGGATGATAGACTTTCCGAAATATTACACAGAAATCGGTGGTGATGATTTTACAGCCGGTTTTGATATTTTTATCGGTGAGAATGAATATTTAAATAAAGGTTATGGGACTAAAATTATTTACAAAGTTCTTGAGGAATTAATATTCTCTAATCCGCACATAACTAATTGTATTATTCTTCCTACTAGTAGTAATAGTCGTGCGATTAAAGCTTATCAGAAAAGTGGATTTACAATTAAAGAAAAGTCTCGTTTAGATAATCAATCTGATGATAAAGTAATAATGAAGATTACAGAGGTGGAATTTAATCGACTTAAATACTAATAAGAAACTCCAACTAAAATGTTGGAGTTTATCTTTATATTGTGATACTATTACTCGGGACTAAGAATTTTCATTACTGCTGAATCAACCATGGTCATTGCATCTGATATTAACTTTAAATCATTAATTGTCTGTTCGATATCAGTTTGAATAATTCCCGTTCCATCTGGAATAACGCTTCCATTCATCGCTAGTTGCGCGCTAAGTAGAGCTGTATCTAAACCTGAATAGATTTTAAGGGCACAACTTGCTTTTGCTCCATCACAGATTATTCCCGTATTATTTGCTATCGAGTTTTTAATCATCATCTCCACAATGCTAAGTTCATATCCTTGTAAGTATAATATCCCCGCAACTGAACCGATCGCTGCGTAAGTTACTCCACAAAGTGGTGATAAGCGTCCGACACTTTGCTTTAAACGGATTGAAATTAAATCTCCAAACAATACCGCTCGATATAGTTCTTCTTCAGTATTCTCATGTTCTTTGGCAAATTCAATAATTGGAATAGCAATTGTCATTCCTTGATTACCACTACCATTAACGGTAACTACGGGCAAGGAACATCCACTCATTCGTGCATCACTACCTGCTGCAGCGGCTGCACAACTGTGACGACGAATATCAAAAGTTAAGCCTTCACAAAGTGTTTGCTTTTTGTTGATTTTACCAACCATCGCCCCCCACTTATTAGTTAAGCCTTCATTGGAGATTGCTGAATTGAACTCAATTTGTTTTTGTAAAATTGGTAGCAATGTTAAATCAACAGTTGAAGCAAACTCGTGAATATTTTCAAGTGTTAAATGCTCTTTAGAAGTCAAAGCTGCATTAAAGTCACGCTCATCACACGGATCATTCTTTAAGATAATTCCATTTTTTTCAATCTTCACAATATTCGTATGCATGTGCATAATCGTCGCTTCCGCGTATTCTTCACCATTAATCATACGCACGGACATTAATAATTTGGCTGGAGAAGTAGCAGCCTTTAAGCTAACAATTCCCAAATCTAATAACTCCTTTGTTTTAGTAATAGCCGCCTCATCAATATTGCTTAGAACTTCCATCTTTAAACTAGCATCCCCAACTAACATTCCTAGGATTACCGAAGCCTCAATTCCCATTAAATCTTTAGTTCCCGGGATTACTACACCCTTTGCATTCTTTATGATGTTAGTCGAAGCAACAACTTCAATGCGCTCTACATCCATATTTAAAATACGCGTTGCAACACTTGCCGTATATGCCCCGGCTATTGGTTCAGTACAACCTTGTGCTATTTCAATCTCTTCGTTGATAATATTAATTAAATCACTAATAATTTGCTGTTCCATAATTCCCCTTTTAAGTATGTTTCTATCCGTATATGTTATACCATTATTTTGGGTACTCTAATAGTAAACTCAAGGGATAAATGGCAATGTTATTGGATATGTATTTACGATAATTATGTTATTAGTTGCAGTACTATTCCAAGTAAGTTCTTAACTGTCGCCCTTTAGGCATATAATGATGTGGAATATAAAAGTTGCTATCTGCTATTTTAAAAAGTTTATAAATCTAAATATAATAAATAGACCCCTAAAATTATAATAGGAGAAAATGAAAAGATATTTTGAACATGTAGCGCTAGCACCAAGAGCATTTGATCCAAATTTATTAGGAGCATTAAACTATAAAATGTTGCAACTGAAAGAATTTTTGAGACAAACTTTTCATTATGAATTATCTTACACTGGTGAGGTATACTATATCACTGATCATCAATGGTTTGAAGATAGTATTACTCATGAGACCTTAATTTATGAAGTTTACTGGAATAACGTGGGTCGTAGACAAATCAATATGCCATTATATTTAAAATAATAAAACTTAAAATTAACTATTGCCTAATCAGTACATAGTTTTTTAAATTGTATTCGCTTAATATCTTTCATCAGAATAACTCGGAATATTTAGCTTGTACAGCTTTAATTTGTTAATCAATATTCAGTTATTTTTTCTTTTTAGATAAAAAGTAAATGTTTTAAACTTGCATTTTACATTTATACATGATATAGTATAAATATACATGCGAATGTATAAAGATACACAAAGGAGGTAACGTGCACAAATATTTTATGTTTGAAGATTTTCAAACAAAAGTCGAATTAATTGAAACAGTTGGTAAGTTTTTAAGAAAAAAAGATATTGTCAATGAAACATTTATCTCTGCCCTAGCCGAAAGGGAAGAAGCATTTCCAACCGGGCTTGAAACAGCTCAGTTTGTTGAAAATGGTGTCAATACAGCAATTCCTCACGCTGAAATTGAACACTGCAAAGGAGATGCACTGATGTTTGTCTATAATAAAACAGCTATACCTTGGAAAGATATGGTATTTAAAAAAGAATTGGATGTGAACTTCTTTGTGTTTATTATTAGTGCAAGTGGTGGTTCTCATATGTTGTTTTTACCACAAATTATAGACGTCTTAAAAAATGTAGAGTTTCAATCTAAGTTGATTTTAATAAACTCAACCGAAGAACTCGAACAACTAGTAAATGAAAAATTTGGAGGATAGTATGATTAAAATATTAACAGCCTGCGGATCAGGGATTAATTCATCACAAGAAATTGCAAATACGATTGTTGATGAATTAGCAAGTAGAGGAATTACTAATATAGAAGCCAAAGCGGTTATAATGACAGATGTTACACCAGAGTTATTAAGTAATTACGATATATTTTGTCCGATTACAGAACCAGACTTTCAGTTTGAAATTACTATACCAATAATAGTTTCAGGAACGATTATGTATAAAGTCGAAATGATGTATCGTGATGTAATAGATCAAATCGAAGAATTAATAAAAAAATTAGATAAATAAAGGGAGGAATTATGCAAGGTTTTATTGAATTAATTAATAATTTGTTTCAGCCTCTAATCAATTTAGGCGCTGGGCCGATGATGATTGTCTTCATCACCCTTATTGGATTAGTATTCAAGGTTAAGTTTTCAAAAGCCCTTGAATCGGGTGTCAGGCTAGCAGTTGCAATCGCTGGAATGGGTGCAGTTATCGGATTAATCGTCCAACTAATGCAACCAGCATTAGAAGCAATGGTTGAGAATACCGGAATTTCACTTTCAGTTCAGGATGTCGGTTGGGCTCCGGTTGCCGGTGCAACATGGGCAAGTCCATTAACATTAGTATTTTTATTTGTTTATTTAATTATTAATGGGGTAATGTTAGTTTTAAATAAAACTAAGACCTTGGATGTAGATATCTGGAATATTTGGGGTACTGGATTTACGGCGTTAATGGTTATGGCTTTAACAGGAAATATCTTCTTAACAGTATTATTCGTTGTAGTTCAAACAGTATTGAAACTAAGAAACTCTGACATAATGAAACCAGCTATCAATCGAATCTTGGGAACAGATGATATGAACCCAACTACCACAACGCATATCATGTTCTTAATTAATCCCATTTTATTTGCTTTAAACCAAGTTCTGGACTTAATCCCTGGTTTAGATAAAGTTGATTTTGATGCTAAAAAGTTAAATGCTAAAGCAGGATTTTTAGGTTCAAAAATTTCAATTGGTATTATTGTTGGTATTATTATTGGTGTACTAGGTAGATTAAGCTTTGGAGACATTATTACGATGGCAATCGGAATGGGAATGTGTCTTGAATTATTTGCCGTTGTTGGTGGTTGGTTTACAACTGCAATGAACCCACTTTCTAAAGGGATTGCGGAGTTTATGACAAAACGCTTTGGAGCCGATAAAAAGTTATATATTGGAATTGACTGGCCATTTTTAGCATCAAGAGCTGAACTTTGGGCTGTAGCAAATATTTTAGCAGTTGTATTCTTATTTATTGCACTATTCTTACCAGGAAACGAAGTATTACCATTAGCGAGTATAATTGCCTTATGTTTAGCAGCACCATTACTAGTTATAACTGAAGGTAAGATGTTGAGAATGTTAATAATTGGTACGTTAGCATTGCCGTTATTCTTATGGTCATCAACACTATTGGCTGAAATAATAACACAAATGGCCGTTTCAACTGGGGCGGTAGATATTGCTGAAGGGACATTAATCTCTAATGCATCGGGTGAGGCACCAGTATTTAGAATGATTACGTATTTTATTTCTGACGGATTTGCAAATGGAGGCCGTTCACTGATTATGGGGGTATCTGGTGCAATTATTTACTCAGGTCTTTGGCTAAACTATGAAGTTGGAATGAAGAAGAAAAATAAAAAATTAAGTGGTGAATAAAATGGTATATACAATCTCATTAAACACAGCAATTGATGAAATATTAGTAGTAGAATCTAACACTCCGCACGCGCATAACATTATCAGCGAAAAAATCTACACCTTAGGAGGAAAGGCAATTAAAACTAATGTGTTGTTGACGCTTAATGATATACCAAATAAAACAATCGCAGTTGTCGGTGGAGAAACCGGAGAAAAATATAAGAAGTTGATTGATGAGAAAGCTATAAATGCAACATATATAGATTCTCAAACTTATTCAACACGCATCTCCCATGTGATTGTAGATTCAAATGCAAATGGATCCACAATGTTTGTTGAGCGACCAACAGCGATTGATGAAAATGATATCAAAAAGATATTTGCTGAAATTGATAAAATTCCTCAAAAATCAACTGTGCTTATAGCTGGAAGTTTACCGGAAGGATTCTCTATTGTAAATTTTGAAAAACTGATTGACATCATAAAAAAAAATGCTTGCGAAATAATCTGTGATGTTAGTGGTCAGCAATTAAATGTTGCAATAAAGAAAAAAGTGAATTTCATTAAACCAAATGAAGAAGAGTTTAAGGAATTATTTTCGGAAACAGACATCAATCGTAGCACAGTTACAAAACACCTTAAAGATATAGATAATTATGCGGTATCTTTGGGTGCTAAAGGTTGTATATACAAACAACATGGACATATAGGAGAAATGCGGATAGAAGAAAGATTTAGCAAAGACTTTACTATTAAAAGCACAACTGGCTGTGGAGATATGTTCATAGCCGGCTATATACTGGGAATCCATAAAAGTATGAATCCAATACAAACTGCCACTTTGTATTCGATGGCTAAGGCCTTATCATACGGAAGTGATGAAATTGATTTAACCGAACTAAAAAAAATAGAGAAGTATATAGGAGTTTAAATGTTATATTTAGAAGAGAGATTGCAACTTGCTAAAGTTGGATCAGTAATGGTCAAGAAAAAACTTACTAATAATGCTGGTGGTAATATTAGTATGAAAGTTGATGAAGATGAAGACTATCAATATTTTATAGTATCTCCTAAACAAGCAGGACAACTAAAATATTGGAATTTAAGACCAGAAGAAGTGCTAGTTTTACGAAAAAACAAAAAGACCAAAGTAAATGAAAAATTAGAAGGTGAAGGACAGTTTACTAGAGAAACAGCATTACACTTAAATGTATTTGATCAATGTCCAAAAGTTAAATCTGTAATTCACTCGCACCCATATGAGTCAATGGGATTTGTAACATTTGAGGATGAGATTCCTTTAGCTTGTGAAAATGTTATGAAATTTGGACGTGTACCAGTGTTAGATTTTGCTCCAGCAACAACGCCAGAACTCGCTCAAATTGTAAAAGAATTCCTAGAAAATAATCGTGATTTATCTAACTTAGGTGCCATCGCCTTTTGCTTGAGAGGACATGGAATTGTAGTAGCATCTAATGGTGATTTAGACATCACTTTGGATCATTTAGAGCGTTTAGAATATAATTCAAAAGCTATAAATGATTATGCTGCATACGCGATTGTCAAGGATAAGATTATATTACCAGAATATGAAGAAGTTGGAAATGAATAGAAAAGCAGTACTGTTAGATTTTGATGGAGTCGTAATCGAAAGTGATATTCTTCACTATCAATTTAATAAGATAATTTGCGATAAATATGATTTAGCGTATAACTACGACAACTATATAAAATATCACAAGGGGAAAAAAAGTAATTATTTCTTTGATGAGATGATGCTGAGTCGCCATATGAACCATAATGATTTTTTAAGCCAAAAACATATATATATTACCAGAAAAATTTCGGAATGCGAAATCAATGAAGATGTATACAATGCTTTAGCATATGCCTATGTGAATAATATACCTGTATTTCTTAATAGTTCAAATACTAAAGCACTTGAATACTTAAAACTTTTAAATATGAATCATTTTATAACAGCGGATGTATTAGATTATGACAAGTCAAAACCTGAAAGCTATTTATCTATTTCAAAGAAATATGACTATAAACCAGAACAATTAATTGCTTTGGAAGACAGTGATAATATAATCAAAATTATGAAAGAGGTAAAGATAAATGTAATTAAGATCCCCGCTACCTGTGATATAATAGAGATATTATGTAATAGTTAAAGGAAAACAAAATGAAAATTGTAGAACATGGACCAAGTCGAATTCGTGAAAGACTAGAGGAGATTGCCTTCTATGACGAAACGCAACTATCAAAAGTCGCTGAATACTTATTAAACTCTGAAGAGGTATCCAATGTAACTGTCAAAGAACTTTTGGTTGCTTGTAATGTTACATCCCCAACTCCAACGAGATTAGCACAGAAGATTGGACTATCTGGATTTTCAGAACTAAAGGTAAAATTAGATATCCAAAACAAGGAAGAAGCAAATAATAAAAAGAACTTAATGTCCGAAGGACTTAATACTTATAAAGAACAAATCTTCAAAACATTTGATTGTATTTACGAGTCACTAAACGAAGAGCAACTTCAAAAGATGTCAAATGATATTTTAACATCTCGTAAAGTAATCTGTATAAGTGAAGGGACACATAATAGTTACTTAAAAGAGTTCTGTGTCAAATTGAATCGTTTATCGATTGAAGCGCATTGTCCTGTTGAAGAACATGAAAAGTTCATTACTATTGAAAATGCTAAAGATGACGATTTATTAATTTTTGTTTCGCTTTCTGGAACAACACAAAGTACTATAAAGGGTCTTGCGCATGTATTGGATAGAAAATCGGAAAAGTACATGCTAACAGCTAATAATAAGTTTTCAATGTTAGATCCAGATCATATCGTTTATATTAATACCAACGAATCGATACGTCAAATTAGTAATATAAATACTCGATTAGCGATAATTTCGATTTTCGATATTATTTACTTAAACATTATTAAGCATGACTTTGAACGAAATTTAGAACGAATTAAAAAAACAAAACTAAGAAAAGCATATAACAGGTAAATTAATATTTACCTGTTTTTTTTATACAAAAAAAGGAGATGTATGAAATTAGAAAATGAATTCATAAAAGTGACAGAGAATGCCGCAATAAATTGTTATAAACAACTGGGTAAATTAGATAAGAACTCAGTAGATAAGCTAGCCGTGGAAGCAATGGAGAAAACCTTAAATACATTCACGTTTAACTATAAATTATGTTCAGGTGAAGGCGCGATAGATGTCGCACCTGAACTAGTTCTTAATAGAAAAATTGCTAATGCTGACACTTTAGAAGTAATAGTAGATCCAATCGAGGGAACAACGCTAGCAGCTAATAATTTAAATAATGCAATATCAACAATCGGTATTGGTCCGAGTGGCTCATTCTTACCTGTTCCAGACATGTATGCATTGAAAATTTTTAGTCCACATAAGTTAGATACTAATCTTGATGCCAACAGCGACCTTAGATCAATTTTACAATCTGTATGTTTGGAAACAGGACAAAGCATCGGTGAGTTGAAAGTGGCAGTTTTAGACAAACCACGTCATATTCCAATAATAAATCAACTATTGGATTTGGGAGTCAAAATCTATAAAATTCCCGATGGCGATGTCCTAGTGAGTCTTGAAATGTATAAGTCGAAAAAATATGATTTATTTTATGGAATTGGTGGAGCACCAGAAGGAATGTTGAACGCGGCAATTATCAATTTCATTGGTGGTTTTTTCTCGATGAAACTATTAGCAATGAAGACAGTAAAAGGTGATTGCGCAACTAGGACTAAAGAGGAAGAACAAGAATTATTAAGCCAATATAATTTAACTTTTGATCAAGTTCTAAATATAAATGATGTTATACTAGCTAGTGATTATATAGTTTGCGCAACTGGAGTCACAGATAGTGTTCTATTAAAAGGTGTGTATCATGATTCACCCAAAGCGTACGTTACTAATAGTATACTAATAAATAGAAATTCGCAACGTATCCTGGAGAGTCGTCATCTAGATGTTTAGTGTTGAAATAAAGTTTACTATAGAGTTGTAATACTGATTATAAATTAAATGTCGATCACTAAACGAATCATTTACATGTACGTAAAATTATGTTATACCCTATATAAAGATGTACAACTAAAGTTTTTAAGGGAGATGATATGGATATTTTTCAAAAATTTATAAAGTATTATGGTAACTTAACTTCAACAAATGATTTGCAAATTAAAAAATACTTATTAGATAACTGGGATAAAGATGAGAAAATCATGGATGTTAGTAAACATGGGTTTGTCTCGGCGGCTAGTATCAGTCGATATATGAAGAAGATGCGTTTATCTTCATATAAAGAATATTTGCGTCAAAAGAACATGAGTCGTGATCATTATGTGAATGATATTGATTATCCGATCCTCTTCAATCAGTTAATTAAGAAAAAGAAAGCGCTACTTGACGATACTTTAGATAGCATTGATCATGAAGCGTTAATGGAGTCGTGTATAGGGGCTGCTAACGCCGAGATGATCTATATTGTGGGAATGGGATACTCTCGAAACCAAGCTGAAGCAATGTGTATGCGTCTTAATCGGATTGGTAAGAAAGCTGTGCACATTGAAAATATTCAGGAACTTCCGTTTGTTAGTAATCATGCTATCGATAATAATAGCCTATGTATTGCCATCTCTCAAACCGGTGATACGTCTACTGTAAATAAGATATGTAGACACTTCCGAGCAAATGATGTTGATGTTATCGGAATTTGTTGTGAGAAGAATACGGAATTGCATAAGATTGGTACGCACATTCTACAAATTCCGAAAATATATAGTGGAATGTATTTAGAGGCAATCTATTCAGAGGTCACAGTAAGTGCCACTTTAGACTTTATTTACACATACATATTGCTTGAAAACTACGAAAATGCACTCGAAAACTACAATATAACAGTCAAAACGATAAATGGAAAAAAGTAGTTTTACAAAATCATTTTTCAGCAAAAACTAAATATAGTGAAAAAAAGGGCTAAATGTCCTTTTATTTTCACGTGAAATTAATGTAATCATTTTCTTTTATTGTGTCAAATTCGATTTAAGGTGTTATACTTTGGTTGTAAAAATAAGGAGGAAATTATGAAAGGTATAATCAGTGCATTAGTAGTACCATTTACAGAAGCTGGACAGGTAGATGAAATGAAATTAAGAGGTGTTGTCAACTATAATATTGAAGTTAGTGGTGTTGATGGATTATACATCAATGGATCAACTGGTGAAAACTTTATGTTAGACACGGATACGAAAAAACAAATCTTTAAAATTGTCGGAGAAGAAGTTGCAGGACGTGTTGACTTATTCGCACAAATTGGATCAATTAATTTACAAGAAGCAATTGAGCTTGGAAAGTATGTAAAAGAATTAGGGACGTATGCAGTGCTTAGTGCCGTAACGCCATTCTATTACAAGTTTAGTTTTGAAGAAATCAAAAACTATTATTTCACAATTATTGAAGAGTGTGACATGGATATGGTTATTTATAATATTCCATTATTAACTGGAGTTTCAATGTCAGTTGCGCAGTTTGGTGAATTATTTGCAAACGATCGTGTTGTTGGAGTTAAGTTTACGGCAACAGACTACTATACAATGGAAAGAATTAAAACACAATTTCCAAACAAATTATTATACTCAGGATTTGATGAATGTTTATTACCGTCAGTTGCAACAGGAATCGATGGAGCAATCGGATCAACTTATAACTTCCAAGCAAGCTTAGCTAAAGAGGTTATGGCTAAAGCTGAAGGTGGAGACTTAGCTGGAGCAAGAGTAGTTCAAGAGAAAATGAACGATGCTATCGATGTATTAATTGAAACTGGTTTATACCAAACAATTAAATCAGTATTAACATTAGATGGAGCAGATGCTGGAATTTGTAAATTACCAATGAGTAAAACCGAGGAAAAACATATTCTAGGTGCCAAAAAAATTCTGGAAATAATTAAATAACGAAATAAAAGGAGTTAGTTATGGAACAATCGTTTGGTTTATTAAACTCAATAGTCCTATTTGTGTATTTAGCAGCAATGGTATTAGTGGGTGTGTATTTTTCAAAGAAGAGTAGCGGTAGCCAAGATGACTACTTTAAAGCTGGTGGACGTGTACCAGCTTGGGCAGCTGGTTTCTCAATTTGGGCAACAACGTTATCAGCCATAACGTTTATGGCAACTCCAGCAAAAGCATTCAGTGGAAACTGGGTGTTTGCTGCAGGTAACCTGGCAATATTAGCAGTTGCTCCAATTGTATTAATCTACTTTGTACCGTTCTTTAGAAACTTAAATGTTACAACAGCATATGAGTATTTAGAGCAAAGATTCGACGTTAGATTACGTACATTAAGTTCATTAGTATTTATCTTATTTCACATTTTCCGTGTGGCAATTGTAATCTATCTTCCAACATTAGCAATTTGTGCGGTTTCGTCATTAAACCCATACTTTGTATCAATTATCATCGGAATCCTATGTATTATCTATACATTCTTAGGTGGAATTGAAGGAGTAATTTGGTCAGATGTAATCCAAGGGTTCATCTTACTAGTAGGAGCAATCTTCATTATCCTATTTGCATTAAACCTAATGGACTGGCAAGTTCTAAGTGTAGTTAAAGATGCAGCAGCACAAGGAAAATTCCTAACTGCCGATGAGTTTAGCTTTAGCCTAGTTGCCGATACCGTACCGTTAGTATTCATCGGTGCAATCTTTACCAACCTATATCAATATATTGGTTCACAAGATGTCGTACAACGTTATCAATCAACAAGTTCAATTGAAGAAGTAAAAAAATCTTTAATTATGAACTGTAAACTTGCATTTGCAACAATCTTCTTATTCTACGGAATGGGAACAGTATTATATATGTATTATACAACAACAGGTGCTGGTGCATTGCCAGCGGAAATGATTGGTGACCAATTAGTACCATATTTCATCCTAACTGAAATCCCAGCCGGAATTGCCGGATTAATTATCGCAGCAATCTTTGCTGCAAGTCAATCGACAATATCATCATCATTAAACTCGATAAGTGCATGTTTTACAGTAGATATTTACAACCGTTTATTTGGAAATGAAGATGATGCTAAAGCAGTGATATTTGCAAAATTTGTAATTATCGCTTGTGGAACATTAGGGACACTGATGGGACTATATTTTATTAGTGCTGGACAAAGTGGAATCTTAGATTTATTCCAAAAAGTATTAGGATCACTTGGAGGACCAGTTGTCGGAATCTTTATTCTTGGAGTATTCTCAAGTAGAACTAGTGGTAACGCAGCATTCTTAGGACTAATTATCTCTGGAATCTTAGTATTTGTATTACAAAAAGTGGAGATGGCAAGTTATATCTATGCAATCGCAAGTGTATTTAGTTCAACTGTTATTGCTTACGGTTTAAGTTATGTATGGCCTAATAAAAAAGAAATTGATGGGCTGACATATAAAACGCTTAAAGCGGTTGAAGGAGCATAATGAAGTATAATTTAGATAAGGATTTAGTTAAACTTCAAAGTTTATACCCGAGTGTAGCTTCTGTATTTGATGTTGACTTTTTAAACAATCTAGCATCAGGTAGAACGGAATTAAATGAAAATGATTTTTGTATTAAAACCAGTTATACGATGCGTGAACCAAGTGAGCAGTTTTTCGAATCACATCGTGCGTATATTGATATTCACATTACTTTGAGTGGAATAGAATATTTTGCAGTGAGTAATATCGAGAGCTTAAACATGACTGCTGATTATGACGCAGAAAATGATTGTCTCTTATATGACAAGTCTAGTAATATCGAGCACTACCTATCATCACAGGCCAAAGACGTTTTGATTTTTGGTCCTGAGGATGGGCATATGACGGCTATTGGTGATATTGAGGATAGTGTAGAGAAAGTAATCGTGAAGGTGCTTTGTGCAAGTTCTAGCAATTGATATCGGAGGAACAAGCATTAAATCAGCGATTGCCCATATTGATGGTAGTGAAATATTCTTAACTAATAAAAAGTCAACTCCATTTGATAATCAAAACCCATCAGCTTCAATCACTGAGGCAGTGCATAAGTATCCAACTGCAGCTTTTGAGTACGTAGCAGTTTCAGCTACGGGTGTTATAAATAAAGCGGGAGTTGTTGTTGGAACCAATGGCATGATTGAAAACTACCTAGGATTAAGTATCAAAGGTTTAGTTGAACAACTAACATCTAAACCTGCGGCTGTGGTCAATGATGTTGCCGCAATTGGCTACGCTGAAGTAAATAATTTAGCTCCTGAGGAAATCCATTTAGTGATTGCTTTAGGAACTGGAATCGGTGGAACGCTAATCTACAAGAATAATGTATTAGAGGGAGCAAATGGCGCATTTGCCGAAATTGGGCAAATTGACATTGAAGGATCTAAGTATGAGCAACTTGGAAGTACCAAAGCCTTAGTTAATTTAGCTAAGCACAAATATAACTTAAATATCGATAATGGCGTTGAGTTCTTTGAGGGACTATCAAGTCAAGTTGACTATCAACAATGTTTCGAGGAATGGACACAAAATATTGCTAAAGGTCTGAAACAACTAATATATTGTTATAACCCCCATACAATAGTTTTAGCCGGAGGTGTAAGCGTGCAAGCCGATCTAATTATCCCCAGTTTATATAAGCAATTAGAAGACATGCAAAGTGTGTACATCAATAATTTGAAAATAAAAGCTGCGATATCATGCAATGATGCTGGTTTAATTGGAGCTGTTCAAAAACTAAGGAGAGAACTATGCTGAAAAAAGGAGATTTGATTGTCTCATGCCAAGCGCTTGAAGATGAACCCCTACACTCATCTTTTATTATGGCCAAAATGGCACTTGCGGCAATGCAAGGCGGAGCAAGAGGAATCCGTGCTAACTCAGTATGTGATATAAAAGCAATAAAGGAAACCGTCGATTTACCAATAATTGGTATTATAAAAAAGGACTATCAAGATTCCGATATATATATTACAGCAACGATGAAAGAAATAGATGAACTAGTAAGTGTAGGTGTCGAAGTTATTGCCGTAGATGCAACGGATAGATTACGACCTGGAAATCTAAGTTTAGGAAAGTTCTTTAAACAAGTAAAAGAAAAGTATCCTAAGCAACTATTTATGGCTGATTGCTCGACAATCGACGAGTTGATATATGCCGAGCAAATTGGTTTTGACTACCTAGGAACAACATTGTTTGGATATACTCCATATTCAAAGGTTCCAGCAATGGCTGACAATGGCAAACTAATGCGCGAAGCATGTAACACCTTAAGTAAGCCAATAATCGCCGAAGGAAATATTAATACCCCCAAAATAGCGAAAGAAGCAAGTGATATGGGATGTTTTGCCATAGTGGTTGGATCAATGATAACTCGACCTCAGCTAATTACTAAAACATTCTCAGATGCATTATACAACTAATACCTAATATAGATAATCAATATTGTTCAAACGTGAACAATATTGATTTTTTAAATTATTTATATACAAAAGTAATAAAAGTAAAACATCCGTAAAACAACGCACTTTAACATTTATAAGTGCCGGAATTGTGTTATTATATAGTAAAATGTTTATGGGGAGATTTATGGCAATCACATCAAAAATAATTAATACAATTTTAATAGATCTAGCACTAGTATTAGTAGTAGCACTAATATATGGTTTTACAGTAAATGCAAGTGCAGCAGTAGCTTCACCTTCATATGACGATTATGACAATATATATGCAACTTTGTTTTATTATGCAATATTCTGGGGAGCAAGTATCCTAAATATTATCACTGTATGTTGTCAAAAAACTAAGACTTCTAAAAAAGCAATTAACTTTGTAGTTGTTACAATTATATCGATTGCAATGTTTGTTGGAGTAATTGGTTTGATCGCAGTTTTCGAAATGAAAGCATTAGAGGAAGGATTAGATACGATGGCATATGAACAATTGATGTCACCGGAGTTAACGTCATATGTATTTAATGGAATATTCATATATGGAGTTATTACAGCAATATTTTTACTTGGATTTATCATTTCACCGTTTTTATTTAAAAACCGAATTGATGCTCAACCGTCACAACACCAAGCAGCGCCTCAACAGACAGCACCACAACCACAATCTTATACAAACGAAAGTAAATCACCATTTGAGTTGTAATCAAGTAAATATGATGTTATAAAAAGGTTATCGTTGAATTCGAGCAGGAACTGATTTGTTAGAGTTGGGACTTTAATAGAATTGAGGAAATTTACGGGGAGTGCCGCAAAAGTAATTAATACAATTATAGATGGATTAGCAATAATGCTAGTCCTGTTTTGCTATATGCGACTTTACTGGTTACGAGTCTTGCAGAGGTCAACTCGATGTTTGCAGTTTTTTCATCAGTGTATGAAACCTATATCTTGTTTAATCTACTGCGCATAGCTGCGATATCGAACATCACGACGGTAGCGTTTTATCAAGTTGAGCTAGCAACGAAACTAAAAAATACTATTGTCGATATAATAGTCTTATGAATAATGTACACCGGTATGCCAACATTTGTCAGTGCAGCTGAAATGCAAGCATCTATCGAGGGAACATGTATCGAACAAGAAATGTCACCGGAGCTAAGCAAATTGGTATTTACAGGAACGATGGTTTAGGAGATTATAGTCATAAGTTGGCTAAAGGTTGTTATGATTACCCTATTTGCAATTAAGAAGTTGCCGGAAGATGAATTAGACTTAGGCAGATAGTCGAAAAACATCTTGGCCGAAAAACAAACGGATTTTAAACGGGAAAAATAATCAAAATAATCAAAGTGGGTCACCCTTTGAGATCTAGACAGATAGATATAAACAATAATAAATAGAAAATGAGTAGGCATCAAAGTCTACTCATTTATTTGTAATTATGTTATTAAGTGGTTATTTATCCTCAGCATTACTATTTTCAAACTCAATAATATCACCAGGAGTACATTCTAGTACCTCACAAATTTTTTCTAGGGTACTAAACCGAATGGCAGTCACCTTGTTATTTTTGATTTTAGACATGTTTGCATTGGTGATTCCGACGTGATTTGCCAAGTCGCCTAATGACATTTGACGTTCCACCATAACTCGATCGAGTCTTAAGATTATTTTCCCCATATTATATCAACCCATCCACATCTTCTTGAAGTCGTATACCATGTTCGACAACTTGAGCAATACATAATACTAATAATCCCAGAAAAATTGATGTTAATGGTAGTTCAATGAAAACACCTTCATCCGCAAAATTTGAAAATTGGATAATTGCTTCAAAAATGAATGAAATAAGTGATAGACAAATAACTAAAGTTCCAACTACATTAAGTCGATGCTTAGTATCATTTGTAAACACACGTAACCCTTCTGATTCAACATTAGTTGTTAAACTTTTTAAAATAACATTGATGTTTCTAAAGATAATTGCAAGAGTGGTAGCAATTGAAATCATAAATAATCCTTGAAGTACTAAGGAAAAATTTGTACTAAAATCTGTTCCAAAACTAAAAATTTGGATTTCAAAATTTCCCAATGTAATAAAGCCATTATTATTAATCACATTTGTTAGATAATCACCATTTAACATAGCTAATCCAATAGTTAAAAGTCCAATGATGATAACTACATATTGAAATATTTCCACGATCTTAGTGATAATGATTGTACTTGGTACGATATCTTTCTTAAGGCTATTTTTTAAACTTGTCATTATATTCTCCCGATTTTTATATTGTAAACATATATTAGCATAGTAATTTTATAAAGTCAAGAAAATTATCGTTTAACGATAAAAAAGTATTGTTTAGCAATAATACGACAACTTTAAATACCTAACTTAAAAAGAAGTGCGGAAAATTTGACAAAACAATATATATCGTGTATAATAATTATGTAGTCACTTGTGATTACAATAAATGAACAAAATAACTATATATAGAGGAGCAAGTATGGATGAAAAATTTAAGAATTTAAATAAATTTGCAACAAACGTAACGCTTCTAGCCAAGGAGCAAAAACTAGATCCAATTATTGGACGTGATGATGAGATTCGCAATGTGATTAGAATCCTATCGCGTAAAAGTAAGAATAACCCGGTATTAATTGGTGAGCCCGGTGTTGGTAAAACGGCGATAGTGGAAGGACTAGCGAATCGAATTATTAGCGGAGATATCCCAGATCATTTACGTAATAAAGAAATTTATTCATTGGATTTAGGAAGCTTGGTGGCCGGAGCTAAATTTCAAGGAGAGTTTGAAGAGCGCCTAAAAGAAGTTATGCGCGAAGTTAGTGAAAACCAAGATAAAATAATTTTGTTTATCGATGAGATTCATATGCTAATCGGTATGGGTAAAACTAGCGGGGCTATGGATGGTGCAAACTTACTAAAGCCGATGCTAGCCAGAGGAGAATTAAACTGTATCGGAGCAACAACCATTAGTGAATATAAAGAGAACATTGAGAAAGATGCAGCATTTGAGCGTCGATTCCAAAAAGTCTTAGTGAATGAACCATCGTTTGATGAAGCGTTAAGCATTCTGCGTGGTTTGAAATTTAATTTAGAAGCCTACCACGGAGTGCGTATTGAAGATGAAGCGTTAATTGCGGCAGTGAAAACATCAAGTCGTTATATTACCGAGCGTTTTCTACCCGACAAAGCGATTGACTTAGTCGATGAGGCGGCTGCTAATATCAATGTTCAATTAAACTCACAACCTGAAGATTTGGAAGCTATCAACCGTCAGATGATTAAGCTTGAGATTGAAAAGAAAGCGCTGAAAGGTTCCAAGAAAAACAAGGACCGCTATAACGAAGTAAGTGACCAGTTAAAACAGGTTAAGGCTGAGTACAATAAACTGAATGACAGCTGGCAGTTAGAAAAGAACTCGGCTTTAAAAGTTAAGGAGCTTAAAGACCAATTACGAAATGCTCGTAATCAGCTGAAGATGGCGATGGGTGCCTTAGAGTACGAGCGAGCTGCGCGTCTTGAATATGAAACGATTCCTAATTTAGAGAAGGAACTCGAAGCGGCCAAAGCGATTGAAACAAATTCGAAAATGGTTGGTGATGTTGTGGATAGCGAAAGTATTTATACAATCATTTCAAAGCTTACGAATATTCCGATTGATAGTTTAAAAGCAGATACTAAAGATAAATTATTGCAACTAGAACCGGAAATTAACAATCAGGTAATTGGTCAAGAACGTGCCGCAAAGCTGGTTACTAGCAGTATTATTCGAAGTCGAATGAATATCGGAAATCCTAATCGACCAATCGGAAGTTTCTTATTTGTGGGACCAACAGGAGTTGGGAAAACGGAAGTATGTAAAGTACTTGCCGATAAACTTTTCGATAACCGCGAAAATATCTGTCGAATTGATATGAGCGAATATATGGAGAAGCATAGTGTGTCACGCTTAATTGGTGCACCTCCAGGTTATGTGGGGTTTGAAGAAGGTGGAAAGCTTACGGAGTATATCCGCACAAGACCTTACAGTATTGTCTTATTCGATGAAATTGAAAAAGCGCATCCAGATGTGTTAAACATCTTGTTACAAGTATTAGATGATGGACGTTTAACCGATAGTAAAGGAAAGACGGTAAACTTTAAAAATACAATTATCGTAATGACCTCAAATATTGGTAGTGATATCATCTTAGAGCATGGCGGACTTAAGCAGGATCAATTAATGAGCTTACTTAAGGGTCATTTAAAACCTGAGTTTATTAACCGTATTGATAGCATTGTTGAATTTAACCCGATGTCAGCGGATATGTATGAAGCGATTACCAAACTAACAATCGATCAACTAATTAGTAGATTAGCAGAAAATGAGCTAAAAGTAACTTACGATAGTCAAGTTGTTACATTTGTAAATCAAAACTCGTATAATCCCGAATTTGGGGCGAGACCTATCAAACGTTATGTCCAAGATCATATCGAAACAAAACTTGCATATTACATGTTAGAGCATGATACCAAGACTATGCATGTCAGTGTCCAAGACAATCAACTAATAATAAATTAAACTACAACCAAACGGTTGTAGTTTTTCTATTTAATATTTTATTCATTTACTTCAATCTCACTTATATAGATTAAGCGTAAGTCAGCATTTTCATCCGCCTCGATAACATAAAAAGTTTGGGACAAATCAATTGTAGTGCGACACTCATTTTGTGCGTAACATGTGAAAATCGGTTCGCTAGCCAATGCTTTTTCCTTAGTTGCACCATCATAGATGCGCACGTCGCTCGCTCCAGCCTTAATTGTGATATCAATATAATTGTTTTCAGTTGCTAAACGATCATAGCGAATATCTGGATTCAAGCCATTATAGATTAAATACTGCCCTTTAAGATGCTCATATTCAATATTCGATTGATAGTTTGCAAAAGGGACATCAAGAATAATAACATCCTCATCAAATGGAGTTATATTAGAACGTTGAGCGATAATTGTTCCCGAGAAGAAGGCGAGGTATCCAATTAAGATTAACATAATTGCTAATATGGTTTTTTTCATTATTGATCACCGCCCGCTGCTGCTAAATACACTACCGCGTCAAAATCACTATCAGATTTTAAGGTTAATTGCTGGTTGGGAAACTGCCCTTCGAATAATGAGACAACTAGCTCATCCCCACATCCACTTGGATCCGGTTCAAACGTTTCTAATAAGACCTCTTGATCTGCTTCGGTACTATATATTTCAATAGCATCACATGTTCCGAAAACTTTCATCATTAGATATGTTTGGCTAATATCGGTAGTTTGACTTAAACTAATTACAGGATTTATTCTTTCAATCGTGTATTCATTATTATCAGAAAACACAAATGTTTGGGTGGTAACGGGAGTAAACGGGGCATTAGGTGTAAGGATTGTCGGAAAATCCTGTTTACTTGCACCATAATAATAGCCAATCCCGAAGCATGTTGCTACTAGACAAATACAAACTAATACTTTTTTCATCTATGTTCTCCTTTCATAGTCATCTAATAATCAATATGATTATTATAACATGAAAAAAACTAAGGATGTGAATCTAAAAAAGCCACCTACAAATATTTGGCGGTGACCGTAAATATATATGCTAAATAACTAAATTAATAATAATTTTAAGTAGTTGCAAGGTTGCAATCCCACTGATTATTCCGGTTATTAGCCTTGTTAAATTAGTAGAAGTATAAGCGGTTTTAAGTTGAATAAACCCATCAATGTAAGTTAAAGGTAGTAGTACAGCCAAGATTGGTATCGAGATAAACAAGCCGATGATATATCCGGTGTAAACCCCTTGACATCTTGCACACACTGGAAGTTGCCACTTCCCAAGATGGTAGCTGCGCTTCTCAAGTTGATGACATGTTGGAGCCATTACTTGCATTGATTTAATCCAAAGTTTATCCATAAGTTTTATATCCTTGTACGTGATCGGCAGTCACCACAAGCGAGATAGGTGTTATGATACTTAGTATTTCCCATTCCGCACAGACCGCATAACAATCCAGGTAATCCAAAACAAATATATCCTAGAATACCTGAGCAGAATCCGTAGCCCTTTCGATGTTCCTGGTATAAAACTGTCGTGTTGTTGCTTCCACATCTTGGACAAGTCATATCATCCTCCTAGAAATTTTTTTTTGGTAAAATAACCCATGCTGCTATATATGTTACAGCGAAAAATGAAGTGCAAGTGAGTAATCCACCAACTGCAATGATTCTAATCAAACTTTTATCAATATTTAAATAATCAGCAAATCCCGAGCAAACTCCGGCAATTACGCTATCATAAAGGTTTCTATATAATTTCTTCATAAGTACAAGCTCCTTTTCATTCTGTTTTAAAATAATTTGTTTAAAAATCAAAAGTAACTGAGTTTTCTCCGTTTTCGAGATTTAATTTAAAACCATCACCATGTTTGTTTTCAGATACATCAAAAGTGAAATCTTCGCCCATAAAGTCCTGCATAAAATCGTCACCTAATTGATCTTCGGTCATCCATCTAAAAGCTGTGTCTTCAGACATTCTAATAATTGATTTACTACCAGCAAGAACTACACCAAGCCCAAATAAAACGGTCATCGTAAATGATACTAGCGCTAGGATTAACCATCCTCTAAATTTTGGTTGTTTCATATTACATCACCTCACTTACATTATTACTACTTAAATTTAAAATTAGTTTACGTTTTAAATTTAAGGCTAACATAAATATTGCCAGTGCAAAAACTGCACTTGATAATGTCGCTAGCACTAAGAAAACCGCAGTTGCAACACTAATGATTGGTAAGACCATCGCCGCCAGTAACAGACCAAAGACAGTTGTCGCTACCGAAATAAAGTAAATGATGCTCCCTATGACAAAGAAAATATTAATTACGGTAATTAGAGTTTTATTGCGTGTTTCTGGATCAGTGTATTCACGTTTACTACCTAAGATTGGTTCATCAAATTGATTGGCTTTTTTAAGTTCATAAGCAAACTCTTCGGCGATGCTTGCTGCAAGTTCATTTGCTGTTCCCAGTTTTTCAATAACCGCATCGAAATTATCGTCTTCTAACATGTCACTTATAATGTAGTCATATTCAGTAACATGTTTTACAACACTGTCACAATCATACTTTTGTAGTTCTTGATATAAGCTATCTAAATATGTGTTTTTATTCATTGTTCTCCTTTGTTTGTACACCACAATTTTCGATAAACTGTGATAGTTTTTTCCATTCGATTAATAAGGCTTCTAAATATTCTAATCCTTCAACAGTAAGCTTATAGTACTTTCGACGTTTTGAATTTTCTTCGGACTTCAAATATGACTCTAAAACACCGGCTTTTTCAAGACGCTGTAAAATCAAATAAATTGTTCCCTCTTTAACATCAATTTCCTTGGAAATAAATTTTCCAACTTCATAACCGTAATTATCTTCAATATTAAGAAACTTTAGAATCGCAAGTTCAATCGTACCCTTTTTCAGTTGCGTGTTCATCATGCTCCTTTTAATAATTTTTTATTGGCAAAATAGCCCATGCAAGAATATAAGTTATTATAAAAACAGGAAATAAGAAAATTCCACCAACTGCTGCAATTAGTCGAATAACATTCTTATCGATATTTAAATAATCAGACAACCCTGAACATACTCCGGCAATGACACTATCGTATGCATTTCTGTATAATTTATTCATATTACTCCTTTACCATCATGTTTATATACTTAGTATAACATAGTATGTAATCAATAGTGTGAAAATATACTATGCAATACTAAGTAAAAATTGATTTAGTAAATTACCATAGATTAAAACAAAGAGTATATTACTAATTAAATTAATAATGTTTAATTTGATATTAAGTGCACTAACTTTGTAAATCTGATGTAAAATACGTGATACCATATAATAGAACTGAAAGGGGACTTATGAAGAACAATAAACTTACCAACCTAATATTAATCGCTTTAGTATTAGGAATAGTTAGTGGGGTAGTGATTAATGAATTTATGGCGGACAACGCATTCGTTAATGACATTTTAGTTGGATCAATATTTAAGATTATCGGACAAATATTCTTAAATGCGATTAAAATGTTAGTTGTACCATTAGTATTTGTTTCGATTTCATTAGGTGTTGCGCGTATGGGAGATATGGCAAAACTAGGTCGAATCGGTGCTAAAACAATCGCTTACTATATGGTTACGACCGCATTTGCTATCGTAATCGGACTAGTAATTGCTAACTTAATTGATCCAGGTGTTGGGTTAGATATGTCAAAACTTTACTATGCAGAAACAACAGTAGCTGAATCACAAGTATCGTTCACAGACACAATCATCAATATGGTACCAAGTAATGTGTTCCAAGCCTTCTATAATGGAGATATGTTACAAATAATTTTCTTCGCAGTCTTCTTCGGGGTAGCGATTACCAGTTTAGGAGAAAAAGTTAATAAGTTGCACATTATTCTTGAAGAGCTAAATGACATCTTTTTACAAATGCTAATGTTAATGATGAAATTTGCACCAATAGCTGTATTCTCATTAATTATTACAGCGTTCTCTACTTTAGGTATCGATGCAATTATTCCTGTATTTAGTTATGTATTTACGGCAATCTTTGCAATGATAATTCAAATCACTTTAATCTATTCAGTAATTTTATTCATAATTGGAAAGGTAAACCCAAGACGTTTCTTCCAAAAAATGCGTCCGGCCATGACATTTGCATTTACAACCGCATCATCAGCGGGAACACTTCCGGTGACAAAGCACTGTGTTGAAGATGAAATTGGTGTTGACCCGGAAATCTCTTCATTTGTTTTACCAATCGGAGCAACAATTAATATGGATGGTACAGCGATCATGCAAGGAGCAGCAGTAGTGTTCATTGCCCAAGCGATGGGTGTTGATCTAACAATGGCTGACTATCTTACAGTTATTTTAACAGCGACACTTGCAAGTATTGGTACAGCTGGTGTACCAGGTAGTGGTGTTGTAATGTTATCAATGGTGATTACGCAAGTAGGATTACCAATCGAAGCAGTCGGTGTGATCATGGGTGTTGATCGATTAGTAGATATGGTTCGTACAGTTGTAAACATCACAGGTGATGCTGTATGTTCATTAATTATTGCTAAAAGTGAAAATGCTTTAAACCTTGATAAATTTAATAGTGATACTAATCAATAAAAAACTAATATAAAAATCTAAAAAAACTAATATAAAAATCTAAAAAACTAATATATACAACTATAGACACTTTAAAGTAAAATGCTTTAAGGTGTCATTTTAATTAACTACGAATAACTTATAGTAATTAAGACACGAATATTTAGTTTAATAAGATAACATAGAAAAGATGACCATAAATATTTAATTTAAGGTCATCTATAAGGTATTTATAATTTATTGATATTTCTTAATAAGACTTAAGTTACTTTTTAATTCTTTTGATATGATTTGTTCCAGGTATTCTTCTTCTTGAAAGTTAAGAATAGCCTTAGCATCAATGATACGCACACTATTGTCAGTTAAATTTGCCTGAATAAAAAGATCATCACTACAGTCAATTAAAGCAATCATATCCAATGTTCCAAAACCACAAGCATAACATTGAACTAGGAATAAAGTTTCCAAAATATTAAGAAGATGATTTGCTGTCATGCATCCTGAAACCTTTGAATTGAGCATGATAATGGAAGAACTTGTTGTAATATTTAAATGCTTAAATGGATCATTTAAAAATGGAGAAGAATCAAATTTGATATATACTTTTTTGTTATCCACGATAGTATTATTTTGCTTTTGTGCACTAAGAAGATATTCTTCACGATTTTTCTTATTAAATAGTGGAATCAAATTATAGAGCTCATCATGTTTTATAGTGGCTTCGTTCTTGTTTTCGCTAATAATGTGTAATCGATTTAAAGCAATTTTAATTTGCTGATTAATATCAATGTCATTAAGCTCAAGTTTTCTTAACTTTGGAAGTGCTATATTTATTAGTTTCGAACTTTTATTTTTCTTCATAAACATTTTAAGTTGAATTTCAAGTTGCTTTGCAACGTCGAACCATGAAGCTTCATGAGATATAACTTGAACTTGATAGTTTAGATATATGTTGATTTCCACATCCATGTTATGTAGTTTAAATATAATAGACTGAATTGCTGGATTGTTAAGCATGCTGATTTCCCCGGCAATAATTAATAGTAAATTCAAATTGAATGAAATATCGGTCAGGTCGTATAATCGTGTTGCTTCAAGGTCATTATACTTGATATTGTCATTCGCAATATATGTTTTTGAATCTTCTGATGAGAGAAAGTAAGAAGGTGAAATAATAGCGGGTACATTTAATTTATATTCATGAAGCCCTACATTTTCAAAAGTGTTATTCAGATCATTTTGCAAGACAGATAAGCAGTCATCTTCTTGAAAGCCAATAGGAAAAGCCAATAGTTTACTAATTTTTTTAGCATTTGGTATTTTGATAATATCTCTATTAGTTATAGTTTCTTCTCGGAAGAGGTACTCACATATTAAATTTTCATAATCTTTATCGTTGTAGTAAATGTAGTCCGAAAGTTGTTTTGAAACTTCATATATAACTAAGCCATTTGTCACATATCTACTTTTATTCACGTTCCTTTCTAATAGAATGAAATTTTGTAGTTCTAGCAAACTTTGCTTCATATTGAAGTTTTCAAAAGGGTTAGAAAATTCTGAAGGAGTATAATCATCTGTTTTAATAAATTTTTTATAATTTTTCGTCTCATCTTTAATACAATCTGAAATAAGTTTCAGTGCCAGAGCTTCATCTAATAGACTTCTTAGAGCGAAACCTAACAAAAAAAATGGAGGAGGAAATGATAATGATATTTGTTCGACTGGTAAAAAAACCAAAGCTATTGAACCCGCAAATTTTGCAACATTTTGCTTTTTTAGTTTGTAATTACCTGAAAATATATCAAAGCAAAATTGTGTTAAAAAATCTAGATTTAAATTTATATCACTCTTTTTTAGTTTTGCTATAAGTTGTTCAAACTCCTTTTCTCCAAAAATCAATGTCTTGCTTTTTTGTGTACTCATCTAATCATCCCCTTTGTTATTTCTAATATATTTTACCACATATAAACACACCAACTTTTAAACATTTACTTTAACAATGTTAGAGTGGAAATTTTGGTATAATAGGGCAAGGAGAAAATATGGAAACGAAAATTATATTGAGCGATAGTACATTTGAGGTAAAGGCATACAAATTGGCGGCATTTTTCCATTCAAGTGGAACAATTGCAGGATACACACTAATTCGTGATGCAGATTATTACATTACGACACTTGAAGATAAGCTTGTGTTAAAAAGTGTAATGGATGATACTGAGTATTTCTCGGAAATAGAAAATGTTGATACGACTGCACGTACATTTGAAATTAAAGGTAAATCTTATAAATACAAAATAGCTTAAAAATTAAACAGTACACTTGATGTACTGTTTTTTAATCGGATTTTTTTGCAATGTCGCGAATTAGTGTCTCAATAATATTGATAGTTGAAGACATATCATCAATATCTAAGGAGTTCATATGATCCTGAGTCAAATTGTCAATAGTCAGCGTTGCTTGGTCGTCTAAGTAACTATTGGGTTTAGTAATGGCAATGATGGGGATATTGTAGTGCTCGAGAATCGTATCAAGTCCCATGTAATTTAACCCGCGAATTGAGATTACAATTAACAAATCAAAGTTGGGCTTTACGCCGTTGAGTTCTAATAAACTTTCAGCTTGGGAATTGAACTTTAAAAATTTCAAACGTCGATTTAAATATTGTGCAGCTAGAAACGAAGTTCCTTGCGCCGTAATCCCAATGGTTTTATCTTGATAACTAAGGATTAGCTTGGTAATTTCATCATATGTGACAGGCTCGTTATTAAAGTTTAAAAACTCGTTTAACTTGATTTTATACGTTTTAAATCCTTTAGTCCCCACTTTCTTTAAATAGCGTTCGATGGTTGCTCTTGATAAGAACGTCTGTTTCTCAACATCGACAATATTCATATTCAGGATTGCTTTAGTATTATTTTTCATAAAGTTGTGAATCTCAAGTTCGCTCTTTGATAACGATGCTTCATCAATTTGGAAAAAGTCATTATATTTCATAGTCATATTTTAACACAACTTTTGATTGCCTAAGATATAACCGGCGCATCCTAATCTTTCCCTTTATATTTTCCTAACCAAATTAAAGCGAGAATTAAGGCAGCTAACAGTAAACCGGTACTTATCAAATTTAAGGTAAAGGTGATCGGATTAGCGCTTAGTTCACCATTTGCTATAAAGCGGGGCAAAATTAAATAACTGATAATAAAGCGCATAATTAATAAAGAAGTAATAAAGCGGACATTTAAAAATTTATCTAACATAATCCTCCGTTCTTATAGTCTAGCAATTAATTCATTGGCAATCGAGAGCAGGTGCTGTTGCTCTTCGCGGCGTCCATATATTGATTGATTGTGAACAATACTATGATCTGCAATGTTATCCAAGGTACTATCGTGTTTGGTAATCGCTAGAATCTGACAATTATTGATTTCTTTAATATCACTCATTACTTTATATACGGTACTAGTTTCTCCGGAATTGGAAACACATAAGATGGTTTTATTGTGTAATGAATATAAAAGGTCTTGCTCATCGATATATGAAGCGTCGTAGCCATGTTTAATTAGTTGTCTAAATAAGTATAAACTCGTAATTTGTGATGCGCCTTTTCCGTAGATATAAATGCAGTTAGCTTGCTTAAGTTGCTTGATAAATCGCATGCAGATTAGATCACAACTAGCCATTTTCTCGTTTTGAGCGGAGATACTTAACGAGAGTTGTAATTCCTTAAATGAACTATATCCGAGCTTCTTAATTAAACGGGTCACAGAAGTTGTTGAGCAGAAGTTATTATCCGCAACTTTAGCTAAACTTTGATTTGGTAAATCCATACAATTTTTCTCTAAGTACAGCAAGAGCATCTGTTCTTGTGATGAGCCCGTTTCAAATAATAATTCAGTGATGCTATCTAATAATTTATCCATTGTTCACCTCTTGCTACTATTATACATTTAATCGTTATCGCTTATTGATTTTTTAAACAGAATAAATGTTTTTTTAAACATAATAATGTTCGTTGGGACAGATTAAAAAAGTTAAAATATTTGTATATTTAAATTAAGGGAGATAATATGGATAAAGTAGAAAAGTTTTTAGAAGTTAAGTTGATGCCAGTGGGAGAAAAATTGGCAAACAATCGTTATTTGCAGGCAATTAAAAATGCCTTTATTATGTTTTCACCATTCTTAATCGTTGGTTCAGTGTTCTTATTAGCCTCAAGTTTTCCAATACCAGCATACCAAGAATTTATGACTAATACGTTTGGTGAGACGTGGTCGATGGTTGTCGAGATTCCGTTTAACGCAGCTTACTCGTTTATGGCGATTTTCCTAACCTTTTTAGTCGGTTACAATTTTGCGATAATTGAAGATGTTGATCCAGTATCGAGTGGGTTATTATCAGCAATCGTCTTTTTCATTTTAACACCTCTAACTGATGCTGGAGATTTGGGAACAGTATTGTCGTTAAAGTGGTTAGGTAGTAATGGGATTTTTGTTGGGTTCTTAGCCGCTTTTACCACAGTTAATATTTTCAAGCAGTTTATTCGTCGCGACTTTGTCATCAAAATGCCGGAACAAGTTCCTCCGGAAGTAGCGCGTTCATTCTCGGCAATTATTCCAGCAACAACGATTATGATTCTTGCTCTAATTGTCCGAATGGTATTTTCAATAACAGAATTTGGAACAATTCACGCGTTTATCTTCGGGGTTATCGCTATTCCTGTCGGTAGATTTGGGACATCATTTTTCGGATCACTGTTATATTCAATCGCCTTAACACTGCTATGGTCAGTCGGAATTAATAGTGGATCGATGATCAATGGAATTTTACGTCCGTTTTGGCTGACAAATCAAACTGAAAATATCGAAGCATTAAAAGCGGGGGCCGAGCAGTTACCTCATGTTATTACAGAACAATTTTTCGATATGATTTGGATGGGTGGTTCTGGAGTTACATTAGGTTTATTAATCGCGATGATTTTAACAAGTAAGTCAAGACAAAATAAAGCAATCTCTAAACTGGCATTTGCCCCTGGTCTATTTAATATCAACGAGCCAGTATTATTTGGTTTACCAGTAATTTTGAATCCAATCATGCTAATTCCATTTAACTTAGTGCCGTTAGTAATGATTACCACGCAATATATTGCAATGAATATTGGATTAGTTGCGCGTCCCACGGGAGTTATTATTCCTTGGACAACACCACCAGTAATTTCCGGGTTCTTAATCACTTCATCAATTACCGGTGCACTAATGCAAATAGTTAACTTATTAATTGCTGCACTAATTTACTATCCTTTCGTAAGAATTGTCGACAAGCAAAACTTTGCGGAAGAGCAAGGAGAACAACATGAGTAATCCCAAGTTTGTCATGGTTGCGACATGGTCAATGGCCTACGAAAGTTTAAAAGCTGAATATGATAATCTACAAGCTGGAAAGGCGATCAATCAACCAATAATTGATGCAATTAAAGTGATTGAAGATTATCCGTTTTATAAATCAGTGGGATATGGTGGACTGTTAAACCGTCATGGACGACTGCAATTAGATGCTTCGTTTATGGAGGGTGATACTTTAAAAGTTGGAGCAGTTGCGGCGATGGAAGGGGTTGCTAACCCCATTGAAGTTGCATACTCACTTAAAGATCAGCAATACAATAGTTTCTTAGCGGGACGTGGGGCTGAGGAATACGCTCGAGCGAACAACTTTCAAGAGAAGAATATGGTAACTGCAAAAGCGCTCGAACTCTACGAGGAGCGTCAACGAAAAATAATTGAAGAAGCACTAGTTCCCTACTCCGGTCACGATACAGTTTGTATACTGGGAATGGATATTCATGGTAGTATATCAGTAGGAACATCGACAAGTGGATTATTTATGAAAGAAACCGGAAGAGTTGGAGATTCACCGATTAGTGGAAGTGGATTTTACGCTAACTCCGATAGCGGTGCTTGTGCGGCAACGGGTCTTGGTGAAGACATTATGAAAACGTGTGTATCGTACGAAGCAGTTAGATTAATGGAAGAAGGTCACGCAGCCCAAACAGCAGCCGATTTGGCAGTAGCTAAAGCGAAAAGAAATCTGTTGCGTAGGTATCAAAAATGTGGCGATATCTCGATTGTTTGCTGTGATAAGCATGGTAACTTTGGAGCTGCAACAACGATTGATGAATTTTCATATGTTGCCTTTAACCACGCCCAGAAACCGACAATATTCTTAGTAACTAACACTGGTGAGCATCAGGAAGCTAGTGCAGCTTGGATCAAGTCATACTTTGATGTTCGCGGAAAAACAATAAAGGAGCAATAATGATATTTGATGCCCATGGAGACATATTAACGCATGTGACAATGCAACACGAACAAGGAATTGATATTTGGAATACATACCACAAACCAAAGTACAGTGCAGCGGGGGTTTCGGGAAGTATCTTTGTTAACTTTACCGATCCCGCAAGTGCTACGCAACGCGATGAGTTTGGCGCGATTACCAAGGTCGCTTTGCCGTACTTTAAAGCGCACCCAGATATGAATATCATCTTGAATAAAGATGATTTCAGATTAGATAAGTTTAACTTGATTTTCGGAATCGAAGGTATGGGAGCCATCGAATCTAGTGAAGAGTTAGTTGATTTATATGATTTGGGATACCGCCACATCGGTATAACTTGGAATGAGCAAAATGATTTTGCAAGTGGAACAACCCATTCTGGAGGTCTTACTGCCGAAGGACAAAAGTTGATTAGGAAGTGTAATGAACTGGGAATGATTGTCGACTTTGCACATTTAAACTATCAAAGTTTTATGGAAGCCGCTGCTGTTACAACAAAACCAATCTTTTTCAGCCACGGTAACGTCCGTTCGCTTTGTGATCATGTGCGTAACTTAGATGATGAGCAATTACAGCTAGTAGCGCAGTCAAATGGAATTATCGGATTAGCAGCGATGAACTTCTTTATCAATGAAGATAAGACAAGCGCTAATATTGAGGATTTAGTCAACCATGTAGTATATGTAAAAGAGCATTTCGGAATTGATCATGTTGGGTTTGGATTCGATTTTTGTTATTACCTAAGCTCAAGTCCAACTCGCAATGACGTGGAAGGATTACACCATATTGATGATGTCGCGAACGTGATTGAACTGTTAAAACAAGCTGGATTAACTGCTGAAGAAATTGAGAAGGTTTGTTATAAAAATATGCTGCGCGTAATTAAGGAACATTTAAACTAATGCGTAAATTAGAAGTTATCGTCTTAAATGCCCAAGATAGTATCGATGCGTATTTAGCAGGTGCGGATCGATTAGAGTTAGTTAGTAGCATGGAACATGGTGGCTTATCACCGGAGGTGTCGATCGTTAAAAAAGTTGTTAATAGTGTAACGATCCCCGTTAATGTAATGATTAGATTTAAACCTCAGGATTTTGTGTACAGCCCCGAGCAAATGCGAGAGTTAATCACGTATATAGAAGCAATTAAGGATTTAGGAATCAATGGAGTTGTGTTTGGGAGCTTAGATCAAGAGGGGAATGTTAATCTGTCCCAATTAACCGAGATTATGGCAGCAGCCGGGAATTTAGATATAACGTTTCATCGGGCAATTGATGAGGTTCAAGATAAATACCTCGAGAATTTTCATAAAATCGATGGTCTAGTAACGACAGTTCTAACCTCAGGTGGTTTGGAAAAGCCAATTCTCGATAATGTATCGTTATTGAATGAAATCGCTCAAGGACAAACTAGAGTGCTTGTCGGTGGAGGAATCACAGATCAAAATTATCAACAGGTTGTCACTGGTTTAGCAAATTGTGACTTTCATGTAGGTTCGTTGGCCTATGTAAATGGAGACTTCAACTCTGGAATTGATCAAGCAGCTATCAGTAAAATTAAAAGTCTATTACTATCACAAACATAGAAATGTTTAGAAAAATTAACATTTTTAAAAAAACATAAATTATCCGTTGTATAATATAAGTAATAAATATGTGGAGTAATTATGAATAAGAGATTAATGTTAATCCTAGTAATGGTGCTACTAGGACTGGTACTAGTAAGTAAGATAAGTGATTATCAAGCCGAGTGTTATAATGATGATCCAATTGTAACTGATCATCTTGAAACAACTGATGATAAATATTGTGGTCAAAGCTATATGCTAGTTAATGCTGGCCAATCCGATATCCATGTTAGTGGAATTTCCGACCACTCCAAAAATACGCTCATTGAATCAAATGTCGAGTTTACTTTGGAACCAGGAGAAATGTATCCATTAAATGGTGATGGAATCATCGACTATCAATTCGATCAAGAGGTATCTGTTCAGTCAACGATAATTACGAATGTTGACGAGGATTTGATTGTAATTACTAGTGAAATCTAATTTAAACTCTATAACTTAATGGCGGAAAATGTGCTAGTTTCTTAAAAACTGGCACGTTTTTTTTTAAAAATCAGCAAAATTAGATAAATAAATCAGCTTTTTTTCTACACATAAAAAACACATTGTGTGAAGGGGTAATGCATAAATTACCCTAATCATACGATACAGCAAGCAAGTAATATCTATCACTACCAATAAAAAACACAGTGTCAATTCAATGAGTTTTAAGCCAACTTTGACCAAAAAAATACGATAAAATATAAGTGTTCAAGTTTTGATACATCTTATATTTAAACAAATACCCATTTGCAAATGTATCAAGAAGAACAAGTTTAGTTTAAAATGATAGTACGCTAACGAATCATCTTATTCTAATAAAACAGCTTACCATAAATCCATATGGTACACAGATGAGAAAAGATTCCATTCTCACACCAAATTCAATATATAATATTTGGTGAAAATATTGATTACATAACTTATAAATAATCAATTGTTTTCAGAAAGATTTTCTGAATAACGAATTGATATAAATTTTTAGTTTGAAAATAAAATTATAACGATAAAATGTCGTGTCTTACTAAAGGTTGGAGAGAGCTTTTTGGTAAGATATGAATTTTAGATTAAAACACATTATAAATGTGTTTTATTTTTTTAAATAACCTCCTAAAAATATACATATAATTACGCAATAAATTACTATTATTTAGTGATATAAGGTATAATATTTTTTAGGTATGTGCTGAAAGTGAGGTAAGAATGGATTTTAAACGAGCAACAACATATGAGAAGAAAGAACAACGAAAATGTAAGATTATTGAAGTAACTGTTGAGTTATATCTTGAAGAAGGATTCGGAGCTATCAATTTTGCGAGAATTGCTGAGCGAGTTGACTTCAATCGTACAGTTATTTATAACTACTATAATAATCCAGCAGACATATTACTAGACTATGTTGGAAGAAAATTAGATGAGATTAACAGTGTTCTCTTAACTAATACTGAGGTGGATATCAACCCGCTATATCGAGTAGTAGGTTTATTAGATTTAGAACATGATTTCAAGCAAGTTGCTTCAATCTTTAGTTCGGTATTAGAACCAGCAGCATCAGCTGATCATCTAATTAAGTTTAGAAAGAAATTAAAAAGATTCTCGGAAATTTTGGGTATGATAACAATTGAGGATGACCCGTCGTTTACAATTGAGGAATATAAAAAATACTATGGAGCATTTATGATAATGTTTGTCGGAGTAACAAGTTTGTATGCTTACGATAAAAGAATTCGTAGCGTGTGCGACACAGTAGGGTCGGAATATTTTCAACTTGGACTTTGTGAGGCAGCCATGTTAGTATTTTCTAATACGAGAAACTTTGAACTTGCCAGACCATATTGGGAAGAAGTAAAAGCGATCGTTGATGAACGTAAAGATAAAAACGCTGGGAAATAATGAAGTATGCACATTTTAGTGCATATTTTTTTTATATTCAAGCCGATTATCAACCGGGAAATAGTGTAAGCGTGCCACTTTTTTTAATGGATATTCACAATTATTCAAAAAACACTCATGTGGGATTGGTGTGCTATTTGACACATTGATTATAAAAAACGTTGTATATAAGGCGAAAAATCAATTATTCAAAAAATCAAAAAAATAAAAAACAATGTGTAGGTAATCGTTTTTATTTTCACATTATCAAGGTAGATTTAGTGTAAAATTAGTTTATATATATAAATAAATTACTAGTTAGTTATAAATCAAATTGGCTTAATACTAACTGAAGGGACGCTTATGATTAAAACAATAATAGTGAACAGAATTATCAAACGCGAGGTAAGTTACCTGTTAGAAGTGAGTTCAATTAAATGGAAAGTAATTCCCAATTCCAAACGTCACGAAATCACCCTTAAGTCAATGAATCCAAATCAGGCATGGGTTAAGGTATCAAACGGTGAAGTTGATTATCGTTGTGCAGATGCAACTAAAGAAAAGGAAATTCGCCGAATCGTTGTTGGTTTGAAAATAGTTTTAGATGAAGCTAACAAGAAAATCGCCAGATAAACAAATGACTTCTTAGTTTGATGCTAGGAGGTCATTTTTGTAATAACTCCATTATTTAACAATTAATTACCAACTAACAATGCATTCGTGGTTAAATAGAATAAAGGGGGGATTTATGATTTTCGATGGACATGGAGACATTTTAACACATATACAACAAGAGTTGAGCTTAGGAATCGATATTTTCAAAGAATATCATCTACCTAAGTATTTAAGTGCGGATGTAATGGGAAGTATTTTTGTTAACTACACAGATCCGCAAAATCCAGCTCAAAAGCAGCAATTTGAAAAAATAACTCATCTAGCAATTCCATATTTAACCAATTCAGGCTATGTGAATATCGTTAAGGAAGCGAATGACTTTAAACTAGGTAAACTAAACATCATTCTCGGAATTGAAGGAGCGAAGCCACTAAGAACGATTAAGGATATTAGTCATTGCTATGATCTTGGATATCGCCATATTGGCTTAACGTGGAATGAAAGAAACCAATTCGGATGTGGAGCTAGTGAGATTGGTGGACTAACCGACCTGGGTGAAGCAGCGATAAAATGGTGTAATGAGCACGGAATGATTATCGACTTTGCGCACCTAAATTACCAATCATTTATTGAAGCATCACTGATCACCAATAAACCGATTTTATTCTCGCACGGCAATGCTTTTGCGCTATGCCCGCATCCACGTAATTTAGATGATGATCAGTTGTTGTTAATCAAAGAAAGTAATGGGGTAGTCGGAATTGCTGCGATTAAGCCGTTTTTAGTAAAATCAGGTAGTGCCACAATCGATGATATGGTTACGCACATTCTTTATATCAAAAATAAAATTGGTATTAACCATGTCGGCTTAGGATTAGACTTCTGTCACTATCTGGATAACTTGGAAAAAAATGATGTCCAAGGAATGGAACATTTAAGTTCAGCAGTAAATCTTCGCGAGCGCTTGAGTCTAGCCGGGCTCGCAACCGAAGAGATTGATGCAGTTATGTTTAAGAATATGTTAAGAGTCGTAAAGAGTCACTTACATGGAGGAGAATAATATGAAATTTAAAAGTATGAAAATTGAAGATAGTCAAAAGCGCCAATTGGTGATGGCCAATGAAAGTGCCAAGGAATACGTGCTTTACAACCAACCAATGACGTGGAGTGCTGAATCGAACAGTGAATTCGTGGTTGGATTACCATTAGGTGTTAGAGACTATAATAGCGCACAAATCACCGCTTTAGTCGAAACGATAACAGCTGCTACAGTTAAAGTCATCCCTGAGCCCTTTGTTATTGCTGTGCACAGTAAAAAGCTTGAAGATGAAGTGCATTTTCATATCAGCTATCAAAATATTGATGTTGACCATGATGCGGTTAAGGCGCAGTACGAAAATTTAGTTTAAAAGTTATGGATAAATGCAAGTGGCAAACGAAGCAGTTAAATTCGTTTGTCATTTTTTTAAGCCTATTTAAAATTTAATAGTTATAGTTCGATTAAAAGGCTTGAGGAGTTAGTGGCGATTTTATATGGTAAATGGCTTTGGCAAAAGCACCACAAATTTATTTTTTAATAACCCAAGCGTCATATTGTGATAAAATCAAATTGAAATGGAGCATAATGGATTTCTTTGAAAGAACAGGTAGTAGAATTGATACACTAACTAAAAATGAACTGAAGATTTATAACTATATCCTAGATAATTTAGAAAGCATGCACTCAAAAACGGTTCGTGCGATGGCCAAAGAATGTTATGTATCGACAAGTACGATTTTAAGACTAGTACGTAAACTTGGTTTTGAAGGTTATAATGAGATGATTATCATCATTAAATATACACTTAACTTAGAAACGGTTAGTACGACAACGATAACGGAGAAAAAGGTTAAGTATAAAGAAGAATATGCGAAAAATATTCTAGAATCAATTCGTGTTTTAGATGATCGTCAATTGATTGAGGTAACAGAACATATCAAAGCCGCCGATAATCTATATATTTTCTCGCGTGGTCTAATTAAATCATACGGTTCTTATATTGAATTTTTATTCGAACTAAATGGTGTTGATACATATTTTGCGAGCAATAGTTACTACCGCCGCTTTTATGCTTCAAGAATCCAAGAGAATGATTTCGTGATTGTCATCGACTACCATGGAGATGATCAAGAATTAATTAATATAATCACTAAAAGTAAATCGAATAATTGTAAAAACATATTAACAATCACGCAAGCTAATAATAATATTATGCAGAACTTAAGTAACTATAATCTCTATTATTTCTCGGATGATACGGTTAAAAACGGGTTTGATATCACATCAAACGTCTCAGTAATGGCCATATTAGAGCTGATAATTCATAACCTATAAAGCATTGAATCGCAATGATTCATGCTTTTTTTATGACTAAACTACTAAAGCATATCAAAATAATCAAATGATTGTAAACTTAAGGGCATTTTACCATGCCCGCAGAACCTCTTTAAGTCGTTTTTGATGGTTTTAGCCATTAATTGGCACGGTAGATAATTAACAAAAATTAATAATTTAAAAGTTCGTGGATGCTTTGCTTAGTCGCCAAAAGTTGATTTTTGGCAAAATAATCTGTTCCAAAACATTACTAGAATAAGGACTTTATTGATAAAATGATATCTTGTTACACAAAAAGTAACATGTTTTATCATTGTTTACGCACTCCAAAAATCGTAAACATTTACTCGCTCGAAATATTTTTTGGTAAAGTATGATTGTAATTGAATTGTACGAAAGGAGTAGTTATGGATAAGAAAAAGAAGTTTAGATTAGTCGATGCTGTCTTGATGTCTGTAGTAGTTGTGCTCGTAGTCGAGTCAACGGCATCGTCAGCAGCGATTGGACCATCACAATTTTTCTGGTGGATCTTCTTGTTAATATGTTTCTTTTTACCATACGGTCTAATATCATCTGAATTGGGAACAACTTATGATGGCGAAGGTGGATTGTATGATTGGGTCAAGAAAGCATACGGAAGAAGAGCAGGAGGACGTGTGGCGTGGTACTACTGGATTAACTATCCAATTTGGATGGTATCACTGGCAATCTTGTTTACCGATACCGGTGCACAAATATTCGGACTCGAAGCGAACTCGATAGTTGTAGTGTTAATTCAACTGATTTTCGTGTGGGTTGTTTGTTTGGTTTCGCTTTCTAAAATATCTGATGCGAAGTGGATTTTAAATTCAGCGGCATTTATGAAAGCGTTTATTATGCTAAGTTTAGGAGGGCTCGGAATCTATACAGCAATTAATCACGGAGTTGCTAATGAATTTACGCTACAAACAATGACACCAACGTTCGATAGTAGTTCGCTGGCATTCCTATCCGTGTTGATTTTCAATTTCATGGGATTTGAAGTAGTTGCTTCAATGGCTCCGGAAATGGATAATCCCCAACGTGATATTCCTAAGGCTTTAGTTTTAGGGGGATCACTAATCGCCTTATTTTATATGGTTGGTGCTTTTGGGATGAGTGCAGCGATTCCGGTAAGTGAGATTTCGCCCGATGCGGGACTATTAGATAGTTTTAGTGCCCTGACAACAAGTAATATTTTCATCATAATTATTGGCTTAATGTTTATGTATACATTGGCTTCGAACTTAATATCGTGGGCATATGGAGTTAACTATGTAGCAATGTACTGCGCTGAAGATGGAGCATTACCAAAAATCTTTGCTAAACGCCTAAAATCAAATGACATGCCGTTGGGAGCGGTACTTGTAAATGGAGTGATGGCGAGTGTGCTAATCTTAATAATTCCATTTATTGATAATCAAGATATCTTTTGGAGTTTCTTTGCGTTAAATGTTGTAACATTACTGGCGTCATACCTATACATGTTCCCGGCATTCTTAAAGCTTAGAAAGGTCGATCCAACAACTGAGCGTCCATTCCGTGTAAAAGGTTCGGATGGTTTCTTAAAACTGATTACCTTCATGCCGTTTGTTTTAATCATCTTAACGGTCATCTTAACATTGATTCCATTACCAGATTTAATCTCAGGAGGACCGGCGGCATTTATGGAAGCAATCCCCGGGTATATCCCACTAATTTTAGGATCGATTGCCGCCTTTATTTGTGGAGAAGTAATTGTATCGAAGTGTATTAAGAAAGGAGAAAAATGAAAGAACTAATGACTAATCCAATCGCTGAAGGGTTTAGAATGCCTGGAGAATTTGAAGAACACGAAGCAACATTAATCTTGTGGCCGGAGCGTGCAGATAACTGGAGAAACGGTGGGAAACCGGCTCAAGAAATATTTGCGAAACTTGCAAATCAAATTAGTCTTTATGAAAAAGTTTATGTAGGAGTTAACGACCGCCAATATGCCAATGCTAGATCGCTATTAGACGACAGTGTTACATTACTAGAAATATCGAATGATGACTCGTGGGTACGTGACTGTGGTCCAACATTTGTGAAGAATGATGAAGGGGTAATTCGCGGAGTCAACTGGGGCTTCAATGCTTGGGGTGGACTAGTTGATGGTCTTTACTTCCCGTGGGATAAAGATCAAATGGTTTGTCCCAAGTTTTGTGAAGCATTAGGTAAAGATTACTACAACCTTGAAGAATTTATCTTAGAAGGGGGAAGTATTCACGTTGATGGAGAAGGAACGTTAATCACGACTAAAGCATGTTTGCTAAGTGAAGGACGTAACCCGGATTTAACGCAAGAACAAATTGAAGAAATCTTAAAACGTACATTAAACCTGGAGAAAATAATTTGGTTGGAAAACGGAATCTATTTAGATGAAACCAACGAACATGTCGATAACATTATTCACTATGTAGCGCCAGGTGAAATCGTCCTAAGCTGGACTGATGATGAAGATGATCCACAATATGAATTAAGTAAAGCAGCATACGATGTATTAGCAAACGAAACTGATGCTAAAGGTCGTAAGCTTAAAATTCATAAAATGATGTTGCCAACACCGATTTTAATTACCGAAGAAGAAAGTCGGGGAGTGGACTCGATTAAAGGAACGTTACCCCGACTTGAAGGAGATCGACTAGCGGCAAGTTACGCTAACTTCTACATTGCCAATGGATCAGTGTTTGTTCCTCAATTCGATGATCCAAACGATGTTCTCGCAATCGAATTAATCTCGGAAATCTTCCCCGACCGCGTTGTAGTTCCAATCTACGCTCGTGAGATCCTTTTAGGTGGAGGAAACATCCACTGTATTACGCAACAAGTTCCAAAATAAACCTACTAATATATACAACTGATATAAAAAAAATAAAACTAACAAGACAGGAGATAAAGATGAAATTACCAAGTTCAACAGCAACAGATTTAAATAAAAATATGAGACACATGGTTTCGATGAAAGACTTCTCAACTAAAGAGATGGACGATATGATGCACTTAATGCATCTGTTAAAAGAAGCGCGAAGAGACAATTGTATTCCCCCATTATTTAAAGATAAATCAGTAGCAATGATTTTTGAAGCAGGATCGACAAGAACGCGTATCTCATTTGAAGTGGCGGCAACCCTATTAGGTGGACATGCCCTGTTTTTATCACCAAAAGACATTCACTTAGGTGGGAAAGAATCAATCGATGATACAGCGCGCGTTATTTCACGTATGTGTGATGTAATTATGGCCCGTACCAATGAACCAGAAACGATTGATGCTTTAACAAAAATGTCAACTGTACCGGTAATTAATGGATTGGATACTCGTTTTCACCCAACGCAAATGTTAGCTGACTTATTCACAATTAGAGAACATATTACAGATGGTCGAAAATTATCAGAGTTGACACTAGCATTTATGGGTGATGCTACAGACGTTTGTCGATCACTAATGTTAACATGTGCTAAGTATGGAATGAACTTCAAACAAATTGGTCCGAAAAAGTACCACATGCAACAAGAGTGGGTAGAGCTTGCCGAATCGTTTGCATCGGTCAGCGGAAGTACGATTGAGATTACTGATGATGTTGACAGAATTTCTGAAGTTGATGTAGTTTATGGGGATAGTTTCTATTGGACAACTCAATACGATGAAAAGGATGAACGTTTAGCTGCGTTTATGCCAGATTATGTAATTACTCAAGAACTTATGGATAAAGCGAAACCAGGAGCAATGTTACTACACTGTTTACCAGCTAACGACCAAGAAGAGATTACTCGTGAGGCGTTAGAAGGAGATTACTCAGTGGCGTTTGATGAAGCAGAAAACCGCTTAACTGCACAAATGGCGATATTAGTGTACTTCACTCAAGGGCAGTTTGCAAAACCATCAATGGAAACAGTGAAGAAACACGAAGATACAATCAATAGTTTCTTAGAGTCGATTAAGTAAGGGGGAGTATGGAAAAACTAGTCGTGATTGCGCTTGGTGGGAATGCCCTGCAAGTCAGTGGTGAAGAGCCAACGTATGACAATCAACGAAAAAATGTCGAAGTAGCAACAACGCGAATTGTTGAACTAATTGAAAGTGGCTATAAAGTAGTTATTACTCATGGGAATGGTCCGCAAGTTGGAAGAATGTTAATTCAACAAGCTAAAGCTGAGAGTGAGGAAACTCCAAGTTTCCCATTTGATGCTGTCGATGCGATGAGCCAAGCCACAATCGGTTATCAAATTGAACAAGTGTTGCAAAATGCACTGCGAAAACGTGGTATCGATAAGAAAGTTACAACAGTACTAACGCAGGTAGTTGTCGATCGTGAGGATGAGGCCTTTGCTGATCCAACCAAACCGATTGGACCATTTTATACCGAAGCTGAAGTTCAAGAATTAGCGGCAACATCAGGTTATACCTTTAAACCGGATAGTGACCGTGGTTACCGTCGCGTGGTCGCCTCACCAGAGCCGGTTAAAATTGTCGAACTAGATTCAATTAAAGCATTGATTGATAACGGCGATGTTGTGGTGTGTTGCGGTGGAGGAGGAATCCCCGTGTTTGATACTGATGCCGGTTACGAAGGTACAGCAGCAGTAATTGATAAAGATAAAGCGACGAATTTACTGGCCAAGAAATTACAAGCTGACTATCTAGTAATTTTAACAGCAGTAAGAGAAGCGGCGATTCATTACGGAACAGCGCAGCAACAAAACCTAAATACAGTAACAGTTGCCGAAATGATCAAGTACGCAAGCGAAGGGCATTTTGCCCCGGGAAGTATGCTACCGAAAGTCGAAGCGACAATCGACTTTACAACGGTTACTGGAAACAAAGCGATCATCACCACTTTAGATGCAGTTTTAGATGCGGTTGAAACCGGTCGCGTTGGGACAATCATTACCAATAATCATGAGTCGGATTAGGACGGGTTAATTATCTTATATATATAGGTATAAGATCAAGCTTTAAATAACGATTGGGGGACGCCAGTTTTGGTGTTCCTTTCCTTATATAATATAACCCTGGCATTTTTCATTTAAACTGAACGTTGGTCGGTCGCTAAATATGGGGGAAAATGATGATAAAGCAACGAAAACAAATAAGTAATAGTTTACAAAAGAAAAAATCAAAAAATAACAGCAAAAAAGGTTGAAACATTGAAAATATGTGCTATAATTGTAAACGGTGTTAGTGTCACATAAGAGTATGGTATTTGATACACCCGACACCATGTAACAAAGAACCGAAGGAGGCCAAAATGAGCAAAATCAAAGTAAAATTAAAAGGTTACGACCACAAATTAGTAGATAGTTCAGTGGCTCACATTGTTGAGCAAGCTAAAGCTAGCGGAGCTAATGTTATCGGTCCAGTACCGTTACCGACTGAAAGAAGTGTTTACACTATCTTAAGAGCGGTTCATAAATACAAGGATTCTCGTGAGCAATTCGAAATTAGAACTCACAAGAGATTAATTGAAATTGACAACGTTAATGATGAAACAAAAGAAGCGTTATCAAGAATCAACTTCCCTGCAGGGGTATTAGTTGAAGTTAAAATGTAATGTCATTTTTTAAATAAAAGGAAAACATTATGACACAAAAATAAAATATAAGGAGTGTTCGATGATGAAAGGACTATTAGGAAGAAAAGTTGGTATGACTCAAGTTTTCTCGAAAAACGGAGAGTTAATTCCAGTAACAGTTATTGAAGTTGAAGCTAACGTAGTAACTCAAATCAAGACTGTCGAAACAGATGATTACAACGCAATTCAGTTGGGTGTAGAAGATAAAAGAGAAAAAGTCTCAAATAAACCAGAAATGGGACACGCAGCTAAAGCAAATACAGCAGCTAAAAGATTTGTTAAAGAATTAAGAATGAGCGCAGAAGAAGTTGCGACTTATGAATTAGGACAATCTATCGGTGTTGATATTTTCGAAGCTGGTGAATTAGTAGACGTACAAGGAACTTCTAAAGGTAAAGGGTTCCAAGGGTCAATTAAAAGACACAACCAATCAAGAGGGCCAATGGCTCACGGTAGTAGATACCACCGTCGTCCAGGTTCAATGGGTGCAGTTGCTCCACAAGTATTCAAAGGTAAAAACTTACCAGGACACATGGGTGCACAAACTGTTACTACTCAGAACTTAGAAGTTGTTATGGTTGATGTTGAAAACAATGCTATTTTAGTAAAAGGTAATGTACCAGGTGCTAAGAGATCATTCGTAACTATTAAAAATGCAGTGAAAACTGACGTAAAAAACGATGCAAGAGATTTAGTAGGGTTTGATACTACTGAAGCTGCAGAGTAAGAAGGGAGATAACGATGGCAAAGATTGATGTTTTAAACGTTGAAGGTAAAAAAGTAGATTCGATCGAGATCGCTGATAGCATTTTCGCAATCGAACCAAACAAACAAGCTTTATTTGATGCAATTGTAATGCAAAGAGCATCACTAAGACAAGGTACGCACGCTGTTAAAAACAGAAGCGCTGTACGTGGTGGTGGAGCAAAACCATGGCGTCAAAAAGGAACTGGACGTGCTAGACAAGGTACGATTCGTGCCCCACAATGGCGTGGAGGTGGAGTTGTGTTTGGACCTACTCCAAGATCATATGGATACAAAATCAATAAAAAGGTTAGACGTTTAGCTTTATTATCGGCTTTAGCAGTTAAATTCCAAGAAGGAAAATTAATTGTTGTTGATAATTTTGACTTAGACGCACCAAAAACTAAATACATGGTAAGTGCTTTAAATAACTTAGAAGCAACTCGTAAACCATTAATTGTAACAAGTGATGCAAACGAGAATGTATTTAAATCTACTAGAAACATTGAAGGTGCTTTAAACTTAGAAGTTACTGGATTAAATGTTTTAGATATAACAAGCGCACACAGTTTAATTATTACACGTGACGCTATGACTAAATTAGAGGAGGTGTTTGCATAATGACAAGAGCTTACGATATTATTATTCGCCCAATTATTACTGAAAAGTCAATGGGTGGTGTAGAAAACAAAACATACACTTTCGAAGTGGACAAAAAAGCAAACAAAACTCACGTTAAATTAGCAATCGAAGAAATCTATGGAGTTGAAGTTGAAAAAGTTGCAACTATCAACGCGAAACCAAGACCAAGAAGAGTTGGACGTCACGCAGGATATAAACGTTCATTCAAAAAAGCGATTGTAACACTTAAAAAAGATAGTAAAGAAATTGAAGTATTCAATATCTAATACATTAAGAAGGGAAGGCAAAGCATATGGCTGTTAAAGTTTATAAAGCTACTACAAACGGTTTGCGTAATATGTCAGTTTTAGATTATAAAGCTGAGATTACTACTGACAAACCAGAAAAAAGTTTACTAGCTCCTAAAAATAAAAAAGCTGGTAGAAATAACCAAGGTAGAGTAACTGTTAGACACCAAGGTGGTGGAGCTAAACAAAAATACCGTATTATCGATTTCAAACGTAATAAAGATGGAATCATCGGTACTGTTGCTACTATTGAGTATGATCCAAACAGAACTGCAAATATCGCGTTAATTAATTACTTAGATGGGGAAAAGAGATATATCTTAGCTCCAAAAGGACTTAAAGTAGGAGATAAAATTATCTCTGGACCAGGTTCAGATATTAAAACTGGTAACGCATTAGAATTAATGAGTATCCCAGTAGGTACGGTAATTCACAATATCGAATTGAAACCAGGAAAAGGTGGACAATTAGTAAGAACTGCCGGAGCATCTGCTCAAATCTTAGGACGTGAAGACAAATATGTATTAATTCGTTTAACGTCAGGAGAAGTACGTAAGATCTTAGGAACTTGTCGTGCAACAGTTGGTGAAGTTGGAAACGGCGCTCACGAACTTGTTAAAATTGGTAAAGCTGGACGTAAACGTCACATGGGTGTTAGACCTACTGTACGTGGTTCGGTAATGAACCCAGTTGATCACCCTCACGGAGGGGGAGAAGGACGTGCACCAGTTGGACGTAAATCACCAATGACGCCTTGGGGGAAACCAGCTCTTGGGCTTAAAACTCGTAAGAAAAACAAACAATCTAATAAATATATTGTTCGTGGTAGAAAAAAATAAGGAGGCGTAACTAATGTCAAGAAGTCTTAAAAAAGGACCTTTTATTGATGACCACTTAATGAAAAAAGTAGTGGCAATGAACGAGGCACCTAAAAAAGAAGTTATTAAAACATGGTCAAGAAGATCAACTATCTATCCTCAATTCATCGGATTAACTTTTGGAGTACACAATGGACGTGAACACGTACCTGTATTTGTAACTGAAGATATGGTAGGACACAAATTAGGAGAATTCGCTCCAACAAGAACTTACCGTGGACACGGTAACGATAAAAAAGCATAATTAACAGGGAGGCATAATGGAAGCTAGAGCACAGGCTAAAATGCAGAGAATTGCTCCTCGTAAAGCGAGATTAGTTTTAGATTTAATCAGAGATAAATCTTTAACTGAAGCAATGGTTATTTTACATAACACTGACAAAAAATCATCTGTAATCATCGAGAAAGTTGTTAGATCAGCTGCAGCAAACGCAATCAACAACTATGGAATGAATGAAGAAGAATTATATGTGAAAATCGCATACGCAAGTGAAGGTCCAACGCTGAAAAGAATTAGACCAAGAGCACAAGGACGCGCAAGCGGAATTAACAAAAGAACTTCTCACATCACAATCGTTTTAGATGAGAGAAACTAATTAAAAACAATAGATACAATAAACTTAAGGAGGCATAATGGGTCAAAAAGTAAATCCTAATGGACTTCGTCTTGGAATTAACCGCGAATGGCAATCAACGTGGTATGCAGAAAAAGACTATGCAAAATTCGTAAACTTAGACGAAAATATCCGTGTAGAATTACACAAAATGTTAAAAGACGCTTTCGTTTCTAAAATTCAAATCGAAAGAAAGAGCGATAAAGATGTTGTTGTTAAAATTGTAACAGCAAGACCAGGAATCGTTTTAGGTCAAGGTGGAGAAAACATCAAGGACTTAGAAGCAAAAATTAAAAAGATTAATACAGGTTTAGAATCTGTAAAAGTTGAGGTTGTTGAAGTTGAAAACGCTGACTTAGATGCACAAATCGTTGCAGATATGATCGCGCGTCAATTAGAGAACCGTGGAAACTTTAGAATTGTACAAAAGAGAGCAATCAAAGATACTATGCGCGCTGGAGCAAAAGGAATTAAAACTAAAGTTTCAGGACGTTTAGGTGGAGTAGATATGGCAAGAAGTGAAGGATATACTGAAGGTAACGTTCCTTTACATACATTAAGAGCAGAGATTGATTATGCACTATCAGAAGCTGCTACAACTTACGGTAGAATGGGTGTAAAAGTATGGATTTATAAAGGTGAAGTTTTAGGAAAGGACGTAAAATAATATGTTGATGCCTAAAAGAACTAAACACCGTAAAGAATTCAAGCCAAAATTAAAAGACCGTGCAAAAAGAGGAACTAAAGTAGCATTTGGAGAATATGGTCTTCAAGCAACTACTAAAGCCTATGTAAACTCTCGCCAAATCGAAGCAGCTCGTATCGCAATGACTCGTTACATGAAGCGTAATGGACAAGTATGGATTAAAATCTTCCCTTCTCGCCCTTACACTCAAAAACCATTAGAAGTACGTATGGGTAGCGGGAAAGGTAACGTAGAAGGATGGATCTGTCCAGTAGAACCAGGACGTGTTATGTTCGAGGTTGCTGGTGTAGACGAAGAAACAGCACGTGAAGCATTACGTTTAGCATCTCACAAGTTACCTGTTAAGACTAAAATCATTAAAAGAGAAGAAGGAGACAAATAATGCAATATTCAGATATTAAAGAAATGTCAAACACTGACATCGAAGCAAAAATTGCTGAGCTTAAAAAAGAATTATTAAATTTACGTTTCCAACTAGCAACTGGTAATTTAGAAGATACTGCACAAATTAAGAACTTAAAGAAAGATATCGCACGTTTAATGACAGCATTAAATGAAAGATAATCACTATAGCTATTAAGTAAAATAAGGAGGCACAGTGGAAAATACTAAAAGAAGTTATGTTGGAAAAGTAGTTTCAACAAAAATGGACAAAACAATTACTGTATTAGTAGAGACTACAAAGGCTCACCCTGTATACGGTAAAAAAGTTACTACATCTAAAAAATATCACGCACACGATGAAGAAAACATCGCTGGTATGGGAGATGTTGTAAGAATAGAAGAATCTAGACCTTTATCTGCTACTAAGAGAACAAAATTAGTAGAAATTATCGAAAAAGGTAGAGCATAATATAAACTAAAAGTAAAAAGGTAGGTGAAATCGAATGATACAACAAGAAACTAGAATGAAAGTTGCTGATAACTCTGGAGCAAAAGAGGTATTAACAATTAAAGTATTAGGTGGATCTAAAAGAAAATACGCTAGAGTTGGTGATACAGTAGTTGTTACTGTTAAGAAAGCTGCTCCAGGTGGTATGGTAAAAAAAGGTGACGTTGTAAAAGCTGTAGTTGTAAGAACTAAAGCAAAAGTGCACCGTAAAGATGGAAGCCACATTGGTTTTGATGAAAACGCTTGTGTAATTATTAAAGATGATTTAGCTCCTCGTGGGACTCGTATTTTCGGGCCAGTAGCGCGTGAGTTAAGAGAAAAAAACTTTAATAGAATTGTTTCATTAGCACCAGAAGTATTATAATCTGAAAGGAGGCATATAGTATGTACTTAAAAAAAGGAGATAACGTAAAAGTTATGGCTGGTAAAGACAAAGGTAAAGAAGGAATTATTACTAAAGTCTTAACAAAGCAAAACAAAGTTATTATCGAAAATATTAATTTAGCAAAAAAACACCAAAAGCCTGGATTCGGAGCTACTGGTGGAGTTGTTGAAATTGAAATGGGAATCAATGCATCAAATGTAATGTTAATTGATCCAAAAACTAAAGAAGCAACTAAAATCGGATTTGAAATGAGAGACGGAAAGAAAGTACGTGTTTCTAAAAAATCTGGTGAAGTTATCGAAAAATCAACAAACTAAGAAAGGAGTCAAACATATATGTTAAAAGAAATGTACAATGACACTATCAAAGCTGAAATGATGGAAGAATTCAAATATGATTCAGTAATGCAAATTCCAGCTTTAGATAAAATCGTAATCAACATGGGTCTTGGTATGGCTGTTGAAAATTCTAAATTAGTTGATGAAGCTGTTGAGGAATTAAAAGCAATCTCAGGACAAAAACCATTAATTACAAAAGCAAAAAAATCAATTGCCGGATTCAAAGTAAGAGAAGACCAAGCAATCGGTGCAAAAGTAACTTTACGTGGAGACAACATGTATAACTTCTTAGAGAAGTTAACAATGGTATCATTACCACGTGTAAGAGACTTCCAAGGAATTAGTAATAAATCATTCGACGGAAGAGGTAACTACACTATGGGTATTACTGAACAATTAATCTTCCCGGAAATTGATTTCGATAAAGTAAATAGAACCAAAGGTATGGATATTACATTCGTAACAACGGCAAATACTAATGCAGAAGCGTTAGCATTACTTACAAAATTAGGTATGCCGTTTACTAAGAAAGGAAAAAACTAATATGGCAAGAAAAGCAATGGTTAACAAACAAAAGAAACAACAAAAATTTGCTGTTCGTGAATACACAAGATGTACTCGTTGTGGACGACCTCATGCAGTAATTAGTAAATTCGGTGTATGCCGTATTTGTTTCCGTGAACTAGCATACGAAGGTAAATTACCAGGTGTTAGAAAATCAAGTTGGTAAGAAAGGAAGGTATAAATTATGGCTATGACAGATCCAATTGCAGATATGCTAACAAGAATCCGTAACGCTAACAAAGAGCGTCACGCGACAACTAGCATGCCAGCATCAACTAAGAAAGAAAGTATTTTAGAAATCTTAGCTGCTGAAGGATTCATCAACGGTTTTGCTGTTGAAGAATTAGAAAACAACAAAAAAGAAATCACTGTTGACTTAAAATATAAAGGTGATAGAAGAGTAATTACTGGAATTAGAAGAATTTCTAAACCAGGACGTCGTGTTTATGTTGACAGCGATAACATTCCTTACGTATTAAACGGATTAGGAATCGCTATCTTAACTACAAACAAAGGTCTAATGACTGACCGTCAAGCAAGAAAAGAAAAAATCGGAGGGGAAGTTATTGCCTACGTTTGGTAATAACGTGATATTATGTCAAGAATTGGTAATCAAATTTTAACAATCCCAGCTGGTTGTGAAGTAAAAGTAGAAGCAGGTAACAACGTAATCGTTAAAGGACCTAAAGGTGAACTTTCAAGAGTTTTCAATGAAAACTTAGAAATCACTGTAGACGCAGGAACTGTAAAAGTATCTCGTCCAAACGAAACTAAAGAAATGAAATCACTTCACGGTACTACAACAGCATTAATTAAAAATATGTTAGTAGGAACTACTGAAAGTTTCAAAAAAGAACTAGAACTTAACGGGGTAGGTTACCGTGTTAAAGTTACTGGAAAAGTTGTTAACTTATCTGTAGGTTACTCACACCCAGTAGATATGGATATTCCTGAGGGATTAAGCGCAGAAGCTCCATCAAATACTCAGTTAATTATTACAGGTATTGATAAGCAAGCTGTTGGTGAATTTGCTGCACAAATCAGAAAAGTAAGACCACCAGAACCTTATAAAGGAAAAGGAATTAAATATAAAGAAGAAGTTATCCGTCGTAAAGAAGGAAAACGAGCAGGTAAATAGAAAGGGGCTTAAATGATTAAAAAGGTAAATCGTAACGAAGCGCGTTTAAGAAGACACGCAAGAGTAAGAAAGAATATTTCTGGAACTCAAGAAACACCAAGACTTAATGTATTTAAGTCGAACAAAGCTGTTTACGTTCAATTAATTAATGATGCAGAAGGTAAAACAATTTGTTCAGCTTCTACAACTGAATTAAACTTAAACACTAATAACGTTGAAGCGTGTAAAAAAGTTGGTGAGTTAATCGCTAAGAAAGCTAAAGATGCTGGTATTGAAGCAGTTGTGTTTGATCGTGGTGGATACAAATATCATGGTAAAATTGCTGCAGTAGCTGATAGCGCACGTGAAAACGGACTAAAATTCTAAGGAGGTAAAACATAATGGCTATGGACAAAAAAGATAGAAAAAACAGAAGAAACTCTAGACAAAGACAACCAAAAGAATTCGAAGAAGTTGTAATCGGAATCAACCGTGTTGTAAAAGTAGTTAAAGGGGGACGTCGTTTTAGATTCGCAGCTTTAGTAGTTGTTGGAGATAAAAAAGGACGTGTTGGATTCGGTACAGGTAAAGCAAACGAAGTACCTGATGCAATCAGAAAAGCAGTAGATGACGCTAAGCGTAACATTATTACTGTGCCAATGGTTGGAAAAACATTACCTCACGACATCATCGGGAAACATGACTCAGGTAACATTTTACTTAAGCCTGCTCCTGAAGGAACTGGAATCATCGCTGGAGGGCCAGTACGTTCAATTTTAGAGCTTGCAGGTTATTCAGATGTTGTATCTAAATCATTAGGTTCAAACAACAAAACTAACATGGTACGTGCTACTATGAACGGTTTAATGCGTTTAGAAACTAAAGAATCGATTGCAGCATTAAGAGATATCGATGTTAAACAATTAGGATAAGAAAGGAGCGACAATGGAAAACGTTAAAATTACATTAGTTAGAGGTTTAGCTGGTAAGAGAAAAGATCAGATTGAAGTTGCGGCTTCTTTAGGTTTAACTCGTACTAACCAAAGTAAAACACACCCTAACAACCCACAAACTCAAGGGAAAATTAGAAAAATTTCTCACTTAGTAAAAGTTGAAGAAGCATAACAATCGAAGGGAGGCAACATATATGAAATTACATGAATTAAAGTATACTGAAGGTTCAAGAAAGAAAAGTCGTAAGCGTCTAGGACGTGGTACTGGTTCTGGACAAGGTGAAACTGCAGGACGTGGTGAGCACGGACAAAATTCACGTTCAGGTGGTGGAGTAAGAATCGGATTCGAAGGGGGTCAAAACCCACTTTACTTACGTTTACCAAAACGTGGATTCAATAATGCTGACTTCGCTACTACTTATACAACAATTAACTTAAATGATTTAAATCGTTTTGAAGATGGTGAAACTGTTACAGTTAAAGCATTAGTAGAAAGAAAAATCGTTAAACAAGTTAAAGATGGTGTAAAAGTATTAGGTACAGGATCTTTAGAGAAGAAATTAGATGTAAAACTATCAAAATATTCAAAATCTGCTAAAGCAGCAATTGAGGCAAAAGGTGGATCTGCTCAGGAACTATAAGAGGGAGCTATAATGCAATTAAAGCAAATATTAAGTAGTAAGGTAACGCGTTCAGCTATTGTATACACTTTAATGATTTTAGTGATTTACCGTTTAGGTACATTCATCGTAGCACCAGGTACAAGTTCATACTTAATCACTGCATCAACCGGAACATCTGAGGGGATCGCCGGATTATTTGATTTCTTTGGTGGAGGTAGTCTTTCGCAATATGGTCTATTTATGTTAGGAGTTTCTCCTTACATTTCAGCTTCAATCGTTATTCAACTTTTAGAAACTGATTTAGTACCAGCTATGTCAGACTGGAAAAACCAAGGAGTTCAAGGGCAAAATAAACGCTCGAATTGGACAAAGTTTTTAGCAATTGCATTTGCTGTTATTCAATCAACAGGATTTATCCTGACGGCTGCATTACAAGGAATGCAATGGAGCTCAATGCTTGGTACAGACTCTGTATTTGGAACAACATCTGATTTTGTATTAATGATTACAACAATCACTGCCGGTGTTGCAACTATGATGTGGCTTGCTGACCGAATCACTGAAAAGGGAATCGGTAACGGAGTATCAGTAGTAATTATGTTCGGGATTATCTCTAAGATGCCTGAAACGTTTAATGCTATTTATACTGAATACTTTAAAGGTGCAACTGAATTATCGTTAAATGCAGTAATGTGGTTGATTATTCTTATAATTCAAATATTATTAATATTAATCGTTATTTACTATAACTTAGCTAAACGTAAAGTAAGAATAAATTATGTTCGTTCTTCTCAAGGGAAGGTTAACGAAAATAGTTATATTCCAATTAAGTTAAACCCGGCTGGAATGATTCCAGTAATCTTTGTAACGCCAATTATGTTAGTACCAGTCTTAGTTTTAAATTGGTTACCATTATTTAAAGATAATGGTATCGGAAAAATTGAAACGGTATTTAGAGCGATGTTTGACCAAACAAGTTCGAACGAATATTGGTATGTTGCATTAGTTGTAAACTTCATTTTAATCGTACTGTTTAGTATGTTCTATTCATACGTACAAATGAATCCTAAAACTATGACTGAAAACTTAGAACGTCAAGGAGCTTACATTGTAGGTGTCCGTTCAGGTGAAGGTACAGAAAAATACTTAGAACAAGTAATTAATAAAACTTCATTCTGGGGTGGTGTAGTGCTTGCACTTATCGCGTCAGTACCAATGATTATTACGCAACTTGCAAATGTACCAACGAATATTAATTTATCGTTATTAGGTACAGGATTAATCATTACAGTTAGTGTTATTGTGCAAACATATGACGCATTATTAAATAAAACTGAGTCAAAAGTATATAGAAAACTATTTGGAGTGAGATAATGATATCATTAATTATGGGACTTCCAGGTGCAGGAAAAGGTACTCAAGCTGATCTTATTATTGAGAAATACGGAATTAAACACGTATCGACTGGTAATATTTTCCGTAGCGCGATTGCTGAAAAAACTGCTCTAGGAACAGAGTTAGCATCATATATGGATCAAGGAAACTTAGTTCCTGATGAGCTGACAATCAACATTTTAAAAGAAGAGTTATCGAAAGATGAATACAAGGTTGGATTCCTTTTAGACGGATTTCCACGTACGAAAGTACAAGCCGAGTATTTAAACCAAATGTTAATCGATATGAACTTAGAATTAGATAACATCATTTACGTGAATGTTGCTGAGGAAGAGATCATGGGTCGACTTACAGGTCGCCTATCATGTCCTAATTGTGGGGCAACTTATCATGCAGTAAACTTACCACCAAAGGTAGAAAATACATGTGATAAGTGTAGTACTCAATTAATTACTCGATCTGATGACACTGTTGAAAGTGTTCAAAACCGATTAGAAGTAGCTAAGTCACAAACTATGCCAGTTATTGAATTTTATCAAGAATCAGGTAAAGTTATTGAAATAGATGCAAGTTCTAAATCTGTCGAAACAGTATTTAATGAGATTACAAAGTCGATTGGATAGAAAATGATAAAAATCAAAAGTAAACGCGAAATAGAATTGATGCGTGAAGCAGGTCGAATTGTAGCACTGTGTCATAGTGAGATCGCTAAGATTATAAAGCCTGGCATAACTACGAGAGATTTAGATACATTAGTATTCAATATTATACAAGAAAATGGAGCAACGCCTAGCTTTAAGGGCTATGGTGGGTTTCCCGATAGTATATGTGCTTCACCTAACAATCAGGTAGTCCATGGATTCGCAAATGATAAACCACTCAAAGATGGAGACATAATTAGTGTCGACATTGGTGCTTGTTATAAAGGATACCACGGTGATAGCGCATGGACATATCCGGTAGGAACAATTGACAAGGAAAAAGAACATCTCCTTAAAGAGACGGAAGAATCTTTATGGGTTGGACTTAGTGTGGTAAAAGCAGGAATCCACTTATCGGATGTTTCACATGCAATTGAAAAACATGCTCACGCAGCGGGACTTGGTGTAGTAGAAATTTTTGCAGGACATGGAATCGGTCGCGATCTTCATGAAGCGCCAGAAATTTTAAACTACGGTAAGCCAGGTCACGGCCCGATTCTAAAGCCAGGAATGATGCTTGCTATTGAGCCGATGCTTAATAGTGGAAAGCCGGGAGTTATTATTCAAAAGGATGGTTGGACAACAACTACCGTGGATAAGAAACCGTCTGCACATTTCGAACATACAATCTTAGTAACAGAAGATGGTTATGAGATCATGACAACGTTATAGGAGGCGCCATGAGCGTAAAGCAAGAAGCAATCGAAATTGAAGCAGTAGTACTTGAAGTGCTACCAAACACAATTTTCAAAGTAAAATTAGACAATGGTATGGAAATATTAGCGCATATCTCTGGTAAAATCCGTAAGAATTATATTCGAATTATTCCAGGTGATCGCGTATTAGTAGAACTTTCTCCATACGATTTAACAAAAGGTAGAATTACCTACCGATTTAAATAAGGAGGCAATTATGAAAGTAAGAGCATCAGTAAAACCAATTTGTGAAAACTGTAAAGTAATTAAAAGAAAAGGTAGAGTCAGAGTAATCTGTACAAACCCTAAGCATAAACAAAGACAAGGATAATAAAAAGGAGGCAAAATGGCACGTATTGCAGGAGTTGATATACCAAATGATAAAAGAGTAGTAATTTCACTTACTTATATCTATGGAATCGGAAGAACTAAATCAGAGCAAATTTTAGCTGCTACAAATATTTCAGAAGACAAAAGAGTTAAGGACTTATCGGAAGAAGAGTTAAACTTAATTCGTTCGGAAATTGAAAAAGAAAGCATCGAAGGGGACTTACGTCGTCAAGTGAACTTAAACATTAAACGTTTAATGGAAATTGGTTCATACCGTGGAATTCGTCACCGTCGTGGTTTACCAGTTCGTGGTCAAAAGACTAAGAACAACGCAAGAACTCGTAAAGGTCCTAAGAAGACTGTAGCTAACAAGAAGAAATAATCATTAAGGAGGATTGACAATGGCTGTAAAAAAATCAAGAAAAAAAGTTAAGAAACATGTTGAGTCTGGTATTGCGCACATTCACTCTAACTGGAACAACACTATCATCAACATTACTGATGACAATGGTAATACATTAACATGGGCATCTGCAGGGGTTGCTGGATTTAAGTCTTCAAAAAAATCTACTCCATTTGCGGCTCAACAAGCTGCTGCTAAAATTTTAGAGCAAATTGAACCATTCGGAATCAAAAAATTAAGAGTTGAAACTAAAGGATCAGGTCCAGGACGTGATACTACAATTAAAACTCTTAAAGGTGCTGGAATTGAAATTGTATCGATTAAAGATAAAACTCCAAGACCACACAATGGATGTAGACCACCAAAAAATAGAAGATAATTTAAGGAGATATTATGATGAACACTTATGATTTTAATATTGTATTTCCAAGTGTAAAAATTATCGAGGATGAGACTAACCCTCACCGTAAACAATTCGTAATCGAACCACTTGAAAATGGTTTTGGTATAACAGTTGGTAACGCACTTAGAAGAATTGCACTTTCAACTCTTCCAGGTGGAGCTGTTAAGAAAATCAAAATCGCTGGAGTAGCACATGAATTTGATACTATTAACGGTGCTCGTGACGAAGTAACGAGTGTTGTCTTAGCGGTTAAAGATCTAAATGTTAGAATTAGTAACCAAGAAGAAGAAGTAACATTACGTTTAAGCGGTAACAAAAAAGGTGATTTACTAGCTGGTGACATTGAATGTCCTGAAGGTGTAGAGATTATCAACAAAGATTTAAGAATTGTAACTTTAACTGAAGACGTTGATTTTGAAATGGAACTATTAGTGGCTAAAGGTCGTGGATATGTTCTTGCTGAAGAAAACCGTAACAAGGAAAAGAAAGCAAACGAAATCTATGTAGATTCAATCTTCACTCCAGTTGAGCGATTTAGTTATGAAGTTACTGACACTCGTGTTGGAGATAAAACTAACTATGACAAACTAATTATTGATATTGAAACTAACGGAATGTTAACACCAGAAGAAGCGATTTCATATTCTGCACACATTATGAAAGAGCACACTTTACTTCTAGAAAACTTAGAAGAAACAATCAATAAATCGATCGTATTTAACGAAGCAGCTCAAGCAGCATTAGCTGAAGAAACTGATGAAAGTAAAGAAGAGGAAACTTCAATTGAAACATTAGATATTTCTAACCGTGCATATAACGGTCTTAAGCGTGCAAACATAAATACAATCGAAGAATTAGCTAAACATTCAAAGAAAGAAATTTCTGGTTTAGATAATATTGGTTCTAAAACTGTTGATGAAATTGAACAACAATTAACAGATTTAGGAATCAAGTTCAGAGAAGAATAATAAGGAGGCAAAGATGTATAAATCAAAAGGATACCGTAAATTAGGTCGTACTTCAGATCACCGTAAAGCGTTATTAAGAAACTTAACGACTGACGTAATCATGAAAGAAGAAATCATTACGACTGAAGAAAAAGCTAAAGAAGTTAGACGTACTGTTGAAAAAATGATCACTTTAGGTAAAAAAGGTGACGACAATGCTAAACGTCGTGCAGCTAGTTACTTACGTAATGTTCGTTCTGAAGAAAACGGAAAAACTGCTGTTGGTAAGTTATTTGAAGACGTTGCACCAAGATATGCTGATCGTAACGGAGGATACACTCGTATCACTAAGTTAGGAAATCGTCGTGGAGATAACGCAGCACTTGCTAAAATTGAATTAGTATAATTACTCAAACTGAGGTGAATTTTCACTTCAGTTTTTTTTATGACTTGTTCCAACATCCACAATATCGAAACTAATGACAAATCGCTATAGATGTAAATATTTTCGAAATTTCACAAAAATTGCAATAACTTGTGCTTAAAACTGCTACAATATAGTTAAATTATAGGTGGTTGTTAAGGGAGCAATTATGAAAAGTTATGTGAAAATGATTAGTTTATGTTTGAGTATGTTTGTAATATTATCAGCAGGCACATCTTTAGGTCGAGAATTTAAAGCTAGTAGCGAAATAACTAGTGAAATAACTAGTGAAATAACTAGTGAAATAGCTAGTGAAATAACTGTAATCAATGAATCAAAATTAGTTGAATTCGCTGATGAAAATATGGAAATGTGCGTAGGTAATGCCCTAAATATTCCAGTTGGTTCAATAACTGAAGAAGATATGCTGGAGTTATCGGAATTATACTGTTATTCTGCAGGCGTTAGTAGTATTAGTGGAATTGAGTATGCAGAAAATTTGCGAGCGTTAGCTATTACCAATGGAAATATTACGGATATTAGCGATTTAAGTAGCTTGGTAAATTTAGAACTATTAAACCTAGCATCAAATCAAATTTCTGATATAAGTCCGCTATCCGAATTAACTAACTTACAATTACTATCTGTGGGTAATAATGACATTCAAGATATCAGTGGATTAAGTAATCTAACCCATCTAACAAAATTGAATTTAGCTGATAACAATATAATCGAGCTTAGTGCTTTAGCAAATCTGCAAAATTTATCGTTACTTAGTATTGCTAATACCGGAATATCTGATATAAGTGGAGTAAGTAGTTTAACAGGTCTAGAACTATTAGAAGCACATAACAATAATATAAGTGATTTATCACCACTAAGTGGTTTAAATAATCTAGCAGTTTTAGATTTGGACTCTAATAACATATCCGATATTTCAAGTTTAAACAATGTCCCCAAATTAGGGGTACTATATTTATCAAATAACTACATCGAAGATATTTCATCTATCGTAAATATTAAGATGCTGTCGTTTCTGCAAATTAAAAATAATCAAATATCTGACTTTTCACCGATCGGACAGTTGGAATATTCAGTTGTCCTAAATGCTGCAGATCAAAAGATTACATTAGATAGTATTACGATCAGTGAGAACCAGGAAATATTCACAGAAATAATTTCAGTGGATGGAAGCAAGGTAAAGGTTTCATTGTCAACACCAAGTAAAAGTGGTGTTAATCAATTGAGTGGTCAATTTAATTTGGATTTAACAAGTTACAATACTGATTCATTGATCAGTGGAATGGTAACTCAAACAGTAACATTAAATGGGCTAGTAGATGTTCCTGACGTTCCAACAACTGATAAAACTGTGGATACAATCGCTACTCCGATTAAGACTGATAAAGATTCAAAAGTAATCTCTAAAGTACTGGTCAAAACCGGTAATTATGTAGGGATGGAACTGATATTAAGTACGGTATTTTTATTAACACTAGTGTTTATAAAAAAAGCAACTAAAACGATAATTCGCTAGTAGTAAGTAAAGCGAAATCGATGTGAAACTAACCATACGAGCTTTTGCTTGTTAGCGATATATTAAAATAAGGACTATTAAGGTGGGGTTTGTGAAAAAATTGTATTTATTATGGCCAATAGTACTATTTATTGTTATTATTGGTGTAGCACTCGGGACGTTATTTAGTAATAAGAATGACTTTTGTGGAGAAGAACAATTTCAGCGAAGTACCCGTATTGTAACAATGGACTCTAATCCAGTTTGTACTGATAATAGGTTAGAAATTAATAACCTTGGTAATGAAATGATAACGTTTAAAATCACAGAGATTAAACCAATTGATAGTGGATATGAGGAGTTTGAGGTTATTGAAGAAACTAATATCGAACCAAATGGTTCAGTTAATTATAATTTGGATGGATTAGATCAATCTTACCAATATGAATTTAGAACATTGGATAATACTGATGTATATGAATACACTTATCAATTCTATTAATTTTACCCTGTCATATACTCATAATCATGAGTGTATGGCTTTTTTTATATTCAAGTATTTTGTAGTTAACTTCATCTCTACCAAATTAAAACCTAGAGCTTACAAATATACGAATATTAAGCGCTAACTTGGCCTAAATAATATTAGTGTACTACTATATTTTAATGTCTATACACTTTTCTTCTCAAGTTAGTTGTTATAATAGACATAAAAATTTCTTATATAAAAGAAGAAAATTAATGAATATTAAAAAGTTGTTTGGTATGGCAAGTGCGGCCTTATTTGTAGTAGTGGGAACTACAGATGTTAAATTAAATGCAAGTGCTACTACAAAATCAGCAACCGATGTAGTCGAGTTTGCTGACACTGGATCTGTAGAGCTGGGTAAAGCATTATTCTATGTCACTGTCGTTGTCGTTTTAATTGTAGATAGAGTAAGTCCAAATAATTAGAGTAATTTTAAAGAGATGTGATTATAAAAAAAGGTAAGTCAAACAGCGATTGTTTGACTTACTATTTTACTTTTAATGATAATCTAGTACCATTATTGAATAAGATTAATTAGTTATTGTTTTGAAACGGCAAATCCGGTTACCGAATAATTTTCAGCGAGAATTTCAAACTCACCAACCAGAGCATCATTGGTAATATCATAAATTACTACATCAGATGAATCTGCACTTGCAAGATAGACAATATCTTGTTCAACATCATAAAATACATAGTTTTGATATTCGGCAACTAACTTATCACGAACATCATAGGCGGTTACTTGCTCAGTGTCAAGATTAACTTTAAACAGTTCACCACCAGCGGTTAACGATAGATGAGTGTTACCAAAATCACCATAAGCAAATTGATACTCATTATCAGTATAAGTAATGTTTGTATCAATTACGGTAACATCATTTTTATCAGTAAAATTGTACTTTGTTAGTGGCAGATCACTAAAGATATCTTGATCATGACGCATATTATCCACGGTATTGGTAAAGAAGTGTGTTCCCGTGGAATTAAAACCAATTGTCCGTTGGAATTGATCGGGCTTAGGAGTATAATCAAAAGCAAATGGTTCAATTGTGTGATTATCGCTTGTAGTAATCGACAAGTACAGCTCTTCGTTAACAGCGTTGGTAATCGACACTAAGCCGATAAACTGTTCTTGACCTGGTATGTATGTTTTATTCGGGTACTGGTCAGTGTCAAATGTAGTAACTTCACCGGTGTTCGTATCGTAATAATGGATTATTCGATCAAAGGCAAAATAATAATACCCGTCACCTTGGCCATTCGCTCCTCGATACTTATCAAAATTAGCAACCGCGTTTAGTCGTTGTTTCTCGATTGTCCCATCATAAGTAACTCGATATTCAGGATGTTCAAAGATAATCTTTGAATCAGCAACTAAGAGGTTATGTTGTGCAATGTATTCATCGAAAAATAACTTTGTATAAATTTGTTTGTTATCATCAGCGATAAATAGTCGACTTCCAATAAAATCATCATCAGTAACAATAGCGACCTGATATTCTTCGCTCATATTTGTTGATGCCAATAAATCCTTATTAATGATTGCAACTATTAAACCAATGCAACTAAGTATTCCACCTACAAAAAGTAGTGTAATCCCAATATACTTTAACTTTAATTTTTTCATAAATTCTCCAATCTTTGATGATTAATTATAACATGAAATTATTGGAAAGTAATTTCAACATTAAAATATAACCACTAATATAGTGTGTTTATGCGGTAATTGTGCTATAATTATATAGCATAAATATATGCAAATGGGAGAAAATATGGATAGAATTGATGCAGCGATTCAAGTACTAAGAATAGTAACTGAAAACTATGATCGTCTATATACATATGAAGAAGTAACTGCAGGTTTAGAAAAGTTACAGTTTGGATATACGACGACTGAAGATGAAGGTGGAATCCATTTATCTTTAGATATGGATGAAAATTTAACAATTCACTTTACATATGAAAACAATCAATACAAAATTCCAAGATTCAATATTATTCACAGTATTTTAAATGAGTTAAATACATATTTCAATGAGCTAGAAGTAGATGATTATGTTAGCGATACTGATATGAAAATATGTTATAAAGACATTGGACTACTAGAAGCAGTTGGAATAATTAGCTGGGAAGATAAGATGATTGCCGTAGATAAGGTACTGAGTCAGTTTCATGAAGACAAATTAGTTGCTACACTGATGTTCTTAAAGTACATCGGAGGTACAGCTAATCAAAAAATATCATACATGGAACGCCATAGTACACCGATAACGTACCGTAATATCACAACATCAAAATATGTGGAGTTATACAATTTAAATTATGAAAGTATGATAACTATTGATATTCAAAATTGTAATATGATTGAAGATGAGTACGATGTAATTGTTAAAGGATTTAAAAATTGGAAACAAAAAACAGCCTAATTTAGGCTGTCTTTTTTATAGTTAAAACTTATGAATTTATTATAATGCGAAAATAGCTCTGTAGTAAACCTATTTTTTAATCGAAACGCTAAATGAAGTTGAGTCCGAAGTAGTATTGACATTGATTGTATAGCCTAAGTCCTCGATAATTGAACTGACGATATCTAGACCAATTCCCGTGCTAGATGTAGAAGTGTGTCGCTCAAAAAGTGCCTCCAAGATATTTGGCGAAATCGGCGCCCCATCATTTGTTACGCACATTAAATAGCTATGCTCTAATTCTTTTAAGGAGAAACTAATATTATTAGGTTTGGCGTGCTTGAGGGCGTTATTAACTAAATTATCGATAATTCGATAAAAGTTTTCAATCTTAGTAGGAAATTGAATATCATTTTCAATGCAAATATTAAAGTCAACGGATGTGTAAATATTCGCAAGTAACTAGATATATGTCTTAATATCATTGGAATTTATATTCTCGAGTTTACACTCTTGCATTGCGACGTTCATTTTCACAAAATATGATAAGCGATCGACTTGCTTGCGAACGATATCTAAATCAAGCTCCATCCCGCTTTGAGCTAGTTCTAAGTTTCCTTGGATGATGTGTAGTGGTGTCAAAAAAAGTCGACATGGATACTAGAAAAACTACTATACATAAAAAAGGTTTGGCGCTAACCAAACCAAAGTTTATATTAGGATTATTCAACATTTTCAATTAATGTTTTTAAAGTTGTTGCTAAAGTTATGTATTTATTACTAACTGCATCGAAATCAATGCCTAATGCCTCTCCTAAGCCGATTTCGTGCTTGTATGAAGCAACGTTGAACCATTGTAAGCATTGGAACATACGCCAACCATACAGGCGTAAAGCCGGGTCCTCGCGGTCATCAAAAGCAGTTTCAGAAAGTAGATCAAAGGCATTGGATAAATCGATGTTCCCGAAACAGGCAATATCATAGATTGGATCGTTTAAAGCTGCATATTCAAAATCAACTAAAAATAACTCGTGGTTATCTGTAACGATAAAGTTTGCTAGCTGTGAATCGTTGTGACAAGGTTTAGTTATATAACCTTTAAGTTTAGTTTCGTAAAGTTCTGTAAAAAATTGTTTTAGTAATTGGTATTGTTCATTGTGATTACTATGTAATGCTTCATAATCTTTAAGGCGCCCAAAATGGTCGTAGGGTTTAAGTTTACGGAAATTGCTAGAATGATAAGTTTTTAAGTATTTAGCAACTTGACTATAATCAATTTCTCCTTCAATTAAATTATGACCTTCAACGTATTTGGCAAGCTTAATACCGCTTTCTACATCAAAATATACTGTTTCGGAAGTAAGTCCTAGCTTATGTGCTTCAATTAAAGCCTGTTGTTCATTTTCATAATTTACAAAGTTGTATGCCCCATCTCCGGGATATCTAAAAACAAATTTTTCGCTACTGGTCTTATCTGTTACTAAATATGTGAAATTCGACATTCCCCCACTAAAGCGTGATACTATTTCCAAATTTGGATTGATTTGCTCAAGAGCAACTATATGTTTTTTATTCATCTATCTCTCCTTCAATTATGATTATACAATATATTAGTTTTTGAAGGCAGGATATTCATACTGATTTGTCGGTTATTAACTCTAAATTAACACAATAGGCACATTGACAACGAATCAATGACAAACTACCAGTTTATAATTGTGATTTTCGTGATTTTAAGAGAAAATCTAGCACAATTTAGTGGAAAAAGAAATTTTTTTAGAAGTTGATTAAGTGATAATTTAAACGTCAGTGAATATGTTATAATATATATAAATGAATACAAGGAGGATCATGAAAACAGCTGTTATTATATTCAATTCGGTAAAACGTCGAAGTAGCTTTTTAAACAATATGGACATTTTAATCAAAGGGTTAAACGAACGCGATTATCAAACAATTGTTCGGGCAACGCTAAGTCCTACCGATGTTAATGACTACATTAGCATGCTTACCAATGTTGACTTAATTGTTGGTGCTGGTGGCGATGGAACGATTAATGAGATTGTCAATAGCATTAGTAATAACAACAATATCGATCCTTACGTGTTATTCTTCCCGACGGGAACGGTCAATGATTTTGCAACATCGTTGCAACTGAAAAATGATGTTAAATATGGACTTAAACTAATTGATAATAACCAGTATCGTCGGATTGATAGTGCCCGTATTGGGGAGCGTACGTTCTTTAATTATGTATGTGCATTTGGACCATTTACAAGTGCATCATACAGCGTTACTCATACGATGAAGCGCGAACTAGGAGCCTTAGCCTACGTTTTAAAAGGGATAACGGAAGTAGCGACGATTACTAATTCATATCATCTTAAAGCAAATGTTGATGGCCGCATTATCGAAGGTGATTACAGTTTTGGAATGATTGTTAACTCGCATTCAGTAGCGGGGATGAAGTCGATGTTTAGAGCAACGGATATAACTGATGGTTACTATACCTTGTTCTTAATGAAACATTCAGCTCAAAATATTGCGATTTTACCTAAACTGATTATTGAAGGAATTGGCAAGGAGTATATTGAAGATGGAATCGTCTGTATTAGTTTTAAACAGGCAAGTATCGATATTGATCAAGACGTAATGTGGTCCTTAGATGGTGAACGGGGACCAGTCGGCGGCTTTGATGTTGAAGTAGTACCGGCAAACGTAAAAATATATACAGAACTATAGGAGAATGATGTTTGACTACTTATTACCAGAAGAAGTTACAGAATTAGATGAACTAATCGCAAAATGTGAAAATGTCAAAGAAATTATGTATGCGCTAAAGATGTTGGCCCGTATGCAGGTTCCAGCTAAGTCGCTTCGTGCCCTGCTATATTACCAACTGGAACTTGAGCCAACCGAGGATATAAGTGAGATTGTCGATCGACTTAAACAATTGGAACTCAGTGAAGAGTTTGCAACTAATCCCGAGAATGAGAAAGACATTTATCGTGAATTATTTATTACTTTAGGAAACAGTATTGATGTAATCCTAATTAAACTTGCTATCGAGCTTGCTTTTCTAGCTACGCACAAATCCGAGCGTGATAATTTAGCAGTTCAAGCCGTAGCGAAATTAAGTCAAGATATTTACGCACCACTATGTCACCGTTTAGGACTTGGAGAAATTAAGGTTGAATTTGAAGATTTATCTTTATACGTTTTAGACCAAGAGCAATTCTTTAACATTGCCAAGAAATTACAACTTAAGAAAAATGAACGTGAACTATTAGTTGACGAAATGATTAGTAATATCAACAAACAAATTGCCGATACAGTTGCTGATTATCGTATTTTTGGCCGAAGTAAGCACATTTATAGTATTTACAACAAACTGAAAAAGTTTGATAAGCAATATGAAGATTTGTTTGATTTGCTAGCGATTCGAATTATTTGTAAGACGGATGTGGAGTGTTATACAATTCTTGGAATAATCCACCAACTGTATCCACCATTAGATGATCGCTTTAAGGATTATATATCTCGTCCGAAACCGAATATGTATCAATCTCTACATACGACGGTTAAAGGGGAACAAGACGAAATATTTGAGATTCAAATTCGAACTGAAGAGATGGATAAAATCGCTGAGCTTGGGGTTGCTGCGCACTTTGAATACAAAGAGGGAAAAAGTAGAAAGGGTGATGTTGCGAAAAAACTAACTAACTTAAAAGACTTTATTAGTAGTGGAGATTTTGAAGCTGATGATTACAAACAAATCTTAGCTCAAGATATCTTAGATGATCACGTTTATGCACTAACTCCTGCCCGAAAAATTTTATCGCTACCAATCGGGGCCACGGTTGTGGATTTTGCGTTTAAAATCCACTCACGTGTAGGTGAGCAAATGGTGGGAGCGAAAGTAAATGGTAAGATTGCTGCGTACTCCCAAGAGTTACAAACCAATGATATTGTTGAAATCCTAACGAAAAAGAATGCTCCTGGACCGAATGAAACTTGGTTAGATAACTGTGTGACAAGCCATGCCAAAAGCAAGATTAAAATTTACTTGCGTCGAAAAAGTGAAATTGAGAGTGAAACAAAGGTTGAACGTGGACGAGCACTAGTTAATCAAGAGATTAAAAAACGCAAGATTGACCGTAAGATGCTCGATGACCAAAAGCGTCGTAATGAATTTCTCCGCGAATTTCGTTTACGTTCGATTTATGAGGGGTTTGAACAGATTGCTGACCATAAAATTACGGCGAGCGATGTAGTTGAATTTTTTGTAAAATCACGAAAGCATAGTGATAGTGAGACTGAGATAAAATTTGTGACAAACATCAACAGCAAAAACAGTGTGATAATTCCCGGTGCGGAAGATATCAAATACGAACTTGCCAAATGTTGTAATCCAGTTTATGGTGATGACATCTGCGCACGTGCAAAAAATGGAGTAGCGTTTAAAGTCCACCGAAGTGACTGTAAAGAAGCCGGAGATAACGTTCTAAGTGCCCACTGGAACCGCAGTAGTTTGAATAATAGTAAATATTCAACAAACCTAAAAATCGTAGCTATTAACAATGAGAAAATATTAAATGATATAATAAATATGCTATCAACTTCCAATGTTGGGGTTATTGACTTTAAAAAGACCCAATCAAGTGACTTGATTACGATGGTAATTACAGTTAGTGTTGTTGATGTAGCTCATATTGATGTGGCACTTGCTAACATTAAAAAGAATAGTTTGATTAAAACAATACAAAGGATATAATTTATGAAATTAAAATTATTGACACTAGTTTTGCTGTTGTCATTACTAGCTCGTCCAATGCTATTTGCATCCGATGTTGCCTCACTTACTGAAGAGCAAAATAAACTTAAAAAAGAGATCGAAGAAGTTACGGATAAAATTCTTGAATATGAAGATGAAATTAATAAAATTAAAGATGAAGTAGCCAAAAATGATCAAAAGATTAAGGACTTAGAAGCGAAGCAAGTAAGTAATAGAGCTAAAATTGAAGAGTCAAGAAATAGTTTAGATGAAACTATGGTAATGATGCAAAAGGTAAATAATACTAATACACTTACAACATATTTCTACGATGAAGAAGCAGCTGATAATAATTATTTTTTAAAACTAGAAAATATCAACTTGATGTTTGACTCAGTAGCCGGAGACATGAAAGTATTTGTTGATGAGATTAAAGCAGCAGATAGCGATATCAAGGAAATTAAATCTTTAGAAAAAATTAACGAAGATAAACTAAAAGAAGTTGACAAGAAAATTGAAGAGCAAGTGAAACTTGAAGGAGATCTGAAAGAACAACTTGCTGAGATTGAGCTGGAAATTGGTAAAGTCGCACTATCGACATCAGGACCGGCGAGTGGTAGTGAGAAAGAGGCAATCATGTCAGCTGCGGGAATTAGCAGTAGCGATTACCAATACGTTGATTATATTATCACCAAAGAAAGTGGTTGGAATGCAACGGCGGACAATCCGATATCGGATGCCTATGGTTTATGTCAATCGCTTCCAGGAAGTAAAATGGCATCTGCCGGTAGTGATTGGGCGACAAATCCCGTAACACAAATGAAGTGGTGTAACAGCTATGCAACTTCACGATACGGTTCATGGGCAAATGCGTATAGTTTTTGGATTTCGAATCATTGGTGGTAAAAGCTAATTAAGCGGTAATGACGGCTTAAACCAACCGCTGGATTCGGATATTTAAAACTAATTAAATTAATTAGGAAAATATCTAAAAATAACATGGAGATCGAATATCATAGTTTTTGATTACTAGCTTTGAGAAATATACATTTTTCACATCTATAATCAAAAATATGCTATGATATATGAGTGTAAAAAAAATATATTTAAAAACATAGGAGGAAATATGCCTAAAGTATGTGCAGCAACTGGTCGTAAAACTGTATCTGGTAATAACCGATCACATGCAATGAACCAAACTAAGAGAAAAGTTAAAGCTAACTTACAAAAAAAGAGAGTAGTTATTGACGGTAAAGAACAAACTGTTTACTTATCTACAAGAGCTTTAAAATCTGGTAAAATATTAAAAAAAGCTGGAATTCAATTAGTATAGTAAGGTCGCCGTTGGGTGGCTTTTTTTTATAATAAAGGAGTGATATGAACGATTTTATGTATTCCAATACCAATAAGCGGTATCATACTTTAGACTATTACTTTAAACAAAAATTCGGAACTAAAGTGGGAAGGATTCCCATCGATGCCGGTTTTACTTGTCCAAATATTGATGGAACTGCTGGTTTTGGTGGATGTACATTTTGTAATACGAGTGGTAGTGGTGATTTCGCTGGTTTGCGTAGCGACAAATTACTAGAGCAATGGGAAAAAGGAATGACGATGATGAAACGCAAGTGGCCGGATGCAAAATATATTGCCTACTTTCAAGCATTTTCGAATACTTATGCGCCAGTTGATGCATTAAAATCAAAGTTTGAAGTATTTGCTGACAATGATGAGTGCTATGGAATTTCGATAGGAACCCGTCCCGATTGTTTAGAACCAGAAACGATCGAATATCTAGGAGCGCTTGCCAAGCGTAAATACGTAATCGTTGAACTAGGGCTACAAACAATGCATGATCAAACGGCAACAATAATTAACCGTGGACATAATTTTCAAGTGTTTGAAGAGGCGGTCGCGGCTTTGCGTGCGGTTGGCGTAGAAGTAGTTGTCCACATCATTAATGGATTACCTAAGGAAACTTACGAGATGATGTTAGAGACTGCAAAATACGTAGGTCAGATGGATATCCAAGGACTTAAAATTCACTTGCTTCACGTTATGCATGATACAGTGATGGTCAACCAATTAAACAATGGTTTCTTACAGCTGATGGAAAAAGATCAATATATTGAACTAGTTGTCGAGCAACTAGAATATATCAATCCTGAAATTGTAATTCATCGGTTAACCGGTGATGCTCCAAGCGAAATATTTATCGGTCCAATTTGGTCTAAAAAGAAAACGATTGTCTTAAATGATATTGACAAGTTGATGGTTGCTAAGGATACGTATCAAGGAGCGAAATATGAAAACCGAAAATAATATTAAATATGTCCGTCGCCAAATTGCAATGTTTGCTGAGGATGGTACCAATATTATTGATGCGACGTGTGGTAATGGAAATGATAGTTTATATTTAGCAACAGCATATCCGAACGCTAAAATAGTTGGCTTCGATATTCAAGAGCAGGCGATTGCTAATAGTAATAAACGTTGTCACGGTCATGATAATGTCCAATTTATTTTAGATTCTCATGCCAATGTAAGTAAGTATGTAAGTGATAATGTAAGTATGGCAATCTTTAATTTGGGATACTTACCGCATGCTGATCAAAATTTAACGACGAAAGCCGATTCAACGATTGCTGCAATTGAGCAAATCATGAACTTACTAAATCCCGGTGGAGCGATTATCCTAACGATGTATCGCGGTGCGACAAACATTGAAGAAACGACGCAACTATTAGATTATGTCAAGACAATAAATAAGGATTTTTTCATTGTCTCAATGTATGATTTAATAAATTTATCCGGAAATCCCTTTAATGTGATTATTGAGCGTAAGTAATCAATTTATATGTTAAAATAGTTTGTAGAAAAAGAGGTTAAATGAACAAGAAAAACTTTTTAAAATCAAGTGCAATATTATTTGTTGGTGAGTTGCTTACAAAAATATTAGGATTCGTCTATTTATCACCATTATCGCAAATAGATGATGGTATTGGTGCAATTCAAGGTTATCTAATGACGCCATATTCATTTTTCATTACATTTAGTGTTATGGGAATCACGAATGTGATGATGTATAAACTGGGTCCAGTTGTCGATGACAAAGATCAGTATAAACGTCACTTCTTAGATGGAGCTTATTATGTATTAATTACCTCGGTGGTAATTACTGGATTCTTACTGCTGACAGCAGGACCGATGATGGAGAGCACAACACCGAAGGGGATTGCCGAGCTTCCAGATTTAGTATTAAGCTTACGTTTAATTGCTATTTCAATTTTATTCTTCGGTTTCAATACGTTAGTTCGAGCAGTGATGCTATCGAAAAACTACGTCACTGTAATCTCGATAACTTATATTACCGAACAGCTAGTCAAACTAATTATCTTACTAGGTGGTTGTTATTACTTTATTAGTGTGAAGGGGCAAGATGTTATTGTTAGTAGTTATGTAACAGCTTGGTCAGTAATTATCTCAGTCGCAACAACAACGTTAATCTTAATTGGTTATGCGATTAAAATTAAGTTGTTTGACTTTATGGATGGTGCTAAATATAAATGGAGACCATCAAGCTTTAAAACAATCTTTACTTTAGGTGCAGTCTATTTTGTCAACAACATCTTTATCAATGGATTTAGTCAAATTGATTTAGTGATGTTCTCAACAGGACTTGAACGTTTAGGGTATGGTATTGATGAAATTACTTCACTTACCGGTGCGTACTTTACGTGGGCATGGAAAGTTATAATGCTAGTAGTAACGCTGGGGACGGTATTTTTAACAATAATGATTCAGCAGATGACTCGTTCGCATTCGATGGAAGAAAAAGTTGTAGAGATGAAAAATGTTTTAGATTTCATGTTACTTTATTCACTGCTCGCGACAATCTTTCTAATTACAGCTGGTAGTGATTTCTATACGATTTTCTATCCAGGTAAGGAAGGAGCGGAAATTATGATTGCCCAATCATTAATTATCGCGCCAGTAATGATTAGAATGCTACTTAGTGTGTTTGCAATCACCGTCGGTAAACGCCGCGTTGTCCTGCAATCGACGCTACTAGTTTTTGTTGCCAAAATAGTTCTTAACCCAATCTTCTTTTTCTTCTTTGAAATCAATGGTTTCATCTTATCTTCGGTGGTGGCGACATCACTGTCTGTTGCTTACATGTTAATCTACGATCGCGATGTCTTTAAGTTTACTAAAAAAGAATATCGTGGAAAGATTAGACTTACAATTAGAATGACTTTAGTGTTTTTAATATCAGCAGTATTTTCATTCGTTATCCACAAATTGGGGGTATCACCATTTACTAGTTTTATGTTAATTTCCGTGCAGATTTTATTAGTGTTTGCTGCATTTAATATCCGAGCAATAAAAAGGTTGAAGCGAATGTTATAGGAGCGCAATGAAGAAAGTATTAAAAATAATTGTATTAATAGTTGTACTTATGGCAGCGGCCTTTGTTTATCAACTGTTCCATTTTGATAACCGCTATGTGGTCAATAATGAAACATATCAAAATTTTAAACCGCAAACTAAGTATCAAACTAAATATCCAGTCGCAAATTATGTTGATGAACGAATGGATGCCTCGGCAATCTTGCGTTCAGGAGTAATCGGGTCAATGGTTAGATATGATGACTTAGTAACAACCGAATCAACACTTGGTGATAAAATTAGTGTTATCTGGCAGGTGTTTGTTAATCGAGCGGAATTTATCAATTTAACCCAACGAAACCAATTTGTTGAAACAATACCGCTTCGCGTGGAATATGTCGGAGAACAAGAGACTCACAACTTTGAATATATCGGATACTTAGAAGATGGTACTGAAGTTCGTGGTAATCTGGCGATCTGGGGAAATGATGATGAAGTTTTATCAGCAATCTCATATCAAGATGGTAATGGAAATGTCGATGCTAACAAAGCTAAGCTTTTCACTGATGACTCCAATGCCGAAATGATGGCTTACTTGCTAATTGAAGCAGTTCAAGAATACATGGGAACGGAATACGAGCCGAATGAAGCAGCTTTAGCATTTTTTAATTGTTCACTAGAAAATGTTGCCGGTAGTATTTCCTATCATGCAGCAGCAAGCCTTAGCACTTTTGATACCCAAATTGGTGATTTGGCATTTGAAAAAGTTAAAACCGCAAATCTTTCAACAATCGATGAAGATGGTTACTTTGTAAATCAATCATATTAAACGTAATATAGTTACAACCGGGGTCCTTACTTAAGGATCCTTTTTTTATGACTATTATCCAGCACCAGTATAGAAAAATTAGTTACTATAATAAATGCAATAACTAAACGAAAATTGTGGAACAAGTATAGCAATGATAGGATACGAACTTAACTAAGATACAAGTTCGTTAATGAAAAAAGCATGTTAATAAGACATCATTATATAAGAAATTTATCCAAGCGTATTATGGTTTGTGTTTGTATTACTAATTCAAAAGTGATGAACAATGAAAACTAATCCGGAAAATCTCTGAAGAGTATTCAAGAATTCAACTCTAAGTAGATGATTAACAAGTGAATATATCGGAGATGAGTTATAAGAGTTTATCAACGATGGAAACAATTAGTGGTTAGTTCCTTCGAGATTTACCAGTTTATGGTAGACGACAATAATATTATTACTATTTTCGATAATTGGCCTAAATTAGTAAAATTCATATTTGTCGTGCTTCATGGCTTAAGGTTCCTATGTTAAATGTTATAATATATATGTAATTAAATATATTTGGAGGGAATATGAATAATAAAACAAAGCGTATTGCAATGATGTTTCCTTTTACATTCATGTTTACGGCAACCACTTTGCGGGTAAGTCCGGTATATGAAGCTTCACAATTTGATAACAAAGAATTAATAAAGTATAATTACACTGATGAAGAGGTTGACAAAATATTCGAGGAAGAGTTTTCGCAAAAACAAAGAGGACGATTAACTGCACTTGCAATAATTGCACTAAAAAATCTTATAAAAAAATATGGAGTAGAAATTGCAGGGGCGATAGCAACAAAAGTATATAAATATGGAGTTCACCAGTCATGTAAACGTTGGAATGATTCCAATAGAGCATGGGATTTCTTCTGTGACTTCAATGGATCATATGCTGACTAATATATACCCTTGGATAATCGCGATAATATCGCCACTGGTGTACCTGCCCTTTGTCTACTTTATTTTTAAAGATATGGATGCTGTTAAGGAAATAACTATACGTATATATATAATCTTATTGGTGAGTAATATACTTAATATATTATTTTATGGTGCTAATGTTACACCATTTTAAAGATTACTGTCGATTCTTGAGTGTAGCTTAAGGGTATCGATAAGCAAATAATAAGAATTAGTTTAGATTATAAAAAGTAGTCTTGACAATTATGTTTTGCTATAAAATACGGAGGACAGGTATTGAAAAATATCTGATGGTTAGCAGCCGCTGCTAATCTAAAAGAACTATAGGTAACTATAGTTTTTTTATGTCCTTTTCCTTGAAATATTACTAGCATTTGACAAGACATAGTTGAATTTGTAACATTTCAAAGAAAATTTCCGTTTATATCCAAGGTGTGTTATAATATATGAGTGCAAAAAACTGCACTTATCGTAGGAGATTTACTCTTAAAATCATACTACAATTGCAAAATAAAAAATTTATGGAGGCAACATGGCAAAAGAGATTAAACAAGTTGTAAAAGTACAACTACCATCTGGTCAAGCTAACCCATCAATGGTTGGTACTACATTAGGGCCTACTGGTGTAAACATGGCAGAATTCTGTCAAGCATTCAATGAGAAAACAAAGGATCGTCCAAATGGAGAAATCGCACCAGCGACTATTAACATTTATGACGATAGATCATATACTTTTGAACTAAGTCAAGCTCCTGCTGCAGTTATGATTAAAGCTGCTGCTGGAATTCAAAAAGGTTCAGGTGTGCCACACAAAGAGAAAGTAGCAAACTTAACAGTTGATCAAGTTCGTGAAATCGCTGAGAAAAAAATGGCAGATTTAAACGCTAACGATATTGAAGCAGCAATGAACATTATCGCTGGTACTGCTCGTTCAATGGGTGTAACTACAGATTTAGGTAAGGAAGGTGAAGAATAATGGCAAAAATTTCAAAAAGAGTTGTAGCTAACAACGCAAAAGTTGATGCTAAACAAGCATACAATATTACTGAAGCAATTAACATTATTAAAGATACTGCTAACACTAAATTTGATTCTACAGTTGAAGTTGCATTTAACTTAAACTTAGACCCAACACAAGCAGAACAACAATTAAGAGGTGCAATGGTATTACCTCACGGAAGTGGTAAAACTTCAAGAATCTTAGTATTCGCTGAAGGAGATGCTGCTAAAGGTGCAGAAGAAGCAGGAGCTGATTTTGTAGGTAGTGACGAATTCGTTGCAAAAATTAAAAACGAAAACTGGTTTGATTTTGATGTAGTAGTAGCTACTCCACAAATGATGCCAAAAATCGGACGTATCGGACAAATTTTAGGGCCTAAAGGTTTAATGCCAAACCCTAAAACTGGAACTGTTACTCCAGACGTTGTAAAAGCTGTAAATGAAATCAAGGCTGGTAAAATTACTTACCGTATTGACAAATTTGGTAACTTACACGTAATCGTTGGTAAATCTTCATTTACTAATGAACAATTAGTTGAAAACTTAACTGCTATTTACAATGAAGTAGTTAGAATTAAGCCATCAACTGCAAAAGGAACTTACATTAAAAACATGACAGTGACTTCTTCAATGGGGCCTGGAATTAAAGTTGAAATGGGTTCAATCGCATAATAAATTAGATGAACTTTTAGTTCATCTTTTTTTCATATAATGGAGGTCCGATGGAAAATAAGCAATTAGTAGAAAAGTATATTGGAGCAATAGAGTCAAGTGTAAATTTGAAGGGGACAACAGATGCGCAAATTTATCTGGTCAACAATCAATACATCGTTAAAACGCATATAAGCGATGGTCAAGCAACAGCTAACTGGTATCAATACAATCACGCTTTTGCACCGCAACTTGTTTACGGGAGCAATGAGCTACTTATATATACATATGAACATCAAGATGGAAACTTAGATCGTTATCACATCATTGATATATTTGCGAAGTATAACCCTAAGCATGTTTCTATTTGTGATGAGATATACTATTCTAATTTAGAACAAGATTATAAACAAGCATGCAGTGAGTTTAATCTAATCCCAATTAAAAATAATCGTCCAACTAATGAGCTGAGTTTTCATCTCCATGGAGATATGGGATTTCATAACTTAATTGTAACTAATGTTGGAATAAAATTAATTGATCCTCAGCCACATGTTGGAAGTAAAGCGGCCGACCTACTGCAGTTTTACGTATCAGATCCGCGAATTATGAAACTAATGACGATTACTGAGATTAGTAAATACTTTGATCAAACAAGCTTTAATTACTATTTCCCGTTAATCTTAGCAGATCGAATTGTTCGCTCGAGCTACCACCATCCTCAAGATTTGGAATTTTATAAAAAAACTTATAACAGCTATATATCAAAAATTAAATAACAATAAAATGTTATTAAATATATATAAATGTGTCGTAGAAATTTTAAGCCCAAAGTATAGTCGGTTATATTGGACGATGTTATAACGATTGTTGAGTTGTAAATAAAATCCTTTGCTATGGATACACAATATTTCTCAATGTACAAAAATTACGGATAATCTTAGATCACATAATGTTCAATATGAGCAGCTGGAAAACGGGCTCATCTTCACTAACGCCTCGGGTACTAAAGGGATACGGTGATTTATGGTGCTTATCGAAGTTTCAAGTCGAGAAACAGAAACTCCTTAACATAAAAAAATGTTGCCGGCAACTACGCTAGCAACATTTTCTTATTTCTCCTGTTTTATTCCAAACTCAAGAATAGCGATTAGACCAATACCTAGAATAAAGAATACGATACTAAAGGTACTAAAATCGAGTGGACTTAAGTTTTGCGATTCAATCGATGTTGGACCATTGATAATTGCGACAATTGATCCAAGTAACATTCCGATGATTGCATGCACCATATGCGCACGCTTGGTTTCAAATAAATGAGATATTGTTTTAACTGCCATTACTGCACCACAAACAATTCCTAGTCCTAAGGCAAGCAGTACCGGGACTGCTGAAAAATCAAAAGTAAACAAACTATGTAAGCTGTTGATTACTAAGAAGTATACTCCGAAGATCATCATCACCGCTGAACCGGATACCCCCGGTAATAACATTGCACAAATTGCGGCAAATCCAACGACAAAGATATAAATATATGAGCCAAGGCTAAGGTTTGCCGCATTCAAAGTAATGAACTCACTGTTTTGGAATAAAACTAGCAAGATTACTGCTAAGAAACCAATTACGGTAAAGACCATTGATTTGGCTTGTAAATACTCACGCTCTTGTTTAAAAACAATTACGATTGAGATAATGATAAAACCTAAGAATAAACTGCTGATTTGATAGATGTGTGATTCAAAGACTTTGCTGATCACTAAGATAGCCGAAACTAATCCAATAATCCACCCGCAAAAAAGTTTGGCCAGAAATGTTAATGCTTCCTTGTTAAAGTCACGCTTTAATATTGAGTTGATATGTTTAAATAATGTTTCGTATCTTTTTAAAATATATGCGATCGTCCCCCCTGAAACACCTGGTACAGAGTCGGCTAACGCCATTAGAAATCCTGTTAGAAATGTCATATAATCCTTTCAAGTGATATTATACCATTTTGCATGAAAAAAAGACAAGTTATTACTTGTCTTTTATCTTATAAATAATTGAATTTGTGTATTTCTATAATTATAATTATGCTCTAGCTACGTTTTTAGCTTGTAATCCTCTATCAGTTTCTTCAACTTCAAAAGTTACAGTTTCGTTTTCTTCTAGAGTTTTAAATGAATCACCTTCGATGTTTGAATAATGTACGAATACATCGTTTCCATCTTCAGTAGTAATAAATCCAAATCCTTTTTCATTGTTAAACCATTTTACTGTTCCTGTCATGATAATGCCCCTTTCAATTAATTTATAAGTATAACTTAGCTGCTCTCAATATCTCATATCTCGTTTAACTCACCTATACTTATACAAAGTATACCACACTTGCCACTAACAATAACATTATTTTTACTTTTTCGACTAAATTGTTAACATTATGATAGTAATTGATACAATTAAGCAATAAATCGCGAAGTAATGTAACTTACTTGCCATTACAAATTTCTTTGTTAAAACGATTCCGATTGCGGTAAAGATAAAGGCAAAGAATGCCGATACTAAATAGTATACAGAAAAATCACCAGATGTCGCAATCTCAATCAGCGAATAAATTAAAGCTCCAATTGATGCGGGGATAAACATCATAAATGAAAAGTTAAAAGCATCTTCACGTCTCAGCCCTAGAGCTAAAGCGAAGACCATTGTCATTCCACTACGAGATATTCCCGGCATTAACGCAATCGCTTGACCGACACCGATTAAAATCGCAATCTTAAATGACATATCGCGAATTGTCGTATTTCCTGATTTTTTAGAAACGAAAAATAACGACATTGAAGTTATAAAAAGTGAAATTCCAATCGCTTGAAGATTATCACCAAGTTCGATATCGAACGCCATCATGATTAGCGTAACGATAACCATCGGAATTGTTGCCCAAAAAATCTTCCATAAATAATTAGATTCTTCGGTATTTTCTTTAAGCCCACTTTTTAAATAATCAATTCCTCCGAAGAACAATTTTTTAATATCCGGCCAAAAGTAAATGACAATTGCAATCGTTGAACCGAAGTTGATAAATGCTTCAAAGACAATACCATCAGCAGCTAACCCAAACAGTTGGGAGAAGATTGCCACGTGCCCACTTGAGGAAATTGGTAACGGCTCGGTAAACCCTTGAATAATTCCTAGTAATATATATAGTAATCCATCACTCATTGTAAAAACCTACCGCTTTTTTAACTTTTTGCATTTTACGCCATGCTTTTTTACCAGCAACTTCACTACCAGCTTTTAAAGTATCGCTAAGTAATGTTTTATCATTAATAATTGCATGGTAACGCTCTTGAATTGGCATTAGTTCGGCAACAATGGCATCGGCAACTTCTGATTTTAAGAATCCGTAGTTTTGTCCACTAAAGTGAGCGACAGTGTCTTCGATGCTCATATCTCGACATAAACTAAAGATTGTTAGCAAGTTACTAACACCAGGTTGATTTTCCTCGTCGAAGTTGATTTCGCCGATACTATCAGTTGTCGCTGACTTGATTTTACGTCTAATTGTCGCTTCGTCATCAAGGACTGAAATATAAGATTTCGGGTTGGCATCCGACTTTGACATTTTCTTTGTTGGCTCAGTTAGTGAATAGATCTTTGCTCCTTGTTTGGCAATGCGCGGCTCAGGTAAAACGAACAGTTCCTTATAAGTGCTGTTGAAACGTTCTGCTAAGTCACGTGTAAACTCGATGTGTTGTTTTTGATCGATTCCCACAGGTACATCGGTCGTATCATATAATAAGATGTCAGCTGCCATTAAAGTTGGATAGGTGAAAAGTCCAACGTTAACCGCGATGTTTTTACTCGATTTATCTTTATATTGAGTCATTCGCTCAAGTTCTCCCATGCGCGATGTACATTGTAAAATCCACGCAAGTTCACTATGCATTGGCACGTGTGATTGAATGAAAATAGTTGAGTGCTCATGAATTCCTAGCGCCATATAAATAGCCGCTAATGTTTTTGATTGGGCGCGCATTGCTGGCCCATCGGTTGTACTTGTCATTGCATGTAAGTCCACGATGCAATATAAGTTGTCTTCCTTTGCGCCATTCGCTTTAAAATGTTTTAAAGCACCTAGGTAATTACCTAAGGTTACGATCCCACTTGGTTGTATTCCAGAAAAAGTTACCATATATCTCCTTAAATTTTGATAATTCTTTGTCAAAATATATGATAACATAATAGTGCAATGTTTTAATATTTATTATTGAAGGAGAAATATGCTAACAATCTACACCAGTTACAACTGTGCATCGTGTAAAAAAGCGATGGCATGGCTTCACAAGCACGGCATTGCTCATGAAGAATATAACTTTTTCTCGCGTGACTTAAACGATGAAGAAGTACGTAATATGCTAAAATTCACTACTACGGGATTCGAAGATATCGTATCTGAGCGTAGTAAAATATATACGAGATACAAAGATCAAATTATTGATATGAAAACATCGGAGCTAATCAACTTTATTATTGAGAATCCCTCGATCTTAAAGCGACCGATACTAGTCGATGATGTTACCAAAAGCGTAAAAGTTGGATTCAATGAAGAAGACTTAAGTGAATATATTTAAGGTGACTTCCAGTAAGTCACTTTTCTTTTTTGCCACTATTTGCGAAATTAATATTTGAAAAAATAGCGATAAAATCCTTTATTTGAAAGATAAAATTATAAGGGTTAAATCCGGGTTGCATTTTATCCGAAAAAATAGTATAATACTAAATGGTAGATATGAGGTGAATATGAGAATCGATATTGAACAACTAAAAGACGAAGGTAGCGTGACAGTAAGCTCTAGTTTAAATTTTGCTGGAAGAGAAACACACGATGTGTTAATCGAAAGCGTTGAAGAAGTGAAAGCAACAGCAACTGCGCTGATGATCGAAGCTGGTGAATACCATGTTTCAGTTGATTATACTGCGCATGTAAAATACTTAGATGCACGTAATTTAAATCCTTTGGACTTGACGTTTGATTTTCACGAAGATATCATTTTTAGTTCAGATTTCCAAAAGGCGGAAGAATTCGAATTAGAATATTTCGAAGGTGACGAAATTGTGTTAGATGAATTGTTATTTGCACTAACTTGTGTTAGTATCCCACTTAACTATTCGGAAGATGAATCTGGTAGTATTAAGAAAGAATCTGATTCACAATTTGAAAACAAGCCTTTTGCCGATATATTTAATAAATAATAAGGAGGTCACAATATGGCTGTACCATTTCGTAGAGTTGGTAAAACTCGTAAAAGAAAAAGAAGAACACACTTCAAATTAAGTTTAACTGGAGTAACTAAATGTCAAAGTTGTGGTGAAATTGTAAAATCTCACACTGCTTGTACAAAATGTGGAAAATACAAAGGTAAACAAGTAGTTGAAATGTAATTTTAAGTTAAGGTGCCCCAAAGGCACCTTAATTTGCATTTTTATAAGGGGGAAAAATGATTGTTGGGATCGCCAAAATATTAATATTATTTCCATTTTTACCATATTTAATCTTTTTAATAACTAGTAAAAATCGGAAAATGGCTCACGTATATTGTGGGTTAATCGTGTTATTATCGAATATAATAATCCTAAATTATATGTTTCATATAATTTACGTACTAATAGCTTTAACGGTATATGTCTTAGCAACATTATTCTTTGCAACAGAAAAAACAAAGAAAAAACGATCACCAAAATTGTTTGGTTTGAACGTTTTATTCTTTTTTTCGTGGCTTGGATTTAGACTATATCTCATTTTAATAATTATTGGAACGGCAATGGAGATGATCAAATAAGGAGTAATATGTTTTCTCACTATACAGTAATGCTTGAGGAAAGCATTGAAGGGTTAAATATCAAACCTGATGGAATATATGTTGATGCGACACTAGGTGGAGCGGGACATAGTCAATTAATTAGATCGAAATTAACGACAGGTCATTTATACTGTTTTGACCAAGATCAAATAGCAATCGATAACGCCAAGGAAGTCTTTGGTGACGATGCGCATGTAACGATTATTAAAAGTAATTTCTGTCACCTGAAATCGGAATTAAATAATCGTGGGGTTACGCACATCGATGGAATTCTATTTGATTTAGGAGTATCGAGTATGCAACTAGATGTTGCTGAGCGTGGGTTTAGTTACACTAAATCAGGTCCTTTAGATATGCGTATGGATAATTCGATCAGTGTTACCGCTAAGGATATTGTCAATAATTATTCGGAACAAGATTTAGCGCACATCTTCACTAAATATGGAGAAGAGAAATTTGCTAAGCTATACGCAAAAGAGATTGTCGTGCGTCGTGATGAGCAGCCGTTTACGGATACCTTAGAGTTAAATCAAATGATTCTTGATACAATTCCGAGAAAATATTTTTATAAAGCAAAGTCACATCCATCAAAACGTGTGTTCCAAGCATTGCGTATTGAGGTAAACAAAGAGCTAGATGTTTTCGAACAAACATTAGTTGATAGTTTTGAGATGTTAAATGTTGGTGGGCGTATTAGTTGTATCACCTTCCATTCATTAGAAGATAAAATATGTAAATACTACTTCAAAGCTAAAAGTGAAGTGCGAAGCGAGTTTAAGAACTTGCCGGTTATTCCTGAAGAATACTTACCACTAGGAAAAATGGTTACACGTAAACCAATCTTACCGAGTAGCGAGGAACTTGAGGTAAACACTCGAAGTTTAAGTGCGAAGTTGCGTGTGTTTGAAAAGGAGCGCGATGAAAAAAATTAAATTTGTATCGCTTGTGTTGTTTGCAATTAGTTGTTGTATTTATGTTGTTGCGAAAGCCTCAACGTATAGCACTAGTTATAATAATCTGAAACTAGAAGATGAACTGATGGAGATAACTACTAAAAACGATGAACTACAAATTCAATTAACAACCAATCTTTCTCGTACCGAGCTGATGGAAAAATATCCGGATTTAACGTTAAATGATAATATCTTCTATATTGAAGAGGAGGCGTAATGGCAACAAGTGATAAACGCAACCCAAGCAACAAACAATCCACTTCACGCAGTAAGCCGAATTCAGCATCGACTAAAAAGCCAAATGCCGGTAAATCACCATCGAAAACCTCTAAATCGAAACAAGGGGTAAAAGCATCTACTAAAAAAGCTGCGACAAAAGCGCCAGCGAAAAAGCGTAGCACGCAACCGAGTAAAACCAAAACAGCAACTACGAAGCAACCAGCGAAGCATTCAACAGATAAGGTTAAAGCTGTTCGTAAAACTCCGAATGTTAAAAAGGGGAGTTCGACTAAGCGTAAACTAACCAATTTAGAGGTCCGCAATCGCAGTCAAGGTCGCAAAGTTAAATCAAAGCTTAAAGTTGTGCGTCCACAGAAGAAAGTCCATGAGCCGCTGATTTACGATGAGGCTAAATACTTAAAATCTTTAAAAAAGCGTGGTCGAAAAAACTTATTGATAATTACTATGGTTTTCATTTTTTTATTTCTCATAAGTTTATTGTTTGTCATCCGCTTAGAAGTAACGCACTTAAAACATGGTAATAATCTCGATGATTATGCTGAAGAAAATTATACGGAAACAACAAATATTAAATCGAAACGTGGGACGATCTATGATACTAATGGTGAAGCCTTAGCAATCAATTTGGAAGTGTATAATTTAATTGCCGTAACTAGTCGAGACTTTGAATGTAACGTTAATGATGAGTACGTCAACTGTGCACTTACAGATACGCAAACTGCGTCGGAACAAATGGCCAAGGCCTTAGGTTACGACGCCGAAGGTCAAGCGTATATAAAAGAAACGTTAGACTACGGTATTTCTGACAATAAGTATCAAGTAACATTCGGTACGTATGGAATGAATATTACCTTGTCACAAAAGAAAGCATTAGAAGCTTTAGAGTATCCATGGCTGCAATTTGAACCTCAAGAGTTGCGTTTTTATCCATACGGTGATTTTGCATCGTACATCATTGGTTATACAACTAAGGATGAAAATGGTGAAATCAACGGGGCACTAGGTGTTGAAAGCGCCTTAGATGGACACTTAAAAGGACAAGACGGAATTGAAACAAGTTCATTTGATAATTATGGAATTGAACTTACCGATGCGCAAAAATCGGCAATTCCCAAAATTGATGGAACTGATGTGCAATTAACGCTTGATAGCGTGATTCAAACTTACTTAGAAAGTTCGATGGAAAAAGCATTGTCGGCACCAGAAGTCCAAGGAATCCAATACGAAGGACTATTGACAATTGTTATGGATGCTAAGACCGGAGATATTTTAGCCGGACAGAGTTATCCTACCTTCGACCCTAACGTTCGTGAAATTGAAAACTATACCAACTTCTTTACCGATTATTGTTTTGAGCCGGGTTCAACATTTAAGACGGCAACGGTAGCGGCAGCTGATGAAGCAGGAGTATGGAGCGATAGTGCAGCGAATAATACTGGATCGCGTTCGGCTAGTACTTGGGGTGGAGCAACAATCAAGGACTGGAACTATGGTGCAGGATGGGGAGTTTTAAATTGGAATGAAGGATTATATATGTCTTCAAATACAATTATGACTTATATCATGGACCAAATCCCGCAAACGTTCTGGTATGACTTTGTTACGAACAAATTACTGATCGGTACGCCGGTATCAACCCAATTCTTTGAAACGCCGAGTTGTGTGTTTGATCCACAATACGATTTAGATTATGCAATTACTTCGTTTGGACAAGGGATGACGGTGAACACGTTACAAATGCTTCGTATGTATAGTGCGCTAGTTGGTGATGGAAAGATGGTTACACCGCACATTGTTGAAACTATCAAAGATAGTGAAACTGGTGAGGTTATCTATACTGATGAAGATTTAGAAGTAATTGAAAATGTCGTTAGTAAAGAAACTAGTCAACACGTAAGAGAAGCGCTTGAAGGTGTTGTAACTTACAATAATGGTACGATTATCGGTACCGGTAGTAACTACCTTGGTGGTGAATACAATATTGGAGTAAAAACCGGAACTGCCGAGATGGCTGGTAGCAATGGTAAATATGAAAGCAATAAATATCTGTACTCGGCAATGACTGCCGCGCCGATTGAAGATCCCCAACTGCTAATTTACACGTTGGTAATCAATCCAACAGGAACGGCAATTTCCGCTCAAGCCTTCCCCCAATATGTTAACGAAGTGTATGATAATTCACTTAGTTACCTAAATAGTGAAAACCGTAAAGTTGACTTAGATGCATCATCTAACATGTATACGGTTGGCTCATTTGTCGGTAAAGATATTAGTGAAGCACCAGACAAAGGAACAATTAAAATTGGTAGTGGACCAGTTGTGAGTCAATACCCTAAAGCTGGTCAAGAAACAGCCAATCATCAACGGGTAGTCTTATTTGGGACGGAGAATGTGAAGTTCCCGAACCTAACCGGATACACTTACAATGAAACTATCGCAGTTTGTAACGAACTTAAGGTAACATGTGAATTCACCAACACTGGTACTCGCGTTAAAGAAGTAACTAATGAGAGTGAAAATAAATATAAAATTAAAATGGAGTAGTTTATGTACTATCTGCTTATCGCACTATGTGCGTATTGTTTAGAGTTATTATTAGGAAAAAAATATTTACAATGGATTTCTAAAAAGAATTATGTGCAACCACTTTTAGATATAGGTCCTGATCATGCACAAAAACACGGAACCCCAACAATGGGAGGAATCAGTTTTATTTTTACAATTGTAATTATGACAGTTATTACTTTTATTGGATTGGAACTTGCAAGCATTGGAAATGGGATGTTGCCACTACTTGTAATTGTACTAATCGCGTATGCTTATATCGGATACCGTGATGATGTTTTAAAAATCACCAAAAATGACAATGCTGAAGGACTTAGCCCTAAGCAAAAGCTTGTGGCGCAATTCTTAATCGCAATTGTGATTGTTGCTTATTTAAAAATCACTGGTTTTGATATGAGTTTAGCAATCAATATTTTAAATGTTAATATCAATATGAATACTGGGATTTTATTTGGAGTATACAGTTTTATCATAATCATCTTGTTTATGGGAGTATCCAACGCAACAAATGTAACAGATGGTTTAGATGGACTTTTAGCGTCAGTGTATGTAATTAGTTTCTTGAGTTTAGCGATTATTGCCTATAATCAAGTTCAGTACCAAATCTTAGTCTTTACATTGATTGTTATTTTCAGTTTATTTGCCTTTTTAAAGTATAATTCGAATCCGGCACAAATGTTTATGGGTGACACGGGTAGCCTAGCGCTCGGTGCGCTGCTTGTAATTACAGCGGCCCTTTTACATGTCGAACTGATGATTTTCTTCTTTGGATTTGTCTTTTTAATCGAAACAATCAGTGTTTTAGTCCAAGTCGGATATTTCAAATACACGAAGAAGAAGTTTGGAGCAGGACGTCGTTTATTTAAAATGGCCCCGTTCCATCACCACCTAGAAAAAGAAGGGTATAGCGAGAAACGCATCGTACTTATGCTATGCGTCGTTCAAATTGTAGCTTCAATAATTGGACTAATCGTCTATTTTAGATAATATGAAAATTTCGAGTTTAGAGCATAAAAAAATTGCGATGTTAGGTTTCGGTGTAACTGGTCAAGAAGTTTATAAAGCCCTTGGTCCCAAGTACGACATTACCTTAATTAATGATACGCCAATTCCCGGGTATGATATTCAGTCTACTGCCGAAGCAATCGCAGCTAATCAAACGTTTGATGTAATTATTAAAAGTCCGGGAATCTTATATTCCCACCCACTTTTAGCCACTTGCGACGCACGTGTTACTAACGACATTGAACTTTGTTATGAAGTAATCTGTGAAAACCAACTAAATACAAAGATTATTGGAATCACCGGAACCAATGGGAAAACGACGACGACCCAGTTTATTGCTGATTGCTTATGCAAAACAGGTAAAGTGGCAATTGCTTGTGGAAATATCGGGCAAAGTCCGCTGTATGTGTTAAGTCAAAACTTACATGTCGATTATTTAGTGATTGAATTATCTTCATACCAACTTAAGCAAGTTGATAAATTTAAGCCAGACTTTGGTTTATTTTTAAATATTGCTCCAGATCACATTGACTATCATGGTAGTTTTGAGGATTATTTAACAAGTAAATGTAAGCTGTTTATGAATATGACCGAGCAAGATGGGTTAGTCTTAGATCGTTCTTTGGTCGATGATTATCCAGAAATTAAATGGCCATCATTTGCGAGCTTCGGAGTTAGTGATAGTCAATTACAATCAATCAAGACGATGGCGATGCCCAAACAAAACTATCGTTTAATCTTTGATTTATTGTTGAAAGTCGGTATTGATCAAGAGTATATTATTGCACAAATCAATAAGTTTCAAGGGTTGGAACATCGCCTTGAACTAGTTGAGTCAAACCACGATTATATCGTAATCAACGATTCAAAGGCAACCAATGTGGAAGCAACCAATGTCGCAATCAGCAATTTGACAAGCGATGCTACACTAATTGTCGGGGGAAGTGAAAAAGTCGAAGATTACACCCGTCTTAACTATGCGAGTAAGTTTGTTAATCACGTAATCGCCTATGGAGCGGCTAAAGATAACTTTAACTTTATTCCAAATATTATTTTAATCGATGACTTTACGAGTGCTGTAAAAAAAGCGATGAGTATCACGAAAGCAAATGAAGTATTAATCTTATCTCCAGCTTGTGCGAGTTTTGATCAACATCAAAATTACATTGAGCGCGGAAACCAATTTAAACAAATAATAAGGGGTGAAAATGAGTAAGTATATTGTTACTGGTGGAGGAACCGGAGGTCATCTATATCCGGGACTAATGATTGCCGAGGAGTTAGCAGCAGACGGAGAAGTGCTGTATATCGCCTCACGAAATGGAATTGATCATCAAATCATTAGTGGACAGGATATCGGCTTTGAAGTACGTTATTGGGACTTGCGTGGTTTCACCCGCTCATTTGCCTTAAGTGCGATTATTCGTAACCTAGTTACTTTATTTAAACTGTTTGTGGTTAGTATTCGCAGTATCATATTATTAATTAAGTTCAAACCGGATACAGTAATCGGTGTTGGGGGATACATCTCGTTTCCCCTAGTATTCTTTGGTAAACTTGTCGGAGCGAAAACAGTTATTCATGAACAAAATAGTTTTCCCGGAGTAACTAATCGCCAACTTGGTAAACGTGTCAATACGGTTATGGCAACATATCAATCTTCACGTAAGTACTTTGATCCGAAGAAGATTATCATGACATCAAACCCACGAATTGACATCGCTAGTCAATATGTTGGGAAAAAATTTTATGAGATTACAGAAATGGACCCGAACCGTTGTAATATTCTGATTGTTGGTGGAAGCCTAGGTGCCGAAGCAATCAACGATTGTATTATTGAATTAGCGAAGATAACGCCGGATAAAGATTTCTATCTAGTATGTGGTAATCGCTACTTTTTAGAGTATAAAGATTTAAATATTCCTAACTTGAAAGTGATTGCTTACTTAGACCAGCCGTTTGAGTACTTCGCAACTTCGGATGTTGTTGTAAGTCGTGCAGGAGCAACGACGTTATTAGAACTAATTGCGATGGAAAAGTTAACTGTGGCAATTCCGTCACCTAATGTTGTGGCTAATCATCAATTGACTAATGCGCAAGAATTTAGTCGTGAATGTATGATTAAGTTAATACGTGAAGAAAATCTTGATTTAGAGGTTATTAGTAATGTTATTAATGATATAATAGAAAACAAGGACAACTATATTGCTAATATTCAGAAAAATAAGCCGAATAACGCGATGGAAAAAATCTTAGAAATTTGTAAATGAGGAAAAAATGTTAAATGATTTTAAAAAATTTGTAGAGCAAAATGACTTAGGTGAACTGTTAGAAAACGAATCGATGGTCCACCATACCTATGTGAAAACTGGTGGCCGTGTAAACTTTCTATACACGCCTAATTCGGTTGAAACACTTGCGGCTGCTTATAAGTTTATTCATGATCACAGCATAAAGTATTATGTGATTGGTCGTGGTTCAAATCTTTTATTCACTGACAACCCCGATGAGATGGTTGTGATTAAGTTAAGCAAGGTGATCGATCACCTTGAGATTAACGGAACAACTGTCGTAGTTGGAAGCGGTTATTCATTGCAAGCATTATCAAGAAGAGTTAGTAAGCTGGGATTATCGGGACTGGAGTTTGCCGGAGGAATACCCGGGGCGATGGGTGGTTCAACATTTATGAATGCAGGAGCTCACAATGGTGATTTATCGCAGGTAATTACCAAAGTAACAACGGTAACGAGCACGGGTCAAGTTAAGCACTATACAAATGAACAATGTAAATTCAGTTATCGTCATTCAATTTTCCAAGAAAATGATGATATTATTGTTGAAATAGCGCTAGAACTTGTTCAGGATGATGTCGCTAAAGTTTTTAAACGTATGAGTGGAAACTTAGAGTATCGTAAAGAGATGCAACCGTTAGATAAGCCGTCATTTGGATCAGCATTTCGTAACCCGGTTGGTGATCATGCCGGTCGCTTGGTGGAAGCAGTTGGCTTAAAAGGTTACAAAATTGGTGGTGCGCAAGTATCGGAAAAACATGCGAACTTCATTATTAACTATGATTTAGCTAGCACAAAAGATATTATCGATTTAATTGAACTTGCAAAATCTCGAGTAAAAGCAGAAACTGGCTTTGACTTAGAAACTGAAGTAAGAATTGTTAAATAATGAATATAACTAAAGAACCAGCAAAGTTAGAAGCTAAACGTAAGGTCCGCCAAGATGAACCAATTAAAGCGCCAAAGGTTCCGAAACCAACGGTTAAAACCAATCCGAATATTGCAAATTCAGAATTTGAAAAAATTCGTCAAAAGCGTGAACAATTATTAAGTCAAGAGAAAATTCGCCAAAGACAGTTGCGCCAAGAAGTGCTTATTGAACGAAAAAATCGTCGTTTGATGCAAATTATCGCAGCCGTGACATTAGCTGTGTTGCTATTTTTCGCACCGATTTATCCGAACAAAGAACTAAATGTAAATGATCTAAAGTACTTACAAATGGCCGATATCAATGTGACTGATGAGTTAGGTAACTATTTTAGTCCCTTTGAATTTATTCGCTACTACACGCAAGTAAAAAATGGAAACGAATATATCGATACGGTAGATATGACGTATGATATGAAAAATATGACGGTTAATCTAGTGATTGATGAGTATAATCCATTAGCTAAGGATGTTGAAAATAAAGTATACTTCTATGAAAATGATGAGGTTATTGTTCGTGATAACCTGAATATATATGCCCCGATTCTAGTGGGATTCGATCAAAATAATCTAGAGAAGGTACTAGCCAGTATGCAATCATTAGATTATAGTATCATTGTTCAAATTGATACGATTGCGTATGCCGGAACCGAGGAAAATCCAGAGTTACTTAAGCTCGGAATGGTCGATGGAAATACCGTGTATATCAATATGGAGCAAATTCATAAGAAAATGCCATATTACAACCAAATAAACCAAATAATTGATGATAAAGCTACAAGTAAGCCGGGAATCATCCATTTGGATCTAGGAGATTATTATGAACCAAAATAAAGGAATAAAACTTTTTGTGAATATACTATCGATCATGAGGGTAGCGATGATTCCAGTCTTATATTTCATCCCCGAGACATGGCCATTATTCATTGTTGTAAATATCTTATTCATCACCGATTTCTTTGATGGATATTTAGCTCGTAAATATGATGCAACATCAGAAATGGGAGCGCTATTAGATTTATTAGGTGATAAACTATTAGTTTGTTACTTAATGATTTGGGCCTTAATGACTGATAAATTAGGAATCGTTATTGTCGTATTAGTAATTTTACGTGAAGTCTTATCGATGGTAATTCGTTTTATTAAGAACAAGAATGAACATTCAAACAATAGTATTCCAGCAAGTTTCTGGGGAAAATTTAAAACATGTATGCAATTCGTTGCTTTTGATATGTTGCTATTAGCAATCCCTGGTTATCAGATTGCATTTATTATCGTTTTAGTATTAGGGTACTATTCACTATTCACTTATTTCAAAGTGTTTTTGGGAAAGGAATAGTCAATGAATCAAATATTATTTGTAGCAATAATGGGAATGGTGATTGCGCAACTGATGAAGTTTCCAATCTACTATTTCAAAAATGATCAAGTATATTTACCAATTATTTTCTCGACGGGATCGATGCCATCATCGCATACATCGTTTGTTGTATCGCTTGCAACATCGATTGGAATTGTCGATGGAACTGACTCAGCAGTGTTTGCCTTAGCAGTAGTATTTGCACTAATAACACTTCATGATGCAGTTATGGTTCGTGGTGAAAGTGGTAAACATGCAGCAGTAATTAACGAACTTGTACAAATGGTTGATGAGCTTGGACAATCAATAAATCCACGAAATGATAAAGAAGTTAGACAAAATAAACTTAAAACACTAATTGGTCATACCGGCTCAGAAGTACTTGCAGGTATTGGTTTAGGGATAATATGGCCACTTATCTATTTTGTATTAATAAAATAATATGTGTTATAATTAAGGTATAAATGAAAGGCAGGAAGATGAGAAACAATAAGGGACGCAAAAGCCAAGATATCATGAATGATAAAATTAGATCTAAAGAAGTTAGGTTAATTGACGAAACAGGAGAAAACCAAGGAGTTGTTGCAACTAAGGATGCACTTAAGCGTGCAGAGGATAATGAACTAGACTTAGTGTTAATATCACCAAATTCAAATCCACCAGTAGCGAAAATTATCGACTACGGTAAACATAAGTTTGAACAACAAAAGCGTAAGAAAGAGCAACAAGCAAACCAAAAGAAAACAACGACGAAAGAAGTTCGTTTATCACCAACTATCGACAAGGGTGATTTTGAGTTTAAAATGAAGCAAGCTCATAAATTCTTAGAGCAAGGAAATAAGGTACAATTTGCTTTACGTTTCCGTGGACGAATGATAACACATAATGAAATAGGTAGAGACGTTATCAATCGTGCAGTTGAAGCAGTTTCAGATGTAGCTGAAGTGGAACAAAGAGCAAAAATGGACGGACGTCGTATGTTTGCGGTTGTTGCACCAATTAAAAAATAACTATAATTTTGGGAAATTTAAATACACAATAAAAATTTGATTTATCAATTATCCGAACCACTTTCGATAATTGATAATTAATTTTTTATGTTTAAGACAAAATTATTAGAAACTAGGAGTGAAATGTATAAAAAAACTGTTGTATTAATTCCGTCAGCATGGAGTTCTAAAGCATTGGGGGATGTAATACTTTTTGCGGATTACTATAAACATGATTTTAACGTTGTCGTTATTTCGGATCTATATGAGGAAGAATCAATGGAAATTGATGGTGTTAACTATGTTAAAGCTAAGACTGGACTTGCGGACTATTATATCTATACAGCAGAATATCTAATTGATGCAGGTACTGCTAATCGCCATTCTTGGGTTTATCCGGGACAACGAAGAGTTAGTGTTTGGCATGGGGTACCACTTAAAAAGATGTTTACCGAACTACATATTAGACATTTATACTCTTCACTAAACTATGAGTATTGTTACGACACGATGATTTCCCCATCGGAATATTATACAAAAAACTTCCTACGTGAATCGATGAAATATAATGGGAATATATTAGAGATTGGAAGTTCACGAGCAGATAATTTATTTATTGATGAAAGTACAAAAGCTAACATCAAAGAAGTGTTAGGATTAACAGGGAAGAAAATTGTTTTATATGCACCAACATATCGAAAACCAGGTGTTATCGAATTGGCCTTTGATGTTGATAAATTATTAGCTAATCTAGATGAAGATACAATCTTAGTGACTAAACTTCATTACTTAAATAGTTTAGATCCGAAGTTCTCACATAAACGTGTACTTGATTTAACAAGTTATCAAAATATCAATGAATTACTTAGCATCACCGATCTATTAATCTCCGATTATTCGAGTTTAATGTTCGATTACTCTATCTTGAATAAAAATATGGTGTTATATACATATGATTTAGAAGAATATACTGAAGAACGTGGTTTCATGTTCGAACTTGAAGACTATATTGATCCTAAATTTGTTTGTACAACAGAGAAGCAACTATATGCTGCAGTTGCCTCAATTGACAACCAAGATTTAACAGCATTTAAGAATACATTCTATCCGCATGAGACTGGTAATTCAACGAAAAAAATCGTTGAACAATTAGACTTTGTCCCAGATACGCGTGAACTTTCAGAAGTGATATTCTTAATAAATGACTTAAACCAAATTGGTGGAGTACATACATTTATTACCAACCTGGGTCGAAAGTTCAAAGAAATATACAACTGTAAGTTAATTGCAATTGGAATCCGTGAATTTTCTGAGACTAATGATAAATTTCATATTTTTGATGAAGAGGGATTATTTGACATAAAACTATCGAGAAACATGAGTAGTGGTGCAGTGAAGCAGATTCTTTCGAACACGACAGGTGTCGTTATCGGTGTACAGTTTGGGGCCCATGAAGCGTTCCAAGCGCACTTAGAAGATAAAAACACAGTGTTGATGTTCCACGGAGATCCGAAAGATATCCTAAACCGTTCTTTATACCAATGGCATTTAGATGCTTTAAACAATCGATCACTTTATAATTATAAAAAGTTATTAATGCTTACGGAAAGTCAAGAGAAAGTACTTGCACCGGCAGTTATTGATGATGTTAAATCACGTCTTGGATTTATTGAAAACTCATTTGAATTTGAATTCAATGACTTATACAAAAAGTCAGGTGTCTTTGTAGCAGTTACGCGTTTAGATGTTGATAAAAATATCTATGACTATGTAAAGGTCTTTGAACACCCAGACTTAAATCCGGACTTCAAATTAGAAATCTATGGAGATGGACCACTGCGAGTTGACTTGCAAACTGAAATAACGTCTAAAGGTTTAGATGGTAAAATTAAATTAATGGGTTATGAACCAGATAAGAGCAAAATCTTTAATGATAAACAAGGTTTAGTAACGGTAGGATTATCGGAAGGATTTGGGCTTACAACAACAGAAGCTTATAATTATGGAATTCCGGTGTATACATATGAATCGTATACTGCAGTTCATGAGATGGTTACCGCTGATTTTGGCCGTATTATTCCAACGCGTGATTTTAATGCGTATGCTAAAGCCTTAAATGAAGGTGTTGAGTTTAATCATGAAGCACTTAAAGCGTTTGCGAATACTTATTCGAATGAAACGATCCTATCTAAATGGGAAAAACTTATTGAGGAACTACCGGAACTTACTGCAGTGGAAAAAGGTAAGGTAGTTACAAGTAATAAGTATAATGCCACAAACTTACTTAATAAAGTTAAGCGTAGATATCAAAATATGAGTAAACCGCGTAAAGTATTTGCACGTAATGTATACAATACGCTTTACGATTACAAGCACGTAGCGAAGCTAAAAGAACAACCGTTAGTTTCAATTATTATGCCGTTCTATAATAATGGTGATGTTATTGAAAAGGCGATTAAGTCAATCAAGGCTCAGCGTTATAAAAATATTGAAATAATTCTTGTTAATGATGGAAGTGAATATGATGAAAAGCCATTATTAGCAAAATACTCAAATATTAAGTATATTTATAAAGAGAATGAAGGTCCAGGTGAAGCGCGTAACGTTGGTTTAGACAACGCAACTGGAGAATATATCTTCTATTTAGATTCCGATGACTTTTTACCGCGTGGAGCTATTTCAGCGCTAGTTTATTACGCGTTGGAGCACGACTTATATTTAGTAGGTGGGAAAAGTATCCGTATCGATGTGGAAAATCCATATGAACGAAATATTTGGTTCTATGATACGTATAAAAACACATATATCAATACACGTAGTGACCGTATTGCATTATTAAGTGATAATCTATCTACAAATAAATTATATAGACGTGACAAATTGATAGAGTCGGGAATTAGATTTGAGACCGGTTTATATGAAGATAAACTATACATGAGCAAAATCTATCGCCATTTTGATGAGATTGGTATTATTAACCACTTTGTTTATTATTGGAATGTTTATGGAAATAATACATCAATTTCAACCTCATTATCAATTCATAACTTTAATGAGCGAGTTAAGCGATTAAATGAAATTTGGGAATTCACTAACGAAACGGAACGAGTAACAAATTACCACTTCGCAATCAATCATGATTTTAAAATATATATGAATAATTTATGTGATTATGATGAAGCAGAGATTCGCCATATATATGAATCAATGTCAGAGTCCTTAATCTCGAAGAAACAGTACTTCTATCCAAAGCGAATTGTTAATATCTTAAATATAGAATATGTAAATGCTATTTTTGATAATGATTATGAACGCTTCAAAATGTTAGGGCTTATGCATTCACAAATAATAAAAAAGGAAAAAGAACAAGATGATTAGTTTAATAGGGGATACTAAGAATAAGCAATGTAAATTGTTTATCAAAGTTAGTGACAACGACAATTTTGACAGCAATGTTAGTTTAGCATTATTAAAATCTAATGCTGTTATTGTTGACACGGTAAATTATGGATTAATGAGTCACGATTTAATTAGAATGTTAGTTGAAAGTAACCATACATATTTTACAGTTGAAAGTTTTAATAAGTTAAAAACAGAAATTAAAAATATGTACTTATCAACAAACAAAGTTAATGTTATCGGTGAATGTGTAGATCCAGATTACAATATTACAACATACAAAATGTCGGATGTCTTAGCTATTAAAGAAGAAAAAGTTTCATTATTTGAAGAAATCAGATACGGATTAAACGAAGTGTTTACAAGAGTACCGATGATTATGAAACTTTCATATACAAACTTCTTACTGGAAACAAAAAATACAACGCTTGGATCATACTGGCATATCGTTCGCGATATCATCTTCTTTATCACGTATATTTCATTTATGATTTTCATGCGTGGTAACGGTGACATTGATGGAATACCAGTGATCTTATTCTTAGTATCAGGACTAGTTCCTTGGTATTATATTTCGGATGTTATGAATGGAAGTGTTAACTGTATTCGAAATAGTAACGGAATAATCTCTAAGGTGAAATTTCCGGTTACGATAATTCCATTTTATTCGGCAATTGGTGCTTTTTATAAACGTGCACTTACGTATATAATTCTAGCGGTTATTGTAATCTATTTCTTTGCAACGAATCAACTAGACACGTTTAAACCATTGACATTTCTGTACTTCAATGCAGCAATGCTTATCTATATGGTTAGTTTTGCTTTAGTGTTTAGTTCGTTAATATCAGTTTCTAAAGACTTTACCGAGCTATATCGCGCGATTCAAAGAGTACAAATGTATTTTCTTCCAGTGTTTTGGGATTTTACAATGATCGGGAAAAAACTATCATTTTCAACACCACTATATGATACGATTGGACATGGAATCCTTGTGTTGTTAAAATTAAATCCAGTTGCTTATATTCTAAATGGATTTAGAGCAAGTTTTGGAGGGGTTAACCATACTTCCCCAGCCTATACATTATGTTTCTGGATAATTGTAATTGTTATGTATACAATAGGTTTTAGCTTGCAATATCGATTAAGAAAAATTTATGCGGATGTGTTATAATGAATGATAAAACTAGAATAAAATTAACCGGAGTAGTAAAAAACTTTTACTATTTCGCAAAAGATTATCGCGTCTTTCAATGGTTGTATAACGGACGTGGGCATGAAAAAGAATTTCGTGTTTTAAAAGGAATTAACTTTGAAATTCACGATGGAGAAATCGTCGGAATTTTAGGAGCAAACGGTGCTGGAAAGTCAACGATTTTAAAAATTATCGCTGGAATATATACGCAGACACGTGGAACAGTTGAAGTAAACGGAAAAGTAACATCGCTACTAGAGTTAGGGGCGGGATTCAATCCGATGCTAACTGGACGTGAAAACATCTACTTCAAAGGCAATATCATTGGTTTATCTAATGAGGAAATTGATGCGATTATCGATGATGTTATCGAGTTCGCTGACATCGGTGATTATATGGAAATGCCACTTAAGAGTTACTCATCAGGGATGGGGGCAAGACTTGGTTTTGCTTTAGCGGTTATGGTTGACCCAGAAATTTTAATCATCGATGAAGTTTTTGCGGTTGGTGATAAAGATTTCCAACAAAAGTCTAAAGAGAAAACAATGGAGTTCTTTGAACAAGGGAAAACCATTTTGTTTGTATCCCACTCGGAATCATTAATTAGAACATTTTGTAATCGTGTAATTTATTTACGTGACGGATTTGTTCAATTCGATGGTGATGTTGAAGAAGGAATTGCGATGTATCATGCCGATATTCGTCAAAAGTCTAAAAACTATGGATTTGTCTATGAGAAGACGCAATTATCTGATGAATATATTAACTTTATTGGTGATGCGGGAAGAATGTACGAAGGTGTTGTTTTTGAACATGTCGACTTATCGGAATTAGAATTCACTATTTATAAGGTGGAAAATGAATCACGTAAATATCATGATCCTGGGTTCTGTGATATTAAGGTAACGCAACTTCCTGATAAGAAAATCTCAATTCAGGTTAAGAAAAGTGACGTCGAAAAATGGGGACTTGTTGGGTTTAAAGTTAAATACAATAATGTCGAAAATTTTGCTTATGTATACAAAGGTGATGATACAATCATCGATGGAGATAACAAACTTCTAATTCGTCACCTATCTAGAAAATTTGTTTTCAACTATACAAAGTAGTCGATCGAGCAATTTAAGTTGCCTAAACGGCAAAAAAGGAAAAAAATAAACAACTGGATAAAAAATAATTTCCAGTTTTATAGGAAAACAGACAAATATTTTATATGTGTCTGTTTTTTTTTGTTATAATATTAGTGTCGAAAAAAAATAGATTTTTATAATGGAGGATTAATGGCAACTAAAATCGCAATTAACGGATTTGGAAGAATTGGACGTTTAGCGTTCCGTCAAATGTTTGGAAGTTCAGAATTTGACATCGTAGCAATTAATGATTTAACGGATGCTAAAACTTTAGCACACTTATTAAAATACGATTCAGCTCAAGGATCATATAAAGTTGACGCAATTAGCGCAACTGATAAATCAGTAGTAGTTGATGGAAAAGAAATCAGAATTTATTCTGAAAGAAACCCTCAAGATTTACCATGGGGAGAATTAGACGTAGACGTAGTATTAGAGTGTACTGGATTCTTCGCTTCAAAAGAAGGTTCTCAAGCACACATTAACGCAGGAGCTAAAAAAGTATTAATTTCTGCTCCAGGTGGAGATGTTCCTACTGTAGTTTACAACGTAAACCACGATATCTTAGATGGATCTGAAACTATTATTTCAGGTGCTTCATGTACTACTAACTGTTTAGCGCCAATGGCTCAAGCTATGGACCAAAACTTTGGTATTAAACACGGTATCATGACAACTATCCACGCATTCACTGGTGACCAAAATACTTTAGATGCTCCACACGGTGACTTACGTCGTGCTCGTGCTGCATCAGCTAGTATCGTTCCTAACACAACAGGTGCTGCAAAAGCAATCGGACTTGTGTTACCATCATTAAACGGTAAATTAGACGGAGCTGCACAACGTGTTCCTACAATTACTGGTTCTTTAACTGAATTAACTTTAGTTTTAGAAAAAAACACAACAGTTGAAGAAATCAACGCTGCTATGAAAGCTGCTAGCAATGAATCTTACGGATATAACGAAGATTTAATTGTATCAACTGATATCATTGGAACTTCATTTGGTTCAATCTTTGATGCAACTCAAACTAAAATTATCGAAGTAAACGGTGAGCAATTAGTTAAAGTTGTAGCTTGGTATGACAACGAAATGTCTTATACAAACCAATTAGTTAGAACTGCTAAGCACTTTGCTTCATTAATCTAATTTCAAATTAAAGAAACTACCCGAGTGGTAGTTTTTTTTATATGTTATCCAAGCCACAAAAAGCCACAATTAAGCTGAGAGTGTGATAAAATAAAACGATGTTTTATCAAATAGTCTTACTGCCATATGCTGATAGTCTCGGATTATCATCGAGTTATTGTTGGGATTAAAATAGTCTGGGAGCGAAAATAGAAGTGTATATTATACCTTTTGCTGTGTTATTTTGTTTGTCCGTGGGAGTGTCGCTTATCAACCTACTAATAGCTAAGAAGCAATGAAATAAATCAGCTGAGAATAATACCAATTTTTTCGAAACAATCCCAGTGCAGTTAAAGTTTAGGATCAAAATAGGAATGGACTAGAAGGTTTAATTTTAAAATCGATCCGCGTGGAATTATATTCAAAAGATGCTAATGTTGCTATGTCGTTTATCAATAGATTAAAAAGTTATAGTTTATGGATTATTCCGGGAAAACAAGATATTGTCGCTTCGGGAATGACTCGTCGAAGCGGAATAATTAGTCGTAATGTTACTAAAACATTTGCACCAACAACTATGACAGTTTATTTGAAATCTAACACTGCATATAAACGGTGTCTAAAAAGTGAAACTTTAGTTGAAAAAAACTAAACTAAGTAATAAAATCAAATATAATTACCGATATCGTCGAGATAAGTTTGCGAACTATCGGCAATTTTGCTATTATAGGGTATATAATGGGAGGTATTATGTTGGAAGTGAATAATGTCCAGAAGAATTTTGGGCCAAAAATAGCAGTTAACGATCTGTCCTTTACAATTAAACCCGGAGAGACTTTAGGTTTACTTGGGACTAATGGTGCCGGTAAGACAACAACGTTTAGAATGATTTTAGGAATCTTTAGCCCGGATAGCGGATCGATCAATTTAGATGGTCATCCGATTTCCCTGGATGATAGTCCACGAATTGGATTTTTACCTGAAGAGCGAAGTTTACTACAAAAGTATACAATTGATGAGCAACTGTGTTTTTTCGGTGAGCTTAAAGGTAAGACTAGAGCAGAGCTTGCTCCAGAAATTGAGCACTGGCTTGAATATTTTGAATTAACTGAGCATCGCTTTAGTAAAATCAAAGAATTATCAAAAGGAAATCAACAAAAGATTCAGTTTATCTCCAGTGTGCTGCACAGTCCGGATCTACTAATTTTAGATGAACCATTTAGTGGACTTGACCCGTTAAACATCAAATTGATTGCTGAGGCAATTAAACAATTATCAAAACGGGGAACGATGATTATCTTCTCGTCTCACCGATTAGACTACGTTGAAGCATTTTCTAATGATGTAATTGTCCTTCAAAAAGGGGTTCCCGTTTTAGAAGGGAATATCAACAGTATTAAACAAGAAGCTAATGAGTATGTTGTCGAAATTCAAACCGAAGATGTTATTGAGAACCTCGAAACGCTACCATTCGTGGTAAGTGTCGATCATTTAAATGATATCTACAAAGTAAAAATTGCTGGATACGAAAATGTTGATAATATATTCAAGCATGTTAGTTCGTATAAAATTCGTAAGTTTGATGTTAATTTACCAAATCTGGAAGAACTTGTAGTTAAAGCGGTAAAGGAGAGCCATGAATAATTTCAATGTGTTATTAAAATATTCACTTAAACCGAAAATGTTCGGGAAGAAACAAGTACTGAGTTTTGTTGCTCTAATGCTTTTACCATTTTTACTAATTGTGATTGGTGGTAACTTGGCGATGAATAAGTTTGAAGAAGAGCAAGGACTATTCGATTTAGACTTTGCAGACACAACTTATATTTATCCTCGGGATGAACTAGCTACGGTTGTAAGCACGGGATTTTCTGATCCAATCTTTTTAGAAGACGTAAGTGACTTAGATAGTTTATTTGCTGAAAATGAGGAAGATGACCAAATCGTAATTGATTTAACATCAAATACGATCACATCAAACTTCTCAATATCAACAACCGATAAAATGCAACTAGATAGTCATATTCAAAATGCAAAGATGAGCGCTGTGATTGGCGAACTACCAGTGGATAATCAAATGAAACTTGCAGAAGCTAATACACCGATGAATTACGAGAGCAGTGTTGATGACGATAATGAATCACTATTATATGGTTTAGGGATGCTAAATACAGTAGCAATCTACTTTATTATGATTTTAGGATTCCAACTACTTGGAAATGAAATATTTGAAGAGAAGAATTCACGTGCTATGGAAGTAATTATTACTAATACTAAACCACAAGTCCATATGCTAGTGAAAATAATATCAACGTTAATCTTCCTAGTGGCGATGATTGTTTCGCTAGTAATTGGGTTAGTGGCGGGACTACTTGTACTTGCGAAGTTAAAACCAGATTCAATCGGGATGATCATCGATTTTGCAATTGAAACCCTAACAAATCTGAGCATTAGTGTTGACTACACACTAATAATCTTTATTGTTCTAACAATTTTAACTGGTTTATTTGCAATTTTGCTGTATCAAATAATTTCTGCAGTAATCGCCGCAATTTCAACTTCATACGAAGATTACCAAAAGTTTAATGGACCGTTAATTGTCTTTCTAATGATTCCTTATATCTTATCACTACTTGATATTGCTGCTGTTTCTAAGGCTATGGTCTTCATTCCATTCTTTACTCCATATTTCTCGACAAAGTTATTTTTAGGGGGAGACCTTGCAATTGGGATGTTCGGACTTTGTGTTGTGATTCAAGCGGTATTTACATACATGTTATTCCGTTTCTTAGCACCGATATATCGTGAAGGGCTTCTTAACTATAGCACGAGTAGTTTTAAAGAAATTATTAAACGTAGTTATAAAAAATCGTAAATCGAATATAAAGAAAGATAAGCTAACGCTTATCTTTTTTGTTATTTACCAAACTCTTTACTAACGATTTCTGCGAGTTTTATGTAATACGCTTGTGATAGGTGGATGCGATCAGCTAAGATATCTTTAAGGCTCAGCTCATCTTTTTTCAGTTCTCTGAAAATTGCTTGGTGCATGTCAACGTAATTAATCTTTAAATCATGTGCAAGCGCTAATGCAACCTTATTAAACGACTTTACACGTGGACTACGCACTGGCGTAGGTGTTAGTAACAACACCTCAATATCACGGTCTAAAAGCGCCTCAATAATTTTCTTCATTGTTCGATAATAACTATTTTTAGTAACTGGCAAACCTTGCTTAGAACCGCGTGCGTCATTAATTCCGAGCATTAGGATCACTTTTTCAGGTTCGTATTTGTAAACAAGTTCATTTAAATGGTTAACGACTTGCTTAGCTTGCCACCCGGTGTTACCACTATTGATAATTTGATAATTATCACCTAGCAAGTTTTGTAATGCTGCTGGATAGGGAGTTTCGACTTGGGTATAATTACTCATTTTTGAATGATTGTCATATCCATAGGTAATGCTATCCCCTAAACATACAATTGTTTTCATATTGTCTCCTTATACTTTACGGTCCTTTAAAAATAGGACAAGTAATACTGCTAATATAAATAATATTATATACGATAATATATTGTTAAAGTGTCTAATTTGCTCGAAGAAATTAATTCTTTGTAAGAAGAAAATAAACACTCCGTGCCACAGAAATATGGGCAGAGTTTTTTGACCGATTGCCGTAAAGGTATTTTTGGTTGTTGGAACAAAATTTAAAATTACAATGGTTGCTGCAGCCGCTACTAAGTAAGTGTTAATCTTAAACATAGCTAGTGGCAACAGTGAAGTACCTTGCGATACGATGCTATCTGTTCCGTATAAAAGTTCATCTGAAGCTTGCGTCGAGTACATCGCCCAAAACACAACTAGCAGACATAATAAGTAAAAGGTGATGGTATGACTGTGGCGTAGCCTTGAAAAATCGAACTGATGTTTTTTCGCTAAGTAACCGACGATAAAGTATGGGAAGAACGAAAGTGTTCGACCAAGAGATAAAACCCTAAAATCAAAGGGAATAAAATTAAAGCCAATGATTAGAGCGATGATAATTCCAATTGCCACCGGATGTTTTTCAAAGGCAATTAATAAGAATCTCCAGAAAATTAAGCTAAGTAAATACCAAAGAACCCAAATTGGTTGCAAGGCATACAAAATTAAATCTAGAGCTGACCCTTCAACATTTGCTTCACCACCGCTCGTGGCAAATAAGACGACAAAAACGAGGGCATAGATTATTTCGAATTTGATAAACTTTTTAAAGAGATACATTAATCCTTTAGTTGTAGGTTTAGCAAAATAACCAGCCATGAAAATGAATAAAGGCATGTGAAACGAATAGATAATAAAATATGTTATTCCGAAAAAGTTGATATCTCTTAATGGTTCAATTAAGTGTCCGAAAACTACTAAGAAAATAAGCAGAGCCTTGATGTTGTCAAAATGATAATTACGTTTTGTGCTCATGATACCTCCATGTGACTAAATTGTACCATAAATAAGGAAAAACTAACAATATATTTGTTAGTTCTTTAGGTTTAAAAAATCGGTAATTACTTCTTGGAAACTTAACCATTCTTGCTTTTTGGCATGATACTCTTTAAGTCCAGTCTCAGTAATTTTATAATACTTTCGTGGTGGTCCATCACTCGATGGGGCCATGTAGGAAGTAAGCAAGTTCTCTTTACTAAGTCGCGTCAGTATCGGATATACGGTACTTTCCTTAACATCTAGTGCTGATTGCAGTTCTTTAAGTAGTTCATAACCGTATGCATCACGATCGATCAATACGTGAAGCACGCAAATGTCAAGTACTCCTTTTTTTAACTGTTTATTCATGAGTTCCAACTCCAAATCTTTTTAGACACGCTAAACATAGCGTTACAAATAAAGCGACTAGCGAAAAAATACCTCCATAAATTAAAAACCAGATTAATAAAGTATTGTTAGTGAAAGATAAAAACATTGGTAAAAATATAGCAACGACAACACCACTAATCGCCATTAGTCCAAATTGGACACTACATACAAATAAGAAACAAGTAATGAAAATTCTCCATATAAATACAATTGCATTTTTCAGTAAATAAAAGACACCAACGATCAAGTTAATGATTCGGCGCAAATGTTTATTCATCGATAAATTACGATTATTAATAACAGTATCAGAATCAAGAGTAGGATTGTTGTTACCTTGTCCATCATTTTCTCCTTCTACATAGTTTTTGATGTTATTGCGCTTGGCGTTTTGCTCATTTTTCACGCTATTAATTTTCTTTTTTAAGTTAGCCACATACATATTTGTATCACGCTTAAAGTTGTACATCGTTTTATCGAAACTTGAATAATTAATTCCAAGCTCGGTTGCATACTCAATTGCGACTGTTTTAGGAGTACCTAAGTTACTAATAACTTCATTTTCCGTTGCCCCATCTTTAATACGTTCTTCAAAGTGAACTGCGTACTCAGCGATAATTTGTTCGCGCTCTAAACTATCAACAAAGTAAAATTCACGCTCTAAGTTATTAAGATAATTTGATTTCATAACTTTCACCATCCTTTAGTATTACTAAATCATCACGGTTGATAACCGGTGATTCCCCATCTTCAGAAACGTTGTTGTAATCATATTCTTCATTTATTAATGCGCTTAAATATGGTGTATCAGAATGTCTAAACCTCCTATTATCGAAATAGTAATCATATTCATCTGGTATTGAATAAACTTCTAAAGTTGTATCATCGATTTGCTTAAACCTTAAGTTATCAGAAAAAAAATTATATTCAACTGTCCCAACTGAAGTTGGATCTTCTGAGAAGCTAAGCCCGACGTTAAGATCAAATCCCGTTTTATTAACGATTTTGATATTTTCACTGCCAGCCTGATTATATATATAACTATATCTAGAAAAACCTTCTTCACTAAATAAACCATCTTCTAAAACGGTAATGTCCACTGCGGGGAATAAGCCTTCGGTATTGACGTTAATTCCAAATGTATTTGTAAACATTGCGAACATTCCGAGTCCGAAAAATATACAAAATAGAAATCCGGTTGCAATCACCACAATTAATTTTTTCATTTTATCTCCTTCACTAATATGTATTATAGAGTAGTGAGGGTAAAAAGAAAATCACTACTCTGTATTATGTGATAATGGTATTATATATTATGGCATAGTGATTTGTCAAGTATTTTTGCAAGAAATAGTGAATAAGTGTTAAAATAGGAATGATTAGGAAAAATTTAGGAGGCACAAATGACGATAGCAACTGGATGGTTTGTACTTATAATCGTAGTTACATTTATCTTAGGAATCGTTGCTGGGACATTCTTATCACGTTTTACACTTAGAAAACACTTTGAAGAGAACCCACCAATTTCTGAAGATATGATTGCAAACATGCTAAAATCAATGGGTCAACCCGCAAGTCAAAAGCGCGTTAACCAAATTGTAAAAAGTATGAAAGCAAATGGAAAAACAAAAAAATAATTCAAAATTACTGAGAGCAATCTCAGTTTTTTTTATAACATTTTATCTGGACCTTAAACTATAGTTTTAGCTACAATTTAAATATAATTTTAAGTAAAGCTGTTAGATATATTTAGCAATTATACAGCGGCTAAGTTACTATGCCACCTTTAGAAAAAAACTGGAATTTTATTACATATTTGTGAATTTGAAGTGCCTCAAATGAAGCAACTGTTTTCTAACATGAAACTATGATGTGGTAGAGATGTTTAATTTTCGAGAAAATATTTTTTTGCACACATCTAGATTATTAATTATGGTAATATTGTTTAAAATATGAGGGTGCCTTAGATGAAGCAAAATTAAATAGATAGTAATCCAATTGAAACAACTAATGTGCACTTGAGGGAGGTACAATGAGTATAAAAACAAAAGCCGAGAAACATGTAATTAAACAACTTCAGGATTATGCGGAAAGCGAACTGGATAAGTTTGTTTTCAATAAGGAAGTATATTATGACTCAATGGAAAGAGTTATTCAAACACTAAATACAGCATATCATGCAAAATCTGGACAAGGAATCGAACAATTAATCGACAACATCTCGGAATTAAGAAAACAGAAAGAAGCGGTTGGTCAAGTTTTAAAAGATGTCGAACAAACTATCGAATTTAACGTTGACTAAAGAGGAGAGGAAATGAGTGAAAGAAAATATAATACACCAATAATAAATGAGACAGCAGAAGGTGTAACCATAACCCATATAGATCCAGATTTTCCATCTGGAGAATTAGAACATGTAACAGCGGAGGAAATAGTTGATTCGTGGCTAGAAACAAATTACCCGAATATCAATAAAGAACAATTATCAGATATCGGAATTGAGGTGTCATTTGTTGCGGGTCCAGAGGAATACATACTTAATGGTAATATAGTTACTAAAGAGGAGTACATGAAGAAAGCAGGAGAGGGCCTTAATATTAAATTAATACAAAGTGGTAATGACACTGCTATAAAGATTTATGATGATATAAAAGGTGAAGCGGTCAGACAAATTGGTAGTTCACATAAAGAACCGGGGAAAATAAAAATAGATATCAATAGTGATCAAGTGTCAGCAAGTATTGACTATGTTATGAATACCGAATTGACATACGATCAAGCAACTAAACTTGAGTTGTTTGTTCAAAAAACCTTAGGAGTTGTTAATGTTACGATAACTGGAAAATCGATAAAAGATGCATATGATGAGATTAAAGCCCTATTACAAGCAGACGACATAAGTGCAAAAAATTTCCGTATAGCGGCAGTAGTAGCATCAGTTGTAATAGAACCAGCAATGGATGTAGCTGATTTAGAAAATTTATGGGATGCAGATGAAAGCGAACTGGCCAAGTATATTGATGGACTTGCGAAAAAGGGAAATATAGTACTTTTACTGGCTGGATTTATTACTGTTGAAACAGGAGGTCTTGCAGCGATTGCTATGGTAATTTGTGGTGTTGTTTTTGAAATGATTGACTTGCTTATTAAAGACTATGATGAGTTGGAAATATTCAAGATAAATGAAGATGGAAAATTAGAGTATGACTTCGATTTAAAAAATAGTAGCGGTAGCACTGTACACTACAATGGTGAAATAAAATTGGACTATGAGGATCCTGAGCATTTAATGAACCAAGTAAACTTATATTTAGAAACAGCAAAACTGCAATTGTCCTATCAACTGGATGTTTTGCGAAATAAACGTGTAGATATAATAAGGGCCGTAAAGCAAGACTTGGAGGATGATATTGCTACGTTGTCAAGTTATGCATGTGTAGGTAGAAGTAGAATTGACTACAGCAATGCAGAGGATGTTCGTAAAATTTGTGAGATTTATAACATTCCAGTTTTACTACATGGGTATATCATAGACGATAGTTTTCCTATATATGGTGAACCAGAAGATTATACAATGGTGCAAATAAGTTATCGTAATCAGTATTTGACTTATAGAAAAATACCAGTTCCTAACAGTACACCACTAGTTAAGTTGGACTATGTATTTTGTGAAGATGGTGAATTGCCAATAAACGAATTTAGATGTGCAGTTTTACCCAATGAACCAACCGAAGATGAAATTGCATATCATGCACAAAGCTTTTTTAGAACATACTATCATTATAATAGACTCTATAGTGATTATAAGAAAGATGATTTCGTTGATGCAATAGCTAATGATGAATGTATACGAACAGGTAAAGTGGATTTTGTTGGATCTTATAATAGTGATGAAACTGAAAAATCAATGTCAAATTTTATGTCAAGGGATAGAAATCTACTTGCAGATGAATTAGTTCAGGTTTTTTATAATAACGTATTAGCTGAAGTATATAAATATTCTGATTTGACATCACAAATTGAGTCACTAGAGACAAAATTAGTATCATTCTGGGATGACACATATACGGACCGAAGTAAGTAATGAATGAGGGAGAATTATGTACTATATAAATTTACTAAAAGTAATTGTAGTTGGATTATTAATAGTTATTGGTATCAACTATTTGGTGTATAGGTTTATAACATGTAGAGATAAATTAATATACATTAAGAATTATAGAGAGGAAAACAAGGTTGCATCATTCATTGTTGATGGAATATATGGAATCTTAGTACATGTACCTCTACTGGTATGTCTTCCAGTATTCATCTATTACTTAATTTCTGGAAAAGTTGTGAAAAAGAGCTTCCGTTTGGTGTCTGGTGCTATGCTTATCACACCAATTATTGGAATCTCAATTCCATATATTTCATATTTAATCTTAGATAAAGTGTTTATGATTAACAACTTATTTGGTTTATCTAATTTCATGTATTTTTGGCATAATATATGGCTATGGATCTCAATTCCTTTTTTCATTATTTTAAGTATTAAACAAGTTGCGCGACTTATGTCTGCCGAGAAACAAACATTATATGCATATGCAAAAGATATACAATTTGAATATGAGGAAAGTAAGAGAAGCAAGCGTGCTCAAGCATGGGTGGCATTAAAGCGTGATGATAGATTTCTTGATACATACTTAAAGTTGTATGACGATGAAGAAGAGTGGAAAAATGATAGATTTAATATTATTAATTATTCAGTTTTTTATAAAATTCTAATTATCTTTTCAAGTACAATTATGGTTACTGCCAATATCATATCATCAGTAATTTATTTTGATATTCTTGACAAACCATACGCACCATCACCAACTGACTACAAGATAATGGCATCGCCGTTTCTAGGAGATCAATTCTTTTACTTTTATGTATACTTTTCAATAATTGCAGTAGTTATAATTGCTGCCGTGTTTATCACATACTTGTTTAATAATAAAATTGCTTTACTTGGAACTAAGCGTAAATATAATAATAACTCGCAGTATGTTTCATATGGAAAAGAAAGACCAGAAAACAAACAGCCAAAGTCTAAAGTAGTTATTATGAAGCAATTAATAATATTTGGATTTATGATGGTTTCCTTAACAGTGGCAGTCAAACTATATCCATTTGATAATAATACATTTTACCTTGTAGACAATGGTTCTTCGTATAGGTACTCGATAGATTATCCTTCAGATGTACAAATTGATTTTGATGAGAATAAACTATTAGCAGTTGATGCAATTGAATCTAAATATGATTTTGCAAACTATTCTCGTGAAGAAAGATACGGTTATGTAATGCAAAACTATCCAGATATTTTTGATGACTTGGATGAATTGGGCTTTCAAAAGAGAGATGAAGATGCAGATTCTCCTGAGCATTTAAATGTATACATAGATAGTGTAAATGGTAAATTCACGAGAAACTACTTTTATATCAACCAAGACTTTACAAAAGAGTATAAAGAATACGTGCCGGACTCCAAAGATGAAGTTTATTTATCTATGAGTAATCGGATAGTTGTAATAAATTATGAAAAAGCTTATGAATCTAAAACCAAATATATATTTCTTCCGACCTTATACTATAGTGAAGAAAATGAAGAGAGTACAGAAGGATTTACTTCTGATCAAAAAATTCTTTACGAATTAATGGTTGAGCAAGCATTTGAACTAACTGACACTTTATTTGCAATGGAAATGGAAGATAAGGGAATTGAATTAAGTCCTTAATATTAAATAATAAGTTTTAGTTTGTAAATTGAGGGAGAATTATGTACTATATAAATTTACTAAAAGTAATTGTAGTTGGATTATTAATAGTTATTAGTATCAACTATGTGGTATATAGGTTTATAACATGTCGAGATAAATTGATACACATTAAGAATTATCGGGAGAAAAATAAAATTGCATCATTCATTGTTGATGGAATATATGGAATATTAGAACGTATACTCATTTTCACTTATACTCCAGCACTGATTTATTACTTTGTTTCAGGAAAAGTTGAGAAAAAGAGCTTACGTTTGGTGTCTGGTGCTATGCTTGTCACACCAATAATTGGGATCTCCATTCCATATATTTCATATTTAATCTTAGATAAAGTGTTTATGATTAACAACTTATTTGGTTTATCTAATTTCATGTATTTTTGGCATAATATCTGGCTATGGATTTCAATTCCTTTTTTCATTATTTTAAGTATTAAACAAGTTGCGAGACTTGTGTCTGCCGAGAAACAAACATTACATGCATATGCAAAACATATCCAATTTGAATATGATGAAAGTAAGAGGAGTAAAGGTGATCAAGCATGGGTGGCATTAAAGCGTGATGATAGTTTTCTTGGCACATATTTAAAGTTGTATGAAGATGAAGAAGAGTGGAAAAATGATCGATTTAATATTATTAATTATTCAGTTTTTTATAAAATTCTAATTATCTTTTCAAGTACAATTATGGTTACAACCAATATCATATCGTCGGTAGTCTATTTTGATATTCTTGACAAACCATATGCACCATCCCCAACTGACTACAAGATAATGGCATCGCCATTTCAAGGAGATCAATTCTTTTACTTTTATGCATACTTTTCAATAATTGCAGTAGTTATAATTGCTGCAGTGTTTATCACATACTTGTTTAATAATAAAATTGCTTTACTAGGAACTAAGCGTAAGTATAATAATAACTCGCAGTACGTTTCATATGGGAAAGAAAGACCAGAAAACAAACAGCCAAAGGCTAAAATAGTTATTATAAAGCAATTAGTAATATTTGGATTTATGATGGTTTCCTTAACAGTGGCAATCAAACTATATCCAGTAGATAATAATACTTTCTATAATATAGTAAATGATTCCTTGTATAGATCCTCATTAGGTTATCCTTCGGATGTACAGATTGATTTTGATGAGAATAAACTATTAGCAGTTGATGCAATTGAATCTAAATATGATTTTGCTAACTATTCTCGTGAAGAAAGATACGGTTATGTAATGCAAAACTATCCAGATATTTTTGATGACTTAGATGAACTTGGTTATAAATGGAGAGATTATGACATTAATCCCAGCCAATCGCAGTTAGATGAATATATTACCAACACAACTTTAACTTTTAAACGGGATCTATTTGAAATTACATCGGACTTTACAACTGAATATAAGGAGGCATTTCCAGATTATAGTGAAGAGGCTTATTTGTATATGTATATAGACTTATTAGGAGTAACATATGAACAACCTAGTAATCAAAAAATTTTTTATTCTTACGAACCTACAGTTCATTACACAAATAATAATAAACTTAGAACAGAGGGGCTTACGCCTGAACAACAAAAAGTACATGAGCTAATGAAGGAACGAGCATTTGAACTAACTGACACTTTATTTGCAATGGAAATGGAAGATAAGGGGATTAAGTTGGATTAAGATATTATTTAGGGAATCCTAAAAGTAAAATTGATTATTTTATGAAGGGGTTCCGGGTGGAGTGACTTTCGATGAATTTTTACAGCGGCAATCACGCCCGAGTAATCCAAAGTTAGCTTTCACCTTTGCTAAGTTAGGACTAGTAGAGCAGATTGGATCCGGGATGGAGCTAATCTTTAAAAGCGTATGATAAATCCATTAGAAAACGTCAGTTCGAATGACCAGTTGATTTATTAAAGTTGAGTGAACTTGGAACTTCTGGTTATTCCCATAAAACTTGATATTATAGTCGATGAATATGTATGTTTCTACCAGGAGTATTTGAAAATGTCGAACGATTTTTAAAGCGTCAACTAATTTGTAAATCCCCAAAATAAATAGAAGAGTGCACTTGCACTCTTTTTTTGCGTTTAACGCTAATGAGTTATAAATAATCAGGATTTCAGATATGCTTTTAGTGAGATTATTTGTTGATTCACAGTCAATAATAATAGTACAAATATCACCGATTTTGATGTCATAAATGTTATAATAATAAGGATAGGAGCGATGTGAAAAATAGAATAATTGAGTTAACTGAAACTTTAAAAATGGCTAATTACCATTATTTTGTAAAAGAGCAACCGCTAATGGACGATAACGAGTATGACCTACGTCTTCGAGAGCTAAAAGATTTAGAAGCAAAATACCCGGAGTACGCTGTCGCTGATTCACCAACAAAGCGTATTGGTGGAGAAGTTATTGATGCGTTTGAAAAAGTTGAACATCGAACAGCGATGCTTAGCTTAGATAATATTTTCTCTGGTGATGAGTTTTTTGAATTTGATAAAAAGATTCGTGAACAATTAAATACTGAGGACTATAGTTATGTATGTGAAGTGAAAATTGATGGTTTAGCAATGTCGCTAACATATAACGACACACTGACTGTTGCTGCGACTCGTGGTGATGGGAGCATTGGTGAAAATGTTACTCATAATATTAAGACGATTCGCTCATTACCGACTGCGGTCGGGATTGATGATTTAGAAGTACGTGGAGAAGTATTTATCTCCAAACCCAACTTTGATAAAATCAATCTTAATTCGAGTAAGAAGTATGCAAATCCACGTAACTTAGCTGCTGGAAGTGTTCGACAGCTTGATAGTAGCATTGCTGCTAGTCGTAATTTAGATATGTATGCATATGGTTTAGTTAATCCAGAAGCATATGATCACGAAACGTACTTTCAATCAATGAAGTTTATTGAAAAGTTAGGATTTAAGATTAATACTGAACTTAAAGTGTGCGCAACTGCGGAGCAAGTTGTTGCGTATATCAATGAACTAGCGTTACGTCGTCATGAGCTAAATTATGAAATTGATGGAATTGTAATTAAAGTCAATGAGTACAAGCACCAGCAGACACTCGGCTTTACAAGTAAGTATCCGAAGTGGGCAATCGCTTATAAGTTTGCTTCGATGATTGCTAAGACTAAACTTGAAGATATCTTCTTAACGGTTGGTAGAACTGGGAAAGTAACGCCTAATGCCAAGCTAACACCAGTAAGTTTAATGGGAAGTACAATTGCTAGAGCGACACTTCATAACTTTGAATATATTCAAACCAAAGATATCCGTGTTGGTGATATGGTTGAAATAATCAAGGCTGGAGATATCATTCCGCGAGTTGAACGAGTAATCAAAGAAGAGCGTGATAACACTTGTCTTAAGTATGTACCTGAAGTTAATTGTCCTCGTTGTGAACAAGAATTAGAGATTATTAATCAAGATCAGTACTGTAACAATCCATATTGTCCTGCTAAGGAAGTTGAGCGAATCATTTATTTTGCGAGCAAGGATGCAATGAATATTGATGGATTAGGTAGTGGTTTAATTGAAAAACTATATGATGAACAATTAATCGGACACTTCACAGATTTATATAATTTGGATTTGGAGCGTGTTAAAAACTTAGATAAACTTGGAGAAAAGTCAGTAGCAAATCTCCAAGCGGGAATTAGTGCTTCACTAACTACCGACTTATATCGCTTTATTACCGCATTAGGAATCAAAGGGGTTGGACCGGAAGTTGCCAAAATTATTTGTAAGCAATACCCAAGCCTAGACCAAGTCCGAAGTATCACGTATGATGACTTAATTAGTCTGGAAAAAATTGGACCGATCTTAGCAGAAAATATTATTCAGTTCTTAAGTGATGCTAAGAATCTTGAAGATATTGAACTAATGCTAGAGCGGGGATTAACGTTTAATGAGGTTAATTTAGAAATTACCGAAAATGAATATAGTGGTAAATCAATTGTTATCACCGGATCATTTGGTGACTTAAAACGAAGCGATATTAAACAGATTTTTGAAGGTTTTGGAGCAAGTGTCAAAGGTAGTGTTAGTAAGAATACCGATTATTTAATCGCTGGAGAAAAAGCCGGAAGTAAACTTGATAAAGCAGTAGAACTTGGTGTCGAAATTATCGATGAGTCAATGCTAAATCAAATTATTAATAGATAGGAGTTATACAATGGAATTTACAAGAGAAAATGTAAAAGAAATGGCAGAAACAATGCACTTAGCACTTAGTGAGACAGAAATAGACGAAGTGTTTGCGAAAGTTGTTGATTTTAGTGGAAATATGGAACTGATGATGGCGGAAGATGTTACTGGTTACGAACCATTTATTATGTCAACATTAAATAAGAATATCTTTCAAACTGAAAGTGAACAAGAAGAATATGATGTCGAGCACTTAAAGTCAACGTTAAACGACTTTGATGGTGAGTACTTTGTGATAAAGAAGGTGATGGAAGATGAATAAAACATTACAAGATTTTTCGAAAATTTCGAAACAAGAGATAATTGATGGATTAAAAGCGGACAAAGGTAATGCTGTTGTTAACTATATTGAAGAAGATTTTGGAACTAATTTATATATTGGTCTAAAAGATATTCACATGCAAACATTAGTCCCAACTACAAGTGCATCTCATATTTTAGAAAATCAAATTGGAAGTTATAACTCAGAAGTTGTATCACGTTTACTTGCTGCCGGATTTAATCCAGTTGCAACGCTTAACATGGATGAGTTCGCAATGGGTGGAAGTAATAAGAACAGTTATTTCGGTAGCGTTGATAATGCCTTAGACCCAGATAATATTCCAGGAGGATCTTCTGGAGGTAGTGCTTACGCGGTAGCAAAAGGATTGTTGCCAGCTGCGACAGGAACAGATACTGGTGGAAGTATTCGTCAACCCGCAAGTTTAAATGGTATTTATGGTTATAAACCAACATATGGTTTAATTTCTAGATATGGAACAATTGGCTTTGGTTCTTCATTCGATACAATGGGAGTTTTAGCAAACGATTTAGATGATGCTAAACTAATTAGTGCAGCGATGATTGGTGAAGACCCGAAAGATAATACTTCATATGTACCAGCTGGATTTAGTTTAGATGCTGAAGCAATTAACGACTTAAATGGAAAACGTATTGCGATTATTAAAGAGTTTAGTGAACTTGAATGTGATGATGAAACAAATAGCGAGTACAAACGTGCAATTGAATGGTTTATCAGTAAAGGTGCGAAAATTGTTGAGCACAGTATTCCAACAGTTAAGCTTGCGCTAGAATTATACATTGCGATTGCTTATGCCGAAGGAGCCTCTAACTTAAATCGTTTTGATGGAATCCGTTACGGAACGCAAACTGACGATCATGTACCATTTATCACGACACGTCACTTATTTGGTAGTGAGGTTAAAAAGCGTATCGTGTTAGGAAGTTTATTATTATCTGGAGAAAAATCAAGTGAAGTATTCGAACACGCGCAAAAGGTTCGTCAAAAGATGAAAGCGCAATTCGTGGAAGTGTATAAAACTTGTGATTATATTATTGCTCCGAGTAACTCGATGTCAACAATTGGTAAAAGTCAAGATACAAATAGTTATAAATTCTATTCTTCAGATATCTTACTAATTCCTGCAAACTTAACAGGGATGCCAAGTTTAACAATTCCGCTTAAGCCAGCGGGAAGTAGTAACCCAGTGGGATTACAATTAATGGCTAACCGTTTTGAAGATGGAAAATTATTTAGTTTAGCGAAATTCGCGGAAGGGAAGATCAATGGTTAATTATGAAACGATAATCGGAATAGAAGTTCATGCGCAACTTAATACAAAGCGTAAAATCTTCTCACCGAGTTTAAATGATACGACAAGTAAACCGAATACTAATATTCACCCAATCGATTTAGGAATGCCTGGAGCTCTTCCAAGATTTAATGAAGAGGTGTTACAAAAAGCGATTATGGTGGCTAACGCATTTGGAATGGATATTACAAGAAAAATGCATTGGGATCGGAAAAACTATTTTTACCACGATAATCCAAAAGGATATCAAATCACGCAACAAAAAACACCAATTGGACGTCATGGTAAAATTGTTTTAGACAGTGGTAAAGCAATCGGTGTAGACTTTATGCACATGGAAGAAGATACTGCTAAATCATTACACCGTGATGATTGTACGCTTTTAGATTTCAACCGTTGTGGTGTCCCATTAGTGGAGATTGTTTCAACACCAGAGATGCGTAGTGGAGCGGAAGCGCGTGAGTATATTGAAAAACTTCGTGAGATTTTAGTATACTTAGGTGTTAGTGATGGGAAGTTAGAAGAAGGTTCACTTCGTATTGATGTTAACGTTAGTGTTCGTCCATATGGACAGCCTCACTTTAACCCGAAAGTTGAGATTAAAAACTTAAACTCATTTAGTAATGTGGAAATGGCGATTGAAGTTGAACGTAAAAATCAAATGCTGGCCTATAACACTGGGGCTAAAGTTGTTCAAGCAACGAAGCGTTTTATGGAAAACTCGAAAACTGTCGAAATAATGCGTGTCAAAGAAGGGGTAGTTGACTACCGTTTCTTCCCCGAACCAGATCTTCCATATATTGAGATTGATGATGCATACATTAATGATGTTATCGCTCATAGTAACAAACTTCCAGCGGAAATTAAAGCTGAACTGAAAGATTTTGGCTTCAATGACAAAGATATTGTTAACTTAATGAGTAACATGGAAATGGTGACGTTCTTCTTTAAATTAACCGAAGCTGGACTAGATCCAAAGCAGTCACTTAACTATTTACTAGTTAATATTAAAGACTATCTTAACAAGTCAAATCACGAGTTTAATCAAATTGCCATTACTCTTGATAACTTTATCGAGATTGAAGAATTGATCGCCAGTGGAAAGATTTCGACAAACCACGTGAAAAAGATTATTCCAATCCTATGTGAAAAACCACAAAGTGCGAAAACTCTTGTTGCCGAACTAGGAATTGAACAAATTACAGATCCACAAATTATTGGACAAATGGTTGATAAAGTTCTTGATGCTAATGAACAATCAATTATCGATTTCCATGGTGGTAAAGACCGTGCAATGGGATTCTTAATCGGTCAAATTATTAAAGAAAGTAAAGGTCAAGCAAATCCAAGTTTAGTAAACTCAATCTTAATTGAGAAATTAAATGAGCGAAAATGCTAAAGAGAAAATTACTGCAATATCGCGAGGCGTTAAATAAGCGCCCGCTTTTATTAGTATGTAGTACATATATTGTTTTCAGCATCTTTTTAACGTTTGTTTTAAAGATGCCATTTATGCTAAATAGTGGGGCTGAATTATCGCTGTTGGATAGTTTTTTCACAAGTGTATCGGCACTTACAACTACTGGTCTTTCAACTGTTGATGTGGGAGAAGTATTTAACTATGCGGGGTGGCTAGCAATTATTGTTACATTCAATATTGGTGGAGTTGGAATAATCGTAACCAATACAACAATTTTACTTTTACTTGGACGTAAAATTGGAATTAGTAACCGCTTGTTATCCAAGTTAGATTTAAACCGCCTTGATATGCGCGATATTGCGACAATTACTCGAAGAATTATCTTTACGTTCTGGTCACTGGAATTAATTGGGGCAATTTTAGTTTATATCCAATTAGGAAGTTCCGGACTGGAGGGTATTGATCGATTCATGAACGCGTGGTTTATGTCAGCTAGTGCCGTTAGTGGTAGTGGTTTTTATAACACGGTTCCGTACGTAACTAACTATAGTTTACAATGGACATTAATCTTGTTGATGGTATTTAGTTTTATTGGATATCCAGTAATTTTAGACTTGCAAGAAAAGTATGTTTCATGGCGTCGTGGTGGATATTATCGTTTATCAACGTTCTCAAGAATCTCTATCAAGGTCAATGGGTTTACGTTACTGGCCTTTATGTTAATCTTTATTTATCTAGAACGAGATGGAGCAATGCTAGGAATGAGTATCTTTCAACAACTAGAGTATGCAACATTCATGTCGGTATCGACGAAGAGTGTCGGTCTATCAATGTTTGGTGATTTTACGGCATTTAAACCCTTAACCCTAATCTTCTATACAATCTTTATGATTATCGGTGGAGCACCAAGTAGTGCCTGTGGTGGGGTAAAAGTCGTAAGTATCTATGTAATTTACAAACATATTGCATCACTGATCAAGCGAAATGGGGAAGTTATTTTCTATAATTTCCAACTTGGTCAAGACACAATTTTAAAATCATATGCCCTAGTTGTTTCCTTTGTTGGATTGTCGGCGTTTAGTACGTTATTTGTACTAGCAATGCAACCCGACTTAAACCTACTTTATGTGTGGTTTGATGTGGTGAGTGGATATACAACTACCGGATTCTCGACGGGAGTACTTGGAGAATTTAACAGTATTGCCATCTTACTAGTTGCTATATTAATGCTAGTTGGTCGTATTGGAATTATCAACCTATTTGGTGCAAGTAGTGAAATAGGTGGAGAAACACGCGTTAAAAGAATTGAGAAAGAACTTGCAATTTAGGAGGGCAAATGTTTTTATTTGGAATGATATTAATTTGTTCGACGTTAATTTATTTATTATCGACGAACAATGAACGAAATGCCATGTATTTATTTGGGGGTGCCTCAATTGTCTACTTTATCTTTGGTTACGGTGTTCCCTTAAATGAAATTCCCCTTTTAGTTTCCGAGTCAAACTTTTTAGGTCTGGTAATGCAGGTTATATCGATTATTATTATTTTCTATATAATTAGAAAGTTTGACAATACGATTTTCCCGTTTGATTATAACTTAGTATTGCGTTCGTTCTTTTTCCGTTTTGAAACGATATCCTTAGCATTGTTTCTAATTGGGTTATTAATCTCCAGCGGAAATTTAATTATCGACTTTGTAGTTATGGTAGCAATTGTCCGTTTAACCAACGTTGATAAATTTATCGCATATGTTACGGTAAATGCAGTGTTGTTTACTAATGCGATTTTCGTATATCCAAACTTTAATGTGGGAATGTTCGGAGATACTTTGATTGCTTCAGAACTAGTTAGTACGAGTAACTTGTTGGTAGCGATTTTTATACCATCAGTTATGCTAATCTTATATGCGTCAGGATTTTTAATGCGTAGTTTGGAAAAGGAAATATTTGTTGAGGTCCGTATCATCGGGATTATTATCTTAACCGCAGTTGTGGGATTACTTGGTGTATCGAGCTTAAGTAGCTCGCAAATGCTTATTTATCTACCGATCATGTCATTAATCTTATTATCATTAAATGATATGGGAGTTCGAAAGAAGTTTAGCCGCTATAGTCAAATTCCCTTGACGTTATCGATTATTATCGCCATAACATTTATCCTGTCAATCTATATAAGTCAATATTCGTTTATCCTATTTATTATTTGTGCAGTACTCGTTAATGCAACGATAATGAATGAACGATATCAGAAAAAGGAACAATCATATGACGAAGATCCGGGACAGTTTAAAACGATAGTAATTGGTGTTTGTTTAATGTTTGCGATGGTCATCTTTGCTAACTATTCGATTTACAACGCAACGGAAATGGGCGTTCCCTATATTGAACAAGCGATGATAACCCTTGAGAGTGGTTCAACAAATATTTTGACTAGAACATACGAGTTATATGCCAATGCTGCATACTTCTCGATGTACACGCCTATGTTAATTAGACCAGAATTTAGTGCTACAACAATCCAGTTTTTACTGATCGCAATACCAGCATTATCAGTAATTTCGATACCGTCGCAGTTACTAATTCTAAGTAGTACCGGGTATAAAACAAAAATTTCAGGTGAGGTTTCAATGGGAGTAATAATCATAGGGTTGATTACTTTAACATTAATATCTTACGCGATAGGAGCTTAATGACTTATTTAATAGTAAATGAATATACAAACCAAGTATCAAAGAATCTTGATATGCGAGACTGCAACGGGGAGCGAATTCAAATCAAGACGACCCCAAGTAGTATGTATCGCGTTGGAGATTTCGTAAACGTTGATATAATTAATAAAAAACAAGTAATTGATAGTAAGGTAATTAGACCAAGTAACTACTTAGATTACTACGATCATGGACCGTTTAACACGCAATATTTACAAGCAGAAATTATGAAGTATGTTGAAAAAATTGCCGATAGCAATATCAAACTGATTGTTGAGGAACTATTAGAAGATGAAAATTACTTTATTTATCCGGCTGCGAAAACTATTCACCATGCCTATATTGGAGGAGTAGCTACGCACTCACTTAGTATGTTAAACTTAAGTGATAGTTTAATTGCTGCCTACAATCTAGATCAAGACTTGATCTATGCAGGAATCATTTTACATGATTACGGTAAAGTTCGTGAACTAGAAAGTTTAGGACTAACGTATACAGTTGAAGGAAACCTGCTTGGTCATTTAATGATTGGATATGAATTAATTTGTAATACCATGTTTAAATACGATATTGCCGAAACTGAGAAAACAATGTTATTAAAACATATGATTATTTCACATCACGGAAGACTTGATTATGGTAGTCCGAAAGAACCAATGACAGTCGAAGCGTACATCTTAGCGCATTTAGATGAGATGGATGCGAAAGTCAATTTGCTGCAAACAAGTTTAAAAAACGTGGAAGCAGGACAAATAAGTGGTCCAATAAATGCATTTGACCGTCGTCGATTTTATAAAACAAAGGATGGAGAATAAGATGAAAAATTTATGGTTAGAAAGTAAGAATGTACCGGATTATTTAAAAGATGAAATTAGAGCTATGGATAGCGAACAATTAACACGTCGCTTCCAAACCAATTTAGAATTTGGAACTGGTGGACTTCGTGGTATCTTAGGAGCGGGAACGGATCGAATGAACGTGATGACAATTCGTCAAGCGACGCTTGGGTTTGCTAAGTACTTAAAAGCTAACTATGATGGGGAAATCAAGGTAGCCATCGGTTATGATTCACGTCATTACTCAGTTGAATTTAGTGAACAAGCAGCAGTGGTTTTAGCAAGCTTAGGGATTAAGACCTTAATTTATGATCAAGTTAAACCGACGCCTCTTTTATCATTTGCTGTACGTGAGTTTGGATGTCAAGGGGGGATCATGATTACTGCTAGTCATAACCCTAAGGAGTATAACGGTTATAAAGTGTACAACGATACCGGAGCTCAAGCAAACCTAGAACAAAGTCAACAAATTATTGATGAAATCAATAATATCGAAGACATTACAAGCATTGATTTCGACAGCTTCCAAACCGTGTTAGACAACGAGATGGTTGCGTATATTGATGAGAGTTTCGATGATGTATACTTAAAAGCGTTAGAAGGTATTGAGAAAACAAATGAGCAAAAGAAAGATGTAAAAATCGTCTTCTCACCTGCTCATGGAACAAGTGGAGTAATTGGACCGAAGGTATTAAACCATTTTGGATACAACAATATTATTGAAGTTAAAGAGCAAATGATTCCTGATGGTGACTTTACGCACATGACTTCGGCAAATCCTGAAGACTTAGCAGCATACGATTTAGCGCTTGAATATGCGAAAGCTAACGATGGAGATGTAATCGTGGTAAATGATCCGGATGCAGACCGTCTGGGAGTAATGTTTAAAAACCGCGGTGGAGAATACATTGCCTACAGTGGAAACCAAATCGGGACATTACTAATTGACTATATCCGTAATAACACGGATTTAGATAGCAGTTATAGTATGTACAATACGATCGTTACTGGTCAAATGGGAACAGAAATCATTAAAGAGGCCGGAGTTAACTTCAAACAAACGCTTGTTGGGTTTAAATTTATTGGTGAGCAAATTGCTAATAATCCTGACAAAAACTTTGTGTTTGGTTATGAGGAAAGCTATGGTTACTTGCTAAGTGATATCGTTCGTGATAAAGATGCGATGCAATCACTATTAATCGTAGCCGAAATGGTAAACTACTATTTAAACCGCGATTTATACTTAGATGAAGTTATGGAAGAGTTGTACCAAAAATACGGTTACTATATTGATGTGACTAAGTCAATTGCGTATAGTGGTGATGAAGGTTTAGATAAGATTAAACGTATTATGAAGCACTTCACGGAAACGGAAGTTACCGCTTTTGCTGGACATAAAGTCCTTACGAAAATTGATTATGCAAGTGGTATCGATGATTTACCAAAGGCTAATGTAATTAAGTTTGAACTTGAAGAGTTAGGATGGGTAGTATTTAGACCAAGTGGTACAGAACCAAAGATTAAAACGTATCTATCAATCAAAGGTGCAAGTTTTGCTGATTCAGAAGCAACTTTAGAGGCAATCTATCAAGAAATTGTAACTTGTTTTGATAGTTTATAGGTAATAGAAAATTATAAAATGAAAGGAGTCAGATGAAAAAGAGAGTAGTAGTTGGTATGAGTGGTGGAGTTGACTCCTCAGTAGCGGCATACCTACTTAAAGAGCAAGGTTATGAAGTTATTGGGCTGTTTATGCAAAACTGGGATCCAGCCTTAAATGGTGACTTAGCGGATCCGTACGTCGATGCGGAAATATGTCAAGCTCAAGAAGACTATAACGATGCTAAAGCGGTCGCTGATAGTTTAGGGATCGAAATTCATCGTGTTGATTTTGTTGCCGAGTATTGGGATAAAGTTTTTAAATTCTTTTTAGAAGAGTATAAAAAAGCTCGAACACCAAATCCCGATATTTTATGTAATAAATATATTAAGTTTCGCGCATTTATGGATTATGCTTTTGAAAAGTTTGATCCAGACTATATTGCAATGGGTCACTATGCGCAAGTTACGCACGACCCAGTACGCTTAATCCGTGGACTTGATGATAACAAAGATCAAACGTATTTCTTACAACAATTAACAACGGAACAATTATCTAAAACATTATTTCCGATTGGACATTTAGAAAAGAGTGAAGTTCGAAAGATTGCCCATAGTCAAAACTTAGCGACAGCTGATAAAAAAGATAGTACCGGAATTTGTTTTATCGGTGAGCGAAACTTTACAAAGTTTCTAACAAGTTACATTGAGAAAAAGCCAGGAGACATCCTTGATTTTGAAACGAAAATTAAAGTCGGAGAACACGATGGATTAATGTTCTACACGATCGGTCAACGTCGTGGAATGGGGATTGGTGGTCACAAACAATTTACGAATGTGAAATGGTATGTTTGTGCTAAAGATATTGAAAACAATATTTTATATGTCGCAAATAGTGATAACCCAGAGTACTTAGACTCAAACAATGCAATTATTGAAGACATCAACTGGTTAGGTATCGATGACGATGTAATTAAAAGTGCTAAGTTTAGATATCGCTCTAAAGATATTGAAATAACTAAGTATGAATGGTTAAGTGACAACAGTATGCGTGTTTACTATCCGAAGGCAGATGCGATAACACCAGGTCAAGCTTGTGTGTTTTATAGTGATGAAATCTGTCTTGGTGGTGGAACAATCGAACAAGTCTTTATTGACGATAAACAGTTGATGGTTTAGTATGTGGATTATTTGTAATTTAAACAAACCATATGATTTAAGTCACTTTCAACGAGCGGCGAAACGACTTAATGTTGATTTGCAGATAATCGATCCACAACAAATGCAAATAATTAGCGATGAACATATCAACCTTTTTTATCAAGGAAGACCAATTGCAGCTCCAGATTATCTTTTAAATTGGAATGGATGTATGAATGGGATGCTTGAGCAGCAAATTGAAGCTAGTTTAAACCAAGCGGGAACAGTAATTTGTAATAGCTTAAGTGAAATCAATCACTGGCAGGACAAATTTAGATGGCAAGTTGAAACGTCACTTAAAACAGTTAAGAGTTTAAAACTCCATTCTAGTAATCTCCTTGCCAGCCTTGATTTAATTGAGCGTAATTTTAAGTATCCACTGATTGTTAAAAGTGATACCGGATCGCTTGGACTCGGAGTATATCAAGCTTCAGATACCAATAATTTAAAGCAAATCTTCGAACTGATCAGTTTGTTAGATACCAACTTTAAAATTCACATTGAAGAATTTATTGACTATGATCATGACTTACGAATGTATGTAATCGGTAATGATTATTACTTAATGGAGCGCGTGGCAACAGATGATTTTAGAGCAAATGTTGCTCGGGAAGCACTGTGTAAAGCATATCCGAAAACCGAGCTTACTGAGCAAATCTTCAACCAGGTAAGAACTGAATATAATGCTGTGACATTTGGTGTTGATATCCTACTTACGGATACAGATTATTATCTATGTGAAATAAACTCAGCACCGGGGTTTACCGGAATTGAGCAAGTAAATGATATTGATATTGCCGAGGAAATAATAAAGGCGACGATGGGGTTTAAAAAGTAACTAAAATATGGTAAAATAGTAAAAAGGCTCAAATTTTTTAATTTGAGATTTTTTATACAATTTACAATGGGAGAGACTAATGAAGAAATTTGAAAATCAGATTAGAGGAATTAAGATTATTGTTATATTCTTTTTTATTCAGTTTTTAGCAGGATTTACGTATGAGATATATGCAGCGTTTGCAGAGGCTGATGGCTCGGTGATTAGTGAGGCACTAGCCGAAGCAAGAATGATGGAGTTTCTTTCAGTATTTGAGTTCATATTTATAATACTGTTGGTAAGAAGGTATCGAGTTTCAATCGTAAGTACGATTAAAGATGCTCGAGAAAATTACAAGCACTTTTTCAAAATGCTGGGTATCTACTTAGTATTTTACTATTCATTTTTATGGTTGGCGTCATTTATTGATGGACAGTTTTTCGCACAGTTTGCCGAATCAATTGGTGAGAATCAAGCGACCTTAGAGGGAGCAATGGATGCTAAACCAAGTATTTTTGTAATTGCTTCAATTTGTGTCCTTGGACCAATCATTGAAGAGTATGTGTTTAGATATGCAATTATGAATAAGCTCCTTGCAGGTACAAATCGTTATGTTGCAGCGGTTATCGCAACAATTATATTCGCATTCGTTCACATTGGATTTGCTCAAATGTTTAGTTTAGAAATTGGTCACACGATCCATTTATACTTAATGTATTTACCAGTTTCGATAGTTCTTAGTTTCATCTATGCTAGAGAAGAAAACTTACTTTATCCGGTAATCTTCCACATTTTTAGTAACTCGCTTTCAGTAGGAATGTCGATGCTAGCCTTTGTAATCTTATTTTAAATCCGTGATAATTTAGCTCAAAACGGGATAATTGTAAAAATAAATTTACAAGTAGCCCAAAAATATGTTATGCTATAAGCATGGAGGCATTATGAAAATAACACATTTAGCAATTAATAATAGCAATAATAATTCTAATAATGGAGCTTATGCTGCAAAGATTATCGTATTGCTTGACTAAATGTACAACATCATAAATGTTACTACAAAATAGTCCATCATTACGATGGACTATTTTTTTAAAACCAAAAAACATCGGGAGAAGATTATGGCAAAGACAGTTATTCCAGAAGGATATAAAACACAATTAGACTACAAAGAAACAAATAAAGCAATTAAGTTTGTAAAGGATATTTTCCAACAAAACTTACAAGAAGCATTAAACTTAACACGTGTATCAGCACCACTTTTTGTGGATGTGAAAACCGGACTTAATGATACATTAAATGGGATTGAGGCGCCTGTCTCGTTTAACCCAAGTTATGTGGAGGGCATGGAAGCGCAAGTTGTTCACTCATTAGCTAAATGGAAAAGATATTCATTAGGAAAGCATGATTTTAAAGTTCATACCGGAATCTACGCAGATATGAATGCAATTAGAAAAGATGAAGAGTTAGATAATATTCACTCACTATATGTTGATCAATGGGACTGGGAAGTAGTGATTACCAAAGAAGATCGTACAGTAAGTTATTTACAGAAATGTGTTGAGAATATCTATTCAACAATCTTAAAAGTTGAGCATGCAGTTTTAATCAAATATCCATTCCTAGTAGATTCAAAATTACCTGAAGAAATTAAATTTCTTACTAGTCAAGAATTACTAGACATGTATCCAGATTTAGAGTCGCGTGCGCGTGAAGATGCCGCATGTAAAGAATTTGGTGCCGTGTTCTTAATGAAAATTGGTGACAAATTATCAAACGGTCAAGAACATGACGGAAGAGCACCGGACTACGATGACTGGGAATTAAATGGAGACATCTTAGTTTGGAATGAAACGCTTAAACGTGCCTATGAACTTTCAAGTATGGGGATCCGTGTTGATAGTGAATCACTGAAAAGTCAATTAGAAAAAAGAGATGTTACGCACATGGCGACTTTACCATATCATAGTGCAATCTTAAACGATGAACTACCATATACAATTGGTGGGGGAATTGGTCAAAGTAGACTATGCATGTACTTCTTACGAAAAATTCATATTGGTGAAGTGCAATCTTCAATCTGGGATGATGCAACTTATGAGATTTGTGAAAAAGCTGGACTTGTCCTATTATAACCAATTAAAGGTAGACTATTTGTAGTCTATCTTTTCCAAGTTTAGCTGAGCATAGTTTATTCTTAAATAGTGTAGTGGCAAAGGAATCGGTTGTGATTTTACTTCTAATAATACACCGGACATCAGTAAATATTGCAACAGATAATGGTGATAACCCGGTAATGGTTGACCCAAGTGAATGTGATTATATATATTGTGCATCCGTATCAATTTCTTCTGTAAAATATCAGAAAGTCTAACAATTGTCGAAATAGGAAATAAAGTTATTGCAAGATTAATATCATGTATCCTGATGCTTAGAGTTTTACTATAGGCTAAGCGTCAAGTTATGGCTAAACCATAATGCATGTAATAACGTTAAATAAAACCGAGGTAATTATATATTGTTATAATCAAAAGTAATTTATAATGATGATATAACCTAAGAAATGGTCTGGTAATTAGACCATTTTTTCTTTTATTTACTATGGGAAAAGGACCTAGTTATAATTAGGTCCTTTATTATTTTATTTGGATTTGCGCGGATAAATTCTCATTAAGTCCGGTTCGGATAAGTTGACAACAGACATTTTAAAGTCAGCTTTTAGTTGAAAGCCATTTCTTAAAAAATACGGTTTTTCTTCGATCCCTTGGTTTATTAAATAAACTTTAAATGCTCTTCGGACATCACCTGGTTTTGTAAAGTACATATAAGTTTTATCGTAAAAAGTTTCGTATAGTGGCGGAGGAGTTCCAAAAGCAACTAGGATCATCGCTAGAAAATTTTGCACAGCATATTTTACGAAATAGATAATTCTCATATGCTTCCCTTAGATTCCAGGGTGATTGATGTTTTGCGGGATCTTCCTTGCGAATTTAATCGCTGTAGTTTAATTTTCCTCATTATTCCTCCCAATCTAGTTAATTACAACTATATTATACCCTTTGGCACGAGCCACTTCAATAGCAGACTAATTAGTGGTGTCAAATGCTAAAGAAACAGTCAAACCAATTCGTGATTTAGAAAGTGGTTTGACTGTGTTATTATATTTATATTTGTTGTTATTTAAATTTATTTAACTTGATTACAGTTGTGTAAATGCCATCTTCTTCATATGCCTTAATATCAAAGTTTTCAAATTCTCCAAGTCGCGTAATGATCGTCTTTCCAACTCCGCTTCCAGCGTTGTCTTTAAAGTCATTAGCGATTGTAACGGTCCCTTCATTGTTTGTGACACTAAGGAACGAGTATGAGTATTTCGAGGCATTTAATAATAAGTTGTTAAATACTAGATTAAGTGGTACCGGGTTAGCTTCAAATGTATATTGATGCAAGTCTAAGTCGATTGATTTACCAGTTAAATAAACTTCGAAGGTATGAATTTTATTTTCAATAAACGGTTTTAAGTTAAATTCCTGCTTCAGTTTATCAGTTTCGGATAAAGAGTTTAAGGTAACTTGGATAAGTTCATTGTTCTCGCTAATAATCTTTTGAACTTGATCATTTACGAAATCAAAATCTGCATATTCACCGACTTCGCTTTTGTGGAGATACATTAAAGTCACGATATGGGCTAACGGAGTTTTAAGTTCATGAGTAATTGCACGAAGTAACTCGTTACGGTTAACAATCTCCCGATTTAAATCCTTCTCCATGTTCATTAAGGCAATTCCGATTTTAGCAATCTCATCATCGTGTGTAAACGTCAGTGAGTTGTTGACATTTAAGTTAGCAATGTCATCAATGTATGTAGATAGCTTATCTAATGGCTTTCCTACTCGTCGGTTAATAAATAAACTAACACTGATAATCATTACGACGAAAATAAGTGTGGTAAAGATGGCGATGGCCATCGTAATTAAAACGATATCGTTGGCGATTGCTGAGTTTAATGATAAAGTGATTAGGTTGTCTTTATCAGCGAAATGAATTGGTTCCGATTGACCATTAAAGTTAGCGATAATAGTTCCCGGTTCTTCGGGTCCGCTTGATTCTCCAGCAATGCTATTAAACATATTTAAATATTGAGTGTAGTCACTAAATTTAATATCAGGATCTAAAAGCGAGTTTAGGGCTTCTTTCTCGATTATCTTTTTCGGCTTTATCGTTGACGTAAATCCTTGTTCGTCAGCATATTCTAATAGCTGCTCTAAAGTTAGCGTATCAATATTTTCATTATAAAATTCTTCAAGTTTACTAATCTTGAAGTCTACATAGAAATTTTGGATAAAGATCTTTGCCCCAAAAATCATAACAAAATAAATGATTACAAGTAAAAAGTTAAGCTGGGTTATTTCTTTTGATAACTTACTTTCCTTCATATGAATATCCAAGACCACGATGTGTTTTTACAATTCCGGCGTGCTCTCCAAGTTTTTTTCGAATGTTTAAAATTGTTACTTCTACAATTTTTTCAGACATGTTCATATTACCGTACCATACTTCATTGATTAAGTCATATTTAGAGAAGATTTTCGATGGAAATTGAACAAGTAATGAAAGCAATTCGAATTCCTTTTGAGTTAGCTTAATACAGTCATCGTAGATGTGTAAACTATAAGTATCAGAATTTAAATAAATTTGATCGTTACCTTTGGTATTATACATCGCAAAGTATTTATCAAGTTTAAATCCAAGAATATCGTAGTTGATGGGTTTAACAAGATAGTCAAGCACATTTAAGTTGTAACCAACTAATTGGTCATTTTCACTACCTAGTGCTGATAAGACAACAACAGGGATATTGATATTTTGATTAACAAGATATTTAAGTAATGAGATTCCATCACCATCTGCCATCATTATATCGGTTATAATTAGATGAAAGCTATGGTCTTCAACAGCTTCAATTGCTTTGTTACCACTAGTAGTTTCTACGACCTCGTAGTTTTCATTTTCTAAGAACACTCTTAGACCAAGACGAAGTAAATTATCATCTTCCACAATTAAAATTCTTTTTTTCATTATAGCTCCTTGTATATATTATACTAACTATTTGCAGAAATGTTTAAATTACTTTTGGCTGCAGTTCGTTTAATATAATCAAGTAACTTTTGGTTGTACGCCGTAGATTTCGGCTTTGATTTTTTTTCACTTTTCATATTGCCTCCAATATACCAATATTATAATATATAATAGTTAAATATTAGTTAAGTTAGGCTGGCGATAGCGGGTTGCGAGCCGCGTAATACGTGCTTAATAATCATAAGGTTAACCGATAGTTAAGTGCTCGTAATTACGAAGAGAGTTACGCCTTAAAGATTGATGTTTTATGTTATAATAATTTAAGAAAGTAGGTTTAATGAAAGCTAATCAATTACTAGATGTAACAAGTACCGTTGAGATTACGAATATTACAAATGACTCACGTGCAATAAAGCCGGGAGGTCTATACTTTGCAATTAAGGGATTGACTGTAGATGGTCATGATTATATAAGTAGTGCTATTACAAATGGAGCAGTAGCTATTATTCATACGAGTGATGTTGAGCAACAAGCAGGAATCTTGTATGTGAAAGTTCCGGATATATATGTGGCATACAATAAGATCGCTAGTGACTTTTGGGGCAACCCCGCAACAAAATTAAAGGTTATTGGAACTACAGGAACAAATGGGAAGTCGACAACCTCATGGATTATCGATGATATTTTAAATCGTAAATACAGTTGTGGTTATATTGGAACAATAGGTATTAAGGCTGGTGAGGAATTATTACCTTCAACATTCACTACATTACTTCCCCATCAATATAATCAAATCTTTAGTGATATGGTTGCAAGCAATAAAGAATATGCTGCGATCGAAGTATCGTCACAAGGGCTCGATCAACACCGTACAGATTTCCTTGAGTTTGATTATGCAATTATGACAAACCTTACTCACGAGCACTTAGACTACCATATAACGATGGAAAATTATTTGCAAGCTAAAGCTCTACTATTTACACAAGTGAAGCCACAGGGCCTAGCAATCATTAATAATGACGATTTAGCATCAGCTTCATATCTTATAGAGCATACTAAAGGAAAAGTAGTGACATACGGTATTGATCACGAAAGTGATATAATGGCGAAAGATGTTAAACTATTACCAAGTTCTACGGAATTTACGCTAGTGTATTTTGGAGCAGAGTATCCACTTAAAACCAACCTAGTTGGAAGATTTAATGTTTACAACTTATTAGCAGCGATAGCAGTGGTGTTAGATGCGGGAATCACTATCGAAGAGTTGCAAGAAATGGCATCAAATCTAACGCAAGTTGAAGGAAGAATGGTCATGATTGAGAATGACAAAGATTTAAATGTCATCGTCGACTACGCTCATACACCAGATGGATTTACGCAAGTGTATAAACACATTCAAACTATCTCAACTGGAAAAATAATTTCAGTGTTTGGATCGGCGGGTTTACGTGATGTCCTAAAACGTCCAATTTTAGGAGAAATTAGTGATCAATATTCTGACTTAATAATTTTAACAGCTGACGATCCGAAAAAAGAAGATCCGAAAGTAATCGCTGATGAAATAGCTGCAGGAATTAAAACTACACCAATCGAATATATCGAAGATCGTGAAGCAGCAATCTACCATGCTTTTGCAATTGCTAAGCCTGGGGATACGATCGCCATCTTATCTAAAGGACACGACGCTTATCAAAAAGGTGCAGATGGTTTAATTCCTTATGATGGAGATGTAGTTATCGCTAAACGCGCATCATTGCAATAACCAATATAATAAAAAAAACTCAATTAGAATTTATCAGCAACTTAATGTTGATAGGACTAATTGAGTTTTGTTATTGTTATAACTAATTTTACTCAGCTGATTGACTACGTAATTTACTTACTTTACTAATTGCTAATGCACTTAATATTACCATTGGCAGATCATACATAAAGAACACTAAGAATAATACGATTGCGACACTGAATAATACTAATGCAGTGATCATCATGCCCTTACTGTTATTTTTGAAACCAAACCATGCAAAGATTGAGGCTAAAAAGTTACATACTAAGTGGGGAAGCACTAGCATAAAAGCAATGGCCCCTCCAGTATCTACTGCGCTCTCACTAAGAGTGGTAAATAGATAAATCGTATACAGCGTTCCTAATAATGCAGCTGCGAAAGCAAGCTTACTTCTGTTTTTAAACATAAATCATTCTCCTTAATTTTTATCACTATAAGTATACCTTAAGCGACAAAAATTAATTGTACAAATTGTACAATAAGTTATAAAAAAAGAAATGGAAAAGTCCATTTCTAGGTTATTAATAATCAGCGTTTAAAGCAATTTCCATCATATTAGTAAATGCTAATTGACGTTCTTCACTTGTAGTTGCTTCGTGTGTAACTAAGTTATCTGAAATTGTAATTAAACATGCAGCGTTTTTACCAGTTGCTTTGGCATTTGCAAATAATGCGAAACTTTCCATCTCAACACATACACATCCGTGGTCTGCATAAATTTGTTTGTAATCATCGTAGTTTGCACGGTAGAATACGTCTGAAGAGTGAATAATGCTTGGGTGCATTGTCATGCCTAACGCATCGCTACTTGCAGTTAACTTCTCGTTTAAACTTTCAGTTGAAGTAAGTTGACGAATACCTGTTTCTCCTAACACGATATCAGCAAACGTACTTTCAGACCAAGCTGAAGTAGCAAGCACTACATCGTATAAGTTTAAACTATCTGTGTAAGCTCCGGCAGAACCAACACGGATAATGTTATCAACATCATAAAAAGCAAATAGTTCATATGAGTAAATTCCAATACTTGGCATTCCCATTCCACTTCCCATTACTGAGATTTCTTTACCTTTGTATGTTCCAGTATATCCGAACATATTACGTACTGTATTGAATTGTTTTACATCTTCTAAGAATGTATCAGCAATAAATTTTGCACGTAATGGATCTCCGGGCATAATTACTGTCTTAGCAATTTGATTTTTTTCTTCTGCAGCAATATGTGCAGTTGGTATTAATGATTTACTCATAATATTTAACCTCGATTTCTTTATTTTACTATACAATGGTATCATGGATAAACGCTAGTGTCAATTTGCGCAACCGCTTAAAACCAAAATAAACACTATCTTTACAATAGTTTTTCAACTTAGTTACAAATCAGGATTTTCTCCAATAAACTAAAAAACTGAATCTACAAATTAATGTAAATTCAGTTATAGATTTTTAAAAACAATTAGTAGTTATTAACGTCCTACTTGGCGTTTTACTTCATCAGATACGAATTGAACATCTGGTCCAATAATGATTTGTAATGAAGTACTAGAAGGTTTTAAGTAACCAGCAGCACCTAAACTTTTTAAAGCAGCATCATCAACAGATGCAGAGTCTTTAACTGTAAAACGAAGTCTTGTAGTACAGTTGTCAGTTTCAACAATATTGTCACTACCAACTACTTCGATAATTTTACTAGCAAATTGCGCGTGAGATGTACTTCCAGTTTCAACAGCAGCATCATCATCAAGTTCTAGGATGTTAGTTCCACGACCTGGTGTGTTTAAGTTAAATGCTTTAATCATTGCAGTGAATGAGAAGTAGTAAAGAGCTGCGAATCCAGCACCTTGAACAATTAACATTAAGTTGTTAATTGCAGCCGGGTTTTTGAATGATAAGAAGTAATCAACAAAACCAGCCGAGAATCCGAATCCAGCAATCCATTGCATTTGTGCTGAGATAAATACTGAAATACCTGTAAAGATTGCGTGTAAGAAGTATAATGGCCAAGCTACGAACATAAATGAGAATTCTAATGGTTCAGTAACACCTGTGAAGAATGAAGCTACTGCTCCAGCCATTAAGATTGCTCCAACACGTTTCTTTTGATCTGCGTTTGCTTGGTGGTAAATTGCAAGCGCACCAGCTGGAAGACCGAACATCATAATTGGGAAGAACCCTGCTTGATACATACCAACAGTATATGAACTTGTTGATAACTCAACAGCACCAGCTAAATAGTTGTTAATATCATTAATACCAGCAACATCAAACCAGAATACTGAGTTTAAAGCGTGGTGTAAACCAACTGGAATTAGTAATCTGTTGAAGAATCCGTAAATACCTGCTCCAACACTACCGAATCCTAAGATGAACTCACCGAATGAAACTAATGCTCCATAAATAGTTGGCCATGCAAATCCAAGGATGAATGCAACAACGATCATTACTAGTGAGATAACGATTGATGATAAACGACGTCCAGAGAAGAATGATAACGCAGCCGGAAGTTCAACTTTATAAGTGCGGTTGTAAACCTCAGCAGCAATTACCCCTGTTAAAATACCGATAAATTGGTTATTAACTTTTGCAAATGCAGCAGGAACTTCTTCAACTGGAACAGCAGTAAGCATAGCAATACTGTCTGGAGCTAATAGTTTTTGAACAATTAGCCAAGCAACAAGTCCAGTAAGCGCCGCACTACCGTGCTTATCTTTACTTAAACCGAAAGCTAGACCAATTGCAAATAACATCCCCATGTTATCAATTAGTGCACTTCCTGAGAAAATGAAGAAAGCAGCCACTTGACTGTTTGCACCCCAACCTGTTGGATCGATCCAATAACCAAGACCCATAAGGATTGAAGCAGCTGGTAAAACAGCAACTGGTACCATTAATGCTTTACCTATCTTTTGTAAATATGTTAACATATTCCCCCTTTAAATTATTTCATACCACCATTATAGCAAAAAACAACAGGTTATGCAAATGTTTTCACAACAAAAAATAATTTGTGCAACTTTTTTCGCACTTTGTTAAATAGTTTTGGATATATAATGCCACATTATAGGAAATTTCTGGTTTTTTGATAAATATTTTGGTTTTTCAAGTGATTAGTATCATTATCTAATATTAAGTGAAAGTGCCGAATATTAATTAATGATGAAAATTAACTAGCAGTTAATTGGTGGTTGAACATCCTTATATATAAGTTGATAATTAAAGGTGTAAATATATAGCAAAATTATTTTAAGTAATACTTAATTTTAGACTTTTATCTGGGAAAATGTGTAATCGTGCCACTTTTACACGATAATTTAGTAAGTCTAGTGAATTTTATCGAAGTTATCGCAAATGTTTTAATTACAGCCAAGAATTGCGAATAGGCGATAAATAGATAACTTTTTCCAATTATAACAAAAAAAATTACCAATCATCTGTAAATAAAGTGTAAAACATTACAAAGACACGTAAAACACACAGTGTCATTTAAGGTTTCGAGTTATAATATTGGCGATATAAAATATTTTAAGGAGAAATAATATGAAAAAATTACTAAGCGTTTCAGCATTAACTTTAGTATTATTAGCAGGATGTAGTTCATCTGCTAGTTACGCGGGTCAATCAGCTGTTTCAAGTGAAGAAAACCACGTAGGTGAGTATGCAACTGTAACTTTCGATAAAGATGGAGATGACATCAGTAATGTTCAATTCGACGTTGTATTACCAGAAGGTGAGTACACTAGTAAAAAAGCATTATCTGACGCTGGTGAGTACGGAATGGAAGAAAAAACTGGTAAGTCATGGACTGCACACGTTAACGATTTAGAAAACTACATTAACGAAAACGATAAATTCCCTGCTTTAGATGCAGAAGGTAAAGATGTAGATGGTGCTAGTGGAGCAACAATTTCTATCGATGAATTTGAAGAAGCGTTTAACGCTGCTGAAAAAGCATAATTTAAAATAATAAATTTATACATATAACTACTTATATTTAAGTAGTTATATATTTTTGTAGAATAACTAGGAGAAGAATGGAGCACTTACTAAAGCAAGTTGATGTGGCCCTTAGTTATCATGTAAAAGACACAATAAATAAACACGATATTTTACATGGTGATGAGATGTTACTGAAGCTAATTACCGATAATTTGTCCAAACAGTTCGAATATGAAATATTACATACTAGAGTTCGCTCAATTCTTGATGAAAAATTATCTGGTTGTTCTAGTGAAGATAGCCAATATCAACAAGTAAGTAGTGAAGATGAAGAACTGCAGATCAATAATGCAATCATCGATGTGTTAAATCAAATTGACAATCAGTTTGTACGTGAGGAATTGATTCGCGTGGCATTGGTCCCGAAGAAGATGTTAAGATCTAAGATGTTTTTAAAGGTGCAAAAGTCACCAAACTATCAATATGCAGCATTAATCGAGCTATTTCATCTTTCGACCTTAATTCAGGATGATGTAATTGATAAAGCTAACATCCGTAGACACATCCAAACGATTAATAGCAAATATGATAATCGAACAGCAATTTTACTATCTGACTATCTATTAGTTCATATTGGTTATATCCTTGGAATGATTGGCCAAGATAATCGACAGCGTGTTGAGAAAACTACTTCTGAAATTCAAATGTTTTATAAAAATCTAATCATCGAGTTTTTAAATAAACTCCTATATAGTGAACGCAGTGCGCAGGAAATTGATAGTAACCACGCCTATAATGAGTATGCGAAAAATAAAACGGCAAGGTTTTTCCAGGTTGCCCTAATCAGTGGACTACTTGCCAATGAAGATGATGATATTGAAACACTTGAAGCAATTGGTAAATTTGGACTCGATTTTGGATTGCTCTTTCAAAAAGTTGATGATTTACTTGATTATAAGGATGATGTTTCCATTTCTGGTAAAGATGCCCGGGATATTGAAAACGGAATTAATAATTATATCCTGTTGAATATTGACAAGGATGATGTGGAAACGATTAAAGCCGAGTTGAACAAGGAAGCCAATAACCTTCTACATAGTAAATACAATGAAACGTTTAATCAAGAAATAAAATATTTAATTAGGAGAATCAATGAGTAAGAAAAATATAGTTATAGTTGGTGGTGGTTATGCCGGAGTTTTAACGGCAAAAAAACTTATCAAGAAATTAAAGAAACAAATAAAAGCTGGTGAGGTTGAATTAACATTAGTTGACCGTCAACCATACCACACGTTGATGACTGAACTTCATGAAGCGGCTTTCGACCGTACCAACAGTGAAGCGATTAAAGTATATCACCATAAAATATTTAACCAAAAATACATCAACTTGAAATTAGCGAATGTTGAGAATATCGATTATCAAAATAAAGTCGTAGAAACAGATAATGGAAACTTAAAGTATGACTACTTAGTGGAAGCAACTGGAGCGAAAGTTGCGCACTTCGGAGTTGCAGGTGCTGAAGAGCATACAATTCCAATGTGGTCATTTGATGATACACGCACGGCAATGAGCAAGGTTTTAGAACTGTTTGATCGTGCTGAGAAGACAAGTAACATCGATAAGCGTCGAGAACTGTTAACGTTTGTAGTAGCCGGGGCTGGTTTTACTGGTGTCGAAGTTGCAGGTGAACTTAAAGAATGGATTGATCGTACGTTACTGTACAAGTATCCAACAATTAAGCCGAGTGAAGTATCAATGTATGTGATAGATGGTGCGGAGCGAATTTTAAATTCATTTGGTGATAAGTCTGCTGCAAAAGTAGCTAAGCGTATGGAAAATAAATTGGGAATTAATTTAATTTTAAACTCGTTTATTACTAAAGTTGAAGCGGATAAAGTATACTTTGGTGAAGGTAATTCGATTGCTACGCAATGTGTGTTATGGACAAGTGGGATTACTTGTGCACCAATTTCCCCAGATAGTTTAGAACTTGAGCGTGGAAACCGAATTAAAGTTAACGCGAACTTACAGACTGAAGGAAAAGATGGAGCATATGTCCTAGGTGATATTATGTACTACATTCCCGAAGGAAAAGATATGCCAGTTCCACAAATGGTTGAGAACTGTGAGCATGCAGCACCGGTTGTCGCAACAAATATTGCTAATGAAATACTAAACAATGATAAGCCACTGAAAAGTTATGCACCGGAATTCCATGGGGCAATGGCTTGTGTTGGTGGTCGTTATGGAGTAGCAGAATTACACTTTGCTGGTCGTGCGTTAGTAATGTCAGGGTTCTTTGCAATGTTTGTAAAGCACTTTATCAATGTAATCTACTTATTACAAGCAACATCATTAACAAAGGTGTGGATGTACATTCGTCATGAGTTCTTTGAAGTACGTGATCGCCGTTCATTTATCGGTGGTAACCTGGCTTCGAAATCGCCAAGTATCTATCTAGTTCCGCTTCGTTTGTGGTTAGGATGGTACTGGCTGGCATCGGGAGCTCCAAAGTTAATTCACAAACTACAAGGTGGATGGGAAGCTGTCTGTGTTGAAACAGAAATCTTCCCCTCTGACGTAAAGAATTATGGTGATTTCTGTACTTCGGTTTATCCTCAAGGAGAAACAGCTTTTAACTTGGCAAATGGAATTGGTGTTCCAGATGCTTCCGGTGGAGCAAGTGCGGTTGTGGAAACAGCATCACAAGCCGTTGATGGTGTAGCAGGAGCTACGGGGGTAATCGAAACAGCTTCTCAAGTAGTTGATGGGGTAGCAGGAGCAACTGACTTTGTGGAAACAGTAGCGCCGATAGCCGAAGTTGAGCCAACTGGTTTATTAGCATGGATTGATAATTTCTTTGCGGGATTAGCTCCAGTTTCTACACCGTTTGGAATGGGTTACGATATTAATGCGCTGTTACCAGATTTCCTAGAAGAACCAATTTATAATTTAATGGTAACGATGGTAACGGCAATTTCCGGTATGGAATGGCTGATGGAACTTGTGTTTGATTTAGCTGAGGTTGGATTAGGTTTATTATTAATCATCGGTCTGTTTACCGAGTTTGCTGCATTAGCGCTTCTAATCTTATCAATTTCAATTAGTGCGGGATCATGGATGTCATACGATGGAATCGTAGTGCTTGGGCTATTATTCTCAATCTGTGCATCAATTCCATTAATTAATATTGGTGGATACGATGTAATGCCATTATCTGCAGATTACTTTATTCGTCCGTGGTATAAGAAACGAAAATTAAAAAAACGTGATAGAAAGTAAGGTTTAACAATGAAGCAAGGAATAATTTTTGGAATATTAATTTCAATTTTTTCCTTTACTCTTGTATATTTTTTATTTGGAAACACTAATGTTACCAATTTGGATATAATAATAATGCAAGATGGGGAGGAAATTTTTTCTACCCCATTATTATTGTCTGAGGATGTTCAATACATATGGTGGATTCATGAACAAGATGGGGAGATGAAGGTTTTAGTCGATCAAGAAATAATCGATTATTATCAATTTGATTTTGAACTTGAGGAGTTACAAACGATAGAACATTCTGAATATATGGACATTTATCACAAAAGTGGGATGCATGCTGAAATCAATATGCTAATTAACACTGAGGGAACCGTAAAGGTAATTGAAGCTAATTGTCCGGATAAAATAGATGTTAAAATGGGGGAGATAAGTGATACTAGCAAGGTTATCACATGTGCACCTCATAAACTGGTAATTAAGTTACGTAATAATGGGCCAAGTAGCGAAGGAGAATTAGATGGTTAAGTCAAAACGATTAATTGAGAGTGAGAAAATAACGAACTTTGCATTATTTATAAGTATTTCGATGATTTTAGCAATGTTTGAAATCTTTATCCCAATTAATTTTGTTGTTCCTGGTGCTAAGTTAGGATTAGGAAACATCTTGCTTGTAATCTTAATTGACTATTATTCGTTTAATGAACTGTTTATTTTTCAATTGATTAAAATTAGCATCACCACGTTTATTTTAGGATTGTTTTCAGTGTATATGTTCTCGCTTAGCGGTGGGATGCTAGCACTTGTAGTGATGTTTGCAATTCGCAAGATATTCAAGACTAAGGTAACCACATATACCTTATCGATGTGTGGAGCAATCAGTCACAATATCGGACAAATTATCTTTGCAATATTTGCCCTAAAGTCACCGGAATTAATTGGTTATATTCCGTTTCTAGTAGTACTTGGTTCAATTAGTGGTTTTGCGCTTGGATATGTGATTGAAAAGATTCGCCCCTTTATAATTAGGAGGATAGATGTTACAATTAACTAATGTATGCACGCCACTAATAACCGATGTTTCGCTCAAGGTTGCTCTGGGGCAGATAATTGCGATTACTGGAAATAATGGAAGTGGAAAAAGTTCGCTAGCTAAAGCGATTGCCGGACATATGGAAATCGATAGTGGTGAAATTAATCTCGATCCAACGGAGATTGGTTTATTAACTCAAAACCCGTTCTTACAGTTTATTGGTTATACAGTTTTCGATGAACTTACATATAGTCTAGAACAACAAAATGCTACGCACGCGAAGATTAATCAGGTTTTAGCGCAAAGTCCCATTAAACTGACACGTGAACTAAGTAAGCTAAGTGGAGGTCAGGCGCAACAACTACTAATCTTTAAAGAGATGATGAGCGATAAACGGGTACTTATTTTAGATGAAACCCTATCAAATTTAGATGAAGTTAATAAAGCCCAAATTATTGATAAACTCAAAGCAAGTGGTAAGGCGATTATTTTAATAACTAATAATTTAAATGATACTAAGTATGCTGATGCAAGCTATCAAATTACCGAGGGTAAGTTGCAACAAGTTACACAAAATATAGTAGATGAACATTTGTTAGATAACACTCGTCAAGTCGCTTTTAACTTTAATGGTTATCAATTTAAATATGGTTTGAATTTGGTTACCGGAGACAGTAACGCTGGTAAAAGTACTTTGGTAAACAATCTCTGTTTTGAATTGAAAACAAATATTAGTTTAATTCCCCAATATCCATTTGAAATGATCACAACTGTGGATGCTTCACATTTGCAAACGAGCCGCTTCACTGAGGTTATCGGTCTTAGTGGTGGGCATTACTTGCAAAACATAACCGAACTATCAACTGGTGAGTTAGTTAAAGTGCAGCTGATTGAAGCATTGGAATCCGGAAATAAAATTTTAGTGCTCGATGAATCGATTGAGGTGTTGGATTACGATTCGCAAGTTAGTGTTTTGGACTTAATATCTACCCATTTTGAAACAGTGATAATTATTACCCATAATCGTTACTTATTTAATGATCGGCATGTCCACGTTTTGGAGGTCCAATGAAGCCATTAGTCATCAATCCATTTATTAAGTTTGCCTTTTTAATCAGTCAAATTACGCTAATTTTAAGTACGCATCACAATGCAGTTATCATTATTGTAATCGGTTATTCACTAATCTATTTGTTATTTCATCCAATCGATCGCAAGATGATTAGTAGCAGCCTGCGTATTGGTTTTTCGCTGGCGCTATTTATGTTAATTTTTTCGTGGATTAAATACCAAAATATCACTTTGGCAGTAGTTAATGGTCTAGCGCTATTTAAGCTCTATGTAGCGATGCTGATGGTCTCGATTGTCTATAAGTTAGAAACCAGCAACAAAGAGCTCTCGTATGTGCTCAGCATCGTTTTTAGTCCATGTAGCTTAATTGGCTTTGATCAAAACAAACTATACACACTATTTTTGATCGTTTTAAACCAAAGCTTTACGATGTTCGCATCGGCTACGCGGATTACGAAGTATGCTAAGTTTAAAAACCAAGGTAAAACTTCAATTACGACGCTAACGCGTTTAATTATTCCGTTTATTAATAATAATTTAAAACAAAACGAAATGCTGGCAATTGCACTGCTCAACAGTGGTTATGATCCGCAGGTGAAAAAAGTTAAACCATACTTTATTACTGATTATAAAATCGGATATTCGTTAACATTAATCGCCATCATCGCACTGCAAGTTGCAACGATAATCTAGGAGGGAATATGAAAAAAATACTGTTAATTCCATTGCTGTTGATAATCATGAGCGGATGTCAAAGTAAACCGGAAATCACCGAACTAAACTATTTTAATTTTGATACAAGCATAAGTATTAAAATATACGATGATATAAATCAGCGTGATATTAAATCGGTCGATCAACAAGTTACGGAGTTACTTGAGCGTTTAGAAAATACGTATTCTCCGAGCATTGAATCTTCAACTGTTAATCAAATTAATAATCGGCAAAATGTTGAAGTTACAGAGGAGTTTATAAATGTTTTAAGCAAATCGATCGAAGCTTGTCAGACCTCGGGATATAAGTACGATCCCAGTAGTGGAGCATTAATTGATCTTTGGTCGATTAATAACGAGAACAATTTACCCAAACCTGAGCAAATCGATGCAGCGCGCACCAGTGTTGGTTGTCAAGAGGTAAGTATTGAGCAAAATAAGGTAGTGATGCCGGAGGGCTATCAGTTAGACTTTGGATCATCAATTAAAGGTTACGCGGGGGATCAAATCGCTTTGATTTTGCAAGAAGCTGGTGTCGAAAATGCCTTAATTAACCTCGGTGGGAATATTCAGGCGGTTGGAAATAAATACGGGAATCCGTTTCAACTAGGAATAATTCGTCCAGAAATTGACAATGATTTCAATGAAAATGTCTTGCAGATGCCCCTTGAGGACCAAGCGATGGTGACGAGTGGAATCAACCAACGCTTTTTCGTTAGCGATGATGTGATCTATCATCATATCATCGATGCGACGACGGGATATCCAGCAAACAATAATTTAGCTAGTGTCACGATTATTACTGAAAGTGGGATGGATGCCGACATTCTTTCAACAATGATTTTCTTACTCGGTCTGGATCAAGGTTATGAGTTTATTACTAATCTTGAAGGTGTTGAAGCGATCTTTATCACTCAAGATAAAAAGATTTATCAAACAACCGATTTGGGTATCGAACTATTAGATGATAGTTATCAAATTGTTTCATACGAATAAAAGTCAATAATAGTAATAAAGCGTGGGTACGAAATAAGGTACGCACGCTTTGTTTATGTCGCACCTCTTCAACCGCTTTAATATTAGAAAATAGGCGGGGATAAACTGTTATAATATCTATAACATAAGGAGATAAATATGTATGCATATATGCGAGTTTGTAGTAGTATTATTGAGGATTTAAACAAAGGTGTATACGGTCCGGATCAAAAAATGCCGACTGAAAAGGAGATGTGCGAACAATTTGATGTCTCGATCAGTACAATTCGAAAATCGATGTATTATCTGCGCGATAAGGGATTGATCTATGCGAAGCGCGGTAGCGGTTATTACGTAACGCGAAAGCAGTCATCTTTCTCTAAACTTGAACGTCCGTCACTATCGCAACTCGGGGTAGACGAAGGAATTGAAACTAAGCTAATCGCTTTCACCATCAGACGTTGTAGTATTGCGGAAGCTCGTGATTTGAAAATCAAGGTGAATAGTATTATTTATGAAATCCTTAGAGAACGTCGAATTGATAAGGCAATTAGTCAAGTTGAATATTCGCTAATTCCGGTAAATCAAGTTCCAGATATCTTAGAGGAAGACGCTCGCGTTTCGTTAAACAAAGTTTATCAAACCAATGGTATTGAGCGAGTAAAAGTAGGAAATCGGCTTTTATGGTTCGATGAGGAAACGCTAGCTTTATTTAAGCGAGCTGATATCGATTTAGCCGCTGTGCAATTTAATTTAGAACGTAAGCTCGAGAAGCTAGATGGACAGATTATCGAGCTGAGTAAGATCTTGGTCTTTGATCAAGAATTAAGTTATGATTATATACACTTGTATTAAAAATAACATAAAAGAGTTATAAAAGTGAGGCTAAATGGAAAAGGTAATTAATGATTGGCACCTGGATATCGATGACCAATTGGTCGAATTTATTGACCACGAGTATCAAAACAAGGAGATTGCTCCTCCCCGTGAATTATTATTTAGAGCATTAGAGCTTACGAGCGTGCAAGACGTAAAAGTAGTGATATTTGGTCAAGACCCATATCCGACCAAAGGGGTCGCTACCGGTCTGGCGTTTAGTAGTAATGGAACGCTTCCGGCATCACTGCGCAACATGTTCAAAGAATTATACACGGATTTAAATATTATTCGTACTAATACTAATCTAGAAGATTGGGCAGCGCAAGGAGTATTACTTTTAAACACCTCTTTAACGGTTGAAGTCGGTAACGCTGGAAGCCATAGTAAGATTGGTTGGATCGATGTTACCAACCAAGTTATAAAGCAAATTAACGATTTGCACCGTTCGGTAGTGTTTGTCCTGTTAGGAACGCACGCACAAAAGCTGAGTACATCAATAGATTCTAAACACGTTATTTTAAAGTTTACGCACCCATCACCACTATCAGCGTACCGTGGATTTTGGGATTGTAAGATGTATTCGCAAATAAATACCAACTTGCTAAACCACGGATATGCGCCAATTGACTTTGGTGATTCGGAAAATATTTTCCAATAATTTATACTTGATTTACCGCATGTCAACTAAAATTACAATTATTTTGTGATATAATATACTTATGAAAACCAAGGAGCTAGTATGAAAACAGTAAGAGAATTTTATGAAGATAGACTTGTTGATGCTTTATACAAAAAGCATGCGAATACAGGGAAAAAAGTAGTTATACCTGAAGGTGATGAAATCCGTGTTATTCAGTCACTTCGATATACACCTGGATTTACTAAAGTATTAATTGGTGATCCGGTTGAGATAGAAGCGTTAATTGATAAAGAATATAGTGATTATATTCCTGCAAAAATTAAGCGTTGGGTAGAAATCGTTGATGTTAATCAATTAGGAAACTTAGAAGGTGATGATGAATTATTAGAAATCTTCTTAAACAAACGTAAAGGTAAGGTTACTGAGGAACAAGCACGTGAGCTTTTAAAACAACCAAACTATTACGCAACATTATTATTAGAAGCTGGACGTGTTGGAGCGTTAGTTGGAGGAAGCCGTTACTCGACAGCTGATATCTTAAAACCAGCATTCCAAATTGTAAAAACTAAACCAGGACACAAAGTTGTTTCGTCTGTATTTTTACTTCGTAATGGAGATAAAAAAGTATTCTTCGGAGACTGTGCTGTTAACTTAAATCCAACAAGTGAACAGTTAAAAGAAATTACAATTCAAACAGTTGAAACGATGACCGAACTAGAAGTTGAGCCAAAAGTAGCGATGCTTTCATATTCTTCTAAAGGGTCAGGAAGTGGACCAGATGTTGACTTAGTTGTTGAAGCATACAACCAAATTCGCGCTGAAAGACCAGACTTAGACTTAATTGTTGATGGAGAATTACAGTTTGATGCTGCGTTCAAGCCTGAAGTTGCTAAGATTAAAGTTGCTGATTCTCCAGTAGCAGGACACGCTAATGGATTTATCTTCCCAAATTTAGCAGCTGGAAATATTGCCGCAAAAGTTGCTGAGCACATGGGTGGATACGAAGCTGTTGGTCCAATCCTACAAGGTTTAAACAAGCCAGTAAATGATTTATCAAGAGGGACAACACCAGAAACAATTGCCAAAGTGGTATTAATATCACTAAGATAAAATAACTGAATCAAGTAATTACTTGATTCTTTTTTTAGGAGAAAAGATGTTTACAGTAGCACTGAGTACAATGACTTCACTATTTATTTGTATCTTCGTCGGATTTTACGCAGCCAAGCGTAAACTAATTGATGAAGTTAGTATTGATAAGTTAAATATATTTTTACTTAATATAACTTTCCCGTTTATGATCATTAGTATTTTTAATATCGAATTAACACCGGATGTTATTGAAAAAGGAATTCCAATTTTTATTTATGGACTAGCTTATCAGGCAATTTTAATCGTGATTGCCTGGGCATTTTTAAAAGTTGTAAAATTCGATGCGAAGCAAAAAGATGTAGTTCAATTCTCAATGATTTTCACGAATATTGGATTTGTTGGATTGCCATTAATTGCTGCAGTTTTAGGTAATGAGGGATTACTATTTGCTTCACTATTAAACATTCCGTTTAATATCTCTTGCTTTACGCTGGGGGTATACTTACTGCAACCAAAGGGTGAGAACCACATTAATCCTAAGACAATTTTCTTTACGCCATCAATGATTTCGATTTGGATTGGGTTAACGTTGCTATTAAGTCAAGCTTTTTTACCAGGAACATTTACAAGCGGAGATCAGATAACGAGGCTACCAGTTTTTCTTTCTAAGACAATATCAATGATTGGGGGAATTACATCACCGTTAGCGATGATTATTGTTGGGGCTAGTTTAGAGCAAACTAACTTCAAACGTGTATTTAGTGATGTTAAGCTTCATGTATTTTCACTAATTAAACTTTTAGTAGCACCATTAATCGTTTATGCAATTTGTGGTTTATTTATAAGTGATCCCCAAATCCTGTTAATTGTTTCAATCTTTGCTGGATTGCCAACTGCAACTATCGGTACAGTTTTAGCAGAACGCTTTGGTCAAGACTATGTATATGCATCAGAGATAGTCTTCTTAACAACCCTATATTCACTAGTGACAATTCCAATCTTATTCTTAATATTTGGATAGTGGATATTAAATCTTTGAGACTCCTTTCGAGGAGTTTTTTTTATTGATTAGTCTATAATATATACTTCAAAGGGAGAAATATGAGTTGGAATGAAATGTAGATTGACAAAAGATTTTTTGCAACAGCTATATTACATCAAAATATGCAATGAATATGATCATTACACATACACCTATTTTTCGACTACATATATAAAAGAAGCATATGAACCTTTAACTAAATATGGGGTAAATATATTTGCAATCGATTTTCGTGTACTGGAAAAAGTGAAGGTAATCCAAAAGATTTCTCACTAAATAGTGTTTTAGCGGATTTTGATAAAGTTTTAGATTACATAGAAAATAATTTTTCTAGCCACATCCATGTTTTGGGTAACACCGGAATAGGCGGGATTTTTGCACAATATGCTGTTTGTGGAAATAGGAGAATTAAAATTTTGCTCAGTTTTCTTGTGCAAATTATAAAGATGCAACAATATTAGGACTTCCCGTTCCCATTGCTAAAATTTCGGATAAATTTATGAATAAGTTTTCCAATATAAATTTTTTCTTTAAAGTACTTATATATATAGGGTATAGAGCGGAAGAAGATAATCAAGCTTATAATGATATTGCGAAAGTTTTGCCTCCTTTCAGAAAGTGTAAGACGAGTATATTAGGAGCTTTGATAGAGTGTATAGTATCAGGAAAATCAAATTCAAACAACGATATTAAATGTCCACACCGAGTGTTTAAAACTTTACACGATAGATATTTTAGTTTAATTACTTGACAATCCAGAAACACATGAGGTGAATGCGAATATTTTAAAGTTTTTGATAAGCAGTAAGATCATCACTCGATTAAGGTACAAATAAAATTGTGGATGAAAAATAAAAAAACGCCAAGCGAATTTCAGTTATCCGCTTGACGTATTTTATAGTTTAATCACTACTCTAAAGAGCAGTAAAATTATTACTCAATAAGTAGGTTATCCACTGTGAAGTATTGCGTTTTGTTTCAAAGGCTTTATATCCTTTATGTGAATATATATAGTCAATTTTCAAACCATTTTTTGCAGTAATTTTCAAGTTGATTAGCTCTGACTGTAAGCATATATGCTCCAGGAAACATGATATCCGTAATATGCTTACTAATTGGTTTACCATTAGAAAGACGTTGATACATATTATGTGACAGTATATAATTCATGCCTTTTTGGATTAACGCTTCAACTTCTTCATCTTGATGATCGATAAATTCTGCATAAGTGATTAAAGCTTTAATCATTTTTCCAATACCGATATAACAAGGTGTTTCTTTCATGCAACCACCGTATTTACAAATGCTGTCATGAGTCCAAGTTGTTCGTTCATTACTATCAATGACTTGGTGTTTCTTGATCCAATTTAAAGCATTTTGAACTTCTAGCGAATCGGCCAAACCTAGTCTTGTATAAGCTTCAAGCAACATAGAATTGTAACAAGGAACTATCTCAAAGCGTTTGCCTGTAGATGAAAATCAGTCATCAAAAGCTAAGTTTTCATTGATGGATTTGATAATCTTTTGTGTATAATCCAGTCTTTCAATATAAGGAATTTCCGACAAGCAAATGATTCTGAAAATATTGAATGTATGCTTTTCTTCATATTTCCGGATCAATCATATTTAAGTTTTCATCAAAATTTTCTTAAAACTAATACTGTATCCATAGGGGCTCCTAGCTGACATTAAATAACGTTAATATTTAAGTTATTATAGCAAACTTTTACCTTCAATAAATTATAGGTTCAATTGCAGCTCGAAACTAGAGTGAAATTTATAAACCGACGTGTTAAAATTCTATTTATTTGTTGTTTCGCGCACAATTAAATCGGGGTCGATAATTAATCGCTGGTTTAACTGGCCATCAATAAGCCATTCGACGGCAGTTTTAGCCATTAAATCTAGATTTTGGTTGATTGTGGAAATTGATAAAATAGCTTGAGTTGTGATTTGTGAATTATCAAAACCAATTACTTTTATTTTATTAGGAACCTCATATCCTTCTCGAACTAAGTAATTTAAAATAATTCTGGCGATGTTATCATTTGCACAGAAAATTCCGATCGTATTCTCACTGTGCTTAGTAATCTTATCTTTTAAATAATTTTTCAATCGACCATTATCATCATTTACTGTTATGATTTCATCGAAGAATAGTTCGTGAGCAACATTTATTGATGCATCCTTAAAACCATTTATTCGCATATGTGATGGGAGGTACTCTTCATTATGTGAGTTGATATGGATCAGATAATCACAACCTTGTTGAATGAGGTGTTGAGTGGCTAAAAAACCTCCACGATAGTTGTCAGTTACGATGTAATTAAATTTTCCAATTTCCCTCTCGATTCCGACAAAGTTCATGTCCATCATTTCTAGTTCGGAACTTCTTAAAATATGTGAGAAATTGATAATCCCCTTTACTTGGTAAGAACGAAGTTCATTGATTAATGTTCGTTCTTTGTCTGGACCTTGATCAGATACATACACAATACATTTATAGTTAAAGCTTGTTGCATGATTGATTATTCTATTTAGAATATCACTGAAAAATGATAATTCTAAAGTTGGAACGATTATACCAATATATTCAGAGTCTCCTTTCGCTAAACTCTTGGCAATTTTATTCTCAACAAAATCAATATCAATTATTGCTTGTTGTAATTTTTGTTTTGTTTTTTCGGATATGATGTCCGGGTTGGTAAAGTATCTCGAAACTGTCTTGGTAGATACTCCGGCATGTTCGGCTAATGCCTTATAACTATTGTCTTTATTTTTATTTATCATAACTTCATTATAGCACAATTTGTCTTTCGCGTGACAAAACAAAATGTCTTTCGTGCGACAAAAAAATGTCCAACGCTTGACAAATGCTATTTTGCATGCTATACTTAATTACGTCAAACAAATGAAAAGGTTTTTAAAGGAGGTCGTTATCAATAATCGAATAAATCAATTTTCGAAAAATTTTCGAGAAAATTATCAGTTGTATATCATGTTACTACCTGGTCTAATTTTACTATTCGTATTTAAGTATATTCCGTTATATGGGATTACATTAGCTTTTAAAGAGTATAATCCAATGTTAGGAATATTAGGGAGTCCGTGGGTTGGTTTAAAATATTTTCAACAATTCTTTGAATCACCGGATTTTTGGCAGTTAATGCAAAACACGATTATTTTAAGTGCGATGGCATTAGTCGCCGGGTTTATTGCACCAATTATTTTAGCGTTACTAATAAATCAGGTGCGAAGCGTAGGGCTTAAAAAGAATATTCAGTTAATAGTGTATGCACCGAATTTTATTTCAGTTGTTATTGTAGTAGGTATGTTATTTATTTTCTTATCGCCAGTAGGTCCAGTAAACTCACTTATTACAAGTAAAGGGTTTAAAGAAATTCCATTTATGACAAGCGCTGAATACTTTCGAGATGTTTACGTTTGGAGTGGAGTATGGCAAGTTACTGGATGGGGATCAATTATTTATTTAGCGGCCCTATCAAATGTGAATGAGGAATTAATTGAAGCTGCTAAGCTTGATGGTGCCTCATTATTACAAAGAATAAGATATATAGAATTACCGACGATCAAACCCATTGCAGTTATATTATTAATCCTATCAGCAGGATCATTAATGAGTATTGGATTTGAAAAAGTTTATTTAATGCAAACATCATTAAATATGGCAACTTCGGAAATACTGCCAACATACATATACAAACAAGGTTTGTTAATGAATAACTATTCTTATTCAACAGCAATTGGACTATTTAATTCAGCGATTAATTTAGTGCTATTAATCGGAGTAAATATGGTTGTGAAAAAATTAAATGAAGGAGAAGGATTGTAATGTGGAAAAAAATAAAAAATACACCTAGTGGTGATTACCCGGCTTACATTATTATTTACGGTTTACTAATTGCAATCGTAATCCTGACCTTATATCCATTGTTTTATGTTTTTGTAGGATCGTTTATGGATCCTTATGAGTTACTGAGAAATGGAATTAACTTGGATGTTAGTACTTGGTCTTTAGATTCGTATTCAAAAATATTTTCAAATTCAGATATTGTAGTTGGATTTAAAAACTCAATGATTTACTCATTTACCTTTGCAACACTGTCAGTTATCATAACGTTATTATTTGCTTACCCGTTGACTCAAAAAGAATTAAAGAGTAGAAAAGTAATAAATTATGCAATGATCATCACAATGTTCTTAGGTGGAGGATTAATTCCGACGTATTTGTTGATTAGAAATTTAGGAATGTTAAACTCACCGTTAGCGATTATAATCCCGGGGTTATTTAATGTTTGGAATATAATTTTAGTTAGGACTTTCATTAAAGGCATCCCAGCTGATTTACAAGAAAGTGCAAAAATTGATGGAGCAAGTCATTTTATATACTTTTTTAAGGTGTTGTTACCGCTTTGTGTACCAATTATAGCTGTAATCTTCTTGTACTCATTCGTGGGAATGTGGAATTCATACTTTGATGCGATGATTTATATTGATGATCGTTCACTACAGCCATTGCAACTGGTATTACGAAGAATACTAATTCAAAATGAAGTTCCGCCAGGAATGATTGCTGAGCAACAAGCAGCAAATCAGTTAGCTATGTTAGCTGAGCAGTTAAAATATGCATCAATTGTAGTCTCAAGTATCCCGCTGCTAATCATGTATCCTTTCTTCCAAAAATATTTTGAAAAAGGTGCAATGGTAGGATCAATAAAAGGATAAAAAAGGAGAATTATGAAAAAATTAATAGCAGTTTTATTTACAATGATTTTAGTACTAGCAGGATGTTCAAGCGGTTCAAAAACATCGTCAGAGGCATATGATTTAGAAGATCAAACATTGCCATTAGCAGAGCCAGTAACACTTAAGTTTATGACACAGTCATCTGTGTTAGCACCAGAAGATCCAAATGATAAACTAATCTGGCAAAGATATCAAGAAAAAACTAATATTGAAATTGAGTGGAATAACTACACAAATGATCAATACGAAACATCAAGAAACTTAGCAATTTCTAGTGGAGATTTACCAGATGCAATTTTTGATGCAGGAATGTCTGATTACGACTTACTAACAAATGGTGCTAATGGTGTAATCATTCCCTTAGAAGATTACATTACAGAAGACATCATGCCGAATTTATATAAGATTTTGAGTGAAAATCCAGAGTACAAAAGCATTATGACTGCTGCAGATGGTCATGTCTATTCGTTCCCGTGGATTGAGGAGTTAGGTGAAGGAAAGCAATCAATACACTCTATCGACTGTATTCCATGGATCAACCAAGAATGGTTAGATAACTTAGGGCTAAAAATGCCAACTACTACTGAAGAATTAAAATCGGTATTGATTGCATTTAGAGATGAAGATGCAGATGGAGATGGAGATAAAACCAATGAAATTCCAATGTCATTCGTTGCCGGTGCTGGAGGAGAAAGTCCTGTGTCAATTTACGGAGCTTTTGGTATGGGAGACAACTGGGATCATACAATGGTTGATGAAAATGGTAAAGTTTTATTCTCAATGAATCAAGAGGGATATAAAGACGCTATCAAATATATGAATGAACTTCAACAAGAGAATTTATTAGATCCTGAAGTATTTACGCAAGACTACAACACATATGCATCAAAAGGACAAGAACAAAAATATGGGCTTTATTTCACATGGGATACAGGAAATATTGCTGGGTTTGAAAGTGGAGACTATTCAAATCCAGAAGAAATTGTTTCAAACTATGCCCCTTTACACCCATTAAGTGCAAATGGTAACGAACCAAATGTGTCAAGAACAAATGGGATGGGATTTGATCGTGGTCGTTTTGTAATGACAAGTGCGAACTTAAATCCAATATTAACTGCTCGTTGGGTGGATGGATTATATGAACCAAGTCAATCAGTACAAAATAACTGGGGAACTTACGGAGACGAAACTCAACAAAATATTTTTGATTTAAATAGTGAGGGAATGTTAACACATAATACTTTAGATGGTACAGCTCCAGTTGAACTTCGACAAAAAACTGCAGTAAGTGGACCATTAGCAGTGCTTGATGAATACTATGGTGATGTAACAACAATGCCAAATGATGCCAAATGGCGATTAGATATAATTGAAGAGGTTTATGCCCCTCACTTTGGAAACGATAATACTTATCCAAAAGTGTTCTATTCAGTAGAAGATCAAACAAGATTAACTGATATTGAGGCAGCAATGTTACCTTACGCAGAAGCGATGACTGCTGAATGGATCACAAACGGAGGAATTGATGAAGGTTGGGATAAATATATCGAAGAGTTAGATCGATATGGTTTGCAAGAATGGCTAGAAATTAAGCAAAAATATTACGATGAAAGCCAAAAATAATAGGGGTTAAAATGAAAGTAGATACACAGTATAAACCGAGAATTCATTATGCGCCAAGGCAAGGATGGATTAATGATCCAAATGGAATAAGTTATTATGATAATAAATATCACTTATTCGCTCAGCATTATCCTCATGATTCAGTATGGGGACCAATGCATTGGTCACATGCGGTATCAGAAGATTTAATTACTTGGGAGCACTTAGATATTGCTCTCAGTCCAGATATGGAGTATGATAAAGGAGGGTGTTTTTCCGGTAGTGCAATTAAAATTGATGGAAAGCATATTCTATATTATACGTCTGTTGAAAAGAATGGTAATCAACAACAGAGTATGGCAATTGGTGATGGAGAAAAATACGAAAAATACTCTGGAAATCCAATACTTACCAGTGATAAACTTCCGGATAAGTATATTCAAGGGGAGTTCAGAGATCCTAAAGTATTCATTAGAAATAATAAATATTATATGTTGCTTGGAACTAAAACAAAAGATTTATGTGGTGCAATAATTGTTTATATTAGTAAAAATGGTTATGATTGGGAGTTTTTAAATGAGGTAATATCGTCAACTGAATGTGAGGATGGTGTGTACGAGTGTCCCGATCTAATCACAATAGATGACAAAGATATTCTAATCTATTCACCAATTAATAAAAGTGAAGAAGACTATAAATATCTAAATGTTTCATCAACTGTATATGAAGTAGGTAAATTCAATTTAGATAGCGGTAAGTTTGTATCTGAATATAAAGATGAACTAGACTTTGGATTTGATTACTACGCACCACAAGTTTATAACTATGATGGAAAACATCACATTGTTGCTTGGATGCAAATGTGGGGTAAAGAAATTCCAACTAACACGCGTCAACATGGATGGTCTGGGCAAATGACCTTACCTCGTGAACTGGAACTAAACGATAATAAACTTGAGATCAAATATCCAAATAACTTAGATAATTATTTAGGTACGCAAAGACATATAAATAGTGAGGGTGAAACACTGAAAATATGTGGAACAACGGTTGTAAAAATTACTGGAGATGCAATTGTTGGTAAAATTGATATATCAAATCAAATCGATATTCAAATAAGTGATAATCAAATAGTACTTAACCGTGAACGAATTGCTGATCTTGTAAAAAGTGTCGATGAAGGAGCGCCTCAATATACATCTAGACGTATTGAAAATGTCAAAGTTCGTGATTTGAAAATTGTCATCGATAAATCTTCGGTAGAACTGTTTATAAATAATATGTACACAATGACAACGACTTTCTATCCAGAACAAACCAGTTTAAACATTCAAGGTTTGGAACAATCGAGTATAGGAATATTTGATGTCAAATAATATCAAACGAGTCCTATGTCCTGGTGAAGCACTTATCGATTGGGTCGCTGTTGAAACAAAACCATTAAGTTTATGTGAATCATTTTTAAAGAAAGCAGGAGGTGCTCCGCTAAATGCTGCTGGAGCAATGCAAAAGTTTGGTGTGGAGAGCTATTTCATGGGTGCAGTTGGATCTGATCCATTTGGGGAGTTTCTAATACAAACGATGAATGATTATCATATAAATACAGAGTACGTAAGCCAAATAAACGAATTTACAACAAGTGCGTATGTAAGTCTAAGTGAGGACGGCGAGCGAGATTTTATATTTAATCGTGGTGCTGACATGCTCTTAGAAATTCCCAAGGATTTTAATATCAAAAAATTTGATGCGGTTCATTTTTCTAGCGCTACTGCCTTTCTTGGTGGTCAGCTAGAATCCGCGTACAATCAATTATTAAGTTTAGCTAAAGAAAACCAGATTATTATCACTTTTGATCCGAATTATCGTGATGCGTTATTTGCTGATAAGAAAAATATTTTTGTCGAAAAGAGCTTGGAATTTATTTCACAAAGTGATATTGTGAAGTTAAGTGAAGAAGAAGCGTTACTTATTAGCGAGCGAACAAATTATTTGGATGCCGGAAAATTTATCAGTCAACTTGGTTGTAAATATTTGTTAATTACTTTAGGTGGTGAAGGAACGTGTTTGTTTACTCCAAAAGCATATTATCACTTAAAAAGTATCCAAGTTAATCCAGTTGACACAACTGGAGCCGGTGATGCGTTTATCGGATCGTTGATTGGTTTATTTTTAAAAAGAGTAATCACATCCGATGAGCAAATGCAGGAAATTGTGACTATAGCCAATACAGTAGGTGCGATAACCACAGAAAATTACGGTGGATTCGACTCGATACCAACACTTGAGGAAGTTGTAGAAATCAGATAGTAATAATAAAACAATTCATTAAACTCAATCAGAGAACTTAGCATTAATTTGCTTGGATAATCTGATTGAGTTTTTGTATGCCTTGTATTAACACTTTATTAACGATTTTTACCTAGAATAATGCTATAATAATACTAGGAGAGATATGGAAATTGCAAGACTAATAGATAGAAGTAATCGAATGTTCGACTTACTTGAATACACTAATCATTATGGAGATAATGATGAAGTTGTTTCACTAAAGATTTCACTTAATAATTTACTAATTAGTTTGGAAAGTGATAATCCAAATTTCTTTGAAGTATTAATGCTTTCATCACCGGTTCTTTTTGACTTTGCTTTCAACTCAAAATTAGATGATGTTGGTCTACGTTTGCGCAAGACATTTGAGCGTCAAAAGAACTATGAAGAAGCTAAGAAGTGGTATAAATTTATTCGCAATAGCCTAATCCATACGAATCGTTATACGTATAATAATTTTTTAAAATCGATTTATCGTATTGAATATTCAAATTCGGCATGTATTTACTTTGAACTCGAGAAAACCAAAGTGTACCGCTTTGAAGAATTTAAACAAAACCGCTACTTAATCACCAATAGTAAAATCAATGAAAGTCACAATTTAGCTTCGTTGTTTGAACATGATAACAACGTAAAAATATGCATAAACTACAATTATTTCAATCAATTTATTTTTGAAACTATCACAAGTCTTGTTCGTAGTGTCGAGCATGATATCGATGGAATTCTATCGAGAGAAGTAAATAAATGGAATACTTACTACTCAGTTTACCGCGAGGTAATTGACAATGTTTACTGGGATCGTAACATCGATATAAAACAATTGAAAAGACTAGCATTAAGTTTAAAAAACTTAAAAGACTTTAATTTAGAGGAAGCATATATACTTTGTGAGTTTCTAGAGTATATGATGAATTTAGATGTCATTTTAGATGAGAATATGCTTGAGGAAATAATTCAAATCACAACATTTGATAAATACTACCAACTAGAACGTCGATCATTAATTTTAAATGAAGTAAGTTCAATAAAGGAGTATCCACAAATTACAATTGATTACGATCGTGTCGCTTGGTTAATTAATGAGATATATCCATTAACAAGTGAAAATGATCAGGTCCTTCAAATTCTAGAACATAATAACTATTTAATCATCTATGTTCAAAAATACTTACTAGTAAAAGGACTAATCAATTAATTTGAGAAACTAATGTACAAAAGAGCGATTTACAAAAGGAGAGAAAGAAAATGAACTTAAATGAAAATCAAAATGAAATAATCGAAGATAATTCGATTGAAACAACGGCTAAGACGACAGTCAACCCGTGGATAGAACGTGCTAAAGGGATATTATTACTAATAATCTTTTACATAAGCCAGCAAGTTGCTGCGTTCTTCATGGTGTTGCTGATCATTAGTTTAGGTGGTAGAGAAGCGTTTATGGCCGGTGAATTTAAGCCAGAATGGGCAACGTATACATTTTGGGGAATGTTTATTTCCAATATAATTTTTATAATTGCTTTGATATATCACTACCGTTCAAAGTTATCAATATCATTACATAAGGTCTTACTTGGTTTAGGTAAATTTAGCTTAAAGACAATTGGTTACTTTGTGCTGTTTACAGTAGTTACTATATTATTCAATGTACTAGACACAATGTTATTTCCCCAATTTGTTGGACAAGTTGGTGAAAACCAGGAAATGATTGATGCTGCTTTAACGGGAACACCATCACTTGGGATGATCTTAGCAATCTGCGTTGGGGCACCAATTGTTGAGGAATACGTATTTAGATATGGTTTAATCAGTAAATTGTCATTTGGCTTAAACAAATACATTGGTGTGGTAATCGCCGCATTAGTATTTTCATTTTATCATATTGGATTTTCACAAATGGGTGACTTAGCGTACTTTGCACACTTAATGCTAGGTTACTTAGGATCGGCATTAGTATTTGGATTCGTATATGTTAGAGAAGATAACTTAGCTTACCCGATTGTTATCCATATGCTTGGAAACATTCAATCAGTTATTTTCATTATTGCATCAGCGGGAATGTTGTAATAGCTCAAGTTGAATTATGTTATTTACGAAATTATAAAAAAAGATTAAGAGGATAGAAAATGAATCAAGAACGCAATCCATTTACACAAGAAGCAACAATAGAGAGAATTAATCACTTTGAAAATAATCAGTTTCAAGGTGATCCATTTAACGCTCCAGAAAGCGTTAAGGTTAATCCGTGGTTAGAACGCGGGAAAGGACTATTAATCCTTGCTGGGTTTTACGGATCACAGATATTAACTGGGATTTTAATTGTAATATTACTATATGCCTCAGGAGTAGATGAAACAACATTTGATTCTCTGTATATCTCATATTCATTTATAGCAATGGCGATAGTTGATTTTTTAATCATCATCGTACTAGCGGCAATATATTGGAAACGAATTAAACAAGGAATAAAGCAAGTGTTTAGCTCAGTGGGAATGTATTTTGTCAAAATAATTGGATACTTTGCCCTATTTTGGATGGCTACAGCGTTTTTTAATATCTTGGACTACGCGTTATTTCCAACATTAATAGAAGAGGTTGGAGAAAATCAAGAGATGATTGAATCAGCACTAACATGGAACTTTTCACTTTGGATGGTATTTGCCATTTGTATTGGAGCACCAATTATTGAAGAATATGTATTTAGATATGGGTTTATAAAAAAACTATTATATGGATTAAATAAATATGTTGCAGCAATTATTGCGGCATTCATTTTCTCGTTTATGCATATTGGATTTGCACAAATTACTGACATTTCAATGTTCGTGCACTTAATGCTGGGATACATGGGGCAAGCATTAGTGTTTGGAATTGTGTATGTACGTGAGGATAATTTAATATATCCGATAACGATTCATTTCCTTGGAAATGCGCAAGCAGTCCTAATCATCACCTTACTATACTAATAATTTAAAGGAGTTTATATGCCAGAAATGCCAGAGGTAGAAACAGTACGTAGAATTTTAAAAAACAAAATAGTCGGAAAAACTATAAACAAGGTTATTATCAAAGACCCAATTATTATCAAAGAAACTGACCCGGTGAGTTTTGCCAGCGCCCTTCATGGACAAACGATTGTTGCGATGGAACGCTATGGAAAGTACTTGTTCTTTAATATGGGAGAGATTACGCTAGTTTCCCACTTGCGCATGGAAGGTAAGTTCTTCACTTACGATAATCATCAATTCGAGAAGCACGATCATATCGCTTTCGAATTTACTGATGGTAGTTTACTTGTATATAACGATACCCGTAAATTCGGAACGATGCACATCATGAAGACAAGTGAGTTGTTTAACCACCCAGCGTTAAGTAAACTCGGGGTTGAACCAAACAATGAAAACTTAACTGCTGATTATTTAAAAGCTAAGGCGAAGGGGAAAACTTTAACAATCAAACAATTTTTGCTAGACCAAACCGTTGTTTGTGGTTTAGGAAACATCTATGTCGATGAAGTTTTATTTATGTCGAAAATTCATCCGAAAACAAGTGTGGCGAATATTACCCCAAAACAGTTTAAATTAATTGTTGAAAGTACCAACGCAGTTATTACTAAGGCAATAGCTGAAGGTGGAACAACTGTTAAAAGTTTTATGGCTAGTAATGAAGCCCATGGATTATTTCAACATAGTCTAAACGTATATGGTCGAGTGAATCAACCATGTCACGTATGTGGAACAACGATTGAAAAAATAAAGATTGGAGGGCGTGGTACGCATTTTTGTAAAAAGTGCCAACGCTTAAAATAATGTTAATTGCAATTAAAGGATTAATCGGAAGTGGGAAAACGACAACTTCCGAATATTTACATGAAAAATATAATGCGTATCATTATAATTGTGATAAGCGAGTTAAGGCGATTTATAAAACGCATGCAGATGTAATTCGTGAAGTCAACGAGAAGGTGCTAGAGACGAGTGCTGATAGCATTGATATGTTGAAGCTCCGTGAAGTTGCATTTGGTGATGTGAAAAAACTATTGATGCTAGAATCAATTATCTATCCATATATCGAAGCGGAGATTGACAGTGTCAATGAAGCGTATGATTTTGTTATTTTAGATTGTCAACAAATTGATAAGATGGAATTAGATATCGACCACACTATTTGTTTGATGCTCGACGAAGAGTTAATCATCGATCGGGTAAAACTTCGTGATGGAAGAACTCGCGATGAGATTGAAAATATTTTAGAAATTCAAAAAGAATACGAAATAACTAGTGATTATATTGCTAAAAACAATGGAGCAATTACAGATTTACAAATGCAACTTGATGCAATAATGGAGGAAATAAATGAAAATGCAGGTAGGTAAAATTGTTAACACCCAAGGGATAAAAGGAGAAGTTAGAGTGCTATCTAACTCTGACTTTAAAGATATTCGTTTTGCTGTCGGTAACAAACTAGAAGTGCAAATGCGACGTGAAACTGAATATATTGAAATCGAACGCCACTACACTCATAAAAATTTTGATATTTTAAAACTAAAGGGATATGACAATATTAATGATGTACTTAAGTTTAAAAACAGTTTAATTCTTGGTGAAGAATTAACTGAAGAGGCTCTAGGTGAAGGTGAGTACTTTGTATCACAAATCCTCGGTCTTAAAGTTGTTGACCAAGACGGTAATCACATTGGTGAAGTTAAGGAAATCAACACTCAAAGTTATCAAAAATTACTAACGATTACAACTAAGGGTAAAGATGCGATGATTCCTTATGTAGATGAGTTTGTATCACATATCGACCTAGAACAAAACACCATTTTTGTAAAACTGATTCCGGGACTTATCGATGAAGATTAATATATTAACGTTATTTCCGGGTTTATACGATTCATTTATGAATGAAGCGATTGTCAAAAAAGCGATTGACAACAATATTGTCGAATTTAATATCATCGACTTTCGTGAGTACAGCAGTAATAAACATAATAAAGTTGATGACTATGTATTTGGTGGTGGTGCAGGAATGTTAATTACCCCACAACCACTTTTCGATGCAATTAGAGCGAATAATTTGCAAGATACGCATATTATAAATACTTCTCCTCGTGGAAATGTGTTTACGCAAAAGCGTGCGTTTGAACTTAGTGAACTTGAGGAGATAACGTTTATGGTCGGACGTTATGAAGGGATCGACCAACGCGTTATTGATACATTTGTAGACGAAGAGTTATCGATCGGTGATTACATCTTAATGGGTGGTGAGATACCTTCGCAAGTGATGCTCGAATCAATTATCCGCTTACTACCTGGAGTACTTAACAACCAGGTTTCATTTGCTACTGATTCATTTAGTAGCGAAGATCATTTCTTGTTAGAAGAAGATCAATATACAAGACCAGCAGAATTTGAAGGTATGCAAGTACCAGAAGTATTGCTAAGTGGACATCATGCCAACATCGCTAAGTGGAAATATGAAAATGCATATCAGATCACAAAGCAACGTCGTCCTGAGCTACTAGTAGAGGAGAACCGTGGAAAAGAAGAAAATAAACACAACAAAAATAGTTAGAGAGTTGATTGAATGGTTGAAAGCCTTTTTAGCAGCTCTAATCCTTGTTTTAATTACCATGCAATTTGTCTTAGTTGCGAAAATAGACGGGCGTTCAATGGACCCTTACCTAGTTGATGGACAACATGTTGTTACAATGCGTCGTTTTACAGAATTGGAAAGAGATGATGTTATTGCTTTTGATTTTGTCAATGAAGATGGAACTGATGAGTTTCATGTTAAGCGTATTATTGGTGTACCTGGTGATAAGGTGACAATGTCTGGTGAGCAAATATACGTTAATGATGAACTGGTAATTGGTAATACCAAAGTTGATCGAGGTGATGCTAGCTATGAACTATCAGATACGCAGTATTTTGTAGTTGGAGATAATTATGAAATAAGTTTAGACTCACGAATTCATGGTCCGATTGAAGAAGATACGATTTTAGGAGAAGTAGTTATTAAATTACCGTTTTAATTTGATATAATATATATAATAAACTAATAGGGGGAAATACTATGGCAACTGTATTGATAGTAGAAGATGACTCAACAATCCGTAGGGGAATTAAGAAATGGTTAGAGCTTGAAGGATTAGATGTCTTAGAAGCCGAAGACGGACAAAGCGCAATTGACCAATTTGATAAATTAAAAGGGAGCATCGATATCATCATTTTAGATGTTATGTTACCGAAATTAAATGGGTACGAAGTATTAGAATATGTTAGAGCTAATCAAAATCGTTGGGATCCAGTAATAATGCTTACTGCCAAAGATGAAGAAGATGACAAAATCTATGGTTTAGACTCTGGTGCCGATGATTATATGACTAAGCCATTTTCTAACCGTGAGTTAGTAGCGCGTATAAAATCAAGTCTTAGAATGCGCGATGTTGACTTAAAGAGTGATGAAAAACAAGAGTTTCCATTTGAAATTGATCACCGTAGTTACATGCTAATTAGTGGCGATAAAGAAGAAGTGCTGACGAAAAAGGAAAGTATGTTATTAACATTCCTAATGAATCATAAAAACAACTACGTTACCAAAGAAGAAATATTAGATGAAGTTTGGGCATACAAAAACTTACAGGAGACAAGAACTGTGGACATTCATATTTCTAAATTACGTAAGAAATTAAAAAACATCGGTTGTGGTGACTATTTAAAGACTAAGCATGGTGTTGGATATGGATTAAGAGATGATCAATAACGAACTAACCGATTCTTTAGAACAAGTAGTACGTCTGATAGACGAGCCAGTATTAGTAATTGATAATAAAGGATTACTATTAACTGTAAACAACTTGTTTAAAGATACTTTTCGATTTGGAAAATACCGAATCAGAAAAGGTAAACACATCAGTAAATGTCTTGATGAACACCCCAAAATCTTAAGTCTTATTAATAAAATTTTAGAGAAAAGCGAATCTAATTTAGAGAATGAATATCGTTTAAAGCATAATGGTCGATACTATACCGTTAAGGTTTCATTGTTTGGTAAAAGCAACGGTAGTGGATACTTTGTTTTATTCCATGATATGACAGAAAAAGAAACATTAGAAAAGAAACTAAAAGTATTTACTTCTGATGTTGCTCATGAAATTCGTACCCCTCTTGCGGGGATAAGTGCAATTGCTGAGTTATTAGCGTACAATGATAAGATGACTACGGGTGAGATGCGCACGGAAGCAAAGTTCATCTACGATGAAGTATCGCGATTGACTGACTTAGTTAACGATTTATTACAGATGAGTCGTAATGAAGTAAACGCTAAGCGTTTGGATATTACCGAGCTTGAAATTGATAGTTTAATCAATCATGTTGTAAGTTCAATCAAGCCGCGTCTTGGTGAAGGTGATTATGAATTTATCTTAGATGTCCATGCCAAGCATGTCTATGGTGATTTCAATGCCTTAGTTCAAGTGCTGCTAAACTTATTAGATAATGCATGTACTTATGGGAAAAGTAAAATTAGACTTAAGGTTTCAGAAGATGAAAACTATACAATCTTTAAGGTTGAAGATGATGGGATGGGACTTACTCAGCAACAAGCGAGTCGTATCTTTGAACGTTTTTACCGAACTGATGAATCGCGAAATAAAAACTCAGGTGGGACAGGACTGGGTCTTGCAATTGTTAAGGACTTAGTTGATAGCCACGATGGAAAGATTGCGGTTAGAAGTAAAGTTGGAATTGGTACAGACTTTATAATTTCAATCCCCAAGAATAGATAAGGAAAATAATGTTGAAGAAATTTATTACAATTGAAGGTGGTGAAGGGTGTGGTAAAAGCACCCTTTGTTTACGCTTAAACGAAATGTTAAACGAGTTAAATATAGATCATATAATTACTAGAGAACCCGGTGGAATCAAAGCTAGTGAAGAAATGCGTGAAATTATCTTTGGAAATATCTTAGAGCGAAAAAGTGAAGTACTATTATTTGCAGCAGCACGCAACGAACACTTATTACAAAAGATTATTCCGGCGTTAGAATCCGGTAAACTAGTTATTTGTGATCGTTATGTTGATTCGTCACTTGCATATCAAGGTTATGCTCAAGGTTTAGGAATCGATGAAGTTTTGAATATCAATCAATACGTAATTGGTGATAATTTTCCGCACATCACTTTTTGGCTGGATATGGAAGTTGAAGAGGCATTGGCAAGAATTACCAATGAACGTGAGATTAATCATTACGACCAAAAAGCAGTGAAATTCCATGAAGATGTACGTGCTGGTTACCAAATCCTAATGGAACGTTACCCGGAGCGATTTATTAAGCTAGATGCTACCAAATCTATCGATGAACTTGCGAAGATCGTAATCGAGAAGCTAATATGCTTAAAATAATTGAAATCAACTCGGAGGTAACTGACGAACATATTTATAAATACAGTAATGGTTACACCGGAAATTACTTTGAAATGCCAGAGATCGACGGTAAATTTACAATCGATTCAATTGGTGATTATTTAAGTTATTTTACGCTAGCTCGTGATGCGGGTGATGTTGATGTTGGTGTAATTCGAAACGGTAACAATTTAAGTGAGTATCATCAAAACAAACTACTTAAAACGTTTGAAGAAAGTGATGATGATCAAATTCATTTGATTTTTATTGACCGTAGCGATCGCTTACTTGAGACAATTCTATCACGTAGTATCGTTTATCGAGAAAGCATCACCTTTGAATTTCAAGACACGGAATTGCATAATTTTGCGAAAAATATTGTAACTTCAATTGAAACTTACGATTTATTAATGGAAGAGGATCCGATTTTTCGTGAATTGTACAAGGTAAATCGTAATCTTCAAAATGGTAATATCGACCAAGCAATTATTACATGTAGTAGTATTAAATTTGACTATGATAAATATTTACTCTTGAATAATTTAATAAATAATCATTTGTATGCTACGAAACGTCTTGATTTATTAAAGTTTGGTTTTGAGCTTGAACTGAAGTCAAGATACAATGTGAACTATGGATTACAAGTATTAGCACTCTTAATAGAAATTAAAAACAGTAAGGAATACTATGAAAGAAGTAGTTGGAATTAAGGAACAAAATACGAATCAAATATCTTATATTTATACTGATGAAAAATTTGAAGTTGGTGACATGCTAATTGTTGATAATGGCAAAGGTCAGTATATTTTTGAATGTGTGCGTAGCAATGAACCATATAACAAATATGCTCATAAAATCACTGCCTCAGTTAAAGTTAGCAAAGCGACCAGTGAGCAATTACTCGAGTATCTAACAAGACAAGAAGAGAAACTTGAATACAAAGCCATCTTCAATCAAATGATAAAAGAGTTTAATGTAAACGCGATGTTGATTGATATTGATTTCTCTTTAGATGGAGATCATTTAAAATATACATATTTTTCAATTGACAAACTGCAGTTTCCGAAGATGATTAAGTACCTGCTAATGCACAATCCAAGTCGTTATAAGGTTGAGTTTTATCAAGTTGGAGAACGTGAGTACTACGCGATTAATGGTGGAATCGGTGTTTGTGGCTATGAACTTTGCTGTCATAGTCGTTCCCACAATACGCCAACAATCACAACTAACTCGTTAAAGTCAATGGGAATTGATATCTCGATGAAGAAGTCGCTTACAGGAACTTGTGGTAAATATCAATGTTGTTTATTGTTCGAACCGAGTAAAACTGAAGAATTAAAAAATAATCTGCCGGACTTAGATAGTGAATTTATCTATTTAGAGCAGTTAGTTACTGTAACGAGAATTGATTTGGAGAAGCAAATCGTTACAGTGATTGGTAATGAAATAATTGAAATAAAGTTTGATTACTTTGTGAAAGGAATAAATGTTAGTAACTAATGACTTAACGCGTGATGGAAGATTGAAGATTGTTCAGGACACCGATTATGGATCATACACCTTAGATTCGCTTTTACTTGCGGACTTTGTAAAACTGACTAAACGTAGTGAGTATGCAATAGATTTATGTGCAGGTAATGGACCAATAGGAATGCTGATGGCTGATCGTAAAGCCAATTTAAAGGTTGAGATTGTTGAAATTCAAAAACAATTATCAGATATCACTCGTGAAAGTGTGAAACTAAATAATTTAGAGGACCGCGTAAATATTCATAATCGTGACCTTAAAGGAATAACTGATCTGTTAGGGAAGAACAAGTACCATATAATCACGGTTAATCCTCCATATTTCAAGGTGACCGAAGATGCTAATATCAACCCTAATCAAGCTGTAGCAATGGCGAGACATGAACTAACGGTAACTCTTGAGGATATTATCAAGGAGAGTAGTTTGCTTTTAGATAATATTGGAACAATCAATTTAGTGTTTAGACCACAGCGACTAGATGAGTTAATCATTCTACTAAATAAATATGGGTTTACGTTAAAGCGTATTAAATTTGTATATCCGAAAATTGGAAAAGACTGCAATACGATTTTAGTTGAAGCTAAACGTGGAAAGTCTGATAATCAAATGGTGATTGAACCACCATTTATTGTCTATAATGATAATAACGAATATACTGAAGCAACACAGACAATCTTAAATTATTAATAGAAGTAAATAAAAGTGGCAACGATATTAAACGAAGAATAGCACATCAAAGTTCAAATATGCCTATATTTACGCAAAATTCTCACGGAAAAGCCACAAAAAAACATAAAAGAGTGACTAATGTGGGAATTATTAACGGATATTAAAAAAGACAGTAAATAAGTTGACATCACTAATTATATTCGTTATAATAATACCGTAGTCAGTTGACTACACTAAGAAAATATATTTTTAAAATAAATTTTTCTTACTCCTCAAACTATAATAAACAGGTTTGATTTCCCGATCAAACCGAATTGACAACTTAAAATCCTCAATAACTTTTAAAGTTATTATGAAACTACCTACTCCCAATAGGTAGTTTTTTTTATGCACATTTTCAACCATAAGTATGAAGAATTAACTGTTGATAACAACAAAAAACAACACCTTTAAATGACTTAAAGATGTTGTTTATTATATAAATTACTTAGAGTTTAAGACGATAAACTGCTTAATTTTTTCAAAGGAACGATCACTAATCACATGTTCTATTTTACATGCATCAGCAGAAGCGGTCTCTGAGTCAATTCCGATTAGTTCAAAAAACTGTGTCAATTTTACATGACGATCATATATTGATTTGGCGATTTGTTCGCCTTCTTTGCTAAATGTAATACAACCATTTTCATCAACAACAATCAGCTTCATTTCTTTTAGCTGCTTTAGTGCGCGACTCGTACTGGCTCTCGTTACTTCCATAGAATTGGCTACATCAATAGCGCGTACACATTTAACTTGCTTTTGTAAAAGTAGAATGGTTTCTAAGTACATTTCTCCGGATTCATGAATTTTCATATTCCTCCCCTTCTATCTATAATAGCAAAAATCTATGATGACTGTATGAAAAATATTTAAGAAATTTTTTATTGACAATCTTGTTAGCCTGTGCTAACATATATTACGAGTGTTAGCGCAGGCTAACAAGGATAAGGAGAAAATTATGAAACGTATTTTATTAATAATAACATTGTGTTTAGTTGCATTAACAGGTTGTACAAGTAGTATGAATGCTTCTACTGTAAAATTTGGAGATGATTTAGTATTTGTAAAGTCGGGAGACACATATATCATTGATTTGGAAAACTCAACTGAGCTAGTAAAGTCGAAAAGAGAAGAAGTATTACAGACGTTAGTGGATGAAGAAACTTTAGGTGATGTTGTTGGTTTGACAACGACGACAGCCAATATTTTCTATCAAATGGGAATTATGCCAGTAGGTGCACCGGAGAGTCCTAGTTTAAATATGGAAATTGCTAGTCAACAATATGCTCTAGAAGAAACGGGAGCAATCGATAAATCTCGCGTATTAAACGTAGGTTCAGCATTAGCTCCAAATGTCGAAGCAATTATTGAACTGAATCCGCAACTAGCCTTATATTCATCAGCAATGCCTAAGGCAGATTATGTAGCAAACCTGGAAGCTGGTGGTGTAAATGTAAGTAGTATTGGACAGTCGGATTACATCGATATGTTTGTATTATTAGATGTGGTTAATGAACTAACAAATTTTGAAAATTCACAATCCACAGAACTAATGAATAGCATGGTAGAATCGTTAAAGAGCACGTTAGAAATAATTGAAAATGCAGATGCTGAAGAAAAAACAGTCGCTATTTTACTTGTTACTGAGGGGAGCATTAACGTAAATAATGATGCGACGGTCTTAGGTCAAGTATCAAAGGCATTAGGAATGAAAAACGTATTTGCAGATAGCGAAAATGCCGAGCTAAATAAAGAGCAATTACTAACTTTAAATCCTGATTATATAATTTATTATAGTCACGGGATGGGAACTGAGGCCGTATCTAATTTTGAAGCGGAACTAACGAGTGACACGAGTATTTATCGAGAACTTGATGCTGTGAAAAATGGTCAAGCCTTCCAAGTGGCATCAGAAGATTTTGTCTTTTCATCTAGCGTTGACTTCAATATTATCGAGGTAATCAAATTCCTTGCAGAGAAGTTTTATGCGTAACAAGCAAGTAATAGCTTATCTAGTAGTAATTACTTTATTAATTATTACTAGTTTGGTAGCCATTACAGTTGGAGGTTCAACAATTGGTGCTACAGAGATTATCGACTTGTTAACCAATAGTGAGGATGTATCAAATACGAGCAAAATTATTATTTTTGAAATTAGAATCCCACGAATAATTGGAGCGATTACTGTCGGCGCAACTCTAGCAGTTAGTGGAACGCTAATTAAAGCGGTAATGAAAAATCCATTAGCGGATACTGGACTTTTAGGAATCCAATCGGGAGCGAGTTTGTGTGCGATGATCGTTATTTTAATCGCCCCTCAATTTATGCCGATGCTACCGTTATTTGCTTTTGGGGGAGGAATTAGTGCTTACTTGATGCTTTCAGTTCTCGCATATAAGGATGGAATTCAACCATTAAGATTAGTTTTAGCCGGTGTTGCCGTAAATTCACTGTTTGGGGCTTTTATTGGCATCATTACAATTTATAATTCTGAGGAACTGCAAAATGCGCTAACTTGGTTAAATGGATCTTTGGCTAGTATTACGGTGACCGATGCCAAGATCTTAGTTATATATGGGACGATAGCATTAATTATTGCGATGTTTACAATACCTAAGTGTAATTTATTAGCGCTTGATGATATGACGATTATTAACCTGGGTGAAAATTTAACTAGGACGCGAATGATTCTCGCCAGCGTTTCGGTACTGCTCAGTGCTATAAGTGTATCAATAGTTGGAGTTATTGGCTTTGTAGGACTGATAATTCCGCATATAGCACGGATGATTATTGGGACTAATCACAAGTATATGATGCCATTTTCAATGATTCTCGGTAGCCTGTTTGTACTCCTAGCAGATACGATGCAAGTTATAGTATTCTCACCAGTGGAGATGCCAGTAGGAATTATTATTTCATTAATTGGTGCACCATTCTTTCTATATTTACTTAGAAAAGAAAAAATCTAGAGGTAAAAGATGATTAAAATTGAAAATCTAACGATTAATTACGAGGACCAATGTGTGCTTGATAATGTTAGCACTACATTTCCTAAAGGCCAAATTACAACAATAATTGGTCCCAATGGATGTGGTAAGTCGACGTTGATAAAAGCAATTGCTGGTTTATTTGATAATGGAAAGTCACAAATCAAGATTGATGGTAAACCACGTAGTGAATATCAACGTAAAGAATTTTCCCGAAAAGTATCATTTTTAATGCAGTTTAGTGCTGCGCCAATTGGTATGACAGTTCGTGAACTGGTTACATTTGGTCGCCAGCCGTATAAACAAAAATTTAAAAATTTTACTACGGAAGATTATAAGGTAATTAACTGGGCAATGAGAAAAACATCAACGGACAAGTTTGAAGATAAATTAGTATCACAGCTTAGTGGTGGTGAGAAACAACGCGTGTTTCTAGCTCTCGCTTTAGCTCAGAAAACCGAGGTTATCATATTAGACGAACCAACCAATCACTTAGACATTAAATATCAACATGAACTTTTGCAACTAATTCAAGAGTTAAATCTTGAGGAGAAGATAACGATAATATGTGTACTCCATGATGTTAATCAAGCGTATCGTTATAGTGATAAAGTAGTGGTGATGAAATCTGGAAAAATAATAGCATCAGGTACGCCGGAGCAATGTTTAACAAAAGATATAATGCATCAGGTGTACGACGTGAATTGCATGATTGAAAAAATAGGAAATCACCACAATGTGTGTGTGATATAGGAGATGAGATGAAGAAGATACTAGTGTATAGTTCAAAAACTGGAAATACAAAAAAGATTGCAGAGAGTATTAATAATCGAATTGAATTAGATCAATTTAAAACAGTAAAAGAATTTGATGTGGATAGTATTGCGACTGAAGATTTAATTATTGTAGGTGGTTGGATTGATAAAGGAGTTATGAATCGTGAAGTTATGGAGTTAATTAGTAAGATTAGTAATCATAAAGTAGCATATTTCTTTACTTTAGGTGCATATCCAACTAGCATGCATGCCTTTGATTGTGTCAGAAATATTACTGCTGCATTTGAAGCTAATAACAACCAAGTTATATCACACTATCACTGCCAAGGAGCGATTGATCCGAAGTTGATGGACTGGATGAAAAATTTACCCAAAGATCATGGGCATAGTCCAGATCAAGATCGGTTAAACCGCTGGGAAGATGCCGCAAAGCATCCAAATCAAGAGGACTTTCATGCGGCTGAAAACTTTGCTAACATGTTAATGAAAAAGCTGGAGGAACTAAATGTTTGATAAGCGATTTAAATCCCATCATGATGCTGAACAGTTTTACAGCGATCTGATCAAGCGAGAACGTTCATCAATTGCAGCAGTCTACGAATATTTAGATAATCCCATCACACTTAAGGAAAATGCGATTTATATCCATATTCCTTTTTGTGATAGAATATGTTCATTTTGCAATATGAACCGTAAATATAGCAATGAACCAAAGGATGATTATACAAACCAGCTTGTTGAGCAGATTAGCCAAATGGGAAAATTACAGGCATTTGATACAAACCATATCTCAGCGGTGTACTTTGGTGGTGGAACCCCAACTACTTTAGAGCCTCAACATTTTAAACAAATTATCGAAACGATTAGAGAAAATTTTATTCTAGCCGAAGATGTTGAGATTACCAGTGAAACAACGCTGCACAATTTGACTGAAGAACATGTTGAGGTATTCAATCAAGTTGGAGTTAATAGACTAAGTATTGGAATTCAAACTTTCCAAACTGCAGGTAGAAAATTCTTTAATAGAACCTATGATAAAGAGGAGACAATCAACCGACTAAAACAATTAAAGGCGACATTTAATGGTTATATTTGTGTTGATAAAATTTATAATTATCCAGGAGAAACGGAAGCGATGCTTCGTGATGATGTTAAACAAATAATTGACTTAGAACTTGATAGTGTCAGTTTTTACTCATTGATGTTACATGAAGGTTCAGTGCTTTCGAAAAAATATGACGAAAGTAATTTTAGCGACCAGCAAGATTTAAAATTTCATGATTTATTTGTAGCTACGCTACTTGAAACTGAAGACTATGAATTAATGGAACTTACCAAAATCGTTAGGAAAAATCGCGACCAATACAGATACATGTCAATTAGAAATGGGAATGGAAATACGATTCCTTTTGGAAATGGATCTGGGGGGAAAATCGAAGGATTTCATATTTACAATATGGACTTTGCAAGAACAATGGTCGCGAAATCAACACAACAAGTTGAGGAGACTGCTAATGCGATGTATGGATTATTTCAATCAAACGTCGTTAGCAAAAAAACATTAGAAAACCTGGCAAATCCGCTAGGAAATAGAGTAAGAAAAAACCTTCAAATATTAGTAGATTCCGGATTTATTATTGAGACCGATACAACGATTAAACTTACGAACAAGGGACTGTTTTACGGTAACAATATTGGTGGACTTGTAACACGCGCATTATTAGAAGATAAACTTGAGGGAGGCAATGATGAAAATGATGAGTCGTGAAGTAGACACCAACATGCTAAACAAGCAAATAGATGAATTCATTAGCGGGTTTAAAACTTGTATTGTTGGGTCGCTCGATGTTGAGGGAATGCCATATTTATCAGCTTTGCCAGTAGTAAAATTAAACGATAAATTTTATGGGTATATTAGTGAAACTGCCCCACATTATACGCATATGTCCGCAAATCGCAATATTCAAATTATGTTTGCAGAAGATGAAGCGAAAATGACTAACAGCTTCCTAAGAAAACGCTTATACATAAATTGTAAAGTGACATTCATCAAAGATGATGAGCTAATATTACGTGAATTTGAACGAATTCATGGGGAATTATTTATTTCAACAATAAGGAAAATGGATTTCTACTTAATTGAATTAACAATCAAAGATGGAAAAGCAATCTTTGGGGCAGGAAAAGCATATTACTTAGATTCTAATTTAGAATATATTAGTCAAGATACAGGAAAAAACAAACATTTAAAGCATATAAAATAAAGAAAAGCTCGTTTTAGATTAAGATCTAAGACGGGCTTTTGCTATTTATTAAAGTTGATATTCGGTTCATATACCTTGGACTCTATCGTCTGACCATTAAGTAAGTCAATAATTGCATTGGCTGCATCGATTCCCATTTGCTCTTTAGGGTGTGCTGGAGAAAGGAACTGATATGGCTTTCCATTGGAGTATTCAGTATCATCGAAACCAGTTATTAAAAGGTCGTCCATTACTGGATTGATGTTATTGATGCTCAGAAAACTATTCGCATATTCATCATTGTAGAAGATTATACAATCTGGTTTGTAATGCTTGTATACATTTGAGAATTCACCGATTTTTTCATCCTCATCATAAGTAGTAAATTCAATAACTTTATACTTAATTTCAGGGTGTTTTTGTAAAACTTCAGTTGTTCCCAGCAAACGATTATATCCTTGTAAGTCATCAGTTTTAGACAAGATTAATATCCTTTGGGGATGGTTTTTTACAATATGTTCAGTAAGCAGTTTCATACTTCCAAAATCGTCTACGATTAAGCTTGGTATATTAAAATTCTCTAGTTTAGAATTAATGCATACGGTTGGTTTAGACTCCAATGAAGCGTAGGTTTTTGAGTGAAGATATTTGGTATATTGTGCTTGCGTAGGCTCCAATATAATCGCATCTACAGTACTAATATATGTTCGAATAATATCGCGTTCGATTTTTTGATCATTATATGAACGTGCTATTAATAAGTTTATTCCATGGTCACGCAAAGTATTTTCTATTCCAAATATTAGGTCCTTAAATATATATTTGAAGATGTTAGGTAAGATTAATAAGACGGTTTTACGTTTAATGTTATTGCTGACAACAATGCTCCCTTTTCCTTGTTGTTTTATAATTAGTCCATTCTTTTCTAACTCTTCTAAAGCGCGTCTTACAGTAGCTCGACTTGTATTGTATTCTACTGATAAAACATTTTCTGAAGATATTATCTCACCTATTTTTAACGTTCCAGTATTTATTTTATCTATTATGTCATCATAAATTTTTTGATATTTTTTCATGCTTTAATTATAACCACTAATATTGATAATGTCAACTAAATAACGTAACTTGTATGTAAAAAAAGTGTACAAGTTCGTGTTATGTGATAGTTTGTGTTTAGAAAACGCTTGACTTGTACGTACAAGTGTGCTATCATTATTTTGTAAACATATACAATTTGTTTTATTGATATCGGAGTTGTTTACATAGCAGTTAAAATAATATGGTTTTTTAAGGAGTATTGAGATCATGAAAAAATTTTTAGAAATCAAGAATGTAACTAAGCGATTTGGTGATTTCAAGGCAATAGATTCAATAACAATGGATGTCTCCCAAAATGAAATTCATGCAATATGTGGTGAAAACGGTGCGGGTAAAAGTACATTGATGAAGACTTTAAGTGGAGTGTACCCAAGTGGTACGTATGAAGGAGAGTTCCATTTTGAAGGTAAACTATGCCAATTCAAGGATATAAAAGATAGTGAAAAAAGTGGGATTGTTATTATTCATCAAGAATTAACACTTATTCCAGAACTATCAATCATGGAGAATATTTTCCTTGGAAATGAAATGCAAAGCGGAAATGTAGTAAATTGGTCAGAGCAAAAAAAATCAGCACTGCAATTAATGAAACTTGTCGGTTTGACAGAAAAGCCTGAGACGTTAGTAGTTGACCTGGGTATAGGGCAACAACAACTTATCGAAATTGCAAAAGCGTTAAGTAAGAACTCGAAAATATTAATCTTAGATGAACCGACAGCAGCACTGAATGAAATCGAAAGTCAGAAATTATTAGACTTACTAAAGAAATTACGTAACAATGGTTTAACTGCAATGATAATTTCACATAAATTAAATGAAATAATTGAAGTTTGCGATAGAGTTACAATCATACGTGATGGTAAAAAAATTGAAACGCTTGATGTTTCGGCTGAATTAGATCAAGGTAGAATAATAAAAGGTATGGTGGGAAGAAGTATGGATGATATTTATCCGCAAAAAACTCACTCGATTTCTACCGATAATATATTAGAAGTTAAGGATTTAACGGTTTTAAACCCAGAAACCGGAAGACCAAGATTAGAGAAAGTTAACTTTCATTTGAAAAAAGGTGAAGTTGTTGGTATCGGTGGACTAATGGGTGCTGGTAGAACAGAATTAGCACTAACTATATTTGGAAACATGTATGGTAAAGTCGTATCTGGTGAAATTTTGGTAAATGGGAAGAAAATTGATTTCAGTACAGTTAAGAAAGCTATGTCAGAAGGAATTGCTTATGTATCTGAAGACAGAAAAAAATATGGATTAGTACTTGATGACACACTTGCTAAGAATATGAGTCTAGCAACATTGGATGAGATAAGTACAAGACATGTCATAGATAAAAATCAAGAACAGCAGCAAGCACTTGATTACAAAGAACAATTGAATATGAGAATTACAAGCATAAATCAACTTGCTTCAAGTTTAAGTGGGGGTAACCAACAAAAAATTGTTTTAGCTAAATGGCTACTTGCTAACCCTGAAATACTTATCTTAGATGAACCAACTCGAGGAATTGATGTTGGAGCCAAACAGGAAATTTATCAAATTATAAATGAACTGTCGAAACAAGGAAAATCGATAATTCTAATCTCTTCAGAAATGCCTGAACTAATCGGAATTTCCGATCGAGTTTATGTTATGAATGAGGGACGCATTATAAAGGAATTAAGCGAAAATATCAATGCTGAAATAATAATGGAAGCAATTGTTAAAGATAAGAAGGGGGATTTATGAAAAAGATATTAAATAGTAGTTTAAAGCAGTATTCAATGCTTTTTGCATTAATCATATTATTTTTGGCTTTTGGTGCATTAACTGGCTGGGTTAATGTAACGCCGATGAATATTTCGAATATGATAGTACAGAATGCATACATCTTAATTTTAGCGATAGGGATGTTGCTAGTGATTATTACTGGTAATATTGATTTATCGGTTGGTTCCATAGTTGGTTTTACAGGTGCAATTGCTGGTGTACTAATGATAAATATGGGATTACCAACGTTCTTAGTAGTTGGAATATGTCTAGTAGTTGGTGTAATAATCGGAATGTTTCATGGATACTTTATTGCATATAAAGAAGTACCAGCATTTATTGTGACATTAGCAGGAATGATGATATTTAGAGGGTTGACAATGTTTATTTTAAATGGTCAAACACTAGCTCCATTCCCGGATGTATTTCAAAAGATAGCAACAGGATTTGTTTTATCAGATCTATCGGTTGGGCCGTTTAACTTATTGACAATTATAGTAATGGTGTGTATGACATTAATAATAATATTTACGGAAATAAAGAAGATAAAAAATAGTCCACTAGAATTTAAAGAACCAAGTGGAATTGTAATGACTAGAGTAGCAATAACATTAGTTGTATTAAACTTTATAATGTTTTCATTAGCAAAATATAATGGTATACCTGTAGTGTTTATTGTGTTTATTGCAATTATATTATTATATTCATTCTTCATGAATAATATAACATACGGACGTCATATTTATGCAATTGGTGGAAACTATGAAGCAGCAGAAATGTCTGGTATTCACAACAAGAGAATCATATTCGCTGTATATGCAAATATGGGACTAATGGCAGCATTATCAGGTATGATTGTTGCTGCACGATTAAATGCGGCAACACCACAGGCAGGAAATATGTTTGAGTTAGATGCAATTGCTGCTTGTTATATAGGTGGAGCCTCAGCTAATGGTGGTAAGGGAACAATAATCGGAGCGATAATCGGTGGTTTAATTATGGCAACACTGAATAATGGTATGTCAATTATGGGTGTAGGTGTAGATATTCAGCAAACAGTAAAAGGAGTTGTATTATTAATAGCTGTATTGTTCGACTTAAAGTCACGTACTAAAAAATCATAAAAAAGGAGACTAAAATGAAAAAGTTACTAGTAAGCTTAATAGCATTTATTATTGTATTATCAGGGTGTAGTTCAGGTGATTCTGATCAAGTTACAATCGGTGTCTTAATGCCTACGCAATCAGCTCAACGCTGGATTCAAGATGGTGAGTATGTAACAGAATTATTAGAAGAAAAGGGTTATGCGGTGGAATTACAGTATGCGGAGGATAATCCACAAACACAAGTTAGTCAAATTGAAAATATGATTACAAAAGGTGTGGATTTACTAATCGTAGCACCAGTTGATGGTGGAGCACTAACAGTTCCTTTAAGTCAAGCAGCATCGGCAAATATTCCTGTGATATCATATGACCGTTTATTAACAAATACAGATGCCGTTAGTTACTATGTTACATTTGATAACTATGGTGTCGGTGTACTTCAAGCAAATTATTTAGTTGAGAAACTAGATTTAGAAAATAGTAAGGATAGTCTGAACTTAGAAGTTTTTGCTGGTTCACCAGATGATAATAATGCTCAATTCTTCTACAATGGGGCAATGGATACTTTAAAACCATACATTGAAAGTGGAGCATTAACGGTACCAAGTGGACAAACAGATTTCGAAACAGTTGCAACTCTTAGATGGGATGCGGCTACAGCTCAAACAAGAATGGATAATATCATTACTTCAAATTATTCGGATAAAAAAGTAGATGTGGTATTATCACCATACGATCCAATTACATTAGGTGTTATTTCATCATTAAAATCAGCGGGTTATTCATCAAGTGATTTACCAACTACTACGGGACAAGATGCAGATGTTTCATCAGTTAAATCAATTATTGCTGGCGAACAAACAATGACAATCTTTAAAGATACTCGATTACTAGCAGAGGCAACAGTTGATGTTGTTGAGAAAGTGCTAAATGGTGAAGAACCAGTTGTAAACAATACAACTGATTATGATAATGGTAACTTTGTAGTACCAACAATCACAATTGAACCTAAAGCGGTTGATCAAGACAACTACAAAGAAACACTTATTGATTCAGGGTACTATACTGCAGAAGAATTAGGGGTTTAATATCTATACGTAAACATAATTAAGAAGCTAAGAGAATAATTTAATTATTCTCTTTTATAATAGAAAAATTAGTAGTTATGAATATAATGCCTATTATGTATGATGATAAGGAGAATAAAAATGAAAAAAATCTGGTTTATTACGGGAAGTCAAACCTTATATGGTGATGATACCCTAAGACAAGTAGAAGTTAATTCAAAAGAGATTGTTAAGTACTTAAAAGAAAATACTGGACACGATATTGAGTTTAAAGCTTTAGTTAAATCGAAAGAAGAAATCAATGATGTTTTTACGGAAGTAAACAGTTCTAAAGAATGTGCAGGAGTAATTGTATTTGCTCATACTTTTAGTCCAGCAAAGATGTGGGTTAATGCTTTATCTAAATTAGATAAGCCGTTACTACACTTACATACACAATTTAATAAAGCAATTCCATCAAATGAAATTGATATGGACTACATGAACTTGCACCAAAGTGCTCATGGAGATCGAGAACTGGCTCATGGGATGAATGTTGCGGGGTTAAAACGCGATATTGTATGTGGACATTATCAAAGTCCCAAAGTAGTTGAAGGTGTTAAAAGATTCTGTGCAAGTAGCCTTGGAATCGCTGCTTCTAGAAACTTTAGGATGGTACGTTTCGGTGACAATATGAACTGTGTTGCAGTAACAGATGGTAACAAAGTTTTAGCTGAAAAACAACTAGGTTGGACGATTAATACAGTCGGAGTTGCGGATTTAGTTGAATCTGTAGATCAAGTAACAGATGCGGAAGTTGATGCACTGATGAACGAGTATCACGAGATTTATGACTTTGCTGACAATTGTAAGCCAGGAAGTGAATTTTATGATAATGTCCGTTACCAAGCGAAAATTGAAATTGGATTAGAGCGTTATTTAGTAAAAGGTAACTATCAAGCGTTTACAACTAATTTCGATCAGTTAACGGGATTAGATCAATTGCCAGGATTAGCTGCACAACGTATGATGGCTAAAGGGTATGGTTTTGCTGGAGAAGGAGATTGGCGAACTAGTGCTATGACACATATTTTAAAAGTAATGGCTAATAATGAAGGGACATCTTTCATGGAAGACTATACTTATGATTATGAGCACGGTGTAGCGCTTCAGGCACATATGCTAGAGATTTGTCCAACAATTGGAAGCACGAAACCAGTAATTGAAGTACATCCATTAGGAATTGGAGGTAAAGATGCACCAGCGCGTCTTACATTCGAAGGTCAAACAGGAGAAGGTGTAGCAATTTCACTAGTGGAATTGAATGGCGCATTACGTATGGTAGTAAATGAAGTTGAAGTAAAACCAGTGCCATACAAAATGCCAAACTTACCAGTAGCTGCAACGTTCTGGGAACCCAAACCTAACTTAGAAGTAAGTAGTCACGCGTGGTTACTTGCTGGAGGGGCGCACCATACAGCCTTTTCAACACAGGTAACAACAGAACAAGTCAAAACATTCACTCGTTTCTATGGAATTGAAACAATTGTAATTGATGAAGATACAACAATTAAGCAAATTGAAAAAGAACTTAATTAAAAGGTAGAGGAGGATTATGTATAGTGATTTGAAAAAGCGAGTACTAAAGGCAAACTTATTTTTACAAGAACATCAGTTAGTTAAGTTGACTTGGGGTAATGTAAGTGAGTATGACCATAACCTGGGTGTTATTGGGATAAAACCAAGTGGAGTTAGCTATGAAGAGATGAGTGTTAATGATATCGTGATTGTAGATTTAGAGGGGAATGTAGTCGAGGGGGAATTAAATCCTTCAAGTGATTTGAAAACCCATCTCGAAATATATCGTAATTATCCAGAGATAAGCGGTATCACTCATACGCATTCAACATATGCAACGGCTTGGTCACAATCAGGACGTAGTATCCCTTTTTATGGCACTACTCATGCAGATCATTTTCATGGTCCAGTTCCAATTTCAAGGCAATTAACTAATGAAGAAATTAATGGTGAATATGAACTTAACACTGGAATTGCGATTTGTGATACATTGAAAAGCTTAGATATTAATCCACTACATAATCCTGCAATTCTAGTACCATCACATGCCCCATTTACATTTGGAAACAATGGTTATGATTCTGCTAAAAACTCATTGGTTTTAGAAGAAGTAGCGAAGATGGCGTACCTGAGTGAGGCGATAAACGATAACATTAGCGAAGCATCAAAAACGATTGGTGATAAGCATTTTTATCGCAAGCATGGAGAAAATAGTTATTACGGACAAAAATAATAGGAGTGAGTATGAAATCACAAATTGCAAAAGAAATTAGAAGTGGTAACGTATCACTTGGTATCGAACTTGGGTCTACACGAATTAAAGCGGTGTTGATTGATAGTAAAAATGTGTCGATTGCGCAAGGTGACTTTGAATGGGAAAATAAACTAGTAGATGGTTATTGGACATATAGCTTAATAGAAATATGGAATGGAATCTCGGTTTGTTATACTAATTTAAAGCGTCAAGTAAAAAGTGAGTATGATGTAAATCTAACAAATATCAAGAATATTGGGATTAGTGCAATGATGCACGGGTATATTGTTTTAGATGAAAACGATGAGTTACTAGTACCATTTAGAACGTGGAGAAACACAAATCAAGAGCAAGCAAGTACTTTCCTAAGTGAACTGTATAATTACCCTATGCCGCAACGATTTAGTAATGCACATATTTATCAGGCAATCTTAAATCAAGAGGAACATGTAAACCAAATAACGCACCAGACAACACTTGCAGGTTATATTCACTATCGACTAACAGGTGAAAAAGTCCTAGGTGTAGGTGAGGCATCAGGAATGTTTCCAATTGATCTTAATACCAAAGACTTTAATCAAGATTTTATTCAAAAGTTCAATGACGTTGTGCACAAAAAAGGGATTACATGGGACTACCAGGACTTGTTACCTAAAGTATTAGTTGCAGGTGAAAATGCTGGTGTGCTTACTGAAGAAGGGGCTAAGCTTTTAGATCCAAGCGGTGATTTACAGCCTGGAAGTAATCTTTGTCCGCCAGAGGGAGATGCCGGTACCGGAATGGTAGCGACTAATAGTGTAGCAAAGAAAACCGGGAATGTATCAGCGGGGACAAGTGTTTTTGCAATGATTGTTTTAGAAGATGATCTAAAAGCAGTGCACCCGGAAATTGATTTAGTAACAACACCAAGTGGAAACTTAGTAGGAATGGTACATTGTAATAACTGTACTTCCAATCTAAATAGTTGGATAAATTTATTTGATCAAGTAACTGAACTATTTGGGATAGAAGTTTCTAAAAATGAATTGTATACGAAGTTGTTTAAGAAAGCGTTAGAGAGCGATAAGGATGCTGGTGGACTACTTAGTTATGAGTATTTATCGGGAGAACATATCACCGGTTTTGAAGAAGGACGCCCATTGTTTGTAATGAACGCAGACAGTAATTTTAATTTGGCAAACTTTATGCGTTGTGGACTTTACTCGTCACTTGGTGCGCTTAAAATTGGGTTGGATATTCTACTTAAAGAAGAGCAAGTTAAATTAGAAAAAATATACGGACACGGTGGATTCTTTAAAACTGAAGAAGTTGGGCAACGAATTATGTCACAAGCTACTAACTCACCAGTATCGATTATGGATAATGCTGGAGAAGGTGGAGCTTGGGGAATCGCGATTCTTGCATCATATCAAGATAGCAGTAAAACATTAGATGACTATTTAAATGAAGAGGTCTTCCATGGAAGTTACGAGACAACCATTATGGCAACGGAAGAAGAAATAAATGGATTTGAGATGTTTATGAGTCGTTATCAACAAGGGTTAGCAATCGAACGAGCAGCAGTTGATAATTTAAAATAAAACTTTGGCGAATAACTTAAAGGTTATCGCCTTTTTTAATGAAAAGATAGATGGTGCGCTTTAGTAAATATTTACTTATAGACTTTGTTGTTTGATACAATATAAACAAAGGGGCAAGATGAATATAAAATATAATAAAGAAGAACAAACCTTTCATTTATACAATGAAAAAATATCATATGTAATGAAAGTGCTTCTCCATGGTGAAATCGGACATTTATATTATGGTGAGCGCTTATATGGTGACAGCTTTGCGCACATGTACTATCAGAAACATTATCCATCAGTAAGTGTATACCGTGAGGTAAGCGGATACTCAATGAGTGGAATGCGTCAAGAATACTCGAGTTTTGGTGGGACTGATTTTTCTGTTGGAAGCTATACAATCCGCCAAGCTAATGGTTCTAAGTTATCAGAGTTTGAGTTTCAGTCGTTTAAGGTATTGGAGGATAAACCAAAGATTCCCAATCTACCAAGTAGTAGTGGTAAATCATTAACCTTGGAAATCAAACTTGTTGATCAACTTACTAAAGTCAGTATGTACCTGTACTACACAATATTTGCAGATAGCAGTGTGATTGCAAGGTCAACAAGATTTGTAAATAAGTCTTTATCACCACTTTATTTGGAGCATGCGCTAAGTGCTCAACTAGACTTTGATGAAAATGATTTTAATCTTGTGCAGCTAGATGGCGCTTGGGCAAGAGAACGTAATATTACTAAGCGTCAAATTGAACAGGGACGTACAATAATTGAATCAACGTTAGGGGCATCAGGCCATATTCAAAATCCCCTTATGGTTTTAACCAAAGGAAATGCTGATGAATACCAAGGACAAGTATATGCAATGACCTTAGTATATTCAGGTAGTTTCATTGGAACTGTGGATGTTGCCTCACATAAGCGAACTCGACTTAGCATGGGAATTCATCCACTTAATTTTGAATGGAAGTTAGATGATGAATTTTGGACACCAGAAGCGATATTAAATTATAGTTCATGTGGGATTAGTAATTTAACACACGAGTTTCATAGCTTTGTACGTAATAATATTATGAAACTTAAACCAAGCTTTAAACGTACAAAATTTTTAACAAATAATTGGGAAGCCACTTATTTTAATTTTAATGGTCCACAAATCATTGAGATTGCAAAAGAAGCTAAGAAATGTGGATGTGAGATGTTTGTTTTAGATGATGGTTGGTTTGGAAAACGTAATGATGATACGAGTTCTCTTGGAGACTGGCAAGTTAATGAGCAAAAACTCCAAATGTCTATGGCAACACTATCGAGGGAAATCAAAGATATTGGACTTGATTTTGGAATTTGGATTGAACCAGAAATGATTTCTAAAGAGAGTGATTTATATAAAATTCATCCTGAATTGGCAATACAAACGCCGAATCGTCGAATGAGTGTCGGTCGCAAACAATTTGTATTAGACTTTTCGAATATGGATATTGTCAAATCCATCTTTAATCAATTAACTAAAGTCTTGGATGATATTGACTTTGATTATATTAAATGGGATATGAATCGAAATATTACAGAAGCATACTCTGTGTCATTAACTCCTGATTGTCAAGGAGAGTTTTACCATCGCTATATAATGGGTGTTTATCGCTTGTATGAAATGTTATACGAACGATATCCTAATGTTATTATTGAAGGATGCGCCGGAGGTGGAGGGCGATTTGATCTAGGTATTTTAGCATACTCATCTCAAATATGGACAAGTGATGATACTGATCCTGTCGAGCGTTTAAAAACACAGTTTGGGACATCAATTCTTTATCCACTTGCATCGATGGTTAACCATGTTAGTGCTGTAAAGAATCATCAGACGGGAAGGGTTACCAGCTTAGATTACAAAGCGGCAGTCGCTTTTTTTGGAAATTTTGGGTATGAGATAAACTTTCTTGAACTGAGCGATAAAGAAAAAATCCAAATCGCCAAGCAAATGAAATTCTATGATGAATATCAAGATGTTTTTTTAAAAGGTAAGTTCTATCGTTTAGAGTCACCATTTGAAGCGGATTCAAATCTGGTTTCGATGATGAGCGTTTATAATGAAACTTCTGTTGTTGGGATATATACAAATTTATATCAAACAAATGCGCCAGTACGACGTGTAAAACTAAAGGGATTGGATGCCAAGGCCCAATATCATTGTAGCGACGGTAATACTTATTATGGAAGCGAACTGATGAATATTGGTTACTTGGTAATCAACGCCACATGTGGAACCAGTGTATTTGATTTTGAGCACACAGGTGAAAGTGACTTTAGTAGTACAATAATAGTTTTAAAAAAATATAAAATTTAAGGAGCTAATATGAAATGTGAAAGAATTTGGATTGAAAAGGAAAGAGAGGTATACTTTGATACGTATTTACTAGAAAATTCGCAAGAACTACATAAAGATATTAAAAGACCCGTTATAGTTATCTGCCCTGGTGGTGGTTATAAAAATTTATCAGATCGTGAAGCGGAACCAGTAGCATTAAAGTATAACTCTGCTGGATTTCATGCAGTAGTACTTAGATATGGTGTGGATAAACATGCAGTAATGCCAAGTCCTATTCAGGATTTAGCGAAGACAATAGTCCACTTGCACGAGAGTAGTAATGAATGGTTTATCGATACAAATAATATTTTTGTTGCTGGATTCTCGGCCGGAGGTCATTTAGCAGCATCGCTAGGAGTATTCCACAACGATCCAGAAGTTTTACCTGAATTTCAAGATGGTAAATTTTCAATTAAACCGAAAGGAGTTATTTTAGGATATCCGGTACTAGATTTAAAATCAACTGCCACAAGTTTAGATATTGGAATCAGCGGACATCCGGACTATACAGATATAGAATTTGATATGCTTCACCCAAACATCGATCCAGGAGAAGTTTTCATTAGAACTGAAGATAAGACGGTAGTCAACTTTGAAGTGGCGATGAATGCATATATGTTTGGTGGTAAGGCAACAAGTACGCAACTGGAAAAGTATAGTTTACAAAATCAAGTTGACTCGGATAGTTCACCAGCATTTATTTGGCATGGTGGTAATGATGGCTTAATCCTTCCCCAAAATGCCCTAAAGTTTTCATGTGCTTTGCAAGAAAATAAAGTTGGATACGAATTACATATTTATGGAACGGGTGACCATGGGCTAGCACTTGCCAATGATGTTACTTCCAATAACCCGTGGGAGTTTGTCCCAGAAGCCCAAAACTGGATAGATATGTCAATCACATGGATTAAAAACCAAACACGTTTATAAGATAATGAAAAAAGCAATCAACTAGCTCATCAATTACGTTTGAATGAGTGAAGTTGTTTGCTTTTTAGTTTATTAACATCAAACTACTTGAACAGTAAATGTTTACTGCGATTAGTTTAAAAAAAATTAATTCAAACTAAACTGATTTTGCAAAATAATTCTTGCAAATCCAGCTGTAAATAATTCGATATCTGCACTTATAACGGTGATGTTTGGTTTAACGTAGTTTCTTGAATTTAATCGAGATAATATATCGTCCTTAAAACTAGAAATTTCATTAAACAAATCACTTGTTATGTATAGATCAATAACATCAATAAGTAAAATTATATCATTAATTTTCAGTGAGAGTAAATCAACGATTTGGTGATATACAACAGCAACATCAGCATTGTTTTGTACTAGCATTGCAACATCATGAATATTATATGGCGATCCAGTAATATTTTCAATTTGCTTGATAAAATATCTTTCGGAAGTGTATAACTCCAAACATCCTTTGTTCCCACAGCGACACTGTTCTCCACCAGGAATAACAATTGAGTGTCCAATTTCTCCGGCATATCCGTTATCACCGCGATATAATGATCCATTTAATATTTGTCCACTACCAACACCATCTTTGATATGAAGATTCATTAAGTTAGTAATATTAAGATTATCCTGAACCAAGATTCCATTTGTATAAATATTAGCTTCATTTTCGATATGAATATTAAGATTAAATTTTTCGAAAATTCTAATAATATCTTCATACTCATATGTATAAAATGGTGAGGTAATAATGTTTTTAGTATTTGATACAATACCGTGAATTGCAACACCACAACTTTTAATTCCATTATGTTTTTCTAAAACTATTCTAATGCAATTTTGAATATATTCGATATTTCCAGTATCACCATGGGTAATTGGAAAATCAAATCGATCTAAATATTTTCCGGCATAGGTTGTTATTAAAACCTTGACTTTATTTTTTTGTAAGTCCACAATCATTATTTTTTCGATGTCATAATTAAATTTTATTAACGTACTAGCTCTTCCTCCCGTTAACACCTTCTCGCTAGTTTCAAATACAATCTTGTTTTCTAAAAAGTAATTAATAACATATGAAATTGTTGATCTATTTAAACTTGTCTCTCTCGCAATTTGTGCTCTCGAGATTCCTCCAGTTTGAATAACCAACTGTAATATCTGTCTATAATTATAATTTTCTTGTAGTAAATTCATACTTCTATTATAACAAATATTTGTGAATATAATGTGACTTTGTTAAATTTTTCTTATTTTGTTGCATAAATAAACAAAGTGTTGTATAATATCTTTGTAAACATTTTAACTAAGGAGATGAAGATGAGCTATTTTAAAGTAGAAGAAATCAAATATGAAGGACGTAAGAGCATGAATCCTTTTGCGTTTAAAGAGTATAATAAAGAGGAAGTAATAGCTGGGAAAACAATGGCGGAACATTTAAAATTCGCAATGAGTTACTGGCATACATTTGATGCAATGGGAAGTGATGCTTTTGGTGGACCTACAATGTTCCGTGAATGGGATGAAACAGAAAATTTAATCGAAAGATCAAAAGTTAGAGTTAAGGCGGCATTCGAATTTATGGAAAAAATGGGCTTAGAATACTTTTGTTTCCATGATGTAGATGTGTTACCTGAATTTGGAACACTATCTGAATATCAAGCAGCATTAACAGATATTGTTGATTTAATTGAAAGTGAAATGAAGCGTACGGGAATTAAATTGCTTTGGGGAACAACAAATGCCTTTTCAAATGAAAGATTTGCACACGGAGCAGCAACTTCATGTAATCCTGAAGTATTTGCATACACTGCTGCAAAAATTAAATTTGCAATGGATATAACTAACCGTCTTGGTGGACTTGGTTATGTATTCTGGGGTGGACGTGAAGGATATGAAACGTTACTTAATACAGATATGAAGCGTGAATTAGACAACCTAGGAACGATGTTAACTATTGCTCGTGATTATAAAAAAGAAATTGGGTTTGAAGGAGAATTATTAATTGAACCAAAACCAATGGAACCAACGAAACACCAATATGACTACGATGCACATACAGTAATAGGATTCTTACGTGGACACGGATTAGAAAATGATTATAAATTAAACCTAGAAGTAAACCACGCTACACTTGCAGGTCATACAATGCACCATGAAATGGTTGTTGCTCGTGAAAATGGGATGTTAGGGAGTTTAGATGCTAACTACGGAGATTTAATGCTAGGATGGGATACAGATCAATTCCCAACAAATATCTACGATGCAGTATTAACGATGTATGAAGTGCTTAAAAATGGTGGAATCCCTGTAGGGATTAACTTTGATGCTAAAGTTAGACGTGCATCATTTGAAGATGATGATTTATTCTTATCTTACATTGCGGGGATGGATACTTTTGCTCGTGGATTACGCGTTGCAGCTAACTTACTTGAAGATGGAGTGTTAGAAGACTTTAAAGCTAACCGATATGTTGGATATGAAGAAACGGATTTAGGTAAGAAAATTACAAGTAAAAATGTAACACTTACAGAACTTAATGACTATATTCAAAATATTGATGGTCAAATTTCTCCTCTTACGTCAGGGCGTCAAGAGTACTTAGAATCAGTATTAAACCAATACATTTATAACGCATAATGAATTATATTGGAATAGACTTAGGGACTTCAAGTGTAAAAGGGCTACTTATGTCCTCTACACTTGAAGTTATTTGTACATACAGTCAGGATTACCCAAATAACGTTGATAATCGTGGGTGGTCTGACCAAAACCCTGAAGACTGGTACAACAAGTCACTTATAGTGCTAAAGGAATTAATTAATAAAAGTACTGACCAAGTTGCAGCGATTAGTTTCTCAGGTCAAATGCATGGAATGGTTACGTTAGATGAACAGGATAATGTTATAAGACCGGCAATATTATGGAATGATCAGCGAACTGTTGCAGAATGTGATTACTTAAATAATCAATTAGGCACAAAGTTTATGATTGAAAATACTGGAAATATTGCACTAACAGGTTACACTGCACCAAAAGTACTTTGGATGAAAAACAATGAACCTGAACTATTTAGTAAAGTTAGTAAAGTAATGTTACCTAAAGACTATCTTGCATATAAATTATCTGGCGTTTTTGCTACTGATTACTCAGATGCATCAGGAACATTATATTTAGATGTGAAGAATAAGAGATGGTCAACACCGATGTTAGAAGTATTAGTTTTAGATGAAAGCAATGTTCCCAAATTATATAACAGTTTTGATAAAGTAGGAATGCTAGTTACCGAGATAAAACAATATTTAGGAATTGATTATGATATTGACATTGTTATTGGTGGAGGAGACCAAGCAGTTGGTAGTGTAGGAACCGGAACGGTTCAAAGTGGTGATGTAAACATCTCGCTTGGAACAAGTGGAGTTGTTTTTGCTGCAACAGATGATTACAAAGAAGATGAGCGTGGTACGCTACATTCATTTTGTGATGCAACTGGGAAGTTTCATAAAATGGGAGTTGCGCTAAATTCTGGAGGAAGTATGAATTGGTGGACATCTAATGTTTTACATAGTAAAGAGTTTGACACGATGGAAGCTGAGATGAATCAACTTGATCCCAATGAAAAATTATATTTCTTACCATATTTAATTGGAGAGCGTTCACCGATTAATGATTCGGATATACGAGGAAGCTTTTTAGGGTTATCACTACATCATAGTGATGCGCACTTAACTCGAGCGATTGTCGAAGGCGTATCATTTAGTATACGTCAAATTTATGATGGAATGATGCTTAGTGGAGATCCACAATTTAAAATTACTGGTGGAGGAGCTAACAATAAACTTTGGGTTCAAATTATTGCTGACGTATTAAATAAGCCAATCAACCTAATTAATGCAAGTGAAGGTCCAGCGTTTGGTGCGGCAATTCTAGCTTGCGCTTCACATACAAATACTGATGTAAGTAACTTGGCAACAAATGCAGTACAAATTGTTGACACCGTATATCCAAGTGTTAATTCTAGCTTGTATCAAGATAAGTATGAAAAGTGGTTACAAATATATCCAGTTCTAAAAGATATTGAGTTATAAAATAGATATTAAAATCATAGGTGAAACTATGGTTTTTTATTGCCCTCTACCAAACACGATATTTAAAATTACCCATAATAAATTCGTGATATGATAATTATATATTTAAAATAATAAATTACATGGAGTAAGAATGAAAATTGGTTTGGGATATACAGTAGAAAACAAAATATTGATCGTTGAGGAACATAAATTACCGATAAAAATATTAAAACCAGATAGTATGGAAGGAGAGAGTCTACGCCCAGTAGTACTTTGGCTTCACGGTGGAGGATACGCATTTGGTGATAATCGAATGGTTTATGTATCACGAGCAATGAATTTAGTTCGAAAATTTGGAGCCGTTGTTATTTGCCCAAACTATCGGCTTTCCGGAGAAGCACCATACCCTGCAGCTTTAATTGACTGTTATGCAACACTTAAGTATATTAAAGAGCATGCAAGTGAGCTTGGAGTACGCTCAGATCAAATTATGGTTGGAGGGGAGAGTGCCGGAGGTGGATTAACTGTCGCTTTATGTATGCTGGCTCGTGATGTTGGGGAAATTAACATTGCCTATCAAATGCCACTGTATCCGATGATTGATGATCGCTTCACTGCCTCTTCAATTGACAATCATGCTCCTGTTTGGAATACAAAGCGTAATCGAGCGGCGTGGCTTAAGTATTTACGTAATGTCCCATTTGATCAAGTGCCTATCTATGCAGCTCCAGCACGTCAAACTGACTATACTAACTTACCACCGGCATACACGTTTGTTGGGGATATTGAACCATTTTATGATGAAACTATTCAATATATAGAAAACTTGAAGGCTGCTGGAGTAGAAGCAAACCTTGATGTGTATCCCAATTGTTACCATGCGTTTGATTTATTATACCCGCTTGCAAAAGTTAGCAAGCAAGCATCTGATAATTTTGATGCACATTTTGCATATGCAATTAATAATTATTTTGTAAAACAAAAGTAACTTTTGGCACTGAAAATAATCTGAAAATAAGAATTTGAAATTTATCCAATGTAAAGAAAGCTCTATTTTATGGGCTTTTTTAAAAAATAAAAATACTTTGTTGTGTGATTAAACAATGTATGTTATAATAGTTTGTGTAAACGTTAACTATCGGGAGGTAAAATGAAATTTGACAAATGGGGATATTTATTCATCGCACCATTTTTTATAGCATATTTTATATTTGGATTATATCCAGCAATTAATACTTTTAGGTTGGCATTCTTTCAATATGATATGAATATGCCAACAAATAACTTTGTGGGGTTGCAATACGTTATTCGTGCATTGCAAGATCCATTAGTATACCATGGTATTTTCAATGCCATTAAATATTGGGCAGTAGGAACTGTTTTTGTTCAGTTTACTGCAATATTAGTAGCAGCAGTATTTACATTCTTTAAAATCAGAGGAACTCACTTTTTCAAAAGTATCTTCTATTTACCATCAGTAGTTTCAAGTGCAGTTGTAGCAACTATCTTCTCACTATTTATGGGGTACCCAGCAGGGTTTGTAAATACTCTAATTGTTGAGAGTGGTTTTGTGGATGAGCCAATCTATCTGTTAGGAAATCCAGTTATCATCTTCTGTTTAGTAATCTTTATTTCGTGGTGGATGGGATACGGAGGAACATCAATTACTGCCGGTGCAGGAATGACAAGTATTTCGGATGAACTATATGAGTCAGCAAAGATTGATGGAGCTAGCTTTCCACAAATTTTCCGTAAAATTACAATTCCATTAATTTGGCCAGTGCTTACTTATATGTGGATGACAAGCTTAATATATGGTTTACAAGCTTTCGATATACAATTCATGTTAACGGATAGTTCAGGTGGTCCTAACGGAGTTGCTCAAACGATTTCAATGTATATTTATAAACATGGTTTTGAAGTTGGTAATGTCGGATACGCATCAGGAGTATCAATTGTATTCTTTATTGTAATTGTAGTATTATCAATTATCATGTTAACATTATTGCAAAGGAGAGAAAAATGATCGGTATAAGTAGAAAACAAAAATTAGGTCTATATATTCCATTAATAATTCTTGGAATATTTAGTTTATTACCATTCTTAATAATGGTTGCCAATTCTGGGAAAACTGACTTGGAAATTGCAACATCTCTATCACTTTTACCTACTGGGCATTTAAGTGAAAACTTAGCAACAGCAACATCCCTTGCACCTCTATATCGTGGGGTCTTAAACTCATTATTTGTAGCAACATTTGCAACAGTCTTAAATATCTATTTCTCAACTATGGTTGCTTATGGATTTTCAGTTTATAAATTTAAGCATAATAAAAAATTATTCTTATTTGTATTATTAACAATGATGATTCCAGGTCAGTTAACATTTATTGGTTTCTATGACATGGTAAAATCAATGGGTCTATTAAACTCTTATATTCCACTAATCTTACCAGGGATTGCCAGTGCCGGAAATGTCTATTTCCTAAAACAATATTGTGATCAAATTGTTGCAATTGATACGATTGAGAGCGCGCGAATTGATGGAGCAAATGAAATGATGATCTATCATAAATGTATCCTTCCAATTCTAACGCCAGCGATGTCAACAATGGCAATCTTTACTTTTATTGGAAACTGGAATAACTATTTAGTTCCGTTACTAATCTTAAATGATTCGAATAAATATACATTACCTGTAATGCTACGTTATATTGCCGGAATGTCGAGTATTTCTAGTGTTTCAATTGCCAATGCTCAAGGTGCAATTTACGCTTCAGCACTTGTTAGTGTGATACCAGTAATCATCATCTTCGTGATTTTCAGTAAGCGAATTGTTGGTGGATTAAATGCAGGTTCAGTGAAAGGATAAAATATGAAATTTAAAAAAGGAATGTGGATGCCACAAGAAGGGTTTACATTAAATTACCCATCTACAGTTTACGAATACAAATTAGTTGATAACAAGTTATATATTTATTGCCCATTTGTTGAGGTTCACCACCGTGGAAATACATTAGATGGTGGAATGTTAACCGGAGAAATATCAATTTTTGATAACAATGTACATTTCAATTTCTATCATAAAAAGCAATTTAAGAAATCAAAGTTTAACGTAAACCGAAGAAACGATAATGTTTCAGTTAATGAAACAGAAGAACTAATTATATTATCAAATGGTAATGTTTCAGTTGAGATTACAAAGCAAGGTTTTAAAATTGATGTTATTAATCTTGATGGAACAAAGATTTCTATTCCGGAACGTAGTTTTGGGTACATGGTTCACGAAAGTGGAAATACATATGTTTCATCAGCTACTAAACTTGGTGTTGGTGAGAAAGTATATGGATTTGGTGAAAAATTCACTAACTATGTGAAAAATGGTCAAGTAGTTGAAGTGTGGCATGAAGATGGTGGTACCGCTTCAGAACAAACTTATAAAAGTATACCATTTTACTTGACAACTAATAACTATGGTGTTTTTGTTGATCATTCTGACAAAGTAGACTTTGAAGTAGGAAGTGAGGCAGTTGGTAAAACACAATTTGCTGTTGCTGGTGAGGTTTTACGTTTTGATATTATTACAGGAACAAACGTTTCTGAAGTGGCAATGAAATTTTCAAAACTGGGTGGAGATATGCCACGCGTTCCCGAATGGAGCTATGGTTTATGGTTATCGACGTCATTTACAACAGAGTATAATGAAGAAACAGTATTAGAGTTTATTGATGGAATGGACTCAAGGAATATACCATTTGAAGTATTCCATTTTGACTGTTTTTGGATGAAGGAATATGAATGGATGAATTTCGAATGGAATAAAGACTTATTTCCTGATCCGGAAGGATTAATGAAGAAAATTCACGACCGTGGCAAAAAAGTTTGTGTGTGGATTAATCCATATATCGGACAAAAAGCAGCAGTATTTGATGAGTGTTACCAAAATGGTTATTTTGTTGGCGGAAAAGATAATCTGCCTTGGCAATGGGATCGCTGGCAAGCAGGTATGGGTCTAATTGACTTTACTAACCCTGAAGCTAAAGAGTGGTATAAAAATAAACTACGTATGCTTGTAAAAATGGGAGTAGACTCATTTAAGACAGACTTTGGTGAGAGAATACCAGTTCCATCAAGATACTATGAAACTGATGTAGTTGAATATTTTGACAAGTCAAATCCTGAAGAAATGCACAACTACTATACATACTTATATAATGAAGCAGTATTTGAAGTTCTTCAAGAAACTCAAGGTGAAGGTCAAGCATGTTTATTTGCTCGTAGTGGAACATTTGGACAAGGTAAATTACCAGTACACTGGGGTGGAGATTGCTTATCAAACTATGAATCAATGGCTGAAAGTCTTCGTGGTGGCTTATCACTTAGTTTAAGTGGTTATGCATATTGGAGCCATGATATTGGTGGATTTGAAGCTGGGTGTACACCGGACATTTATAAACGTTGGACACAGTTTGGTTTACTATCTTCTCATTCACGTTACCACGGAAACTCAGAATATAAGGTTCCTTGGTTCTACGGTGAGGAAGCTGTAGAAGTAAGTCGAAAGTTTGCAAAACTTAAAAATAGTTTAATGCCGTATATCAAGGAAATGGAAAATGAGGTAATCGAACTTGGATTACCAATGATTAGACCAATGCTTATGGATTACAATTATGATCGAAATGCCCAAGATTTAGACCGTCAATACATGTTTGGTTCAAAATTGCTAGTGGCTCCAATTTTCAATGATCAAAGTATTGCTGAATATTATTTACCAACAAACACTAGATGGTATAACATTCTGACTGAAGAAGTAAAAGCAGGTGGCTCTTGGTATAAAGAAACATTTGATTACTTATCATTACCGCTATTATTAAAAAGTGGTGAAGCAATTGCCTTAAGTGATAATACCGACACAACTAAATTCGACGTTGATGCTGGATTTAAAGTACTGGCTTTCGATGTTATAGAACGTAGAGAATTATCTGTAATTAGCAATAATCAAGTGAAAGTTATTGTAATTGAAAATAACCAAGTTATTGAAAATGCTGGCTTAGATTTCGAACTAATTATAATTAAATAGCATTAAAATGAAAAGTAGCCTTGGCTACTTTTGATTTTATAAAATGTGAAAGAAGGTAGAAGATGAAATTTGATAGATTTTTACATGGTGGTGATTATAACCCAGAACAATGGTTTGAAAACGGTGATTATAAGGAGCCAATTGAAGCTGATATCATCAAACTTAAAGAAAGTGGAATTAACTTTGTAACTGTAGGTGTATTTAACTGGGCAATAATTAATCCGAGTGAGGATAATTATAATTTTGAGTACATGGATTATGCAGTTAAACGGTATAGTGAAGAAGGATTTGATATTATCATGTCTACGCCAACAGGTGGATTTCCAAACTGGCTTAAGAAAAAATATCCGAGTATCAACCGCGTAGATAGCAATGGGATTCGTCGAACGCTTGGTGATCGACATAACCATTGTTATAATTCGCCAGATACAAGACGTGAAATATCAAAAATCAATGAGGTAATTGCCCAAAGATACAAAGATAGTAAGATTACTTTGTGGCATATTTCTAATGAGATGCAAGGTCAATGTTTTTGTAAGCATTGTCAAAATGAATTTCAAAATTGGCTAAAAGAAAAATATCAAACTATTGAGAAACTAAATTTTGATTGGAATATGAACTTTTGGAGTCATACATATAATGACTTCTCGGAGATTAATCCACCATTTGATTTTGGTGATGGTTCTAACCCGTGTATGCGCCTAGCGTGGACTAGATTCAATACGTATAGTGCCGTTCAGATGTATAATCACGAAGTTCAAGCAATCCATAAATACGTTCCAAGCGCAAAACACACGACAAACTTATGTTACGGATTAGGCCATAACTTTAATTACCATACTCTTGCTAAACATATGGATATTGTTTCTTGGGATAGTTATCATGAGTGGCATCGCAATGATGATTGGGAAACGGCCATGTATGGAATATTAAATTTTGATTTGATGCGTGGAATGAAACAGCAAAACTTCTTTTTAATGGAATCGACGCCCAATACAGCAAACTGGCGCTATGCATCGAAAAATAAGCGTGAAAAAATGAATGAAATAACATCACTCCTTTCAATTGCTTTTGGATCGCAAAGTGTTGGTTATTTTCAAATGAAACGTTCTCGCAATCACGCAGAAATGTTCCATTCAGCAGTTATTGATGACTTCGTTGCCAAAAATAGATTTACACGTGAACTAAAAGAACTTGGTGATAAATTAGCGGTCATGACTGAGATACTTGATACAGAAGTGAAAAATGATATTGCTATCATCTTTGATTACGAGATTAGAGACATCATCAATTATAATGTTGGACCACGAAAAATTGGTGGCATGCAATACTGTGAATATTTTGAAGAAGTTCATCAAAGTTTTATTAAAAAAGGTGTAAATGTAGATGTGGTGAACTTAAATTGTGATCTAACGAAATATAAAGCGCTAGTTATTCCAATGCACTTTATGCTAAGTGACAAACAAATTGAAATGTTAGAAAAACTTGCTGCTGCTGGGACCAAGTTATACATAACGGCTTTTACAGGGATTACTGATAGTGAAAATAATTTACGACGAGGTGGTCTTGAACCAAGATTTGCTAAATTGCTCGGTCACGATTTAGTAGAATATGAAGCGATTTATGATGAAGATTACTCAGTTGTGGAACTAAATGGTGAAACAACTAAAACCAAGATTTTCCACGAATACAAAGAACTGCATCAAGGAACAGTTAGTTTGTGTAAATATGATTTCGATTTATATGATAATACACCGATGATTACCCGAAACAATAATGTTGTCCACTTTGGAGCAATTGTGTGTGGAGAAGTAGTAGCTAATCTAGTTACAAGTGATTTAAAGTTAGTTACTACAGAGTCAAAAATTCTTAAAGCAACGCGTGAAAATAAAGCTGTAGCTTTTGATTTTTACTTTAACTTTACCAAAGAAGAACTAAGCGCAAATGCGCAAGGAACTTGTATTTTTTCTAATCAATATATAGAAAATCCAATAATAAAACCATACGATTATCTAATCGTGAAAAGAGGAAAATAATGTTTAAAAAAGATTTCTTATGGGGAAGTGCCTCAGCTGCATACCAAATTGAGGGTGCGGCAAGAACTCATGGAAAAGGAGACAGTATTTGGGATGTGTATGCTCATATTCCTGGAAATACATTTAAAGATACAAATGGTGATGTCGCAATTGATTTTTATCACAAATACAAAGAAGATATTGCTTTAATGAAAGAACAAGGTTTAAAGTCGTACCGTTTTTCAGTTTCATGGCCACGTATCTTACCAAATGGAAGTGGTGCAGTAAATCCGGAAGGTATTGAGTTTTATCACAACGTTATTGATGAACTAATTGCTGCTGGTGTAGAGCCGGTTCTAACGTTATATCATTGGGATTTACCGCAAGCATTACAAGACAAGTATGATGGTTGGGAAAGTCGTGAAATTGTTGCAGACTTTACCGAGTACGCCCGTATTTTATTTACTGAATATGGAGATAAGGTAAAGTACTGGGTGACTTTAAATGAGCAAAACGTCTATACATCACTGGGATACCTATTTGACTTACATCCACCAAAGAAGAAGTCAATGCAAGCATACTATACTGCAAATCATCACTCATTTCTTGCCAATGCAAGTGCGATAAAACTATATCACGAACTTGGGTATGATGGGCAAATTGGTCCAAGTTTAGGGTTAGGCCCATTTTATAGTAGCACATCAGATCCAAAAGATATTATGGCAATGGAAGATGGACAAGAATTAGGTAATTTTTATTGGACAGATATCTATTGTTATGGATATTACTCACCAATCGTGTTACGTCTTATTGAGAAGATGGGAGTTACGATTGACTTAACAGCCGAAGATAAAGAGTTACTACTTGCAGGAAAATGTAATATGCTAGGTGTTAATTATTATTCAACGCAAACCGTTGCTAAAGACAAGCCAAAAGAAAAATTAGAACAAAAAGGAAACACTGTGCAAAAAGCAGAAGACGTTCTTAACTTTGATCAATTTTATAACTCTGCAAACAACCCGCATTTAGGCACAACTGATTGGGGTTGGACAATTGACCCTGTTGGTCTTCGCGTTGCACTGCGTCGTATGACATCGCGCTATAACCTGCCATTATTAATTACCGAGAATGGTCTAGGAGCTTATGATACTTTAACAGAAGAGGGGAAAGTTCATGACGACTATCGCATTAACTTCTTAAAAGAGCACTTCTTAGAAGTTGAAAAAGCAATCGATGAAGGATGTAATGTACTCGGTTTCTGTACTTGGTCATTCCAAGATTTATTTAGTTGGTTAAATGGATATTCAAAACGTTATGGTTTTGTTTATGTCGACCGTGATGAAGAAAGTGAAAAGGAACTAAAAAGATATAAAAAAGATAGTTTCTATTGGTATCAAGAAGTTATGAAAACGAATGGGGAGAGCTTACATGAATAAAAAATACTTAGGGATAGATGTTGGTGGTACAAGCATTAAGTATGCGTTAGTTGATGAGTTTAATCAATTGACAGATGCCGAATCAGTGCCTACACCATTAGAAAAGCAAGCGTTCATCGAGGCACTTGCGAGCATTATTAATAAATTTCCAGATGCTTTAGGTGTTGGTATTAGCATGCCGGGATTTATTGATTCTAACACAGGGTATATGAAAACTGCCGGTGCCCTTATGAATTTATATGAAAAAAATCTAATTGAACTTTTAAGCGATGCCGGTATATCTTGCCCTATCCATGTGGAAAATGATGCAAAATGTGCTGCAATATCAGAGATGGCATGTGGAAATGCAGTAGGTGTCAAAAACTTTGTATGTATTACGATTGGAACCGGCGTTGGTGGTGGTGTTGTAGTTGGTGGTGAACTTGTCAAAGGTAATAGTTTTGCGGCAGGAGAATTTGGGATTATGCGTCAAGATATAGGCTCAGAAAGAACTGTCTCAGAAGTTGGGGCAATCTACCCCTCACGTATCGCGTATGCAAAAAAACACGGTTTAGAATTAGAAGCGGTTGATGGTAGGCAAGCACTAACTGATATAGAAATCGCTGATGCTTTTTATGCAAATATTGCGCGCATGATTTATAACCTAATATATGTATTAAATCCTGAGAAAATATTAATGGGTGGTGCAATATCTAAAGACGATAAATTTTTAGAGCGCTTACGTCAGGAAGTTGCTGAAAGTGATATTAATGAACATGTAGAGTATGAAATAGATCGATGTAAAAATACCAATAATGCTGGTCTAATCGGTGCAGTATACGAACTTAAAAAGAATTTGTAGGAGCGATTATGTACAAGCAACAAATAGCTAGAATTAATCAAGTTATCAACGCGGGTCCATTTGTAGATAATTGGGAGAGTCTAGCAAATTATCAAATACCGCAGTGGTACCAACATGCAAAGTTTGGAATATTCAGTCATTTTGGTCCATACACCGTGCCTGAATTTGGTCATGATTGGTATGTGCATGGAATGTATACAGATGGTGACTTTATAAATGAACACCATAAAAAAACTTATGGTCCAATAACTGAATATGGCTACAAATACTTAGTAGATATTTTTAAGGCAGAACATTTTGATGCTCATGCTTGGATAGATTTAATTAAGAAGTCAGGAGCGAGATATTACGTCCCAGTTGCTGAGCATCATGATGGATTTCAAATGTATGAAAGTAGTATTTCATCGTGGAACAGCAAACACATGGGACCTAAAATCGATATAATTAAAGAACTTAAAGAGGCGGCAGAAAGTCAGGATATTGAATTTGGAGTATCAACCCATCGTGCTGAACATTGGTTCTTTTTAAGTCCAGGACTTGAATGTGAAAGTGATGTTCATAATAGTGAATATGGTGATTTATACTGGCCAACTAAGCCTAAGCAAGAAATTGGAGTTGATTCGATATTAACGAAGCAATACTTAGAAGATTGGCTGGTTCGAACTATTGAAATAATAGATAAGTTTAAACCTCGAGTATTATATTTTGACTTTTGGATTGAAAACCCTGTTTTTAAACCATATACTAAAAAAATATTAGCGTATTATTATAACGTAATGTTAAAGACCTATGGAGACTGTGGAGTTGTAAATTATAAACATGATGGAATTGCGTATGGATGCGCAGTTAGGGATATGGAACGTGGACAGTTTGCAGAAATCCAACGCGACTATTGGCAAGCGTGTACTTCATCTACGCATGGTTCGTGGATCTACACAAAGGCCAATGAATTTAAATGTTCAGTTGACATTATTCGAACGCTTATTGACATAGTTAGTAAAAATGGGAATTTACTATTAAATATTGGGCCAAAGGCTGATGGTTCGATTTGCCCAGAGGAGCAAGCAATTTTAACTGATATTGGGGAATGGCTAGAAGTTAATGGAGAAGCGATTTTTAATACACACCCATGGAAAGTTTTTGGAGAAGGAAATGCTAATGTCAAATCAGGCGATTTCACAGAGGGAACTGTAGTTGAATATCAATGTTCAGATATTAGATTTACGAGCAGGGCAAATATAATTTATGCAATGATTATGAACCCGGAAAATAAACAGTCGGTGTTTATTAAAAATTTCGGTTTAGAAAAATCGGAACTAAAGAAAAATAATGTTATTAAACATATAGAAGTTTTAGGTGGGGATGATATTAGTAGCTTTGAGCGTCAAGATGAGCAGCTTAGTATAAACTTTAATCGTAAAATGGGAATAAAACCGATTGTAATAAAGTTAGAGTTGGAGTAAAATGTTATATACTGGAAATAAATATGTGGATAGTAAAGCAATGTTTATGCAAGTGCGAAATGAATATATAAAAAGCAAAGGTTTAAAGCCAAATTTAATCTTTTTTGGTGATAGCATAACTGAAGGTTTCTCTCCACTGAACTATGGTTTAGTTACAGATGGGATATTAAACTGTGGAATTGGTGGTGAACGATTAGATACTGCAATGGCTAGAGTTGATCGTGACGTACTTCAATTCCGCCCAGATGCTGTGCACATTATGCTAGGAATCAATGATTTACTACATTACCCTCAAATTCAAAAACATCATATCGAAAATAAAATTGAGCAATTGTTAAATTTGTATATCGATATTATTGATGTGGTTTTGACAGTAGATTGCATAATATATATTGGAAGCGTAATAAAGCTTGCTGAAATACCATACGATGAACAAAATCATGAATTTACAAATTATATGTATTATAATGAAATTATCGAGCGCCTCAATACAAAACTTGAAGATTACTGTAAGTTGCACTCAATTCAATTCATTGACTATAATTGTAAACTTACAAATAAATACAATCAATTAAATGTTAGTTACACGACTGATGGAATTCACTTAAATGAAAAGGGATATTTTGAAATGTTTAAAGCAATGAAAAGTGCAGGTGTATTATAATGAAATATATTGGTGAAGTATTTCAAGATCGACGACGAGACTATTTGGATATTCGCAACGAATACTACCATCAACAAGATAGTTGCTGCGATATAGTTATGTTAGGTGATAGTATTACAGAAGGTTTTAATATAAACTATTGTGGTACAACAAACAAGGTTATTATCAACAGTGGAATCAGTGGAGATCGTTTGCGTAATCTTCATGCTCGTCTAGAAGTAGATGCAGTAAAATTAAAACCCAAACAAGTAGTCTTGATGATTGGAATAAATGATTTACTTAGTGATAAACCTAATACAATTGATAATTATAAGGCAAATGTCTTTAATTTATTTGAAGAGTATATGAAGATTACAGAATCACTAGTTAAACATAATATTATTCCAGTATGTTGCGGTATTATCAAGACCAGTCAATTTGAACATAATCATATGTTTATGAATCAGCAAATTGCATACTTTAATAAATTGTTAGAAAAATATTCAAATGAAAATGAGATAACATATATCGATTATAATGTCGTACTCGGTGATGTGTATGGCAGTATCGATGACACCTTCTTTTCTGATGGACTACATCCAAATGAAAAAGGATACTTTGAAATGTTTAAACTTTTAAAACAACATACAATAATTTAGAAATGCACATGTCTGTGCATTTTTTTATGTTATACTTGTATAGAAATGGAGTGGAAATGAGTAAACGTACATACTTTAGTATTATCGCGTGTTTTATCATAATCTTTCTAGTTGGGCTCAATATGCTACAAGCGGATTCGGATTATGACTTGGAACTATGGTCATATTACTCGGGTGGACACAATCAAGCGATAGATACATTTAATGAGACGAGTTCATACAATATGAAGTTTACAGGAATTGCAGCAGATAACTATACAACAAAATTAGATGCTGCAATGAGTAGTGGCGACTTACCTGACATTATTATGGTCGATTCGAATGATCTAGGACGTTATATTGAAAATGATCAATTCTTGGACTTTAATACCGTATTCTTAAATGATCCTCAATATGACGATTATACTCAGCACGCAAGTGTATATGGGTTGAATATTGGTGAGATAAATGGCAAACAAAAAGCAATTAAGTTTGAAAATACGAGCAGTGTGTTTGCCTATCGAAGTGATTTGGCTAGTGAATGTTTATCTATAAATTCACCAGAAGAGATGAACCAAGTAACTAGTAACTACGTAAGCTATAACACTATGTATGAAAGTTTGCAATCCAGCTCCAATCCGATGTGTAGTAACCTTTCCTTGTTTGCGACTAACGAGTATACAAATTACTTGTTGAATCCGAACAATGTTTATGGAGAAGGTGGTTTCACGCCTAATTTAGTTGAGTGGCTAGATTGGGTGAAAAACAATATCGATTCTAAGTTAGTTTATAGCCGTTTTGGTAATTATCATGAGTTGATTGATGAAAGTAATCAATCAGTATTTTTAGGTGACATAACAACAGTAAACCAATTGAGAAATTTCTACGACTTTAACCAACCCGGCAAGTGGGCAATAGCACAAACACCAATTGATTACCAAGGAAATACATCTTATTTTATGATTTCAAAAGATGCTAATATTGATGCAGTACGAGAATTTTTTCTCAGCACATATTTTAATGAAGAGTGGCTTGTCGATAATATAAATGAAATTGGTATAATTGAAAATGGTTATGTAATGGATAATTCAGACTTTAATATACTTGATTTCAACTCATACTTTACCAATGATGACTATCAAGAAACTTTAAATCAAGCATCTATTGAAAATATTAATGGAAATAATGATAATGTAACTAAGTACGATTATGGAATTAGAAATACGATTACTGGCGTAACAAATGAATACATTGATAATAAAATATCGAGGGAAGAAATAGTACCTAAGGCAACTGAGGATTTATCAATTTTCTATGAGGAAATATAAACGTAAACTTGGCAATTTTCGAGTACGTTTACCGGAGTGAGAACCAAAATAGTATCAATGAAGTGAACTTGAGGTAAAAAAAAATAATGTGGCACCAAATAAAATTTGATATTGCTAATAATAATAGAAAAGCTCATAAATAAGGGCTTTTTTCTCGTATTATGTAAAATTTGATTTATATATGTTAAGGTGAAAATATGCTAAAATAAGCGTTTCATATAGAAGAATCTATATGGCACAGGAGGAATTAGTGAAAGTTAAAATTACAATTATGTATTGATGGAGGATCAATATATGTGATTATTTTTCTTTTAGAGATAATCATTATCTTAGTTCTTATTTTAAAATAAGGATTCCTAATAATTCCACCAAAAAAGTTATAAAAAAGGGAGCCCTGTGCGGGGCTCCCTTTTCTCCTAATAATTCCAAACATATTATATCAAACTGACATTTGTATGTCAATTTCAGGATTATGTTCAAATATAATAAATTTGTTGCATTAATCAACAAAGTGTGGTATCATATACGTGAAAACATTTACTGGAGGGAACATATGAAAAAATTGATTAGTATTTTTGCAGCATTTATTCTTATACTTGCTGGATGTGGAAATGGTGGAAATAGTAATGAACAAATTGAAAATGTAAGTGATGAAGTGCTTACAATTTGGGGATTCTATGAAGGAGCTCCTAAAGTGGCAATGGACTACTATGCTGAACAAACAGGTAAGGAAGTTGTATATCAAACAATCGGTTGGGATGATTATCAAACTAAACTTAACACGGTGTTAGGTACTAACGATGCTCCTGATTTATTGATGCTAGAAAGAAGTTTTATGGGTTCGTACCTAGGAACAGAAAATATTCTTTCTATGGAAGCGTTAATGGCTGATGAAGAACAATTCGCAACATACAAAGAAAATACTGCACTAGCAACAATGGGTCCTGGTACAGTAGGAGAAGAAGTTAAAGCAATCGGTTGGGAAAATACAGCAGCTGCATATTTTTATAGAACAGATTTAGCAAGCCAATGTTTAGGCATTAACTCGGTTGAGGAAATGGAAGCAGCAACTAAGACATTTGATGGATATACGGAGCTACATAGTAAATTAAGTACATCTAGTGATGCAGCGTGTAAAGGAATGTCTATGTTTGGATTCCCAGACTACCGAGATGGTTTCTTAACAGAAGCGGAAGCTTATAAATTCCAAGAAGATGGTTCGTATGTAATTACTAAAGAATACGGAGAAGCACTTGAGACTTTAAAAACAATTGTGGATTCAGGTATGGTGTATTCACCAGATGGCGACAAAACTCAAATTACGTCTGCAAACTTTGATAATAAAATTCTTGGTAATCTATCACCAGCGTGGGGAACTCAATTAATTTTAGAGTATGAACAACCTGGACTTTGGGCAGTTGCGGATTCGCCACTTGACTTTACAGCAGGTGGTACATATTTAGCGGCAACTCCAACAGCTGATACAGAAATGGTAAAAGAATTTTTAAATATGACATTCTTAAATGAAGAATGGCTTGTAAACAACATGGATACATTTGGTATGGTTGGAAATGAAACAGTTATGAACCAATACTTAGAAACAACAAGTGCTGAAAATCCATACTTTGGTGGGCAAAATACAGTAGCTAAGTTTGCTGAAATTAATGATTCAATTACGGATTACAACCCAGTGAGTGTATATGATGCTGGTCTTGGTACTTCTTTGGAAGAAGTTTACCAAGGGTATGTAGTTGACGGAACAATTAAGAGCACAGACGATGCTAAACAACAATTAAAAGATAAACTTGCAAGTCTATATCCAGAACTTGAAGTTACAATTGAATAGTAAAAACAAATACGATCAATAGATCGTATTTTTTATAAGGAGAAATATGAAAATATTAAACCCGATATTGAAGGGATTTAATCCTGACCCAACCATGTGCAAAGCTAAAGAGAGTTTTTTCATTGCTACATCAACATTTCAATGGTATCCGGGAATCACAATCTATAGTTCTCACGATTTAGCAAATTGGGATATAGTAAGCACACCGTTAACTGAACAACTAGGATTTAAACTTTTAGGAGTTGATGATTCAGCTGGAATATGGGCACCCAATTTAGTATATGAAAATGATATGTTCTATTTATCATATACGATAGTAAAATCAGCAACGGGTGTCTACTATGATATGGAAAACTATATAACAACAAGTGCTAGTATTGAAGGACCCTGGAAAGTTCCAACTCAAGTAAATAGTGGATGTTTTGATCCATCTTTATTTTTTGATGACGAAAAGTTATACATGTTGGCAAAAATTGTCGACCATCGATATGAGCCAACAAATAGCTATATTGAAAACTATTCGGGAATCATCATGCAGGAGTTAAATCCAATAAGTTTCCAATTAGTAGGAGAACATAAAATAGTGTCATACGGAACAAAAATCGGTGGGGAAGAAGGGCCACAAATGTTTAAACGTAATGGCTATTACTATTTGAATATCGCAGAAGGGGGTACAGAATTTAATCATCAAACAACAGTATTAAGAGCTGAAAATATGAACGGTCCATTTGAAGTGCACCCGCAAAATCCACTTCTTAAATCCGAACCAAAATCCCATTTGCAAAAGTCCGGCCACTCTTCATTTGTAAATATTGGAAATGATGAATGGGTCATATCGCATCTATGTTCACGGCCGATTAAATCGACTGCAAAAAATATTGTTGGTAAAGAATGTTGTCCATTAGGTCGTGAAACAGCAATCCAAAATATAAAGTGGGAAAATGATTGGCCATATGTAGTTGGCGGTAAAGCACCAAACATTCAATTTGAGAACTTTAATAAAGCGCAGGTCCTAGAAACGAAAAGTTTTGTTTTTGATTGCAAAACACTTCCTGGCAAAGAATTTTTATCACTTCGTCAAGATATAAGTAAGTTTAATCATGTAGATTCTAAAGGTTTAAGGATGAAGGGTAGAGATTCACTAATGTCGAAATTTGACGTTAATATGTATGCATATAGGCCTAAAAAGATGAATTTTAAAACTAGTATCGATATCAATTTTCAACCCAAAAATTATTTGCAAATGAGTGGAATGACTTTATACTATGATACAGAAAACTATATAACTATATTTGTGACGCATGATAAAACGTATGGAAAGTGTATAAAAGTAGAAGCAATAAATCATCGCAAATATTCAACACTTGAATTAATCCCAATTAAGCTAGAGAATGATATAGTAAAATTGATAATCACAGTAGATGATGATTTGATTAATTTTAATTACCAAATACAAAATCAAGAAATTAAGACAATAAATTGCCAGTATCATTCGAGTTATTTATCTGATGATTACATTTTATTGCAAAAACCATCATTTTTTACTGGCATGATGATTGGATTTTATTGTTGCGATTTAACTGGGGGACATGAAAAAAGTACAGTAAATAACTTTAGATACGAAGAGGTATAGTAAACATTTACTATATTTGTTGCATTTTTCAACAAAGTGTGATATAATTTGGATATGAAATAATTTTAAGGAGTGAAATGAAGAAGATATTAACACTATTAACAGTATTTGTAATAGCACTTGCTGGTTGTTCTGGAGACTCATCAGAAACAATTGAAAATACGAGTGATGAGGTTTTAACAATTTGGGGGTTCTATGAGGGAGCACCAAAGGCAGCTTTAGATTACTATGCAGAACAAACAGGTAAGGAAGTTGAGTACCAAGCAATCGGTTGGGGAGATTTCCAAACTAAGATTAACACAGTTATTGGAACTTCAGATGCACCAGATATTCTTTTATTAGAGAGAAGCTTTATGGGAACTTATGTTCCAAGTGAAAATATTATTTCTTTAGATGCATTAATGGCTGGTGAAGAAAGTTTTGAAGCTTACAAAACAAACACAGCATTAGCTACTAAGGGTCCTGGTATTGTTGGTGACGAAGTTAAAGCACTAGGTTGGGAAAATACAGCATCAGCATTTTTCTATCGTTCGGACTTAGCTAGTAAGTGTTTAGGTATTAACTCAGTTGAAGAAATGGAAAAAGCAACTGCTACAATCGGGGACTACACAAAATTATACGAGCAATTACAAGCATCTGATGATGCAACTTGTAGTAGTATGGCGTTAATTTCTAAACCGGCGTTTGCAACAGGATATTTACAAAGTCTAGGTGCATATACGTTTAATGAAGATGGATCATACACAATTCCAAAAGACTTTGATAAAGGTTTAGAGAACTTAAAAACATTTATGGATTCAAAAGCGGTATACTCACCGACATCAGATGAAACTCAAGTAACAGCAGGAACTCAGAAAGATGCTTTCTTAGGAAATATTATTGCTGCTTGGGCAACTCAAGATACTATCTTATATGATCAACCAGGGCAATGGGCAATTGCTGATACACCATTAGACTTTACCGCAGGAGGAAGTTATATCGCTGTTACAACAAATGCAGATACTGAAATGGTTAAGGAATTCTTAAATATGACATTCTTAAATGAAACATGGTTAGTAGATAATATGGAAATGTTCGGAATGGTAGGTAACGAAGTTGTTATGAATAAATATTTAGAAACAGCTGACGGTACTAACGATTACTTCGGTGGACAAAACACAGTAGAAAAATTTGCTCAAATTAACGCTGATATTGACTACTACGTACCAGTTACACAATATGACAGTGGACTTGGTGGAGCAATTGATGAAGCATGGACTGGATACGCAATTGATAAAACATACGCAACTCCTGAAGAAGCACGTAATGCTTTAATTGCTGAGCTTCAAAGTTTATATCCAGGTTTAGAAGTAAATGTTGCATAGCAATAAAAAAAAATAACTAATATATTACAAAAAAAAGTAATATTAAATCCAGTGGATTTATCTTACTTTTTCAATGATTATTAAGTTATTTTACCTCTTTGTGCTCTCTCGCTCGATTATTTTAGATGGTACAAAAATCTTCATATTCATCATTGAATCATCTTTAATGTATTCCTGTAATGTTTTGGCTGCAGTTTCCCCCATTTGCTTCATAGGGATTGACACTGTAGTAAGTGGTGGGATACAATATTCTGCTGTTGGAATATTATTGAATCCAACGATTGCAATATCTTCAGGAACTCTTATATTATTATCATAAAAGGCTTTGATTGCTCCAATTGCAATTGTATCATTCTCACAAAAGATAACATCAGGAAGGTCTTTTCCGTATGTAATTAATTGTTCTGCCATGATATATCCACCTTGATGTGAAAAGTCATTTTCATAAATATAATTTTTTCCACTATCAAAATTAAATTCAGAAACCAAGCTTTTATATACTGTAGTACGAATATCTTCTGGTTGTCCTTCATCAAGACCGGCAAAAAGTCCTACTGATTTATAACCATTGTTCTTGAAAAACTCAAATAGATTTTTTAAGGTTTGCTCAAAGTCAATCGAGATGCTTGTTATTTCGGTATTGGGATCTTCAAAGTCAACTAAGACAATTTTCTTTACTATCGATTTTACTCGTTTCATTGCATTTTGATTAACACAACCAAGCACAATTACACCATCAATTCTATTTTCAATATATTTGTTAAACTCATTTTCATAAATACGAACTAGTTCTATTTTATTTTCACGACAGTAAGATTCGATCCCAATTCTAATTAACAAGTAGTAGGGGTCGATAATATCGTATTCGCTCGTGTAACCAGTCAATAAACCAAATGTTGTTTTGGGGTTAGCTCGCTCTTTGGTTGATGCGTATCCAAACTCCTCAGCAGTTTTTAAAATTAAAATACGCTTATCTTCGGAAATACTTAATGATGGATCATTATTTAGCACGCGTGACACTGATGAAGCAGACAAATTACACTTTTCAGCAATTTCTTTTAATGTGATCATTTTACTCCTTTATTTAATTATACAATACATTTACTTTTTATACGAAATTTATATTTAGTAAATTTTAGTAAAACGTTGACAAAGGCACGAAAATGATGTAGAATAAATTTGTAAACATATACAGGAGGAATTATGAAAAGATTATTGGCAACTTTATTAATTATGGTTTTCGCACTAGTTGGATGTGGTGCAAATACGACATCAGGTGACAACGTGGAATTAGAATTTTGGATTCCCGGTGCGGAAGATGAATATGGTTTTTACTATGATGCAGCAGCAAAATATAGTGAGATGACTGAGGGAGTTACGATTACACCAGTACAACAACCTTGGGGAGATTATTGGACTAAACTACCATTAGAAGTAAACAATGGTCGTGGACCTGGAATCTTTATTACACACACTTCATATGGTGATGTATTAAAACCAATTTCTGCAGAGTTAGATACAACTGTTGAAGAGTTGGAAGAACTTGGTTATACAAATACGGATTTATACGTTGGAGAAAATGGTAAACCACAATTTATTCCAGCACTATATGCTCCAAATGTAATTTACTATAATAAAGCTATGTGGGATGCGGCAGGATTGACAGATGCAGATATTCCAAAAACTTGGGAAGAACTGGAATCAGTTGCGCTTAAGTTATACGATGAGCAAAACAAAGTAATTGGTTTTGATTACAGTTTCCACGTATTATTTGACTTAGCTTTACAAGATGGTCAAGCAGTTGTTGGTGAAGATGGAAAAGCACAATTCTATGGTGATTCATTAGATACAATTACAAAATGGCAAAAAGATGGAGTTACTAACTACATGAGTTATGGTGCAGGTAGTCCAGAAGAAAGTTTCCTACAAGGTGCTGCAGCAATGATTTATGGTCAACCATGGATGGCAAATTACTTTACTAATACAATGCCAGATTTAGAATTTGCAAGTTTCCCAATGCCAGGAAACGCTGATTCGAAAATTAAAGTAACTTCTCAAGCTGAGCTTACACCAGGAATTAATAAGAATCTTGAAGAGGCCGAAATGGAAGCAGCGCAAGGGTTCTTAAAATGGATGTTAAACGATGAAGAGACAATGTTAAGTATTGCATCTGGAAACAACTCAGCGAGTGCAAACACTAACTATTTACAAGATCAAGAGTATGCAGAAGGTAGTGCCGGAAGTGCTGCAGTCTCAACAATTGAAGATGGTTCAGATATGTTCTTAATTATTCCTTCAACATTAGAGAGTGCATACAATGTATTACTAGAATCAACAATCTCAACAGAAGGTGCAAATAAAGATGCAGATATTGAGAAAGCAAAAATTTCTGTTGAAAATACTGATTTAAGTCAAACAAGTGAATTAGAAAAAAGAAAGTTAAGCGAGTAAATATGAAAAAAGAACGAAGTTACATAGTAATAATCGCCGTAACACTAATGTGCTCCTTTTATCTACTGTTCTTTGTCTATCCGCTAGTAGTATCAATATTAGGTAGTTTTTTTGATTGGAATCCACTTAGTGGATCTCAATCATTTATTGGTTTAGACAACTATAGTAGAATGATAAGTGATCCGCTATTTTCGGAATCATTATATAATACGTTTTATTTTGCAATATGTGTCGTGATTGGTCGAGTTGGTTTAGGGTTACTTATTGCCTTGGCATTATATTCGATTAAGCGATACCAAGAAGTGCTAAGAACTATGTATTTCCTACCGGTTATCATGCCTATGGTAAGTGTGGCGCTTGTATGGGAATGGATGTATGATCCACGAATTGGTTTAATTAATATGTTTCTAGCTGCATTTGGAGTAGTGGGTCCAAACTGGTTAACTGATGCTGGATTAGCAATGAACTCAGTAATTATTATGACAGTGTGGAAAGACTTAGGTTATGCAGTAATCATCTTAATGGCCGGTTTATTAAACGTTGATAATAGCCAAATTGAAGCTGCACAAATTGATGGTGCAAAATATTGGCAAGTTGTACGTAAAATTTTAATACCTTCAATCAAGCCGACGCTAATTTTTGTTTTGATTACTTCGGTAATAAGCTATTTCCAAGCTTTCACGCAAATATTTATTATGACTGAAGGTGGACCTGGGAGTTCAACACATGTACTAGCGTATTTAATCTATAATAGTGCATTTAAAAACTTTGAATTTGGTTACGCATCAGCGCTAGCTACTACATTGTTTGTTATCATTATGATAATAACATTTATTCAATTTAAAATCATTGGAGGCCGAGATGAATAAGAAAACAACACTAAGTATTAAATTAGTATATCTTGCATTAATCATTGGTTCTTTAGCAATGGTTTTACCATTTATCTGGCTAATAGCATCGACATTTAAAATTGATGCAGAAATTGTTGGTGGAAATCCAACGTTCTTTCCAAGTCAGCCAACAATCGAAAATTACATTAACATGATTACACAGTTTAATATTGGACGCTACTTCTTTAACTCAGTATTTTTATCAACAGTTCGAACATTTATTGGTGTGTATACGAGTTTACTATGTGGTTATGCGCTAGCAAAATTTGACTTTAAATTTAAAAATCAAGTGTACGCTTTCATCTTAATCACAATGATGGTTCCATCATTTACTACACTGATCCCAATGTATAACATGGTAAATCAATGGGGATTAAACGACTCATATTTAGCTATCATTTTACCAACACTACTATCATCATTCGGAATCTTTATGATGCGCCAATACATGATTGATGGTGTACCAAACGAACTAATTGAAGCTGCTAAAATTGATGGTGCTGGAGAATTTTATATATTTCATAAAATTGTTGTTCCACAGTGTGTAAACATGATTTCAGCGTTATCAATATTCCTATTCCTATGGAACTGGGAAGACTTCTTATGGCCATACTTAGTATTGTCATCAGAAAGTAAGTTCCCTCTTGCAGTTGCATTAAGTCAGTTTACTGGTCAAAATGTAACGCATTATGGGCAATTATTTGCAGCAACGGCAGTTACAATTATTCCAGTAATTATTGTATACCTTTCATTCCAAAAACGCTTTGTTGAAGGTGTATCGATGAGTGGTATTAAATAGAAAGAGGTTATATGATAAATTTAGACTTGTTTTCATATTCAATATTTAATAGTTATATTGTCTTTTCAAAAAAAGAAAACATCATCCATATTCGTAACATCATTGATGGAGATGAAGATTTCTCGACAATCTGTACAATTGATTTACAAAAGAATAATATTCAAAGTGTTGAATGTGAAATTGATGAATTAAGATTAATTGGTAAAGATCAATTGATCACAATCAATTACTTAGATACAGATACATTTGTAATTGATGCAAACCAAGAATTAATTTTAGACTTTGCACCGCGCAAGTATGAATTTGCCTCAAAAATATCAAGTAATATTTGGAACATAAACTTATATTCAAAAAAGAGTAAAATGCTTATAGTTACAACTGGAGAGTTGCAAGTAAGCCAAGAATGGAATGTGATTTCTAGTGATTATCTAGATATCACTTTGCCTGCTGGTACAAGTAAAATTGCAGTTTCAAGCGATAACTTTAAGGAAAGCGACTACACCTTAGATAACGTTAATCAACCGGTTAAAAGCAGTAGTGATTTCAAAACATTTTGGAATATTGAAAGTATCGACTACACAAGTAGTATGTTCGAAGCAATGTACATTATCTGGAGTGGATTTGTTAAGGCAACAGGTAATTTGAAATACGATGCATGCTATATGTCGAAAAATATTATGACAAACATTTGGAGTTGGGATAACTGTTTTGTTGCCTTGGCTTTAGCCAAAGAACAACCTAGCCGTGCATATGAACAGTTTATGAGTTTTTATCATGTACAATCCCCATTTGGGAACCTTCCAGATTTTATGAATCCACATTACGTATCATATGATTTTACTAAACCACCAATTCAAGGGGTTCTCTATAAGGAACTGATGAACATCGACTATGAATACTTTACTGATCATCGACGTCTTGTCTCAGTTTTGAATAGTTTTAAGCGTTTGATTAGTTATTGGAGTGAATATCGAACTTTTGGAGGAATCCATAAATTACCATTTAACACTCATGGCAATGATACCGGATTAGATAATGCAACAGTATTTGAAGATGCGGTTGAAATAAGAACTCCAGATTTATTTGTTTATTTAATTAAACTGATCGAACTTGTAAATGAAATTGAAACGATCTTAAGTGTTGAAAAAACCGATTATAAGGAAATAACTGATTTATACCTTCATGAGCTTACTCAAGTAATGTATGATGGTCAAAAATTTAATTCATATAATGTTCATAATCAGGAAATTAATGAAGATTCGAAATGTATTATCGAATTAATTCCATTATTGATTGCTGAACACTTTGATAATGATACACAACAAAGCTTAGTTGCTAACGTACAAAATTTCTTGACCGACTATGGGCTAGCAAGTGAATCACCTACTTCAAAATTTTATAAGCAAGATGGTTATTGGCGAGGACCAATCTGGGCGCCAACAACATGTCTATGTTACTTAGGATTAGTTAATAGTGGCCAGTTAGAAATAGCTAAGCAAGTTAAAAATAGTTATATGAAGATGTGTGAAGAGTATGGGTTTGCTGAAAACTTTGACGCGCTAGCAGGAACAGGGCTGAGTGATAAATCATTTGCTTGGACTGCAGCAGTATATAAATTTTTAAAGGAAAAAGATGACTAAAAAATATGAAGTTGCATTATTTTTAACAGCAATATTTTGGGGACTAGGATTCGTGTTTATGGATCTAGCACTTGTAGAGCTAAACACATTTTCAATATTAACACTTAGGTTTATTGGTGCCGGTGGAATATTACTTATATTAAATATTGCTAACATCAGTAAAATAGTAAGGCGAGATTGGATTAATGGTTCAATTCTTGGGATTTTCCTATTTTTGGCTTTTGCACTTCAAACATATGGGTTGATGTTTACAACTGCATCAAGAAATGCCTTTTTAACCGCTGCTAATGTCGTGTTTGTTCCATTCTTACTGTATGTTTTATTTAGACAAAAAATCGAGAAAAAAGTTGTAGTTGGATCGGTTATTATGCTACTAGGTATCGGTTTTGTGTCAGGCCTAAGTTTTTCCGGAATTAACATTGGCGATATGTTAACACTTGCATCAGCAATATTCTTTGCACTACATATAATTTATATCGGTAAATCGATGGATGGAAAAAATCTTATAAACTTGGTTACGATTCAATTGTTAACCGCGGGGATTTTATCATTAGTTACAGGATTGCTTACTAATTCTCTTAGTATTACAGGAATAGGCAATGTTTGGTTCCCAGTGTTATATGTTATTTTATTTTCGACATTGCTAACATTCTTTTTACAAAACTATGGTTTAGCTTATGTTGATAGCTCTAAAGGCGCAGTAATCTTAGCAACCGAAGCATTATTTGGAACCCTAGGTTCAATAATAATTTTAAATGAAGAAATGAGTATCTTAATGATCTTGGGATTTTGTTTGATGTTCATTGGTATTGTAGTAGTAGAAAGAGAGTAACATGAAAAAATATGAAGATTTAAGTGTGTTTTATGAAGGGGTATTAGATTATAAAGCGTATTACTTTGAGTATACAAATTTAGAAGATGCTCTTGGGATGAAAAAAAATAAGTCAGCCCATTTTATAGATTTAAATGGCGAGTGGGATTTTAAGTTATTTGATTTTCCTGAGCAAGCAAACTTAGAAACAAATTTTGATAGTAAAATAACAGTTCCGGGAATGTGGCAAACTCAAGGGTATGGTAGCTTGCACTATACAGACGAAGGTTTTCCATTTAACTTAAACTTTCCCTTAACACCAGCAAAAAATCCAACGGGGTTATACCGTACAAGTTTTAAGGTTGAAGACGTAAATGCCAAGCAAGTTTTATGTTTTGAAGGAATTGATAATTATGCAGAAGTTTATTTAAATGGCGAATATTTAGGGTTTACTAAGTCCAGTCGTCAGTTATATGAATTCGATATTAGCGGAAAGGTTCAAGTTGATAATCAACTTATAGTTAAAGTGGTTCAATTTTCCGACCAAACCTATTTTGAAGATCAAGATATGTGGTGGGCTTCAGGTATCTTCAGAGATGTGTATGTAAAATCATATTCAGACATTAATGCAGACTACACACTGAAAACTACCAAGCGTCAAAACGTATGGACTTTAGAAATTGTTGCAGATCTGTGTGAAACCGTTACTATTTATGATAAAAGTAATAGTGAACAAGTGGTAACACGCTTAGGTAATACACTAACGTGTCCAACTGTAGAAGCGTGGAATCCCGAAGCGCCTGAATACTATAAAGTAATTATTCAAAACAATGAAATGTTCATCCCCTTTCTAGTAGGTTTTAGACAAATTACCATTGAAAATAACTTAATGCACTTAAATGGTAAGTATTTTAAAATGCATGGAGTTAATCGTCACGATTTAAATGGAAGAAATTGCCGTGCTGTGTCAGTTGCTGATATTGAAACTGATTTAAAATTGATGAAAGAATGTAATATTAATGCCATCCGCACTGCGCACTACCCTAATCAACCAGAGTTTTATAACTTGTGTTTAAAATATGGATTTATGGTGATGAGTGAAACCGACCTTGAAGTACACGGTTTTGCATATACTAGTGACTTTAATTTTGTTGCCAATGACCCCAATAGTACTTTGTCATTTTTAAATAGAACTGCAGGACATATTGAAGTGTGTAAAAACTTCTCGGCAATAGTAATGTGGTCAATGGGAAATGAATCAGGGTATGGTGATAATTTTAAACAAGCTATTAAACTGACAAAAGAATTAGATGATACGAGACTTGTTCATTATGAAGAAGATAGCTTACTAGAAAATGTTGATGTCGCATCATCAATGTATACTCGTGTTGCAATGATGGATTTATTTGGAAAATATCCTGCACCGAAACCACGTGTAATTTGTGAATATGGACATGCGATGGGACTGGGACCTGGTGGAATAAAGGAATATCAACAAGTATTTGATAAATACGCGTCAATTCAGGGTCATTTCATATGGGAATGGAAAGATCATGGAATAATTGCTGAGAATGGCGATATCAAATATGGTGGAGATTTTGGTGACTATCCAAACAATAGTAACTTTTGCTTAGATGGACTTGTTGACACAAACAATGTTCCAACAAGTGGATACTACGAATACCAAAATGTGATCTCGCCAATTAAAGTAATGATCGATAATGGACGCATTACATTACATAGTCGTATTTATTTTACAAGCATGGAAAATTACAAGCTAGCTATCGAAGTGTTAGATGCAAATCGAAAAGTTCTTTTTGAAAAAACCGTAACTGCAACTAAGGACTTCGATTATCAAGTGGATTTAGACTATGCAGTATTAAATGTGAATGTTGTAAATGAAGCAGGGGTAGTAGTTGGTAAGTTTCAAGAGAAACTGCAAAACTTTAATGTTAAGCCATTAGCGGTAGTAAGTAGTGACTATGTGTTAGAGCAAACATCGTTAGAAGTAATTATCAATAAAGATAACTTACAAATGAAAATTAGCAAGATCGATGGACAACTTATAATTAACAATGAAAGTCAAATATTAATTGGTGATGGTCGTCTGAATGTCAGTAGACCACATATTGATAATCATAAAATGGAGACAGTAGAAATATTTAATCATTATCATCTGAACCATTTTCAAACTAAAGTTTTAGATACAGAGGTGCTAGAAACTAGCAGTACACTAATGATAAAACAAAACATCGTTACCGGTCCTCCAGTTTATGACTTTAAAATAGATTATGTGCGCACGATTGTCTTTAAAGATGGAGCAATATATTTTGATTATGATTATCGTCCAAATAGTAATGTCGTATCAGTATTGCCACGAATAGGTGTTGACTTTAACTTATCAAAACGTCTTGGTGAAATTGAGTATGATGGGTTTGGTCCTTTTGAAAACTATGATGATTTTTGTGATCACGCTACTTATGGAACGTATCAAACGGATGTTAACAGTTACTTTAAACCACACTCATGTCCACAAGATGGGGGTAATCACCTTGTATCGAATTTCAATATAAGCGATGATTGTATAGCAATAAATATATCAGGAAGTGATTTGAATATTAAGTGTAGCAAATATACAAATGCTAGCATTGATGCTGCAAAGCATGTCAGTGAATTACAAGAGGATGAATATTTACACTTAGAAGTAAATGATAAAGTACATGGATTAGGGTCAAATAGTTGGGGTAGTGAAGTCTTAGAGTCATATGTCAACTACACAAAACCATCCACGTTTGGATTTAAACTTGATATCGAGGTGAATCATGAAAATAATTAACAATGAAATATTAATGGATAGCAATTTTTATCAAAATAAATCATTCAACCGCTTGCGTTTAGCTCTAAATAATATCGATGATGCTTTGGATAATGTTGCCTATAATGTAATCGACTCGGTTACTTATATTAAAAATCCTAATACCTTAGCTGATAATGGAGGATTAAAAAAGATATATAACACAGTTATCGTTAATACGAGCACCGAAGAAATCAGTGGTGAAATCGGAACTGTTAGAACTGATTTTTCTGGATACTGTGATGTGGCGGATTTTATGGTAGCAGAAACTTATGAGGAGTTTAGCTTAAAGCCTGGTGAAACAGTAATCTTTGATATAAATGAACCATATAAAATAACAGGGACCCTTCCTAAAGGAATAGTACTAGCATATGTTTCAAAATATAGTGGAATAAAATAAAAATGATAATCAGGTGAGCGTTTAGTTCACCTGATTTATTATTACTATGAAAGTATTTAATTACTATGGCCATAAGTAAAAAAAACATTAGGTAGTTAAAAGTTAGTATAATATTATAAGAGTATAAAAAGTGTAATTTTTAAGTTTATTTCGATTAATCGACTTATAACTTATGACACGGTTTATATAAATACAACGATAGCTAGGAGCTTCAATGAAAAAAATTAGAGTTGGTTTCACAATATATTTTACAAAATTATGTATATCACTTTTAAGACTATTTAAATCTGGGGGGACATCACTTCCAGGAAAGATTGCACTTAAGCTGTACCCTAATATTTTACGTGAAGTAAGTAGTGGTTATAAGACAATTTTTATAACTGGTACAAATGGAAAAACGACTACTGCTAAAATGATCGTTAATATGATTAGAAGCAACGGTTATGACGTTATTACTAATGATGCAGGTGCGAATATGAAAACAGGTATCACTACTTGTTTTATTAAAAATTACAAAGGTCAATCACAAGGTGGATATGCTGTAATTGAGATCGATGAGGCCAACTTGCAACTTGTATCTCCAGAAGTAGAAGTATCATATTTATTAATCACTAATATTTTCAGAGATCAATTGGATCGTTACGGTGAGATATATACTACTCTAGCGAAAATTATCGAGGGGGTAAATGACGAGCAAACAGTATTAATCTTAAATGGAGATGAACCGTTATTTAATAATATTGACTTACCTAATCAAAAAGTTTTCTTTGGTCTTGAGTTAGAAAATGATGATGAAATCGATGTGAATGTTGAAGGGAAATTCTGTGTTCGCTGTAAACATCCTTATTCATATAATTTCTTATCGTATTCCCATTTAGGTGATTACTACTGTGAGTCATGTGGATACAAACGACCAACTCTTGCCTATAGCGGAACGGATGTTGTTCAAAATAAAAACTCAACATCAACATTTAGATATGAAAATAAAGATATTAATATCAAAATGTCTGGTTTATACAATGTGTATAACGCTATGTCAGCGATTACAATTGCTGAAACAATTGGTTTAGATATGGATAAGGCAATTGTCTCACTAGAAGCTGAAAAGTCACCATTTGGTCGTCAAGAAGAGGTTATCATCGGTGATAAAGCTGTTAAGTTAATGCTTGTAAAAAACCCGGCGGGTTACAATCAAGCACTAGATACCTTATTAGCAGTCGATGATAATGTTACTGCTGGATTCCTATTAAACGACAACTTTGCTGATGGTCAAGATGTATCGTGGATTTTTGATGTTGCATTTGAACGAGTAAGTGGAATCGTAAAGCACGCATATGTTGGTGGAGTTCGTTCATATGACATGGCGATTCGCTTAAATGTTTCAGGAGTAACCAAAGATAAAATAGAAGTATTCGATTCTTATAATGAATTCCTAGAATTGATTGAAGCTTGTGAAGATGATGCAGTATATGTATTTCTAACGTACACTGCAATGATGGAATTTAGAAGATTCTTGTTTGACAAAAAACTTATAGATAAACTATATTAGGAGTAGTATGCAAATAAATATATGTCATTTGTACCCCGATTTATTAAATGTATATGGAGATGTAGGGAATATATTAATATTAAAAGATCGTCTATTAAAACGCGGAATTGAAGTTAATGTACTTAACGTGTCAACTAATGAACCATTTAATGCTGAAGAATACGATATCGTACTACTTGGTGGTGGACAAGATAATGAACAAACGATCGTTTCAGACGACTTATTTAAAAAACGTGTGGAATTACAAAAATATATTGAAGATGAGAAAGTTCTTTTAGCCATTTGTGGTGGATATCAACTACTTGGAGAATATTATATTGGTGCTAATGGCGAACGAATCGAAGGTCTAGATTTAATTGATATTGTTACTGAAAGTGGTAATGATCGTTTCATTGGAAATACAATATCCAAAGAAGCAATTACTGGTGATTACATTGTTGGATTTGAGAACCACTCAGGACGAACAATTTTAGGTGATAATGTTCAACCGATGGCTGAAGTGGTAGTCGGATTCGGAAATAATGGTCAAGATAAGACGTGTGGATGTATTTACAAAAATACATTTGGAACGTATTTTCACGGTTCATTTTTAGCGAAAAATAACAAAATGGCTGATGAACTGATTAAAAGAGCATTAGAGAAAAAGTATAATAAAGAAATTATTCTAGAACCAATTGATGATGAATTTTATGAAAAGGCTCGAGAAACATTATTCGATAGATACATGAAAAAATAAATACTATAGCCAAATGCACCCACGAAACAGGGTGCATTTTTTTGTTAAAGAATAATAGAAAAGTAGTAGTAGAAAATGTGTAGAAAAAAATAGTAAAAATGCTATAATATATTAATAATGTACTTAAAGGGGAACAATGGCAACATTAAAAGATATATCAGAAAAAACAGGTTTATCAATTGGAACAATATCAAGAGTTCTGAACTACGACCAAACTTTATATATAAGTGATGAGAAGAAACACTTAATTTTAAAAACAGCAGATGAATTAAATTATAAGACTCTTCAAGAAAGAAAAATGAATGAAGGTAAAATTTTAATTCTTCAAACATCATCAAAAAGTTATGAGCTACAAGACCCATACTTTATGTCTTTGAAGGCGGGTGCAGAGAACTACGCACAAAACAATAAGATAAACTTTGATAGTAATTATTTGGATAATATTGAATTAACTGATATTAAAGATTATTTGGGTGTAGTTATAATCGGTCTTTTATCAAATGAAAAAGTTAAACTAGTTAAAGAGTACAATAATAATATTATCTTTGTAGAGAATAACCCAATGACAGGTAGTCATAATTCAGTCAATGTTGACCTAACCAAAATCGCTCGTGATGTTGCCGACTACTTTTCGATCAACAGCCGAAATTTAGTCTACTTTGGTCCGCTGAGTAATGAATTTGCATATGACATTAGACAGGAAGCATTCAAATCTGCTGCAGCATATCATGGTTTAGAACACGACCAAATTGCGACTCCAATGGACTTAATAGCCGCTTATACAAAGGCCTTGGAATATTTATCAACTATAGGAACTAAGAACTTAAGCATCTTTTGCGCAAATGATAATGTAGCTATGGGGGTACTTCGTGCAACAACCGAATTAAAGTTAGAAATTCCGGGACAAGTGGAAATTATAGGTATTAATAATATCCCGGCCACCGAATTCTTAGAACCACCATTATCGACAGTTAATATACCGTCAGAGTTTATGGGAGAATATGCAGTTAAAATACTTGTTGATAACATCGAGCATGATATTCAAATCCCAATTAATCACGTAGTTTCTGCATCGATACTACATAGGGGAACTACAATAGGATTAAACTAGTACACGAAAGTGTGCTATTTTTTTATAAACACACATAGTAAAAAACCATGTAGTAAAAAAGTAGTAAAAAAGTTTGACAACCAGTTAACTATATGCTAAACTATGTTCACAAAGGAAATGTTTTCAAGATAGGAGAAAATAATATGAAAAAGATTATTGCGTTATTAACAGCATTTATTTTAGTATTAGCAGGTTGTAGTGGTGAAGTAGAAGGAGACAATATCTTAAAGGTTTGGTATTGGGACCCATATATCAATGGTACTTCTATTTCCACAGCGGCTGAAATGTACAAAACACAAAATCTAGACGTGGAATTTGAATTTGTCGAAATGGCTCGTGAGGATATGCAAACTAAATTTACAACTGCTGCCCTTGCAGGAGACATGGATAGTTTACCAGATGTAATTTTATTGGGAGACGATATTGCCCCGATGTATTTAAGTGTATACAACGATCTCTTTGCGACAAACTTAAATGATGTTGTAGATTATAGCAATTTCCCTGATTATAAAGTTGATCCAATGACTGTGGATGGAACAGTTTACGGACTTCCATTTGATAATGGGGTATCGGGATTATATTGTAATAACAAAATTATTGAAGAAGCTGGATTATCAAAAGCTGATTTTGAAAACTTAACTTGGTCGCAATTTGATGAATTAGGTCTACAAATAAGAGAAAAGACAGGTAAATATGCATATTCTTGGTCAGCAATTACAAATTTAAGAAATTTAGTTCATAGTGCAGGTACAGACTATGTTAATGAAGATGGAAGTTTAAACATAGCAGACAATGAAATCTTAAAGTCATCAATGCAAGAAATGCAAGATATGTATAGTCAAGGTTATGTATATGATGCAGTAGACTGGACAGACTATGTTGGTTCGATAACAAATGGAGATGCAGCATGTACAGTATCAGGAGCTTGGTTTGTACCAACAATTAAACAAATTGAAGGTGGAGAAGGTAATTGGTTTATTGCTGAGGTTCCAAGGCTAGATACAGTTGAAGGTGCAGCTAATGCCACAGCTGAAGGTGGAAGTAGTTGGTATATTTTAGAAAATGGTGATCAAGATGTGGCAGCAGAATTTTTAAATACAACATTAGGTTCAAGTTCAGAATTATACGACCAATTATTAACTGAAGTTGGTTTAGTTGCAACATATTTACCAGCAGCAGAAAGTGATACATATAAAGCTGGAGATGAGTTCTTTGGTGGACAAACAATTTATAGTGATTTCTTAACTTGGTCTGATGAAGTTCCTCCATACTTAATTTTGGAAAATGCTCAAGTTGCCCAAGATTCATTAGGTACATATATTAATGCAGTAGTTAAAGGTGAGATGACAGTGGAAGAAGCAATTGCTCAGTCTCAAGCACAAGCAGAACAAACAGCAGTATAATAGAAGGTAGGTAAAAATGAAAGATAAAACTACAAAATATCTTATTATACCGATGCTAGTATTATGGGGAACATTTACAGTGTTCCCCGTTCTTGCATCATTTATAAAATCATTACAATCATGTCGTGGTAATACGTGTAGTTTCGTAGGTTTGCAAAACTATGCTAATTTATTGGGAGATAATTTATTTAGAGAATCGTTAATAAATACATCGATATTCTTTATTGTTCAAGTACCAATTATGATTTTATTATCAATAATTTTAGCAAATGTTTTAAATCAAAAAGACTTACGATTTAAAGGTGCTTATCGTACGATGGTAATTTTACCAGCAGTTACATCACTTGTTGTCTACTCGATTTTCTTTAAACTTATTTTTATGGAAAATGGATTAGTGAACAATTTATTATTGAATATAAATGTATTGGATCATCCAATTCAATGGTTGAGTACAGCAAATCCAGCGAGATTTGTGCTTATAATTGCACTTGTTTGGCGTTGGACCGGTTATAATACAGTGTTTTTCCTTTCGGGAATGCAAAATATTGATGATGAAATATATGAGGCAGCAAAAATTGATGGTGCTAATACAATCCAGCAATTTACACGAATAACTTTACCGTTATTAAAGCCGATAATTTTATTTGTAACTATCATTTCAACGTTAGGGACTCTAAATCTATTTGATGAGCCTATGGTAATAACAAATGGAGGACCAGGAACCGCAACAATAACGTTAGGTCAAATGATATATAAACATCTGTTTGTATTTACACCAAATGCAGGTTATGCATCGGCAATAGCATACTTTATCGTAATAATTGCTGTAACGTTAGCTATTTTACAACGTAAAGTGTTGGGAGATGATGAATAATGAAGAAATTTTTAACACATGCTTTCTTAATAATTGTTTCACTGTTCTCAATTTTTCCATTTATTTGGATTGCAATCAGTGCAACAAACACATCAATTGATGTAATTAGTGGAAAACTAACACCAGGTACACAATTTTTCAATAACATTAATGTAGCGTTCAATCAGTTTGATATTTGGACTAATTTTACCAATTCAGTAATTATTACATTCTTTACAGTTTTACTAACACTTTTAGTAACATCGATAGCAGCTTATTACTTTTCAATTAATAATTCACTAAGCAGTAAAAAAGTTTTTGGAATAATGATTGCTAGTATGATGGTGCCATTCTTTGGTCAATTAGTTTACTTATTTATTATTGTATCCAAAGCTGGATTTTCCAATTCTTATATCGGAGCAATATTACCGATTGTAGCAAACACATATATAATGTTTTTCTTAAAACAAAGTTTTGATTCTTATCCTCACGATATTTTTGAATCAGCTAAAATCGATGGATTAACTGATCTACAGATATTTTATAAAATTTTGTTACCATCGTCTAAAAATATCTTTTCGGCTACAACAATTATCTTATTCCTAAATGTTTGGAATAGCTATCTGTGGCCATTGATTGTATTACAAAGTCCGGAAAAATATACCTTACCAGTTTTAGCAGCAAGTAGTGCGAGTGGTTATAACCCTGATTATGGTGCAATCATGATCATTTTAATCGTATCAACGATACCATCATTACTTGTTTTCTTTGCTTTACAAAAAAGTTTTGTACAAGGAATAGGTGGAGCATTAAAATAATAGGAGGAATTATGTTTTTACATGGAGGAGATTATAATCCAGAGCAATGGATTGGAAATATGGAACTTGTTAAGAGTGATATTTCTAAGCTAAAAGCAGCCAATATTAATACAGTAACAATTGGTATGTTTAGTTGGAGTGTTCTAGAAGCACAAGAAAATAAATTTAATTTTGAGTGGTTAGTTGAAATTATGGAAGTTCTAGAAGCAAATGATATGCTGGTTATTTTGGGGACACCAACTGCTGCAAGACCTCATTGGCTAGCACAAAATTATCCTGAAACTTCGAGAGTCAATGAACATGGTACTCGTGAATTAAGTGGAAGTAGACATAATCATTGTATGCAAAGTCCTCAATTTCGAGACAAATCTGAAATAATAATTAGAAAATTAATTGAAACTACAAGTAGATTTAATAATATTCATAGCTGGCATATAAATAATGAGTTTGGTGGACATTGCTATTGTAAGCATTGTCAAAATAAATTCCAGCAATATTTACAAAATCAATATAAGACGATTGAGAACTTAAATAATTCATGGTGGAACACTTTTTGGTCACATAATTATGGATCATTTAAAGAAGTAATCCCGCCATTTGCACATGGTGAGAGAACGAATACTCCATTAAATATCAATTGGGAAAAATTTAAAACAATCAACCACATTGATTATTATCAGTTTGAGTATAATCTGATACGCGAATATTCAAAACTACCAATTACGACAAATTTCCATGGTGATCCATTTAATTTTTCATTAGATTATTATGAATTTGGTAAGCATGTTGACTACATTAGTTTTGATTTATACCCGCCATGGAACACAGATGACAATTTTAACATTGCAATCAAAGCTAAAAAGGAGTTGACTATCCAAAATAGTCTAGATATTTCAAAAGATTTCTATATGATGGAATCAACTCCAGGGTCAACAAATTGGCAAGATTACACAATATTAAAATCTGATAAACTACATAAAGCATCTACATATTTACAGTTGCTTGCTGGATCAAAATCATTTCTATACTTTCAATTAAAACAAAGTAGAGGATCGTCGGAAAAGTATCACGGAGCGGTTCTTGATGTTAAATCAGATACATCGAGTCGTGTATATAACTACATTAAAGATTTTGGTAGTGAATTATTAGAAATTAAGGACTTAGTTGATTTAGAACTAAAACGAGAAGTAGCAATTTATTATGACTGGAATAATTCTTCCATGTTACATTTCTCTGAGGGTCCTAGAAATGTTGGCCTAGGTATTAGTAAGTTTCATGATAATTTATTTGAGTACTTTAATAATGTAGAAGTTAATGTTGATTATGTGTATGACGAAAAATATTTAGAAAAATACCATACAATAATCTTTCCGTACGCATACAATGTGAAGCCGGAAGTATTAGAAAAATTAAAATCGTTGAAAAATAAAAACGTGATTGCTTTTCCATTGTTTAACTATGTTAATAATGATGATTTGCTACACACAGAATATTTACCAGCGCAAATGACTGAGCAGTTTGGGGTATTCGTTTCAGAATTTAATGCTATTTTAGAGGGGAATGTAATAAAATCTTCTAATTATGAATTTGAATACATTAGCGAAGTAGTCACGTCAACCAACGCAACTGTAGTCGATAAGTTTGATCATGAAATTTTAAATGTCGCTTTGTCTAAAAATACATTTGATGGTTCGGACTATTATTATATTGCCGGAGTTCCAACTAAAGAGTCGTTAATAACGCTGTTAGATAATATCACGGATTACAAATATCAAATTGGGAAAAAACATGTTTCATCAAATGCTATTTGTAACGATCAAGAAATTAAGTTAATAACAAATTTTGGTAGTGAACCAATTGAACTAAACGATGTTATTTGGAGCAATTCAGAATCAACAGAATCCTTAGAAACATATGATTTTGCTATTGTAAAAAAATAATGATTTCATAATAAGAAAACCAAGTCAAGGGAAATCCTAAGACTTGGTTTTTTAACTACGCTACTAATTATATTTTGTATACAAATCAGAATTTTGAAACCTTGTTAACGAGCGACTGTAATTACGACTCATAACATGTAGATAGATTATGTCAATCAAATAAATAATTGGTTCTTCAGGTCCGATAGCTTCTAATAAAAAACCTATATTATTCTTTGTGTAAGAAAGAGTTATAAATGAGTTACGTGAAACATACGTGGTTGGATCAGAAGTGAAGACAATATATTTAATATTATGTTCGATACAAAATTCCGAAAAATTCACAACCTCTTTAGTAGTGGATGAGTCACTGAAAATAAAGACTAATGAGTTGGGATCAAGCATGCTTGATAAATGAATGTTAATGTCATTTCGTTCACGTAACAATACTGAAGTGTAACCGATTTTATTAAATCTTTGATAAAAATTGTATGCACAAATGTAAGAGTGACCAATACCAAATGTGAATATTTTCTGTGAAGCTTCTACACATTCAACAATTTCACTTATCTTTGAATTATGCAAGCTAGGTAGAGAGTTATTCATAAATTTGGATTTATTAGAAATGATATATTCAACTAGTTGATCTTCATTTAGACCTTTTAAGGTATTTAATTCATGCAATGACTTAAAACATATTTTCTTAATAAATTTTGAAATGCTCGCTTGTGAAATATTGAGCTGTTTAGCGATGGTTTTACCACAAAAAGTTTCTTCCCAATTTTGCAAAATATATTCTTGAACCATTGCTTCTGTTGCAGTTAGACTGACATTACAATTTGAAATGTAATGCTTAATATTTGAATCCGGCATATTTACTCCCTAAATATGTATTTTGTGCATAACTTGATAAAATATATTTATCATATATTATATATTAATTTTACAATATGTTGTCTAAAATTATAAAATCATACTCATATTATAGCAAATTTACATAGTATGAAAACATTTAAAAATATAGTGGATTATTACTGTTATAATCTTCGTGTAATATTAGGGAGGAAATGTGAATAAACAAGAATTTTTATGGGGAAGCGCCTCAAGCGGTCCACAAAGTGAAGGTTTTTTCGACAAATGTAATAAGTCGATTTGGGATGAATGGTTTATCAAAGAACCACAACGCTTTCACAATTATATAGGTCCGGATAAGACTTGTGATGTATATAATAACTATGCAACAGATGCAAAGTTAATGCAAGAGATTGGATTAAATTCTTTTAGAACGTCTATTCAATGGACGCGAGTAATTAGCAATTTTGAAACTGGTGAAATTTGCCAGGATGGTATTGAGTTTTATAGAGAATATTTTAAATCGTTAAATGATGCAGGAGTTAAAGTAATTGTTAATTTATTTCATTATGATATGCCCTTTGAGCTTCATGAACAATACGGCGGTTTTCTAAGCAGGGAAGTAGTTGATAAATTTGTAGAATACGCCAAAGTATGCTTTGATCATTTTGATGACCAGGTATATTTATGGACAACCTTTAACGAACCGATGGCTTATGCTAAAGAAATGTATCATGATAATCGAATATTCCCTTGTGAATTAGATTTTGATAAAATGATGCTAGTAAATTATAATGTTGTATATGCAAATGCACTATGTAAACAACTTTATGCAAGTCGTAGTTATAAGCAAAAGATGGGAATAATTTTAGACTGTCAACCATCAATGCCTCGTAGCACGAGAAGTGCAGATTTAGAAGCTGCTAATATTGCAGATTTACTAACAAACAAAATTTATTTAAACCCATGTATTTTAGGAGAATACAGCGCTGATTATTTCGACTTTATCAAGGACAACAACATTAAGGTAAATATATTAAAAGCGGATTTGGAAGTCATCAAAAATAATACAATGGATTTTGTAGGAATTAATTATTATCGTCCAACGCGTGTTAAAGCTCCAACATTTTTACCCAACCCCAAAGTACCAATGCAATTAGACCATTTCTTTGAGAAATATGATTTACCTAATTGTCGAATGAACAACTATCGAGGATGGGAAATATATCCTAAAGCAATATATGATATCGGAGTTAGAATCAAGGATGAGTACAATAATATTGAATGGTTCATTTCTGAAAATGGAATGGGTGTTGAAGATGAAGAACGCTTTCGAGACAGCGCTGGAATAATTCAGGACGACTATCGTATCGAATTTATTAAAGAGCACTTATATTGGCTTAAAAAAACACGTGATGAGGGTAGTAATTGCTTTGGTTATCATACTTGGACATTTATTGATAACTGGTCGTGGCTAAATGCTTTTAAAAATCGTTATGGGTACGTTGAGTACAATTTAACAACGGGTGAACGAAAGCGTAAAGCTTCATCATACTGGATAGAAGAGTTGATCAAAAACGAATATATGACAAAAGGAGATAACAATGACATTAATCAATAAAATTGAAGATAAAATCATGCCTCTAGCATTGAAAGTGGCATCTAATAGAGAACTGACAGCAGTAAGAAATGCAATGTATAACTTAATGCCATTTTTAATTATCGGTTCATTCTTCTTACTACTAGCAGCATTACCGATTCCTGGATATGGAGATTTTATGGCCAATGTATTTGGTGCTGGTTGGGATTCGTTTTTAACAAAAATAACGGACGCAACCTTTGGAGTAATGACGGTTATCGTCGTATTAGCAACATCTTATTACTACGCTGAATCTTTCGAGATGGATGGATTACTTGCTCCGTTAACGTCATTAGCATTCTTTTTAGTAATTACACCATTTGTGGATGGTACTATTCCAATGATGTGGTTAGGGGCGCAAGGAATGCTAATTGGTATTCTATGTGGGTTAGGTGTAACTAGATTTTTCATCTACTTATACAATAAGAATTTATTTCCACAAATGCCTGAAGGTGTTCCTCCTGGTGTTATGAAATCATTTAATTCATTAGTGCCAGTAACGTTAATACTAATGATTGCAATGATTATCAATATTACTATGTCATTTACAAATTTTGATAGTATCAATGATATGATCTATTTACTATTATCACAACCATTATTATTAGTAGGTAATACCTTACCAGGAATTGTGATAGCTGAAGGAATCGCCTCAATACTTTGGGTTTTCGGTATTCATGGGAATGATGTAGTGTTAAGTGTAATGCGTCCAATCTGGTTGTTGCTTTCTGCGGAAAACCTTGCAGCAGTTCAAGCAGGTTTAGAACCGGTAAACATTATTACACAACAATTTAAGGATGCATATTTACAAATTGGTGGAAGTGGATCAACGCTACCATTGCTATTAGTGATTTTACTAACAAGTAAATCTAAGCATTTACGTATGATTGCTGCGTTATCTCTACTGCCAGGAATTTTCAATATTAATGAACCAGTTATATTTGGATTACCAATTGTGTTAAGTCCAATCTTTGCAATTCCATTTATTATCGTTCCTGGAGTATATGCAACGATTTCATATTTCGCGATGAGCTCGGGATTAGTTGCCTTGACAAATGGTCTGGTCATTCCATGGACAACTCCAGTGTTTATAAGTGGATTATTAGTATCAGGTCCTTCCGGATTAGTTTTACAAATTGTACTAGTGGTTGTAGGAATGGCAATTTATTATCCGTTTGTCCGTATGGCTGATAAACAGATAATGAAGCGTCAAGAAGCAAAAGAAAATTAATTAAATATTGGAATTGATATGCTAATATCTAAAGAGCGGATTGGAACTTATTCACCCCAGTCTTAAAGTAGATTTTGAGTCATTTCTTATAAAACAGCAAAAAGGGAGCCTCCCACGGGCTCCCTTTTCTTAATGTCGTTTCCAAATATAGTATAGCAAAAAAATATATATTGTAAAGTTATTTACAACATAAGCAATTACTTTGCAGCACTTTTAATAAATTATAATGTGACCTAAGGATTTAAGGTTATGTCGAAGTAATAAAGAAAATAAATGATTTACATAATCTTTGAGATGAGATATATGTGCATAATTAGAACAGGATCTATATCAATCAAATAATAATCAATTGTTCAAAAGCTATTGTCTTCAAACCACATGGTGCTAAATAATCTTGAAATATTAAAACTGGCATCTGAGACCAAAAATCATGTTATTCAACTATAAATGGTGTGCCACTTGCAAAAAAAAACTCACAGTAGTGTTGTTATTTAGTGTTTCTTTGAGGTTTTGATGTGGATAGCAAGTTTCTTTCGTGTGCAAATAGAGTGTCTAATGTGTATTTAATGTGTGAAAAATCAGAATTTAACACAAAGGAAATCTAAATTATGATACTATAATCACAACTAAAAAAGGGGGAATAAATATGGCAGGACAAATTAGAATAACACCAGATGAAATGAGATCAAGAGCAGTGGACTATACGTCGAGAAGAGAGGAACTAACAACACTTATTAGTAACCTAGACACGTTATTAGCAACACTACGTGAAGAGTGGGAAGGTAGTGCTTCAGAACAGTTTGATTCTCAGTGGCAAGAAATAAAACCTGGATTTAACAATTGTGAACAATTGCTAGATACAATTACTGCACAACTTAATCAAACCGCGCAAGCGATGGAATCACTAGATGCAGAAATTGCTTCACAAATGGGAGTTTAATAACCATAAGAAGGTTAAGTGTTTGTGCTTAACCTTTTTTACCACTTAAAGTGATTAAAAGAGAATGAAAAATGAAGATGAGGGAGAGCAATGAAGAGTCTATTTAGTTTTATTTTTGGTGCAGCTTTAGCTACGCTAATTATACTTATGCTAGGAAATCAAGAAGTAGTAGAACCGATTGTGGAAGAGACTAGCAGTGTGGAAAACAGCATAGCGCTAGTAAATTTAGACACCGGTATTGAAGGTAAGGAACTCAATATCGCCCAAAGTATGATAAATAATTTATACGAACCTGAGGAGTATGAATTAGTGTCAACGACACTTGATAAAGCCAAGCGAGGGGTGGAGGGTGATAGTTATGCAGCATATATTATCTTTGATGCTAACTATAGCCAATCCATTTATGGGGCAATCAGCGAAGAGCTTCCAAGTAAAAGTAAGATTCAATACAAAGTCAACGAAAACTTAACTAGTGATGAACGTAATAATGTGAAAAATATCTTATTAAAGGAAATGTTTTACATCGATAATACGACTAACTATATGTTTATCACATACTTACTAAACACGCTTCATTATTCCCAAGAAGATGTATCAGCAGTTTTAGAAAATGAAGGATACGTTAAGCAGGTAATGGCCGGTGTTCATGAGTATAATGAGAAAGCTAATAAAAAAGCAACAAGTTATATTGAAAATAAAAACGATGTAGAAGTGGAGTTAGACACTACAGTGATTGATGAGTTATATGAGGCAAACTTAAAGGCCATCGAAGATTCATTTGACATCGACACTAAAGAGCTTCAAGAACGTATGATCACTAATCAACAACAGCTAAATACTGGCTTACAAGGATATATGACTAGCCCAGATTTAAATGTGGATGAGTTTGATCAACCGTTAGATGAAATCTCCAGTGAGGTAGGAGAACTAACGTTAGATAAAGACACGGAGACAAGTCAGTTATTACTAGAGATGCTTAATTCAAGCGTTGAATATCGCGTTGGAATAAATGATGAGGCTGCGCAGCTATCAACGGAATTAGAAACGTTAAATACAGTATTGAGTAGTTTAAAATCAAGTGAGGAAGTTGAGCTATTTACAACTATCGAAACGATCGGACAGTTGATTGAGCAACAAAATGTTGAAGAGTTACAAATGTACCTAAATGAAAATGAGATAGCACGATTAATTGTTGATTTCCAAGAGGATTATCAGTACTGGCTAGCTAATCCCGATAGTTGTGATGAAGCACTTGATGACCCGCTAGGATGTATGAAACCATTTTTAGAGAATCCAGATAATGAGCTATTAAAATCCGAGTATGATGAATTTAAGAATCCATACCTTAATATTGAAGCCTACAGTCATGAGTATTTCGAACAATTATATGCCGAGCTTCAAGCGCAAAGTAGTGCATTACCAGAAGATTATGATAGTTATGTGGAAATGATGCCATTTGCCGACATCCAATTAGCCTACCGTGCAACTAAAGATTATTGTCGAGCGAATGGAGAGGATAATTTAAGTGGTTTTGTATGTTCATGGCTAAGCACCACAGATCGAATTAGACAAGTATATGATCAAAATGTAGAAGTGTTTACTAATTACAACAATGAGGTAGTTACCCATAAAGACTACACGCAAACTTACAACAACCAGACCCAAGAATATATTAAGGAAAAAAACCAAACAATCGCAACAAATAACCAGCAAGCTATTGAGGTGTTGTTATTAGACCAACAGAAGCAAATTGAAAGCATTCAAATGGCTGATAAAACCCTCAACGAAAAAATCGATTTATTATTGAAAGGCAAGAATGAGGAAATTGATAAAATCAACCAAGGCAAAGATAAGTATACGCTAGAAACAAGCGAAAAATTCACTAATCTTGAACGAAACATCAATGAGATGTTAGATAGTGAAGAAAAAGCGAAGTTGGAGTCGAGCTTAGAGATTCAAGAGCACGCGACATCATATATAGCTAGCTATCCCAAATTAGTCAATTCCTTGACAGCTAATCAAGAAAGTTTAGGAACCTTTGAACAACTGATGAGCAATACAAAAAATTCTAATGATGCAAACTACTATATTTATGACTACTTGTCAAATCCATTAGAAATAAGAGATGAAACTGGTGAGATAATTAATACTACAGTTGTAGTTGAACCAGAAAGTAACCTTAATAAGATAATCTTCTTAAGTGCAATTATTCTACTCTCAGCAGTTGGATATCTGTTTTATCTAGGAAAAAAAGATGTTGAAATTTAATTTATACAAGAGCAATGGGCTCCGTAAAGTCCAAACAAGTGGGACTCAAAGCAGTCAAGGCATCGATGAAATTATCAATAATCGGAATGATGTCAGCAATAATAATGTACAAATAGAAGATTCACTAATTGATGAGTACAATCTCGATCTATTTAATGATGAAAATACCAATTTAAATAGTGTGTATGAAACTGAGAAATTATTTTTAGAGGAAAGTAACTTGGGTGAAAATCACGTGTCGAGTGCTTATCAATCGCTATTTACCGAGGAAACTTCCTATCATCAACAAATAGATGCTGACATTACTGCCAACTATTTACTATTATTATGGATAGCGATTATGCTTATGTTAAGCATTGTCGTTTCCAAAATTATAAAAATCAAGAGGAAAAATGCAAATTAAAATTGAGATTAAAATTAACCAAAATAGTTATAAAATCAAGCTTGACGACGAGCTGACGATTCGAGAAATTATTGACGTGATGAAACTTAAGGATGTGGATTACTCCCAACTAGATATTTATATCCAAACGAAGAGAATACACATGCTTGCAGATCATCAACTCAAAGATTTTGGAATTGTTAATAATGACGTGATTGAAATAACAACATAAAATGAGGGTGTATGGAAAAACAATATCGAAAAAGCGATTTAAATATAATCGAAGATAACAATGAACTATTATTAGTATTTAAACATAAAAATCTAGTGGATTGTGAAATCAAACTATCGACGCAAGAAAATATTTTAATGCAATATAATATTTTAGGTGATTCACTAGATAGTATCAATTTAACCAAGATTGAAAGGCTTGAACTTTTATACCGCCTAGCAATCATTATCCAAAACGAACTGCAAATGTATGAGTTTCACATCAATCCTGAAAATATTTATTTGGAAATTGATAACAATCCCCGTATCTTAGAAAAAAAAATCAAGATTGATGACAATGATGACCAGCTCCTGCGAGAGTACAAATCCCTAAGTGGACATTTACTAGTTAAAGGAAAGGCATTTGAAGAACTATTAGATTTAGATAATAGTGAACTAGAGAACATCGGGTTTATAAGTGGAATTGCAACTGCCCTGGATTTTGCAGAAATCGAAGTGGAAATCACCAAATTACTAGAAGCTGAAAAAAATGGTTTTCGAGCAACCAAAGTAGTTGTGGATAAAAAGAAATATCAAAACTTACGTAGAAATAAAGGAATGTATCGACTAGCAATTATTGCCACGATATCGATTATTCTATTTTTAGCAATCTATATCATTCCCTTTAAAAGTAATGTGCTTGAAATGTACGATAGCTTTGTCGCAAGTGAGTATAGTGCAGTAACTGATGTATTAAAAGACGTCAGTGTTAACCGCTTAAGTCGCGGTGATAAATACATTGCTGCAGTTTCAACAATTAGAACTCAAGAACAATTAAACCAAGCTCAAAAAGAGCGAATCCTAAACCAAATCGATCAGAAAACCGATAATGATATATTAGAGTTTTGGGTATATATCGGTCAAGGGAATTATGAAAATGCCGTCGATCGAGGAATTTCGGTTAATGATGCTGATATGCAAATATATGCACTGATAATGTTGATTGATGAGGCACAAAATGATGAGAGTCTAGATGCTAAAGAACGTAAAGAGTTAGTTGATAATTACTCGCAACAAGTAGAATCACTAAACAAGCAAAAAGCGGAATTGGATGGTGATGAGTAATGTCCAGACTACTAATTAAGATCAACAATCAAATCAAAGAACTGTATGGTAGCAAATATATAAAACTAAATAGTCTAGATAAGAACCTTGAGGAAATCAAGGTTACTTCTGCTATTGAAGATACTATTATTGAAATTTCGGGAATCATATATCCGGCCTTGGTCGTACAACATCCTAAAGTTTCTAATAATTACTATCACCAAGTGGAAATAACAAAATTTAGTAGTGATCTAAGCATTCGCTCTTTAAACAGCGATGAGAAGATTAGTCTAGAGGCACATAATCAAATGGTAATTAACGACTCGAGCGTGGACGTGTATCTCAACTATAATTTAGTTGATAGCAATGTAATTAAATACAAATGTGGTGATACGATTCACCTTGGAGATTATCTGGCGCTAAATTTTAAAGAAACCAATAAGGTTGAAATCACAAACTATCGTAGTGACCTGGTTAAGGTAATGTTACCCTCCTTATTAGGGATAGAAAAGGAGTATAAAGATTTCCCAATCTATACCAATTCGCCAAAGATTAATTATAAGATTACCGATGAGACTGTTGAGCTATCAGCACCACCGGAGAATGAGAAAAAAATTAGTGTAAAAGATGTTGTGAAAAAAGTTGTTCCATCGGTAATCACAATGACCTTAACGGTGATAATTGCATACTTTAGACCACGAGGACCTTATATAATCATCAGTTTGACAACGACGATTATGGCGATTATTTTTGCTATAACATCGTTTATTAGCGATCGAAAAGAAAACAAAAGGTACAACGCGAAAAGGCAAGAAATATATGAAGACTACTTAAAAGAACAGCGTGCAAAACTGGTCCTTTTAAAGCGTGAAGAAGAAACTATTTTAGCCAATACCTATCTGAATATCGATGGAATTTTAACCGAGGTTGCTAAAAATTCATCTCGTCTTTATGAACGTGATCTGGAAAGCCCGGATTTTCTGAAAATAAACATTGGGAAAATTAATGCAGAGCCAACATATACAATCAAAAACCCAATCAACAAATTACAAGTAGATAAAGAAGCTTTGGAACTGCAAGTTGAAGCGATTTATGATGACTTCAAAGAACTTAACAATGTTCCGAAAGTCGTCGACTTATTATCTAGTAATATTGGGATTATTGGAAGTAAAGATATAATCAATGAACAAATGCAAAATATTATTATGCAATTGATTTTCTTTCACAGTTATTTAGATACGAAATTAATTCATGTGATTGATAAAAAAGAACGTAAATACTATGAGAAGTTTGTCAATACGAAGCACTCACAGTTTGGTGAAGAAGATATTTACTCGATCGTCGATTCTGAAGATATTCGCGATAGTTTATTCTCACCGATTATTCAGGCTTTTCGTGAACGTGAAGAAGCGTTGAATGATAAGAAACAATTGGTAGGTACCAACTTTATCTTTATTATTAGCAACTATGAATTGATGGCCAACCATGCAATTATGGAGTTTTTAAACAAAGATAAAGAAAGCTATGGATTCTCAATATTATTTTTAACTCAACGTCACGAAAATTTAATCAATAACATCAACACTGTAATTGAACTAAAGAACCGTCAACAAGGTGAAGTGGTAATTGAACAATCAGTAGCTACCCACCAACGCTTTATTTTACACAAATGTGCAAAGGACGAACAAGTTTCAGCCAGTGTGATGAAGATTGGACAGTTGCAACACATTAAAGGAGTAAAGTCATCGATACCGCAGCAAATTACCTTCCTAGAAATGTACGATGTAGAACGTGTTGAAGATTTGCAGATTAATAGCCGTTGGAATCAAAACCAAACCTACAAGACAATCAAAGCCCTATTAGGTAAAAAGACTAAAACAGAACCAGTTTATCTGGATTTACATGAAAAAGCTCATGGACCACACGGACTAATAGCCGGAACAACGGGTAGTGGTAAGAGTGAGGTAATCCAAACATATATTTTATCGCTAGCTGCAAACTATTCACCGTATCAAGTTGGTTTCCTATTAATCGATTATAAAGGTGGAGGAATGGCCAACCTATTTGAAAATATGCCGCATTTATTAGGAAGCATTACTAACTTAGATGGCTACTTGGCAATGCGAGCAATGGCATCAATTAAGAGTGAACTACGTCGTCGTCAAAGTTTATTTTCGAAGCATGATGTTAATCACATTAATGGTTATCACAAACTATTTGAAAGTGGCAAGGTTAGCGAACCACTTCCACACCTGTTTTTAATAAGTGATGAATTTGCAGAACTTAAAAGCAATGAACCGGAGTTTATGAAAGAGCTAGTATCGGCTGCCCGAATCGGACGAAGCTTGGGAGTTCATTTAATTCTTGCTACGCAAAAGCCAAGTGGAGTCGTTGATGACCAAATCTGGTCTAACTCTAAGTTTAAGCTCTGTCTTAAAGTTGCCGAGGAAGCTGATTCACGTGAATTATTAAAAACTGGAGATGCTGCATATATTACAGATCCTGGGCGTGGATATTTAAAGGTTGGAACCAATGAATTATACGAGCAATTTCAAAGTGGTTACAGTGGTGCAACATATACTGAGTCCAAAGAAGAAATTAAAGACAATCGTATTTATTTAATTGATACTCAAGGTAAATCCCATTTAATAAACCAAGATTTATCTGGATCAGAAAAGATAGATGCAGATGAAGTCGATGAGCTTCGTGCTGTTCTTGCAGAAATAAATCGAGTATATGCCGATAATTCTTATGTGCCGATTAAAAAACCATGGGTTGCACCACTTGAGGACAGGATAGTCATGAATCAAGAAGTAATGCCATTTTCAACTAAACCTAATATGAAAGTAAGCATTGGACTTATTGATATACCTGATCAGCAAGCGCAACAAGAGCTAATAGTGGATTTTGAAACAGATCAAAGTCTGCTTATTCTTGGAGGACCAAACAGTGGAAAAACAAGTACGATTATGACGACAGTTTTAAGTTTGGCAAGACAGAATGATGCAACAATGCTTGAATTTTATTTGCTAGATTTTGGTAGTAGTGGTCTGATTCAAGCGAAAGGCTTAAACCAAACAGCGGATTATATTAAAGTCGACGAGCTAGATAAAATCGAGAAGTTTAAAAAGCGGATCAAGAGCGAAATAAAGCGTCGTAGAAAATTACTAGAGCAACATATGGTTTCTAATGTAAAATCGTACAATGAAATAGCATCAGAACCATTAAAGGCAATAATAATCGTAATTGATAACTACGATGCAATCAAGGATGAAGGAATGGATCAAACATCGGAGCTTGTTAAGATTATCAAAGATGGGTTATCAGTAGGTATATATCCAATCATAAGTGTTAGTAGAGTTGGAGTGCTTACGATGTCATTACAGGCAATTATGATCAACCGCATCGTTCATTACTTTGAAGAGCGAACGGAATTACAAAATGCAATTGGGAGAAGTGACTATGTTGCTCAAGATATTGCCGGAAGAGTTCAGTTAAAGCTCGAGAAACCAGAAGTAGCGCAAATCTATTTCCAATGTCAAGGAACAAAGTCAGAGGATATCTTGATTGAAACAAACAAGTTAATTCAAGATATCAACACTCACTGTAGCGAAAATAACCAAAGTTTACCAGTAATGCCAGAAGTAGTAGAATACAAACCTGAGTATTACCAAGAAAATAAAATCTTTATAGGTCTAGATTATGAAGATATTAAACCAGTATATGTAAATTTTGAACAAACTATAATTACAGGTTCTAAAAACTTTGCAAGTAGTATACTAAGTAATATCGCTAGCCAAGTAAAATCAGATACTGAAGTAATTATTATTGATAATGATGAAATGAGTTTAATTAAATATGCACAGCAAAAAAATATTAAATATTTGATGTCAGATGAAATTAGTCGATGGATAAGTGAGGAAAATTCGAAATTATCAGAATTTGATTTATCGTATAGGAAACAAGTTCTAAAAGAAGTAATTAGTTACGAAGACTTTTTAAAAAGGAAAGGAATAAATAGAAAGATATTACTAATAAACAGCGAAGAATACATAGAAAATATTGAAAGCAAAGATAAGCTTATGGTAACAAATGGGTTAACTAAAATGAGTAGATTGGGATATATTACATGTGCGAGTATTGATAATGCAATATCCGTCACAGAACCAATGAAGACTTTTAAGACTTATCCAATATTTATAACAAATGATTTAACTAAAGGTCAGGCAATAAAATCAGAATTAAAATTTGAAAAACAGACTTTAATGGATAATGACATTATAATGGTAGAAAAAGGGAATGTGAAAAAAATTAAAATATTTAGCAAATAGGAGGAAATATGTCAAAAGAATTCAAGTATGATTTGGAAGGGATGCGTGCTGTTTCTAATAATATTAACAAAATAAACTCAGACTTAAAGCAATGTAAAATGGACTTTAATAGCGCACAAGAATTAATATCAGGTATGCAAACATTAGGATTTCTTGACGAAACTCAAAATAAAATAGAAATAATATCAAATAATCTGTTTAACAGATTGGCAATTGAATTAGAAGATTTCGAACAAATGATTCAAAAAAATTCAAATGATGTTGAAACTACAGATATTAATATAGCAAATAAATTTAAGGAGAGATGACATGAATATTAATAAAGATACAGTCATAAAAATTAACTTTTCCCAAATTAATGAGTATGAAGCAAATCTGACAAAGATAAAATTAGTTTTGGAAAAATGTAAACATGATTTAGAATTAGAGTATAGAACTTTAGATAAACAAGTCGAGTATCGTAATAGTGGATCATATGGTGCTTATAATTCGTTACCAACTGGAGGCCCAATTTATGAAAGAGATAGGGTGTTAGTATACAAGTCGCAACTAGAGGAAATTTTGGTAATGATAAACTCAATGATATATGCTATACAAATGTATAGAGAGTACTATATGCAGTATGGAGCATACCCAAATGATGAACTAATCTATAATGCTGAAAAAATGGAGAAGATATTAGATGATTTCAAGTATATTATTTGTACTGAAAAGTGGCAAGATAAAATATCAAGTGACGAGTTTACATTTATAATGTGGGAAAAGTCTATCGAATTTGGTATTGATTCATTAGAAAATGATAAGGAAAGAGCTCTAAAATATAATAAAAGATTAAACGAACAATTGAAGGAAGAAATGGCTAGCATGACAAATGTTGTCAAAGAAAAAATGAATTTACTAACAGATAATTCAAGTATATACATAAAAAATATAAGGCCGCTGGTAGATGGAGTGACAATAAGATCAATATTGCAAGAATTTAACATAAGTAGTATAGATTATCTAGAACTATACCATAATACAAATGTAAAGAATATTGCAGGAAAAATTGAGAACAATCAGGAATTATTAATTGGTAAATTTTCTGATTCGAATGGTGAATTAAGTATACAGGGTATATTAGAAAATCTACAAAGGGGTGTTAGCCTAACATCTAAAGAACTAAATGGATTAAAAGAATTTGTTTCCAGATACATAAATTTCTATGAATTAGATTTAACTACATATATAATACAGACAGTTACAACTGAAGGCGTGGTAATAAAATTAACTGATGCAGGTCATGAAATTTTATATATCAAAATTGAAGAAACGTTACAAATAATGTATTCTCAAAAGGTAAGTGGTATATATAAAGTAGGTGATCCGGAATATATAGATGTAAAAAACAAAGGTGTTTTGTCAGAGGTAGGAAGATATTTGGAAATAGGTGGTTTTATAATTGATGGTTCTTTATTTGTAGAGGGAATAACTAGGGGAGACTATTCTGATGCTGGTGGTGCCCTAGGAGGATTAACCATTTCTTTAATTGGTTATGGGGTTATGAATGAATGGAATCCATCCGGTTGGATTGCTACAGTCGCTGGAATTATAATAGGTGCTCTTTCAATAGGTGGTTCTAAAGTAGGAGAAAGAATTGGTAACTCAATAGAGAGCAATTCGGATTGGTTTGGTGATGGAAATGGCCAATAAAAAATATCTTGGAGCTAATGGTAAAAAACAACTTACAATGGATGTAAAAGCTATAAGTATCATAAAATATTTAAATTACATAATGTTCATGTCCATCATCATTGTAACAAGAGCTGACATAATCGTCAACTCCCCACTTAGTGGCGAAACACTTTATATTATATTAATTATTATGTCGATTATTATCGTTGTCATAAGCATGATAATCGTGAAAGTACAAGATTCATTTATGCTAAGAGTAATAAAGGCAATCTTAATATGTATTTGTATGAGATTATCCACATATGGAATAGCTCAGGGGTTGGTACCTTTATTATTAATTGTACACCTTGTATTAATATTTATATATAAGAAAAATATCATTTTAGGAGAGGTAATCTCACAATGGATGGATAACCCACTGGTTAATGCTTTGCCAAAGGTTGCACTATTCCTAGGTGTATTTACTATACCATTATTAGACGTTACAATGAATACTTTACTTATACTATTATATATTTTAGCAATTGTTACAGAAATTGCCTTACTTGATATAGTTAATTCAAACAAGGATTTGCTGGTTAAATATAAATTGGATAAATATTATATGTAATACAAAATATAATGATAAAAGTTAGTGAAGTGGAAGGAAAATTATGAAAAATAAATGGATTTTATTAAATGCTATATGCATTTTTATATGTGGGTTGTTACTTGTAAATAATCTTCATTTAATGGTACGAAATGGATTTATATCTAATGATGGACTGATTTCAAGATCAGGGATGCTGTTTAGCATTAAATTTTTTTTCTTTTTCTTTGGAATTATCATATTGAATATTATGATAGTAAAAAATAAACTAAAGTTAGGTGTAATATTCTTAGTTGCTTTAATATGTGGAGGAATTCTTTGCTCTAATATAACTTATAATGTCTATATTGATCAAAAGTCTAATTTTGATTGGTTTAGTGATGGAATAAAGTAAAAAAAACAAGATCTCAGCATACAATAAAAAAATATCGTAGGAGGGTTTATTGTGCTATTTGAATTAAATGGAATTAAAATTGAATATCAAGAAGAAACATATAAAAAAATAAAATGCTTAAAAAACATTCGAGATGACTTGCAAGCTGAAAAAAATAAAATTACAGATGATATTTTTTCTGGAACAGTTAGTACACAAGTTTTTAAAGATGAGCTTCAGGAGATAATAGATTATTATGATAATATGATTGAGGTATGTCATGAATACAGTAAAAAATTTATAGATATTGGAGATGTATAATAAACACAATCACCTAACTGGACAAAGCATTAAGTTAGGATTATGTAATGAATAGTGAAAATAATTATCACTGTAATTGTGGTTTAAACTATAACGTAACCATTTAAGGAGAAATTATTGTTATTAACACAAAAGTAGAGGCGTGTTTTGGATTGGTTCGAAAGTCGTGGAAATGATATTGGAAGAAAGATAGGTTTAACATATGAAAAAAAATAGACGAATAATATTGTTGTTAATGGTAATTATGAGTAGTATTTGGTTTATAATTTATAATTTGAAATCATTTAATATATATGATACTAATTTTCCATGTGTTGGTCTTACAACATATACTATAGGAGAATTTTATTCAAAATACTCTGAAGATATAGATAAGGATTACTACAGCGATAAGAATGACTACCGTAGTATTAGTATATCTTCTGGAAGAAGCGGAAACATAAATAGCATTGACGGCATAGATGATATTCCATATTTTCAAGAGGCTAAGACACTTTATCTTAATGGAACATGCATAACGGAAGTAAAGTTTTTTCAAGAACTGGAAAACTTACAAACACTTTGGTTAAGCGATACAAAAATTAATAGCTTTGAAGACTTACAGGGTATTGAGAACATAAATGAGTTATATTTAAATGGAACTGATATTAGTAAAATGGAGGGACTTGAAAATATGAATAATTTATGGACGCTTGACTTAATAGACACTCAAATAACAACAATTGAGAACATAGAAAATATAAGAACTGACTCTTCTTCCGAACTAGTAATTTTCTTCGATACATGGAAGGGTGGAAAGCACCCTGAAAGCATAACGGAAGAAAGCTATGAGTATGCAATAAATCCTGAAAATAACATTAGTATTATAATATTTGATGATCAAAATTGCGACTTGGCAATTACCGGAAAAAACTATGGCGATTCAAAAGAAAACGTAGAGGAATGTTTAAATATAATTTAAGTTGTAGGTGACGAAAATAGTTATCTACAGTTAATCTTAAAGCAATAATAAGCAAGAATCTTTAAAAAAAGAAATGTATATAAATATCAAAAGTACTTTAAAGAAGCTGTAAGTTATTTGACGAAAAAATTACCTAATATTACTGATTGTTGTAAAAGTAGTGGAAATAATACTTACTGAAAGAGTGGAAAAACTTATGAAAAAAGGCAGAAAGATAATATTGGTGCTAGTTATAATTAGCACTACATGGCTTCTATTGTATAACTTGAAATCATTTAATATATATGGAACTAATTTCCCTTGTGTTGGTTTTACAACATATACTATAGGAGAATTTTATGAAAAAAATTATAAAGATATAGATACGGACTACTATAGCGGTGACAATATTTACAACAGTTTGGGTCTAGCTTATATGGGAAGTGGAAATATAAATAGCATAGACGGTATAGATGATATCCCATATTTTCAAGAGGTAAAGACACTTCAACTTAGTGGAACATGCATAAGGGAACTTAATTTTTTACAAGAGCCGGAAAATCTATCAAAACTTTTTGTGGCTGACACTAAGATTGATAGTTTTGAAGACTTACAGGGTATTGAGAATATTAATGAGTTATATTTAGAAGGCACTGATATTAGTAAAATTGAGGGACTTGAAAATATGAATAATTTATGGACGCTTGACTTAACGGACACTCAAATAACAATTATTGAGAACATAGAAAATATAAGAACTGACTCTTCTTCCGAACTAGTAATTTTTTTCGATACATGGGATAATGGAAAGCATCCTAAAGCTATAACTGAAGAAAGCTATGAGTATGCAATAAATCCTGAGAATAATATCCGAATTAAAATATTTGAAGATCAAAATTGTGACCTGACAATTACCGGAAAAGATTATGGTGACTCAAAAGAAAAAGTAGAGGAATGTTTAAATATAATTTAAGTTGTAGGTGAATTTGGATTGTAAAGGAAAATATGTCTGATGATATAGAAGCAAAAGAAAAATAGATAGTAGATCTTTGGAAAAACTAATTAAAGAAAGTGGGAAATAAATTATGTTTTATATTTACATGATAATCAGTGTCATTATATCTCTTGTATTGATAGGTATTGCATGTGTTGCCCCAATGTTTATCTTAAAAGAATTTGATAAAATAAAGTATATTAAAGGTTATAAAAATGAATTGAAGTGGTATAAAAAACCACTTCTTTATCTACAAAATATATTAGTATACACTTTTTTCATTCTGTCAATTGGGCTATTATTATTAGTTGTTCTATTTAATCATAAAAATAAACTAAAGCTACTAAAAAAACAATTCTATGTTGTTTATAGCAGTATGTTTGTAACTCCACTGATAGGAATAGGCCTTACCTATCTTTTAGTAAATGGACTTAATATGGTATTGTACTATTTTGAAATGACGGTCATTTTGACGGTCTTTAACGTGATTTGCAATATGCTACCATATGTTGTAATTACATATTACTTGATTTTAATATTTAAACAACTTAAGAATATTTATGATTTTGAGAAACAACAATTATCCGATCAGTACAGTGAGTTTTGGAACGGAAATAAAAAAGAATCAGTAAATCTAGTATTGCTAAGCCACAGTAGTAATAAATATATTGATGATTACTTACTAATATGTGATTCGGAAGAAATGTGGAAAAGTAGTGAATATAATGTACTGAACTATAATTATATGTGCATTCAACTATTTAAACTATATAGTCTAGTCACTCTCATAAATTGTATTTTATTTTTTATAGGTGGAAATATATATGACTCAGGAAATTATACACTCCTTCAAGCAAGGCTATCGATGAGAGCTTGTGTTATAATTACAGGATCACTGATTACCATTTTTTGTCTAAATTGGTTGTTTAACCAAGAAATAATTTTATCTTTTAAAAACAAGCAGAAGTTAACAGCACAAAGTTTTACTATGTTTATTTTGTCTGTAGTAATCGGAGTAATGGGTATTGGTATCCTTATTACATCGATGTTAGATAATTCATATAAATATCAAAGTGAATATGAATATAGTTACAAAGAGTTTAAAAGTAGTTTTGTGCACAAAGTTGAAGTTAATCGAGATTATTTAAACTATAATGATTATGATAAATTGTATTATATCTTTAGTTACCCACAATACTTCACTGATGACGCAAAAATACTAGGTTACAATGATAACTTTGTAGAAAAATCTAACGTAAATCGATATAAATTATCTACCAAAGTATACGACTCCGAATTTATTGAGTTTGCAAATAATTATTATGGAGAAGAGTATAGTTATAGTCTTGTTATAAGCAAAAGGAACTTTCCTTACGTATGGTTAAATATTGATGAGAATAATGACCCGAATAACTTTGCTTTTGTTAAAGTTAATCTTAATGAAGAAAATAGACAAGATTTTGGTGATGAATTTAAAAGTGAAGAGGATGAGAAACTTGGGCTATTAATGAAAGAGGAAGCATTAAAAATTACAAATAGTTTGTGGGATGAAGAGATGAAAGATAGAGGGTTGATTTAAAATTGTATGTATTGAACTGTATTCAATATATTACAAATGAAGTTTTTAAAACGTACTGAATATGAGGAACTCGATGCATTATGTTAAATATATGGAATAAGTACACTAAACTTTGTGCAAAGTGTAAATTTGTATGGAGATATATATAATACATACTGTGGTGAAGATGAGTGTTTTGTAACAACTATGAATTGTTTTGTTGATGGCACAAATAATAGATATGTTTCATATTCAATAACAGTAGAAGCAAAAACTTCCAATCAATATAATTTTGGTCTAGTAGAAAAAATTATGATGGTAATTTAGAAATACGTGAAGTTGTTTGCGTATCAAGTTCATTGATTGAATCTTACCAATTGGTGAATCACGCCAATAAATTTGTTAAGTCATATTACGATAAGCATTGTAATGATCTTAAAAATTCAGATTTTGTTAATAATCTAGTAAGTAAAGATTGGGTTTATACGGGTGAAGTTGATTTGTGGAGAGGATTGAATTTTAATGATAATTATATAGATGTAGGAAAAGATGATAATTATTTTCAGAGTTTTAAACATGGAGATTTGACAATAGAAGCCGGGAAAAATAAGACAAATTTTATGTCTATTACAAGAATAGAATTATGTATGGAACTGGTTAATTTACTATATATCGATATAATAAAAATTTTGAATGAATACATAGAAACCTCTCAACAATTCAAAGAAGAGGAAGAAATAATAGTAGATCTTTGGGATACTCTATACTTAGAAGGGGAGTAACAAATAATGTTTTATATATATACACTTGGAAGTACAATAATGGCAATTTTAATTGTATCAGTAACATACATTATTCCATTGTTTCTAATAAAAGAATTAGATAAGATTACGTATGTCAAGGGCTACAGAAATAATTTGAAATGGTCTAAAAAGCCAATCCTTTATCTACAAAACATATTAGTATCAGCCTTTTTCATACTGTCAATTGGACTGATATCATTAATTATTGTATTTAAGCGTAAAGATGAATTAAAACTATTAAAAAAACAAGCGTATACTGTTTATAGTAAAATGTTTGTTACTCCTTTGTTGGGAATTTGCCTCAACATAGGACTGTTTTGGATAATATATAAAATGTTATATTACATTGAGGCTTATTTGTTATTAGGTATGTCAATGACAATCTACTTCATGCTACTTTATATAATAATTCCATACTACGTAGTGTTAACAGTAAAACAACTAGTTAATGTTATTAGAGTGGAAAATTATCAACTGCAATTAAGCTATAGTGAATTCCGACAGAAAAAAAGTAACAAAAAGGAGTGGCTAAAACAAATATTACTAAGTTCAAGTAGACGTAAATACATAGACGAATATCTACAAATATTTGATAATGAACTTGAGTGGGAAAAAAATAGTTTCGTGGTTGTTAACTATGTAAATGTTCCTAAAATGATGTTTATAATTATTATCGGAACCTTGACTTTAAATTTTGTATTATCATTTCTTAAATATGATGTATTTAATTCAAATATAGAAGAATTTACAGTAAACATAGGAAATCCAATATTTGTATATTATTATGTACTAGTTTTGATTGTGATTTGTGCTGGATTGTTGCTAACAGTATTAATCAATTGGATATGTAATGAATCGATATTAATTTCACCGAGAAAAATCGTCAGGAAGATACGAATAAATTTAAAAGTAGTACTGTTATTAATAGTCCCAATATTATTTACAATTTTGGCAGCACTCATATTTGTAATTAGCTATTCACAATATTCAGATAGTTTGAAGCCATATATAAATGAAAAGGAAATATTTATATCTACCATGGAACGAAAGAATGATTACAACAGTTATAATACTTATGAAAAAAATGAATATATATTTAGATATTCATACAAGTTCAAAGATGATTTAAATGAACTAGAATACGGATTTGATGCTATAGGTAATAATAATTTTGATGCATTTTGTGTTCCTATTAATAACAAAAAAATAAATCAATATTTTAACTTGGATAAAGAAAATGAAGCTACATTGAAAGTTCGTAAATATGGAATATCAATTTCTGATAGTGATTGTCATTTATCTGTTGAAGGATCAGAAGTAGAAATAAATAGTAATAATGACTACTACGAATATGTTTCTGAGCAAAAGAAAAAAGAAAAAAATGCTAACTATTTCATCGACCGTGCAACCTTAAATAATAATGAAATAGAACAAATATTGAAATACGAAGCTGTATCAGCAATAGATAGTTTATGGAATGAAGAAATGAAGGATAGGGGTTTGACTTAATCATTAATTGTTCACTTAGTATTTATTGGTATCATGAAGTAATGAAGGGTGTTAGTAAAATAATAGTGTTTGATGGAGATTAGGAAGGAGAAGGTTATGAGTTATACTTCAGAAGAGGGAACAACAAAATATATACCAGGAATGGATAAGGAAAATAGTTATTCCATACCACATATTGATGAGAAAGGTGATATTATAATACATAATGTTGATCCGGATATGCCATATGGTAAGATAGATGGAATAACACAAGAAGAAATTGTAGATGATTGGTTGCAAAAAAACTATCCAAATATGTCTCAAGAAGATTTTAATGAATTAGGTGTGAAAATTTAATTTATCGAAGGAGCAGAAGAGTACGCACTAAATGGTTTACCAGTAACTAGTGAAGCGTATTACTCTGAACCTGAAAGATATCAAGAAACCTCTGTAAATTTTGATGTCGATATGATTATTACTATTTATGTCGAAGGCAATAATAGTACAATGTATAAGACTAATGTAAAGTCTGAAGAAATGGAAGTAATTGGAACATCTCACAAGGAACCAGGAAACATAAAAGTAGAAATTGATGGAGAATTATTACAACAAAATCTTAATAGTATATTTAGTGAAAAAATTACTGAGCTTCAAGAAGAAAAATTAAATGAAATACTATTAGAAAAATTTGGTATAGCCAATGTAGTAGAATCCGGAAAAACAGTTTTAGATACAATTAAAAATATAAAGAAGGTATTAGATCCAGAAAAATCGCAAGTAAACATGCAGCTTATAATAATATCTCTAATAGTTGACCCAACAATGAGTGTATTGAATTGGGAGGATATGTTTGCTGTAAGTGATGGAAAGGTAATTAAAACCATAAATACAGCTTCTAAGTTAGGTCAATTATCAATTCCGATAATTGTGAAAAATACTAAATCTAAATGGACTCCGGTTATTATACTATTATTAAGTATGATTAGTGATAGTATGATTAGCGACGATGAAGAGTTTGACATCTTTACTATCACTGATTCAGGTGATATTCAGTGGAACTTAGATTTGAAAACAGAAAATGGGGAATCTAGATATTTCAGTGGTACCATTGAGATAAATTATGATAATGCTATCAACTTATACAATAATGTAGCAACACATATAGAAACTTCAAAACTTTTAATGCTCAAAGAACTTAATACGTTAATAAACAATAGAGGAACAATAATTAATAATGTCGTTAACTATCTAGATACAAAACTAGAAAATGTTGCTACGCATACTGATGAAAATGAATTAAAGGCATTATGTGAGATATACGGAATAACTAGATTGAATTTTCTGCAGTATGCTAAGGTCATTGACTATACAGGGGGGATGACTTGTAATGAAGATGAATGTTACGTGATTTGGATGAATTGTAAATATGTTGATAAGCACCGAAGGGACATTTCATATTCAATGTATAAAGATACTAGGAGCAACTACCCTTATAATCAAGCATTAGAGGATAAAGAATATGAAGGGGAATTAAGTATAAATGAAGTTGTTTACATATCTGATTTTTATATTGACCTAAGCTTGTTACAAACACATGGGAACAATTTTATAAAGTCCTATTATAACACTCATATTGGAAATCAAGCACACATAGATTTTGTAAGAAAGTTAACTAACAAAGACTGGATTAGTACGGGGGAAGTTGATTTGTGGCGAGACCTTTCTTATGAAATTATAAATCTTAACTATACGGACAACACTTCTTATAAAGAATTAAATAATGAAATTGCAAAAAGTAATACTAATTTTATGAGTAATGAACGTATTGAGGTTTGTAAATATGCAGTACAGTTATTATACAGTGATATAATGACTATCTTATCTGAGTATTCAACAGTTTCTGATGATATAGAAGCAAAAGAAAAAGAGATAGTAGATCTTTGGAAAAACTAATTAAAGAAAGTGGGAAATAAATTATGTTTTATATTTATATGATAATCAGTGTCATTATATCGCTTGTATTTATTGGTATTGCATGTGTGATTCCATTATTTCTTTTGAAAGAATTTGATAAGATGACTTATGTTAAAGGATATAGAAAGAATTTAAAGTGGTACAAACTTCCTATATTACTCCTACTAAAAATATCTATGTTTTCAGGTTTAATTGTATATATGGCATTTATCTATGAAGCAATATATATTCCAGAGTCAAACCTTGATAACATTATACTTTTAAGTTATGTAACCATCGTAGCAGTTTCAAGATATTTAGGAATCCGAAACTTTAGAATGGTAGATAAAATATTCATTGCAACTCCCATATTGGGTATGGGCCTAACTTATATAATAATTAGGGGAATTAATGAACTGCTGTATTATTTTGAGATGACGATCATTATGAATGTATTTGAAGTCATATGTCTAACTTTACCATATGTACTGATTTCTTACTATGTGGTAATAATATTTAGGCAATTTATTTATCTACATAATGTAGAGAAGCAACAATTAATTGAGCAATATAATGAATTTTGGACTAATGACAAAAAAAATACAATTAAAAAAGTCCTACTAAGTGATAGCGCAAAAAAATATAAGAAAGAGTATTTGCAATTATATAGCACAGAGCAAAAGTGGAAAAATAGTGAAATTAATCACATGACATATAATCTTTTTAGTTTGCAACTATTTAAACTATATAGTCTAGTCACTATCATAAATTGTATTTTATTTTTTATAGGTGGAAATATATATGACTCAGGAAATTATACATTCCTCCAAGCAAGGTTATCGATGAGAGCTTGTGTTATAATTACAGGATCACTGATTACTATTTTTTGTCTAAATTGGTTGTTCAACCAAGAAATAATTTTATCTTTTAAAAACAAGCAGAAGTTAACAGCACAAAGTTTTACTATGTTTATTTTGTCTGTAGTAATCGGAGTAATGGGTATTGTTCTCCTTATTACATCGATGTTAGATAATTCATATAGATATGTAAGCGGATATGAATATAATTACGAAGAGTTTAAAAGTGGTTTTGTGAACCAAGTAGAAGTTAACCGTGACTACCTTAGCTATAATGATTATGAAAAAGTTGATTATATTTTTAGATATCCACATCATTTCGTGGATGATGCAGAAGCTTTAAACTATAAATATGACTTTTTTGATGGAAGTTTTTTTGTGATTGTTCCAGTAGAAAATTCAGAATTAATAGACAGTGCTAATAAATATTATGGTGAAGAACTTAACTATAGCATATTAATAACAGAATTTATAAGAACATATGCAACACTAGATGTTGTAACAAATTTGGATGATAACAGAAAAAATAAAATGGTTTTAGACCAGTACGATGTTTTTAGTGTTAATATCAATGAAGCAAATAGGCAAGATCATGATTACGAATTTAAAACTGAAGAGGAAGTTGAGCTAGGATTATTGGTAAAAGAGGAAGCGTTAAAGGTTATAAATAGTCTGTGGGATGAAGAAATGAAGGATAGGGGTTTGATTTAATCATTAGTAGTTTACTTAGTATTTAGTGGCATCATGAAGTAATGAAGAGTATTAGTAAAATGATGGTACGAAATGGATTTATATCTAATGATGGACTGATTTCAATATTAGGGATGCTGTTTAGCATTAAATTTTTTTTTAAATCTCCTGATGAGAATTGTATTTAAATTTCACAAATGTTTGAAGAAGTTGTTAGTTATTTTCATAGAACATTAGAAAGTATTGCGGAATTATGTGAAAATCATAGAAAATGACTTTTTTATAAAGAGAGGACTAACATATGAATAAAAGAAAAAAGTTAATATTGCTGTTAATGATAATCGTGAGTACCACGTGGTTCTTGTTGTATAACTTGAAATCATTTAATGTATATGGAACAAATTTCCCATGTGTGGGATTAACAAATTATACATTAGGAGAATTTTATGATAAATATTATGAGGACTTGGATAAAGATTTTTATCAAGAAGACAATATTTATAAAAGGTGGAGTATAAGTGGTATGAAAAGTGGAAACATATCTAGTATGGAAGGGCTAACGGAAATTCCATATTTTCAAGAAATTAAAGCAATTTTTCTTTCTGGTACGTGTATTAAAGATATAGGTGACACCTCAAAAATGGAAAACCTAGATGTACTATCCTTAAATGATACAAAAATTCGAAATTTGGACGGTTTTGCCAACATGAGTAATCTTATGGGACTGTACTTATCTGATACTAAAATACGTAAACTTGAAGGGCTTGAAAATATGGAGAATTTAGCTGTGCTTGATTTAAGTGGAACTAAAATATCAACAATAGAGAATGTGGAAAATATCAGAAGCAACTCGAGTTTTGAGTTAGTAATATGGGTTGGTAGTTTATATGATGTTAAAGGTGTCAAAAATATAACTCAGGAAAGCTACGAATATGCAATAAACCCTGAAAATAATATAAGAATCCGCGTATTTAATAAAAATTGTAAAGTGACAATTACAGGTCAAGATTTTGGTGATTCAAAAGAAGAAATCGAGGCATGTATAAACATAGTTTAAGTTGTAGGTGGCGTAAATAGCTATCTACAGTTGATCTTAAATCAATAAGCAGCAAGAATCTTTAAAAGAGGCAATGTATGTAAATACCAAAAATACTTTAAAGAAGCTGCAAGTTATTTAAGAAAAGGACTATCTAATCTTATTAATTGTTGTAAAAGTAGTGGAAATAATACTTACTGAAAGAATGGAAAAACTTATGAATAAAATAAAAAAGATAATATTGGTGCTTATTATAATTATATGTACCACGTGGGTTCTATTGTATAATTTAAAGTCGTTTAATATATTGAATACTAATTTTCCTTGTGTTGGTTTTACAACATATACTATAGGTGAATTTTATGCAAAATACTCTGAAGATGTAGATTCAAAGTTCTATAGTGATAGCAATCATTACAATAGTGTGAATATAGCTTCCGGCAGGAGTGGAAATATAAATAGCATGGACGGTATATTTGATATTCCATATTTTCAAGAGGCTAAGACACTTCAACTTAGTGGAACGTGCATAACGGAAGTGAAATTTTTTCAGGAATTGGAAAACTTACAAACACTTTGGTTAAGCGATACAAAAATTGATAGCTTTGATGATCTAGAAGGTATAAATAGTATTATAGAGTTAGATTTAGACGGAACTGATATAAGTAAAATTGAGGGACTTGAAAATATGAATAATTTGGCGTCGCTTGACTTAATGGAAACCCAAATAACAACAATTGAGAACATAGAAAATATAAGAACTGACTCGACTTCGGAACTAGTAATATACTTTGGTAGTTGGGGTAATGGAAAAATACCGGAGAACATAACTCAAGAAAGCTATGAGTATACAATAAATCCGGAGAATAATATCCGAATTGAAATATTTGACGATCAAAATTGTGACTTGACAATTCCAGATAAGTATAATGGTAATTCAAAAGAAAAAGTAGAGGAATGTTTAAATATAATTTAAGTTGTAGGTGACGTAAATAGCTATCTACAGTTGATCTTAAAGCAATAAGAAGCAAGAATTTTAAAAAAAGGGATTGTATCTAAATATTAGAATATATGTATTAAGGAAAATATTGAAATTATACTAGCTGACAAATATAATAAAAGGAAAAACAAATTTCTTTGACAAGCTTTTCATATTGGATATCAGAGTAAGAGTACAAAATTAACATTAGGATATTTCTAGAAAATCTATATTCTCATGTTTAAGTACGCTAAAAAAGTAAAGAACTATGTGCTAAAAGTTATGTTAGATGAATTAAAGACTATAGCATAAAAATTTTTAGAAAGTTGGATAAAATGAAAAAAAAAGTTATGATAGCGGCAGGAACTATAACTATCATGTGCATTATTTGCTTCTCCATTTATTGTATAAAAGAAATTATGATATATAGAAACGACAATCCATGTATTGAAATGACAAATTATACAATAGGTGAACTATATGAAAATTACTCTAACGGTTTATCTGAACATTTCTTTAATCCTCAAAATGTGTATAAAATAAAGCCTACATATGATACTAGAGACATAAATATAAATAGTAGAGAAGGTATTATTAAATTTGCATACACAAAAGAAATTCAAGAAATTAAGTATGGAGGAACTTGTATTGGGAATGAAAAAAATACGGATTTAACACAAATAGACTATAAAAACTATATAATTACAAACTATGAAGGAATTACAAAACTGAATATAGATGAACAAATAGACAAACTAAAAGAATTCTTTTTGAATATAGATGTGATATTGAACGATTTTGGTAACTATATAAGCAGTGGCAGATATGATGGAGAAGGCGATAGTATTGAGGAACTGGATCTATTTTTAAATCAATATGTTGACCTATCAAGAATTGAACGTGAACTTCTTCATGATGTAATAAGCTTATACATTAAATCAAAAGAAGTCGAAATATTCAATGAATATTTCAATGATAATACAAATTTATCAGCTCTTTGGCGTGAATATGCACATCTAAAAGGAGTTGATGAATTACTTGGTGATATTGATAATATATTACTTGATAATAGTGATGACATTGAAAAGCTAAATACAGAAGATTTTGACATAGTAATTTCAGATAACTACATTGAGGTAGTTGATAATAAAAAGGAATCAAAATTTATAATAAATGATATATCTGTTCCTCCACTAACTTTTGTGGAAACTGAGTGGGATGAAGCCTTAGAAAGTTCAAAACGTTCAATATTTGAATTCGTCGTATCAAAATTTGAGTATCGCTCCGATAAAAAAAATCAATTAAGCTTATATAATCTTATTATGATAGAGGAATTAGTAGAACAATATGATTATGAATCAACTAACAAAATCTGTTCTCCAACTGATGAAAAAAAAAAGTGTGTAAAAGAAGATATTGATATTATCCTGAATGAAAAATCGACTGATAAAATGAAGATAGATGCATTAACAAACCTTGCATATTGGGAGGAAGCTAAAGGAAATAGTATAGAGAGGAGGTTAGGTTATACGTATGAGATAAGCAACATAAATAATTTGAATAATACAATGGGGACAACGCTGATCTTTCTAGATAATTAAAAGCCGAATAATATATGTGATACTAATTTCCCATATGTCAGGTATACACATGTACTCGAGACTAATTTTATGAAAAATACTCTGAATATGTAGATTCAAAGTTTTATAGTGATAGCAATTAATACAAGAGGGTGAATATAGCTTCTGGTAGGAGTAGAAATAGTAATAGCATAGACGATATAAATGAAATCTAATATTTTCAAGAGTCTAAGACACTTCAACTTAAAGGAACGTGCTTAACGGAAGTAAAGTTTTTTCAGGAATTGGAAAACTTACAAACACTTCGACTAAGCGATACAAAAATTAATAGTTTTGAAGACTTACATGGTATTGAGAATATTAATGAGTTATATTTAGAGGGCACTGATATTAGTAAATTTGAGGGACTTGAAAATATGAATAATTTATGGACTCTTGACTTAAGTGACACTCAAATAACAATAATTGAGAACATAGAAAATATAAGAACTGACTCTTCTTCCGAACTAGTAATTTTTTTCGATACATGGGAAAATGGAAAGCATCCTAAAGCTATAACTGAAGAAAGCTATGAGTATGCAATAAATCCGGAGAATAATATCCGAATTAAAATATTTGATGATCAAAATTGTGACTTGACAATTACCGGAAAAGACTATGGTGACTCAAAAGAAAAAGTAGAGGAATGTTTAAATATAGTTTAGATTTTGTTAAATGTTATATGATACTAAAATTACAAAAATGTAAAAATTAAACCAGACGCCATATTGAAATAGATAGATGTTTACTGTAAAAACACATAAAATAGTGATAACAATATGACACTTCAAATATTAGGATATAAGTTTCCGCATAAATTTTAACTGAAATTTATTAAGCTAAGAACTGAGGGGTGTATAAAAATGTATTACTTGGAAAAGGTGTATTTGATTAAAGCACAAACTGTAATGAATGTGAGAGGAGTAAAGTATGAGCAAAGAAAATATAGTTATTGATGCAAATGTTTCAGCAATTGAAACTAGAGGATTAGTTAAAAATGTTTTAAAAAATGATGATCTTTTTACCTCGTGGTACCAAGGTTATGAGAATTCATTGAATGATATCTTTTTCCACGCATACCCAGTTGGAGACGAAAACATTGATACGTACGAGTATATGGGGAATGAGAAACTATGTGTTGCGATCTGGAATGATACATATGAAAATGTTGTTTCAGAACTGTGGGGTCACGCTAGATTAAGACATTTAGAGATACCCTTGGACTGGTTAGATGAGAAAGTAGATGAAGCTGATATAAACAAATCAGACCAAATAGGTATTTCAGAGATTGAAAAGGACATGATAACACTATTCGGTGGAGGAGATATAAATTTGCCTAGTGATGGTCCTAAGAGAGAGGGAGGCGAATATGTTTGAGAATATTTTCTTAGTGGATTTGATATCACTCGTTCTGTTGTTCTGGTTACTATGCGAAAGTTGTTTTGGAATAATTTTGTATATCACCTTTAACCTACTGTATCGAGAAAGGCAATATTTAAAGAAATCCTCAATATTAGTATTAATATCTCTGATGTATAATTTTTTTCTTTTTTGGATAGTACTAGAATTTTGGAGTCTACTTGACACCAACTATAGTCAAAGCATTGATTTAATAGTATCTATTAGTTTGCCATTTTTCATGTTAACATCACTGTATGCTTTGTATCTTGCAATTAAAAATAAGAAAATAATATATATTATTTCATATATATATATAATTTTTTATTTGGAATCTTTAGTTTTAGAACCAATTATAATCATTCTCTTTCAGGCACCATCACCTATTTATAACGACTTTTGGCTAATGATAATGAGTGTAATATTCTTGGTTATAGTGGCAGTGATTGAACTTAAGGTGTTCTATACTATAAGAGGCACAACTACTAAAAAGATTTAAAATTCGAAACAAATAATAATAAGTGAGAATTGTCAATTGTTTAGTAAGTATGAAGCAAATAACAACATATGCTTTATAACAGATCGAAAATAAAATGTTTAAACGAAGATATTGATATTATATTAGAAGAAAAATTTAATGAAAAGCAAAAACAGCAGATTTGCAAAATATTTCACTTTGGGTTTCAGAGCGTAAAATAAAAATTTACAAAAGAATCAACAAAAATGTTTGGTATTAGGCATATCTTCAAAGTGGAGACGTTAACGAAAGGATTAGTTTAACAAATGAGTAGAAAAAAAATAATGTTATTATCAATAGTAACGATTGTTATTATTGGTATTATAGGTCTTTCATTGTATAAAATAAACCTATATAAGACTTATGAAAATACAGATCCGTATGTCAAAGTAAAAACTTATACTATTGATGAATTATATGAGAATTATGCTAATGGTTTATCAAAACATTTTTTTAATCCACAAAATATATATATAATTAAACCAACGTTTGATTTTAGAGGTGTAAATATAAATAATATTGAAGGTTTAGTTAACTTTATATATGTAAAAGAACTCAAGGAATTGCAGTTTGAGGGAGAGTGCAGTGGAGATGACAATAATATTGACTTAACCCAAGATAACTGCAAAAACTATTTAATTACTAAATATGATGGATTAACATACTTGAATATAGAAGAACAAAAAGATAAACTAGAAGACTTTATTTCTAAACTGGATGCCATATTAAATTCGTTTGGCAATTATATTGGTGGTTATATATATGGTGGAAGTGAAAAAAACATTGAGTATCTTGATAAGTTTTTAAATCAATATGTAGACCTTTCAAGCGATGAACGTGAGATAGTTCATGATTCACTTCTCATATACACTCACGCTAAAGAAGTGGAGATTTTCAATGAATACTTCGATAATACAAATGAAATTGAAGATTGGGTCGAGTATGGTAGATTAAAGGGGCTCGATAAGTTACTAACCGATATTGATATGCTATTAGTAAAGTATAGTGGTGATAATCAAGCACAAAATATAGGAAAATTTGATATTGAGGTATTGGATGATTACATTGATATAGTTGAAAATGGAACGGATTTTAGGATGTCTATAAATGATATATCAGTTCCGCCATTAACTCTCTCGGAAATTAAAATGGATGAAGATAACCAAAATCAATTAAACTTATATAGTTTACTTCTATTAGAAGAATTGGCAAATAGATATTATTATGAAGCTACTGACAAGATATGTACAGCAAGTTATGAAAATAGAAAATGTATTAAGGATGACATTGACATTTTGCTGAGCAAAGAATCTAGTGAGAACCAAAAGGACGAAGCTACGTCATCATTAACACGTTGGATCTCGTATCAAGAAGTAGATGTTAACCGTAAATTAGGTTTTACTAATGATCAAAGCAAAACAAATAATTTGAATAATAACAATGAGGACAACGCAGGTCTTTATAGATAATTAAAAGCCGTCTAATATATGTGATTCTAATTTCCCATATGTCGGGTATACACATGTACTCGAGGCTAATTTTATAAAAAATACTCTGAATATGTAGATTCAAAGTTTTATAGTGATAGCAATTAATACAAGAGGGTGAATATGGCTTCCGGTAGGAGTGGAAATAATACTGACTGAAAGGATGGTAAAACATATGAATAAAAGAAAAAAGACAATATTGGTGCTAGTTATAATTAGCACGACATGGCTTCTATTGTATAACGTGAAATTATTTAATATATATGGAACTAATTTTCCATGTGTTGGTTTTACAACATATACTATAGAAGAATTTTATGAAAAAAATTATAAAGATATAGATACGGACTACTATAGCGGTGACAATATTTACAATCATTTATCAATCTCGATGAGCAGATTGCGAGTGGGTGGATGAAATGATAAATATGCTTATTTTAAGTGGTTTTAAAGAGCTGTCATTTTGGGGGACAATATGGGTTTTGGCTATTACATTAGTAACAATTACATGTGTTTTTAAACTTATAACCAAATATATATGTATAAATAGAATTTTTTTATTTGTGCTAGCTATTTCTATGTGTATAATTCAGTACAATTATACAGAATACCATGCATTTGCTTATGGTGCGACTGTAAAAGGGTTTGTACCTGTAATTGTAAGTTATATAATATTCATTTTATGTTACTTTAGAAAATTTCGAGAACTTTCATTAAAACAAGTTGTTGTGAAAAATGAGTATCTTATGTTTCTAGTATTAATTACTATTTACATTATTTATGCAGCAATAACATGTTTAGAAACAAATATGCAATTTTTGATAGAGTATGATGCCTATATATTAAATGTGGTGATAATGATTCGCTCAATAACTTATGTATATATTCATAGTTTTGCTGAAGATATAAAGTTGACAAAAGTTGAATGGACTACACGTTTATTGTGGTACTATCAAGGAGTACTAGAGCTTGATGCTCAGAAAATTGAGCAGTCTCGGTTTGATATGTATATTGCGAAAGTCTTAGAATTTGTTAATTTACATCCGATTGTTTCAGCAACAATTGCTATCATTCTTGGCGGTCCTCAATTCCTCGTATTATTAGAAGTGTTGCGACTTAGTGGTAGTATCAGAAAGTTAACGAAAAAACATATGTTGTTTATACTAGACGCATCTATACTGTTAAATCTACTATTTATAACATTTGTTGTTATCTTAACAATAATTTTATATAGCCTTAGGTTAGCAGAATTTTAAATTATGAAAGGACAGTGATGTTAAATGATTAAATTAAAAAATCGAAAAAAAGTAGAGATTAACTTTAGTATTAGAACACCTAGATGTTTCTACCTTGCAATAATTACAGGAATTATAGGAATCTTTACACTCTTTTTGGGGACGATTATTTTCACTATAGTTTCGGTAATATTACTTATGATTGGTGCATTTTTTTCTCTTGGTGAAGATGATTATCAACTATTTTATAAACTTCCACTTTCAATATGGGCAATAATATTCGTTGTTGGAGTTTTATGGGCCTTTGTATTTAATTACTTAAATGGCATAGAGTCTGCATATTTTGATATGCAATTTATCCGAAGAATCGTTAGGTATCTATTTATAGCAACTGGAATAATATTGTATGTTGGTCAATGGACTGCACTTATGTATAACCTTATTACTGGTAGAAAAAAACAATTGATTAAGCTCTATGAAAATGGATACGAAATTACTAATGAAAACACTTTAGATATAAGAGAAGCAGATTTGGTTAGACGATCAAGAGGAGAATCAGCATTGTAACATACGAGAAACAATGTATGTAGTATACTAGGTTTCGGGAATAACCAACCAGCCAACTAATTAATGAAAGTAGGAAATAAATTATGTATTATATTTATATGTTTGGAAGTGTCATTGTATCTCTATTATTGATTTTATTTGCATGTATTATTCCCATATTTGTATTAAAAGAATTTGATAAGATGACTTATGTTAAAGGATATAGAAAAAATTTGAAGTGGTATAAAAAACCTTTTCTTTACTTGCAAAATTTATTAGTATGTGTTTTTTTCATCCTATCAATTGGGTTGATATTAATAGTTATCATATCGCAAAGTAGAGAAAGGCTTGATTTACTAAAAAAGCAGGCATATGCTGTTTATAGCAGTATGTTCATAACCCCATTAGTAGGTGTGGGATTTAGTCTAGCAATAGCATTTGCAAGTTATAAAATATTATATATATTAGAGTTAGATATTGTATCACTTATATTTGTATTTAGTTACGTACTGTTGCTCTTGGTATTAGTTCCAATTTTCTTGATATTTTCGATAAAGCAACTTATAAATATTTATAAGATTGAGAATAAGCAGCTTGAAGAACAATATCCTGAATTTTGTGGTGGAAATAAGAAGGAAACGATAAAATTAATTTTACTAAATCAAAGGAGAAACCAATATGTATATGAATACTTAAAAGTATATGATACAGTTGATGAATGGAAGAAAAGCAAGTACTTTATAATTAATTACAATATAGTTCCAAAATTAATTGGAATAACAATACTTTTAGGTTATATATTAAACATACTGGTCTCAGTGTTAGCGAATGAAATATTTGCCCGTAATGTATTTACATTAATTGGTGTTGTAATAATGTTGGCAGTAAATTTTATAATAATATTGAATTACATGCTTAATGCAAGTATTTTTATAGATATATCACAAAAAATAAAACTTTCTGTAATAAGCATTTTAAAACTAGTCATTCTTTCAGTAACTGGTGTACTAATCACATTATTAGTATGGAATAATGTATTATATTTTAATATTTCAAACCCTAGAAATAACATGACATATCAAGAATATAAAGCAGAAGTAATCAATGTTTTTACAATGAAAAATGACTACTTAAACTATTCAACATATGAAAAAATAAATTATATATCAAAATATATCCAATACTTTAAAGATGATTTAGAATCCTTAGAGTATATGCATGATAAATACGAAAATATACTCGTTCCTATAGATAACTACGAAATAATAAATTTTCTTCAGCTTGATAGTGAGGAGGATTTATATCTATATATAAATATACCTTGGCTTTATATCACCGATAGTGAAGGTACGGAGATTAAAGGAACAGATTTAATTATTGAAAATAATGAAGACTTTACAACATATGACTCAGAAACTAAAGAACAAGAATATGAAGAGAACAATGGTGATAGTTATAAATATTTAGCTAATAATGAAATAGAAAAGATTATAAAAGAAGAGGCAGTATCAGCAATAGATAGCTTATGGGATGAAGAGATGGAAGATCGAGAATTAATCTAAGCGCTTATGAACATAAATATCAATATGAGTGCGATATAAACTTTATTCAATGCAGTTTTAAAAATATAATGTTCCAGGACAGTGGTATTATGGTATTTGAATTAAATGAGATTAAGATTGTGAAGTTTAATAATGTAATAATTAGAGGATGGTATCAGTTATGAATAATGTGTTTGTATCAAGTTGTAATCAAGTGGTGTGTTTAGATGATGCCGTTAAAATAGTATTGGAAGTATTTATCATTCTTATTATATCTATACTATTAATTAGAATAATAACGAAAAAAAGAAGGATGAGTAATGTTTTAATAATGATATGTGCATTAATAATACAAATTATTGTAGCGTATCACGTTGATCCGATTTTTACATTTTTCTACGGCTATATTGAAGAATTCAATGTGATGTTGATCGTTAATTATATAGTGTTTTCATTTTCTTTCTTTAATGCAAACAGGAAATCAACACTCAAAGAAATCTTAAATAATACAGAGTATAAAACGAATTGTATCCTGTTGTTAATTTATGAGTTAATGTTTATGTTTAGAATTGCAGATATGGATTATAGCATAGGGAACGATATTCTAGCATTGTATGTATTAATAGTAATTAGAATAAACAGTTATATATATTTACATAGTATTACTCAAAAAGTTGAGGAAAATTTACCAAGATGGATAACGCAATTTTATGATGCATATGAATTAGTTATGCAACAAGAGGATAAAGGATTATTTGTAAGGTTTTATATATTGTGTTTTAAAATAGGTTTTTTCGTCAAAAATCACAAAATATTAGTTACAGTAGTATGGTGCATTCTCCTTGGACCATACATGTTAATTACAGTAGAGTTATTCCGTATAGCTAATAGTTTCAGAAAAGTATTGAAAAAAATTTACTTGTATAATTACAATGTGTGGTTAGCGATATCGACATTCACTATATCAGTGATAAGCTCGGTATTGCTATATGAGACCATAGAAAGATTCAAAATATTAATTGGAATGCTTTAAAATATCGGAGGGAACTTAATGATTAAAGTTATAAATAAAAATAGTAATCAAGAAATTAAAGTGAATATCCAGTCACCCGTATGCATATATTATAGTTTTCTTCTAATGTTAACTGGATTATTTTTATCCTTATTAGGGGATGGAGTATTGATGATGAGAGTTAGCTCATTACTATTAGTTGTTGGTGCGATACAAAGTAGAGGTAAAGTGGATTTTGGTGTATTCTATAAGATACCATTGACTATCCTAATAATAGAAGTATTGTTTGACATTATGTTTTTGATGATTTCCTTTTCTAATGTTGATTTAGTTATGGTACTGGTTGTACTGAAAATTGGTTTAACTTTATGTAGATGTATTAGTCTAGGTTATAATGTGATTAACGGAAGAAAAAAACAACTTATAAGATTGTATAATATAGGATTCGAAATTGCTAATGAAAATGAATTAAGTGTAAAAGAGTTAAAGCTAATAGGTAAAACATAAAACTACTCCTCATGATAAAGATATCTAAAAGTCTTTATGCACTTTGTAATTACAAATTATAATTTAATATAACTGATTAAAATGAAGCCAATATTGGCTTCTTTTTCAAATATCTGGATTTTATTATAGATTATAAAAACTTCGAGATAATTGGTATATTTTAACCTTAATATTTATTTTAGTAAAACTTTACTAAAAGTGTGGTAAAATATAAATATAACAATTATGGAGGACAAAATGAAGGATAACTTTTTAAACATCTTTGGTTACGAACACGACCAAGAATACTTTTCACCAGGTAGAATTAACTTGATAGGTGAACACATTGATTATAATGGAGGAATGGTATTTCCAATGGCGATTAACCTTGGAACCTATGGATACTTAAAATTACGTGCTGATAAAAAGGTGAGGCTATACTCACTTAACTTCGAAGATAAAGGAATCATTGAGTTTGACATCGATAACATTAATTTTGATCCAAAGTATGACTGGGCAAATTATGTACAAGGAGTAATTGATGTTTTTCAAAAAGATGGTCATCAAATAAACTGTGGATTTGATTTATTAGTCAATGGAACGATTCCGAACGGAAGTGGATTATCTTCAAGCGCTTCACTAGAAGTATTAATTGGTAAAATTTTAATCGATAATAACGATTTAGCAGTTGATGATGTAAAACTTGCACTACTTGCTCAAAAAGCAGAAAATGAATTTATTGGGGTTAACTGTGGAATCATGGATCAGTTTATTATTGCCAACGGTACACATGAAGGGGCATTAAGTATTAATACTGATACCTTAGAGTTTGCGACAGTTCGATTTAATTTAAAAAACAATAAGATTGTTGTATTAAATAGTAATAAAAAACGTGGTCTTGTCGATTCAGCGTACAACGCGAGACGAACAAGTTGTGAAAATGCTTATGCTGTTGCTCAAGCTAAATTTGGAGTTAGCACTTTATGTGAACTAACGTTAGAACAATTAGAACAATTGGATTTAACACCTGAAGATTATATGCGAGCAAAGCATGCAGTTGAAGAACAAGCGAGAGTAGAGTTATCAATGCAGCAGCTTGCTGATGGTAAAGTAGATGAGTTTGGACAGACTTTATATGCTGGTCATGAGTCTTTAAAAAACTTATTTGAAGTTAGTTGTGATGAGTTGGATTTCATTGTCGATGGTTGTAAAAAACTTGGTGCAATTGGTGCAAGAATGACAGGAGCTGGATTTGGTGGATGTTGTATTGCAGTAATGCCTGAGGATAAAATTAATGATCTAGAAAAATTAGTAATTCCCTATAAACAAAAATTTGGGTTAGAATTAGAGTATTACACAGTAGAAGCAAATGATAAAACAAAAAGAACAAACTAGGAGAGCTAATGAAGACGATATTAATTATTGGTGGTGCAGGTTATGTCGGTTCACATCAAGTACAACTTATGTGTAACCAAGGTTATGAAGTAATTGTTGTTGATAACTTAAATACGGGATTCCGTGATGCAGTTGACAAACGCGCAAAGTTCCTTTTAGGTGATTTAAGAGACTACGAATTTATGACAAGTGTATTTAAAGATAATAACATTGATGGAGTAATGCACTTTGCAGCATTATCACTAGTTGGTGAAAGTGTTGAAAAACCATTAGAATACTTTGACAACAATGTTGGGGGAATGCAAGTGTTACTACGTACAATGGTTGAAAATGGCGTGAAAAATCTAGTATTCTCATCAACTGCTGCAACTTATGGAACACATGAGGTTATGCCAATTACTGAAGAGTATGCGACAAATCCAGAAAATCCATATGGTGAGAGTAAACTGATGATGGAGCAAATGATTAAATGGTGTTCACAAGCATATGACTTAAACTACTTAGCACTGCGCTACTTTAACGTGTGTGGAGCGAGTAGTGATGGAAGCATTGGTGAAAACCACAACCCGGAAACCCACTTAATTCCAATCGTCTTACAAGTACCTCTTGGGATTCGTGAATTTATTGGCATCTATGGTGATGATTATGCAACAGCTGACGGAACATGTATTCGTGATTATATTCACGTTGAAGATTTATGTGAAGCTCACGTATGTGCAATTGAAAAGTTATTCTCAGGGATTGAAAACGGAGTAATTAACTTAGGGTATGGACATGGATATAGCGTAAAAGAAATTATCGAATCGGCACGTAAAGTAACCGGACATCCGATTCCAGAAAAAGTTACGCCACGTCGCGCTGGAGATCCAGCAAAGTTAGTTGCACAAAATAATAAAGCTAAGACAATGCTAGGATGGGAGCCTAAACGTGATAATATTGAGCTAATTATTCAATCGGCATATAACTATCACTTAGGACAACATAATGCAAAATAAAATAAATAAACTAATTTCATACGCTAATCAAAAAGAACTACTAGACCCTCGAGATAACGACTTTATGTTTAATCAATTATGTTATTTATTAAACGTAACTCCCAAATCTTCGTTTAAAGCAGTTGCAGTGAAAGCGCATATTGACGACATTTTAAACGATATTGCTGATAAATTTCAAAAGTTTGACACTAATACTGAACGTGAGTTGTTTAAATCTAAAGTGATTGGAACGGTAATCGATCGTCCTTCAAATATTGAGGCTAAGTTTAAAGAACTTAAAGCCAAGTCATCACAGGATGCTACCGAGTTCTTCTATAACTTTGCTAAGGATGTCAACTATGTTAAAGAGCGTGAAGTTGCGAAGAACATTGAATATCAAACAAAGTCGGAATACGGTGATATTGATATTACAATTAACTTGTCAAAACCAGAAAAAAGTACCAAAGAAATCGAAATGTTAAAGAAAGCTAAGGCTAGCAATTGGCCAGCGTGCTTTCTATGTAAAGAACAAGAAGGATTATATGGAAGCATGCATAATCCAGATCGTTCTAATCACCGTATTGTTGGAGTGGATATCAACCAAAGCAAATGGTATTTACAATACTCACCATTTAGTTATTTCAATGAACATTCAATACTACTAAGTGAAACGCACTCAGATATGAAAATTAATCGTAACACGTTTGCTAACTTGCTTGATTTTGTTGAGCAGTTCCCCCATTATATGATTGGTAGTAACGCAGATATTCCGATTGTTGGAGGATCGATGTTAACACATGATCACTACCAATGTGGAAACTACGAATTCCCACTGTTTAAAGCAATGTCACATGTCGAGGCTCAATTTGGTGGTGTGAGTTTATATAGTGTCAAGTGGCCAATGCATACCGTAAAATTGGTTGCAGATAGTAAGTATGAAATTCTCGAAGTTGCGGATAAAGTATTAACTAAATGGCTAGCGTACGCAGATCCAGATAATAATATCTATGATTTTATTGATGAACGCCACAATACAATTACGCCAATTGCAAGATACCACAACGGACATTTTGAGATGTACTTAATCTTGCGTAATAACCTAACAACAGATGAGCACCCAACTGGTATTTATCATGTTGATAGTTCACGTCATCATATCAAACAAGAAAACATCGGGCTGATTGAAGCGATGGGTCTAGCGGTACTTCCTGGAAGATTGAAAGCAGAAATGGAACAGTTAGCAACTGCTAAGGAGCTACCAACTGAACTTGAAAAGCACAAACCACTGTTTGATGCAATCAACCAAGAGCAACCTAAAAACAATAAGCAATTCCTTTATTCGGAAATAGGAAAAATCTTTGTCCATTGTTTAGAAGACTGTGGAGTATTCAAATATAATCAAGATAAATACATTGAGTTTATTAGGAGTATTGATGAGTAAGAAAGTAATCGAGTATACCATTGAGTACCATGGTTATCGCTTATCAGTTTTAAATGTTGGAGCAACTATAACTGAATATAGCTTAGATGGACATAATGTCTGTCTAAGTTACTTTAATAATGATGATTATTTAAAAAACGAATTATATGCTGGGGCGATTGTAGGACGCAGTAGTGGGCGAATTAAGGACGGTAAGTTTGGAGCGTGGGATTTACCGAAAAACTATCTGAAGCATCATAATCACCATGGAAACGACTTACACGTCGCTTTGTATGATGTCGAGGTCGAAGCAAATGTAATTACCTTAACTTTGAATGACCCGGAAGGTGATTATCCAGGTAATGCAGAAATTAAAGTTGTATATACTTTGACTAAAGATGGGTTGGTTCAAGAAATATCGGCAACTGCTGATAAACCGACATTATTTAATTTCACTAATCACAGTTACTTTAGATTAGGTGACTCGGTACTAAATGATAATCTCCAAATTGACAGTAACTATTATGCCCACCTAGATGAGCAAATGTTTTGTCTCGAAGATAAACTAGTTGATAACACTAGTTTTGATTTCCGTAACACTAAAAAAATAAAAACCGCATTTGATCAGGAAGATAATGGTCAGTTTGCAATAACAAAGTTTATCGACCATCCGTTTAAATTAGAGGGAAGTTTAGTGTATAGTAACGATAAGTATAGTTTGAAAATTGATACTACATCAAGTTATGTAGTTATCTATGCTGGAAACTATGTTGGTGATTGCCAGACAAAGTTAAAAGCAATCGATGCAAGCGATTACGCAGGAATTTGCTTTGAGACACAAGAACGTCCGGGATATACGGATCCAAGTCAAGACTTTTATTCGAAAACATCATATACTTTGAAACAAATTTAATGTATAATGTAGTTAAGGAGAGAAGATGGCTACTTTAAAAGATATTGCAACAAAATGTAACGTATCAGTTTCGACAGTTTCACGAATATTAAAGAATGATAAAACCTTAAGTGTAAATGATAAGACAAAGGAACTTGTATGGGACGCGGCTAACCAATTAGATTACAAAGTAAAAGGTAAATCTACTAATGGAGTAAAGCTTGCCGTAGTTAACTGGTATTCACATGACCAAGAGGTTATTGATCCATACTATTATTATATTCGAAAAGGTGTTGAGTCTCAATGTGACATTGAAGGATTCGAATACGATGTTTACTTTAAAGAAAATTCGTTAAGTGAACTGTTCAATTATGATGCAATAATTGCAATCGGTAAATTTAGTTCAGAGAATGCTGAAAAACTTTCTAAACTTGTAAATGGAAATATCATCTTTGTCGATAGCAATCCCGATCGTGTTAAATACGACTCGGTTCAAGTTGACTTTGAATGTATGATGGAAGATATATTTACGTATGTATTAGATAATCATAATGACTCGATTGGACTAATGATTGGTGCTGAGTATATTGAGGACGTCAAAGTTGTCGATCCCCGATTAAGTTCATACATAAAGCAGTGTAAACTAAATGGACTTGATGAGCAAAAATTCTTTATTGAAGGAGATTTCACAATTGAATCAGGTTACGCCATGTTTGAACAGTTAGCTAGTGAAGGTCGCGTTCCTAAAACGATTATTTGTGGGAATGATTTAATTGCGATGGGAGCAAACAAGGCTGCATATAAACTTGGATATACGGTTGGAACGGATGTGAACATTGTCGGAATTAACAATATTCCAGTTGCTAAGTACATGGTACCTTCACTGACAACCGTGGAAATACCACAAATTCAAATGGGTAATGAATCAGTGTCTTTAGTTAAAAGGAAAATTATTGATCAAAGCACTAACCCAGTTACAATCTTAGTACCAACTCGAATTGTTAGTCGTAAGAGTTGCTAATCAGAATATCGATAATAAATGTACGTATTGCGTACTTTTATTTTTAAAAAACAAATAAGAAAACGTTTAGGAGATGAAATGGAATATCGAAAATTAGGGAAGTCTGGATTAAAATTACCAGTGATATCATATGGACTGTGGCAAAATGTAAATGCTGATAGTAAAATTGAAGATGTAGAAGAGATGATTTATACTGCGTATAAGCACGGAGTTACGCACTTTGATTTAGCTAATAATTATGGTTTACCAAATGGAAGTGCTGAAGAGCGATTTGGAGAAGTTTTAAAACGAGGTTTCAACCAACATCGAGATAAAATTATTATTTCAACCAAAGCTGGTTATGGAATGTGGGATGGTCCCTATGGTGATGGAGGAAGTCGTAAGTATTTATTTGCTTCCCTAAATCAATCACTTGAGCGTATGGGGCTTGAATATGTAGATATTTTTTATCACCATCGTTTTGATCCCGAGACAGATTTAATGGAAACAATGCTTGCACTGCGTGATATTGTGCTTCAAGGTAAAGCGCTTTATGTTGGACTTAGTAACTATAACTATGAACAGATGCTAAGAGCGATTAAAATCTTAGATGAATTACATGTTCCATACGTTGTAGCTCAAAACTGCTATAACATTATTGACAACGGTCATGAACAAGAAGCGCTTCGTGCTGCCGAGTATACTAACACTGGATTCGTTGCATTCTCGCCAATTGCCCAAGGGCGTTTAACAAACAAATATATTGACGGAATTCCAAGTGAGTCACGTGCAGCAGATACCACATCAGTATTTTTAAATGAAGATAATATTACTGATGAACTTCGTGAATTGTTGGTAGGTTTAAAAGCGATAGCTGATAACCGTGGTATTAGTATCGTCCAATTAGCATTGTTATGGGCGCTACGTAAACCAAGTGTAACATCATTAATAGCTGGATTTAGAACAAAAGAACAACTACTAGAAAACCTAGCAATAGTTGATATGGAACCATTAACTGAGGACGAGATACTTGCAATAAGTAAACTTCAATAAACATTAAATTTCATGAAATTTAGTATCTCTAAAGACACTAGCAAATGCTAGTGTTTTTACTTGATAAGGTTAGAAAAGGGTAATTTTCTCCTTTTATTCACACGAAAAAGGTAAACTCAACTCCTTTTTTTCGTACGAATAAAGTTATGTGTGATACAATAACTTAAAGGAGTGATGATGTTATTTAGAAAAAATGAAGCTAAAATTAGAGCATTTATCAATGAATCTGTATATAAATCAATGTTACTAGTTGGTGTTCGTCAGTGTGGGAAAACAACACTTTTAAAGAATATGTTTAAAGATGAAAATATGCTATATTGTAATTTAGAGGAAAGAAGTGATATTGCTGATGTTTTTAATGGCAACCTAACCGCCACATCACTTATCGAAGACATAGAATTATTATTAAATAGTTATTTTGATAACGATAGCCTTAAGATTTTAGTAATTGATGAGATTCAAGTAAATCCCAAAGCGATAACTGCACTCAAGTATTTTGATGAATCGAATGAAAACATTAAAGTAATCGGATCGGGATCATTACTTGGTGTACAACTTAAACAAGGAGATTTTTCATTTCCAGTAGGTAAAGTTGATCTATTAAATATGTATCCATTGGACTTTGAAGAATTTTTAATAAACATAAAAATGAATAATCATGCAAAGCGAATTCGTGAATGCTTTGAAACCAACAAACCAATGCCTGAATCATTGCATGAAATGTTATTGGAAACTTTAAATACTTTTCTTGAAGTTGGGTCAATGCCACAAGCGGTTGATGCCTTCATTAAAGGGAATCGAAAAGACATTGATCTAATCCATCGAAATTTGAATGAAGGATATTTAAATGACATTGCTAAATATATTGCTAATAATGATAAGGCATATATGCGTTTGATATTAGAAAACCTTGGGAATGAACTGTTAAAAGAAAATCAAAAGTTTAAGCTATCTAACCTCAAAAGCGGACTTAAGTATCAAGCGGTAGAAAACTCCTTTTCATGGCTTGCTAATACAGACATTACATATAAGGCTTCGATTTTAGCAAATAAGAAAGTTACGCTACCGTTGAAAGCGAACATCAAAAAGAATCGTTTCAAACTTTTTTACTGCGATACCGCACTGTTACTTAGTAAGATGAATTACAATCTGAGCCAAGTAAAAAATAATGATAATATCTATATCGGTGTTGTTATTGAAAATTACGTTGCTACAGAATTGTATAAAAATTACAACAAAGAATTATACTCGTTTAATGATAATAGCAAAGAAATTGACTTTTTGATTGAACAAGATAATATGGTAATTCCAATTGAAGTCAAGGCAGCCCGCAATACTAAGTCTAAAAGCCTAAAAGTATTTATGGAGCAAAATCAAACAGAACTTGCGTATCGAGTGAGTCAAAAGAATTTTGGAATGGAAAACAATATTAAATCAATTCCACTGTACGCTTCCTTTCTAATATAACCATTATAAAATATAGCTTCATTTGTCCATATCGTTATAGTAGAAATTTAGACATCTTAATAATAACGAGATACCTCTTATCTCAATATAAATGAAAAGTAAGTTCTTAGGCATGATAGTCTAAGAACTTACTTTATATATTAACTTACAATATTTACTTTTTACAAACTTAAAATAACTGATTTATCCAGAGTTACTTAGAATGAATTGAATTGAAAACAAATTCTTCGTATGAATGAATTGAAATTGAATACTCGAAAATTTCTCCAGTACTCAAAAAATGAATTCCTTCAACTATAGCAACAGGTAATTCCTTTTCAAAGTTAAATAATTTCATACATTCCTCATTGGCAATATCGACAGTAAGTTTTTTATGAACACTCTTGATTTTTAAATTTAAATCATTCTCCACATATGAAAAGAACGATCCGGACACGACTTTTTTTGTTAAACCAGGTATTACATCGATTGGAACAAAGCTCTCAATAACAACAGGTTTTCGTCCATCTATTTCACGGTACTTCTTAAAATGAAATACAAAATTTTCAGTGGTGATGTTTAAGATGTTTGCGACTTCGCTATCAGGATTAACTACTTCAAATAGTAATAGTTTATTCGTAATAACATGAGCACCCTTATCACTTTGGGTTTGACCTGAAACATAACTGTTGGAAATTTCATATGAATTAAGATTAAACGTGGACTTAACAAATGTTCCCTTTCCTCGTTGACGATAAATTAAACCTTCAAAGACTAAAATCTCCAAAGCTTTCTTTATGGTTTGCTTGGAACATTTATAAATTTCACACAATTCGTATTCAAATGGCAATGCTGAATTTTTTTCAAGTTCTCCACTCTTTATCTTCCCTCTTAAGTCAGAAGCGATACTTTCATATTTTGTCATACATTCTCTCCTTTTATAAAGATATTATATCATAGTTTTAAACTTTTAAAACAATAAAGGTAAACTTTTTCACAAAAAGTATGGTACTTATTGTATAATAGTTATATTATATAAAATAAAAATATGGAGGAAGTATGAAATATCAGTTTCCAGAAGGCTTTCTATGGGGAGCAGCAGCAAGTGGACCACAAACCGAAGGGATAAAAAATAAGGCAAACTTATCAATATGGGAGCATTGGTTTGAAAAGGAGCCAGATAGGTTTTACAATAATTTATCAAATTATATTGCTTGTGATACATACAATCGATATAAAGAAGATGTGCAACTAATGACTAATATCAATATGAATTCATTTCGAACTTCAATTCAATGGTCACGTTTAATTAAAGATTATGAAACAAATGAAGTTTGCGATGATGCAGTAAAATTTTATAGAAGCTATTTTGAAGAAATGATAAATAATGGAGTTACACCAATTATTAATCTATATCACTTTGATATGCCTTTACCACTTTACGAGCAATATGGAGGGTTTGAAAGTAAAGTAGTTTGTAGAAAATTTGCTGAATATGCCAAAATTTGTTTTGAATTATTTGGTGATATCATTAAATATTGGACAACGTTTAATGAACCGATTGTTCCTGTCGAAGGTGGATATTTTGACAATTTTCACTTTCCTAACAAAATTGATCCTAAGTTAGGAATTCAAGTGGGATACAATACACAGCTTGCACATTCAATGGCAGTTGAAGAATTTAGAAAAGTACAAGTAAATGGAGAAATCGGAATCACGGTTAATTTAACTCCTGTATATCCACGAAGTGACAATCCAGAAGATGTAAAAGCAAGTGAAATCGCTAATGCTATATTTAATAAAAGTTTTGTAGATCCAAGTGTTAACGGACAGTTTCCAGAATTACTAATTTCTATTTTAAAGGAAGAAAACTTAATGCCGATCTATACACAAGAAGAGCTAGATTTAATCGGTCGTAATGAGGTTGATTTTTTAGGAATAAACTACTATGTTCCAAGACGAGTTTGTGCACCTAAACATACATTTAATGAAAGTTCACCATGGCATTATAGTAAATATTTTGATGGATATAGTATGCCTGGTAGTAGAAATAATCCTCATCGAGATGATAATGAAATTTATCCGAAAGCCCTTTATGATATTGGTAAAACAGTTCAAAATGACTACGGTAATTTAAAGTGGTATGTAGCTGAAATTGGAATTAGTATTACTGGTGAAGAACATATGCGCGATGATAATGGGATGGTAGATGATCAATTTAGAACATCACTATTTGAAGAGCATTTAGTTCAATTACATAAAGCTATTGAAGAAGGAAGTAATTGTTTTGGTGTTCATCAGTGGACGTTTATCGACAATTGGTCATGGTTAAATAGTCATAAGCGTAGATACGGTTTCTACTTTTTAGATTTAGAAACAAGAGATAGACATATAAAAAAACATGCATATTATTTTAAAAAATTATCAGAAAATAACGGTTTTGAAAAATAGGGAGGTAAATATATGATAAATCAAAAAGATGTAAAAAAACTAATTTTCTTTTTTACGGTAATACCCATTTCATTAGTATTAATTTTTTCTTACATACCCATCTTTGCAGTTTTCTTTTATAGTTTAACTGATTGGTCAGGTAATAAATTATTAGATTTCGATTTTGTGGGATTATCTAACTATAAATTAATCCTAACAAATCCAAATTATTTGCAACTATTTAAAAACACGATTTGGTACATGGTTGCCTCTATTCCTCAATTGATATTTGCCCTATATCTAGCAATTATTTTGAATGATAAAATACGTGGTGAAAAAGGATTTAAAGCAATTGTGATGATTCCATATTTATTAAATGGTGTAGTAGTAGCATTAATCTTCGCAACATTTTTAAATCAAAATGGAGGATTAAATCAGTTTCTAGGATTTTTTGGTATTGAGAGTAATTTGGATTGGTTGACAAATTCAAAAATTGTTAATCCGGTTTTAGCATCAATTTCAGTGTGGAGGTATTATGGATTTAACTTCATTTTATTTCTAGCCGCAATACAAAGTATTCCCGATAACTTATACGAAGCATGTGATATGGATGGTGCGAGTCAGTGGCATAAAATTAAATATTTAATCATTCCTTCAATTAGAAGAATATTGTTTATTAATATTCTACTAAGTGTTTCCGGGGCGATTCAAGTATTTGAAATGCCATATATTATGACTAGTGGAAACTATGGAAGTTCTACTCCATTGATTGCAATCAATCAAATTGCATTCCAAGATATGAGAGTTGGTCTAGGAGCAGCATTCTCTGTAATTATCCTAGTAATAGTTGTAGTAGTAGTAGTAATACAAAATTTACTATTTAAGGAGGAAGACTAATGGTAAAAAAGAAGAGTTTATTCACAATTGTCATACAATACATAACAATGATATGTGCTGCATTATTTGCATTACTGCCAATTGTAACCGTGTTATTTAACTCATTTAAAACAAAAGTAGAATTATACGAAACTATGCCTTTCACGCCTCCAGCTAGCTTTCTAAACTTTTATAATTTCAAATACGCTTGGGAAGCCGGAGATTTTGTACATGCATTTTTAAATACGATAATTATTTTAGTGGTATCATTGTTCTTTTCAATTAATTTTGCAGCGATGATTGGATATGTTCTTCACAGATTTGATTTTCGTGGGAAGAAGCTGATCAAAAATATGTTTGCTCTAACAGTGTTTATTCCAGTAGTTACTACACAAGTTATTGTTTTTCAGATGATATACGCACTAGGTCTTTACAATACAATTTTTGCACCTCTACTTTTGTATGTTGGAGTTGATATAATTGCAATATATACAATGTTACAAACATACGATGCAATTCCTAAATCTATCGATGAGTCGGGAATGATGGATGGTGCAAATTATTACACGATATATTTTAAACTAATATATCCGCTTCTAAAGCCAGCGATTGCATCGTTGATAATTATAAAAGGGATAGCAATATATAATGACTTTTATATTCCTAACCTTTACCTACAGGGAGAGGCTAAGACAGTTGCTACTGCCCTTTACCAATTTACCGGTTCACTATCAGCCCCTCAAGAAGTTGTGAGTGCGGCTGTAATTATTGTAATGATTCCAACGATTGTATTATTCTTATTGCTCCAAAATTATTTCTACAGTGGATTTACAGCGGGAAGTGTTAAATAATGACCACTGAGCCAAGAATAATTACTATCGTGAACAACGTGTATTTCTATTTAGTAATATCACTTTTATCGCTTGTAGCAATTTATTTGAGTGTATCAATTCTACTTATTCCGGTTGTAGCAACTGTTTTTGATATGATCGAAGAAAAAAAGGATGAAGAGTTTGATGTTTACAGACACTTCTTAAAAAAAATATTAGAAAAGTTCAAGTTAAATATAAAAAGTTCAAAATACTGTATTTTTAGTGTTTATTATTTCATAAGTATCTATGCTGTGAGTGTTAGTACGTCATTTGCAATGATGTTTGCTAATATATTCGTTAGCATTGCGCTTATGTATATTATTATAGTTATTGCTGATATATTAACGTCTAACGAAACTTGTGGTATTAAAAAAGTATATCAAACATATATCTTTAAATATACTAACAAACAAAAAATAGACTTGTTTATGCTTGTAACAACATTTAGTTTACTAATGTTTTTTGGGTATATAAAAATATTTATGGCTTCAATGCTATTGTTTATATACATTTCATATAATATCTTAAGAAAGGAAGTACATAATGATTGAATTAAAAAATATACAAAAGAAATATAAAAGTAATAGTCAGTACAGTGTTAAAGACTTTAATTTGCAAATTAATGAAGGGGAATTCATTGTATTCGTTGGACCTAGTGGATGTGGGAAGTCAACTACACTTCGAATGGTTGCAGGTTTGGAAGACATAACAGAAGGGGAATTATTATTTGATGGTGAAGCAGTTAATACTAAACACCCTAAAGATCGAGATATAGCTATGGTTTTCCAAGATTACGCATTGTATCCTCACATGACAGTACGTGAGAATATGGGATTCGGTCTTAAAGTTCGAAAGATTTCTAAAGATGAAATAAACCAAAAAGTGGAGGAAGCCGCAAAGATAATTGGGCTTGAGGAGTTTTTGGAAAAGAAACCTAAGAATTTATCCGGAGGACAACGTCAACGTGTCGCACTTGGAAGAGCAATAGTTCGTAGTCCAAGATTATTTTTAATGGATGAGCCATTAAGTAACTTAGACGCTAAGCTACGTGTTTCTACTAGGGTTGAAATAACAAATTTACAAAAACGTCTTGGAGTAACGACGATTTATGTTACTCATGATCAAGTTGAAGCAATGACAATGGCTGACAGAATGGTAGTAATGTCGGATGGAGAAGTACAACAAATTGGAACACCAATAGAAATATACGACCGTCCTAACAACTTATTTGTTGCAAAATTTATTGGACAACCGCAAATCAACATTATTAAATCAGTTTATAGCGATGGAGCGTTTACAGTTAATGGAGACAAATTGACTTTACCTAAAGGAATTATGAAAAAGTTAACAGAGCAATTGGTTGAAGGGAAAGAGTATGCAGTCGGAATAAGACCTGAGCATTTACGTACAGATCGCCTTTCGCTTACATCGGAACTTGATACGATATTAACAACGGAAATGGAAGTTAGACACGTTGAAAATATGGGTAATGAATTTGTTATATATATGGATTATCAAGGACAAAATGTAATTGCTAAAATTGATAGAAGAAATGAAAAGTATGAAGTAGGAGATAAGATTAGTATTGGTTTTGATTTGAATAGAACATTTGTTTTCAATTACGAAACAGGAGAAAATATAATTGGATAGAGTTTCTGAACTTAATAAAATTCACTATGAGTATTTTAAACGCTTGATTGTTGATGGGCGTATAAAATACTCTATTAATTTATCAGGTGAAATTTACGAAAATAATGAAGAAAATCTAATTCAAATAAGTAGGTATTTATGGTATTTTAGTGCTGTAAATATTGATAGTGACCCCCTGCTTTGTGATAAAATCTACGAAAACATTATAAAATACTATCATGTTACAAATGGTGGATTTAAATGGAGTGAAACAGATGAAGACTACCACTTGTATTCACTTAGCTTTGCTCTATATGGTATTACTGAATACTACAAATTAAATAATAGCGAAAAGGTGAAAGAGATTATTATTAGTCTAGTGAATTTTATTGAAACAAATTTTTATGATAAAGATAATGATATTTACTATGAACAGCTAGATAAACAGTTATGTTGTATTCCAGAAAATAAAATAGGTATAGATCGTGATACGTATACAGCAAATAGTATTATCCATTTATTAGAAGCATATACTAACTTGTGTAGAGTAGACGAAAGTTTTATTAAACTTTTGACAAAAGTACTAAATATCTTAATAAATAAATTTTATTCTAATAATGGGTATTTTTATCAATATTTAGAAAAAAATCAACTTCCGGTTAATTCGCCAATTTCATATGGTCATGATATTGAAACAATGTGGCTAATTGTAGAGGCGATTACTGTTTCTAATTTAAACCTTGATAGTTATCAAGAAATTCTTTTAAGCGTATGCCAAAACGTTGATAAGGTTATAACAGATGACGGTTATTTGCCAACTACTAGTTCATCAGATAACTCAACGTGGTGGGCGATTGCAGAAGCGGTAGTTGGTTTTGCGATTGCTGATAAATATGGAATTCAAAAAAACAATACATACAAGCTCCTAAAAACATACTTTATCGATAATGTGTTTAAAAATGGATATTCGATAAATACTTTTAATCAACATGGTTCAATAATTACTGGCGATAATGCAAACTGTTGGAAAACTCCATATCATGATGGGAGAATGTTTTTAAAACTCTTGGAGATAGAAAAAGTTAAATCTATAAAATTATGATAAGGTTGTTGAAATCTGGAAAATTGTGGGATTTTGAGTATTAATAATTATATTGAAAAAAGACTTGAATATTGGTAAATACCAATTTTCAAGTCCTTTTTTTATAAACTTAATATAAGTTCCAGTTTTTTGTCTTCAGCTCCTTGTAAATATTCATGACCATATTCATGATATATAAAGTGATTTTTGGGAACAGTTAATTTGTTATACATAGAGAACATGCATTGCGGAGGGCACACTTGATCTTTATTCCCGACAAACATGGTTACTGGTGCATTAACATTATGTACCATATTTTTTAAATCAATGTATGAAAGTTGATCAAAAATATTATTATATGTTTCTAAAGTTGGGTCTTCCCATCTGAAATAATCCTCCAGACCAGCATATCCTTTACCCATATTGTAGGCTTCCTTTATGTCGCATAAATATGGATACTGTGTAATACATAAATCTACGTTGTTTGATAAGCTTGCACATGCAAGAGCTAGTGCTCCACCTAAAGATTCTCCGCTGCATATCAGTTTGCAATCAGGGTGCAGATCTTTAGCTATCAAGCTCATAATATAGGTGTCCATATAAAGTTTTGGCATATATAGATTTTGATGTCCTTCATGAATTCCTTTAATAATTAGCCCCTTCATAGTTGAACCGGCTGTTTGTACAATATCAACAGATTTACCAGAATGACCACGAGAATCCATTGCTAGAACTGCAATACCAAATTTAGCCATCGCAATTTTATCAAACCATGCTCCACTAGCAACATGATAGCCATGAAAAAGTAATAAAACCTTAGTAATTGGCATATTCTTAGGATAAACATATTTTGCATAAATATTTGCTCCATCGTGTGATCTAAATGTTAAGTCATTTAAACTTACAGTATCATCTACAAATGATTGTTTGTTGATAATTAGATCAGAATACGAAGCGTTTGAGACAAGCTCTTGATAAAACTTGTCAATTTGCTCGACATTGTCTACTTTAGTATTTGTATTTATATATTTATAATTCATCTTTAATCTCCTCAAAAATCAGTATTTCACTACTAAAATCACTTTCTCCAGAGTGACTATATTCTAAACTATGTGTACCACATATATTATTAGGAATATAATATCCTATATTCATTAAAAAAGTTCCTGGGTATTCATGACCATCACTACATTTGTATGTTGATTTTGGATTTAATCCTTGCAATCTTACTCTACGTATAGGTGCATTGGGGCGATATAGGATATTATATATTCCCACAATCGCAACCCCATTTTTGATAGACATCATTGAAATGTGATTTGTATTGCCCTCGAAAGGAGAATCTAATCGATAAAATTTTCCTTTTAAGAAAACATCTTGATACTTATCATAAAACTCCATCTGCTTTTTAATTTGTTTTTTTTGTACGTGGTTTAAATCGGCAAAATTGATTTCATATCCAAAATTTCCAAAAAAAGCTACACTAGCTTTAAAATCGAGATTTGTTTCACGCCCAGTCTGATGATTTTGTACAGAGCTGACATGATTAACAATTGATTTTAAGGGATATAATATTGAAGTTCCCCATTGTGTCTTTAAGCGTTCAACTGGATCAGAATCATCACTTGTCCATATTTGTGGAGAGTAATATAACATTCCAAGGTCAAACCTTCCACCTCCACCAGCACAAGCTTCAATGAGCACATCTGGATATCGAGCAGAAAGTTTTTCATATAACTTATACACTCCTAATATATATTTGTGGTAAAATTCACCTTGATTTTTATTTCCAAGCGACAATGAGTATCCTTCAGTAATGTTCCTATTCATATCCCATTTAATGTATTTAAAGTCAATCGTGTCTAAGACTTGAGTTAAATCATCGAAAATATGATTAACAATACTTGGATCAGAAAAGTCTAAAACAAATTGCTGGCGTCCGTAACTCATTTGACGATTAGGTGTTTGAATGGCATATAGTGGATGCTCTTTATATAAATTTGAGCGTTTGGAGATCATTTCTGGCTCAATCCAAATTCCAAAATCCATGCCAGTTTCGCAAATTTTTCTAGACAAGTCTCCAAGGGACATTTTAAGCTTTTCTTCATTTGCAAACCAATCTCCCAATGACGAAGTATCATCATTACGGTTTCCAAACCATCCGTCATCTAAAACGAACATTTCGCACCCACATTCTTTTGCTTCACGGGCAATTTTGATTATTTTTTCTCCATCAAAGTCAAAGTAAGTAGCTTCCCAATTGTTTGTTATAAACTTTGTTCGATTTGGAACCAATTCTAAATTCATAATGTTGTTTAAAATGAAAGAATGGAATTCATGTGATAGATTATTTAAGCCAGATTCAGAAAAGTTTAGGATGGCTTCAGGTGTCCAGAACGGTTGGTCTGCTCGTAATTCCCATTTGAAGTTTTGAGAGTGAATTCCCATAGTCATGCGCATTCTGTTATGAGAAGCAATATCTATTGATCCTATGTAGTTACCAGAGTAAATTAATGAAGCGGCGTAGATTTGGCCAGTTACTTCATCGCTTCCATTTTCCATAATGCATAAAAAAGGATTTTGGACATGACTACTTGCTCCCATTGTTGATTCAATAATTGTTCGCCCTTGTTTGAGATTCCTTGTTTCAACATTACGTTCTCTTGCCCATGCTCCATCTAATTGTAACATTTGGAAATTGGTAGTGTCAAAGTCAAGTTGAAAACTCATAGCTTTTTCTAAAAATAGTTCCATTCCGCCATTATTAACAAATTGTGAAGATCTTGATATAATAGATGAGTTTGGAAATATCGTATAGTATAAATACATATCTACATCAATTACCTTGTCATACATCTTTATTACTAATGTTAAAGAGTCGCCATGAGATTGTGGCATATTTGGGATATGCGGTTTAGTTTTCTCAATTGTATAGCTCTGGTATTTAAATTCGGTTAGATTTGATCCATTAGGTTGTAAAATATTATATGATCCAACCGAGAAATCTGTGCCACCGAAACTAGAATATTCTTGTCGCATATTGCTCATCGAGAATTCTTGTCGCTTCTCATACACACACACAGTCGGTATATCTTTTTCATAATAAAGGAAATCTAGTTCTTGACATTTAAGGGTACTACCGTAATATAAATGTGCCAACTCGCCATTCGCCATTACTTTTAATACGTATGAAATCTTATCATTAAATAGATGAAATATCGATGATTCTTGGTTATAATTTATATTCATATTTTCTCCAAATTTTATTTAATTAATATACTTCTAATCTGCTTAACCATTTCTATATAACCGAATTCGTTAGGGTGTAATCCGTCATATGATAATGATAAATCGAGATATCCATATTTATTTGTTAACACCTCGTTATAGTCAATTAGAATTACATCTAACTCAATAGCCAGGTTCTTAATCGCAATATTAATATGGTCTATGATGTGATTTATATAGTCAAAATTAATATCTCTTTCGTAATTTTTAGTTATTGTACAAATTTTTACATCAATTCCGTTTTCTTTTAGTTCATTGACAATTAAACTTGTATATTTTATGATGTGCGTTGTTATTTCTTCGATATTTGATAGATCATTCCCCTCGGCATACCAAGCTCGAATATCATTTATCCCTCCCATGAAGAGCACTTCGCGTGGTGAAAATTGTAGTACGTCTCTATCTAAACGCTTATGCATATATTCGATTCGGTCACCTCCAATTCCGCTATTTAGATATGTTTTATTTGTGTACCCATATCTATTTAAATCAAAACCTTCGGTAATGCTATCTCCTAATAAAATTAAGTCGAAATCGAAATTTCGTGCCAGTATTTCCATATTGCGTTCTTCAAAAACTTTATTTTTAATATCTGTATACATGTAATTTAGTTGCATTTTCTCTCCTTATTCTTTCTTTATATATTAAATTATACACCATTTAGAATAAAAATACAGTACTTTTAAATAAAAAGTGAAAACCTTTGCAAAAAATGTGTTATACTATACTTAGAAAATTTGAAAGGGTACTATTATGAAAAAATTTATGAGTTTACTTTTTGTTAGTGTTGTTGCACTAGCAGGATGCGGTGGATCTGCATCAGGAAGTTCGGATGGACAAGTTACAGAAATTACATTATGGACTGCATCATCTCACTACTTTTTAGGAGATGAAAAAGTTGATAAAGATGGTAACACGTACCGTGATGAAAGTACAGCAGTGTATCAAATTGCAGCAGATGAATTTGAAAAGGAAACAGGGATTAAGGTTAACTTTAAGCGTGTTGAACCAGGAAATGAAAATGTTGATTCACTTGTAAAGCAAAATGATGCTTCAGTAGATATTTATGCTGCAGCACCAACAATGACTGATGATCAAATTATTGAATACATGGAACCACAGTTTGACAGTGTAGAATCTTGTGAAAAAGAATACCGTAATTGTGATATGTTTGTTCAAAGTGACGGGAATATTTATGCACAAGTTCCATCAATTTCATATGATGGAGTAATAGTATACAATGAAGAAGTAATAAAAGCAGCAGGTTATGATGAAGTTCCAACAGATATTGATGAGTTTATGAATATGTTACAAGCAATTAAAGACAATGGCGTAACACCAATTGCTGAGCATAGAATTGAGAACTGGCCTTTAAACACATTTACTTTAGTTGCAAGTTATATGGATAACAAGTCAGATGCACTTGGAGAACTATTAAACTATGAAGATCCATTCTCAGTTGATAGTCCGATGGGTAAAACTGAATTATTAATGGCTGAAATGGTAGAAAAAGGATATTTTGAACAATCAACATATGCTGACTTCGGAGTTGCAATGGACTCGGTTGCTTATGGAGATTCAGGTATGATGTTATTAGGAAACTGGGTTGCACCTCAAATTATTTCTAGAATTCCTGAGGGAGAAACTGCAAATATTAAAGTTGCTCCATTCCCTAAAGCTAAAGATGATGCGGAATTGAATGTTTCTATTGTTCCAAATGTGTATTTCTACATTCCAAAAGGAAGTGATGCTAAGGATGAATCTCAACAATTTATTGACTATCTAAAAAATAATGAGGATATTCAAAAAGCATGGGCAGCAACTCCTAACCTAGCTGATGAGAATGCATTTGTTGAAACAATTCCGGATTATGTAAGTGATTTTGCAGCACGTATTGAAGATGGAGAAATTGTTACACTTCCAAACTATGTGTATTCTCCAAATACGCTAGCATCTCAAGAGATTCTAAAAGATATGGGTGTATATGCAGATGCGAAATTCATAGGAAATGTTTATGATGCAGCTCAAACTGGTGGTGTAGAAGCGGCCAAAAAAGAGTTGGAAAGTTTAAATAAACAATGGAAAGCAGCAAAAGAAGCACGTGGCGTAGAGTATCAAGAAGTAAATTAATCTTAAAAGCTAACTTACATAGTTAGCTTTTTTTGTTGTGTATATAATAAACTAGTAGATATTGGCCAGCCGATACTCCTAGTTTTTTTTGTTTTGATCGCATTTGGAAAACTTTTACAATATTAGTTGACATGTGCGACTATCTATGTTATCATACTTTATGTAGATATAGTTGACATATGCAACTAAATAGAATATGTCATTAATAAATAGGAGGATTTACAATGAGCTATGTAGATTTTAATGGGATTCACAAACAATATGAGAACGCTGATTTTTATTCAGTAACAGATTTCAATCTTCAAATTGAGAAAGGTGAATTTATCGTATTCGTAGGACCAAGTGGTTGTGGTAAATCAACAACTTTAAGAATGCTTGCAGGACTTGAAGAAATTTCAAAAGGAGAACTATCAATCGATGGTACTGTAGTAAATGACGTACACCCTAAAGATCGTGATATCGCAATGGTGTTCCAAAACTATGCATTATACCCTCACATGACAGTAGCAGACAATATTTCATTCGGACTTAAGATTGCGAAAATGCCAAAAGATGAAATTGCTGAAAAAGTTAAATGGGCAGCAGATGTTTTAGGATTAACTGAGTACTTAAAACGTAAACCTAAAGATTTATCAGGTGGGCAAAGACAACGTGTGGCTTTAGGTCGTGCAATTGTACGTAACCCGAAAGTATTCTTAATGGATGAGCCTTTAAGTAACTTAGATGCAAAATTACGTGTAAGCATGCGTAATGAGATTACTAAATTACACCGTGATTTAGATGCAACAACTGTATATGTAACACACGATCAAGTTGAAGCGATGACAATGGCTGACCGTATCGTTGTACTTAAAGATGGAATTATTCAACAAGTTGGTACACCAATGGACTTATACAATAAACCTCAAAACTTATTCGTTGCCGGATTTATTGGAGCTCCACAAATGAACTTCTTCAACGTTACTTTAGCAGGAAGTGAACTTACTTTTGAAGATGGTACGAAAATTGCGGTACCGGAAGGAATTACTAAACAATTAGGTGAAAACAAAGACGTCGTTTTAGGTATTCGTCCTGAGCACGTATCTATTGATAAAGTAGCTTTAGATTCATTCCCTAACCAAGTAATGTCAGAAGAAATCATCAACTTAGAGCGAATGGGTAACGAAAACCACGTATTCATGAAAGTTGGATCTAGTGATGTAATCTTAAAAGTTCCAAGTAGAATGACTGAAGGATTAGGAGACAAATTATCATTTATGGTAGATATCAACAAATGTCACTTCTTCAACCGTGAAACTGAACAAAGAATTTTCTAATATAACTAATTTTAAACCTAACATTATGTTAGGTTTTTTTAATATCCTTACAAGGTAATTGCATTTGTAAATAATTTCATTTATTTGCAATCAACCATTTATAATTGGTATACTAGGACTATATGTTTTATTTGCAAAATTGTTAATAAAATATATCATAGTTTGGGGTTACTTTAATTGTTGTACATAAAAAATTTTACAAGGAGCTCAATGATATTACACGGTGGAGATTACTGTCCAGAACAATGGCTGTATGACATGGAAATTATTAGAAATGATATTAAATTATTTAAAGAAGCGAACATTAATTGTATTACCCTAGGTATGTTTAGCTGGAGTACCTTAGAACCTCGAGATGGCGAGTATCAAACGCAGTGGTTTAAAGATGTATTGGATATTATTTTGGAAAACGATTTGCAGTTCATTTTAGGGACGGCAACAGCTGCTCGTCCCCATTGGCTGGTGAAAAAGTATCCGACAACTGCCCGTATTGATGCCAATGGTGTCCGTCAGAAAAGCGGTAACCGCCACAACCACTGTATGAGTAGTGAGGCGTTTAGAACCAAAGCAAGTGAGATTATTAATGTTCAATTAGATATTGCCTTGCAGTATCCAAACCTTCATAGCATTCACATTAACAATGAACTGAATGGTTACTGTTATTGTGATGAGTGTATTAGTAATTTTCAACAATACTTAAAGGACAAGTTTGGAACAATTGAAAACTTAAACCACGCTTGGTGGAATACATTTTGGTCTCATACATACAGTGACTTTGATGAAATAGAACCACCATATAACCATGGTGAACAATCGAACACCTCACTACTGGTTAACTGGGAACGGTTTATGACTGATATCCACAATCAATATATTGATTTTGAATATGAGATTATTAAATCGCGTACGGACCTTCCGCAAACTACGAACTTCTGTGGAACCCCATTTTGTACGGTGATAGATTATTTTGAAATGGCTAAACATGTTGACTATGTTAGTTATGATGTTTACCCACAGTGGAATATCGATGATAATTACGATGTTGCAATCACCGCTAAAAAGGATTTAATCTCACAAAAGTGCCTGGACTTAGATAAAGACTTTTTAATAATGGAATCATCACCAAGTGGAGCTGACTGGCAAAGCCATACAATGTTAAAGTCGGGTAAATTACATGAGGCCTCAACGTTCCTCCAAGTATTAACCGGGGCTAAATCATGTCTGTATTTTCAACTCAAACAATCGATGGCGAGCTGTGAGAAGTTTCATGGAAGCGTATTAGATATAAACTCTAATCCCAATGCCCGCATCTACAACTATGTAAAAGACTTTGGGGCTAAACTTGGTGAAGTAGGTTATCTTGCAGCAGCGGAGATGAAAAAGGAAGTTGCGATATACTTGAGTTGGGATGATTTCAGTGTCATAAGACACGCATCCGGACCACGAAAAGATGACTACAAGCTGGAAGCGTTTTATAACAATATCGTTGAGTACTTTAATAATGTAAATATCAACACGGCATTTATCTATGAACCAAGCAAACTAGACCAATATCAAACAATTGTAATCCCCTTTGGGTATGCGATGTCAAGTTCGATGATTGAAGCGATTAAAAAGTTAAAAGGCAAAACGGTTATTAGTTTTCCAATGTTAGCTTACGTTAATGAAAATGATAAACTCCACTTTGGAGAACTACCACATAATTTAACAGACGAATTTGGAATTGTAAATCAAGAGTTTACAGCCTTGACTGACACTTATAAGTTGACGGACAATACCTACCAATACACTGTAATTGGAGAAGTTGTTAAGGCGAAAGGGGCGGAAGTTTTATCTAGCTTTGACGATGATATCCTGGATTGTGCAATTACGAAACATAACTATAATAATAGTGACTTTTATTATATTGCTGGATACCCGAACAAAGAATCATTACGCACAATATTAGGTGATATCATAGGCCAAACATTTAATCCTGATGATCGCTGTATCCGCAACAAATTTATCTATCAAGGCAAAGAACTGTGGACGCTGATTAACTTTGGAAAAGAACTTAAGATTGAAAATGTCTTATGGCAAAGTGGAGATGAAAGTGGCGTTTTAAAGCAATATGAATTTGCAATAATTGAGCCAGTTAATGAATAAACTTAAAACAGTTTTATTTCTAGCGATTGCGATCTTTTTGTTTTCGCTTAGCTTTAATGTATTTCAAACGGAAAATGGTCTAGTTACCGGTGGAGTAACCGGGATCGTCTTAGTTTTAAACAAACTATTTGCAGTGCCAATCCCACAAGCAACCTTAATTATTAATACTTCATTTTTAATCCTCGGTTTTATTTGCTTAGGTAAATCATTCTTTTTCAAGACAGTTCTTGGCTCGATTGTCTTTTATCCACTGTTTCTAAGTATCATCCCGGTTTTTAGTGTTTCGGATGATATGTTAGTTAATGCACTATGTGGAGGAGCGATCATGGGAATTGGAATTTCATTCTTGCTGGTATCCGGCGGGAGTAGCGGGGGAACGTCACTGCTCTCACGAATTCTCGTTAAGTATACAACGGTGCCCTTTTCGATTGCGATCTTCATATTTGACGGTCTAATCATTACAGCGGGATTTTTAGTATTCGGTGTGGACCGCGGTGTCTATGCCCTAATCTTTGTTATAACTTCGACAATCATCTCTAACTACTTTGAAACAAACTATTTTAAAGTACAACAAGTGATGGTCATTTCTAGTAATGATTTACGCGAACAACTAAATGAGATAAATCTAGAAGTGCAAATGATATTCCAATCAAATAGTAAAGAGATGAGTATCTTTGTCATCAAGCAAAACCAAGTAAAACTCATCAAGCAACAGATTCAGGCAATTGATCGTGATGCACAAATTATTATAAGTGATGTAACCTACCATAAATTAATTAACTAAAATCAAAGGGGGATATTATGAAATTAGAAGTCTCTAAAAACCGTGCAAAAATTGTCCAAATCAGTGATGTGCATATTAGTTATCCAATTATTGAAGCGAGCAAAATCGCAATTAGCAAAGTAATCGAAGCAGAGCAGCCAGACTTAGTTGTGTTTTCAGGGGATTTATTTCATCGCCCACATCATCGCCAAGAGGGACTAAAACTAGTAATAGAATTCATTCAGTTCATCGACTCGTTTAAGACTAAATATACACTTTGCTTTGGAAACCATGATTCAGAAATAAATATTTCTAAATATGAAATGTTTGAATTGTTTACCGCACAATCTAAATACTTCATCGGCGAGATTGGCGATTTAGAACTGACACGATTTCATCTAAATGATGATCATTACAAAGAACCACGAATTGGAAATTTTTATATTGATGTGGAAAATAATGGTCAACTAATTACCCGAGTAACAATGTTGGACAGTGGTAGATATAATAAAAGTGGCGGATACGGTTCATTAACTAGCACGCAAACAGCGTATGTGCAATTGTCAAATCCAACAAATGTGCCAAACTTAATATTCTTTCACATTGCCCTTCCCGAGTTTGAAGAATTGTATAAAGACTATCGTGTATCGGGACTAAAGCGGGAGAATGTATGTTACCAAACCGAGAATTGTGAATTGTTTGAGTGGGCACTTACTCAAGATAATCCGATTCATATTAGCTGTGGTCACGACCACCTAAATGACTTTTCAATAGTAAAAGAAAATGTTAGTTTAAATATGTGTCCTGGGTTATGCTACGAAGAATATAATGAAAATGGAATTCGTGGCTATTTAGTCTTTACAGTCGATAATGAAGTGATAATAAAAATAAATAGAATTTAAAGAGGAGAAAATATGATTTATAAGAAAAAGGTAGAAAGAATTCAAAATTTTAAAAATACAGAGCGAAGTTTTGATCCGGATTCATCTCCAACAGCATGGAAACACTATATAGTAATATATAGCAAAATATTAAAACAATATAGTGATAACTATAAACTTAATCGCATTAAGGTATGGTTGCGTATGGGTAAAAATTCAAAAGAAGTCACAATGGGAGCAGATACTGACTTTACATTTAATAGTGAAAAACAAAAGGGTAATGCACCATACTATGTGTTTAAAAAAATTGTAGATAATGATGAGGAAATTACAAATAAAAAAAAAGAAACAATTTTAAATTTACTTGATGAGTGTTCAAAGCAACATCACAGTCTTGTTAACTTTTCAATAATGCCGCAAACAGGTGGAATGAATAACTTTAAAAGTAATTATCGATTTGACCGTTTTATAAATGATTTAAATTGTTTTTATACGGGAGTAGCTGATTTGGGACTAAGTGATGCTGGTGAAATAGGCAGACATCCTAATATAAAAGTACCAAGTTATTTAAAGAGAAATACTTGTAATAAGCAAATGCTAATAAAATACTTGTTAAAATTTGAAAATATTAATTGTTACTGCTCTAATCATTATCAAATTGATTCTAAATTTGTAGAAAAGTTAATATGCTTTTATAATAAAGTAGAAGAAACTAATAAACATCGTGCTTTAAAAACAGCTTCCCAAGTTGAAGAATACTGTAATTTGGCAAAAGAGTATTGGGATATTAGAGAAGAGAAATTCAAAGAAATATATAGTGAAAACAATGAACATGATATAAAGATAAACATTTAAAGGATTGTAAAGTATACTGCAGACTCAATTAAGTTGCAGTATATTTTTCTATGTCAAAAGTTAACTTTAAGAGAATTAAACTGTTGAAAAGTTTGGTAAAAAGTAGAACTAATACTGTTTAATTTAGCAATAATTTTGGGATATTTTAAAAAGTTTACAAGTATTTTAAAATTATTAACATTCAATTTTGAAATAGGTGTATAATAGGCGCAAAGGGGGAGTAATGTTTGCTATTTTTAAAAATTTATCGTGGTACTTTAAAGAGCATAAACGAATGTATATTTTACTATCTTTACTAGTTATTTTCATTTCATATTTAACAACATTAACACCGAAATTAATCGGTCAATTAATTGATTATATTGCTATGGATGAACTAACTGAAGATCGCTTTTACATTCTAATTGCCGGGATTACGCTACTACCGATAACAGTATATTTTTTAAACAGATTTTATCACCACAACTTAAATATGCGTGGTGAGGATTTATCGAAGGAAATGCGTATTAAATATTTGACAAAACTATTTAGTAGTGATATTGAACTATACGAATCATATAATAAAGGAGAGTTAATCTCCCGTGTTTCCAATGACTTACTTTCAATCACTCAGGCAGTAACAATCTTGCTGAGTGATGTAACGTATTGTTTTACTTTGTTGGGATTTATCCTATTTACAATGATTTTCACAATATCACCAAAGCTAACGTTAATTGCGTTTGTGATTATCCCAATTACATTTGCATTAATTAGTATCTTATTAAATCACATGCGTAAGTATTATCGAATTCACCGTAAAATCTTCGCTAAATTCTTTGACTCAATCTTAGAGTCACTAGAGGGGATGCGTGTAGTGCGAGCTTACGTTTATGAAGACAATGATTTGCAGAAAAATGAAAAAGCAGTTATTGATGACATTAACTCATGGAAGAAGATTGTTAAGTTTGAAACGATGTTTACACCGATGTTTGAATTTGTTATTGCCATCAGTACCGTGCTTACTTTTGTATTTGGGGTTCGTATGGTTATCGCCGGTGAACTGACACCCGGAGATTTAATTACCTTTAGTATGTACATTACGATGGTGAGTGGTCCGATCTTAGTGCTAGCTAACGTGTATAATTTAATCAATCAAGCAATGATCGCCGATACGCGCATGCAAGAAGTAATGATGTATGAGAACAAGGTCGCAAACGTTAGTCATGCAGCGCATGTTGATCAATTTGAACACTTAGTATTTGACAAGGTTTGTTACAAGTATCCATTTAGTGATGTCAATACGATTAATAAAATTACATTAGAGGTATACGCTGGAGAAACAATCGGGATTGTTGGTCCAAGTGGTAGTGGGAAAAGTACGATCTTACGTCAACTGCTTCGTGACTTTAATCCGACTTCGGGAGATATTTTCATTAATGGAGAAGACTTTACTAAATTAAAAATGGAAGATGTTCGTGGCTTAGTTGGTTATGTACCGCAAAGTGATATTCTATTTAGTGGAACATTATCGGAAAACTTAGACATTTCTAAAGGTAGCGTTGATGAGAAGACTAAATACTCAGCGATGTACATTGCCAATATGGATCATGATATCGATCGCATGGAGCGTGGAATCAATACCGAACTTGGTGAAGGTGGTTCAGGGCTTAGTGGTGGACAAAAACAACGATTATCAATTGCTCGTGCGATTATTAAGGATCCGCAAATTTTATTATTAGACGATAGTCTTAGTGCTGTTGATGCGAATACCGAGAAGGCAATCATCTCCAACCTACGTAAGCACCGTGCCGGGCGAACAAACATTATGATTACGCACAGGTTTTCTGTAGTGAAAAATGCCGATCGAATCTACGTAGTTGAAAAAGGGGAAATTAAAGAAGTTGGAAATCACCAACAACTAATGTACAATCGTGGATGGTACTACGAACAATACTTGAATCAAACGGGAGGTGAAGATGAACAGTTATAAACAAGCGTGGATCTACATTAGGAAAAATAAAAGATTTTTATTCTCGATGATTTTCTTCCTAATTATCTTCCAATTATTTAATTCATTATCACCACTGATTATTCAGGATATTTTGGATAATCAATTATTAGGAGTAACCGGAACTTGGTATGAAAGTAGTGATGGATATGAAGTTGGCGGGATTGAAATAGACCGTGTGTCAACAAGCAATCAAGCGTATACAATATCCTATGTAGATGATACTTTTTATGTATCGGAAGGAGAACTGCCCACGGGAACTAGACAAGTGATTGGATCGGATATTGTTATCGAAGGAGATAAGTATCCAGCAATCAAGTTAACTGAGCAAGAAATGTCAAATGTGTTCGAGACTCAGCAATCGGGAATTAAACGCGACTTGATTTTATTAGTAGGAGTACTATTAATCAGCATTATTGCCAGTTATATCCAACGTATTAGTGGGGCGTTATTAACGGTTAACACGACTCGGGATATTCGGATGGATGTAGTTCGTAAATTTGAATATATTGATATTGGCGTTATCGAATCTGAGCCGGTTGGGAAAACAGCGAACCGCTTACTATCGGATACAGTCGGAGTATCAATGTTATATACATCGACAGTAAATATTTTTATTTCCTCGGTTTTAGCAGTAGCATTCTCATTTGTTGGTATGTATTTGTTATCACCAAAGGCAGCAATATTTTGTATGATTATGATTCCAATTATGATTGTATGGATTAGATATTTTACGAGAAAAATCAATGGTATTGCGGAAAAAGTAAATGAAACTAACTCCCGAATTGTCGGGCGAATGAATGAAATTATCAATGGTATTAGTATTCTGAAAATCTTCAATAGTGAAGAGATGACAGTTGATGGATTCCGTGAATTAAACGAACAATACGTTGGTGAAAAAATGGAAGAAGTAGACTTACATTTAACTCGTGGTTGGAATGGAATTAACTTGTTTCAAGGATTAGTAATTGCCTTAGTAGTAGGGATTATGTCATTTGCTAATTTAAAGGGAATAACTGCGATTGAAGCCGGGTTAATCTACGCGTTTTATAGTTATATATCTAAAATTATTGCCCCACTTAATTTACTGTTCCATGAATTTAGTAACTTAGAACACTCAAAGGTTAAAATTGGTCGTATATTTAAAATAATTGAGAGTCCTGAGGAGGACCCAACATTTGAGGAAATTGAGCCCTATACCGGAGATATCGTTTTTGATAACGTAACATTTAGCTACGATGGAGAAAAGCCCGCACTTAGTAATATTAATATTGATATTAAACACGGACAAAAAATAGGTCTAGTCGGACGAAGTGGTAGTGGTAAGAGTACAATTATCAACTTGCTAATGCGCTTTAATGATTTCATGCCAACTGATCAAGGGATGATATACATCGATAATATGCCAATTGATAAATATAGTAAACGTACGTATCGCTCCCATTTAGGAATTATCTTACAAGAGCCAATATTATTCCAAGGAACTTTAGCAACGAACATCAAATTTGGTAAAGAAGCCACTGACGAACAAGTTATCGATACCTTAAAAATGATTGGTGCCGAGACCATCTTAGATAAATTCGATGGTGATATCCACAGTACAATTTCAAATAATGGTGGAAACTTATCGCTTGGGGAAAAACAGTTAATCTCACTTGCTCGTGTATTAATTAGAAATCCGCAAATCTTAATTATGGATGAAGCGACAGCTAATATTGATACGGAAACAGAATCAATGATTAACTATGCACTATCAGTTGTTGCGAAAAATCGTACAGTAATTATCGTTGCGCACAGACTTAGTACAATTCGTGATGCCGACCAAATTATTGTTTTAGAAGATGGTAAAATTGTTGAAAATGGAAACCACGATATGCTGTTGTCTAAAAATGGGAAGTACATGGAAATGTATCGTAACCAAATTGGTGTATAATTGCTATAATATGAATATGACTTAAAGGTGGTGACAATGACAATTGATAAGGTAATGAAAATTAGCAAGTATATTGAGACTGAACTTGAAAGTAGATACCAAGTGTATGATTTAACGATTAATCAAGCGCAGCTGCTAATCTACTTCTATAGTTTTGGAGCAAATGAAATAAATGCAACAAACGCTTTAAAGGAACTTAGTATGGATAAACGATCAATGTCGTTATCTCTAAAAGCTTTAGAAGCCAAGGGTTATATTATCAGACATCCAAACTCAATTGATAAACGTCAAAAGGACATAGAACTAAGCCTAAATGCTTTAGAGATATGTGAGGATATCATTGCTAGTAAAGAGGAAGTCAATGCATTATTTGAGGTTAATTTAACATCGACACAACTAGATGAAATTAATAAAATTGAAATGGAGTGATTATGAGAAAAAATAGAAGTGTTACTTACGGAGTTTTAAATATTGTTGCTGCAGTTGTTACGCTGTGCACGAGTGCATTATTTATTTTAAATGCAATTAGAAGTCTTAAGAAATAATTAGTGTTTATTAAAAAGAAACCAAGTATTTATTGACAAATCAATGTCTAAATACTTGGCTTCTTTTATAGATAGTTATTTCATTAGTTTAAATATTAAATAGTTTATTGAATATTTTACTAATTAAGTTAATTTGTAATCCTGAAGTAAAGATAATATATAGCGTCCCAATACTAATTGGCACTGGTAACTTGAAGATTAAAATAACTAGGATTGTTGTTGCAAATAACGCAACATCACAAATAAGACGAGTAGTTCCATACTCCTTGTTTAACAACCATGAAAGTTGTAAAATAAATCGATCGTATGGTGTTACGAACAAGTTACTTTTTGCCATAAAGAATACTCCGATGTTAAAAACTAGAACACTCAATACAAAATAAACTACTGTAGTAGCAAATGATGTTAATGTAATTGTTTGTGCAACAAAGGCAAAAACATTAATAATTCGCGTTAGGATAAACACTGATAAAATTGCAATCCCAAGTTCGATCCAACGAATATCTAATTTCGACCTAAAAATAATTATTAAAATAACAAAGATAGCATGCAGCACTAGTGCTGCATTACCAAGCAATTCCATGTTTAGTAAATATTGAATTGCCAGCGTTGAAGTATCAAACATTGAAACTCCAAGATCAACAGCAACTGTCACATTTAATCCAATTGCTAAAAGAATTGCCCCAATTGCTCCGTATATAAATCGGGTACTTAGCTTTATTTCTTCCATTATCGTAAAACCTCCTAAGTTAATTTATTTTAAAATTTTAATACTTTACCCCAAAACGTAATGATTGGTCCCGATATTAAAACAATAAATAGTGTTGCGATGCTTAATGGTACATCTAATTTAAAAATAAAGATTACCGCTAATGCGATTAAAAATACAACAACATCGACAATTAATCGAGCATTACCTAAGTCACGGTTTGTTGCCGCACTTAATTGAATCACAAAACGATCGTATGGAGTTGCGACTAAACTACTTGTTGCCATTAAATAGATTCCCAAGTTTACTGTTACAACGCTTAGTAAAAAGACAATAAACATTACTACGTTATTTGCGTATTCGATATCGATAATAAAACCAAAGAAGTTAATAACACGAGAAACAACTAGTATCGAAATAACCGCAATTAAAATATGTTTCCAACTCGATTGTAGCTTTTTCATAAATAGAACTAATAGTACTAAGAAAAACGAATGTGTTATCAGTACTGCATCCCCGAATTTTGGGACATTAAAGAACTGCATTGTTGTATAACATGCCGTATCAAAAGTTGACATTCCCCAATCTATCCCAATAATAAAGTTAATTGAAATCGCCAAGCAAAGTGTTCCTATAACTGCCAAGGCAATTTTGAAGCTTAAAGATTTATTTTCCATATTTCCTCCAGCTAATATTATAACCCAAATAGAATTATTAAATCTAATTATTTGTAAAATTTACATATGTTTTACACTTGAAGAAACCGTAATAATGGTTGCTATAAACATAACGCGTGGTATAATTTACATGGAGATAAATATGAAAGAACAAATTGTAGCGCAAATCAAAGAGCAGGTTCTCGATAAGCCCGGTTGTTACATGTATTTTAACCGAAGCAATCAGATTATCTATGTTGGTAAAGCGAAGAACTTAAAGAAACGAATGTTATCATATTTTAATCGTGTTAATAATATTAAAACGACTAAATTAGTTGGGGAGATTGCAAAGTTTGAGACCTTTGTAACTTCCAATGAACGTGAAGCATTGATTTTAGAAAATAACTTAATCAAACAACATGAACCTAAATATAATATTTTACTAAAGGATGACAAACGTTATCCTTCTATTGTTGTGACACGGGAACAACATCCCCGAATTTTAAAGGTTCGAGATACTAAACTAAAAGGTAAATACTACGGTCCATATCCATCAAACTTCTTTGTCAATGAAATCATCGAAGTGATCAATAAGGAAGTGCCGTTACGTAAATGTCATAAGTTGCCGAAGGAAGAATGTATTTACTATCACATCAAACAATGTTATGCACCGTGCATCAAAACGACGAGCAGCGAAGAGATTAAAGCTTACAAAAATGAAGTTGATGGACTGCTAAATAACAATCTAAGTAAAATGAAAAAACTACTTACAACCAAAATGCTAAGCGCTGCGGAAAACTTAGAATTTGAACAAGCGGGAAAATTTAAAAGTGTTATTGCGATGATTGAAGAGTATAAACAAAATCAAGCAATTGAATTTAGCCGTGATATCAATATCGATATTTATGGAATCTATGCTGATGATAGTTGGCTTAGTGTTAGTATCTTAACGGTCAAAGAAGGGCGCGTCCAAAATGTCTCAAGTGGACTTACATCCCATGATGGCGATATTAATGAAAGTCTAATTTCATATTTATACACCCACTACTTAAAGAACGAAGCACCGATCAACTTTATAATCGATGATAGTAACTTAGACTTAGTCGGTGAGATTGAGTCACAATTACTGATGACCTACCATAATTCGCATTTGACCGAGTATAAGAGTTTACTGGAGATGGCAATGTATAACTCACGTAGTTACTTTAAAAACAACGTTAATCGGATTACCAATAAAGTACTTGGTCAAGAGAATGATGGTTTTGATATGTTAAAACAAGTGGTTAAAAGCGATTTGCATATTATTGAAGTGTATGATATTTCCCATATTGGTGGGGATGCGCAAGTAGCTGCCAAAGTTGTTTATCAAGACGGAAAGAAAAACCCGAAACTATATCGTAAATATAAAATTAAAGAAGCAAAGGCAGCCGATGATTACGGATCGCTACGTGAAGTGTTAACAAGACGTTTAAACCTAGTAGTAACCGGTGAAGAACCAGCTCCTGATCTACTGATTATCGATGGTGGTAAAGGACAGGTGAGTAGTGGACTTGAAGTGCTAGAAGCCTTAGGTTTAGAAAACAAAATAAAAATATTTGGGCTGGCTAAAGATGATTTTCATAAAACCCGTGCGATCGTCAATAAGTATGGACAAGAGCATGAGCTTAATCGTTCATCAAGTTTATATAAACTATTATTTGACATGCAAGAAGAAGTCCACCGCTTTGCGATCGACTTCCATCGTCAAACTAAAACCAAATCATTATTCTCGTCAAAACTGGATAGTATTCCGGGGTTAGGGGTCAAACGTAAGCGCTTATTGTTAGATCATTTTGGTGATATTGAGAGTATCAAGGTGGCGAGTACCACGGATATTCAAAAATTATCGATCCCCGAGAAGGTGGCAGTTGCGATCTTAGAAGAATTGAATAAGTAAATTAACGCATAACCAATTAGTAATGTGTTAAAATAAAAACAGAGGTGAAAACTATGAAAATCGATTTATTCAAATTGTTAAGTTGTCAGACGCGTTTTGATATTATGAACTTGTTAATTATAAACGAACATATTTGTATTTGTCACTTGGAAGCTGGACTTGGTTTATCGCAAGCAAATGCTTCTAAACACATGCGACTTTTTCGGGAGCTTAAAATAGTCGAGACAGAAAAATGTGGGAAAAGTGTCTATTATAAATTAACTGAAAAATTTATGAGCGAACATCAGAAGTTAATCGAATATGTTAGTGAAGGAGAAAATTATGAGAAAAGTTTCAGTGTTTGCTAAGGCGGGAATCGATCGAAGCCACTTAGAGAACCAAATATTAACCGAGTTTGATGCTGTATTATCAGAAACGCCAGAATACGTATTTACCTTTGGTGGAGATGGAACGTTTTTAGAAGCAATTCAAATTTATGGTTTTGAACCAATCTATATCCCAATTAATATGGGGAACCTTGGGTTCTATACATCATGGGTGCCAAATGAGTTAGGTGATTTACTATTAAACTTTGAAAAGTGTCAAATTTTAAACTTATCAACGCTACGCATCGAATATGAACACAAAGGTGTTGCCGAAGTGTACCACGCTTTAAATGAAGCAACGATCGTTAATCCGATTAAAACGCAAGTCTTAAATATCTTTATTGATGGTTACGAGTTTGAAAAATTTAGAGGAACGGGTATCTGTTTATCTACGCCAACTGGATCGACTGCTTACAACAAAAGTTTAAGTGGAGCAATCATTCAATCCAGCTTAAACTTATTGCAAGTAACGAAGATTGCACCGATCAATAATCGTGTCTATCGTTCAATTGATAACTCGTTAATTTTAGGGGTCGAAAACGAAATCGAAGTGCGTGCGACTCGTGATGAATTTAAGCACTCGACACTAACGATGGACCGTAAGGTGGTATCACTTGATGATATTACCTCACCAGGAATTAAGATTTGTTTAAGCGAGCAGAAAATTAAAATTATGGTAAAAGAAGAAAACAACTTTTGGTCACGGGTTAAAAAGGCGTTCTTATAATGATTAATTTATTTGCGCGAGACAAAATTGGAAGAAATATTGAATCAATATTTTGGCCGATAGCAATAGCGATTTTCCTGTCGAATATGCTTGGTTTTCTAGATTCATCAATGATTGCTAGACATTCGACAATATCATTAAATGCCATCAATATTGCCGAACAAATTCGTAGTATATTTGGACCAATGTACTTTGGTATTTTGAGTGGGATTGCGATCTTTACTGCACAAGCTGTAGGGAAGAAAGATAAAAAAGCAATTGCCGAAACATTTGGATTTGGACTGGTATTTGTCACATTCCTAGCCTTTATTAACTTTGCGGTAGTCTTACTATTTAGTTCGCAAATTATTGGTTTCTTTGTTGATGTAACAACTGATGTTGGTAGGGAAGCGCTGTTATTCTTACGTATCACTGTAGTCAACACGATTTTCTGGCCAATTTCGATGTTATTTATGTATCAATTTAGAAGTATTAAGAGGCCGAAAGTGCCGTTATACATTAATACATCAATGTTAGCAACCAACTTAGTATTAAATGCTTTATTAATCTTTGGAGTCGGACCATTTCCAGAACTTGGAATTGCCGGAGCAGCAATTGGAACGGTTCTGAGTGTGTTTATCTTTATCTTTGTGTACTTATACATTGCGATTAAGATAAAGGCAGAATTTATTGCGAGTCCAAAGGTGATGTTTGGCTTTAAGCGTGACTATGTAAAATTAGTTATTAAGACAACGATGCCACTAGTATTAATCGAACTGTTATTTGGTGCCTCGCGAGTGATTTACAATAAAATGTATATCGAGCTCGGAATTGAAAGTTATACCTTAATTGCGGTATCAACTAACATAACTAACTTAGTAAACGCTGGAGTAATGGCAACTGCCAGTACTGCAGGAATAGTTATTGGTGAAGCAATTGGACAAGGAACCGATTTAAAACCAATTATGAAATCACTGTTTGCATTTATGCGTAAAATATCATTTTTGATGTTTATGGTCATCGTCGCTATTTTACCAGTAGCAATGATTTTATATAAACCTAATGATATTGAAATTGAACATTTTTACAGCTATGTATACGTACTGATGATCATTAATGCAATCTATATGGTAATCCGCGTATTCTCTTCGACATTTATTTCGATTATTAAAAGTGGAGGAAATACTAAAGTGGTAATATTAGCAGATCCGCTAGTTTCTTATATGGTGGGGATTCCACTAACTGCACTCGGATTATATGTATTTGATTTTGGTGTAATCGGCTTGAAGATTTTATGGCTTAGTGAAATTATCGGTAAGCTAGTTATATCGTATTATATTTATAAACAAAATAAGTGGGCCAAGCGCTTGTAGGAGGACATATGGAAGTGATGGTTGGAGTTGAAAAAGAATGTTTAATCTTCGATCAAGATTTTAAGCCAGTTGATTTAGACTTAAGTAAATTACCGCGCGAAGCAATCGTTGACTTTGCTAATCATCAACTGGAAATTGTATTAGAACCACATAAGCAAGTAATGCAAATCCAAGATGACATCAATCGCATCTTAGAAAACCCATACTTTAACAACAAGTTCGTGTGGCCGCTCTCAATGCCTATGGATATCAATGAAGGGGTTAAATACGATAAGCTTGATAAAGAATATCGTAGTGTGCTTGCGCAGAAATACGGGATTGAAAAGATGCTGTATAGTGGAATTCATTTCAACTATAGTAATGATCTACTTCAGACAAAATTAGAATACTTTGAACTGATTCAAAAAGTGATTGAGTATCTACCGATTATTATTCAGTTTACGAGTTTCAGCCCATATGCCCACCATTCGCAGCCAGGCCTAAGGCCGATTGGTAAAAATTATGGACTAGAAGATAGTTTATCGCTTCGCGTTAGTAATCAACACGGCTTTACCAATGATGCTAATATAAATATTGACTTTTCTTCATATCAAAGCTTTGAGCAGTCTAAACAAACTGCAATCTATCAAGGGGGACTGATCGATGAACGGGAAATTTACACCAAGATCCGTTTAAAGAGCGCTAGTCAAGATTATATTGAACTTAGGTTCTTAGACATCAACCCATTTGTCCCAGCAGGAATTAGTGATGAAACCCTTGTGTTTGTCGAGTCCTGTCTTAACTACTTAAGCATGACGAGCATAAACAACTTTGATTTTAAACGAGCTGACATGCAAGTCGAACAAGTAGCGTTGCACGGAAGGAATCGAGATCAAGAATTAACAATTGATGGAACTACGGATAAACTTTCTAACTTAACGATTACGTTTCTTGATCAATTGATTGCTAATGCAACCATTAATACTTATATTGATATACTAAAGAACTTAAAACTTAAATATATTCATAATCAATTAGATGTTGATATTATGTGCAAACAAATCGAGCGTGATAATTTAAGTTTACAACAGTTTGGTCTTAAGAATATGCATAAGTCGCAAGTTTATACACCAGTATTTCCGGAGTATAACATGGAGTTATCAACCAAACTGCTGATGAAGGCAGCAATTGAGCGTGGTTTGGATGTGACAATTGAATCACCTGCAAGTAATATTATTCAAGTAGCAGACGATCGGCAAAGCCACTATTTAATTCAAGCGACGAAGACAAACCTTGATGGATATGCCACTGTGCTGCTGATGGAAGATAAGTATATGACCAAAAAAATCTTATCTAAACATCAAATTAACGTACCTCATGGTATAAAATTATCTAAGGGTGAAGACCCACCGAAAGGCTTTGATTATAAAGTAGTAGTCAAACCAATTGACACCAATTTTGGACTGGGGATATCGATTTGTGATGGAACGAATAGTCAAGAGTTGGAATCGGCAATTGCTACGGCATTTACATATAGTAATCAAATCTTAATTGAAAAGTTTATAACTGGAAACGAGTATCGAATGTTAGTTATAGATGGAAAAGTTGAGAGTATAGTTACTCGGAAAAATGCCAACGTAATTGGTGATGGGATTAGTACGATTTCGGAACTTATTGCCAAAAAGAATCAAAGCAGTATGCGCAGCACTGGTTATCGTAGTCCACTTGAGAAAATAATTATCGATGAAGACTTAATTCGGGTTATAATTAAACAGGGTTATAATCTCGATAGTGTTGTGGATAGTGCTGTTACAGTATTACTACGTAATACATCAAATGTATCTCAAGGTGGAGATTCCCATGAAGTATTTGAAGTAATACCAGAGAATTATAAACAAATTGCCGTCAATGCGGCTAAAGCCTTTGATGCTACCATCTGTGGAGTCGATATGATTATCGATTTTGAGACACAAGAGTATGCGATCATCGAAGTGAATTACAATCCAGCAATTCATATGCACATGCATCCTTATCGTGGAAGAGGGAAGAATGTAGCAGACAAAGTGTTGGATGCACTGTTTAAAAATTAGAAATTATTTAGGAGAGAAATGACAACAACAATTTTAAGTATTGTTTTAATTGCAATCTTTATTGCAATATTAGTAGTAATCGGAGGATTAAAAAAGAAGAAAAAATCATTTAACTTCCGTGTGTTAACGGCCTTAATCGTAGGTTTAGTGTTTGGTCTAGTTATTCAATTAACACTAGGAACTGAGCAATCAATGTTGGTAGATGCAGAAGGTAATGAACTTACTAATTATGTAACTGCAGCCGAAGTTGGTGAATCTGGAGAAATGCCAGTAGACGCTGATGGAAACGTAATTCCAGTTTACTTCAACTTTGAAGAAAGTGGACTTGATAGTGCAACAGCTGCTCAATATTTTGGAGCTGAAGCGGCAAACTATGATGGGTTAACTTACCAATCAGAAGAAGATTTTGCAAATCCAAAATTTGTTAAAACGACAACAACAGCAAGTGGAAACTTAATGACATTTATGTCAATTGTAAGTGATATTTACGTAAGTTTATTAAAACTAATCGTAATTCCATTAATCTTCATTTCAATTACAACAGCAATTATTAATGCTCGTGGTAAAGCAAACTTAGGTAAAAAAGTATCAAAAGTTATTGGAGTATTATTAGTAACAGTAGCAATTTCTGCAGTAGTAGGTATTGCAACAAGTATGTTATTAGGAATTGATGGAGCAGCATTAGTTAGTTCAATGTCAGATACATCGGCAGCAGCAGACCGTGCTTCAACTTTAGTTGAAAAGTCTTCAACATTCTCAGCTTTAAACTATGCAGACTTAATTACAGCACCAATCCCAAGTGACTTTAGTTTCCTTGTTGGACAAGGTGATACAGCAGCATTAACAACAGTAATCTTCGGTATGTTCTTAGGATATGCAGTATTACAAGTTGACAAGCGTTACCCAGAAAAAGTTGCATTATTCATCGACTTTTTAAACAGTACTAAAGAAGTTGTACTTTCAATGGTAAGAGAAATCTTAAAACTTACTCCATTTGCAATCGTTGCATTAATGGCTTCATTTATGGCAACAACTGACTTCATTGGAATGTCACAATTATTACTATTCGTAATCGGAACATATATTGCAATCATCATTATGTACATTATCCACTTATTAATGCTTGCACCATTAGGATTAAACCCAGTTAAGTTTGCTCAAAAAACTTTCCCTGTATTATTATTTGGATTTGGTTCAAGATCATCAATGGCTGCATTATCATTAAACACGCAAACACAACAAGAACAATTAGGTGTTGATGAAATGTCAGCTGACTTATCAGCAACATTTGGGGCAACAATTGGTCAAAATGGTTGTGCCGGTATTTATCCTGCAATGATCGCAGTAATGGCTGCTCAAGCATTTGGTGTTGACATTACAATTAGTTGGGTATTATTATTAATTGTTGTAATCGTTATTTCTTCATTTGGTATCGCTGGTGTTGGTGGTGGAGCTACTTTCGCTGCAATCGCTGTACTTTCAATGATGGGACTTCCAGTTACTGTTGCTGCAATCCTAATCTCAGTTGAACCAATCTTAGATATGGCTCGTACTGCACTTAATATTTCAGATGCAATGGTTACCGGAGTAGTAGTTTCAAAACTGGACGGTGAATTAGACGAAAAGGTGTTCAATGAGTAATATTATAATAATCGGTGGTAGCGCTGCAGGAATGAGCTTCGCTGCTAAATATAAAAGGAATTGTCCTGAGGACAATATCCTATTATTTGAATCTCAAGATTATATTTCATTTGGAGCATGTGGTCTGCCATATTTTGTTCAAGATCAATTCAAAGACCAAAATGAAATGTTTGCCCGCACTCCAAGTCAAATGATTGATAGTGGAATCGATGTTCGTGTAAACCATACGGTTACAAGTATTGATCATGAAAATAAGACGGTTACTGCTAAAAACCAAGTGTATTCATATGATAAATTAATCATTGCAACGGGAGCTACACCAATCGTTCCCGACTTTGCTGAGATTGATAACAATCAAGTGTTCTCCCTGACAACGATGGAAGATGGGAAACTGTTAAAAGCAAAGTTACATTCAGGAATTAAACATATAACAATCATTGGTGCTGGTTTTATTGGGCTAGAAGTTATGGATGCAGCTAAACACTTAGGTTTAGATGTAACGGTAATTGAACGTTCAGGATCAATTTTAAAAGCGAACTTTCATAATGAAATGACGGAAATTGTTGAACAACATATCATCGATAGTGGAATTGACTTAAAGTTAAATGCAACAGTTCAGTCAATTACAACTGGAGAGCGAGCAATCGTATCGACAGATACGGAAAGTATCGAAACTGATGCAGTTGTTGTGGCAATTGGATTTACACCAAACAGTAAACTAATTGATTGTGATAAGCTACTTAATGGCGCAATTATTGTTGATTCCGAAGGTAGAACATCAACTGAAGATGTTTATGCAGTTGGTGATGTTGCAAGTACAAGAAACATCATTACTGGTAAAGATGTATACATGCCATTAGCAACTAATGCTAATAAATTTGCTAAGAGCTTAGCGGATTCACTAGCTGGTATGGAAACAACTTTTACGGGAATGTTAGGTAGTGCTTGTTTACGAGTTTTAGACTACGACATGGCGCGTACGGGACTTACAGAGCGTGATTTAATGCACGCTGGTATCGAGTACAAGGCCAAAGTAGTCAAAGACAAAACGCATACTAACTATGTAATTGGTAATGAAGACATCTATACAAAGATGATTTATTGTCCAAATACATATAAATTGTATGGAGCACAAATTGTTGGAAAGAAAGATGTAGTTCATCGTTTAAATACCCTAGCGTTAGCAATAACAGCCGGTGTAACAACTAAAGAGCTAGCTTATACTGACTTTGCATATGCTCCACCGTTTGCGCGTACGTGGGAAGCATTAAACACAGCAGCAAATGTTTGTAAATAGATTGTATCACTAAAGGTATTAATAGTAAAATATGAATATATATTAAAAAACTAGGCCAAAAAGCCTAGTTTTTAAACTATTTACAATATATTGTGTATCACTAAAAATTGAAAAGATTAGTATGATCGAATATATTAGGGTCGAACTCAAAAACATCATATCTAGGAGATTGGAAATGACATAGCGTGTAATCGATATTTTTACATGCTAACATATTCAGCATGTACGAACATTGAAACTAGATCAAAATTAACTACTGCTGAGGTACGAATCCTTAAATGCTATAAAAATAAGGTTAACAGATAATAAGGCATTAGCGTTCCTGAAGAATAAAAATAAGCTTAAATCTAATAGAAGGACAACGGTATCAACATGAGAATCAAAGGTGTTATCCAACGCGAATGTATCGCTAAACTTTCGCTAATTATGGATGATAAAATACTTATCAGGGGAATCCGTCAAGTACGGCTCGGCATATGTTTGTAGGGGGAGCAACATAGCAAACAATTTACCTGGTTGTGTAAGCTTCCTTGTAGATGCCGGTCCTTACCTATACGTAAAACAGCGTGCTTGTATTAGCGATAAGCAGCAAATTGAATACTTTAAAAGATATGGAAAATATTTTTATTATGCTTAGGAATGCTATTAACAACATTACAAGTATCATCAAGAGCAACTGCATTTTAAGCTAGTAGCTCATAACTTAGTGAAACAGAAATTATCAGTTATTCAAAAATTTGTAGAATTTAGCGTTGATAATTTTGAAATGTGTATCAATGAAGCATTAAATGAACCTGTGGGTAAAATAACTAAAATAGATATGCTAGAGTTATCTGAATTATACTGTTATTCTGCAGGTGTTAGTAGTATTAGTGAAACTATAACTATTGAACCTAGCATCAAATCAAATTTCTGATATAAGTTTGCTAGCCGAATTAACTAACTTACAAACACTATTTGTGAGGAATAATAACATTCAAGATATCAGTGCATTAAGTAATCTGGCGAATCTAACAAAATTATTTTTAGCAGATAACAATATAACCAATCTTAATGCTTTAGCAAATATGCAAAATTTCTATTGCTTAGTATTGCTAACACCATAATTTTTGATATAAGCGGATTAAATAGTTTAAACTAATTTCATCGAACTGTGTGTACAAGGGGTAGTTAGTGACACATATAAGTAAGTAAACATATTGATCCATATATCTCAATACTAATTGAATGAGCCTCTGATTATATAGTAGCTAAATGACTATGGGGTTAGCGCATAATGAAATTGAGAAAATACACTTTAAATGTGATTAGGATAATTTTATGAAAGTTGTATGCTGATCTATTTTAAAAATAGATGTAAACCTCAACTATTAAAACATACGCTGATTAAGTTTATAAAAGTTTATCAAAGATTTATAAATATTTAGGCTTATTTTGCATCCGAGTAATACGAAGCCATTTGCTATTTTGTTGGGGGACTAAACTATACATTAACAATATTTACATATATTCCGAAATATTAATGGGTATTAACATATTGGTGGCATAAATGTGCTAAACTATAATTTTGTGATTATGTAATGCGAGGAAAAATTGCAAAATGTAAGTAATTATCGAGGGAGAATTAAGATGCTAAAAAAAACTATGTCTATATTAATGCTTGTAGTGATTATTGCTCAAGTATGTACAAATACTCTATTCATTGCAAGTGAGGTAACAAGTTATCTTATAGAAGAGAATACATCAGAGGAAGAAGCAAATAGCGAATCACTTTCTTTAGATACTGAAGAAAATGATTCGGAGCTAAAAACAAATCAAGGAATAAACGATATATCAGATGATACTGTTGTAAATTCTGAGAATACAAGTGATGAGCATATTGATTTTCAAGTTTCAGAAAAGTCAGAAAGTATATCAAGTGAGGAAATAGCACCTGAAATTAGTGACAATGACACAAATAAACAGAATCGTGCTACATATACTGATATGTCAGGAGTTGGGAATCAAAATACCAGTCAAATAGGTAAGCAAACATATATACATCCGAATGAAAGTGCAGAGGATAAATTTGTCAATATAAAAACATTACAGGGGACAAATCCCGAACTCTATTCTTCTGTTCGAGATTTGAATACAGATTTACCTGAATCCGTGTCGGTTGGAGAGCACTTTACCGAGGGAATTTCTGTATTTCAATTTCCTAAAACAATGAGTACATCAGAAGTAAATGCAGAACTTGCTAAGCGTCTTACTTATTATGGTTCTTGTTGGACAAATTCGACAAGTAACAAAAAAAAAATAGTTAAAAAGGTCATTCCTAGCAATAATTGTAGAGTAAAAGTCACGGATTTTGGATATTACTATAATATTGAGACATCAGAATACAAACCAGTAGACTTAATAGTTAACATTGAGTATGTAGATTTTTTTAATAGTCCTAAAGAACTAGATGATGCCAATGTAGCTTTTGGAATGAGTAAAAACAGAGCATTATTTTTTGATCAATCACGTTCTGATGAGTTGGAATTTACTATGGAGTACAAGCTAAAAAATGGAACAACTGTTGATGTTCCTATAATATATGAGTTTAAGGATCACGATGGGAGCATGTCGCTGGGTTTAAAAAAAGCAGATGTTCACAAGTTAGCAACTTACTTTCAAGGTGGTTCGGATCCAACTATAAATTATTCAGCACCATGGGTTGCTGAGCCAGGTGAACAATATGCCGGACAATTAGTAGGGGGATCACATTTTAATTACTCAACATTTTATAATTATGTTGATGCAAACTATAAGGCTGGAAAACTAACAGCTTCACAAGTTCTATCGTGTACAAGATATTATAAGGCAGACCGAAAACATCTAAATAGTATTGCTGGTATAAGTAATGCTGGAGGATATTATACTCCCGGTGAACGTCGTTGGAATAGAATTAAATTTATGGAAACAAACAATTATATTACAGTATTTGATAGTTTTGGAGTTAACTCGGGGCCCTCTGCTAACACAAATGTTAATAAATTGTGTAATTTCACATCTGATGGTAAAGATTCTACATTCGCAGTTATGGTTGATAGTTCCACAACAATGACCTTAAATTTAAACTCTGCCTTTTATGGAGCTAATCCCAAAACTAGTGGTGGTTATGTACAGGGAAATACTCTTGCACCATATGCGATTAGTGATACGATTATAACAAAAAAAATTAGTGATGCGAATCATAATAATATTGCAGAAATAGGTGAAGAATTAACTTATACTATACAATTAGATAATGTATTAAATGGTGAAAGTATTAAAAATGTTCCAGTTCGTGATAGTTTACTTGAAGACTTACCGGAATACTTGACATGGGATGGAACAATAACTGTTCAGGATGGAGAAGGAAACATAGTATCTTATTCAGGAGATATAACCAAAGGAACAATGCAAATTAGCAGTGTTCAACCACAAGGTAAAGTCCTTATTACGTATAACTTAAAGTTAAATAAATACGTTGAAGATTTAAATAAAATTTTAAATGTGGCGGTAAACACAAATGAAAACCCTAAGGGTCATTGTACTCCAAATACTACAAGTATCCACTGTGGAGCAACAGAAATACCTGTTGAAGGTACGACGGTTATAAATAAAACGGTAACAGACAGTGATGGTTCAGGGAAAGTAGAACCTGGTGAGAAAGTATTTTATCAAATTGAAGTTATAAATAATACTAACAATACGGCATATGAAGTTGAAGTTCGTGATAATAGACTTGAAAACATACCAGGCTATGTATCATTTAATAATGATATAGAGATAATTGGTGCAACTTCTACAGGAAGTTTACTAGATGGAACATTAAAATTTGCAGAAATTAATGCTGGAAATAAAGTTACGATTACATACAGCTTTACATTTGCAGATGATCCTAAATGAATTACGAGTTTTACAAATATTGTAACTGATAACGGTGATGATCCAGAACTTAAAGATCCAGAATCATGTGATGAAACTGATTGTGATGAGTCAACTATTGATGTTGAAACAGGTGAAACTAGTATAAAAAAGAGTGTAGTAGATGCCAGTGGTAACAATTTAGTTGAAGTTGGTGAAAAAATTACATATACGATTGAAATTAGTAATTCAACAGAGTATAATGCATATGATGTTCCAGTTCGTGACAGTATGTTAGAAAACCTGCCAAGCTACCTCACATATAATAATGATGTTCAAATTGTTGGATCAAAATACACCGGAATATTTTATGAAGGTTCTTTATTATTAGATAAAGTTGCATCTAATGAATCAGTAACAATCACATACAGTATTACAGTTAATGAAATACCAAAAGGAGTAACTAAACTATCAAATGTTGCAACTGATAATGGCGATGATCCAGTTACAAAAAATCCAGAAACATGTGAGCAAATTGATTGTGATGATGCTACTATTGATGTTGGAAATCCAAATACTCACATTACGAAAAGTGTTGTAGATGAAGATGGTAATGAAATAGTAGTAGCAGGTGAAAATTTAACGTATACAATCGAGGTAAATAACCCCTCAAATAATGATTCGCTTGATGTAGTCGTGCGTGATAGTATGCTAGAAAATCTACCAAGCTACATAACATTCAATAATGATGTTAAAGTAGAAGGAACTACTTATACTGGAAGTTTAGTAGATGGGGACTTAGTATTGGCGAGTGTGGAAGCCAAAGCTACAGTAGTAATTACATACAGTATTACAGTTAATGAAATACCAAAAGGAGTAACTAAACTATCAAATGTTGCAACTGATAATGGAGATGATCCGGATACAAAAATTCCAGAAACATGTAAGCAAATTGATTGTGATGATGCTACTATTGATGTTGGAAATCCAAATACTCATATAGCCAAAAATGTTTTAGATGAAGATGGAAATGATATTGCAACAGTAGGTGAAAAATTATCATATACAATTGAAATAAGTAATACTACAAGAGTAGATGCATATGATGTTGATGTGCGTGATAGTATGTTAGAAAATCTACCAAGTTACATAACATTCAATAATGATGTTAAAGTAGAAGGAACTACTTATACTGGAAGTTTAGTAGATGGAAACCTAGTATTGGCGACTGTGGAAGCCAACGCTACAGTGGTAATTACTTACAGTATTACAGTTAATGAGATAGTAGAAGGAGTAACTCAACTATCAAATATTGCAACTGATAATGGAGATGATCCAGATACAAGAGATCCAGAAACATGTAAGCAAATTGATTGTGATAATGCTACTATTGATGTTGAGAAGCCAAATACTCAAATTACGAAAAGTGTCGTTGATGAAGATGGTGATGGCATAGCGGCAACAGGTGAAAATTTAACGTATACAATCGAGGTAAATAACTCAACAATGGCAAATGCATATAATGTTCCAGTACGTGATAGTATGTTAGAAAATCTGCCAAATTACATATCATTCAATAATGATGTTAAAGTAGAAGGAACTACGTATACTGGAAGTTTAGTAGATGGGAACTTAGTATTGGCGAGTGTGGAAGCCAAAGCAACAGTGATAATTACTTACAGTATTACAGTTAAAGAGATACCAAAAGGAGTAACTAAACTATCAAATATTGTAACTGATAATGGAGATGATCCAGATACAAAAAATCCAGAAACATGTAAGCAAATTGATTGTGATGATGCTACTATTGATGTTGAGAAACCAAATACTCATATTACGAAAAGTATTGTTGATGAAAATGGTGATGAAGTAGTAACTGCAGGTGAAAAGTTAACGTATACAATCGAGGTAAATAACCCTTCAAATAATGATGCGCTTGATGTAGTGGTGCGTGATAGTATGTTAGAAAATCTACCAAATTACATATCATTCAATAATGATGTTAAAGTAGAAGAAACTACTTATACTGGAAGTTTAGTAGATGGGAACCTAGTATTGGCGAGTGTGGAAGCCAAAGGTATAGTGGTAATTACTTACAGTATTACAGTTAATGAGATACCAGAAGGAGTAACTAAAATATCAAATGTTGCAACTGATAATGGAGATAATCCAGATACAAAAGATCCAGAAACATGTACGCAAATTGATTGTGATGAAGCTACTATTGATGTTGAGAAACCAAATACTCACATTACGAAAAGTGTTGTTGATGAAGATGGTGATGAAGAAGTAGTAGCAGGTGAAAAGTTAACGTATACAATTGAGGTAAATAACCCCTCAAATAATGATGCGCTTGATGTAGTGGTGCGTGATAGTATGTTAGAAAATCTACCAAGCTACATAACATTCAATAATGATGTTAAAGTAGAAGGAACAACTTATACTGGAAGTTTAGTAGATGGGAACCTAGTATTGGCGAGTGTGGAAGCCAACGCTACAGTGGTAATTACTTACAGCATTACAGTTAATGAGATACCAGAAGGAGTAACTAAACTATCAAATATTGCAACTGATAATGAAGATGATCCAGATACAAAAGATCCAGAAACATGTGAGCAAATTGATTGTGATGATGCTACTATTGATGTTGAAAAACCAAATACTCATATTACGAAAAGTGTTGGTGATGAAAATGGTGATGAAGTAGTAGCTGCCGGTGAAAAGTTAACGTATACAATTGAAATAAGTAATACTACAAGCGTAGATGCATATAATGTTGCAGTTCGTGATAGTATGTTAGAAAACTTACCAAGTTATTTAACATTCAATGATGATGTAACAATCGAAGGTTCAGAATACTCAGGTAGTCTAACTGATGGAAGTCTAGTATTAGATAAAGTATTAGCTAAAGAAACTGTTACAATTACATACACTCTTACTGCACGTGATATTCCTAAGGATGCAACGGCACTTGTGAATATTGCAACAGATAATGGTGTTGATCCAGAAACAGTTGATCCTGGCACTTGTGATGAAGTTGATTGTGATGAAACGACGACTGAAGTAGAAGTTGCGGATACGCATATTAAAAAGTCAGTAGCAGATGAAAATGGTGATAAGTTACTAGCTGTAGGAGAAACACTTACGTATACACTAGAAGTATCTAACCCAACTAATAGTAACGCACATAATGTTGCAGTTCGTGATAGTATGTTAGAAAACTTACCAAGTTACCTAACGTTTAATGATGATGTAACAATTGAAGGTTCAGAATACTCTGGTAGTCTAACTGACGGAACATTAGTATTAAACAATGTGTTAGCTAAAGAAACTGTTGCAATTACATACAGTCTTACTGCTCATGATATTCCTAAGGATGCAACGGCACTTGTGAATATTGCAACAGATAATGGTGTTGATCCGGAAACAGTTGATCCTGGAACTTGTGATGAAGTGGATTGTGATGAAACAACGACTGAGGTAGAACGTCCAGATACACACATCAAGAAAACAGTTGCAGATGAAAATGGAGATAAATTACTAGTTGTTGGTGAAACACTTACTTATACACTAGAAGTATCTAACCCAACAGGAAACCATGCATACGATGTCGCAGTTCGCGATAGTATGTTGGAACACTTACCAAGTTATTTAACATTTAACGATGATGTAGAAATTGTTGGTTCAACATTTACGGGTAGTTTAACTGATGGAAGTCTAGTATTAGATAAAGTATTAGCTAAAGAAACTGTTACAATTACATACAGTATTACTGCTCATGATATTCCTAAGGGTGCAACTGAACTTGTGAATATTGCAACAGATAATGGTGTTGATCCGGAAACAGTTGATCCTGACACTTGTAATGAGGTAGACTGTGATGAAACTACGACTGAAGTAGAACGTCCAGATACACACATCAAGAAAACAGTTGCAGATGAAAATGGAGACAAATTACTAGTTGTTGGTGAAACACTTACTTATACACTAGAAATTTCAAACCCAACAGGCAACCATGCATACGATGTCGCAGTTCGCGATAGTATGTTGGAACACTTACCAAGTTATTTAACATTTAACGATGATATAGAAATTGTTGGTTCAACATTTACGGGTAGTTTAACTGATGGAAGTCTAGTATTAGATAAAGTATTAGCAAATGAAACAGTAGTTATTACATATAGTCTTACTGCGCGTGATATTCCTAAGGATGCAACGGCACTTGTGAACATTGCCACGGATAATGGATATGATCCAGAAACTGTTGATCCAGATACTTGTGACAAAGTTGATTGTGATGATACAACAACAGCAGTAGAAGTTCCAGACACGCATATTAAAAAGTCAGTTGCAGATGAAAATGGTGATAAGTTACTAGTTGTTGGAGAAACACTTACTTATACACTAGAAGTATCTAACCCAACTAAGAGTAACGCACTTAATGTTATTGTTCGTGATAGTATGTTAGAAAACTTACCAAGTTACCTAACGTTTAATGATGATGTAACAATCGAAGGTTCAGAATACTCAGGTAGTCTAACTGACGGAACATTAGTATTAAACAATGTATTAGCTAAAGAAACTGTTACAATTACATACAGTCTTACTGCTCATGATATTCCTAAGGATGCAACGGCACTTGTGAATATTGCAACAGATAATGGTGTTGATCCGGAAACAATTGATCCTGGCACTTGTGATGAAGTTGATTGTGATGAAACTACGACTGAGGTAGAAGTTCCAGACACGCATATTAAAAAGTCAGTTGCTGATGAAAATGGTGATAAGTTACTAGCTGTAGGAGAAACACTTACTTATACACTAAAAGTATCTAACCCAACTAAGAGTAACGCACTTAATGTTATTGTTCGTGATAGTATGTTAGAAAACTTACCAAGTTACCTAACATTCAATGATGATGTAACAATCGAAGGTTCAGAATACTCAGGTAGTCTAACTGACGGAACGTTAGTATTAAACAATGTATTAGCTAAAGAAACTGTTACAATTACATACAGTCTTACTGCTCATGATATTCCTAAGGATGCAACTGAGCTTGTGAATATTGCAACAGATAATGGTGTTGATCCGGAAACAGTTGATCCTGGCACTTGTGATGAAGTTGATTGTGATGAAACGACGACTGAGGTAGAACGTCCAGATACACACATCAAGAAAACAGTTGCTGATGAAAATGGAGACGAATTACTAGTTGTTGGTGAATCACTTACTTATACACTAGAAATTTCAAACCCAACAGGAAACCATGCATACGATGTCGCAGTTCGCGATAGTATGTTGGAACACTTACCAAGTTATTTAACATTTAACGATGATGTAGAAATTGTTGGTTCAACATTTACAGGTAGTTTAACTGATGGAAGTCTAGTATTAGATAAAGTATTAGCAAATGAAACAGTAGTTATTACATATAGTCTTACTGCGCACGATATTCCTAAAGAGGCAACGGCACTTGTGAACATTGCCACGGATAATGGATATGATCCAGAAACAGTTGATCCAGATACTTGTGACGAAGTTGATTGTGATGATACAACAACAGCAGTAGAAGTTCCAGACACGCATATTAAAAAGTCAGTTGCAGATGAAAATGGTGATAAGTTACTAGTTGTAGGAGAAACACTTACTTATACACTAGAAGTATCTAACCCAACTAAGAGTAACGCACTGAATGTAAGTGTTCGTGATAGTATGTTAGAAAACTTACCAAGTTACCTAACATTTAATGATGATGTAACAATCGAAGGTTCAGAATACTCAGGTAGTCTAACTGACGGAACGTTAGTATTAAACAATGTATTAGCTAAAGAAACTGTTACAATTACATACAGTCTTACAGCTCACGATATTTCGAAAGATGCAACGGCACTTGTGAATATTGCAACAGATAATGGTGTTGATCCAGAAACAGTTGATCCTGACACTTGTGATGAAGTTGATTGTGATGAAACTACAACTGAGGTAGAACGTCCAGATACACTAATCAAAAAAACAGTTGCAGATGAAAATGGTGATAAGTTACTAGTTGTAGGAGAAACACTTAATTATACACTAGAAGTATCTAACCCAACTAAGAGTAACGCACATAATGTTAGTGTTCGTGATAGTATGTTAGAAAACTTACCAAGTTACCTAACATTCAATGATGATGTAACAATCGAAGGTTCAGAATATTCAGGTAGTCTAACTGACGGAACATTAGTATTAAACAATGTATTAGCTAAAGAAACTGTAGTTATTACGTATAGTCTTACTGCGCATGATATTCCTAAGGATGCAACGGCACTTGTGAATATTGCAACAGATAATGGTGTTGATCCGGAAACAGTTGATCCTGACACTTGTGATGAAGTTGATTGTGATGAAACGACGACTGAAGTAGAAGCCCCGGATACGCATATTAAAAAGTCAGTAGCAGATGAAGATGGTGATAAGTTACTAGCTGTAGGAGAAACACTTACTTATACACTAGAAGTATCTAACCCAACTAAGAGTAACGCGCATAATGTTATTGTTCGTGATAGTATGTTAGAAAACGTACCAACTTATTTAACATTTAATAATGATGTAACAATCGAAGGTTCAGAATACTCAGGTAGTCTAACTGACGGAACGTTAGTATTAAACAATGTATTAGCTAAAGAAACTGTTACAATTACATACAGTCTTACTGCGCACGATATTCCTAAAGAGGCAACGGCACTTGTGAATATTGCAACAGATAATGGTGTTGATCCGGAAACAGTTGATCCTGACACTTGTGATGAAGTTGATTGTGATGAAACGACAACGCCAATTAATGGTAATACAATTATTAATAAAGCTGTGGTAGATGAAGATGGTAATGGTAAGATTACTGTTGGAGAAACACTAACGTATACGATTGAAGTATCAAACGTAACTGAAAATGTTGCTTATAATGTTGCAGTTCGTGATAGTATGTTAGAAAACGTACCAAGTTATTTAACATTTAATGATGATGTAACAATCGAAGGTTCAGAATACTCAGGTAGTCTAGCTGACGGGACATTAGTATTAAACAATGTATTAGCTAAAGAAACTGTTACAATTACATACAGTCTTACTGCGTATGATATTCCTAAGGATGCAACGGCACTTGTGAATATTGCAACAGATAATGGGGTTGATCCGGAAACAGTTGATCCTGACACTTGTGATCAAGTTGATTGTGATGAAACGACGACTGAAGTAGAAGTTCCGGATACGCATATTAAAAAGTCAGTTGCAGATGAAAATGGTGATAAGTTACTAGTTGTTGGCGAAACACTTACTTATACACTAGAAGTATCTAACCCAACTGAGAGTAACGCACATAATGTTATTGTTCGTGATAGTATGTTAGAAAACTTACCAAGTTACCTAACGTTTAATGATGATGTAACAATCGAAGGTTCAGAATACTCAGGTAGTCTAACTGACGGAACATTAGTATTAAACAATGTATTAGCTAAAGAAACTGTTACAATTACATACAGTCTTACAGCTCACGATATTTCGAAAGATGCAACAGCACTTGTGAATATTGCAACAGATAATGGGGTTGATCCGGAAACAGTTGATCCTGACACTTGTGATGAAGTTGATTGTGATAATACAACAACAGCAGTAGAAGTTCCGGATACGCATATTAAAAAGTCAGTAGCAGATGAAAATGGAGACGAATTACTAGTTGTTGGTGAAACACTTACTTATACACTAGAAGTATCTAACCCAACTGAGAGTAACGCGCATAATGTTATTGTTCGTGATAGTATGTTAGAAAACTTACCAAGTTACCTAACATTTAATGATGATGTAACAATTGAAGGTTCAGAATACTCAGGTAGTCTAACTGACGGAACATTAGTATTAAACAATGTATTAGCTAAAGAAACTGTTACAATTACATACAGTCTTACTGCGCATGATATTTCGAAAGATGAAACGGCACTTGTGAATATTGCAACAGATAATGGTGTTGATCCGGAAACAGTTGATCCTAACACTTGTGATGAAGTTGATTGTGATGAAACGACGACTGAAGTAGAAGTTCCGGATACGCATATTAAAAAGTCAGTAGCAGATGAAAATGGAGACGAATTACTAGTTGTTGGTGAAACACTTACTTATACACTAGAAGTATCTAACCCAACTAAGAGTAACGCACTTAATGTTATTGTTCGTGATAGTATGTTAGAAAACTTACCAAGTTATTTAACATTCAATGATGATGTAACAATCGAAGGTTCAGAATACTCTGGTAGTCTAACTGACGGAACATTAGTATTAAACAATGTATTAGCTAAAGAAACTGTAGTTATTACGTATAGTCTTACTGCGCATGATATTCCTAAGGATGCAACGGCACTTGTGAATATTGCAACAGATAATGGTGTTGATCCGGAAACAGTTGATCCTGGCACTTGTGATGAAGTTGATTGTGATGAAACGACGACTGAAGTAGAAGCCCCGGATACGCATATTAAAAAGTCAGTAGCAGATGAAAATGGAGACGAATTACTAGTTGTTGGTGAAACCCTTACTTATACACTAGAAGTATCTAACCCAACTAAGAGTAACGCACATAATGTTATTGTTCGTGATAGTATGTTAGAAAACTTACCAAGTTATTTAACATTTAATGATGATGTAACAATCGAAGGTTCAGAATACTCTGGTAGTCTAACTGACGGAACATTAGTATTAAACAATGTATTAGCTAAAGAAACTGTTACAATTACATACAGTCTTATAGCTCACGATATTGCGAAAGATGCAACGGCACTTGTGAATATTGCAACAGATAATGGGGTTGATCCGGAAACAGTTGATCCTGACACTTGTGATGAAGTTGATTGTGATGAAACGACAACGTCAATTAATGGTAAAACAATTATTAATAAAACTGTGGTAGATGAAGATGGTAATGGTAAGATTACTGTTGGAGAAACACTAACGTATACGATTGAAGTATCAAACGTAACTGAAAATGTTGCTTATAATGTTGCAGTTCGTGATAGTATGTTAGAAAACTTACCAAGTTATTTAACATTTAATGATGATGTAACAATCGAAGGTTCAGAATACTCAGGTAGTCTAACTGACGGAACATTAGTATTAAACAATGTATTAGCCAAGGAAACTGTTACAATTACATACAGTCTTACTGCGTATGATATTCCTAAGGATGCAACGGCACTTGTGAATATTGCCACGGATAATGGATATGATCCAGAAACAGTTGATCCTGACACTTGTGATCAAGTTGATTGTGATGAAACGACGACTGAAGTAGAAGTTCCGGATACGCATATTAAAAAGTCAGTAGTAGATGAAAATGGTGATAAGTTACTAGTTGTTGGCGAAACACTTACTTATACACTAGAAGTATCTAACCCAACTGAGAGTAACGCACATAATGTTATTGTTCGTGATAGTATGTTAGAAAAATTACCAAGTTACCTAACATTTAATGATGATGTAACAATCGAAGGTTCAGAATACTCAGGTAGTCTAACTGACGGAACGTTAGTATTAAACAACGTATTAGCTAAAGAAACTGTAGTTATTACGTATAGTATTACTGCTCATGATATTCCTAAAGAGGCAACGGCACTTGTGAATATTGCAACAGATAATGGTGTTGATCCAGAAACAGTTGATCCTGAGACCTGTGATGAAGTTGATTGTGATGAAACGACGACTGAAGTAGAAGTTCCGGATACGCATATTAAAAAGTCAGTAGCAGATGAAAATGGTGATAAGTTACTAGTTGTTGGCGAAACACTTACTTATACACTAGAAGTATCTAACCCAACTGAGAGTAACGCACATAATGTTATTGTTCGTGATAGTATGTTAGAAAACTTACCAAGTTACCTAACATTTAATGATGATGTAGAAATTGTTGGTTCAACATTTACTGGTAGTTTAACTGACGGAACATTAGTATTAAACAATGTATTAGCTAAAGAAACTGTTACAATTACATACAGTCTTACTGCGCATGATATTCCTAAAGAGGCAACGGCACTTGTGAATATTGCAACAGATAATGGTGTTGATCCGGAAACAGTTGATCCTGGCACTTGTGATGAAGTTGATTGTGATGATACAACAACAGCAGTAGAAGTTGCGGATACGCATATTAAAAAGTCAGTAGCAGATGAAAATGGAGACGAATTACTAGTTGTTGGTGAAACACTTACTTATACACTAGAAGTATCTAACCCAACTAAGAGTAACGCACATAATGTTATTGTTCGTGATAGTATGTTAGAAAACTTACCAAGTTACCTAACGTTTAATGATGATGTAGAAATTGTTGGTTCAACATTTACTGGTAGTTTAACTGATGGAAGTCTAGTATTAGATAAAGTATTAGCTAATGAAACTGTAGTTATTACGTATAGTCTTACTACGCATGATATTCCTAAGGATGCAACGGCACTTGTGAATATTGCCACGGATAATGGATATGATCCGGAAACAGTTGATCCTGACACATGTGATCAAGTTGATTGTGATGAAACGACGACTGAAGTAGAAGCCCCGGATACGCATATTAAAAAGTCAGTAGCAGATGAAAATGGTGATAAGTTACTAGCTGTAGGAGAAACACTTACTTATACGCTAGAAGTATCTAACCCAACTAAGAGTAACGCGCATAATGTTATTGTTCGTGATAGTATGTTAGAAAACTTACCAAGTTACATAACATTTAATGATGATGTAACAATCGAAGGTTCAGAATACTCAGGTAGTCTAACTGACGGAACATTAGTATTAAACAATGTATTAGCTAAAGAAACTGTTACAATTACATACAGTCTTACAGCTCACGATATTCCTAAAGAGGCAACGGCACTTGTGAATATTGCAACAGATAATGGTGTTGATCCAGAAACTGTTGATCCTGGCACTTGTGATGAAGTTGATTGTGATGAAACGACAACGCCAATTAATGGTACTACAATTATTAATAAAGCTGTGGTAGATGAAGATGGTAATGGTAAGATTACTGTTGGAGAAACACTAACGTATACTATTGAAGTATCAAACGTAACTGAAAATGTTGCTTATGATGTTGCAGTTCGTGATAGTATGTTAGAAAACTTACCAAGTTACCTAGCATTTAATGATGATGTAACAATCGAAGGTTCAGAATACTCAGGTAGTCTAACTGACGGAACATTAGTATTAAACAATGTATTAGCTAAAGAAACTGTTACAATTACATACAGTCTTACTGCTCATGATATTCCTAAGGGTGCAACTGAACTTGTGAATATTGCAACAGATAATGGTGTTGATCCGGAAACAGTTGATCCTGACACTTGTAATGAGGTAGACTGTGATGAAACGACGACTGAAGTAGAACGTCCAGATACACACATCAAGAAAACAGTTGCTGATGAAAATGGAGACAAATTACTAGTTGTTGGTGAAACACTTACTTATACACTAGAAATTTCAAACCCAACAGGCAACCATGCATACGATGTCGCAGTTCGCGATAGTATGTTGGAACACTTACCAAGTTATTTAACATTTAACGATGATATAGAAATTGTTGGTTCAACATTTACAGGTAGTTTAACTGATGGAAGTCTAGTATTAGATAAAGTATTAGCAAAAGAAACTGTGGTTATTACATATAGTCTTACTGCGCACGATATTCCTAAAGAGGCAACGGCACTTGTGAACATTGCCACGGATAATGGATATGATCCAGAAACTGTTGATCCAGATACTTGTGACAAAGTTGATTGTGATGATACAACAACAGCAGTAGAAGTTCCAGACACGTATATTAAAAAGTCAGTTGCAGATGAAAATGGTGATAAGTTACTAGTTGTTGGAGAAACACTTACTTATACACTAGAAGTATCTAACCCAACTAAAAGTAACGCACTTAATGTTATTGTTCGTGATAGTATGTTAGAAAACTTACCAAGTTACCTAACGTTTAATGATGATGTTGAAATTGTTGGTTCAACATTTACAGGTAGTTTAACTGATGGAAGTCTAGTATTAGATAAAGTATTAGCAAAAGAAACTGTAGTTATTACGTATAGTCTTACTGCACACGATATTCCTAAAGAGGCAACGGCACTTGTTAATATTGCAACAGATAATGGTGTTGATCCGGAAACAGTTGATCCTGACACTTGTGATGAAGTTGATTGTGATGAAACGACGACTGAAGTAGAAGTTCCGGATACGCATATTAAAAAGTCAGTTGCAGATGAAAATGATGATAAGTTACTAGCTGTAGGAGAAACACTTACTTATACACTAGAAGTATCTAACCCAACTAAGAGTAACGCACTTAATGTTATTGTTCGTGATAGTATGTTAGAAAACTTACCAAGTTACCTAACGTTTAATGATGATGTAACAATCGAAGGTTCAGAATACTCAGGTAGTCTAACTGATGGAACGTTAGTATTAAACAATGTATTAGCTAAAGAAACTGTTACAATTACATACAGTCTTACTGCTCATGATATTCCTAAGGATGCAACTGCACTTGTGAATATTGCAACAGATAATGGTGTTGATCCGGAAACAATTGATCCTGACACTTGTGATGAAGTTGATTGTGATGAAACTACGACTGAGGTAGAACGTCCAGATACACACATCAAGAAAACAGTTGCTGATGAAAATGGAGATAAATTACTAGTTGTTGGTGAAACACTTACTTATACACTAGAAATTTCAAACCCAACAGGAAACCATGCATACGATGTCGCAGTTCGTGATAGTATGTTGGAACACTTACCAAGTTATTTAACATTTAACGATGATGTAGAAATTGTTGGTTCAACATTTACAGGTAGTTTAACTGATGGAAGTCTAGTATTAGATAAAGTATTAGCTAATGAAACTGTAGTTATTACGTATAGTCTTACTACGCATGATATTCCTAAGGATGCAACGGCACTTGTGAACATTGCCACGGATAATGGATATGATCCAGAAACTGTTGATCCAGATACTTGTGACGAAGTTGATTGTGATGATACAACAACAGCAGTAGAAGTTCCGGATACGCATATTAAAAAGTCAGTTGCAGATGAAAATGGTGATAAGTTACTAGTTGTTGGAGAAACACTTAATTATACACTAGAAGTATCTAACCCAACTAAGAGTAACGCACTTAATGTTATTGTTCGTGATAGTATGTTAGAAAACTTACCAAGCTACCTAACGTTTAATGATGATGTAACAATCGAAGGTTCAGAATACTCAGGTAGTCTAACTGACGGAACGTTAGTATTAAACAATGTATTAGCTAAAGAAACTGTAGTTATTACGTATAGTCTTACTGCACATGATATTCCTAAGGATGCAACGGCACTTGTGAATATTGCAACAGATAATGGTGTTGATCCGGAAACAGTTGCTCCTGACACTTGTGATGAAGTTGATTGTGATGAAACGACGACTGAAGTAGAAGTTCCAGACACGCATATTAAAAAGTCAGTTGCAGATGAAAATGGTGATAAGTTACTAGTTGTAGGAGAAACACTTACTTATACACTAGAAGTATCTAACCCAACTAAGAGTAACGCACTTAATGTTATTGTTCGTGATAGTATGTTAGAAAACTTACCAAGTTACCTAACATTCAATGATGATGTAACAATCGAAGGTTCAGAATACTCAGGTAGTCTAACTGACGGAACGTTAGTATTAAACAATGTATTAGCTAAAGAAACTGTTACAATTACATACAGTCTTACAGCTCACGATATTTCGAAAGATGCAACGGCACTTGTGAATATTGCAACAGATAATGGTGTTGATCCGGAAACAGTTGCTCCTGACACTTGTGATGAAGTTGATTGTGATGAAACGACAACTGAAGTAGAAGTTCCAGATACACACATAAGAAAATCTGTTGATAATGAAGATGGATTAGTGAAAATTGGTGAAACACTTGTTTATACACTAGAAGTATCTAACCCAACTAAGAGTGATGCACTGAATGTAAGTGTCCGTGATAGTATGTTAGAAAACTTACCGGACTTTGTATCATTTAATGATGATGCTTTAGTTGTTGGTTCAACATTTACAGGAAGCTTAACTGATGGAAGCATGGTATTAGATAATGTAGTAGCAGGAGAAACTGTTGTTATTACATACAGCATTACAGTAAATGAATTACCATCTGATGTTAACGGATTATTCAATATCGCAACTGATAACGGTGTCGATCCAGAAACTGTCGATCCAGACACTTGTGATGAAGTTGATTGTGATGAAACGACAACGCCAATTAATGGTAATACAATTATTAATAAAGCTGTGGTAGATGAAGATGGTAATGGTAAGATTGCTGTTGGAGAAACACTAACGTATACGATTGAAGTATCAAACGTAACTGAAAATGTTGCTTATGATGTTGCAGTTCGTGATAGTATGTTAGAAAACTTACCAAGTTACCTAACATTTAATGATGATGTAACAATCGAAGGTTCAGAATACTCAGGTAGTCTAACTGACGGAACATTAGTATTAAACAATGTATTAGCTAAAGAAACTGTTACAATTACATACAGTCTTACTGCTCATGATATTCCTAAGGATGCAACGGCACTTGTGAATATTGCAACAGATAATGGTATTGATCCAGAAACAGTTAACCCAGAAACCTGTGATCGTGTTGATTGTGATGAAACTACTACTGAAGTTGAAACACCGGATACGCATATCAAGAAGTCAGTGGTAGATACTGATGGAAATGGTCTGGCGATTGCTGGGGAAACTTTAACTTATACAATTGAAGTATCTAATCCAACTGGAAACCATGCATATGATGTAGGAGTACGTGATAGTATGGTCGAAGCAATGCCAGCATTTGCAACATTTAATGATGATGTGGTAATTGATGGAGCGGGATATTCTGGTAGTTTAGTGGATGGAACTTTAGTATTAGATAAAGTAGCTGCTAAAGGTCTAGTTACAATTACATATAGTATTACAGTTATTGAATTACCAACTGATGTTACAGAATTATTAAATATGGCAACAGATAATGGTCAAGATCCAGCAACAGTTGATCCAGAAATGTGTGATGAAATTGATTGTGATCAAACGGAAACGCTGTTTCAAGGAGATACAAAGATTTCTAAATCGATCAATGATGCCAACGGGAATGGAATTGTTGAAGCTGGTGAGAAATTAACTTATACTCTGGAAGTTGAAAACTATACAAATCACAATGCAGTTAATGTTATTGTTCGTGATAGTATGGTCGAGAACACGCCATCATGGTTAACATTCGGAAACGATGTTACGATTGAGCGTGCAGATATTAGTTATACTGGGACACTTGCTGATGGGAACTTAACGTTTTATTCAATTGCTCCAGGAGAAGTTGTGACAATAACTTATACAATGACGGCAGCTACAAAGTTACCAAATGGTGAATCAAGTGCAGTTAATATCGCAACAGATACTGGTACTGATCCAGATACTATTGATCCAGAAACTTGTGCTGAATTAGATGATTGTGCAAGTACAGTTGATCCAGTTAATGCCACAGTTACAATGAATAAATCAGTTAGTGATGCCAACGGGAATGGTAAAGTTGATAGCGGAGAAGTATTAACTTATACAATTGATGTATTTAATCCAAGTAATGATGTAAGTGCATTTAATGTAATCATACGTGATAGTATGTTAGAAAACATTCCAGCATGGTTAACGTATAATGATGATGTTACAATTAATCCAGAAGATCTTGAGTATACTGGAAGCTTAACTGATGTTGGAGTTACATTTTTGGAAATTCCAAGTCAACAAGCAGTGACGATTACTTATACAATGACAGCTGCAACTAAGTTGCCAACTGATGTGCCAGCTGCTGTAAACTTAGCGACAAGCAACGGTGAAGATCCAACAACAGTTGATCCTGAAACATGTGTAGATGATAGTGGTTGTGCAGAAACAACGACTCCGGTAATGGGAGCAACAACAATCGCGAAAACTTTAAAAGATGAATCAGGTGATGGTATCATTCAACGTGGTGAAAAACTAAACTATACAATTACAGTTACAAACGTAACTGACATGGATGCTAACGATGTAGTTGTTCGTGATAGTATGTTAGAAAGTACACCAGAGTGGCTAACTTACAACAAGGATATGAAACTAACTGATGGAATTAAGTACAGTGGTGACTTAACAACAGCTAATTTAGTTATTGAAACAATTAAGGCTGGTGAGTCAGTAGATATTACTTATTCACTAACAGTTGGAAAATCAATTCCACAAGAAGTAACGCAAGTAGTAAATATTGCAACTGACAATGGACAAGATCCAAGTGAAATCGATCCAGACGGTGGGAAGTCTACAGGTGAAGATTCGACAGTTGCAACAGCAAACATCGATGTTGTTAATCAGTTACAAGTAACTGGTGGCAACTTAATGATTGTACTGATTAGTTTAGTAGTAATGCTAATCCTATCAGTGTTTATTAAAAGAAGAGTGAGATACTAAATATAAATTTTGGAAAAGTTTGAAGGTAACCCCTTCAAGACTTTTTCACGATTATATAGGATAGATTTTGAAAGGAAATAATTGTGAATAAATTTAGAATTTTCAGCATTCTTACTCTAGTTGGTTTGATACTTATAACTACCTCTTCAACGATGATGGCCGCATCAGTTGAACTTGCAGATCCTAATTTGCAAGATTGTCTAGACGCGACATTGAAAGTTAAAAATATTGAAGCGAGTAATGCAACCGCTTTAAAACGTCTCGATTGTAGTTCTAAAAATATCTCTAGCCTCGAGGGGATAGATCAACTAGTTAATTTAGAGTATTTATATTTGAATAATAATAGCATCTCCGATATTGACCAACTAGAATACTTAGAAAATCTAAAGTATTTACAGTTGTATAGTAATGATATTGACTCGGTAGAGGCCTTATCTAGTTTAACTGATTTACGTCAGTTGTTAATCGATGATAACAATATTACCGATATTAGTGGCCTAGGTTCATTAGAAAAATTAATGATTCTAAGTGCCAATGATAATAATATTACATCGATTGATGCCCTGGACAATTTAACAAGCTTACGTGAACTTAACTTGGTTAATAACAAGATAAAAAATCTTAGTGGTCTTGAAAACTTAACGAGTTTGCAAAAACTTCGACTTGAGAATAATCAGATTACTAATATTGATGCCTTAGCGGATTTGGATAACCTGCAAGTAGTTTATCTAAGTAATAATCAGATAGATAGTCTTGAATCGCTAACAAGTTTAAATGCTGTAACCGAACTGTTTGTTGATAATAATAAACTTACTGATTTAAGTAGTTTACAAAATGTCAGCAGTTTAAAAACGGTATCAGCTCGTGATCAGAACATCGTTTTAGAGCCAATCACAGTTACAAATAGTGCACCACTTGAATATATAGTTACCGGTATTGATGGTACAAGTTATCCGGTTTCATTGGCAGTTACGAAGAATGGAAAAGATACGCTAACAAGCAAGTGGAATGTCACTAGTGATAGCATATATTTTTCGGGTAGCGTTAGTCAAGAAGTTAACTACAAAGCACAATCGAAATTATCAGGAAAGTCAAAAGCGAGTAGTGGTGAGCGCAATAAACGTAGTGATGCCCAGTTAATTGAATTATTTGAAGTCAAAAACAATAAGGATAAAAAGATAACAGTCGATCAATCTGCTGTTGATTATAATACAATTGGTACGTATCCAGTGGTCTTTACTGATAGTGATTTTAATGTTGTAACAGCAAAATTAGTTGTAGCTGATACATTACCTAAAATTACCGTTGAATCGCGTTCGATCGACGTTATTCTCGGACAGCAAATTAATGATTATGCTAATGTCTATGGCGCAGTAGCAACCGAAGTTACTAGTGGTGATTTACAGCAACAGTTACAAGTGGATGCTAGCCAAGTTAATTATGCCCGTGAAGGTCAGTATCCAATTGTATTTACAGTAGCAGATGCGCAAGGTAATAAAACATCGACAAAGGTAGAGGTAAAAATATCAAAACGTAAGTTTTCGATTCCTAATCCAGGTGGTTCCCGCTTACATATGTATAAAACATCAAAATCTGGAGCGGGATTACATGGTTATGAATATACAGTTTACGATAAAGAGGGCAATGTTGTCGAGGTTATTGTCACAGACGCTGATGGATTTGCTAAAAGTGAAATCTTATATCCAGGAGATTATTATATTGAACAAACCGGAGCACCGGATGGTGAAGTGATTAATCATGATCGACTAAGCATCACAGAAACAATTAATGTTGTTAATGTTGGTAATGATAACGCAGGGACTAATGGAAGTGGAAATGCAAGTGTTGATGTTAATATAAGTGGCAACACCGGTGAGATAGTTGGTCAAGTAGGAGTGTATCTCACTACTGAAGATGGAACACTTGTCGATTATAGTGTTAGTGACGAAACCGGTAATGTTCATTTCGATCATGTCGCAATTGGTACATATCGCTTGATATTAGATAGCGTTAGCAATGCTAGTTTTTCAATTGTTGATGAACAAAACATTGAAGTGTCAGCCGATAGTGAGGATCACCAGTTTGATCTGATAGTTAAAAGTAAAACATCTAAAGCACTGATAGTAAGCTTAATCGTATTACTAATTTGCTTGTTGCTCGCGGCAATACGATACTTTACCAAGAAATAGATATTTAGTGCAACTTGTTGGAGAGGTAATAGAAGGAAGGAATAAGATGGGGAAATCAAAGATTTTAGTAATAGATGATAGCAAGAAAATTTGTATGCTAATTCAGGAGTATGGAGAGGCGAAATATGGTTATGAGGTGGATACAGTTGGTAGCATTGACGCGGCAATCGAGAAAATGAAATCAACAGTCTATCATTTAATCACCTTGGACATTGAGTTAGAAGATGAGAATGGACTGGAGAGTGTCGATCGAATTAAAAGTAATTTCTCAGGACCGATAATCTTCGTATCATGTATAAATAGTATTGAAACGATAATTGCTGGACTGCAAGCAGGTGGCGATGATTATATTACGAAGCCATTTGATTTAGAAGAGCTGTATCTGCGAATTAATCGCAGTTTATCACGTAGAAATATTAGTAATAAAATTGAAATTGAAAACTATGAGATTGATGAAATCCGTAATGTGATATGGCTTGATGGTCGTGAACTTAAATTAAGTGACGTGGCGAAGAAAATATTAACCTTACTATTAAAAGAGAAAGATACAATTATTGCTCGTGAGGATATTTACACAAAAGTATGGGGTAATGATTTTACATACAACTATCGATTGATTGATACTCACATTAGTCTAATCAGAAAGGAAACTGGAGATGCACGATTATGCGCCAAAAGATCGAAGGGATACGTTTTTGACACGACCAAATAGTAAAAAGTACTCAAACCTAAAAGTATTGACAGTCAATATTATTGTAATGACCATAATTGTGCTGTTCAATGTCTACATTCGCTCTTTAACGGTTGTCAATGTCGAGGTTATGGATGGTATCAAACAAATATCGGTTGTGAAAGCATATTACGATTACTTCGGATATCTGACAATCGGTTCGGTTCTGATTGTTTTTAGTTGTTGGCTGATTAGTGTGTATATCTTAATTTACCAAAGAAAGCAATTGGAAAAGCGCCTAAAAACGCTAACATCGCACTTTGCGGAAGTGGGAATTTCTATGATACCTCGAGATAACCCGTTATTTACAGAAGATGAATTGTTGATAATCGACACGTGGAATGCGAATATCGATATTATTGAAAAGCAAGTAAATGATCGAGAGAAATATTTGAACTCAATGGTTCATGATTTTAAAATTCCCCTCCAAATTTTAAAGTCCAATGTTCAATTATACAACTTAAAGCATGGAGAAAATAAGTACGTAGACGCAATTAGTGAAGAGTTAATCGATCTAGAGCGTGATGTACTTAGCTACTTAGTTGTTGAGAAAATAAACTACTTCGAGCAAGTTGATATACAAGAGTACCAGCTTGAAGATATTTTTACTCAGGTTCAATTGCGTTATAAAGATTTAGACTTTGATGTCGAAGTTTTATACCATAATGATGCTAGTAAATTGAATACCGATCTGTCGATGTTTTTGAAAATAGTCGATAATATTATTGAAAACGCCATGAAGCATGGTGAGAGCAATAGGATGAGGATTAATGTATGTGCTGATAAATTACAGTTCATAAATGAAGCTAGTGAGGTTGCGATTGCGGATATCTTTGCTCATGATAAACGTCATCTATCCAGCAACGGTAATGGGCTAGGTGTTGAGATTATTAAGACGTACGCAAGTTTGCTCGGATACCAAGTTGACTCGAAAGTTGATGGTGAACAATTCATCGTTAGTTTATATATACCAGAAATTGGCTAGATAAAAGTCCACTTTTTTCGGCAATGGATATAAAAGCATGGTAGAATAACAGTAAGTTGCGAACTGCAATTTAATAGGAGAGACATGCAAGAAAATATTATTTTAAAAAGTGATAGTTATAAATATAGTCAATGGCTGCAGTACCCACAAAATGTGACAAAGATGTTTAGTTACTTTGAATCACGTGGAGGAGAAAGTGGAAAGTACAGTCCAAACTATGTACAGTTCTTTGGTTTGCAGTATTATCTTAAAAAATATTTATCGATTAGAGTTACCGAGGAAATGGTTTTAGAAGCAGAAGCAGTTATTACTGCTCATGGTTTGCCATTTAATAAAGCTGGTTGGATGCGTGTTGTCACAGTTCATCAAGGTAAACTACCACTTAAGATTAAAGCGGTAGCTGAAGGGAAAGTAGTTACGCGAAGAAATGTGATGATGACTATTGAATCATTAGATCCAGAATTATTTTGGCTAGTTGGCTGGGCGGAAACATTACTGATGAAAATTTGGTATCCAAGCACAGTTGCTACGCTAGGGTATTACACAAAATCAATCATTAGTTCATTTATGGACAAAACCGCTGACACTAATGATAAAGTACCATTTATGCTTCATGATTTCGGATATCGTGGCGTAACGAGTGAAGAACAAGCGGGAATTGGAGGAATGGCGCATTTAGTTAACTTTATGGGAACGGATACGATCGCCAGTCTAGTTTATGCCCGTCGTTACTATGGGGCGAATATGCCAGGATTTAGTATTCCTGCAAGTGAGCACTCTACGATGACAGCTTGGGGTAAAGGGAGCGCAAACGAGAGAAATGCGTTTATTAATATGATTGATAAGTTCGGTAACACATCAGACATCTATGCCTGCGTAAGTGACTCATGGGATTTTTATGGAGCAATTACCACGTGGATCGAGCTTAAAGATCAGGTTATTGCAGCTGGTGGTCAATTAGTAATTCGTCCGGATAGTGGAGATGCCCTAACTAATGTGATGTATGCTCTACGTAAACTAAGTGCCGCTGATGCATACGGTTATACATTAAACAGCAAAGGCTATAAAGTATTAAACAACGTTGCGATCATTCAAGGTGACGGGGTAAGTGTCGATTTAATCTACGATATTTTAAGCGCGATGGAAGCCGAGAAGTTCTCAGCCCAAAATATTGCCTTCGGAATGGGTGGCGCACTACTTCAAGGAAATAGTGAGTCATCAATCAATCGTGATACGCACAAGTTTGCAATTAAATGTAGCGCGATAGAAATTGATGGAGCAACACGACTAGTCTTCAAAGATCCAATTACCGATCGTGGGAAAAAGTCGAAAAAGGGATACTTAGATTTAAAACAAATCGATGGTAAGTATCAAACTATCGAATATGATCATATTCCTAGTGATGAAGAGCTTGCAGATAGTCAGTTAATTACGTATTTTGAAAACGGCGAAGTATTAGTAGACTTCACGTTTGATCAAGTCAGAAACAATAGCTTATAACATAAATTTGTCTGATACTTGTATCAGGCATTTTTTCATTTACTATTTTAAAACTTGAAAATCTATGCTATATATATAATATGAATTTAAAAGGAGATATAATTGTGAAAGAATTTTCTAATGTACGAAAAATAGTTGTAGCTTGCTCATCTGGTTTAGTATCGAGTGCAATGGGAGCTAAGCTGCTTGGGGATATATTACAATCAGAAACGATTGTAGTTACTAATGCTGCCATTAATCGTTTAAGTGATGATTTCGATATGCTAGTAGTTCAAACTGAATATCGTCCGGCAATTGAAATGTTAGATATTAAAGTTCCAGTCATCTATGTAAATAATTATTTAGATCGCGCAGCATATGAGAGCATCAAAAGGAAAATTAATGATTAGTGAACGTAAAGTAACAATTATCAAATTATTAATCAATAAGCGTCGAAGCATTGACGAAATTGCTCAAATTTTATCAGTATCTTCACGTACAGTTCGTCGTGACTTGCTCTTAATCACCGACATTGTTGTCGATAATGGTTTCACGTTAGAAAAAGACAAGATGAACTATATGATAGTAGATCCGAAACTGGAACTTATTCGTACTTTAAATCGTTCTTTAACGATTGATTATTCTTATGAAGAAAGAATTGTTTGCTACTTTTCAAAAATTGCATCAGGTTATGATCAGTTAAACTTAGAACAACTAGCTAATAGTTTATATATGCCGATTCCAAGTATTAAACTCGAGATTCAGAATTACTTAAATAAAGCACAAGTAAATCATGAAATAAAAGGTGTTAAGTTGGTTATTAATATAACTCCGATCGAGCATCGTCGATTTCTTATTAGAATAATTAGAGATTATTTGAAGAGTACCGACATCGAACATGTGGTTTTAAATGGAACCCTTGATGTCGTAGGAGCGAGTAAGATAGAGCAGTATTTATCAAACTACTTTAATGTGGAACAATTTCTTGAAACATTTAATAATATCGATGATATTTTTGATGAAAATAACAAGTATATCGCAGACTTTGAAATAGTATTTTTAACAGCCATAAGCTTGATGTGTAAAAAGCAGCAGTACTCAATGCCGATTTATGACGCAACAAAAAGTAGTTATATAAATAAAGTTAATCAACAAATTTTAGAATTGGCTAGTTTGACCAATGATAGTGAAATAAAATTTTTAAATGATTTTCTGGAACAAATTATAACGGAACTAGAATATGAAAAGGTGGCAGTAACTGATGTATTCAAAGTCAATGAGCTAATATGTGCTGTTGAAGAAATTGTCGGTTTTCAACTTTTAGAAAGAAATCGTCTTAAATATCAAATTTCTACTCATAATTCTAGATATAAATCGATGCTTCCAACCGAGCAAGCCATCAATGAAAGTTTACAGCAGTTTGTCACAGAAAATAATGATTTATATAATCACATACTAAAACATCCAAACTTTGTCGAATACCGAATTGATGAAATCCAATATATGCTGATCTATTTTGTAATGGCGATTGATGAAACTATTACTCACCAGCAATGGAACATTGTGGTGATTTGCTTTGGAGGGATGGGAACCTCACTTATGATTAAAAAGCAGTTAGAGCAGATGTTTCCCCAAGCAAAGACTCGAAATTTATCTTACGCCAGATTGCTATCGATGGAAGATGGTGATTACGATATTATTATTTCCAATAGTAGTTTGCCAAACAACATGCAAGATGTTGTTGTTGACCACGTAGTAAGTAGTGATCAATTTAAACAAATTAAATTAGCTTTGAGAAACTCAATCAACAATAAAAAGGATAATGGCCATGTTCAGGTAAAGCCGTTTATAAAAACTTTTCAGATTGATATTCAAGAACATAAAAGTGCTACGCAGAGTATTTTAAAAAAATTATTAAATAACGAATACATTATGAACAATGATTATATTTTCGAGAAATTAATGAAAAGAGAACAAGTTGGTACCGGAATACCGAATAGTACAATTGCATTCTTTCATACAAATAGTAGTTCGGTTAACCGTCTAATTGTTACAACATATAAAACAAATCCGTTTGTAACTAAAGGGTTTGATGGACAAGAACTTTTGTGTAACCGAATTCTACTAGTCTTGGTACCCACAGATATTAGTGAGTCAATGTTGGAAAAAGTAAATATCCTTAGTTACAGTTTGATATCCGATACTCATTTACTAAAAGATATTAATATGGGTAATCTAGAAGCAGTTAGTAAAATTATAAATTAATGACAAGCCAGGAGTTTGTCATTTTTTTTTGACAACGCGAACCAAAAAAGAAAATGTTTAAAAGTTATAATATGTTCGAAAAGAAAGGAGCCGCTGCAGTGGGCAGCATGTTATGAAATCACAGATACAAAAATTAGGTGGATTCTTAAGTGGTATTATTATGCCAATCATTGGATCATTTATTGCATGGGGAATTATTACCGCATTATTTATTCCAGATGGTTGGTTTCCAAATGAAACATTTGCGATGTTAGTAGGGCCAATGATAACTTATTTACTTCCGATATTAATCGGATATAGTGGAGGTAAATTAGTTTATGAAGATCGTGGTGGAGTTATCGGTGCCATTGCAACAATGGGAGTTGTTGTATCCAGCGATATTCCAATGTTCTTAGGGGCGATGATTATTGGACCATTAGCAGCAGTTTCAATTAGAGCATTTGACCGTGCCGTAGATGGGAAAGTAAAAACCGGATTTGAAATGTTAGTAAACAACTATTCCCTAGGAATTATTGCAGCAATATTAGCAATCGTCGGGATCGTTGTTGTAAGTCCTATAGTAAACGGGTTTACTGAAATTTTTGGTTCAGGGGTAGAATATCTTGTTAATAACAGTTTATTATTCTTAACAAGTGTAATTATTGAACCAGCAAAAGTATTATTCTTAAACAACGCAATCAATCACGGGGTGTTAACGCCACTAGGTTCAATCGATGTAGAAGAAACTGGTAAATCAATATTATTTTTACTAGAAGCAAATCCAGGGCCAGGACTAGGGATTTTACTAGCTTATTCATTCTTTGGAAAAGGAAATGCCAAAGCGACAGCTCCCGGTGCAATTATTATTCACTTCTTTGGAGGGATTCATGAAATTTACTTCCCATATATCTTAATGAAACCAGCTTTAATTATTGCGGCTATTGCCGGGGGAATGAGTGGAGTATTCACATTCTCAATCTTAGGTGCAGGTCTAGTAGCTCCAGCATCACCGGGTAGTATATTTGCAATATCAGCGATGGCTCCTAAAGGTGGACTTCTTCCGGTATTAGCGGGTGTACTTGTAGCAACGGCAGTGAGTTTCTTAGTAGCATCAATTATTTTAAAAGCTTCAAAAGAAACTATGGATTTAGATAGTGCTACAAAAGAAATGGAAGCGATGAAGGGTAAAAAATCATCAGTAGCAACGGTTTTAGCATCAGATAAAAATATCAAAACGATTGTTTTTGCATGTGATGCGGGAATGGGATCAAGTGCCATGGGCGCATCATTACTTCGTAATCTGGCGAAAGAAGCAGGAATGGATTATTTAGATATTACAAACCGTCCTTTGAAAAAATTAGATAACAAAATAGACTTAGTGGTGACACAAGAACAATTTGAATCGACAGCCAACAGCTTTTCTACTGATAGCGAAAAATTCTTTGTAAGCAATTTTCTAGATAAAGATCAGTATCGTCAATTATTAGAAAGTATTAAAACACGAAACGAGGAATAATTATGAAACAACCAAACATCGTAGTCTTGTTAAATCAACAGCCCCAAACCAAAGCAGAAGCGATTAACTTAGTTGGAAACAAATTAGTGGAAATTGGCAGCGTAAAACCCGAGTATGTATCAACCATGCATACTCGTGATCAACAAGCCTCAGTATACATGGGAAATGATTTAGCAATACCGCACGGTACAGATGAGGCACGTGACTATGTAATCACACCTGCAATTGTTATAATGCAGGTACCCAAAAGTGTTAGCTTTGATGCCAATAAAGTTAGATTAGTTATTGGTATTGCTGCGGATGGCGATGCACATATGGAAATACTAGGTCAAATTGCCGTACTGTGTAGTGAAATGGAAAATGTTGATTCGCTTGTAACTATTCAAAATGAGCAACAAATAATATCAATGGTAAATGGAGGTTAATATGAAAGTAGTACACTTTGGGGCGGGAAATATAGGTCGTGGATTTATGGGAGATCTGTTGTATCGCTCAGGATATGAAGTAACATTTGTCGATGTAAATGATGAGTTAATCAAAGCATTAAATACAAGTAAAGATTATAATGTTATTTATTTAGATGAAGGTAACACGACATTTAATGTTAAAATTGCTGGTGCGATAAATAGCAAAACTAACAGCGAAGAATTACGTGAAAAATTAGCTCAAGCTGACTTGATCACAACATCACTTGGACAAATTAATCTAAAGTATATTACTGATGCGGTATGTGATGGTTTACGAATGCGCATTAGCCGTGGAAATACTAATTGTATCGATATAATTGCTTGCGAAAATGGTTTACGTGTCAGTACGTACTTTAAAACGCTTATTTTAGAGCATGCTGATGCAAAAATGTCTGAATATTTAGAAAAATATGTAGGTTTTGTCGATAGTGCAGTCGATCGAATTGTTCCCGATCAAGTTTTACCAAACATATGTGATGTAGAAGTAGAACCATTTTATGAATGGGTATTGGAAAAAGGACAAGTTAGACGAAATGATTCGATTGCCGGTGTAAACTATGTTGAAGACTTAAGTTATTTTAATAAACGAAAACTATTAACAGTTAACCTAACCCATTCACTAGTTGGTTATGTTGGAACGTACAAGAAATTTACTTACGTTGAAGAAGCATTGCGTAATCCCCAAGTTAATGAAATTGTATGTGCAACTTTAGATAACATTACAGAGGCGCTTGTCCTTGAATTTGGTGTTGATCCTAAAGTCCAATCGATATATGCCAATAAAGTTTTAGACCGCTTTAAAAATGAGAAAATTATTGATGAACTATCTCGAGTTTCTAGAAACCCCCTATCTAAACTTTCAAATGTGGAGCGTTATATAAGTCCACTTAAAGTTCTGATTGCCAACAAGCGAGACATTGATGCATTAACTACCGCTATCGCTTATGCGCTGACATATGCAAATGTTGATGATGAGCAAGCAGTTGATATGCAAGATATTTTAAGTTCCAACCCAGTTGATAAAGCAATTACAATTATTACTGGGATCGATGATGTGCAAACATTAGACATATTAGTAGGAAAATATCAAAAGCTTGTGGCAGATAACAAATAAAATATTCCCCAATATTTTAGACATTATACCCTTTTGGTATGATGTCTTTTTTTGATATCAGCACAAATCTTCAACAATCTAAAGATGTGTTATGTTGCTACAAAACCGGAGCTAATATTACTTTTATCGTAAAATAAGCGATAGTACCACTAATAATATAAGTATAACCATTTATCTTTGTGTTTTAATAACTCCAATCAAATGTAAATTTTTGATAAAATAGTATAGTATAAACATAAGTTAAATTTTAGGAGCAAGTATGAAAACAGAAATTATTTTAACACACGATGAAATTATGGCCAAAGTGCGAGAAATTGCAGCAGAATTAGACGTTGAATATGCTGACAAAAATCCAATTATGGTCGGGATTATGAAAGGTTCACTATACTTTTTAAGTGACCTGACAAAAGAGATGACAATTCCATTACAAATCGATGTTATGAACCTATCGTCATACGGGGATAGTAGTAAGACGAGTGGAGTTGTAAAAATTGTAAAAGACTTAGATATGGATATTACAGATCGCCATGTAGTTGTCTTAGAAGATATCGTTGATACAGGTACAACACTTAAGTACCTAAAGTCATACTTTATGGACAAGCAAGCGAAGAGTGTTAAAACAATCTCGATTTTCCAAAAAGAGGGAACTAATGTTACAAATCAAACAGCTGACCGCATCGGGTTTACACTGCCTGACTATTTCTTAATTGGATACGGTTTAGATTATGCACAAAATGGGCGTAGTTTTAAAGATGTACACAAAGTACTAAGCTTAGACTAATCACAATGGATAATAAATATAATTGGGATTTAAGTTCTCTATATTCAGATCGAGAACTTATTTTCCAAGATATTGAATTAGCTGAGAAGTTAGCCCATGACTTTGAAACTAATTATCAATCAATAAAGTTTACTAAAACGCATCTAAAATCTAGTTTAGATGAGTATTTTCATATTTTAAGGATTGTCGAAAAACCGATGACTTATGCACATCACAAACTTGACGAATCAACAATTGAAAGTGATAGTATTCGTTTAGAAGCCGAAGTTAAAACTAAGGTTTTAAAAATATATAGTACCTTGTCCTTTTACATGCCAAAACTAATTGAAGAAATCGAAGTTATTAAAAGCTCTATGGAATTAGACGAGTTTAAAACTTATCACCAAGTACTAACAGAGATATGTCTTAGTGGTAAATTTACTTTAAACCAACAAAGTGAGAAGCTATTAGCAGATGCTAGTGAAAGTTTATCGCAACCGAGTAAGATTTATGAAGTTTTGACAAACGGTGATTTGAAATTTGATGATGTTGAAAATAGCGATGGTGAAGCAGTAGCGATGTCCCACGGACTTTATGGTGCGTATTTAATGAGTGAAGACCGAGTGCTGCGAAAAAATGCCTTCGCTGAAATGCTAGGAAAGTTTGCAAGTTTAAACTTAACACTAACGACAACATATACGGGACAAATTACGAAAGATATTTTCACAGTAAATACCCGTGGTTATAACTCAACTCGTCACCGTGCGTTATTTAGTAATAATATTGACGAAGTAATCTATGATAACTTACTAGATGTTACTAAACGCAATATTAAGACTAACCACGATTATGTAAATTTACGTAAAGAACTTTTAGGATATGATGAGTTGCACTTGTATGATATGTATGTTCCGTTAATCTCAGAAAGTACTAATACATATGGCTATGAGCAGGCGCAAGAGCTTGTTATAGCAGCGCTTAGCCCACTAGGCAGCGAATACGTAGCTTTAGTTAAGCAAGCATTTGCAGAGCGTTGGATCGATGTGTATGAACGAGAAGGGAAACGTAGTGGAGCATACTCCGGTGGATGTTATGATAGTAAACCATTTATTTTGCTTAACTATACCAACACCTTAAATGATGTATATACGCTAGCTCATGAAATTGGTCACTCGATTCATACCTATTTAGCGAACCATAAACAGGCGTATCACAATAGTGACTATGTTATTTTTGTAGCTGAGATAGCGTCGACATTAAATGAATTGTTGCTTACTGATTACCTGCTTGACATAGCTGAGTCTGATAGTGCACGCGCGGGTATTTTAAACTATAAACTTGAGCAATATCGCACGACAGTAATTCGTCAAACAATGTTTGCTGACTTTGAATACGAGTCGAAGAAGACCTTTGAGTCCGGTAAGAAACTAGCAAGTGAAGATTTAAATGCGATGTACTATAACTTAAATAAATTGTACTTTGGTGATGGGGTTATTATCGATGACTTAATCAAATATGAATGGTCACGTATTCCACACTTCTACTACAATTACTATGTATATCAATATGCTACGAGTTTCTGTTACTCAGTAGATATATTTAACCGTATTAAGCAAGATGAGAACTTTGCAACTAAGTACTTAGACTTTCTATCAATCGGAGGATCGCTTCCAGCAATTGATAGTTTAGCGACAATCGATATCGATGCTCGTAGTTGTGAGCCATATCAAAGTGCTTTTGATGATTTTGCAGATACATTAGAGAAATTTAAAAATATTATTAATTTGGAGGATAAATGTTAGATATTAAGCGTTTAATAAATGAAAAGGAACAAATGATTGCGAGCCTGAATTTACGTGGTAGCGATTTTACGCAAGAAATTGAGGAAATTATTGCAACATACGAAGAGTATACAAAAAAATTAAATGCAATGGAAGTTGCAAAAAGTGAACTTAATAAAAAGAGTAAATTAATTGGTCAGTATAAAAAAGCTGGAAAAGACACAACTGAACTATTTGCAGAAATTGAAAGTTTAAAACAAGATACGGACAAAACGGTTGTTGATGAGTTACGCAATAGTTATACAAGTCGCTTAATGAAGATTCCGAACTTCTTACAAGCGGATACCCCAATCGGAAACGATGATGAAGACAATGTCGAAGTTAAGGTTTATGGTGAGAAACCACACTTTGATTTTGAACCAAAACAACACTTTGAAGTAACAAGTATGCAATTAGACTTCGACCGTGCGGCAAAAATCTCTAAATCACGTTTTGTTATAACTAAAGGTTTAGTAGCTCGTTTAGAACGTGCTATTACAAACTATATGTTAGATACGCACAGTGATCGTGGATACATGGAAATTGGAGTTCCATTTATTGCTAACCAAGATTCATTATACGCATCTGGACAATTACCTAAGTTCGAAAACGACTTATTTAAAATTGCTCAAAATGGTGGTGAGGATGACGAGTTTGAAAACGAGCGTAGTTTCTACCTAATTCCAACAGCAGAAGTTGTGTTAGCAAACATGCACCGTGATGAAATTATTGAAGAAGGAGAATTGCCATTAAACTATACAGCATATTCTCAATGTTTCCGTAAAGAGGCCGGAAGTGCCGGGCGTGATACGCGTGGACTAATCCGTATGCACCAATTTGGTAAAGTCGAATTATTTAAATATACAGACGAAGCTACAAGTAATGCTGAACTGGAAAAGATGGTTGAAGATGCGGAGAAAATTCTTCAAGATTTAGGACTACACTACCGTATTGTTCGTTTATGTAGTGGAGATGTTGGATTTGGAGCTAGTAAAACTTTTGATTTAGAAGTATGGTTCCCATCTCAAGATAAATTCCGTGAAGTATCTTCATGTTCAAACGTTTGGGATTTCCAAGCCCGTCGTGGAAAAATCCGTTACCGTGATGCAGAAGGTAATGTTAAACACCCACATATGTTAAACGGAAGTGGAATGGCAACTGGTCGTATTTTAGCAGCTATTTTAGAAAACTTCCAAAACGAAGATGGAACTGTAGAAATTCCTAAAGTATTATTACCATATTTAAACCGATAATTAAGGAGGGCTGATGAAAAGTCAAAGAGATGTATTTAAGATTGGGGCTGGACCCTCTTCATCCCACACGATGGGACCAGAGCGTGCAAGTCTAATGCTTAAAGAGGCGTATCCTAACCTGGCTAAAGTTAAGTGTACGTTATTTGGTTCATTAGCACTTACGGGTAAAGGTCATTTAACTGATTGGATTATTGAAAAGAGTCTAAGTCCAATCCCCGTAGAATTTGTCTGGAATTATACCGCAAGTAATATTGGCCACGAAAATACGATGATGTTTGATGCGGAACTTGCAGATGGAACTGCGATTCAGTGGACAATCTACTCGATTGGTGGAGGTGATGTTAAGATTATCGGTTATGATTCAACATCCGAAGATTTAGAGGTTTATCCCCATAATAACTTTACTGAAATTAGTGAGTATTGCGCTGAAAAAGAAATTTCGTACTTTGATTATGTGATGGAGTTTGAACCTGAAGTTCTTACTCATTTAACCAAAGTTTGGGATGTGATGAAATCAGCAATTTATCGTGGAGTGAAAACTGATGGAACGATTCCTGGAGAACTTGGGGTAAAGCGTCGCGCGAAAACCTTATTTGAATCGGATAGTAAACATATGCGTTTAGAAGCATACGCTTATGCAGTAAACGAGGAGAATGCATCAGGTGGACAAATTGTTACGGCACCTACTTGTGGGGCTGCGGGAGTATTACCAGCGATTCTAAAGTATTACCAAGACGATTTAGATTTATTTGATGAGCAAGTCATCGAAGGACTAGCAGTAGCAGGACTTTTAGGAGCAGTTGTTAAACACAATGCGACAGTAAGTGGTGCTGAAGGTGGATGTCAAGCAGAAGTGGGAACAGCAACAGCGATGGCCGCTGGAGCTGCTGCCTATTTAAATGGATGTTCTAACCGCCAGATTGAAGCTGCTGCCGAGATTGGATTGGAACACCAAATTGGGCTAACTTGTGATCCAGTATTGGGCTATGTCCAAGTTCCATGTATTCAACGTAATGCTGTTGGAGCAAGCAAAGCCAAAACTGCTTTTAAAATTGCCCAAGCCACAGCTGAAGAAGAACAAATCTACTTTGATACAATTGTCGAAGTTATGTATGAAACTGGAAAAGATATGGCCGCGGAATATCGTGAAACATCGCTAGGTGGTTTAGCGAAGTTGTATAAAAATCGTTTAAAACAAGATGATTAGATTTAAAGCAAATATCAAGATTAATATTAATTAGGAGCAACCGCAAGGTTGCTTCTTTTTTTTATAAAAAATCATTGTCGACAAACTTTTTGATTATGCACACATGTTCAAAAAATATATGGTGGTGCACATATGTCTGGAAATTCAGCTATAATGTAATTGTAAAATAAAAAAGGGAGGTAAACGTTAACATGGATGTTTTTGTAGAGATATTTCAAGTTTTTGTAAATAAGTTTTTAGCACAACCAGCATTACTTCTAGGGACCATTGTCTTCATTGGGTACTTGCTGATGGGTAAAAAGTTTTACCAAGCATTCTCTGGTTTTATTAAGGCATATGTCGGATATGCAATTTTACAAGTGGGTACGAGCGGTTTAGTAGGTAACTTCTCGCCGGTAATTGAGGCCCTTAGAAATAAGTTTGGAATTAGTGCATATGTTATCGATCCGTACTTTGGACAAACATCAGCACAAATGGTATTAGAGGGAGTTAATTCTTTACAGTACGTTGGATACGTGATGCTAATTGCATTTTTCGTAAACATCTTCTTAGTCTTCTTTCAAAAGCAAACTAAGATTCGTTCACTATTCTTAACTGGACACATTATGTATCAACAATCAGCAGTTATCTTATGGGCATTTTATTGGATTCTGCATACGGTAACCGGTGAACCAGTCGGAATTCCCTTAGTAATTCTAACCGGATTATTCACCGGTGTCTATTGGTCAGTGTTCTCCAATTTAATCATTGAGGCAACAAATGATGTAACGGATGGAGCTGGATTTACGATTGGTCACCAACAGATGCTTGGTGCGTGGGTTGCTTATAAAGTCGGTAAGGTTATTGGTAATAAAGAGCATTCAACTGAAAATATTGAAATGCCCGGATTTATGAGTATCTTCAAAGATAATATTGTTTCCAACGTAGTTATAATGACGGTATTCATTGGAATTATCATGATAATTTGTGGTCCGGAATCATTTGAATACAATACTAAATCATATACTTGGGCAACGTATATCTTCTTTGTTGGAGCATCATTTGCCGTTAATATTACGATAATTTTAACTGGAGTTCGTATCTTTGTTGGTGAACTTACGGAATCGTTTAATGGAATTAGTAGTAAGTTACTAAAAGGATCAATTCCAGCTGTTGACTGTGCAGTAACATTTGGGTTCGCCCCAAATACTCCAGCATACGGATTCATTATGGGATTCATTGGTCAATTATTAGCAATTTCATTATTACTAATCTTTAAGTCACCAATCTTAATTCTTTCGGGATTTATCTGTTTATTCTTCGATAACGGAACAATCGCGATTTATGCTAATAAAGCCGGAGGAAGACGAGCAGCGACAATTATTCCGTTTTGTTGTGGGTTGCTTCAAGTCTTTGGTAGTGCCCTAGTTCTAACATTACTTGGAAATTCAGATTTAGTAATCGGATGGATGGGAATGTTTGACTGGGTAACATTTATGCCTGTAGTTTTATTTGGAACAAAATATATTGGTGCAGCTATGATTGTGATAACGATTGCCGCAATGTTAGTAGTTCCACAACTGCAATACAAACGAAAAAAAGATACGTATTTTAATACAATGAGATATGAAGATGAAGCATAGGAGGAATGCGGATGAAACTTAAAGAGGAATTGATTTGCTTTAAAGCAGCACCAAGTAACTGGAAAGAGGCAATCCGAGTGTCCAGTGAATTACTGTTAGCAAACGAATATATAACACCAGCATATGTTGATAAGATGATTGCCAATGTCGATGAGTTTGGACCGTACATTGTGATTGCTCCAGGAATCGCCATGCCTCATTCGCGTCCGGAGCACGGGGTGCTTAATGGTGGAGCTTCGATTACGATATTTGACCAAGAGATCGATGTCCAAGGGTTCACGGCTAAAGCGTTTATCACGCTAGCATGTTCCCATGATACAGAACATTTAGAAATGTTAGCACAAGTAGCAAAATCACTGGCGAGCGATGCCGATATTGAGCGGTTTATCAATGCGACTAGTAAAGAACAAATTTTAAAAATATGGAGGAATGATGAGCATAGTAACTGATATCACCCGCGAAAAGTGGATTCTAAGTACTTTCCCGGAATGGGGTACTTGGCTTAATGAAGAAATCGATGAAGAGGTAGTAAAACCAGGAACCTTTGCGATGTGGTGGCTTGGGTGTACCGGGATTTGGCTTAAAACAGAAAATGAGACAAATATCCTTGTCGATTTATGGGTTAAGACTGGAAAAAAATCGAAGCAAAACAAACTGATGAAAAAACAACATCAACATCAACGAATGATTGGTTGTGAAAAGTTACAACCCAATTTACGAAACGTACCGTGTGTTATTGATCCATTTGCGATTACTAAGTTGGATGCACTGCTAGCAACACACGACCATGGTGATCACATTGATGAAAATGTTGCCGCGGCTGTCTTACAAAATACTGATTCAGGTACAAAATTTATTGGTCCGAAAGCATGTATTGAACTATGGAGAAGTTGGGGGGTTCCTGAAGAGCGATTAGTCCAAGTAAAACCGGGCGATACCGTAAAAGTCAAAGACACCGAGATTGTCATCTTGGATTCTTTTGACCGTACCGAACTGGTTACTGCCCCACCAGGGAAAATTTTAAAAGACAAGTTTCCGCAGGATATGGATGAACTAGCAGTCAACTATTTATTTAAAACTCCAGGAGGAAACCTATACCATAGTGGTGATTCGCATTATTCAAATTACTATGCAAAGCATGGAAACGATCATCAAATTGATGTTGCCCTAGGTTCGTTTGGGGAAAATCCCCGAGGGATGACTGACAAGATGTCATCGATAGATTGTTTGAAGATGGCGGAATGTTTAAAAACTGATGTGTTAATTCCGTTTCACCATGATATTTGGACAAACTTTATGGCTGATCCCAAAGAAATATTAGATTTATGGGAAAGTCGAAAGTATCGTTTAAAATATCAATTCACACCATATATCTGGCAAGTTGGGGGAAAATTTGTCTATCCTGATAATCGTTTAGACCGTGAGTTTATGTATGAGCGGGGATTCGAGGACGCGTTTGCAATTGAACCAGATTTACCATTTAAATCGATGTTATAAAGAAGGAGGAATTATGATTAAAGTATTAGCAGCATGTGGAAACGGCATGGGTTCGAGTATGATAATAAAGATGAAAATTGAAGAAGTACTTAAAGAATTAGCGGTTGACTATGAAATTGACCACTGCTCGGTTGGTGAGGGAATCAACCGTGCTAAAGACTATAGTTTGATCATCATCAGTGAAGCGTTTGTCAATGATTTTAAAGTTGATCCGAGCAAAACAAAGGTAGTCGGACTACGTAATTTATTATCGACTGAAGAGATTCGTGAGAAGGTTAAAGTCGCATTGGAGGAGTTATGATTCCGAAGTTGCAAGTAGCGATGGACAATGTCACTGTTGAGTCGATGTTGGAGCAAGTTTATCCGATTGGTGAAATTGTCGATGTAATCGAAATTGGAACCGTATTGCATTTGACTCAAGGGATGTTACCGCTAAAGATTATAAGACAGATGTATGGTAATGATAAAATGATTTTGTCCGATTTAAAATGTGCCGATGCGGGAACGACGCTCTGCCAACAAAGCGTTGATGCAGGTGCTAATCAAGTAACGGCAATTTGTGCGGCTGATTTAGAAACAATCGCGTTGATGAAAACTGTTGCTGATCAAAGTGGAGCACAGATCCACATCGAACTGTATGGAGAATATAGTTCGGAGATGATGGAAGGCTGGAAAAGTATTGGTATCGAACATGTTATCTACCATCGTTCTCGAGATTCGCAACTAAGTGGACGAGCTTGGGGAGAAGTGGACTTTAATAAAATAAAAATATTAAATGATCATGGGTTTAAAGTAACAATTACTGGTGGCCTAGAAGTAGAAGATATTAAACTGTTTAAAGATTTTAATGTCTATTGCTTTATCGCAGGGCGAAGTATCCGTGAAAGTGCAGATAGCGTGAATGAAGCACTGAGATTTAAAGCGGAGATTAAGGAGCATTTCCATGAATAATAACTTGGTTGGGATTTATGAAAAAGCGTTTGCCGACTCTTTTTCATTTGAACAAAAAGCTTATTACACCAGTAAGTTAGGATTTGACTTTATTGAACTATCAATTGATGAAACTGAACTTCGTCAAAAACGCTTAGATTTTACAAGTGAACAAATTGCTGCGATGAAAAACACGTTAGTAGCCAATAACTTAGCAATTCAATCCTTGTGTTTAAGTGCGCACCGCGGTAATCCGTTTGGTAGTGTCGATCAAACTAAGCGGGGGAAAGCCTATGAAATAATTGAAAAAGCCTTAATCTTTTCACGTGAGTTAGGAATTCGTAATATTCAGCTTGCCGGTTATGATGTTTACTATGAGCAAAGCACCTTAGAAACCGAGAAAAATTTTGTTGCTGGCTTGCAGTATTGTGCGCAATTGGCCGAGCGTTATCAAATTATGCTGTCAATTGAAATAATGGATACATCGTTTATTGGAACGCTCGCCGATGGGAAAAAATATATCGATATTATTGATTCCCCGTGGTTGAAACTATACGTTGATGTAGGTAACTTATATCGTCATAGTTTTGATATATTCACCGAGCTTAGACTGTTCAAACATGAGATTATCCAAATTCATATTAAGGATACGCTACCAAATCAATATCGGGACTTAAATTTAGGGGAAGGTGATGTCCCTTTGGCCGGCATTAAGCAAGCCGTCTTAGAACAAGGATACAACGGTCCGTTTGTGATTGAAATTTGGAATCAAGAAGGTGGAAAGGAGTGTATTGAAAATATTGAAAAAAACTATCAGTATTTTCTAAACTTATAATGTATGAGAAAATAAAAGCCGAAGTACTAGCAGCAAACCTGAAACTTGTTGATTATGGTTTGGTGATCTTCACCTGGGGAAACGTTAGCTTTTACGATCGCCAAGCCAAGGTTATCGCGATAAAGCCGAGTGGAGTCGAATATGCTGCGATGCAAGCGAGTGATATAGTCATCGTCGATCTTGCGGGTCAGGTAATCGAGGGAGAATTAAAGCCATCGAGCGATTTGGATACGCACTTGGAAATCTATCGAAACTTTCCAAAGGTAAACGCTGTATGTCATACCCACTCGAAATACGCAACGAGTTTTGCCCAAGCTAACCGCGATATTGAATGCTTAGGAACGACCCATGCAGACTATTTTTTCGGTCCGATAAAATGTACACGTAAACTAACCAACGTGGAGATTGCAGGTCAATATGAACTAAATACCGGAAAAGTAATAACCGAAACATTTCAAGGCAATCAACTGGATATCATCAGTTGTCCAGCCGTGTTGGTGGCCAATCATGGACCATTTACCGTTGGCACCACAGTTGGAGGTTGTGTCGATAATGCCAAGTATTTAGAGGAAGTTGCCGAAATGGCCATCAATACTTACGCAATCCACCCCCAAGCCTCACCGGCACCAACCAGTTTACAAGACAAACACTATTATAGAAAACATGGTGAAGGAGCATACTATGGACAAGGAACAACGCAAGGATGAGTTAGTTAAAGAAATTTGTATTGCTTATTATTTAAATAACAAAACCCAACAAGAAATTGCTCAGCAATTTTATATTAGCCGAAGTAAGGTGTCACGCATTCTTACGTACGCTAAGGAACATAATTACATAACAACCAAACTCAATTTCAAGGTGGAGAAGCAATACCACTTCAAATCGGAATTGCAAGAGCGTTATGGTCTTGAGCGGATGGAAGCAGTAGACATTGGCATCCTTGATGAAAACTTTGATTTGGAGTTTAATAAGCGAGCGGCGCAAGTTATCGACTCATTTATGCGTCACAACATTTCGATTGGCTGTTCATGGGGCAGCTACATTAATGATATTATTGAGTATTTACCGGAGCGAAATTTGGATAACACCAAGGTTATTCAACTGTTTGGAGAAATAACCAATGATGCGGAATCCTTAGATCAAAGTACGGTCATCAAGAAGTTTGCCCAAAAATATAATGCCGGATTCTATCAGCTTTCAGCCCCCTTGCATGTGGCTAATAGTTCGGTTAAACGCTCGCTTGAGAAAATGAGCATTATTAGTGAAACGCTGAAATTACTGGACAATTCGGAGTTGATCCTAACGAGTGTTGGAACCTTCAATAGTTATGGGAAACACAATATTTGGGAGAAATTCCAAGATGACCACCAGTTTCAAGAAGCGATAAACTTAGGGGGAATTGGTTATTTTTGCTCTTACATCATCGATGTTCATGGGCAAATCATCGATTGTGAATACAATGATTGTAATATAGCAATTTCCAAGGATAAAATCGGTAATAAAAAAATAATATTACTTGTTAGTGAGATGTATAAGTACAACGTTATTAAAGCACTGTTAGAAAATAACATGGTCGATGTCTTAATTACAACTCTAGAAATAGCCGAACGGTTAAACGCTGACAAGTAGACAGACAAAAATTGTCAAAAATAAATATTTGAATTTGTGACCACAATTAGTTTTGAGCGGAGGATGAAACTTAAATATAAAATATAATAAAGAAGCATCCAACTGGTTGCTTCTTTTTTGCTATAATATCCTTATGGAAAACTATATGAAACAAGCACTTGAGTGTGCCGAACTAGCTTATGAAAAAAACGAGGTGCCAATTGGTGCTGTTGTAGTACAAGATGGTAAGATTATTGGTCGCGGATACAATACTCGTGAAATTGATAATGATATAACCGGACACGCGGAAATACATGCTTTAAAACAAGCCGCCAGTTTCTTAAAAACGTGGAAACTCGACGATTGTCAACTGTATGTAACAGTCAAGCCATGTCTAATGTGTTATAGTGCGATTGAACAAAGTCGAATTAAAACAATTTATTATGGCACTGATCAATACGCTTTTAAAAAACGAGCATTTGATACGTTGATTGATGATAGCAGCATCGAGATGATTGGTCCGATCTTAGAAACCGAATGTCAAAAGCTAATGAAAGATTTTTTTGGAAGGATGCGAAATGGAAATAATTAAAACAAATGTACCGGTGTTAGAAGCGGGATTTTATCTATTTACAACAGAAAATTGTCCAAGTTGTGAGAAACTAAAAAGTACAGTGCGAGAGTTGGAAGTGGATACTACTTTATATGAAGTTGAAGCACATAGTCATCAGGAGATTGCGATGAGTTTAAACATCATGGGAACACCATGTATTATCGATTATCGTGATGGTAAAGAGTATGATCGTATTTATGGGGCAGCTAGCATGAAACGTCTTGAAGCGTTTTTCAAAGGAGAATAAGATGAATAAGAAATATCAAATAATTGTCATTGGTGGTGGACATGCCGGAAGTGAGGCAGCACTAGCGAGTAGCCGAATGGGACTGGCAACAGCTTTAATTACTAGTCGTGTTGATAAAATTGCCATGACCCCGTGTAATCCCTCAATTGGGGGACCAGCCAAGGGAATTGTTGTGCGTGAAATCGATGCCCTAGGTGGTGAGATGGGACGTAACTCGGATAAGAGTAACTTACAAATGAAAATATTAAACCGTTCAAAAGGTCCGGCTGTGCACAGTATGCGAGCGCAAGTTGACAAAGAACTTTATCCCAAGTCGATGCAAGCAACAATTGCCAACCAAGTTAACTTAGATGTAATTGAGCAGATGGTTGATGTCTTAAACTTTAATGATGATTTTACGATGGTTACGGGTGTGACATTAAAAGATGGAACAGTAATTGACGCCGATAAAGTGGTTATGACAACGGGAACATATATGGATTCATATATTATCAACGGTTCAACAAAAATATCGAGTGGACCGGAGGATACGCCAACGACTAAGACCCTATCGGATAGCTTAAAAGCAGCTGGAGTGCAATTATTTAAACTGAAAACTGGAACTCCGGCACGAGTAGATAAAAACTCGATTGATTTCACTAAGAGTGAAGTAACTAGTGGTGATGATATGCCCCTTGCTTTCTCATTCTTTAATCCCCAGTTCAATGATCCAAGCCAACAATTAGATTGCCATCTAATTTACACTTCTCCTGTTACGCACCAAATAATCCAAGAGAACTTAGGACTATCGGCAATGTACAGTGGGGTTATTGAAGGGGTTGGACCACGTTATTGTCCAAGTATTGAAGATAAAATTACTCGTTTTGCTGATAAGGAACGTCACCAACTATTTTTAGAGCCAGAAACTAAAGACGGGAATAGTATTTATGTTCAAGGATTCTCAACTTCGATGCCATACGATATTCAAGATCAGATGATCGCCTCATTACCGGGACTGGAAAATGCCAAAATATTAGAGTATGGATACGCCATCGAGTATGATGCAATCAGACCCGAACAATTAAAAACGACCCTTGAGTTTAAAGATATCGCCAATTTATATTCAGCTGGTCAAATTAATGGTACGAGTGGTTATGAAGAAGCAGCTGGTCAAGGGTTAGTAGCGGGAATCAATGCTGCGCTTAGCGTTCAAGGTAAAGAGCCGTTAATTTTAACACGTGCTGATAGTTATATTGGTTTGATGATTGATGACCTTATTACTAAGGGAACTGATGAACCGTACCGTTTATTAACATCGAGAAGTGAATACCGCCTATTGTTGCGTAACGACAACGCGGATACGCGTTTAACTGAACTTGGTTATCAAGTTGGTTTAGTAACTGAAGCGCACTATCAAAGTTTCAAGCAAAAGCAAGAACAAGTAAACTTCTTGAAAAATGAATTCCAGGAACAAAAAATTACCCAACATATGCTAACTGATGAGATTGCCCAAACGATTGGAACGGAAGGAATTAGTCGTGGATTTAAAGTCCACGAACTATTAAAGCGTCCCACATTTAATTATAAGCATCTACAACAATTAATTGACGTTAGCCAGTATAGTGACGAAGTTTTATATCAGGTTGAAATTGAAATTAAGTATGAAGGATATATTGCTAAAGTCCACCGTCAAGTTGAGCGTGCAAGTAAATTAGATCGCGTGCGAATTCCATTAGAAATCAACTTTGCAGATGTGACTAATCTAGCATTAGAAGCACGTGAGAAATTAACGAAGATTAGACCGGAAACAATCGGTCAAGCAAGTCGTATTTCGGGAATTAATCCGGCGGATATTAGTGTGTTACAAATTTATTTAGAAAACTACAAAAGGAGCTAGTAATGGCGAAGACAACAATTTATTTTACATATGGATCAATGAATTCAGGAAAGTCATTAGAACTGATCAAGGTGGCGTACAATTACAAGGAAAATGATATTAACTGTTTAGTATTAAAGCCGGAGATTGATACCCGTGCTGTTGGGAAGGTAACATCTCGTACGCGTCTCGAAGTAGATGCTGTGGAAATTGAAGAGTCAAACCCTGAGCAAGTGCTAAAGGTGCTAGAAGCCAATCACGCTAATATAATTTTAGTTGATGAAGCCAATTTCCTATCGAAAGAAGTTGTTGACTGTATCGTCGACTATTGTTATAACCACAAGGTAAGTTCACTATTATTCTTTGGATTAAAAGTAGATTTCCGTGGAAATTTATTTGAGGGAAGCAAGCGAATAATTGAATGTGCTGATAAAATCGAAGAGGCAACTTCAATTTGTTGGTGTGGAAAGAAAGCGCGTCAAAACGCAAGAGTAGTAAACGGAAAAATAATCAAGGATGGGCCGACGGTTCTGGTTGATGATGAAACTGTAACTGTTGATTATACACCACTTTGTAACTACCACTTCCGTATGGAGCAGCTGGATGAAAGTAAATATTAAACTATTATTAATAGCATTATTAGCAATGCTATTACCGGTTAACTTTCAAGCAGCTAGCGAAGCACCAACCGATCCTCCCTCATGGATAACAATTAAATATGCTGACTTGGAACAAAAAAGTGTTTCTGAATATCAAATGGTAACAGTTACGGTATCAGAAAAAAATATGTGGTGGAAAAATGGAAACCACGAAGTGGAGATAGATTACAATCGTGACTATTTAAAACTGGTTAATGTCGCTTATTACGATGGTAAAACTTCTACGGTAACGCAAGATACTCGAGAAGTGTCGACCGATGATAATAATTTTGAAGTTAAATACCAGTTTTATTTAAACCCTGGTTATGATGTTGCGGAAATTCCGTTGACTGTAACAAAATTTACTGATGGAGAACAAACAGATCAAGCAACGGTAAGTATTAAATCTAACAGTCAAACAACACCACAGCAGGTGGAATTTGGTGATGCAGTTTTAAACTATACAGTTGAAAATTATAAAAATAATGGTGAAACGGTGACGTACAGCGCTCATTTTGAAGTTGTCGAAAACATTCATAAGAAGCCGATTACGTTAGAACTTAAGAAAAATAATATGAAGGTATCTAGCGAAGATGACTATACAGTTGAACTCACTAGTAACGATGCAGATATCGATATGTTAGAGCAAAATCTTTATACGATTGATGCTCTAGCAAATCAGCAGTTTGATTTAACGATTACTGCTCAAGAAGAAGCATTGAGTGCCAAGAATGATCGGGTTGAATTTTTTATCTTTTTAGAAAGTAACAATCAGTATGCCAGATTAGAACCGACATACTTTAAAAGTGAAAAAATCAAAACCAATGATAATACGCGTGCTGAAAAATACCTGAAGATTAAGATGGTCATTGCTAGCTTTTTTATCTTGTTATTTGCACTGCATGTACTATTTAAGTTTAAGCAAGGAAAAATAAGTGATTCACAAAGTGAATAAATACAATATCGATTGTTAAATTCAAGTTATTAGAGTAAATTAATTGATAGTGAATATTGCGTAGCAACCACTGATCAACTAATATTACGTTGTTGCAGTCTTTACAAACTAACTACAACAACTCTACTTGTAGTTAGAATCTGTACACCCGCAATTAATTATTTTAGATTTAAATACCCCAAAAGTAAATTAATGTGCATCGTATTTCATTTTATGTTATAATTGTTTGGTGAGTTTAGCCGTTTGAAACCACATTATCATTATTTGCAGCCATATAATGGAAGCCAGTAGCTTGAGCTAAAAAGTGAAAACCTTATGACAAATAATCTTAATGTTAAACAAACTCTTAAATTCGTAATAAAACACAAATAAGGAGACAATATGTCAAGATACACAGGACCAAGTTGGAAGTTATCAAGAAGATTAGGATTTTCTTTAACTGAAACTGGAAAAGAATTATCAAACCGTCCATACGCACCAGGTCAACACGGACAAAGAAGAAGAAAAATGAGTGAGTACGGAACTCAATTACAAGAGAAACAAAGAGTACGTCACATGTATGGTTTAACTGAAAAACAATTCAGAAGAACTTATGACCGTGCTGGAAAAATGACTGGAATCCACGGGAACAACTTCATGATCTTATTAGAATCAAGATTAGACTCATTAGTTTACCGTGCTGGATTTGCAGCAACTAGACGTCAAGCACGTCAAATCGTTAACCACGGACACGTGTTATTAAACGGGAAAAAAGCAAGTATTCCTTCAATTACTTGTAAGCCGGGAGATGTAATTTCTTTCCGCGAAAGAAGTGAGAACTTAACAATTGTTAACGCTGCATTAGAAAGCAACAATGGAACTGTACCATTCGTTACTGTAGATGCTAACAAAAAAGTTGCAACTTTCGAAAGATTACCTGAGATGTCAGAATTAAATCGTGAAATTAATCCACAATTAATCGTAGAATTCTACAACAGATAATCAATTAAGGGGGTGTTTCCATCCCCTTTTTTCAATTTTATTAGGAGAGAATATGAAAACTTGTATAGTTATTGATTCAACGTTTTATATGCCAGAGGCAGATTTTAAAAAATATAATTTCAAAGAGATTCCATTAACAGTAAACTTTGAGGATGTTACGTACCGGGAAATTCGTGACACTGGTGCCCAAGCAAAAGAAATTTTTAAAAAAGTTTTTGAGCAAAAGAAATTACCAACTACTTCGCAACCAGCAGGAAGTGATACTGAGAAAGTATTTACTGAAGCAATTGCGGAAGGGTATACCAAAATAATTTCACTACATATTTCCTCGGAGTTATCAGGTACTACTCAGGGAGTGAGAAACATCGCACAAATGGTTATGGATGAAAATCCGGGAGTATCAATCCAAGTGTACGATAGTAAAGCTGCTGCACAAGCAAGTGGGATTGTTGCTTTAGAAATCGCCCAAATTGTTGAAGAGGATGGTGACATTAGTGAGGAAGAAATCAATAACGTTATCGATTACTACCGTCACAATTTAGAATGTTTCTTCTTTGTTGACAGTTTAGACTTCTTATCGTATGGAGGACGTATTCCGGCATCCTTAGCATCAGTTGGAAATTTATTTGGAATTACGCCAGTGCTTTCATTAACTGATCTTGGAGCGATTGAAAAAGTTCGTACTGAACGAACTGCTAAAAAGGGACTAGCTCGTGCTTTAGAACACCTAGCTAAAGAAGAGTTTACAAGTGGTGATGATATTTTACTTTTTGGAGTACATATTGAAAATGAAGGTTTAACAAACAAGATTGTTAAAGAAGCGAAGAAGAAGACTAATGCTAATGTTATGTATTCTGGCGTTTCTAACTTTGGGATTGTTATCGGAAATCATTTAGGTCCAAAAGCATTTGGATTTGGATGGGTAAAAAAATATGAACGAGGGAGTAAATAATGAGTAAAACAGCGATATTGATTGACTCAACTTTTTACATGAGTGAACAAGAGATTAATGACAATAATTTTTACGTAGTACCATTATCAGTTAATTTCGATAATTTATCATTCTCAGAAAAAGCCACTGATCCAAGCCAAATGGTTGAGATGTTTTATAAAATTAATGAATCTAAGAAGTTACCTCAGACCTCACAGCCAAGTACTAATGATGCGATGGCGATGTACAAGCAAATTAAAGCTGATGGATATGATCGTGTAATTAGCTTACATATATCAGGAGCTTTATCGGGAACTGCCCAAGGAATGAGCATGGCTGCAAAGCAGTTTGCTGAAGAAAATCCTGGTTTAGAAATTGAAGTGTATGACAGTAAGTTAACAGGACCATTTGCGGCTAACCTTGCAAAGACGGTAGCCAAGGTAATTCAAAAGCATGGAGATATAACTTCAGTTGAAGTAGAAGAGATTATTGAACACTATTCAAAACATACAGAAGTTTATTTACTTGTAGATAAATTAGACTATTTAGCATATGGAGGTCGTATTCCGGCAACGATTGCATCAGTAGGTAACCTATTTGGGATATCACCAATAATAACTTTAAATGAGTTAGGTGGTTTAGAGCGTTACAAAGCTGAACGATCACAAAAGAAAGCGATTATGACAATCTTAGATAAGTTAGAAAAAATGGAATTTAATGGTGGAGACAATGTTCTCTTAGGATCATTTTATACAACAGAAGATAAGATGGCGAAAAAGTTTTTAAAAGAAGCAAACAAAAGAACTGATGCCAATGTTATCGATTCTAACCTATCACAATTAGGAATTGTAATCAGTAACCACGTTGGTCCTGGAGCATTTGGTTTATACTGGACAAAACGTTATGAGATTAAGTAATTAATCTTGCATGTATTAAATACAAGGGGTTTTGGCTATGCCAAAATCCCTTATGCCTTGTAAAATCTAAGCAAAAATATGAAGCGCCGAACAGGCAAATAAGGAGAGAGAATGATACTACTATTTTTTATCGGGTTAGTAATTTTAATTGGGGGATATAAAATTTATGGGGACTATGTTGAGCGTCAATTAGGAGTTGAGGAAAACTATGTTACTCCAGCTATTGAACTTGAAGATGGAATTGACTTTGTACCCATTGACAAGAAAAAGAACCAACTTATTCAATTACTAAATATTGCTGGAACTGGTCCAATTTATGGTCCGATAGCCGCTGCGGTATTTGGTCCGATAGTACTTATTATGATTCCATTAGGGAATATTTTCTTTGGGGCAGTACAAGACTACACAATTGGATTTATGTCGATGCGTAATCACGGAAATAACTTACCATCAATCGCGGCTAAATATATTGGTAAATGGTCGCGAATAATTTTCACAATTTTCACATCATTACTGTTAATTTTAGTGGCAACGGTATTCGTAACATCACCAGCAGAACTTATTTCTACAAATTTTGGAATCAACTATAATTTAATCCTATTAATAATTTTTGTTTATTATATTTTATCAACGATAATGCCGATTGATAAGATCATTGGAAAGTTTTATCCATTTATTACTGGATTGCTAATCGCAGGAACATCGCTAGTATTAATTTCCGTGCTTGGTCAAGTATTAATTGGTAATATTGTGACGCCAGAATTTACAATGAGTATGTTATTTACATGGAAAGATCAAACTGCAAATGTTATCTTACCAGGATTCTTTGTAATGGTATCTTGTGGATTTATCTCAGGATTTCATACGACGCAATCACCGATTATTGCTAAAACAATGAAAACTGAGACCGAAGGAAAATCAACATTCTATGGAATGATGGTTGCTGAAGGTTTTATTGCGATGGTTTGGGCCCTAATTACGATGCTATTATTTGAACCGCAAGCAATTAGTGCGAGTTCTGCTCCAGCATTAATTCCGCAAATTGCAACAATTGCCCTTGGTTCATACTTATCGTGGTTAATTGTTTTAGCGGTGATTGTATTACCGATTACTTCTGGAGATACGGCATTTAGAAGTCTACGTACAGTAATTGCTGAAATTTTTAAATTTGATCAAACGCCAACGATTAATCGTGTATTTTTAGCGATTCCAATCTTTTTCGCTTCATTTTTATTAATCACAGCAATCGACTTCTCACTGTTATGGCAATATTTTACATGGGCAAATCACCTATTAGCAGTAATTGCGCTACTTACGGCAACAGCTTACCTTAAGTATCGTAAAAGAAACTTTTGGATGACACTAGTTCCAGGATTCTTATTATTTATAGTCGACTTATTATATTTAATAACTGATAAGACAATTGGATTTGGAATGGAAAGTCGTCCGATGGCCTTTGCCATTTCGATTGGTGGAGCATTTATTCTAACATTATTAATTGTGAAAAACTCACGTGGATTTAATATTGAGAAGAGTAATGACTCTTTAGATGACTACGAATTAGATGAATTATAAGATTGACAGTATCCAATAAATAATCACATAATAAAAGATCAAAAGGACCGTTAGCTATCTGCTACGGTCCTTGCTTCATTTTATCAAATACTATAACTATTGCCGATTGATGCTCCATAAGACTAATAACATGAAAAGTTTATTATGATAATACTAGATAATTTATAAATAGTAGTAAAAGATTATATTCTCATAAAAATCAACTGCTTAAAGGTTGACATATAAATCGTATTGATTTATAATAATGTTAGAAGTATTCGGAGACTCCATGCCAGGTTGGGGGCTATAAAGGCGGTTGGTACACCAGAGTACTAGGGAACTCATTTTGAGTTCCCTCTTTTTATAACTAGTAGATCTATGCAACTTGTAAAAATTGACTCCCTTTACTTAAAGTATTACAATGAAATTAATTCTACGACTATAAAAGAGTTTGGAGTTTTAGTGTATAATGGTGAGTATAAGCTTAGTATTTTTATTCCAATAACATCGTATAAAAAAAAGCACAGTGACATTAAGAGACACGATTCCAAATATCATGTATTACGTGATGATAAGCCTAAAGCTGTATTAAAAATTAGTGATTATATAATAATTGGTAAATATTCGACCCTTTTTAATATCGAAAACGAAACAATCGAACAGAAAGAATTTGATCTAATTAAATTAGATATTTATGTTATTAGTAAGAAATTAAATGATGTTTTAAAAGCTAATAACAAACGCCTTGAAAATAGGCGCTCTTTGTATGAAAATTACGAAAGAAACAACTATGCTGCAACAAAAAAGTTTAGCAAAAACTATATAGTCGAAATATTATATTCAATTAGTCTTTTTGAAAACTTAAATGTAACTCCGAAAGGTATCGAATCAATTATTAACTTAAGTTCTGAAACAATTAAAATAAGTGGGCATGACAATGCAATTCTAAATAGTGCAATTGAATCATGGTATTGGGTGTTGGACACATTATCACAACCAATAACTTTAGAATATATTATAGACATCAATAGGCGAATAGCCAAACATCAAGCGCTAAAAGTTGGAACTTTGCGAGATGGTGCTGGAGGATTTGTGCATGGTTCCAATTTTAACCCTCCTATCCCAGAAAGAAATCAAGTAGAGAAAAAAATTGAGGCTTATCTAAAAAAAAATAATAAGTTGATAGGTGCATTGGAATATTTTTGCTATGCTACTAAATATCAATTATTTTATGATGGTAATAAAAGAACTAGTTACTTAATAGTCAATAAAGTTTTAATCGAAAATGGTATTGGTGTTTTTTACATTCATGATCAATTTAGGGATGAGTTTAATCAACTTTTAAATGATCATTATAATAAATCTCATATAGATATTGAGTATCAGGGAAAATTAATTGAATTTATTCAGGATAGATGTATTATTTATCAATAGATTTACTTGATGTTTAGTGCAACAATAATGTAATCTATAAAGATTAAACCTGTAACTTAGTTAAATACAAATATAATTAAAGAAATGCTCCTATTTTGGGAGCATTTTTAGGATGTATTAAAAAAACTCAATTAATGCTTAACGCACTAATTGAGTAAATAAATTATTTTTGTTTTGATTCGTGGAATTTAGTCATAATTCCTTCTTTTGATAATAAGTTTCTAACAGTATCAGTTGGTTTTGCACCTTCTGCTAACCATTTTAAAGCTTTTTCTTCATCAATTTTAACGATTGCTGGGTTTTTTACCGCATCGTAAAATCCGATTTCTTCGATAGCTTTACCATCACGACGTCCATTTACGTCACTTACTACGATTCTGTAGAATGCTTGTTTCTTAGCACCCATTCTTTTTAAACGAATTTTTACCATTGTTTCTCCTAATTAAATTTGTTGTTTTGTTTATACCTCTAATATTATAGCAATAAAAATATTTAATGTCAAGCATTGGTTAACTTTTTTTAGTTAACCTCAATTAGTAGATGTGAATATGTGTTATAATCTTGAGGAAGGAGTTACATGTTAAGAATTAGCAATATTAAACTACCAATAGATCATAGTGAAAAAGATATAATCAATAAAGTTTGTAAGGTTCTTAAAATTAAGGATCAAGCAGTAAGTGAGTTCTCGATTTTTAAGAAATCTTTAGACTCAAGAAAAAAGAACAATATTCATTATATTTATTCGATTGATGTAAGTGTTAAAGATGAAAGTAAGTATGTTAAGGTGCCAAATGTAAAGTTAGTAGAAAAGCAGGAGTATGTTGTTCCGCAGTTAAGTTGTGATAAGCGTCCGATAATTGTTGGAGCAGGTCCAGCGGGCTTATATGTTGCTTTGATTTTAGCAGAAGCGGGACTTAAGCCTTTAGTGTTAGAACGAGGGAGTGACGTTGATACTCGTAAACTGGAAATTGATAAATTCTGGGCCACGGGTGAGTTAAATCCCAATAGTAATGTTCAATTTGGAGCTGGTGGAGCCGGAACATTCTCAGATGGTAAATTAACTACTGGAACAAAGGATCCACGCCGCGTCAAGTTTTTGAAAGAACTTATTGCTGCAGGTGCTCCTGAAGAGATTGAATACATGGCCAAACCCCATGTTGGAACAGATATCTTAATTAATGTTGTCCGCAACTTAGATCAGAAAATTACTCGCCTTGGTGGAGAAATAATCTACAACGCTCACGTTTATGATTTTCAAACAGATCAAGCGATTAAAGCAGTAAGCTATACGCACGAAGGGCAAGAATACACTGTCGAAACTGACCATTTAGTGATGGCGATCGGTCATAGTGCAAGAGATACGTTTGAACTGATGCATCAGAAGGAAATCGCAATGAAAGCCAAACCATTTTCGGTAGGTGTTAGAATTGAGCATCTCCAATCAGAATTAAATTACAACCAGTTTGGCGAGTTATGCACATCGCTTCCAGCGGCTGAATATAAAGTTAATATGCGCACGCGCGAAGATAATCGTGGTGTATATACATTTTGTATGTGTCCGGGAGGCGTGGTTGTTGCGGCAAGCAGTGAACCCGGGATGGTTGTAACAAATGGAATGAGTTATTATGCCCGAGATTTAGAAAATGCTAATAGTGCATTACTTGTAAGTATAAATCCTGAAGACTTTGGTGGGGATGTTAATCCTCTTGCCGGAATTGAATTTCAACGAAGCTTAGAGCGTAGTGCATTTGAGCATGGTGGCAGCAATTATCACGCACCAGCTCAACTAGTTAAAGATTTTCAAGCCGGAATTGCGAGCAGCACTTTCGGGAAGGTAACTCCAAGTTACGCACCAGGTGTTAAACTGACAAACTTACATGATGTTTTACCGGAGTTTATTTGTGAGGCATTAAGTGAAAGTTTAAATGTACTAGCAGGAAAATTAGAAATCTTTGGCGATGGTGATGCGGTTATGACAGCAGTAGAGAGTCGTTCTTCATCGCCGGTCACAATCATTCGTGATGATCAATACAATAGTTCAATCAAGGGTTTATACCCATGTGGTGAAGGTGCTGGTTACGCTGGAGGAATCGTATCTGCGGCAATTGATGGGATTAGAACTGCGGAAAAAGTTCTAAGTAACATTATCGATAACGCCGAATAAATGACTAAATCGAAAAGTGTAAACTTTTTGTAAAAAAACAATGTAACATTTGTTATAATATGGTTGAAAGGACGGTATATGTTAACAGACATTGAAATTGCAAAACAAGCAAAACTTAAGCCAGTTACTGAAATAGCAACGAAGCTTGGTTTAGAAACAACGGATTTAAGTTTATATGGGGATTATAAAGCAAAGATTAAAGAGCACGTTTTTGAAAATACTAAGGACAATGAAGATGCTAAATTAATTTTAGTAACTTCGATTAATCCAACAAGAGCTGGAGAAGGAAAATCAACAGTAACTGTGGGATTGGTTGATAGTTTAAATGCTATTGGAAAAAAGACAATCGGTGCATTACGTGAACCGTCAATGGGGCCAGTTTTTGGATTAAAAGGGGGAGCCACAGGTGGTGGATATGCCCAAGTTGGACCGATGGAAGATATCAATTTACACTTTACCGGAGATATGCACGCGATTACCAGTAGTCATAATTTAATTACGGCGTGTATGGATAGTCATATCTTTAATGGTAATGAACTAGAAATTGATGTTCATAATATTTTATGGAAGCGTGTTCTTGATGTCAATGATCGTAACTTGCGTAGCATTACAGTTGGTCACGGGAAAATGGGTGTCGAGTACACTTCTGGATTTGAGATTACAGTAGCTAGTGAAATTATGGCGATTTTTTGTCTGGCACAAAATTTCGAAGAACTACGCACGCGCATTGAAGATATTATTTTGGCCTACAATATACATGGTAAACCGGTATTTGTTCGTGATTTAAATATTAGTGGGAGCATTATCGCCTTACTTAAAGATGCGTTTAGTCCTAACTTGGTCCAAACGTTTGAAAATAACCCGGTATTGATTCACGGTGGACCATTTGCTAATATCGCTCATGGTTGTAATTCACTTCGTGCGACAAAGCTGGCTTTAAAATTGAGTGACTATGTTGTAACTGAAGCTGGATTTGGTGCTGACTTAGGAAGTGAAAAATTTGTTGACATCAAGTCCCAAGTTGGTAATCTTTCGGTAAATGTTGTGGCGATTGTCGCGACAGTTCGCGCCTTAAAACTACAAGGCGGAGCTGACTATAATGACTTAACATCAGAAAACTTAGCAGCGCTGCAATTAGGTTTTGCTAATTTAGATAAGCACATTGAAACAGTCCAAAGCTATGGTGCTAGTCAAATTGTTCTGATTAATAAATTTGCAACGGATACTGATGGAGAACTTGAATTATTAAAGTCACATTTAGCGTCTAAAGGAATCACTTGCGAAGTTTTAGAGATTCACGGTAAAGGTAGTGAAGGTGGAATTGAGGCAGCTCAGGCGATTGTTAACTTAGATTTTGCTAACCAGGCAAAACCACTATACACGCTTGATCAAAGCTTTGAATCTAAATTGACGACGATTGTAACGAAGGCCTATGGAGCATCGGGATATGTCCTGAGTGAAACAGCTAAATCATCTTTAGAGAAAATTAAAGCTAATTTAAATGTTGACGATTACTTTGTGTGTATGGCGAAAACACCAGCATCACTAACCGATGATCCAAATGTTATTGGCCGTCCAACTGACTTTGAAATAACAATTACGGACCTTAAGGTGGCGAATGGAAGTAAGTTCATTGTCTGTTACGCTGGTGGAGTTATGACTATGCCTGGACTAGGTAAAGTTCCAAATGCAACGCGCATTGATGTAAAAGATAATGAAATAATTGGTTTAATGTAATATAACTATCAAAAGATACTTAAGGGTATCTTTTTTTTCTTTAGGTGGAGTTTGTCTCAGCGAAAAGATGCGTAATTATTAATAAACTAAAAGGTGAATTGACAGTATCAAGCGCAATTTTCAAATATTTGATTACGGCAATAAACTGTGACTTTAAAACCTAAATATGTTATAAAGACGAAGCAAAATAGTTTGAGAGATTACGTGAAAAATATAAAAGAAAGAATCAAGGGGATAGCCTTGTTCGGAGTGTTTGTGGGGGACCAGCGGTATCAGCAATAGTTATTGGAGCGTATTTCATATTGAGCGCCGGGATTACTAGCGAGGCTGAAATAGACGCACTAGTATGGGCGTACCTGCCTATTTTCGAGTTGGTGATGGTGCTGATCATCGCTTATCGCTATCGAGTGCAAATCAAGGTGACTTGGGATTATATTCGCAGCAATAAACTTAAGTATTTTAAGAACGTTTAGATATGTTTTATGATGTTTATCGTCGTAATCGAATTTACAGAACTGATCGATAATATTTTTCGCTAAGTATTTAGAAGTTCTTGGCGAAAATGAGGAAACAATTAATGCTGGTTTAGTAAATAATTCATCACTTTTAGTGATTTTAAGCTGTACGCTGTTTGTTCCAATCTTAGAAAAGGATGTTATAAGATAGGGGATTGTGAATAAGGTGCTAATTGGTATGAATAGGTATCTACCAGCAATAATTACCAGTGGTTTCTATATCTTTGTACATATTGGTATAACGCAAATTTTCGGATTAGAGCTTGGTGAATTTATTCACATCTTCTTGATGTATGCGCCATTAATGATGCTCAGCTTAGTTTACGCTCGTGAGAACAATTTATTAATACCAATATTGTTTCACATGTACAATAAGGGATTAGCAACATATTTAATGTTAGTTAAATTAAAGCGATTGGATTTTTCAATCGCTTTTTTAATTGCTACACTTGTTGTAGCCACTATAATTCTTAGAGCAGAGCATACATATGTGTGGTAAAATATATTAGATAATTATTGCTAATTTACTAATAGATTAGCTCTTTAAAAAGGGGTTAGATGGAACAACTATTTACATATATTGTTTTAAGTTCAATGCTTGGTGTTTTTTTAATTGCATACTTTGTCATGAGGGTTCAAAAAGAATTGCAAAACATCCAACAAAGCGCTTATACAAACAGTCGCTACCGCAGTCATATTCGTGAGAATGCACTACGTTATTTTGCATTAAATGAAGTGATTTTACTACCAACGATTTTACTGTATCAAAATCATAAGTTTATCATGATTTTGATCATGTTTATTTTCACGTATTACAATATGCGTTTTTTCACGATTAGTGAAACGCGATTTGATACAAAACTTAAGTTAAATATCACAGCCCGTGTTAAACGTCAAATTGTTACATTAACGGTCTTGATTGCTTTAAGTAGCATCGGTTTAGTATATTTGGGATTACCAATCCTGCACTGTATTATTTTAATCACGTACCTAATGCCCGTGTATATCATGATAGTAATTACGATTAACAATCCGATTGAAGCGAGCATCCGTAATAAGTTTAAACGCATGGCAACAACTAAATTGAAAGCACAATCAGGTTTATTTGTAATTGGAATTACTGGTAGTTATGGAAAAACGAGTATTAAAAATATTATTGGTGATGTTGTAAGTGAATTCGAACCAGAATTAAGAACCCCTGCTAGTTTCAACACGCCAAATGGTCTTTCGATCACAATCAACAATTACTTAAAAGTATTACATAAAGTATTTATTGCGGAAATGGGAGCGTATCTTCCAGGGGAAATCAAGGAACTAGCGGTTATGACCAACCCTGATATTGCGATTGTATCGAGTATTGGTCCGCAACACCTTGAGACCTTTAAAACAATTGAGCGAGTGCAGTCAACAAAGATGGAGCTAGTTGAACATGTAAAACCTAAGGGGATCGCTATCTTAAATTATGACAATCAGTACATTCGTGACTATCAAATTAAGCGTGATGATGTAACGGTATACTCTTACGGGATGGATAGTACTGAATATGACATGTATGGAAAAGATATTGAGTATGGATTTGGAAAGATGTCATTTACGGTTGTAGATAATATTAATAACTGTGAGTATGTGGTTACAACTAAGTTACTCGGAAAACATAATCTATACAATATTATGGCAGCCATTTTAGTTTGTATTGTCCGTGGATATGACATGGATAAAGTGATCGGCGCAATTGCTAAAGTAAAGCCAATTGAACACCGACTAGAATTTAAAAAAATCAATAACGAGACGTTAATTATTGATGATGCATTTAATGCCAACGTCGAAGGAGTTAAAGAAGCTGTTAACATCTTATCTAAATACGAAGATTACACTCGAATCTTAATCACACCGGGAGTAATTGATTTGGGAGCTAAAGGATTTGAATTAAATCAAGAAGTTGCTAAAACATTCGAAGGAAAGTTAGATGTAATGTACATGGTTGGAAGTTATAATGAACCATCATACAGTAGTATTATTAGCACTAGCGCGACAATTGATTATCATAAAGTTGATAACTTTTTAGAAGCATATGCGCAAGCAAACGCAATTACGGGTAAAAAGATCATTTTAATATGTAACGATTTACCTGATAAATTTAACTAGGAGAAAATATGAAAGTAAATGTAGCAATCTTATTTGGTGGGAATTCAGTGGAACATGAAATCTCAATTATTAGTAGTATTCAAGCAATTGAAAATATTGATAAGCAAAAATACAATGTTATTCCTGTATATATTACAAAAAAACTAGAAATGTATAGTGATAGTTCATTTACTAGTGTTGATCCATTTATTGATTTTGATGCAAGCAAGTACAAGCAAGTAACTTTTGTACGCGATGGCGAAGAAGTATTTGTTCGTCAAATTAAAGGTTTATTTAATAAACTTGAAGAGCGTGTTGATGTGGTGTTACCTATTGTCCACGGAACAGGTGTTGAAGATGGAACGCTGCAAGGGTATTTAAAAATGTTTGACCTGCCAATTGCTGGGCCGACAGTTTTAAGTGGGGCAATCGGTCAAGATAAAGCGGTAATGAAAGATATTCTAAAAGCTAACGACGTTTCGCAAACAGAATACTTATGGATTACCAGTGCAAATAGCAACGAGCAAAATATTGAATTAGTCGAAGCGAAGTTATCTTATCCAGTCATTATTAAACCTGCTTCACTTGGTAGTAGTGTTGGAATCGAGTTTTGTAATGATCGCACTGAGCTAGATAATGCGCTAACTAGCGGGTTTGGATACGACCATAAAATCGTCGTCGAAGAAGCGCTTAGCGATTTTGAAGAGTATAATATTTCCGTGTTTGGAACATTTGATGACTTCCGTTTAAGTGCTATTGAAAAAGTAATTAAAGCTGAAGAGTTTTTATCATACGAACAAAAGTATGTAGCAGGAAGTAAAAAAACTGGTGGAAAATCTAGTGGAATGGCGAGCTTATCCCGTGAAGTTCCAGCGAATATTAGTGCAGATGTTAAGCAGGAGATTGAACGTTTAGCAACTGCTAGTTACAAGGCGCTTTGCTGTAATGGTGTAGTTCGTTTTGATGTATTAATCGGTAGTGATAAAACAATCTATATCAACGAGGTTAACAACGTACCAGGATCGCTTTCATATTATTTATGGGAAGCGACAGGGGTACCGTACGAACAAATGCTAACAAACTTCATTGAGCAAGCAGTTAGTAAATATTACAAGGATCAAAAACTTGTGCACTCATTCGATACCAATGTTCTTAAATTACAAGGCGGGGGAAATAAATGTTAATTCAATACTTTTTAATGGCATTTTTCTTTGTACTAATAATTGTTCCAATTTGCCAAAGATTTGCTTTTAAGTATGATATAGTTGATACTCCAGGTGAAGAACGAAAAATTCATAACAAGGCTAAACCTTATTTAGGTGGAGTTGCAGTTTATTTAGGTTCGTTTTTCACTTATCTAATTTATATCCGTGGAAATGTTGATATGTCGAATATGATTATTTGGATCCTCGGAGGAATCTTAGTTGCCGTTGGGGTATATGATGACATGAATAATATGCGCGCATTTAAAAAGTTAATATTACAATTTGCGATTGCGTTTATTACATGTTTATATATTCCCGGATTTACGCAATTAAATCTTGGACCGGTTGTCGTTACCTTCACAAGTTTGCAAGCGGTGTTTATCCAATCGTTTTGGATTGTAACCCTAATCAATGCCTTTAACTTAATTGATGGTTTAGATGGATTATCAAGTGGTTTAGCAACGATTTCCCTATCGTTTTTGTGGATAGTAATGCAGATTACTGGAATTTTAGTTGGAGATATTTATGTAATAATTATGGTCGGAAGCTTACTAGCGTTCTTATATTACAATTTTTACCCATCAACAATCTTCTTAGGTGATGCCGGAAGTATGTTTATTGGTTATTACATCGGGGTTATTACCTTAAGTCAATATAAGTCGTTTACGATGACCACAACGGGGATTTTGGTCCTAGTTGCATTTATTCCGCTTCTAGATATTTTACTAGCGATGGTCCGCCGACGTGCGAATCGTCAAAAGATATTTTCTGCAGACGCCTTACATTTTCACCACCGTTTAATGCGTCATGGTTACGGACATGCGCAAGCGGTCCTGCTAATGTATGGAATCATGACCGTATATGCATTTGGATCGGTAATTATGACTACTAATGAAGGTAAGCTTGTCGATGTTACGTTTATCTTCTTGTGTTTATTCACATGGATTGTAATCGAGTATTTTTACATGTTAGGTGATCGTTTCACAATTATTAGAAAAAATATAAATAGATTAAAGCAAAGGAAAAAATGACAGATTTAATTATAATCGGCGGGCCATGTTCAGTCGAAAGCCAAGAACAAATTACTAAAATATATGGTGATATACATCATAATATTGATATTTTTCGTGGGGGAGCGTATAAACCACGTACAAGTGTTAAAAGTTTCCAAGGACTTGGCCCAGTTGGACTTGAGTACTTAAAACAAGCGAGTAGCAAACCGATTGTAAGTGAGATTATGGATACTGCTGATTTAGAGCATTTCATCGATGTTGATTACATTCAAATTGGTGCTCGTAATATGCAAAACTTTGCCCTGTTAAAAAAAGTGGGAACTTTAAATAAACCAGTGTTATTAAAACGCGGTTTAGCAAGTACAGTAGAGGAGTTATTAGCGGCAGCTGAATACTTAACGGAATTCGGGGCGAGCGAAGTAATCCTTTGTGAACGTGGAATTAGAACGTTCTCGGATAGTAGTCGATTCACTTTGGATATGGCTGCGGTTTTAAAAATAAAAAAAGAAACAAACTATAAAGTGATTGTCGATGTTTCACACGCGGCTGGAAATACGGAAATGATTGAAGATTTAGCCTTAAGTAGTGTTGCTTTAGGTGCGGACGGAATTATGATTGAAACTCATAATAATCCGGAAATCGCGCTTAGTGATAAGGACCAACAGCTTACTACTGAAGACTTCAATAAATTAGTAATAAAGCTTAGAGACCTTTCTAGTTTTGTTAAGAAACTGAAGAAATAGTCTTCGGTTTTTTCTTTTAAAGGAGGAAAGAATGAAATTTGAATTACACAGTAAATATGAGCCAGCGGGTGATCAACCCAAGGCTATCGAAGAGCTTCTGTATAATATTGAGCACGAGAACCATCATCAAGTATTATTAGGGGCAACTGGTACGGGTAAGACGTTTACGATTGCCAATGTGATCAACCAGCATCAAAAACCGACCCTAATCTTAGCGCACAATAAAACGCTTGCCTCGCAGCTATACGGTGAATTAAAAGAATTCTTTCCGAATAACCGTGTTGAGTATTTTGTAAGTTATTTCGATTATTATCAACCAGAAGCGTATTTGCCAGGAAATGATTTATATATTGAGAAAGATTCACAAATCAACGATGAAATTGAACGTCTTCGCCATAGCGCGACGGCTAGTTTATTTGAGGGGGATGACGTCATCGTTGTTTCCTCAGTTTCGTGTATTTATGGTTTAGGTAGTCCAATTGATTATAAAAATATGGCGTTTAGTGTCCGCGTTGGACAAGTTATTAATCAAAAAGATTTTATCTACAAATTAATTGAGATGCAATACTCGCGTAATGACATTGAAGCCAAGCGTAGTACGTTCCGCGTTCGTGGTGATGTAATTGAATTTGTTTCACCACAAAATGAAACAGTGAGTTATAAAATTGAATTTTGGGATGATGAGATTGAAACCATTAAAGAAGTTAACACGGTAACGGGTAAAACGATTGTTAAACTTAAACACGTTGTAATTTTCCCCGCTTCTCACTATGTTGTAGATAGTGAGCGAATGAAGCCGATTATTGAAGAGATAAAAAAAGATAAAGATAAAGAAGTTGCAGCATTTATTAGTCAAGGAAAATTATTAGAAGCGCAACGACTAAAACAACGTACAGAATACGATTTAGAAATGATGGCGGAAGTTGGATATTGTAGTGGGATTGAAAACTATACGCGATACTTATCAGGACTGAAAGAAGATCAAACACCATATACGTTATTTGATTATTTCCCTGATGACTTTTTAATGGTCATCGATGAGTCACACGTAACCATTCCTCAAGTGCGAGCGATGTACAACGGAGACCGTGCTCGTAAGCAAAACTTAGTTGACTATGGATTCCGCTTGCAAGCGGCTTTAGATAATAGACCGCTACGTTTTGAAGAGTTTGAACAGAAAATTCATGATATCGTATATGTTTCAGCAACTCCGAGCAGTTACGAGATTGAGAAAAGTAACGGTCATGTCGTCCAACAAATCATCAGGCCAACCGGACTGTTAGATCCGGAGATCGATGTTCTTCCTAAAGAAAATCAAATTGACCATATTATTAGTACGATTAAAGATCCAAACATCAATAAGGTTTTAATTACGACGCTAACGAAAAAGATGGCTGAAGATTTAACCGACTATTTAAAAGAGCAAGGAATTAAGGTAGCGTATTTGCATAGTGATATAAAGACGCTTGAGCGTGTACAAATCATCAAACAACTACGTGGTGGAAAATACGATGTTTTAATCGGAATCAACTTACTGCGTGAAGGTTTAGATATTCCAGAAGTTGATCGTGTCTTAATTTTAGATGCTGACAAACAAGGATTCTTACGTAGTACCACGTCCCTAATTCAAACAATTGGTCGTGCTGCGCGTAATAGTAATGGACGCGTTGTGATGTATGCTGACAAGGAAAGTGCTGCGATGAAAGAAGCGATTGACGAAACGATGCGTCGACGTAATATTCAAATTGAGTTCAACCGCAAACATGGAATCGACCCAACGACGATTCAAAAAGATATCGGTGAGTTTGAATTACTTAGTGATAATGAACTTGATAAGCTAACAAATAAAAAGTTCAATAAGCAAGAAAAACAAAATGTTCTTGATGACTTACGTCGTGAAATGCAAAAACACAGTAAAGATCTTAACTTTGAGGAAGCAGCACGTTTAAGAGATTTAATAATGGAAATAGAAAGTGGGAGATAAAATGGAAATCAAATCGATTGATCCAAATGAGTTATCAGCAGCAATGAGGCAATACTATGATATTAAAATGGAAAACTTTGATTGTGTTATTTTCTTTCAACTGGGGGACTTTTACGAATTGTTTTTCGATGATGCAATCGAAATATCCAATTTATTAGAATTGACTTTAACCGGAAAAAAGGCCGGATTAGCAGAACGAATTCCGATGGCGGGAATTCCGATTAAAGCGTTAGATGAATATTTGAAGATTCTGATGAAGCATAATAAGAAAGTGGCGATTGTTGATCAAGATGATACAATCACACCTGGAAGTAAATTAGTAACGCGAAGACTACGAACAATTATAACCCCGGGAACATATCATGATAATAATACTCGTGATAATGTGTTCATCGCTAGTTTGGTTAATGAGATTACTCCGAAACTAAGTTATGTTGATGTTGCGACAGCTGAGTGTTTTAACTGTGAGATGTTAAATCTTGAGGAAGCGATAAATGAAGTGATTCGTTTAGGGATCAAAGAGTTAGTTATCGACTTTGATTTAAATGAAGACTACTTAGATATGTTTGCCTTTTACGGAATTACCGTGACCAAGCATATGCTTCGTGGCGAACTATTAGCAACTTCCAATATTAGTCAAGATCCAAAAATGGCCAACGTTAATAACTTATTGATTGACTTTTTAGACAATAATCATATTCGTTTTGATCACTTACAGAAGTTTACCTTAATTGAAAGCACGGATTACATGCGTTTAACGCTTGCAACGCAAAAGCAATTAGAACTGACGGAAACAATGAAGTCGAATGAGTATGTTGGTAGTTTATTTTGGTATTTAAATGATACGAAAACGGCGATGGGTCGAAGATTGCTTAAACAATGGATTACTAGACCATTAGTTAATATCGGTGAAATTAGCAGTCGTCAACACTTTACAAAAGTGATGATTCAAAATAGTATTGTTACTAGTCAAGTAAAAGATATCCTATCGGAAATCTATGACTTTGAGCGTATTATCGGGCGCATCAACGATAATGTAATTGCGCCAAAAGAAATGTATCAATTACTAAAGTCAATTCGTCGCTTAGATGAACTTAAAAGTTTACTTAATGACTATCACGATGATCAGTTTAGTAATTTCGCAAGTGATATTGATCCATTAACTGACATCTATACGATGTTAGATGAATCGATTGCTGAGAATAATCAAATGTCCGCGACTAATGGGGAAATTATCAAACCTGGGTTTAATAGTGAGGTTGATCGCTTACGTGATGTGAAAAGCAATAGTACGAAGTGGCTGGCCAACTTTGAACTTGAGCAACGAGAAGCGACGGGGATTAAGAACTTAAAAGTTAAATACAATAAGGTCTTTGGTTACTTCTTAGAAGTTAGTAATGGAAATAAAGACTTAGTTCCGGAGCACTATGTGCGTAAACAGACGATGTCCAATGCTGAGCGTTTTATTACCAACGAACTAAAGGAAGCTGAGAATGAAATTTTAAATGCTGCTGAATTAATTACGAGTCTAGAGTACGATTTGTATGTCGTGATTCGTAATAAACTGAAGCTTGAGCTAAGGCGCTTAAAGTCAGTTGCGATTAAAATATCGACACTTGATGTACTAGGATCATTTGCCTCAATCGCCTTAAAGTACAATTTAGTTGAGCCGGAATTTACGGATAAAAACGAATTGGAAATTATTGAAGGGCGTCATCCAATTGTCGAGCAAATGTGTGAAAATTACATAGTTAATGATTGTGTGATGGGTGAAGACAATAATACCCTGCTAATTACCGGTCCCAACATGGCTGGTAAATCGACGTATATGCGTCAGATAGTATTGATTGCGATTATGGCGCAAATTGGTTCGTATGTTCCAGCGACTAAAGCAAAATTAAAAGTGTTTGATCAGATCTTTACACGAATTGGGGCTAGTGATGATTTATCACAAGGGCAAAGTACATTTATGGTCGAGATGAGCGAAACATCTTATGCGTTAAAACACGCAACGAATGATAGTTTAATTATTTTTGATGAATTAGGACGTGGAACATCGACTTATGACGGTATTGCCTTGGCGCATTCAATCATCGAGTATCTAGAAACTAATCTTGATGTTAAAACTTTATTCTCGACACACTATCATGAGTTAACAAATTTAGAAAATGAAATTGCTAGCGTGCGTAACGTTCACGTTAAAGCCGAAGAAGAGCGAGATAACGAACTAACTTTCTATCACAAAGTTATCCCGGGAGCAGTTCAAAAGAGTTATGGGATTGAAGTTGCTGCATTAGCAAAACTTCCAACCGATGTTATATACCGTAGTAAGCAATTAATGTCGAGCTTAGAAGCGAATAATTCTGGAAATGACCTAAAAGTTGGTTATGAGATTGATCAAGAAATGCTTGATACTAATAAGGTGCTACAAAGTAAGGTTGATAGTTTCGAACAATTACTAGATATTGATATTAATAATATTACGCCGATGGAAGCGTTGAATCATTTAATGACATTAAAGAAGGTGATTAATAATGAATAAAAAGAATATTGTATTTATTGGAGATTCAATTACTGCTGGAGTTATCGCTGGACCGGAGCTGGATTATCGAAAAAAAGGGTATGCTGGCTTTATTAAAGAGTATTTTGAAAAACATGATTTACTAGGTTCATATTACAACTTTGCAGTATCCGGGTTTATGACTGGAGACGTATTAGCTCAGTTTAAAGCCAATATAACGCATAATGAAAATATCGCATTTAATGTGCTTAGTGAGAAGTGTTATCGCTTCACAAAGAAACGTGTTGAGGGTGATACAATTAAATTTACCCATCCTGATGTGCGCATCTTAGATACGATTGAAAAGGCCGATTTATTAGTGATGACGGTTGGAGCAAATGACTTGATCAGACTATTTAGAAAATTTAGTGATGAGAGTGTAGTTAAGGTTATTCATTCGATTATTTCTAATGAGTATACGCAAGAGACACTTCATGTTGCGCTTAAAAATTATTTAATTATTATGAATTTAATAACTGAAATTAATCCTGATATTGAAATAATCCTGGTTGGGACATACGTTCCTTCTGGCGACCAGGCAATTGTCAAACGGTTGTTTCCGAAGTTTAGTATGCTAGAAGATGCGCTTTATGATACAGTAGCCAACGAGTTTCCCGAGAATATTAAGTTGGTTAAACCGCGAAATATTTTCAAGGCAAATTGCAAGGAATACGTAACCTCAAAGATTGATATTCATCCATCAACACTTGGGCACAAAGCAATAGCTGAACTAGTGATGCAAAAACAAGAAACAGTGATGTACAACAAGGGTGAAATTTTAAGTTACAAGCAAAATCAAGTTTAAAAAAAAGTCAACATCATATTAGGATAACTCCTAATGATGTTGGCTTTTCTTATATTTGATCGGCATCCTCACGCTTATCAAAAGTAATTTTATCTGAATATAAAATTCCGTTTAAATGGTCAATCTCATGTTGAACTGCAATCGATTCAAAATCATCTAGTTCAATTACATGTTGTTCACCGCTTGTATCAAAGTAACGAACTTTAATTGTTTTTGCACGGTAAACATATCCTTCTGGTCTTGATGGTACTGATAAACACCCTTCACCAGATTCGATGTAACTTTGTTTCGCACTACTGCTTAAAATAACAGGGTTAATCATTGTTAAATCAAGATAAACCTCTCCGTCTTCATCTTCAATATAGACAACAGCCATACGAGCGTCGATTCCAATTTGGTTGGCAGCGATTCCAACTGATGGCGTTAAATCGTACTTTTCGACCAATTCCTGGTTGTAAGAATCAACGACATATTGGCGCATTTGTTCCAGTGATTTTAAATATTCTTCACTTAAAGGGAACGTTACTTTTGTTAGTCTTTTACGTAAGATTGGGTTAGGATCAGTAATTAAGTCTTTGTTTGTTAATCGTGTCATATCTACTCCTTCCTCAAGATTATACCAAATTTTACGATTTAAGGTCGGTAATTTGCAAAATAATCATTCATAATTGCCTATAAATGTGGTATAATGAAACATATAAGTAAAGCGTGGAGGCTATGAAATGAAGAAAGAACAGGTTGCTTTAATCAAGAAAGAATACCAAAAGATCTATAATCGTATGACTAAGGTTGAAGCTGATTTTGAAGAACAAAAGAAAGTTGTTGAAAGTTTAACAGCTGAAAATCAAGCTAATGCGAATAAAATCAAGTCATTAGAGACCGAAAAAAAGGAACAAATTTCTAAGTTAGAAAAGATTTCTAAAGAGTTAGAAAACGTAAAATCGGAAAAATCTAAGCTTGAAGAACAATTAGCGAGTGCAAAGAAAGATAATAGTAATAAACCAACTACATCGAAGAAAGATGAAGAGCTTTCTCGCGAACTAGAAGCTAAAAAGGCAGAACTTAAATCTAAAAATGAAGAAATTAGTAAGTTGCAATCAGAAAAAGCGGCATTAGAGAAATCTAAAAAGCAAACTGAAGCAGAACTAAAGGCAGCAGCAGAAGCTACGCCACAATTAGCTGAACAAGCTAAGAAGTTAGAAGAGACTAAAAATGCAGAGCTTAAAAGATTAGAAGCTGATAAAAATAACCAAATCAAAATTCTAAAAGAAAATTTAGAAAAAGTTGAAGAAAAGCATAAGAAAGCACTAGCTCAAACTGAAGAAGCTAAGGCTGTTGAAATTGCAAAACTTAAAGCTGAAATTGAAGCTTTAAATGCAGAAAAACCAGATGTGGCTGAACTTAACAGACGTGTGGAAGAAGAGAAAAAAGCAGAGCTTAAAAAGCTTGAAACGGCTAAAAGCGAAGAGATTGCAAAACTATCTAGCGAGCAAGAGCGTCTTTTAAAAGAAGCAGAAGCTGAAAAACTTAATGAAATTAATAAATTGCAATCTGAAAAAATTGCAGAACTTCAATCAATGGAACAATCTTTAAAGACTTTAAAAGCGGAAAACTTAAAGCAAATCGATGAGTTAACAAGCCGTTACAAAAACGACTTATCAGCAAAAGATCAAGAAATTAAAACAATTAAAGAGCAATTTGAAAAAGTAAACTCAGAGTTACCAAAAGTCGATGAGATTGTTGGTAGTATTACAGCTGAAAAAGATGCGGAAATTCAAGAGCAAAAAGAACTAGTTAATGAATTACGTAAAAAGCGTGAAGAGTTAGAAGAAGAAAACGCCAGCTTAAAAGAAGAATTTGTTGAATTAAAAGAGAAAAACATTAAGTTACGTAAAGATAATGGTGAAGGAAACCCTAACAAAATCGATAAAGAAATCTTTGATAACTTAGTGTTAATTAACCAAGCGATTGAAAATGAATTAATTAACTTAAAAGAAAATACAGTTAATAAAGAGAAGTATATAGCTTTAGCTGAAGAAAATAAAGCAACAATTGCTCAAGTAGATAAATTACAAAATTCAATCAATGAATTAAATGCTTCCTCAATTGCCAAAACTGAGTTTGATTTCTTAAAGGATGAGTATTTAGCACTTCAAGGTAAAATGCAAGAGAAAGAAAATGAAATTGCAAATGCTGCTAAGTCACATGAAGAATTACAAAAACAATTAGAAGATAAAAAAGCTGCATTAGATGTGTTTAGAGATATTGATGTTGCTGAAGTTAATAAAGTATTTGGAGAAGTAGTTCCAAAATTAAAATCTGATAATGAGGAGTTATTAACGATTATCAAGCGTAATAAAGATCAAATTTCAGGACTTAAAATTGAATTAGAAGCTAAAATTAACGAAAGTGAACGTCTTTCAGCTGAACGTGAAGAGTTCATTTCAGCAATCGAAGAAAGCAAAGCGTTATTAACTAGCTTAAATGCTCAAAACTTAGAAATGAATAAAGCTTTAAAAGAACACGAAAAACAAAACTTAGAATTAGCATCTAAATTATCAGATACTACAGAAAAAGTTGAGCGTGTTGAACTTGAAAAGCGTGCAATTGAAAAAATGTTATTAGATTCAGAAAAATCAATGAAGCAATACGGAAATGAAATTGAAGAGATTGCAACAAGATTTGAAAAAATCCAATTAGAAAAAGCTCGTACAGAAGACCGTACATTAATGACTGAAAAGAAATTAGAAGAAGCTTTATCACAATTAGCAGCAACAAACGATCGTTTATTATCAACTGAAAAAGCAGAATCAGACATTCGTCACCGTTACCATGAAATTGTTGAGAAGTATGAAGATATTAAAAATAAATATGAATCAACAACTCGTAAAGCTGATACAGAAATTAGTGAATGGAAATCTGCTGTTGAAGAATTAAAACGTGAATACGAAAATGAAGTTAAAGAACTATATAAAACAGTTAAAGCAACTAAGAGAACGCTTACTGATTACAAACTAAAAGCAATCAATGATGAAGAGAAAATTCTTGATCTAGAGCGTAAATTATCAACTCAAGCACAAAAGGATATGCCATTTATGAAGCGAGCTTCGTCTGATGATGACTTACTTTCAGAAATCCGTCGTTTAAAATCAGAGTTAGATGATGAAGTTGAATTACCAGTAAACCATGATGTAGAGTCATACTCATACGCTGATCCTACTGAAATGAGAAATTCAAAACTAAAAGATTTATTAGGTTAAAAACTACGGGATAGCATCCCGTTTTTTTTATAAAATTTTTTGTATTTTCTATTGACAAATGCGTGCCAACTTGTTATAATTATCATGTTGTAAAGGATGGAGGATTAGCTCAGTTGGGAGAGCACTTGCCTTACAAGCAAGGGGTCACTGGTTCGAGCCCGGTATTCTCCACCATTTTAATTTAATATGCGCCCGTAGCTCAATTGGATAGAGTGCTTGACTACGGATCAAGAGGTTATGGGTTCGACTCCTATCGGGCGCGCCAATTTAAATAACAACACAAGAAAAATATAACGGGAAGTGGCTCAGCTTGGTAGAGCACTTGGTTTGGGACCAAGGGGTCGCAGGTTCGAATCCTGTCTTCCCGACCATTTTTTTTTGATTTTTACAACACTATATGGCGGTGTAGCTCAGCTGGCTAGAGCGTACGGTTCATACCCGTGAGGTCGGGGGTTCGACTCCCTCCGCCGCTACCATTAGATAATTGAAACAACTTATCTAATACGCAAATTTAACATTTCTCTTGTGAGAAATAGCAATTATTTTTTAGAACAGAAATGAGTTAAAGCGCTGTCTAGATTTTTTCGTAAAAAATCTAAAATCAAGGCTCATTTAATTTTTAGATAGAGACTGGAGTTCCGAAAGGAGCTCCTTTTTTTTGTATCCTTTTCTTATAAAACAGGAAAGGTTACAAAAGAAAAATGTCCAAAACTAATGCAGAAATTGAATGGCTAACAAAAGAGAATAATAAAATGCTTGAACAAAGTGAACTGTATATGATGACTAGTGCATGTAGATTGCATGGAATATCCTCAGTATCAGCACTGGAAGTACTTAAGTATTTTGATAAGAAGTATCGCCCCACTACAAGAATACCATTAGTGTTAATTGAGTGGATTGTCGATGTTGACTTATTAGAAGCCAAGAAACGCCAAAAGTTTCTGAAGAAGATGTCTAAAGCAAATCGTAACAAATTCGAGAAGTATAAAGTTGGCCGTGAAATAAAGGTTAGATACAGATTTAAAGATAAACCTAAAGCAATTCAGGATAAGAAACTACTCGAAGTATATAATGATAGTTTAGCTAGATACCTTAAAGAGCGTGGATTCGGTGGTGTCTCTAATGAAAAGTAATTATCTAGAGATATCAAAGGTATATGATTTTGTCGGTGAAATCAGTGAGCAAAACTTAAAGATGAGTAATATCACCTACTATAAAAATATTACATATAAAACAATTGATTTTGTAATAAACAAATTCGAAGAATATTTTAGACTTGAGAAACAAAGCAGGCAAACGTACAAAGATAGAAAAAACATAGAAGGGTATAAACTGAAGATATTAGTATCTGAAGTTTTACTTGAACGTGATAATCGAAGCAAACTTCGAGCTTACATTGAAAAGAGTATCGAATTAATTACTTCCTATCAAAATATTGACAGACTGAAGTATGTTGTTTCATTTCATAAAACACGTGGCGGGAGCTGTTACTTAAATATCTATTTCATTGATCGTGTAATTTATCCTAAGCCTTTAACTAAAACAACAACTAAAGAGATATGGGTTAACAAGAACACTGGGAAAAAGGTGTCTAAAACGTATGCTAACGCTATTAAGGAAAAGGTAACATTTGAAGAGAAGTTGTACTTTAGCAATAAACTACGATTCAAATTGATTCATCAAAACAGTAGAGAAACGTTTATTGAGATGATTGAAGCAATCAAGACAATACTAAAGCAATATGAACTGAAAGTATTTCAAACTGATAACTTTTATTTATTTGAAAAGAAACATATTAAGAAGCGAATCAAGAAGAATGGTAACTACTATTTTGTCAATGACAATGACAACGTCTATAAAGGCGTTTTTAACGACTATAAAGTCAGGGCAGTGAAAATATACAATATGTTAGTAAACTCGCTGTATATGTCATCTGTGGACCTTAAAACGTTAGATTTGAACAAACTTAGAACAGATATCGAATCATTAGAAGTAAAATACAAAACAAATATTGACAAGTACGAAAAGTCAATAATAAATTTTATCAAAATGATAAAAAATGAAGAAATGAAAACGTTTTATTTTAAATCTTAAAAAAAAATAACACTTGTGTGTATTTAAAGGGGAGCAATGTTTTATATTTATGTAATTGTTATTTTATTATTGTGTTTGATTTTTGGTGGTTGGTATTATGTAACTGATGAAAAGGATGATTTTGAAAGTCTAAAAGAAAAAAGAATTTATCAGGAAGAAAAAGCTCAAACAGAATGTATGATAATAATTGGATTTATTTTTCTTGTGATTGTTGTGATTTTTTCAATCAAATTGTATTTGAGCATTGACTCGGAAAAAGATACTATTATTGAGACTCAAGAATTGTACAATCAAAACAATGATTTTACTAACCTAGAAATTAGTCTCCATAATACTGATAATTTTATTCTTGCTAATGTAGTAGTTTCCTCACAATCTAAGACTTTTAATGAAGAAGAATTAAGATATAGTTTAGGTGAGTATCAGAAGAATAAAACAGAAGACTCTAAACTAAACTTCGTAAACTATACGTATTATCAAGAACAATCAGGCTTTGATGAGTTTGGGCAAAGTATACCAGATAAAGAGTGTACTCTTGAATTTTCAACCAATACATTTAATAAAATAAATTTTGAAAACATATCAGTTGAAAATTTAATAAAAATTAGTCTATCTGATAATGAAAATGATAACTGTTTTAAAACAGAGGAGGAGTAATTATGATACCTTGCTTAGGAAAAAAAGGACTTTTAGAGTTTGATTTAAATGGAAACTTTAAGTTTCAAGTGCGTGATAGGAGGAAGAGGAATACATTCTTGGTCGACTCAAGGGGATTAATACATGAAGTGTATTGTCCTGTACGTGAAGATACAATCCTTAAGGTTGGAGATACAATCGATTTGCATGACACAATTAATATCTATATGCCTGCTGAAACTAAACAGCAGATGTATAGATATAGAAGAACTAGAGAATTTGTAGAGCAAAATTACTTTTAGAAAAAAGTAAAGATAAAGTTTAATGTAGTAAATATGGCCAATGAATAAATAATTAAAAAAGGAGAGAAATGAAAATTATTAGTATTTACAACCACAAAGGTGGAGTAGGGAAAACTACAGCAACAAAATTTTTAGCAAGTTATTTAGAGTCAAAGCAAAAAAAGGTGTTACTAATAGATATGGATCCACAATCTAATCTATCAAAAGCATTTATCAATGAATATAATCCATATTTAAAAAACAATTTAAATATTTATGATGTATTAATGAACGATGAGTCGATTAATTCGTGCAAACATGATGTGAGTGATTACATTCATATTGTTCCTTCATCCGACAAACATAACGATACAAACAATGAGATGTTAGTATCATCTGTTCTTAAGAATCCATCAACGAGACTAAAGAACAAGTTAATCGATTTGGATTATGATTATGTGATCATAGATTGTGCTCCTACCAAAGATTTACTAGCTACAGCTAGTCTTACAGCAAGTGATGAAGTTCTAGTACCACTTAGTATGGATAAATATGCCATTGATGGAATTAGAGGTGTAGTTTCCAAAGTAGAAGAAGTTAAACGAGAGTTTAACTCTAGTCTGAAAATATCCGGAATATTTTTGAATGCAGGAAAAACTTCCAAAACTTATACTGAACTTCATGAGCATTTATTACAGGAACTGCCAACTTTAGTTTTATCAAACAAAGTAAATAACTACATGCAAGTAAATGTGGATACATTTAATAGTACAATAACAGATTCTGAAGCAAAGGAACAATTCTATAAAGTTTTTGAAGAGGTAAAATATGGTATTTAATTTAGATGGAATGGAAGAACTAAAAAATAATATTGAAGTTAACAATGTTGAAGTGGCTGATAGAATTGTTGTTAAGAGAATCGAATTAGATAAACTAAAAGAACATGAATACAACTTTTATGACATATCGAACGTAGATAGTTTGGCAGAAGAGGTTAAGATAATGAAGGGGGATTTGTTAAATCCTATTAAAGTCAAAAAAGATAATACCATTATCTCAGGACACCGAAGATACAATGCTTTTAAACAACTAGCGGAATATGATGACAGATTTAAAACAATCCCAGTTATTTACATTGATGAATTTAATACTGAAGAAGAGGAATTACTATACTTGATGAATGAAAATAATCAAAGGATAAAATCTTCTGAAGAAATCAATGAAGAGATCATGCTAAAGAAAGAATTATATGTCAGCCTTAAGAATAGTGGGGTAGAGTCATATCAAAATGTAAATATCAACAAACTACTCGCTGATGAGTTCAACAAGTCAGTATCAAGTATTAAAAGGGCAGTAAGTGGAAAAAAACCAGCTAAAGCAGTGAAATCAAATGCTGTGTTGTCAGTTGAAAAGGGAATACAAGAAATCTTAAAGACAGAGGTAAAACTCACTGGTGAAAGTAAAGGTTATTTAAAAATAAAGTATGAATCACCTGAAAACTTAAATGATATCCTAGAGTCACTAAGTATAATGGCCAAACTTGAGCAAGAAGATTAGGAGGAATTATGGAAAAACACAATGTGATGAAAATATTAAGGGCAACAGATCAAGAACTTAAATTAGCAAAGTTCAAAGTCAATAGTATTCCTAAAAGTACGCCGCTGGAAGATGAAGAGTTTTTAAAAAACTTAAGTCAATCTTATAAAATCATAAAAAAACTGAATCAACTATTAAAGTAGTTGAGGTAGAAGAACGTTGAGAAAATGAAATGAACCAGAATCAAATCAAAGGATTGGTCGACCTTTGCTAAAATAAAACATAACTTATTTTAGGAGTGATAAAAACTAATAGATACAACTATGTAAATGCATAGCTATATCTATATTCAATAATAATAAACTAATAGTGTTACATATCGAAAGGTGGTGTATAATATTATTAGAATAAATATACAAGAAATATTCAATAAATTGAATGAAACAAAATGTTCAGTTGATATTTCAAATTTAGATATGCCAAATGAGTCAGTAGATATGCTGTTAACTGATGAAGATGGTAAGACAGTAGCAACAGTTGAAAAAGATTCCGAAGGGAAAAATATACGTATTACATTTTTGTAATCAAAAGGGGTGTGTATGAAAAGAATAAAAGAAAAATTAAAAAAGTTGGGATTTACAAAGAAATCATTTCTAATTACATGTGGAGTAGCAGTTTTAGTATTAACAATTGCTACTATGCTTGTAACTAATTACTTTATTACAAATAGCAAAGAGTGGGAAAAATACAACGGACATATTGACAATACGTTTGTTACTAATCAAGAGTTAGAAGAGCACAAAACAAAGTTATTTGAAGAGTCTATGCAAGTTGTAACTAATGTTGTTAGTGATGAATTAGTAATTAGTAAAATTGACTACTTAAGCAAACAAAAATTAAATGAAGAACAACAACAAATTTTATCTAATATTCTAACAGTACACACTAGTTTTGATGAAACTAAAGATTATACTCTTGATGAAATAATTTCTTTAGCAACTGATTACTCAAAGTTAGTAACTGATATAGAATCGTTATTCACTGAAGTAAAAGCAACTGAACTAACAACATCAATTAATGATTTAGAGAAAAAAATTCAAGAACATCAAAAAGGTATATCAAAATTAGCTTTAACAAGTGGTGAACAGACAGAACTAGATAAACATGTAAAATCATACAAGGATGTTAAGTTTAATAAAGATACTACATATACAATAGATGAACTTGAATTAATCAAAACTAAGTTCACAGATGTAAATAAACAGTTTGATTCTTTAAGTAAGAAAGTAAAAGATAGAATTGCTAAAGAGCAAACAGAAGCCGAGAAGCAACAGGCTCAAGCAACCATATATAACCAAAGTGGAGGTTATACTGAAGGCAATTATAATAGCAGTCCCAATATTAATACCAATACATCATCAGCTAACACATCAAACTCGGGACCAAATAATGCTTCAACCATTAGTCAAAGATGTGAGTTCTCTAGTAATGAAGAGTTAATCGCATATGGAGAATCTACAGGAAGAGGATATCAAGGTGTACCATGTGGTGATGGAAGTTATCGTATCAATATCTTTGATGGAGATAACACAGGGAACAATAATGGTTTTTATATTGACTAAAACATATCAAGAATATAAATAACAATAATGGTTTTTATATTGACTAAAACATATCAAGAATATAAATAAAGTTAAAAGGTAGACAATTAAGTCTATCTTTTTTCGTGAATTGAAATAATGAAAGGAAGTAAATGAATTTAAAAGTAAAAAAGTTAAGCAGTATTATAATGCTAATGGTAATGGTGCTGAGTATATTCTCGCCATATACTAGTTTATATGCTAGTTTAAGTGCAACAACCGTTACAAGTGAAGTAGTAAGTGAAATAAAATCTGATGATCTTTCAGAAATAGAAGAATCAAGCGAAGTGAAATCTGCTGAAACAATATTTGTAGATAATGTTGATGAGTATAACTCGCTTATCGATAATGAAAAACATGAAACATTAATCGTAACAAAAGAGGAATTGCTTAAGCAAACAAGAGCTTCATATAATGTTGAAAAGTATCCTCACCAAACATTAATGGTTGATGATTTTTCAAGCCGATTCGGTCAACTAATGTATTTCCGCGTTAATGGCGATATTGTATTTTGTATAGAGGCGCTAAAGAATATAGACGGTATCGCTTATGACCAATCGGAATCTGGAAGCTACTTTTCATCACTACCATATTTAGTTCAAGATCAAATTGAATATATAAGTGCATACGGTATTTCAAAATATCAAGAAACAGGGAATAAAGACTACCTTTGGGCAACACAATTGCGTATTTGGAAAGCAATTGAACCTTCTAAATATAATCTTGATGGTGGAACAAGTCTCCAAACAGAACTAGATGTAATCAAAAATTTAGTTAACAACCACTTCAATTTACCATCTTTTATGGGAACAACTACAAACAATGCGCCTACTCATAAACTTAAGTGGAATGGAACAAAATATACTATAACACTTACTGACACGAACAATGTTGCTAACTATAAGTTAGCAGAACTAGGAAGTACATACGGTGACTATACTATTTCTAAAAGTGGAAATAGTGTAACTATATCTACTAATAATCACAATGCTACTAAAAAAGCAATAGTTCCTTCTTATACACCATATAACGTTGGTAGTAATAAGTACTACGACGGAGGACAAGATGTTTTCCAAGGTAGTGCAGATCCACTTCCGATGTCTATGAATATAGAAATTGAACCAGCTTTAGGTAGTCTTAAAATTATTAAGACTGGTAAAGAACTAGACAACTTAAGTAATAATATAGTTGCTCTTGCTGGTGCAAAATTTGAACTTCTTGATTCAAAAGGGCAAGTCGTAAGAACAGGGACTACAGATTCAAACGGAGAACTTAAATTTTTAGACCTACTAATTGGAGAGTACTTACTTCGTGAAATTGGAGCGCCAACTGGCTATTTAATAGCAGTAGATAAAGATGTAACAATTACTACAGGAAAAACAACTAGTGTAACAATAGTTGATGAAAAAATAAAAGGTAAAGCAAAGCTACAAAAAATAGGTCAAGACTTAGATGATACATTTGAATCTCTTAAAAATGTAGAGTTCAAGTTTTATCAAGACACAAACTTTGATGGAAGTTATGAGACTTTTGTTGGAACGTACTTAACGGATAACAAGGGTCAATTAACAACAAATGACTTAGATTACGGTAACTATAAAGCTGTAGAAACTAAAGCTGTTAAAGACTACTATGTTGACTATGAACAAAAATTTCAAATTCGAAAAAATGGTGAAGTAGTTACATTATCAAACTTCACTGAACCATCATTTGGTGGAGATGTTGTACTTAATCACAAGATTGTAGCCGAGATAGAATTAACTAAGAAAGGTGAATCTTTCCTAAACGGAGATGATACTTTTAGTTCTTTATCGGGCGCTGAATTTAAAGCAATTGAAGATGTAGAAGCAAATGGAACTTTAGACTTATTAGATGAACTATTTGCTGTAGCATTCCCATCAACAACACAGACTGTTGTAACTGACTCTAATGGAAAAGCAAAATTTACTAAATTAGATGTTGGAAAAAGTTATTTGGTGTTTGAAACTAAGGCTCCAGAAGGATATGTACTTGATGAAACGGTGTATCCAATTAGTAAAGATATTGAACACACTCAAGATAAAAATGTAATTACATACAAATTAGATATTAATAATAGTATTATCAGAGGTCAAGTAGAGCTGCTAAAAGTCGGAAGCAAAGAATGTGGCAAATCACTACCAAGACCGAATCAAATCAAAGACTGCCAACAAGTTCTGAAAGATGTAGAATTCAACATATACAACGATGTAAATGCAAATGGTATTTTAGATGAAGAAGAAGATACTGAAGATAACATTATCGAAACAATCACAACAAATGAAAATGGTGTTGCCATATCTAAAGACTTGAAATATGGAGATTATTTAGCTAGAGAATCTAAAGGACTAGATAATTACTATCTTAATGATAATGCATTTGCCTTTAAAATTACTGAAAATGGTGAAATTGTAAAACTTAATAATGGTGTTGCAATTGAAAACATTGAAAAGTTAGGTCAAATTAAGATTACTAAAACCGGAAATGAATTAGGTAACTTAAATGATGAACTGGTCCTTTTACAAAATGCTGAATATACTATATACAAGAGAACATTTAATGAAACTGAATTAGATGTTAATAGCGAATTAGACTCGGAAATTGATAGTGAATGTTCAACTGAAGTAGATGATATCTTATATGAAGATGAAATAGTTGCAGTATTAACAACTGATGAAAATGGTAATGCAACATCACCCCTACTATCATTTGATAACTACTACTTTAAAGAAACTAAAGCACCAACTGGTTACAATATAGATGAAACTGAGTATCATTTTACAGTAGGTGAAGATAACTATCAAGAGGTACAAGTATTTGATGTAGTAAATACTCCGATTACTAGCAACATCACCTTAACTAAGGTGGATAGTAAAACAGGTGAAAAACTATCAGGAGCAGAGTTTGAACTGCTAATACTTACAGAAAATGAAGAGTATGTAAACTATAACGCACTTGGAGAAAATTTTGTGACAGGTACTGAAGGTACTATAGACTTGACTGGTGTTCATTTCGGTAGTTATGCATTAAGAGAAATTAAAGCACCAAACGGGTATGTAGTAAATAGTACACTAATTCCATTTGAAGTAACCGAAGATGGAGCCACAATCGAACTATTATTTGATAATTCAATCATTAAAAGTGATATTACCTTAACAAAGGTGGATAGTAAGACTGGTGAAAAACTATCAGGAGCCGAATTTGAGTTACTTAAGCTTGATGATAAAGAAGAATACGTTAACTATAACGCTCTTGGAGACAACTTCAAAACTGGATTTGATGGTACCTTAAAATTAGCAGATGTTGAGTTTGGATCATATGCGCTAAGAGAAATTAAAGCACCAAACGGTTATGTAGTAAACAGCACACTTATTCCGTTTGAAGTAACAGAAGATGGAGCAATGATTGAACTAGAATTTTCTAATCAGCCAATTGAACTTAGTGTGACTGGTTCAATCTCATTCAATAGTCTATTAATTATAGGAGCAACATCATTATTAATCATTATAATTGGTAGCAAGTATTTTCTAAAAATGAGAAAATCACTAATTTAGTTAATAATGCATTTAATAATATACTCAAACAAGGTAAGGCATAATGTCTTGCCTTTTTTTGTTGAAAGGAGGCAATGTGAAGGGAACAACACATGTACCAATGGCAATAGCAACAAATCTCGTAGTTTGCAATATACTAGGTCAACCTTTAGATTTATTAAACTATGGATTATTAGTTGGTTGCTCCACATTTGGTGGTTTAGTACCTGATATAGACCATGCAGGAAGTCAGTTTGGCTCTAAAGTACCAATTGTTGCAAAATTATTTAAACATCGTGGATTTACACACACAGTATGGTTTGCACTAATTACATACATCTTGCTTACAAATACAAATGAGCAAGTAAGTACATATATTGCGATAGGATGTATATCACACATAATTGGGGATATTCTCACCCCGATGGGATTAAGACCATTTAAAGTACTAGGAAGATTTGACATACATATTTGTATTCCAATCATTCAAAATGAAATAATTGAAAAAATAATTGCAACAGGTCTATATATTATAATTCCATTTTTAATAGTCAAATAAAAATAGCATTGAAAGGATTATATGGAAAAAAAAGTAAAAATTGATGAAGCAGTAAAGCGAATGAAACTTCTTAATCTTGATAAAAACACAATTAAATTGTTTGAGAACAATCAAGAATATAAAATATCAATTGCAGGGGTGAGTGGGTTTCTACCAGATAAATATAAAAAAATGATTAGTAAGTTTGAACAAGATTTCTCATGTTTGGTATATCATGTTATCTATACAACAACTCCATATGGTGAATTATTATCATGTTTACATGTATCAAAGTATATGGAAGAATGGGAAGATGAAGTTTATCAAATCAAGAAATCAATTCCCGATGTATACGTAATCAACCTTACAAATGATATTCATTCGGAATTTGGAACAATTCAAGTATCAAACAAAAATGGATACTTGGAAAGAATTGAGTAATTATGAGCAAGCTGCATTTGACAGATAAAGAATTAAGAGAGGTCATTCACAACATGGTGAATGGCTATTTTTCTTTAAACCCCAAAGACCCCAACAATATCGGGCGTATGACAAACAAAATTTTTGATTCTATTCTAAAAACAGACTCATGTAAATGTATAGGTGGGAATAAAGTTGAGATAGTTGAAAACGATCTTGAACTACTGATTTTGATAGCAATAGATTGTGAGAAAAGTAATATTGAATATAAAGGTAAATTAAATAATTTTTTAAGAACTGCAAAAGTTTGTGAAAAGTTAGGAATGAGTCAAAACCCAATATACCTTGAATATATAGAGCAACTAAATTGTCAAAGTGAGCTACAAGTAGCATTAGCATTAGGATCAATGAATTAGTAACAAAATATAAATAAAAGATTAATTAGAAAAGGAGAGCATTATGATAAATGGTAAGCAACTAAAAAAAAAATTTGAAGATTTAGATAGAGGAAACTATTATACAGATGTCGCATACGAAGCGATTGTTAAATTTAGAAGGATTCGAAAAGTTGAAGATGTTGATGTAATAGAGATTTGCGGTGCATTTGATGAGGTTAGTAAAAAAGAGGCAGAAGAATATAAGAATGCGACTAAAATCAAATTATCAAATGGTAATGTTTTAGTGCACCAAGTATTTTAGAGAGGGACTATGTTTAAAAGAAAAAGTAAGACCCTACAAGAACAAGTGGAAAGTCAACGAAAAAAACTACGTAGAGGTCAAATGCTATACGTTTTTAAGGTGATTTTCCTTTTTCTTGGTGTAAGTGGCGGACTGAGTTATTTGGCCACTAACGATAACGATACAGTCGTTAATAGAGATGTACTTATTGAAAATACAGCAATACTATATATTCGTGAATATTTTGATTCTGAAGAAATGATAGTAGACAATATTACGATTAATAACATCAGTTATGGAGATTTGAACGTTGTCGACTGTACGTTTGAACTTAATAGTGAAAAGGTAACAGCTGATGTTATTTTAAACAACGATTTAGTAGTTGTAAATGAGCTGGTTATTTCTCAAGCAATTGAAAAAGAACCGTATAGAAAAGAAGTAGATCTAAAGACAGCAAAAAATTTAACTGATGTTGAGAAAGCAAGTGCTAAGAAATTTGTTGAGAGTTATTTTAGTAGTTTAAATTTAAATAACGCAACAATTTTCTATGAACAGGCACCAATGATTGCAGATAATACATCATATGATATAAGTTCGCTCGAAATGATAGACTCAGGAATCACAAGTGAGAACTTAATAGCTGTGTTCATTCGAATAGACTATGTGTATTTGAATGAGGAACAAGAAGAAATATATCGTGAAAAACACGATGTTGAAATCACATACAATAGTGATTCAAAAATAATACAAAAAATAGAATACTAAGGAGAAATAATGGAAGCATTTGTAAGTATTGCCTTTATAAATTGGCTACTAAAAATTGTAGGTTTTGTTGTAGGTGTATGGCAACTATGGCACATTGCTGTAAGAGGTAAGCAAGAGTACGCAAGTAAAGGGCCTCGTGGTATATGGGATGAAGTATTAATAGGATTGTTAATTATGGGTCTGATAGGTTTTATATGTTCTGATTCTGGTTTATCAACTATAGGAAACATAGTTGATCAAGTTATCGCCATCGGACTAAAAATAATAAAACTTATATTAGAATTTTTAAATGGCTCATTCTAATAGAAAGGATGATATATGAACTACACCAAAGTAGTAACACATAAAGATAGAACAGTAATTCCATTTATAAATGTAGAGGTTAGAGGAGAACTAAACTTCTTTTTGGCAATTATCCCTGCCTCTGTTGTTTTTGTTATCTGTTACTTTATAATCGACTTTCTAGCGCTTGCACCTGCAATAGTATCTTATGTAGGTTTAGTAATGTTTTTAAGCGATGTGGATAGTGAAAATAACTCCTATTTATACAAGCAATATTTAAAGTTTAAATATAAGGAAGGAATACAAACAATATGTTGGTTTGAGCAAAATGTAGTTATTATAAAAAGTGAGGTAATTAGTTGTTCACTGATTAATTACAATCACTTTAGGAGGCTAGATGTATGATTTGATATCCGATAATATTTTAGTTCACCCTACAGGAGCTAGTTATCTTTATAAACTGCCAACCTATAATACAAAATTAGGAACTCCAGAAGCAAAGCGATTAGCAAACAAACTAATAGTTGAAATAATTACTAAATTAGGAATGAAAGGAGAACTTGTTATAGTGCCTAGAAGAAGTTCTCCTTCTGCTTTTGTAGCAAATTACTATGATAGGTCATCAATAATTCAAAAAAGATATGCTAGTGAACTAAATGAACTACTTAAGACTAAGAATTTGCAAGAATATCAAACTTATTTAATACTTAATGAGACTAATGTAAAACAAGGTAAAAAAACCCGTTTTTCGACAAAAAAACCAATGGAAATTACTTCGGGGCGTAAAAAGGCGTTACGTAGTTTAAGTAAATTATATTTAAAAGAACTAGTATCGATAGTTAAAGAAATAGATATAGTTCCAGCAAACGAAACAATAGAACTATGTAATTACATGCAATTTAATCATCGCAAAGTAACTGATGATTACATTTTCGAATATTCAACAACAAGTATAACTTCAGTATCTGAAGTTACAGATACTGGCGAAAAGCGAAAAGTGAATTCCTTATATTTTCAAATATCTAAATTTCCTGACAATTATAAGGAACCTACGAAATTAATGGAGATGATTAAAGAATATCAGTTTCCAATTGATATTGTTATTAAGTTCGATGTTAACTTAAATAACATTCAGCTCGAGAAAGAGATGAGGCGTCACAAAAACAACTTTAAGTCAAAGAACAAGAAGTATAAGCGCGATACACAAGATAATGAAGGTTTATATGAATATAATGAAAAGAAAGCTATAGCCCAAATGGCCCAACGTGAAATGCAGCGTAACGACTCAGCCCTAATCGAAATGCAATTTAACTTTAGACTTGCAACAAATTCCTCAAAAGAGATAATTTTTAAACGATATGAGAAGTTAAAGAAGCAACTTAGAGCTTTTAATGTTGAAACAATATCATGTCTTGGTAAACAAGAACAAATGCTTAGAAACTTTCAAATAGGGAATCTTTCGTTTGGAGAAAACATACATTCATTTGGTACTGGCTTTGTTCAGAAGTTATCACTTCTTAGTGGAAGTAAAATAGGAATGCCTGATTTAAATACTTCCAAGATTGCATGTTATGAAGTACCATCAAATATACCAGTATTAATTGATGAATACGCTTCGCTTCGTGGTGATTCCGCAAAAACGCAAGGAACAACCGCATACTGTGGGTCTTCAGGAAGTGGTAAGTCTCAACTACTTAATAGTCACATGTTACAAAATGTGATTGTTAATAAAGCTAAAGCATTAGTCATCGACCCAAAAGGAGACCGTGAAAACTTCTTTTTAGGTGAACAAATGATAGACAAATATACAGAACTTGTAATAGGAGAAAATCTCAAGTATAAAGGACTAATGGATTTGTTTGATGTAAATGACAAATCTAGTTCAATTATAAATATTATTGATTTTATTAAACTGCTATTCAAACTTAGTGAATCATTACATGACTTTGATTTGCCAAAGGTAAATACAACATTAGAATCATATATTAATAGTTCTAATAGTTTGTCGATGACAGGATATCTAAGATACATTGAACTACTAAACAACGGAGATGGTTTCACATCAAAACTTATCGAAATATTACGAGCATTTGAAAACTTACCTTATGCAAATCTATTTTATGGTAATGAACTAACACCAAAAATATCGTATGATAGTGATTTAACAATTATCATACTATCCTCAATTGATGATAGTAGTGGAAATGTTACTATCAAGAAAGAGCTGTTTAAATTTGTATATATGCATGTCAATATGTTTGCGAAAAATTTCTTACGTTCAATACCTCGAGATACTCCATCTGAAATCACACTGGAAGAAGTAGAATACTTAAAAGAACAAACAGGAAGTTATTTAGAGAATGAAATATCAAGAATTGCCCGCTCCTTTGGGGCACTCTTTAGATATGCCTTGCAAAACCCCTCAGGTATAACTGAAGCGACAAAAAACAATACCGGTACATGGTATGTTGGAAAACTAGAATCACCCAGCGAATTTGATCTAGTTGTTCGTGAGTTTAATTTAGAACCAAGGCAGGTATCTTTTTTGCAAACAACTAATAATCAAGAAGGAATTAAAGAAAGTCAAAAGTATAATTTTTTACTAATCGATACAAATAATCGTAAAAGTAAAATTAAAGCAAGTTTTGTACCGATGTTTGAAAAAATGTTTGATACTCATGTTAAAAACATAGGAGATGATAAAATTGAAATTGAAACTTAAGATATTTATATTGTTAACAATGCTATTTATGTTGCCGACAAGTTATCAGGCTTCAAGCCTATCTGCAGATGAGTGTAATATACTAATTGAAGAATTAAATGCTAAAGGTGTAAAAACTGATGATATGTCATGTACCGAAGCACAACTGGAATACAATTATGCAACTGAGGGGGAAAGTAATAATTTTTCTCAAACTATTGCAAGTGGTTTCTTAAGCAACAATGATGAAGTTAAAGCTTCCGAAAAGAAAGAATATTATTACAAGTACTATTTAGAGTCTCATTTAGTACCATTTGCAAGTGGTGTTGATGATGAACTTTTTAAAATGGATTCAGTAGATAATTTGGTAACAACTGTGTTAACACTATTTTCTGACTTACTAGGTATAATCAACTTTTTGGCAACAACAGTAATTATGTTTTTAACTTCTATCTGGCAAAATAATGCCTTAGTAACACTAGTAGATTATTTACTCGTGTTTGTCAACGAAAGTGTATTGCAAATAGAAACGCTGACTGGAAGTGGTATGGTTTTATTTGGATCCTTTGCTCTTATTATGCTAATTAGAAATGCCTTCATTATGATTAAGCAAGGTCGTGCACCATTAGAATATCTAAAGCTTATCTGTTTAACACTTCTGTTAATAGGTATCATACCGCTATCATATACTGAGATAAGGCCTGAGTTAAATAAATATTCTAGACAAATTACAAGTAGTATTACAAGTGGTGTTTTTACAGAAGATACAAAGAATGCAGAAATACAAATTAAGGAAGATATTTTTAATGCAGTTGCATTTAATGGTTTTATGATAAAAAACTTTGGTGCTGTCTCTTTGGAGGAATTGCAAGAGAGAGATAATATCCCGAGTGACAAAGCAAAAACAAGAGTTGAAGGTGTTTTAAATGGAAATGAAAAAGCCTTAAAAGATGAAAAGGATATTTACAAGAGTGAATTTTTGTCCATTAATATTGCAAGTGCAATTGGACAATTAATTGTCACCTTTCTATGGACTATCCATTCTATTTTGACTACGATTGTAATGTCTATACCACTGATTTTACTTGTGTTAACATCAATTGTGGAGACAATAACATGGAATTTAATTTGGATACCTTTGTTACTTTTAGTTTTTAAAGTAGAAGATGGGTATATCAGTTCATTTCTACTTAACAGATCTCAGTTTTTAGTCACATTCATAATATTAAAATTTACATTTTCATTTTTGCTTAAAACCATACTTATTATGACTAATATAATGTCGGGATTAAACTTAGGTTTTCTAATAATAACGGACATTGTAATCCTTATTTTATTTTATTTCGTATGGAGCATGAAAGACCACTTCATACGTATTATATTAGATTTACTGAAAAATGTACCAAATGTAGCACTTGGTAGAAAGTCAACTTCTGATATGTATAATGTAATAAAACCAGAACTAATGGAGATAAAGAAAATTGCTAGTGAAACTTTAAAGATAAATAAAATAGAAAGTGAAACTGAATCTCCATCATCAACTACAAATGAAGAACCGAATAATGAAACTAATGGAACTGGAGAAGTAGAAGTAGAAAATGAAGAAGGGTTAAATGAGCGTGATATAGAAGTAGACAATGATAATGAAACTATTGAATCTAATGAAAGATTAGATGATCATGAACTCGTTGAGATTGATTACGATTCAGATGATGAAGATAATGATTACGATTCAGATGATGACTATAACAATTTTGATAACTTATATTTTGACTTCGATAATGAAGATGATGACTTTCATAATGAGGATGATGACTTTTATAATGAAGATGATCTAAACGATGAGTTAGATGATGAAGACAATAATTCAAGTGATGAGTTAGATGATGAGTTAGATGATGAAGACAATAATTAAAATATACACATATATATCATTACTTATCATATTAACTTTAGTACCGTTTATGCTAATGGCTGGAAGCGGAAGTACAGAAGACTCTAATACTTCAGGTAATATATCAATTGACATCGATATTGAATCAGGTGACTTTTATCTTCCAATGGAAGGCATATACACTACAGCTGATTATGGAATATACTTTCCTTTTGGATTTGCTGAAATGCACAATGGGATCGACTTAGATGTTGAAGACACTGGAAATGAAAATGTATATTCGATGTCAAATGGTACAGTGTATTCAATAGAAAATAACATAGATGGTCGTGGTAACTGTGTCTACATCTTGCATAAAAGTGGAAGTAGCTATATTTCTACATCATATTTCCATTTAAGTACTATAAACGTAAAGGTAGGAGATAAAGTGGATGCTAATACTGTTATTGGTCTGCAAGGAACAACGGGTTACTCAACGGGTAAGCATTTGCACTTGGAGGTAGCCCCAAATATGAGTCCAATACCTACAGTTGGTGAACATCAAAGCAAAAGAGTAGATCCAAGAAGAATCTTCTCTTTTCCAACAGTTGGTGGATATCAGGATTCGAGGTTGATGAATAATGAATGATTATTTAAACCAAATAGAACAAAAGAATATACAGTTTGAAAAATATAAGAAGCAAGGTACTATCGTAACACTAGTATTTATACTTATAGTAAGCGTTTTAGTATTCCAACAAATTAGTTTAGAAACAATTGATATACACATGATTATTAATTCAGATACTACAACTATTGAGGTGAAGTCAAACTCAACGGTAGGTGAAGCATTAAAAGTCCATAATATTATAATTGAATCTACTGATTATATATTATTAAACGATAAATATATTGCAGCGAGTGATGTAGATATAATTGAGCTGAAGCATGATGATATTGTTGAAGTTAAAAAAATTGAAATAACATTTGAAACTGAAGAAGTCAGTATCAAATATAAAACTTTGAACGAAAATGACTTAAATATGGATGTTGGAGAACAAAAGGTGAAGCGTGCTGGTAAAAATGGTACGCTAAAAAGAACTTACGAAGTTAAAAAGTTTGAAGGTGAGGTACTTAGTAAAGAGATATATGAAGAAACCATCATTAAAGAACCGATTGATAAAATAATTTTAATTGGTAAAAGAGAGCATACTCAAGAGTATATACCACCAAATAATACGGATTCAATCAATAATGTAGAAGAGCATAATGAATCTAATCCCTCAAATCAAGGGAATACAACTAATACAAGTAATCCCTCAAATCAAGGGAATACTATTGAAGAACCAAAAAGTCCAACTGAGGACTGCACAATAACAATAAATGGCAATACAGTGCCATGTCAATAAGAGAGGATGAATATGAAATGTTTTGCTTCCGAAAAGGAAAGAGAAGCGCTTAGAAGAAAAATTTTAGATGGAGAGTGGATTGGGCTTCAAGACACCGTTTTCACATTTAAAAGTGATGATGAGCGAGATAAATTTATGAAAGAACATTCTAAATTATTTAATTCAAAATTAGATGAAGTGGGCTATCATGGTTGTGGATTAGCAGTGCTGGATATAAATACCTTAAGACTAGTTAAACATGAACAACGTGATGTAATGGATTCTGAAGAAGAAGAGTATGAACGACTAAAAGATGGCCAATATCTTGTCGACTGTAGTTGTTGGCAAATAAAGAAGATAAGGGGTTACTAATATGTACAACATACATGATGAATTATGGGTTGTAAACCAACATAAAGGTAACAACACAATTGAAATAGAACTGTCAATGCGAATAAGAACTGATATTGATAAGTTTTTAGAACAAAAATATAAGACAAGTCTACAAAAGGCTTGCCCCCAATATGATGTAGAAAGAGATAGAGCTGTACTCATGGATACTCGAGGGTACTTTGATGTTCTTCTTGGTGGTACAGGGAATCTAGAACGTGAAAAAGAATTTATAAAATATATTCAAAAATAATGGAGGAAATATGAGTAATGTAAGATTAAGTTTTTTTATGAAACAAGGTGGCTTAGGAACTGCAATTATGACGCCTACAACACAAGAAGAACTAGAAGAGTATGGAAGAAAGTTAGATCAGTATAAAGATAGTAAAGGTATCGTTGGATATGATGTGGTGAATGGTAAGTACAACACAAGAGAACACTCAAATGATGGTGTTGGTGAAATATTAAATGGAATAGGGTATTTTACAACAAAAAAAGAAGTGGTACTTGACTATGAATTCGTAATAGCAATTTATGAGTTTATAATTAAAAACGATTACTAAAAATATAATCTGAACCATTTATTAGAAGGAGATAATAATGAAAAAACCTAGTGTTGAAGAATTTGCTTCAAAATTTGAAAAGGTAACTGGAATGGAATTTACAGAAGATAATATTACATATGCTTTAGTTGGCATTGAAAAGAAACAGGCAAAACAACTAATGGAGAGTTTGGGCTATAAATATAATGACAATTATATTGAGGCAGGCTATGATGGTAGAAGCATACCTGAGCATAACTATAGTTCAATTCAAGGTGAGTTATTTAAAATGCAAAGACAAATGAATAATTAAAAGTTTACTAAGGAGAGACATGCTTAAGATAGCGATAATGGCAGGAAACTATTATTTCACAATAGTACCAGTTGAAATGGTAAAACATGTTAACTTGAAAAAGACTAATACTACAGTTGAGGTAGATGAAGAGCAGTATATAATTTTCAAAGGTGAAACATTTGAAGATTCTCAGAAGGTCGATTTTATTATGGATAGCGAAGAAGAGTTCGAACTTAATAAGTTTAGAGTGATATCGTGAAGTTTGTAAAACTAAAGAAATCATTTGTACAAGAAGCATGCAAAATAGATAAAGAATTCGAACAAAAAGAATGGCGAGGTTATGCCATTGTAATTGAGTTAAGTACTGAAAAGTACCTGGTACCTTTACGAAGCAATTGCAAACATAAGTATTGCTTTAAAAACAAAGTTTCAAATAAGTATTTGGACTATACCAAATCATTCGTACTAGTTAATGAAAAAATAATAGATCAAATAATTGTATTAGAAGAAATTGAGTATCTATTCTATCAAAAGAACATAAAAAAGATTAGCAGTGAATTATCAAGGTTTAATACTAAACGTTCGAATATTTCGTTCGCCGTTGATAATGAATTAATAAAAAAAGTCCAAAGTATAATGAGATTATAGTACAATAAGATTAAGATGGAGTATAGCTAGCACTAGGCGAACTTCCGATTAAGCAATTGCTTTTGGTAAATAACTAAATTATAGGAATAAGTGCACCTCTGGAAGGTAGACAGACTCAATGAAAATTGAACACCAGATTAAAGGTATTGTCTGATAATTCCAAAGTAAAAAGTATTACGGCTTTGGAACATAAACTTAAGGGTAGACAATTTAGTCTATCTTTTTTTTATGCTAAATTAGAATAGGAGTAGAATGAAGGAATATATGTTGAAATTAACAACTACATATGATACACTAATTTTGATAGGGGATATTATGAATATTAACTTTAAATTAGATGTACCATCAGTAACATCGTTATTAAATGCAACATCAAGTGGAATTGGTAAAGTGTATAACGATTTTATTGGAGACAAGAAAAAACTCAAAATAGTTGGTGAAAGTGGAACTCCATTTGTTGTTGAGTATATTGAAGGAAACTTGTATATTACAGCAGTTGATGAAGAAGATAGGAAAATTAAACAAAGTGAGGAGAGTAGAGCATTAAAACATGAGAAGCGTATGCTAGATAATGTTTTAACTGTTACAAAAGAGGCGTTAAGTTCTTTAAATGAAGAGATTAGTATTGAGAACTTGGATGAATCTTTTGACTTTGAGTTTTTTAATTTTGCAAGATACGCTTATACAGAAGAGCAAAGAATAGTTTTTTCACAAGTATTAGTAAGAGAACTGAAAAATACTGAAAATAAAAGAAGTATATCAACTCGAACTTTAAGAATCATTACTGAGATGTCTATAGATGAAATAAATGCATTAATTAATCTCCAATCCTTTGTTGCACTTGATATGATAAACGGAACGATTGGATCATATCCATTTTTATTAAGCAACTATGTGAATGCCAACATAGTATTTAACGAAGTGCCGATTGATTTTTCGATTATGCAATTAATGTCACATGGACTTATTGCACCAAAATTATATGGAAAAAAACTAAGTTTAACGACCAATTTAAATGGTAAAGATGTGTGTTTACTGTACATAAATCAGAGAGTGTATACAGTTAATCCAAAGATTAAAGAATTAGATACCTATAGATTAACTAAAGAAGGTGCTGAAATAATTTTCTCATTGAATGGTGGTATTAACTATGCTCCAGAAAACTTTAATGAGGAGATTAATACATTTCTTTTGAATCAATTTCAAGCAGGTAAGAGAATACTTACATATGATAATTTAAAAATAGAAATAAAAAAAGCAAAATAGTAATGAAAAGGTAGACAAATGGATCTATCTTTTTTTATGCCATTTTCAGAAAGGAGATGAATGTATAGAATATTATTTAAAGATGGATATAAAACGCTGACTACTGACTTTGAAATGTTTTATAAATCTTGTAAAAGTTTGTTTTCACATTCGTTTGTTGATAGAAACTTTAAAGCTCACAATGAAATATCCTATATAGTAAAGTGTAATAAAGATTATGAATTAGAATTTTACTTCGACACTAAATTCAAAGATACGAAACCATTGTTGTTATCTTTTTTACAAACAATGTTTACAGATGATGTTGCAGATGTAATCGAATGGGATTATAAATACGATGATGAGTTGATCTATTGTAACTCGATAACTAAGTACGAACACTCTCGTGAGTATCACCTTCAGTCATTCGATAAAGATATAGTCAGGTACATACTAACGGCAATGCAACCAAATACACAAATTCAAGTGTTATTATATATAAATTACTTAGATGAGTTTATAATCGATTTAAAAGTTCATGGGCTTGATGGAGCAACACCAAATGCTGTAAAGTCACTTTGCTCGACAATACAGCAAAACACATCTAAAGAGGTGTCTAATCATGGTAGAAATATTAAGTTGCATGTACTAAATTCAAGTCGTAGTCGACATGATATGAAGGTAAGTTTAGAAGAAATGCTTAACTTTACCTTCATTCCATACAATATGAAGAAAATTCCCCAAGCGGATATTTATACTAGATACTTGATTGATGATGAACTCGATAAAGGAATAAGTGCTGGATATAGTTCTCACATCTTGCAACCTAAAAGGGAAGTTCGAATACCGTTAGAGACACTTAGAAGACATCTTATTTGTACTGGAACAACAGGAGCGGGTAAATCTTCAGTTTTAGAAGAAATGATACTTAGTATAATAGAAAATAAGGTTGAAGGAAACGATACAATGGGATTTACCCTTTTTGACCCCAAATTCGGGGCGTGTACGGGCGTTATGAATGCAATTGATAAATTAGTCGCAGATGGAAAGATTGCCTCTAAATCGGCCTTTATGGAGCGTGTAAGGTATATCGATTTAAATCATGAAGATTGTAATTTTGGAATTAACATTCTTGATAAGGATATGGATACGACAGAACTTATCAATTATTTCAAACAGGTATTCAAATCTTCAGGTGTCCAATTAGAGCGTTATATAACTCATGCAGTTAATATGTTACTACGAGATTCTGAAGAGCATACAATTGCTGATATTCAAAGACTATTTGAAGATGAAGAATATTGTAGTGAAATATACGAGAGAGTTGTATCAATACATGGCCCATCCGTTAGAGGATACATTTCTTCATTTGCAGATCCAAGTTTTAAACCTGAGCAAATTTCACCGATACTAAATCGAATTGCTCCATTTGTTAGTGATGAGAAGAAGAAACGTATCTTCACAACTAATAGCTCGCTTGAAATTGAAGAGTGGTTTGAAAAAGGATATATTGTCATTTTTAATCTTGATGGTTTTTCTCAACAAGAAATAGAAATGATAGTAGGGTATGTATCTCTTAAATATTACCTATATGCAATGAAACGTAATGAAGGTGCGCATTCTCACTTCTTAATTGTGGATGAAGCACACGATGTGCAAATAGATATATTTGAAAAAATAATTGCTAAGACACGTTCACGTGGACTACACCTGTGGTTATTCACACAATACTTGCAGCAATTAAAAGAATCGTTATTAAAAGCTGTAGTTGGTAATATGTCGACAAAGATAATTCTTCAACAAGGTGAAGATGGAGCGAAAAGTGCTCACAAGATAATTTCACTACCAGTTGAACACATAATAGGCATGCCAAAAATGAGTGCATATTTAGTTACCGAAAATGAAAAAAATGAGGTTGTTAAAACGCTAATAAAGTGTAAACCACCTTACAGGTATAAAGAGGGTAAAATAATGCCATATAGTGACCCCTCAAAGAAAATTGACAAGATACTTAAGGAAAACATCCTAAGAAGAAATGATGAGCTTAGAGATGATTTAATCGCTAATATGATTAAGTACTATCCAAGATTCAAGTCAAATAAACAATTAAAATTCGAACCACAGATATGTGGATCTAAAATACTAAGTGGCGATTTATTTTTATAGAAAGGAGACTAGATGAATTTAGAAAGTGTACCAATAATAAATCAAAGAGATAAAAAACTATTTTATTATTTAAGTATATTTAAGTATCTTGATGTCAAGTTTATTCATACTCATATTTATTGTCATAGAAGTAAAAGCTATTGTTACCAAAGACTGATACAGTTGGATAGACACGGTTATTTAGATACGGCAACTATGTATGAGCTAACATCAAAAACGGAAGGAACCGTAGCTAGAAAAGTATTTATAAATGGAGGAAATGCTCAAGAGTTTCTAAGTTTTAATCTTGCACATAATTCAAAAATACATAATTTTCATGATCACTACATTAATCATCAGATATCACTAGCTAACGGATTAGTACATTTTGATGAAGCAAATTTATCCTTTGAAGATAACAATATACGTGTTGTGAAAATGTTAAGCGAACAAGAATTATCAATATCAGATAAGAAAATAAGTATACGCCCTGACGCAGGTTTTGTTTTAGAAATCAACAAATCCAACATACTGTATTTTGTTGAAATGGAACGTTCTTATGCTAAAGAGGATGATCTAATGCGTAAGTTAGTAGACCAATATTCGAATATAAGTAAATACATTACTAGACTGGAAGCTATTGAATATTACAACATACAAAGTATAAGATTGTTATTCATTTCTGACGACGATAATAAGATGAATAATATAATATTCAAGACCAGTAAAGTGTTGAATCATAATGTGGAAATTCTTTTTACTTCACTTCCACAGATAGCAAACCATATGAAAAATGATGATAACATTTTGAATTTAGACTTAAAGTCAACTTCAGGAAATTTGAATAAATTGTACAAGAAAATTCAATAAGTTTTGTGTTTATTTAGGGTGAAATCCGAAGGTAACTCCGAAGGTAACTCCGAAGGTAACTCCGAGGAAATGAATTTCCCTTCGGATTTCACCTAAAGATACTGCTAACCATTGAAGAATCGGGGGTGTAAAAAATTAGGATACTATCAAAAACACCATATTCCAACCTCTATAAATAAATTACCTTACTAATCTTTAAAAAGCACTTGCTTGTATTGTTTCTAAATTTTGGAATAACAACTAAATAACATTACTCTATTTACTAATAATGAAAAGAATGTGCAAGGGCTCAAAATGAACCTCGAGTACAAAAATTAGCGAAGGCTCAAAATGAACCTCGAGTACAAAAATTAGCGAAGGCTCAAAATGAACCTCGAGTACAAAAATTAGCGAAGGCTCAAAATGAACCTCGAGTACAAAAATTAGCGAAGGCTCAAAATGAACCTCGAGTACAAAAATAAGCGAAGGCTCAAAATGAACCTCGAGTACAAAAATAAGCGAAGGCTCAAAATGAACCTCGAGTACAAAAATAAGCGAAGGCTCAAAATGAACCTCGAGTACAAAAATAAGCGAAGGCTCAAAATGAACCTCGAGTACAAAAATTAGCGAAGGCTCAAAATGAACCTCGAGTACAAAAATTAGCGAAGGCTCAAAATGAACCTCGAGTACAAAAATTAGCGAAGGCTCAAAATGAACCTCGAGTACAAAAATTAGCGAAGGCTCAAAATGAACCTCGAGTACAAAAATTAGTTAAGGCTCAAAATGAAACCTCAGTAAAGAATAGGCGAAGTTTCAATATGAGTCACATGCGATTAATCCAAAATATGGTTGACAACGATATGCCAATGATGTATAATTGTGTTATATAAATATATTATATAAAATTAGGAATGCAAATAAAAACAAAACAAAAAAAAAATAGACTAAACTGTAGGGCTAAGATAACTTAGTCCTACAATTCTATAATATGGTAAAAGGAGTTTTATGAGTAAATATGATAATGGATTTAATAAAATGGATGAGCACCCTCCTCTCTTAACTTTTGCGTATATTGGAACAGATGATGTATATTTAAAAAAGTTAGCTTATCTTGCTAAGTTGGCGGAACCAGAAAATTGGAGATACGAGAATCCAAACTGGATTAATAAACCTGATAGATGTGAATTTGGAGTTCTTTATCAATATATACACCACACTTTTACAAAGGCCTTGGAAGAAGGAGGAGTATTAGAAACGGAAACACATGCTATTTTTAATACGGGATTAATAACTACGATGGGAGAAGAAATATTCATGTTTTTCGAGCCGAATAAGTTCCATGAATCAAACAATAGATTACCAAAGTGGTTTTTTACAACATTTTTGGAAGAATCACATCATGAAATTCCACATAATGTGAGAGGTAAACTACCAACACATGTAAACTATTTTAAAGATTCGCCACAAGACTTATATTTTGATCCTACATTGACAATACATGGAAATACACGACATATAGTTGAAGATGGGTATGAAAGGATTCCAAAACTATTCCAATCATTACCTAAAGAAACTTTAATAACAATTTTAGAAGGGGCTAAAACGGTATTACAAAAGCGAATTTTGCGCAATAATAGACTGGCAGTACCTCAATATTACAATAAAGAAGTAATGTATTTACTTCCGCTCAAGTTGGGAGACGACATTATAATTCCACTAGCAGTTGAACTTAATGAAGATAGTTATAGAATAAATACTATATTGACAAATGATATGGCCTATTGCAATGCAAGACTGGTAATGAAACCTGAAAGTAATTGGTTGAAAACACCTGGAGATTTGAGCAAATAATATACTGAAAAAGACAAGTATGTATGGTGTATCCCAGAATTACTAGTCTTTGAATATTCTTAGACTATTGAATTGCTCACATAAAATATATTATGTTAAAATGAACCTCGAGTACAAAAATAAGCGAAGGCTCAAAATGAACCTCGAGTACAAAAATAAGCGAAGGCTCAAAATGAACCTCGAGTACAAAAATTAGCGAAGGCTCAAAATGAACCTTCAGTCAAAAATTAGCGAAGGCTCAAAATGAACCTTCAGTCAAAAATTAGCGAAGGCTCAAAATGAACCTCGAGTACAAAAATTAGCGAAGGCTCAAAATGAACCTTCAGTCAAAAATTAGCGAAGGCTCAAAATGAACCTTCAGTCAAAAATTAGCGAAGGCTCAAAATGAACCTTCAGTCAAAAATAAGATAAGGGAGTTAAATTTATGATAAAATCTATTATGAAACTATTTGTACAAGGAGAAAGTATGAAAACATCAATCTATACAGCAGAAGATATATCAGCTACTATAATAAATTATGCAAGTAAAAATAACCATAATATAACGAACCTTCAATTGCAAAAATTACTATATTTTATGCAAGTAGAATATATAAAAGAAACTTCTAAATTATTATTTCCAGAAGAATTCCAAGCGTGGACCTATGGTCCAGTTCAATACGATGTTTGGAGATATTATAGGTTGTATAATAGAAAAACCATATCTAAAGTGTTAATAGGAACAGTAATTTCTGATAATATTTTAGACAGTATTTTAAAAGATAAAATTGAGATGTATTTTAGACAAAACGTTTGGAAACTAGTAGAGCAGTCACATAGGGAAGCTCCTTGGGCTGAAGCTATAGAAAAGAATGAGCGGTATATAAGTAATGCCAGTATTATGGAATTTGCTTTGGGGGTTTAATTGGAGTGCAATAATGTAAAAAAGTTTGTTGATACACTAAAAAAAATTAAGTGTGATAAATTGACTGAAATAAAATCTGCATATGAATTTATTAGTCATGAGGTAGATCAAGTTACTGAGTTGGATGCTTTTTCAACATATATAGGAGAGTGTAATCCGGAAGAGTTGGATTCAGTTGAGATAGGATTGGTACACCTATACGAGCATTATAAGTTACAAACTGAAGGAAAACAAATAAAATCAGTTATGCCGGATAATGAAATAGCGAATTTTGATAAAGTCTTTGATAATTTGGAAGGGTCAAATGTTCCGTCTATAGATAGTATAAAAAAAGGTTTTATTGAACTAATGAAAGAAATTGCTTATAGAGAGAATTTGAAAATCAGATTAAATAATCTCGCCGTAATGATATCAATAGTAGAAATAAAACAAAAAGAAATTTCACTTGAAACCCATTTTGCTGATATAGTAGAAAAAGAAATACAGGAAAAATTAAGTTTTCATGAAAGTTCTCATCACGATAGAAGACAATATACATTATGGGAACTTGTTAAATACTTTTCTTCACTGGTTAAACTCAACCGTTTTGAACGTATTTTGATATTTTCAGCTGTATGGATAGTGTTTGTTAAAATTGGACTAACATTAACAGCTGATATGACAATTGAAAATGTATTTGTTGTTAACTATATCATCCCATTAGCTACAACAGCTACTTTAAGTATATTTTTTCATATAGCAAAAAAAAATAATTAGATTTTATACATATTTAATAGAAAAGTATAATTAGTGCTTTATTGACTAATTTAAATAATAAATAATTGAAAAAACTTAGACATAAACTGTCTATTTTTTTTCGTGAAAGGAAAAGTAATATGAAAGTGAATATTAAATCAGGCAAAGAATATTATTATGAAAATGCAAGAAACTATTCGTTACTATTTAAATCTGTAACAGGAGTGGATTTCACGGGAGCGAGTATAATAAATATTTCAAGAGGAATAGCAAACTATCAAGTAAAAAAATTAATGGATCCATTTGTAGATGAAGAATATGATACTTCTGAAAGTGCTGTGTATAATTATGAAGTGATAATACCTATATTATTGAAAATGAATTCGTACTTAATAAATAAGGGGAATTGACTCTTTAGTCCCAAAAGTACTGAGGACTCAAAATGAACCTCGAGTACAAAAATTAGCGAAGGCTCAAAATGAACCTCGAGTACAAAAATTAGCGAAGGCTCAAAATGAACCTCGAGTACAAAAATTAGCGAAGGCTCAAAATGAACCTCGAGTACAAAAATTAGCGAAGGCTCAAAATGAACCTTCAGTCAAAAATTAGCGAAGGCTCAAAATGAACCTCGAGTACAAAAATTAGCGAAGGCTCAAAATGAACCTCGAGTACAAAAATTAGCGAAGGCTCAAAATGAACCTCGAGTACAAAAATTAGCGAAGGCTCAAAATGAACCTTCAGTCAAAAATTAGCGAAAGCTCAAAATGAACCTTCAGTCAAAAATTAGCGAAGGCTCAAAATGAACCTTCAGTCAAAAATTAGCGAAGGCTCAAAATGAACCTCGAGTACAAAAATTAGCGAAGGCTCAAAATGAACCTCGAGTACAAAAATTAGCGAAGGCTCAAAATGAACCTCGAGTACAAAAATTAGCGAAGGCTCAAAATGAACCTTCAGTCAAAAATTAGCGAAGGCTCAAAATGAACCTTCAGTCAAAAATTAGCGAAGGCTCAAAATGAACCTTCAGTCAAAAATTAGTGAAGACTCAAAATGAACCTTCAGTGTAAAACAAATAATTGAAAAAAACTTAGACATCAACTGTCTATTTTTTTTTCGTGAAAGGAAAAGTAATATGAAAGTGAATATTAAATCAGGCAAAGAATATTATTATGAAAATGCAAGAAACTATTCGTTACTATTTAAATCTGTAACAGGAGTGGATTTCACGGAAGCAAGTATAATAAATGTTTCCAGAGGAATAGCAAACTATCAAGTAAAAAAATTAATGGATCCATTTGCAGATGAAGAATATGACACTTCTGAAAGTGCTGTGTATAATTATGAAGTGATAATACCTATATTATTGAAAATGAATTCGGACTTAATAAATAAAGGAAATTGACTCTTTAGCCCAAAATAAGTGAAGGCTCAAAATGAACCTTCAGTCAAAAATAAAATAAATTGAAAGTCAGGCAAATATTGTCTGATAATTTTAGGAGATATAATGAAATGTACGAAACTAGAATTAGAAAATTTAAACATTGCCTTTGACTTGTTATGTAACTGTAGATCTGCAATGAAATGTGATAATATGGTACTTGAGTTGTGTGATACAGTCAGTGTAAAAGAAATAAAGAATCGATGTGAAAGAGCTGTGAAGATTTTACAACAAGGGGAAATGGAACATCATGAGTTAGAAATTTCATTAAAATGCTTTATATCGTTAGATTTTGATGTTCAATATGCCTATAAAAAAGCAATTGAAGAATTTATATGGATGTTCAAAACAAATAGTATAAGCAAAAAAAAGTTATATAATATAAATGTGTTGCTACAATTGATAATAATTTGGGGGTAAAATAATGATGAAGTGGAAACTTTATAAAAGGGAATATGTACAATCTCTTGAAGAAAACCTTGAATATATGAATGATGGTCTACCTGCATATGGATTTATAGAAGATTTAAATAAAGAAATAATTGACTTGAAACTAAAGAATGTTAGATTAATGGATAACTTACAATCAAATGAACTATTGAAAAAAAGTGAATCATTCTATGTAGATATTATTCAAATGGTAGAGATGTGTGATAAAGAAGTTCGTGTTCAACTTATACACAAGTTGCGCAAAATGTGTATAAAGTCACTATTTATAGAAAATTTAAGGTATAGATATTTTGAGACAGAAGATAGAAATGATTACCCTAATGAAGATTCTTTATTTAAATTTATTATCGAAATTTCAAATTATGAAAAAACCGCAGAACTTAAAAGGATATATTTAGAAGATGATGTTGTGATAACTTGGCCTTGGAACAAACTGAGTTTATGGAAAATGCCTGGAAAAATAATAAAAGAAGGATTTGTATTCAATCCTAACTCGCATGAAGCTGTTGTGTATTTGGAGCAGTTTGATTTATTTATTGCTGGTACTGGAAACCACTCCTTAACAGCAGGTGGAGTTTTAGAAACAGGGTATTTTCGTTATGAAAACAAAATCAAAACGGATTTAAAGAATATAAAATATAAAAGAAAAGGATTAAATTATCATATCATACATGAGGACAAAATCTTTGATGTTAAATGTAATACAATATTCGAAGTGTTAATATTTGAATTATCGATATTGTTAGATAATGCTAAAAATGAGCAAATTGAAGTAAGTAAAAGCAAGAACTTTTCCGGATATATCAAATATTATGATCTAAGATTTCTACTTGATTTTATTGTAAAGAGTAACCTGTTAGAGTTTAAAGGGACAAACATACGAATATTAACTGATAGTACGAACAAAATAGAAGTGTCAAATGACTTATTCATGAGTGAAGTGGAAAAAAATTTCATGGATGTATATCTTATGGTAAGCGAATGTTCGAAGTTAAGTGGTGTGTATGAACTTGCGAAATACTTAACTCATGATAATATGGAAAATGGCAATATTATGGTTAATTACGATATGTTTGATGACTGTTTAATGGAAAATGGCAATATTATGGTTAATTACGATATGTTTGATGACTGTTTAAAAATAATAAGGTAACTTTAATTGAAGGCTCAAAATGAACCTTCAGTCAAAAATTAGCGAAGGCTCAAAATGAACCTTCAGTCAAAAATTAGCGAAGGCTCAAAATGAGCCTTCATTGAAAAATAAGTGAAGGCTTAAAATGAACCTCAAGTACAAAAATAAATTGAAAATCAGACAAATAGAGTCTGATATTTTTTAGGAGAAAAATGAATAAAGTAAATGTTAATGATAATATGAGTGCAGCGTTAAATATTTTATGCAACTGTACAAATGCGTATAATGAGATTAATATGGTAATTTCGTATCATGATCGTGTAATAAGTAGTGAAATAGCGGAACGTTCGAAGGCATGTCATGATTTTTTATCAACTAGATATCAAAAAACTTGCAAAGAAGTAGACTTACATGTAAGTAGAGATGATTTATTTAACATATCTATGGCAGTAAATGAACAACAGCTATATAGAATATTAATTGATAAGATATATGAATCTTGCGCTAAATATTCAATAGAAAATGAACTGAGGAGGATTTTATTTGCCCTTAAAGTATTAATGATATAATTAGTGAAAGGAGTCATATGAAGTTTCTAAACAAAAAAACACACTTAGAATATGAAGCTAGTCTTAACGAATTACAAAATGAACTTGACTATTTTAAAGTTGAACATCAAAAATTAAAAGCAGAAAAAATAAATAGCCAAGAGGCAGAAGAAAAGTATTTTAATAAAATTATTGATTACGTTACACATACATCTAAAGAGGATAAGAAGCATACAATTATTAAGTTAAGGAAAATGTTCCTAAAAACCATGTTTCTTCAAAATTTAGTTTACGAGTATTATATGAATGGAAATATTTTAGATGATTATCCAAATAAGGGGAATGTATTTCATTTTGTATTTTCACAGAGTAATACGTATAAATTAGAAAGAGGAAATGTGTACTCTATGAGTACCGAGGTGGTAATGACTTGTCCATGGGATGATGAAAGAACAAAAAGGATTTTTCCTGTAATAGCAAATGAAGGCTTTAAAACTGATGTAGGAAATTCAACTAACTATTATTTAAAGGAATTAGGGTTTATAGTTAATCAGAGCGGGAATCATTCGATAACTTCAATGGGATTAATGGAATCGGGTAATGCTATTGTAGAATGGGGAAAATCGTTTGATTTAGCGGAGTTAAAATATAAACGATCATATTTAAATTATAAAGTTATGTATAATAGCAAAGAATATGACTTGGAAGTTAATAATATATTTGAGGCAATAGTGTTAGAACTTTCTATGATTTTAGATAAACTTGAGAATGAAATAGAATGTGAAAAAAGAGCATTGAGAAAAAGAGCACCAATCATTCCTATATCAGGAAGAGATTTGTCTTTGATTATGGAACTGCTAAAAGAACATGCAAGAAAAAAAGGAGAATGCCTTGTTCCAGTTGATAATTGCTTGATTGCTAACTATAAATACCTGGGCTTGGAGATTTCTAACAACTTACTTAAGTCAACTTTCTTAAATGAACAATCCTTAGTTGAGATATACTTGAAAATTGATGATTATTATGTAGTTGATGGAATGAATTCATTGATAAACAGTTTAGAAAAATTTCATTATCAATACGAAACAACATTCTCTTTACAGAGGGTCGGAAAGGAAATTGTAATTCAATCAAACAGTATAGCAATAGTAAGAGAATAGTAAGTCGTAAAGAACGGTCTTAAGTAAAAAAGTGGTGAAGGTCCAAAATGAACCTTCAGTCAAAAATTAGCAAAGGTTCAAAATGAACCTTTGACAAATTAAATATAAAGAGTTAATTAAGTGAGTACGACAAAAAAATCAAAAAGATGATAATTTATAATACAGTGTAAATATCGTTTTAAAGAAGGATATTTATGAAAAAAATAAAAAATATACTATACTATTTCTCAAAGAGCGAAAATGACAAGAGAAAGCTATTAGAATACCAAAGAATAAAAGAGATAATCCAAGGATATTCAGGTGAGCAACTTATGGCAGAATATTTTGACCTCAAATCAAAAATTGAGTATATGAAGAATATGACTAATTTCTTTATTATATGTACAGTGACAGCATTAATAACGAATTCCCTCCTAGCATATACAGGATATTTTAAAACGTATGTAATCGCACTGTTTAGTACTACGGATGTAAGCTCTGGAAGTGACTTACAAATTTTCAAGATTGTATTGTTGTTATCTGGAATTATATTCATAACAGTGGTTCTAATACTTCTGTATTTAGTACATTCAAATATTAAAGGGTTAGCCGAGAAAAACAAGTACCTATTGTTAATAGATATTGAAAAAGAAAGAAGGGATAAAATGAACATCAGGTACAAAAATTAGTGAAAGCTCAAAATGAACCTTCAGTCAAAATTAGCAAGGGCTCAAAATGGACCTTCAGTCAAAAATTAGTGAAGGCTCAAAATGAACCTTCAGTCAAAAAATAGTGAAGGCTCAAAATGAACCTTCAGTCAAAATTAGCAAGGGCTCAAAATGGACCTTCAGTCAAAAAATAGTGAAGGCTCAAAATGAACCTTCAGTCAAAAATTATACATATTAAGTTCAGAAGTATATAACCTGTTATAATATATCCAAGGAGGACTCATGCAAAAAAGAAAAGAAAGCAATGAAATAAAGAAAAATAATATTCATGTCAGATTGCAAGCTTTTTCTAATTTAGAAAAATATGACAGAGGTGCATATAAGGTTGATAAGAAAGCAAAATTATCTGAAAGTCCGCAAAAACTAAAAGAACGACTAAAACAATCAAAGGTAGAAAATTGAATAGTTTGATTAAGTAACTATGTGATTTGGCAAGTAAGATAAATGCGGAACACTCAGGTTTATATCCAGGAAAATTTAAAGACAAGGGGACATTTGAAGCTGTTGTTTCAAAGAAAATATCATACAAAAAGTATTGATAATTTAAAAGCAAATAATAATTAACTACATTGTATGATTTCTATTATCAGACAATGTGATATTCAAGTGTTAGAAAAATACTTTTATTGACTTATAAATGAAACATGGACAGATCGTGTAGCGTTCACTTCAGTTTATAAGTTACAATTATGTAAATAAAAGACATATTAATTGTGCATTTGCTATAATATAAATGTACAAATCCATACGTAGCCAAATACAGGCGACATATGTATTCATATTTAATATGTAATGGTCATAATTATTACATAGCCATATACAGGCGACATATGTATAAAATGTATTTATTAGCGAAATAATAAGGTAATTATGTAAACCACTTTTAAGTGGTTTTATTTTTTTAAGGAGATATTGATGAAATATAGTAAAAAGTTAAATGATTTGCAATATAAAATCGTATTTGATGAACTTTGCTTGCTGTATAAAAAAAGTAATATTAAATTAAAAAAAATAGATAAAAGAGAAACGAATACATTCAATTGGGTTAGGTCATATAGATCTAGTGTGACTGAAGGTAATACAACAACGATAGACGAGTTTACTAAAATAGTTTTGAATGAACAAGATGATATAGTTGGCCAAACACAAGATAACATAAATGAGATAATTAACTTGAAAAAAGTATACGATGAGTACGGAACAGTTGAGTTTAAATTAACTAATATTTTAAGAGTTCATAGGATGCTTGGAAATAACATTTTAAAAAATAACTTGTATAATGTATCTGGTAGATGGAAAAGTGCTAATAATTATATTACTACTAAAAATTCAGGTGTAATTTGTTTCAGTGATAAATCTGATGTAGTAAAAGATATGAAATGTATTGAGAAAAACATAAATAAACTCGAAGAAGGAACTGAAGCAGAGATATTTGCAAAATATATAATTATTCATAACGAGATAGTAAGTGTACATCCATTTGTTGATGGTAATGGAAGAACTGCACGTGTAATTGCTGAAGCAGTATTTATTAGAAATGGATATATTCCTTACAGTCCCTTTTCAAGTCAAGGGAAATACGGCTATCAAGAAGATATGGAAAAATATAATTTTAGTAGTATGGATGATATAGTTCAAGGATATACAGACTATGCAAAGCAAGTTATAAGAAAGTACAATAGTACAGTTGAAGATATAACTAAAGCTTTGAGAAATACAAATAAAAAAATCACATAGAATTCTTTGTATTGTTAAAGTTAATATGTAATGTCTTTACAGTATTAAAACTAAAATATAATATATGTTCTCAAGACTAACTTTTTGTTAGTTTTTTTTAATGTCGTTATAAATAAAATGTACTATAAAAAAATTTAAACGTGAGGATTCGAAATGAATCCTAAATTAAAATGCACTTAGAAAGGATTTAATGTTAAACGAAAATATAATAAATAGAAAATTAGATAAGGTATATGCGCAGTTGGAAACGCTAGGATTAAAAAAAGTATTTCTTACATATTACGAAAATGTAATTGAAATAGATCAGAGAGAAAATCGCATTTTATTGGAAATAGATTATCTGCAACACAAATCGAGTGATGAGTTATTAATGGAAATAGTTGTGTTAATCGATGAAATGTACACGCTTCCAGACAACATACAACAAAATATCAACATCTTTATAGAAAAAATAAAAAGAAGTAATTTGAAAGGAACTAGATGAATAAAAGAATAAAAGAATTTCAAGAGAAAAACAAAATACCAAATGAGATTATGGAGTTATTACTACAGAATAGCATTTTAAAGAATGACATTGAAAATAACTTAAGTTTCGGTACTGGAAATAAAAAATTAGTTGAGTTTGCTAAGGGGAATATAGGTTATAGTGATTTGGTGGCTCTTGAGATATTAGATGGTGTTAATTTGGAAATTGCAAAAAAAATTAATCAAATCATACTAAAGTAAATTTTTGAGAAAATTAACTTGATTTCCTCCAAAATTAGTTATACAATAATATAGTAAAAAAAGAGAGGAAACTCCGAATTTTCACTGACTAACAAATGTTAGTCTTTTTTGTTTTGTAGTATCTATCAAAATTAATTAAAATCGTATAATTCTAAATTTGGGATTATATGATTTTTTTTTGCCAAATTAGGTTTGTTCCTCAAAGGGAGAGAATATGAATGAGAGTATAAATAGAGTGATTGTGGGCTACATCAGGGTTAGTTCTGAAAGACAAAAAGATAATAACTCTGTAAAGAGTCAAGAAAGACTAATAAGAGAGTATGTTAAAAATAATCAAATTAGTGGTAAGATTATTTATGTTATTGATAATGGAAAAAGTGGTACAAGTATTCATAGAGAAGGAATGCAGGAAGTCTTAAGCTTAATAGATAGTGGTGAAGCAAAAGTTATTATTGCGGTCCATACTGATCGATTACATCGTAATACAATTGATTCACTGGAGTTTATGAATAAATGTGTTGAAAAAAATATACGCGTAGTTGATTTATCCAGTGGAATAGTTCAGTTTGAAGCGCCATCAGAGAAAATGGCTTTTTCAATGAAGGCAGTCGTTAATGAGTCATATTCAAATGAGATATCATATAAGACAAGTGCTGCTATCAAACAAATGGCGATAGATGGTAAGTATCCATTTGGTGGTAAAGTACCATTTGGTTACCGTAAAGATAAAGAAATGAAACTGCACATAGTTGAACATGAAGTGAAAATGATTAAAGATTTGTTCTATAAATATGCCTATGAACTAAAAACGGAATATGAAATAACAAGAATTGCTTTAACTAAATATGATTATAAAATAGCAAAGTCGAACGTAACAAAATTACTTGTAAAAAATCTTTATTGGGGATATGTTGAATTTGCTGGAGAACGATTTAAGATTGTAGATCCAATTCTAACTAATGATGACTTTAATCAACTGCAAAATAGAGGATTCAAAAATTGCTTTTCCAAGCATGATTATAAATATCGAAATAAAGTATACATTAATGGGCGATTGGCCAAACATCAAACAAAGCTTAAGCGTGATAATATCTATAAGTACTACTATTTGCGGGGACTACCATATATCGAAGAAAGAACGATTGATAAGTTCTTGATCCAAAACAAGTTTGATATTAATGACAAGGGGCTATGTTCAATAGAAGAAAGAGTTACATCATTGGTAAAAGCACTACTCTATGAAAATATTGAATATACTCAGTTTGAGGACAAACTAAATAACTATAGGAGACAGATTAAAGCAAATGAGCAAAGGCTTAATAGAATAGATATTCAGGTAGGTGAAGTAGGAATATTTAATATCACTATAACTTGATGGAAATAAAAAAACACCAATTAGGTAGGTGTTTTAATCTCAAAATTCAATTTGGTATTACAAAGTTATTGGAGTACATAAAAAATAATGTTATAATATATATGCTTGACTTAGGTCAAGTGTAGCATAAGGAGAGTAGTATGTTTAAAACAAAATGCCCATTTGGAGCAATTTGTTAGGAGAGTAATGGAAGAAAAACTTGATATTGCTACTAAAGTAGTAATATTAGTATTTTATACCATCAGATTACTTCTACTATTTATTTAGTTAGGTAATGTCCAATATTATTACTCTCCAAAGCAATAAATGTAAGAAAGACCCCTGTTAGCGCAGGGGTCTTTTTGTAATTTTGTCCAATAATATTACATACATATTATATCAAATTTTTTAGGGAAAAGTAAAAAAGTTACGCACGAAAATAAAAAACATGCTATACTATGCACAAGAAAAGGGAACTATATGATCCCTATCTAAAAATTAAAAAATTTAATAGTTGCTAAATAATATGGATATTAGCTACCATTAAATAACTAAGAAACTTTTTAGTGAAGTGCACTCCACAGTGTATTTCACTAAGAAGTTTTTTTAATGTTATAATATTTGTAATAGAAAAATTATAGGAGAACTATGGAGAATCATAATACTGAATATAAAAGAGAGTATAGTAGAAATTTACATGATACGTATGTAAAGACAGTTATTGCATTTCTTAATACAGATGGTGGATGTTTGGAAATTGGTATAAAAGATGATGGTACTATTGTAGGTATTGATGAATCAAAAATAGATGAAATTACGCGTACATTACAGGATATTTTTTTTACAAGAATTTGTGAGTATAATTATGAAGAAATACGAGTTGAGAAAAAGTTGATAAGTGATAAAATGATTTTGCATGTAACTGTTAAAAATGGAGCATCGCGTCCATATTATGATACAAAAAAAGGTATGGTTCCAGAAGGGGTGTTTTATCGTGAAAATGGAATGACAAAATCGATGCCAAAAGACAAAATACAAAGTTTATATAGTAAAATCTATAAAAAAGATATTTCTTCTATAAAAGCTAGTCACCAGTTATTTGAAATAACACTTCTTGAACATCAATTAAAAAAAGAAGATGTTAAATTAACTCCAATTGCATTGATGAATTTAGGGTTGTTGGATAATGATGGAAATAAAACATTAATATATGAACTTTGTGCAGATGAAAATTCTACGAGTATAAAGTTTAATAAGTATTTATCAAGTACTAAATCTGATCTTATAGAGAGTAATCAATTTGGTGAAATTCCATTGTATGAAACGGCGAGGTTATTACTAGAAAAAATTAAAGTGTTAAATGATAAAGAGATTATTATAACATCTGGAAAACGTGTTGAGCGTTCTAAGGTTGATGATATTTCCGTAAGAGAGATTATATTAAATGCGATTGTACATAATGATTATACTATTGGATACCCTCAGGTTGATTGGTATAATGACAGATTAGAAGTAACTTCTCATGGAGGTTTACCTCAAGGGATGACAAAGGATGAATTTTATGCTGGAAAATCTGTAGCTAGAAATGCTAAGCTTGTGAAGATCTTTGATAAATTGAAGTTTGTTGAGAGTATTGGATCAGGAATAGATAGGGTGCAGGAATGTTATGATATTAATATTTTTGATATTACTGATAATTACTTCAAAGTAACATTAAAATTTAATAGTCATAAAAATAGAGGTGAAATAGAGAGTAGTACATCAATTAAAGAACAAGTTATTTTTGTTATAACTCATAGTAATGGGATATCTGTAAATGATATAGCGGAACAATTACAGTTGTCACCAAAAACAATATATAGATATATTTCTGAATTATTAGATGAGGATATAATTACAAGAACCAAACAAGGTAAGGTTAATTTACATTTTAAAAAGTAATATTGATTTTTTATCACATTCTCTCATAGAATCAGAGAGAAACAGAGAGAAACAGAGAGAAATAGAGAGAATCAGAGAGAAACAGAGAGAATCAGAGAGAATCAGAGAGAATCAGAGAGAATCAGAGAGAATCAAAGAGAATCAAAGAGAATCAGAGAGAATCAGAACTTTATATAATTGCAAAGCAGATGGATAATTAAGTCAACATGGACTGAAATTTACTTTATCTAATGTAACCTATTATAAAGGGATGCGAAATAGCATTCACTTATAATGGATAGAAAAAATAATTATAAAACATATTATTAATTTGAACTATAATAATTCAAATTATCAAAAAAACACCATATTGCAACCTATATTTCATTACTGTTTTTAAAGGAACTTGCTTGTTTTGTTTCTAAATTTTAGTACACCATCTAAATAACATCATTCTATTTACTAATAATGATAACAATAAGAGGTGTTCGGAAATGAACTGTCGAAGAACATTAAAATAATTTTTTATGTGATCCTAATTTAGACTAGTATCTTATAGGGGAAATTAGATTTTATCTTAAAATATTAATTGCCAATAATTACTTGACAGACTAATATAATGTTTATATAATATAAGCAAAATAAATATGAATAGAGGTGCTTGATATCAAGAGTATTTAAACTGAGTTAACCAATGACTGTGAAGTTTAAAGAAAGGGGTATGAAGCCGAAGTGGTTTGTGTGGTGACAAACTAGCTGGTATAAGTAAATAATACTACTTGTACTCCCACTAGTGTGGAGGAGCTATTAATTGAATTTTAATAATAATTAAATTTTAATTAATATGTAAACCTCTTTCTAAAGTGCGAACTTTTTAGAAGGAGGTTTGTTTATTAAATTTTGAAAGGGATATATGTTAACAAAATTAACATTCAAAGAATTAGCTCTTTGGGTCACATCTATTACTGTTATTGTTTTAAGTAACTTATTCATATCTGATACTGATATGATTTTAACTATAACGTCATGCATCGGTGTCAGTGCACTGATATGGATTGCAAAACGGAATTTACTTGGACAAGTTTTACAATTGATTTTTTGTATTGCTTATGGAATAATTTCATTTAATAATATGTATTATGGTGAATTTATTACATATGTATTTATGACAGGACCATCAGCATTAATTACTCTGATAATATGGAGTAAAAATTGTGCAGAAGACGGTGTAGATGTAGAAATTACATCAATGAAAACTATAACTATTGTTGGATTAGCTGCTGTAGTAACAACATTTATAATGTATTATATTTTAGTGTATTTCAATACTGCCAGCATAGTATTAAGTACTATATCAATTACAACAAGTGTTTTTGCAGCAATGCTTATGATGTATCGAAGTAAATTTTATGCGATTGCTTATGCAGCCAATGATATAGTGTTAATCTGTATTTGGGGATTAGCATCTATACAAGATATACAATATATTTCACTTGTATTTTGTTTTATAATATTTTTCATTAATGACCTGTATGGATATTACAGTTGGGAAAAAGCAGAAAAACAATTAGTAACGCAATTATCTGAAGCCTAAATATATTAGTCCTAAGATTGTGCTAGATCATTTTGGATATAAACGAAAAGCAGACACCCATAAAGTGTCTGCTTATTACATTTCATCGTGCTGCTGAAAAAAGATATAACTAGAGATCTAGGCATACTAATTATGTATATACTGGATTTTACTTATGAGCAAATAGTAGTAGAGTATATGAACATTGATTAATGAATAATAATTAAATATGAAAATGAAATCAAAAAAACGTTATGAAAAGATTACGGGAACTACAATTTAATTAAGCCATTAGGAGCTTTTATTGTTGGTATCGAAAAGATGTAATTCAATAGACTTGCATGTAAAAGCATTGAAACTAATGGAATATTACTAGACTAGGGCTATTGTAATAATCGAAAAACTTATAGAACTAAAGAGTGAACTAACGTGATGTTGGTTCACTTTTTTAATGTACATTTTTTGTCTTTCATAGTTGTAATATAACATGTATTTTCTGACAGCATTTATAACATCTTCTATAGTCTCGAATTGCATAAAGTCAATTTCCTATTTCATGTGCCCGAATAAACTTTCCATTGGAGCATTATCCCAGCAATTTCCTCTTCTTGACATTGATTGATATATTGCTAATTCTTCAACCAACTATCTATATCGCTTGGCCGTATAATGTACTCCTTGATTTGAATGAATGATCACATTTTCAGCTAGTTCTAATTCAGTTAGTTACCTTATGATATCTAACGATAAATCAAGTCCTAAATTATCTTTAACGTTATAATCAACGATTTCACGAGTAACTGAATCTTTAACAGCAGATAAATATACAAATCCAAATTTACAACGGAGATAAGATATGTATGTAATAATCTTTTGAAGATCTCGTCCACTTGTAAATCCACGTTGTAATTTATTCGACGATACTTTATCTTCCTTTGTTACTTTCCAAATTGACCTATGTGGATTCTTTATTCGTATTATAGCTAGCAACTCATTTTCGCGCATTAGTCTTAGCACACGTTTAGTGTTGACAGTTGGTAAACCCAATTTCTTATATGTTCGATTTATTTGTATCGTTACTTGACAGTATCCTAAACTTTGATTGCGTTCATCCTGTAAGTATTTGATATCAGCTAAGACATTTCTAACAGTACATTTCTTTGTGCTAGGAGTATTAAGTCGTTTTTACATAGTCTGGAACATACTCGCCATCAATGCAAGCTATGTGTATAGCTGCGTACCAGTGTTTATCCTTTATCTTGCAGATATTTCATCATCAATTACTTTTTAGAAAGTCAATCTATTCATCACGTTCTTGCAGGCGTTTCTCTAATTGTCTAACCTTCTCTACATCAGTAAGATTAATATAACTAGCAGATGTTGTACTTGGTTTACGCCCGCATTGCTAACTAGACAAACTTCCATTACCTTTTTTTCGTTTCAAATCTTCGTTCTCCAATAATATCTAATGGAACTTGATTTTCAATCATTAACTCTCTAGCAGTTGTAAGTTTCTTGCACTACGCAATTTTCACCTTAAACTCAGAAGTATATGTAATAGTCGAAGGAGAAACCTTTTTAACTACTTTTAATCTAATTAATTTGTCAATTTCCTCTAAAGTAGAACTTTTTCTTGGCATATTAATCCTAACCGAACATGCCTTACTAACATAACGTGTATATGTGTTCTTAATACGCGGTGTTGTAATCACAATCGTTGGTATACTGTAAGACTTAAACAAATGTCATATGTCCGTATGGCTTTAACATTGCGTTTCAATTAGATTAAGGAGTTCTTTATCAAATTTTACAACAGTATTTCCTACGCAAGTGATATTTGGATGTTATAATAATTTTAGTTGCTCTGGTTTGGTGAATGCCTTTCGCATGCTTTCTCCAATTAAGTTTATTTTATCAAAGAAGGAACCCGATTAGTTTATAATCCACAAATTAATGCAAATTATTATAATTGAGTTCTTTTTATTTCATATGAACTTTATTTGTTTAGTTTACTTTATCGGTTCCTGCTTCTTTCATTTGTTGGTTATTGTGTCAGTTGTATTTATTAACCAAAATATTATAACACAGTAAAATAATTTTCAACAAAGGGAGAAATGAAGAAAGAAAGCTTGCATATTGGATATGTACGTGTTTGTACTGATGTGCAAGCACTGCACGGGAATTCAATTGATTGTCCAAAAGAGAGATTAAAATAAAAATTGAAAAACTGTACGTTAGTGAGTATTTAAATTTAGGAGATGATGGTGTAAGTGGTAAATAATTAAAAAAATCCAAAATGACAGGTGCGATGGACTAGATAAAAATCTAAAGTTGTTTGTATTTAAAGGGAGTAGTAAATGGATTTTAAAGTGTATGGTTTCCTATTATTAATTACTATAATTTGATTTCGTGTGGTAAAATATATGTGTATATAAAGAGGAGCAATATGAACATTATGAACGTCGCAGAAATGATTATTGCATATTGTAATGAAAAAGGAATTGAAATTACGAATCTAAAGTTACAAAAATTATTGTTTTTTTATCAAAAGAATCATTATTTAAAAAATAGAAATCTTGCATTTAATGAAACTTTTTCAGCATATAAATATGGTCCTGTAAATGAGAGAGTTTGGATTAAATATAAAAATATTAATTTACAAAATGAGACTAGAGAATTGACAGTTGATGAGCAAAAGAATATAGAAGCAAACTTGGGATATTTTTTATATTCGGAAGTTTGGTTTTTAGTTGACGAAAGCCACAAAAGCCAAGTTTGGAAAAATAATGTAGTATTTCACAGAGGATTAATGCATAATAATGAATTAATTAAGGAGTGGGAAAATGAGATATAGAATAACAGCATTGGCAAAGCCGACACACGATATTCTTAATGAATTAGTAATAGACAAAATGAAAGAATTAAATTTAGTTAAGGATATAATCAAAGAAGAACAAAGTATTGTAAATGGTGCTTTTGTAAACAATATTGTTAATACTCGTGCAGAACCAATTGAGATAGATAATGTGTCGCTTGATATTCAAATTTTAGGAAATAGAATTGATTATTTTTGTGAAGTAGAAAAATACATTCCCTGTGAAACAGTAAAACAAATATTTGAAAAATTATTGATGACAAAACAGTTTAATAGGTTTGCTGTAGAAGTATCTAAAGATTATGAGGCTGCTAAGTTATTAGAAGTTGTATCAACTCATTTAGGAAGTCTAAACCAGTTAGATCTGGATGTATCAACAACGGATCGTTTTAATGTTAATGGCTGTTTATGTATTCAAGTAAAGAAAATATTCACAGATGGAATTAGTCCAAATATTCGTCAATTAAGCGAAATCAATAATATAGTTGAAGAAATGAAGGAAAACCACAAAATATTTGTTGAGAACTTTGAAGAAATATATGAAAGATTAATAAATGAAACCCAAAAGTAAAAATGAGGTAATAGAAACAGATTTTCAAAATATTACTTTAGATTTTACGGATCATGAATTAGACAAATTGTCAACAGCAACTACAAACTTGAATATAAATACTGATACTTCATTAAAAATAAGTGAAAAATCTAATGATACAGAATCTACGAATATAGCAAGACTTACACACAATCAAGAAGAGAATCTACTAAAAAAGGTACAACAAAAGTTTGAAGATAAATGCAGTATGTCCTGTGAAAAAATCGAAGAAATTAATCGTTTGTCTGGTATATTAAATAAAGAAAGAAACAATCATAGTGATGAAGTAAGAAAATTTCATAAAGATCGTCAAAATTTTATTGATGAGAGACAAAGAACTGAACAAGAGAGACTTGATTATGAGGCTTTAAAAGCAGAGGTAAAAAGATTACGGAAAAATAAAAAAATTATCATCGTTCATGAATCACAAATGATAGCAATTATTTTACTTACTTTATTCTACACAGTGGTATTAGGATACTTTTTATTTTTCTATGATTTATCTAAAGTAAATAGTACAACTATAATATCACTAAAAATTATTGTCACTCTTTTGCCTGGAACAGCAGCTATATTCGGTGAACTCGGAGTTCGTACTATATTAAAAAAGAAGCCTAATGTGGAAAATATCCTCTCGGAAATTGAGTAAATATTAAAATAACAGGGTTTTTTAAGACACTAGAAAATAGTTTCTGTAAATAATTTTATAGATATTCGGAATGGTGTAACTCCTTTTCGGATATTTTTATTTTATCGGTACTGTAACATTAAGTTGGCATTATAGAATTGAATAACATTAAGTGTACTCGTTTTTGAGTACACTTTTATATTGCTTCCAATATTTTGAGGCACCATTATATGTAGATAGTAGTCTGCTTCGAGTTTATATAATAATTGATATACTGATATTATTTGTTATCTTTATTATTTCTAAACGAAAACTATATAGTTCAATTACCTAAGTTAATATATCAGCTATTACCATCGCATTTAGCATATGAGTAACAATTGATGTTAGTGCGCGATACTTTTATGATTCAGTCTTTTTAGATTGTCTTATAAAAGTTTTTTTTAAAATCAACCTATATCACAAAATTGTGATATACTAGTTGTGTATCTATATCATGAAAATGTAATGTAGAGTTGTGGAGGATAGATGAATATTTTTAGTATTTTAAAAGATAATGACAAGTTACATATAATCTTGCTGTTACTTGATCAAGAAATTTGTGTTTGTGACTTAGAAGCAGAACTAGGTCTTAAACAATCAACACTTTCAAATAAACTGCGAGCTCTTAAAGATGCTAAAATCATAAAAATTCGCAAAGAAAAAAATTGGCATTACTATTCTTTGGATGAGTCTTTTTATAGAGATAACCTAAAGTTATTTGAATACATTCAAGAGAAGAATGAACATATTGTTATAACCAAAAGTGAATGTAAGGAGATAAATGGAAAATAAAATTAGTTTCTTTGAGAAAAATCTCAGTGTCTGGGTTTTGATATGTATGGTTCTTGGGGTTTTTATAAGTTTGGTACTACCACAAATACCAAGTAGTTTAAATGCATTGCAAATTGCCGGGATAAATTTACCTACATCAATATTATTATGGTTTATGATTTTTCCGATGCTATTGAAAATTGATTTTCAGAGCATTAAAAATATTAGAAACAATCCAAACGGTTTATATTCCACTTGGATTTCAAATTGGTTCTTTCAGCCGATTACAATGTTCCTAATTGCTGGTATGTTCTTCTATTATATATATGCAGGGATATTACCAGCTGATGTCAGCGCTGAGTTTTTCACGGGAGCGATTATTTTAGGAACAGCTCCATGTACGGCAATGGTCTTTGTCTGGTCAAAATTAACAAATGGAAACCCAGCATATACAGTGGTGCAAACTGCGACAAATGATTTGATCATTCTGATCTTGTTTGTTCCTTGGGTCAGTCTATTGCTAGGTGTTTCTGATATTGAAGTTCCTTATAGTACACTAATTGCATCAACGGTGATCTTTGTACTAATTCCGTTAGTGTTGAGTGTGCTAGTTAGACATTTCGTTATTAAGAGTAAAGGTGAAGAATACTTATACGGAACGGTTATTGCCAAGTTTGATAAATTTACGATGATTGGTTTACTGCTTACGTTAGTCTTAATCTTTAGTTATCAAGGCATGGCAATTTTATCAAATCCGATATATATCGCTTTGATTTCAATTCCCTTAATTATCCAAGCATTCTTAATGTATTTTATCTCAACAAAATTAACGCAACTGTTCAAGTTACCAAAGGATATAAGTGCTCCGGCAATCCTGATTAGTACTAGTAATTTCTTTGAACTGGCAGTAGTAGTTGCGATTGCTACATATGGTATTGACTCTTTAGTTGTACTAGTGTGTACCGTTGGGGTGTTAGTTGAAGTACCGCTAATGTTATTTCTAGTTAAATTAATAAATAAAAAAAATGGAGAAAATAATGAATAAATTAAAAATTGGATTTATTTGTGTTCACAATTCATGTCGAAGTATAATTGCCGAAGGAATATGTCGGGATAAATATGGAGATATGTTTGAGGTATACTCAGGGGGAACGGAAAAGTATGATGCACCGAAGCCAGATGCAATTGATGTTTTAAAAAGACAGTACAATATTGAAGGGACATTTACAAGTGATTTGATCGATACTTTACCAGAGTTAGACATTGTTGTGACGATGGGTTGTAATGTGGAGTGTCCATATTTACCAAGTAAGTATCGTTGTGATTTTGGAATTGATGATCCTAGTGGAATGTCACAACAAATCTTTGATTTGACTGCTAAAATTATTGAACTTAAAATCGATATCCTAGTTAAAGACTTACAAAGTGGAGTAATCAGTCTTAATAAGTAATATAACCTTGCTAAATAAAATGAGTTTGATATCTAAGCTGCACCATAAAAAGTGAAAATATAAATAAAAGATCCGAATATCATCCTTTGATATTCGGCTTTTGTTTGTGTGAGCGATATACTTGCCGACTTGCTGAATTTACAATTTCTTAATAATTCATTTGCATTTTCTTAACTTTTTCTTCATAAAACTTTAAAATAACATTTACTTTGTTAAGACCTAAACCTCGCTATAATGTGTTTGAATTTAGGAGGAATAATAATTATGAAGACACTTAAAAAGAGAGAGTTATTTGGTTTTTGTTCATTTATTGGAGCAGAGAAACTACTTTATGTATTGGTAACAACATATGCAACGATATTTTATATTTCTAAACTGGGAATGAGTCCAGTCTTTGTTGCGGGATTAATTTTCACAACCAGAATGTTTGATGCCTTAAATGATCCTTTAATTGGATCACTAATTGAAAAAGGAAAAACTTCATATAAGACGTATATTAACATTACTGCTGTTTTACTACCGCTAGTAACAATCTTGATTTTTATTAGTCCTTTTGAAGCGACCTTTGCAACGTATGCATATGCATCAACTATTTACGTTATTTGGTCAATTCTATATACAGTTAGTGAAGTGCCTATATATTCGATTGTTTCAACTATGACAGAAAATGAAGAAGAGCAAGAATACATCTTTAGTATGTCAACAGTTGGTTCAATGATCGGAATGTTCTTTGGTTTGATTTTATTTGCCTACTATTTAAGAAATGGTATCGATGCAATAAACTGGCTGGCATTTGCAATGTCATTCGGAGTGTTTGCATTTGCACAAATGCTAGCAACAATGATTTGTGTTAAGGAAAATGTTGTTGTACCTAAACATCACGATAATATCAAGCTAATTGACATCTTACGTCAAACCCTTAAAAACAAACACTTATTAACAATTATGATTATTTATTTATCACAGTTATTTGTTAATGCATCAGCAGTTATTAGTGCCTACGTATACGATGGATACTATGGAGCGCCAACACTAGGAACAATCGCCGGTTTAGTCGGAATGATTGCGATAATTCCAATGGCAATTGCGATGCCGAAACTTATTAAAAGCTTTGGTAAAACAAATTTAATTTACTTGGCTAGTATTTGCTTAATAGTACCTAACTTTTTAATCTTATTACTAGGTGTTAGTAGCAGTAGTATTATTCCATTTCTAGTAATATCACAACTAGGACTTGTAATTCCAAGTATTCTGCGTCCCGTTTATGCTCAAGAGTGTATTAACTACGCAAAAGAAACAACAGGTCATGCAAATCAAGCTTCATCGTTCTCGCTGATGACATTCTTTAACAAAGCTGGTGACGCAATCGGAGCAAGTCTAGGATCACTGTTCTTAGTTATTGCTGGCTTTGATCAAGCAATTGGTGTCAGTGCGCAAAGTATGACAACTTTAAAAACATTACAATTCTTCAACTTTTTTGGACCAATTATGATGGGTATTTGTTGGTTTATCGGAATTAGATACTTCTACAAATTACGTCACCGTAAACCAATTGAAATTGATACATTTGTAACGGAAGTGCAGGTGGCTCATGATTTATAATTTCAAACAATTAGCAGAAGGTTATGTAAATAAAGAAGGGAAAGCGCTTAAAGTAAATAAATTGATGCGAAGTGGCTATATTAGCCCAATTGAAGAGCACTTAAAGTTTATCAACAGTCTTGGTGATATCACGTTGTTTGACTTTAGATCAAGTTCAGAGATTGAGCGCGAACCGAACTTTACCGAACTTAAGGTTGAATATTATCCGCTAGGTAAGAAAGTTAATGAGAAGCAGATGAATGCTAATGCACTTAGTTTTCAAACGAGCGACATGGTGGCATTTTATCAAAATGGCTTTACCGAATGTGAGTATTTACATCGAGCAGTAAGAGATATTGTTTTAAACCCACGTCCAGTTTTATATCATTGTAGCGCCGGGAAAGACCGCACTGGTGTATTCTCAATCGTCCTAATGCATATCTTGGATTTTGACTACCAAGCTCAATTGAATCATTACTTGGAGTTAGATCCTCGCTTTGTAGAACATGCTAAAGCTAAGTTTAAAATGCTATATCCAGAACTTGATGATAGTGGATTTGAAGATTTACTTACGGTAAAACAAGAATACTTTGAAGCATTTTATCAAGCGATTGTTGATACATACGGAGACTTCGATTCATTTGTAGCTGAATTTTTTGAATTAAGCTCGGATGATATTGAAAACTTTAAACAATTTTGTCTTCAAGATTCATAATTAATATAATAATAAAATAAACACACGATCAGTTCTTGTAAGTAAGAATCGATTGTGTGTTTTTATATTGAAATTTAGTTTTTGTCAGAACGGTCTTGACTAGCAGTCTTGACCATTTTTCGGTACATCCCAATCGGAACGTCACCTGGAATTAAATTTTCTTTTATATCTAAGTGAGTGTTTCTTGGCTCTTGAGTTATCACAACGCGCTTATCTTCGTTTAAAACTTTTAGATTGTAAGCATTAAGTGCCACAAATGCTAGTTGCTTGATAAGGGGGATATTAGTAAATGATTGATACGTACGTAAATAGATTACTGTATTTTCCTCATCAACTGGTGCAAAAGCCGCAACAATACTCAACTTATCAGTTATTTTATTTTGCCATAAGTTGGGGAAGATAAACTTCAGCTTAAAGTAATTGTCATAGTCAGTCATCTCACTGGCCTTAAGCGGCGTTTGTCCTTCATCTACTTGATTAAATACATAAATAGTCATATTCTTTTCATCAATTTCTGTCACCGGACCATTAACCAAGGTTTTATTACCGCGACCAATTGTCTTACTGTGAACAAATGGGACATGCACGACATCCAGTTGGTTTTCAATTGATCGTGAGTAGTGAGTATTCCAGTTATTGTACGTAGTACTATAACTTACATCACTCAAGTTTGTGAAAAACTTTGGCAGTTCATCGGGATTTTCGCCATTGTAAATATAAATAAAACCATCAGCTTCATGAGTTGGATAAGTTCTAACATTAAAGCGTTTTGAGACAGGGCTGTCTTTACCGTTTGCCGGTATTTTAATACATTCACCGTCACTGTTAAATTCAAAACCATGAAATGGACAAGTAACGCAGTTGTGATTTAAACTTCCGATTGATAGTTGTACTCCGCGGTGTGAACACTTGTCTTCCATACAAACTACTTGACCAGTACTTTCTCGGTAAAAGACTAATTGCTTATTTAAGCGCTTTATTCCTAAGAGTTTGTCTGATTTTAATTGCTTTGAATCTAATACTACGTACCATTGGTTACTAATCATGTTTCTCCTTTACTATCTATAGTATTTATATTATACACAATTGCTGTTATAAAGAATAGTATAAAAATAAATTTTCAATTCCTTGACAATACTATGCTATGTGTGGTATAGTATGTGTATAGTTAAGATACTATGTGGTGTATAGCATTGGAAGGAGCATAATGGATGTACAGTTAAAACGAGGACTATTGGATATATGTGTTCTTAAAATATTAACTAGAGGTGATTCCTATGGTTATCAAATTGTTAAGGATGTTTCGGATATTATTCCAATATCAGAATCGACCCTATATCCGATCTTAAAAAGATTAGAATCAAGTGAATGTTTAGAAGTGTATACAGTAGAACATAATGGACGTTTGCGAAAATATTTTAAAATAACAGCAAAAGGTTATAATAAAATATCTGAGTTTATCGAGGACTTCCAGCAAGTAATCGATATTATGGAGATAATTAAGGAGGAAGAAGATGAAAGATAAATGCCGCGAATTCTTGAAAGAATTAGAAATAGAACTACAACACTTACCCCAGTCAGAAATAACTAAAGTAATTAATTATTATGAAGAAAGTATAGAAGATCGTTTGGAAGATGAGATGAGTGATGACGATATCGTCAATAGTTTTGGACCAATTGATCAAATAGTAGCAACTATTGAAGAGGAAATTTCACTGGGAACGATTGTCAAGGACAAAGTTAGTCAAAAAGCAAGTGGAAAAAAAATCAATTATGTACTATTAGCGTTGGTTTTAATCTTAGGTTTTCCAATTTGGTTTACATTGATGATGCTGATGCTAGCGGTATTAATAACAGTGTACGCACTACTGTGGACGATCCCCGTTATGGTGGTTGCGATATATGCTGCACTACTAGTTACAGCTGTTGTATCAGCTGGAGCAGTGGTTTATAGTTTGACATCGGTGAGCATATTTACAACAATGGGACTAATGGGATTGAGTTTGGTATCAAGTGGAATAGCAATTGTATTATTTAAACCTTTAATATGGGCCGGTAAAAAGTGGATTCAAATCAACCTTTGGCCATTTAAGAAGATAAAACAAATACTAATTAGAAAGTAGGGATGATTATGGATAAAAGTATGAAAATTGGATTAATCCTAATCGGATGGGGGTTACTTTTAGGAGGAATAACGCGAGTGTTTAGTGGTGATAATCAAATGCGTATCGAAGCTGAGTACGAAGTTAATACTTATCAATATGAAAACAAATTTGATAATATAATTGTCGAAGTTGAAAACGAAACGGTGGAAGTGAAACCATCTCCAGATCAGAAGATTCATATTATCGCTATGGAGAATGAGGATAACAAACTTGTGGTAAATGAAGGTGCCAATTTAGAAATTTCGATGAATAGTAAAAATAATATCGTTTTTGGACCGCTTAGTATCGGCACAATACACCGAAAAATTGAAGTGCTTGTTCCTGATGAACTGATGTCAGATATTTCGGTAACGACTAAAAATGGAGATATCAATGCAAATGAGGTCAGTTTAAAAGGGCTTGAAACAAAAACGACAAATGGAGATATTGAATTATCAGCTATTACTGCTAGTCAAAATGCTGTAGTTAAAAACACTAATGGTCGTATCAAACTAAATAACTTAAATGTTAATGGTGATTTACAAGCTAATACTGTAAATGGTGGTATCGGCATTGATAATCTTGAAGTCAATAATGTTCGAGTGGGCACAACTAGTGGCGATATCGATCTTGTAACAATGATTGTAAAAAATGCAATCGAATGTGAAACGACAAATGGAGATATTGATATAAGTGCATCAACAGTCCAAGAGACGACAATGTTAAAGTCGACAAATGGCGATATTGATGCTCGAGATTTAGAAGTAAATAGTGATGTTGATGCTACATCGACAAATGGAGATATTACGATAGGGTTGGCATCAACTATTGATAATTATGCTATTATGTTAGAGAGCAAAGTCGGAAATAAGCAAATTAACCACAATCAACAAACAAGTTTAGGTGAAGGGAAAACTCAAATAGATGTAAGTACGAATACGGGTAACGTCTCAGTAACCACCAAATAATATATATAAACATACATTGCTAATCGGTTATGTATGTTTTTTATGCTATAATACTATTGATAAGGAGCGTAATGAAAAATTTATTAGACGAAACAACTATTGGAAATATAAAACTTAAGAATCGTTTTATTCGTTCAGGAACGTGGATGCGCAAGGCAACTGAAGATGGCGATTTAACCGAAGAACTAATTGCCGGTTATAAACACCTTGCCGAAGGAAAATTAGGACTTGTAATTGCTGGTTATGCCCGCGTCAACCAATTTGAGCGTGCAAACAACCAAATGATTGGAATGTATGATGATAAATTTATTGCACCAATGCAAGAGTTTACCAAGATGTTCCGTGATAATGATACGCCAATTGGAATTCAACTTGCAATGGGGGGAACGCAAATACATTTCCAAGGTGATGTGACGTGGGAAGTGATGAGTCCTACTGCCACAACTATAACGCGTAAAGATAGTGCTGGAAATGATATTACCATTGCAGTTCCTGAAATGTCTAAAACCGATATTGATAATGTTATCCAAGATTTTGTTGCAGCAGCAAGACGAGTTAAAGATTCGGAATTTGATCTAGTTCAGTTACACGCAGGACACGGTTACTTTTTAAGTCAGTGGATGAACCCGGAAATTAATACTAGAAATGATGAGTATGGAACTGATCGCACTAAGTTTGTTGTAGATTTATATATGGCAGTTCGAGCAGAAGTGGGTCCGGATTTCCCGATTGCTATTAAATTAAACTCAGAAGAAAAAATAGGAGATACTTCTAATCACGAGGCGATGCTTGCTCTTTGTATTAAACTAGATGAGTTAGGAATCGACATGTTAGAAGTAAGTGGATTTGCGCCATCAAGAACTAAAGTGACGCTAGAGAATGAAAGCTACTTTGCTGAATTTGCCACTAAACTAAAAGCCCAAGTAAAGTGTCCGGTAATGCTAACAGGTGGAAATAAAACCTATAATAATATCGATAAAGTATTAAAGGAAACAAATGTCGATTATATTGGATTATCTAGAACGTTAGTTTCAGAACCAGACTTAGTAGAAAAGTGGATCACCGATCCTGCATATAAGTCACGTTGTGTATCGTGTAACCACTGTCATCGTAAAACGTATTTATGTGTTTTTGATGCTCCAAAATAATCATATTTCAAAGGAACAAATTTAGAAGAATGTAAATAATCCGCGGTAATCTCGGACTAATCTGAATGTATTGTATAATATAGCTATACAAAAAAATTAGTTTGGGGTTATTTTGGTCAGGAAAATATTAGTGGGGATGATACTTTTTGTAATAGTGATTATTATATTTTTATTAAATCTATGGAGTGACAAGCAACAAGATCCAAAGCAAATGGAAGTTTACTGCATGACAAACGCTTGTGAGGTTGTATATGAACATAGCGATTTACCGATTGATAAGTTGATTTCCAGTGAGAATAGCGTATATATATATTCATTAGGGGCTAAAGTTGATCCAGTCTTATCGACGACTGAGATTAAATTCGGAGCGATTGGTGATGTTATTTTATATGACCCGCAGTATTATCCACTTGATAGTAATGGAATGTATGATTTTGACTTAATGTTTGAGCCGGTGAGAGAACGAATCAAGCAATATGATGTGGCGATGTTTGTTCAAGAATCAATCGCTGCCGGATGTATTGAAACATATCCGACATTTTGTTCGCCGTTTGAAGTGAGTGACTATATGCAAGATGAAATGGGAATGGACATTGTAAGTGTGGCTAATAATCATATTCTAGACCAAGGAATGGATGGCGTCTTTAATGCGCTTAATTACTATGAAGAAATTGATTTTGATTATATTGGTGCCAAACTTGAAGCCGAGCAAAAGCCGCTTATTGTTGACTATGATGGGATTAAAATTGGTTACTTATCTTATGCGACAACATACAACGGATTTTCACCTCCTGAGGAATATGCATTTATGTTTAAAGAATACTCAGAAGAACTGTTACTATCGGAAATTGAATATTTAAAAACAAGTGATGTTGATGCAATTATTAGTTACATTCACTGGGGTGATGAATATACATATAGCTCAAATGAAACCCAAAAGCTAATTGCCAAACAAATGGCTAGTGGTGGTGTTAACGTCATCGTTGGATCGCACCCACACGTCTTACAAGAAGTTAGTGAGATTACTAATGATGATGGTTCAACAACATTAGTTGCTTATTCACTAGGAAACTTTACGGCTGCTCAACAAACTTATGTTGCGGAAACAGCATATGCTGGATTCCTCGAATTTTCATTAGTTTTCAATATGAGTGATGGAGCGGTTGTGGATGTTACTTACGATCAGGTTAATTTCTTCCCCACGTATAATAGTTCGTATCATGAGGGTTTAATTACTTATCCCCTTGCCGAATCAAGTCAAGCAAGTAAATTGGATTACTGGTGTGATTTGGTTATCGATAGTGAAAACGTAACTTGTAGTAATTAGTAACATAATATTAGATTGTGTTCAAAGCTACTGGCTTTAAACAAGGAAAATATAACTAAAGTGTACACCGAATTTGTGGTGTACATTTATTTTGATTTATCTGTTTAGATGCGAGTCGAGGTGATTTTAAGATGCTGAATGCTTGAGGTTAGTTACAATTGCTATCTTAACATTTGGAATTATTTATGGCTTGGGAGATTATCACCGAATATGGAACTTAGTGAAAAGCGTATTGGGTATTTAACCAATCAAATAATGTAAGGGTAATCTATTTTTTCTTGCAAAATACTATTGGTTGTGGTATACTTTAAAAGTAAGTTTATAAGGACCCATAGCTCAGTTGGTTAGAGCTCCCGGCTCATAACCGGGCGGGCGTAGGTTCAAGTCCTACTGGGTCCACCATCACATGCGGATGTGGTATAGTGGCTATTACCTCAGACTTCCACTCTGATGACGAGGGTTCGATTCCCTTCATCCGCTCCAATACAATTAAATACGCGGATGTGGTATAGTGGCTATTACCTCAGACTTCCACTCTGATGACGAGGGTTCGATTCCCTTCATCCGCTCCATATAAAAAGTTTTAGTTAAGAATTGCTTAACTAAGGCTTTTTGTTTATTCTTAAAGAAATAAAACAGATATAGAAGATAGGAGATATATGAGTTGTACATTTAATAGCAATCAAGAGATTCTTGATAAAGTTAGAGAAAAAGGATTTTCAAACGACAAAATGGATTTTACTTATGAGTTTACTTGCGAATGTGGGCACGAGGTTATGATGGAGACATTTGAAACGCAATGTCCGGCATGTCTTGGGATATTTGTTGTTACTCCATGTAGTCAAGATTCGAAAGACAATGTAGTATTTGTAAAGTAATGAAGAAATACTTAATTGATACAGAATTTATTCGCGCAACAAAAGATCGAGTGCATTTCATTGAAGTTGCACTATTGGATCAAGATAGCAATCAAATAATTGATTTTCATATTGATGCTAAATTAAATGGGTGGGAAAAGAAATATTTCACCCGCGCATTATCAGGTCATTATGGAGAACGTACGAAGCAAGTGTTTGAAGCGGTAGATGTAATATACTCAGGTAGATTTCCAGCGACGCGAGCACAAAGCATCTGTCAGCACCTTAGCTATGATTACCAATATAAACGCGTTGATCATGCTGATAAATTAATTAGGCCATTAGCTAATACAATGTTATTTGGATGGGATATTTCCAATGATAAAGAATTATTTAATGTAATAAGTCCGCGCAATGTCCAGTTGGTTGATGTTCAAGCAATGTGGCGTTTAAAATTTGGAGGTAAGCAGTTATCATTAATTGATGCCTACAAATATGCAATCTACAATCAAAACCAAAGAGATTCACGTAAATTAATTGAATATGCTCACTTTGCCTGTTGTGATGTATTGCTTTTAGAAGTGGTAATGAACTTTATTGAAACTTATTCAGAAGAAATAGATGAAATTCCAATTGAAAAGCAGGTGCGTGATAAGAAATTAGATGATATTGAACAAAATGTCAAAAGGTGGAAACAACAAGAAGCTAATCTAATTAGCGAAATTGAAGCAGAAATTGATGAACAACTACATGTGGATATGCAACGCAAGCTAGTAAGATTAAGCCGTAAAATTGAATCGGCTAAGCATCGAAATGAAGCGTTGATGTCTCTTAACGTATATGAAAAACCATGGTGGTAATAAGTTTTAAAAAAAACTTAAAAATTTTTGAAAAAATCACTTGACTTTTTTTGGCATCGTGGTATACTATATACGTATCAATGAGATACATTATAAATGGTCTGGTAGTTCAGTTGGTTAGAATATCCGCCTGTCACGTGGAAGGTCGCGGGTTCGAGTCCCGTCCAGACCGCCATTTATAAGCCGACTTAGCTCAGCAGGTAGAGCAACTGACTTGTAATCAGTAGGTCGCGGGTTCAATTCCTGCAGTCGGCACCATTAAATTATCAAGTGTTTATTATGTAGAGGTCACACCTGTTCCCATTCCGAACACAGAAGTTAAGCTCTATAATGCCTGAAGTAGCACTACGGTGCAAGATATGGTCGGCGCTTGTTAAACAGCCAGTTTATACTGGCTTTTTTTTATACCCAATAACCTGGAGGTCACATGAATTTAGATAATGCAGTCGTTGATTTACTGAATGTCGAAGTAGCCTATCCGTTTGATGAAAAAACGCGAGTTTATAAAGTTGAAAATAAGATGTTTATGCTTACTGATAATCAATATACATATGCAAATTTAAAAAATGATCCGGATAAGAATTACTTGCTTAGAACAAGTTTTGATTATATTACTCCAGGTTATCATATGAATAAAGAACATTGGAATACGATCGATTTGCAAGCTGAATTTGATGAAAATCTAGTCAAGGGACTAATCATTGAATCCTATGTTTGTATAATTAAGAAATTACCCAAAAAGACTCAAGTTAAATATGCAAGTATCTTAGCTGAGTATCAAAATTAATAAACTTAAAACGTTGGCCTCTTGCCAGCGCTTTTTTTAAACTAGATGCTGGTAATTTTACTCTGAAGATATTTAAGGTAAATGGAAATGGGGACTTAAAAGTTTTTTGATGAAACCTTAGTTTAGGTAATGCTAAACGCGCACTTAGTGTTCGTATATTATAGAATATATACGAACAAAAGGTGGTGGTATTGGTGGATGGTTTATATAAACTATTAAATGATAACAACGGCATTGTTACAACTGGGGAACTTAGAGAGTTTAAGTTTGATAGCAGAAGTATCAAACAGCTTGTTGAATCTTCTGTAATTGAAAGTGTAGTAAGAGGAATCTATGTTGGAGTTGAGTATTTTGTAGATAATTTATATAATGCAGTTAAAATGTACAAAAGGTGTATATTCATTTGAGACTGCGCTGTTTTATCATGAGTTAGTAGATAGAGTTCCATATAAATATGACATTCCATTTCCATCAAATTATAATGCCTTTAAAATGATGTGTGTTTGGTACTTTAAACGCTTAAGCTTAGGGAAACTATTTATTTTCATATTATATATTGTATAATATGTATATGTAATGATATTATTTGAAGTTGAAAGGGGAATTATGAAGGAGTTTGATAAATTAATATATGTTCAATATGTAGCATGGTGTTCTGTTGCTATTACATATCTAGTGGCAAGTACCGGTTATCTTTTTATTATCTTTACTTATCTTCTTGCTCTTGGTTTAGGGTTTATGCGATATAATAAACCTAATAAAACAAGTGAAATGTTTTATGAGAGACCATTTAAGTACTGGAGAAATCAAATTGTGTTTAGCGTTGTCTTTTTGTGCGTATCAGTTCCACTAGTGCTTTTCCAAGATACATATAACCTTTATATCCTGGCAGCGATGCTAGTAGTAGACGTAGTCTTAATTGGTGCTGCAGTGAATCAGATTAAAGTAGTTAAAAATTTAGCGTTATTTAAGGCGTAAAAGGTAATAAAAGCGATGGTAAATTACCATTGTTTTTATTTTTTCATCTGATGTAAACATTGTCAAAAGACTGTTTTAGTTTCAAAAAATTAAAGATATGTAACCTGCGTTTAATTAATAATCTAAATTTTCGCTTGACACTTAAAAATTATCGACATTTAAACAACATATTGTGATATAATACTATACGAGTAAAATGTTTTTACTCCTTGCTAATACATCGATATTAGCCAAAAGACCATAAGGAGGAATATAATGAAAAAGTACGAAATCGGATTAATTCTTGCACCTAACTTAGACGAGTCTAAGACGGAAGAAGTAATTAGCAAATTAAAAGCTATCTATACTGATGCAGGAAGTCAAATTATTGATGAAGAAACTGTTGGAATCAAGGAAATGGCTTACGAAATTGAAGATCATGCAACTGGATTCTATTATTACATGGTAGCAACTGCTAACAGTGAAATTAACCAAGAATTTGAACGTGTATGTCGTATTTCTGAAGAGGTTCTACGTTTCTTAGTAATCAACGTAGAAGACGCACCAGGAAACACTTTAGACATCTTAAGAAAATAATTTTGGAGAAATAATGGTAAATAATGTAACGCTATTAGGAAGAATCACAAGAGATCCAGAAGTTAAGGCAGTAGGTAATGGGAGTGCAGTTTGTAACTTCTCATTAGCTGTTAATCGTAACTTCAAAAATCAACAAGGTGAATATGAAGCAGATTTCATTAATGTTGTTGCGTTTGGTAATACTGCTCAACGTATGCAACAATATGTTACGAAAGGTAATTTATTAGCAATCACTGGTCGCATTCAAACTCGTAATTATGAAAATAATATGGGTCAACGTGTATACGTTACGGAAGTAGTTGCAAATAACGTATCATTTGTTGAATCTAGAAATTCTAGGTCTAACACCGGAACTGCAGATCCTTACAATAGTGCTGCGCCAAGTCCATATGACTCAATGGGTTCTCAAGGATTTGAAGCTTCGGCAATCAATGACTTTAGCGATATTGATGATGATGACTTACCATTCTAATTAAAGTAAAGGAGAGTATCATGGCTAGAAAACCAATTAAGAAAAAACCAGCATACTTTAGATCTCGTAAAGAGTGTTATTTTACAAAAAACAACATTCAATATATTGATCATAAAGATACTGATTTATTATTCAAATATATTAACGACAAAGGTAAAATTAAGTCAAGACGTGCTTCAGGTACAAAAGCAATTTACCAACGTAAATTAGCTACTGCTATCAAGCGTTCTCGTCACATGGCGCTTATGCCATTCGTTAAAATTACAACGAAATAATTCAAGTAATCACACAGATTTTTCTGTGTGCTTATTTTTATAAAAAGTGAGGTTCAATGTTTGAAAAACACAGAGATATAATTGTCGGTACATTTATTATTGCTTTAATAGCGATTGTTACATATAAACTCGAATACACTACATACATTGTGGTTATTGCGGTGCTTACGTTCATTATGATTGAGACAGAACGCTTAAAATCAATCGGAATGATGCTGGCGCTTGTTGAGTTTACATTTCTTGTTGGATATTTACTTAAAATCCCCTATTTACAGATGTTAATTGGGATAGTTTGTATATTGCTAATCAACAAGTTAATACAAGATTCGCTATTAAAGCAACAACAAGATGACTTTGTTAAAACCAAACTAAATATCGCTAAGCGGAACATCATTAACTCCAGTGAAAATATCATTGTCTTCGTGGATGAGGACTACTCAGTTTTATGGGCCAATGAACGCGCTTATGAAGAATTTCCGGCGTTATTACATTCACAGGACTTTGCTGAGCATCAGTCGATGCGAGATGGTGAACCATACTTATTTAACAATAATGTGTATGATGTGCACATTGATGATGGAGCGTATTACCTGAAAAACATCACCAAAACATATCGAAAGTCGAAAACGATGATTGCTAGGCAAACAGTTATGGGTTATCTGCAAATTGATAACTATGATTATTTTAAATCGCAAATGGATGCGGTAAGTTTCTTCGAAATGGTAAAAACGATTAAATCGAATATTGTAAATTGGTGTAATGATAATAATATTTACTACCAGGAGATTGAAGAAGATCGAATGCAGTTGCTATTACCATTAAACTACATACAAGCCCAAGAAGAAAATCGCTTCAAGGACATTGCTAATATTGTTAAGCAGATTAGAGAAAGTGATTATGAGATTACCCTTAGCCTCGGAATCGCTTATGAATTTGAAAATGTTGTGACAATTGGTAATAAAGCTAAGGAAGCGATTGAACTTGCAATCTCACGTGGTGGTGCACAAATCGTAGTGTTTGAAGGAATTAAGAAACGGTACTTTGGAGGGCGAGTAAATGCCCTTAAGAACTCTTCGAAGATTCGTGCAAGGTTTGTATTCAATACAATTTCATCAATTATCGAAGAGAAACAAGTAATCTATTTAGTTACGCACCGGAATCCGGATTACGACTCGATTGGTTCAATCTTGCTGATGAAGAAATTGATTGAAGAGCAAATCGATGTCAGCGATAAAGAGTTTAGAGTGGTAATTGACCGGAATATCGATCCGGAATATTTAGAGATGATTCAACCACTATTAGGTGATGAACTGATGACCGATGCCGTGGTTGATAAAACCAAGGATAATTTACTGTTAGTCCTGGATACCAATAGTAAAGATATTATCTCGCATATAAAACTTTATGAAGAGATAAATGACTGTATTGTCGTTGATCACCATCAAACCCCAGAACGGTACTTAGACGTAACCTTATTTAGTTGGATTGAACCAAACGCTTCAAGTACAACTGAACTTGTCTGTGAGATGTTTGGGGCAACCAATACAGTATTGAAAAACAAAGAGATTGCCAAATTAGGGCTATTAGGAATCATCACCGATACCAATAGCTTCCGATTTAGGGCAGACCAATATGCATTAAGTGCCACAAGTTTCTTAGTTGGGGCTGGTGTATCGATCAATGAAGCAATGGATAAATTGCAATTGAAATCTGAGGAATATGCACTGAAGCGTGAGATTATCTCACACACAATATTTAAAAAGAAATTCGCGATATGTTCAGTCGATTATAATGTCGGTGACATCTTATTATCGATAGTTGGAAACGAACTTGTCGATATTCGTGATGTAGATTGTGCAATCGTTATTGCAAAATCTAAAAATGAAGGTAAATATATAGTAAAATTAAGAAGTACACCAAGGATCAATAGTAAGCGAATTATTGAAGAATTTGGTGGCGGAGGTCACGCGAGACAAGCAGCAGGTATTTTAGACAGTGCTGCGGTCGAAGGACTTTTACAATCAATTGAAAAATGGGAGGACTAATGAAAGTAATTTTATTACAAGATGTAAAGAAACTAGGAAAAAAAGATGAAGTGGTTACAGTGAGTGATGGTTATGCAAATAACTACTTATTTAAAAATAATTTAGCAGTTATCAGCAGTAGTACTTCTGATAAAAAATTAGAGGAAAAGAAAGCACTAGAGGCTGAGAAACGTGCTGCCAAGAAAGCTGAAGCTGAAGCGTTAAAAGCTGAGCTTGAAGCAAGAGAATTTGAATTCAAATTGAAAACTGGAGTAAACGGAAATGTGTTTGGAAGTATTTCTTCAAAACAAGTAATTACTAAGTTACGTTTTGAAGGGTATAAAAACATCGATAAGAAAATGATCATATCTGAACCAGTAAGTCACGTTGGTTACGATACGGTTAAAATTCAACTTCACAAAGAAGTTGTAGCGGAAGTAAAAATCTTAATCAAAGGAGAATAATCATGGAAGCAAAACAAGTACCACATAGTAATGAAGCGGAGCAAGCAGTTATCGCATCGATATTAATTGACTATGAAAAAATGACTGAAATATCAGAAATTTTGCAACCCCATTTTTTCTACAATAATGCTAACCGTGAAATTTACGATTGTTTTGTAGAAATGAATCACAAAAATAAAATCATCGACTTGCTTTCGACACACGAGTTTATTAAAAGTCGTGGTAGTTTGGATAAAGTTGGTGGAATTGAGTATTTACAAGCGATGTCAGATGCAATTCCTTCAAGTGAGAATGCCGTTGAGTATGCTAATATTGTTTTTGATAAATTTTTAGCGCGCGAAACTTTAAAACGAGGAAGCAACATTTTAAATGAGTCTTATGAAGCAACTGATGCAATGGAGTTAATTGAGTATGCTGAAAAAGAAATCTTCGAATTATCGAAATTAACACGTAGTGCTGACTTTGTTGATTGGCATGATCTAATCAATGAAACAAGTGAAAAGGTCCGTAAGCTAGCAATGGGGAACGGTAAAAAAATTACCGGACTGCATACGGGATTTAGTAACTTAGACAATATTACAGCTGGACTTCAAAAATCCGATTTAATCATCTTAGCAGCCCGTCCTTCAGTAGGAAAGACTGCCTTTTCTCTGAACCTAGCGCGAAACATTGCCGCTAGTAGTGAAAATAATAATGCGCACGTTGCCTTCTTCTCACTAGAGATGGGGGCTGATCAGCTGTTAATGCGTTTAGTGGCAGCTGAATCACGCGTACCAATATCCAATATTAAAACTGGACAGTTAAGCGAAGAGGAACAGATGATGTTCAACCAAGGGATGGCATCACTTTCAGAGATGAACTTCCATATCGATGATACGGCCGGAATTAAAATTGGGGATATCAAAAGTAAATGTCGTAAAGTAAAACTGGAAAAAGGTTTAGACATGGTCTTAATCGATTACTTACAGTTAATTACAACGAGTAAGAAAACCGATAACCGTCAACAAGAAGTATCGGAAATTTCCCGAGAACTTAAAGGGCTTGCTAAAGAATTACAAATTCCCGTTGTAGCTTTATCGCAATTATCACGTGGTGTAGAACAACGTGCTGATAAGAAACCGATGATGAGTGATATTCGTGAGTCGGGAGCAATTGAGCAGGATGCCGATATCATCATGATGATCTATCGTCCGGAATATTATGGAGATAATATTGAGGGTGTTGATGAAGAAACAATGTACGATGGTAAAACAATTGTATCACTTGTTAAACACCGTAACGGTTCTACTGGGGATATTGAGTTTGAATTCCAAAAAGAAATCAACCGCTTTAGAGCCCGTGAACTTTCAGACTTCTAAGGAAAAATATGCAAATTAAAGAAATAGAAAATTTAGTAACTAGCTTGCGCGTACTACCGGGGGTTGGGGAAAAGACGGCGAGACGTTACGCTTTTGATTTAATCGAGAGCGGAAGTGATGTAACCAACCAACTAGTAGCCGCTTTAAGTGATTTAGATAGTTTAAAAAAATGTAATGTATGTAATGGATATAGTCATCAAGACGTGTGTAGTATCTGTTTGGATGAAGACCGTAATAAAAACCATTTAGTTGTAGTAAGTAAGGCCCAAGAAATTCTGAAGGTCGAAGATATTATGCCCAATCAATATCGCTTCTTCGCATTAGGTGGCATCATCGATCCACTAAATGGAGTTAGCAGTCAAGATATTAAACTAGCAGAGTTAAAGCATCATGTGATTAAGAATGAAATCAAACTGATAACTTTAATTTTACCGGTAACCAATGAGGGAGAAATAACTGCATCTTTCATTAAGCGAAGCATGAGTGATATTGATGTTAAGTTCGATAAGATTGCTCAAGGTGCACCAGTAGGTAGTAGCTTAGAGTATCTAGATGAAATAACACTGATTAAATCAATTCAAAGTGCAGTAGAATATTAGGAGGAATATGAACTACTTATACAAACAAGCTCAAAAAAATATTGTGATTAATGAAACGATGGAATACGTTATAAGTTTCTTTAGTGATAACTCAGATCGTAAAGTACAAATTAGTGAAATCGCCAATTCACAGTTTAGCTTTGAAATGATCGATCAAGAGCTAACTAAATTAGTTTCACGTAACTTAATTAATGAGTTTTACGTAGGTGATGATCATTTATTTGAATATCAAACGAGTAATCAAATTGATGCCATCGATTTTCTTGATGAAATTATTGACGAGTTAAAATCTAAGGGATACCGAATGACTGATTCGCGTAAAAAGTTGATTAAAATATTTACTTCAAGTCCGAATAGTCACTTCACGTTTGATGAGCTAGTTAAACTAAGTGGGACTAAGGTTAATATTGCCACGATGTACAATAATATTTCGACACTTTTGGATGAGAAAATCATTAATGAGTTTCATATCGATGATAGTAAATTATTCGAGTTAAACAATAAATCGCATGCCCACTTTATTTGCTCTAAATGTAAAGACGTGTTTAACGTTGATACTAAAGCGAGTGGCACTTTGGAAGCAGAAGTTGAGGAGAAGTATAGCTTTACTGTGCAAACCAAAAGAATCGAGCTAACCGGATTATGTAGTAACTGTAATCACGCTTCGGAAGCTGATAATGTAAATGTGATCAATGACAATGATTATCCACATATCTCGGAATCGGCAATCCTTGAGTATTTTGGATACTTACAAGAACGAACTAATGGAAATAAAAAGGGGATTACTGTCGTCTTTTTAGATACCGATGCTATTCATGATTTAAATAAGCAGTTTAGAGATATCGATCGTCCAACTGATGTTTTAACATTTGTTGAAGATACTGAGGACTACTTGGGTGATATTCTAGTTTGTTATGATTACATTGGCAAGCAAGCCGCGGAGTATGGTCACAGTTTTAAACGGGAATTATTCTTTTTATTAACTCATGGATATTTACACTTAATCGGGTATGATCACATTGAACCGGAAGAAGAAAAGGAAATGTTTGAGATTCAAAACAAATTATTAAATAAATACGGGGTGAGTAGGGATGAATAGTCACGATGAACTAAGTTATATAAAGATTATTACGAGAATTATGGAAGAGATGAGTAAAGAAAACTCGAAGATGAAACGTGAACTTTTGGTTCACCGAATCTTAATTATAATGATGATGTTGATGCTAATTGCATTGTTTTGGATAGGAGCTAACTAATGAGAATCATTTCAGGGAAATATAAAGGGCGTCGTTTGGCGGAACCCAAAACAATGGATATTCGACCAACGACAGACCGAGCAAAGGAAGGATTATTTAGTACCATCAATTTCTATATTGAAGGTTCGGATTTTCTTGACTTATTCAGTGGAGCTGGAGGAATTGCCTTTGAAGCTGCTTCACGCTACGCCAACCGCGTTGTCGCTGTAGATAACAGTAAAGAGAGTGCACGTGTCTTTAAGTTAAACGAAGATAAAATGAATACGGGAATTGAGTTTTATAATACAGACGTTTTAAACTTTTTAGATCGTGATACGCACACATATGATTACATCTTTATGGATCCACCATACGATTTAGATGTTAAAATTGTTGAAGAGATTTTAGAAAAATGTGTAAGTAAGCTAAATGAAGATGGTGAACTTATTTTAGAATTTTCAAGTTATGCTAAACTTAATTTTGAAAATTTAGAAATAAAAAAACAAAAGAAATATGGAAAGTCTACTTTCTTTTTTCTTAGGGAGAAATAATGAAAACAGCAGTCTTTCCAGGTAGTTTTGATCCGATAACTTTAGGACATTTGGAAATTATTAAAAGAATTTCCAATCAATATGAAAAAGTGTATGTTGTAATCGGTCGAAATGCTAGTAAGTGTCCTTTTTTAGATGCCGAAGATCGTCGTGATTTAATTGCAGAAATCACTAGACAATATAAAAATGTTGAAGTGGTGATTGACGATGGTTTAGTTGTAGATTTTTGTAAATCAGTGGGATGTAAAACAATTATCCGTGGAGTAAGAAGTGTCCACGATTTTACAAGTGAACAAAATTTAGCATATAACAATGCGCACCTCGAGCCGGATATTGAAACATTACTAATATTTGGTCGCCAAGAATATATGCACATTTCCAGCAGTGGAGTTCGTGAGTTACACAAATTTAATCGTGATGTATCTCATCTAGTTCCACAAAAAGTTGTACAATTTTTAAAAGAAAATAGTAAGTAAGATTTGGGAGTAATAAATGTTTAATAAAAATAATGACGATCATAATCCATTTGAGGTTGGAAAGAAGTCAAAAACAAATAAAAGTGGTCAGTTTCAATCACGTGTTGTCGAGACACCGAATCATAGCGAACCGGTGAATGTTCCAGTGCAACCAAGCGAACCATCAAAACCAAATGAATTTGGAAATAGAGCGTCACAACGAAACGAACCGCAACAGCCAAAGCGTAGTGCAAATAAGGCTATACTTTCACTCTTGATATTTGGAGGATTAGTAATCACCAACTTACCATATGATGCTATCTTTAACTCTAGTCCAGACGTTGAGGAAATTTCATTCGAAGACTTTAATTTTGATTTCGATGATTCGGATGTTGATGTGCTTGATAATACAAAGTTGGACTTAACTGATGTAGTTGTAGAGGACTATAACTATAGTCCAGATGATCTGATCATTCGCGATGATATCAATCCTTTTCCAATCGAAATTCCTAAAGGAGAAAAGTTTGTAATAGCAAGTGATGATGAACGTTTCACACCTTCTGATTTTGGAGGAGAAATTGCTCTTAAAGTGGGAACTGATATCAAACCTGGTGTATATACAGTTGACTATACAAACTATAGCTATTTGCGAATATCAGGAACATATGATTTTCTAAATGCAGAAGGTGATGGGCTTTATTATAACATTCCATTAATCGCCGGCGATGTAGTTGAACTGACTGCATTTGATTACGGTGAAGAAGATGCCGATGAATTTGTTCAGACATTTACTCCGCAAACAGAGTATGTTGAATACCAAGAAGGTTATGCAGGTGTTTTTGTCTATGGTTTATCAAACTTTGACTCACAAGTATCATTAGCGGCTGACGACTACGAAATTGCGCGTTATGAGTACTATAATCCAGAGTACGATAGTATGGAAGAAAGCTTTTACAACGACGAAAGTGTAACTTTTTACGGAGTGCCGGGGTCTTATTTTATTATTAGCCACCCATACGCTGATTTTTAATCGTAATTACAATACAAGGTTTGTTGTCACTGCATAAATTCAGTGACATCATTTTTTTTGAATATGCATCATTAACCATAACTACTAGCGACGTGTTAGTAAACAACATTTAATAACTAGGTTGTAAAATAAAAATATTTTGGGAGAGAAAATGTTAAATAAAAGTAATAATGATAATCCATTTGAAGTAGGGGGAAAACGTTCGAAGTCAACAAGACATTATCCGGAAAATAATCCAGTTATCAATGCAACACACCAACCTGAAAGTAATCCGGGAAATATCAATCGTACTCCGAATCCGAAAAAGAAAAGTGTGATTCCAAAGATTATCGTGGGGATAATAATTGGATTTATCGCGATAGGATTCTTTGATGATTTGATGTATGAGGTAATGTGGGAATTTGAAAAAGCAATGGAAAAACACGAAGTTAACCAGCTAAAAGATTATATTGAAGAAGGCTATACGTATGATGTTGCCGACTTTCACAATTCATTCGAAGATGATCCATTTCCAGAGACTATGCCTCTAGGTGAAGAATTTAGCATCAGCAAAGAACATGAAAAATTTATGGAAAGAGAAGATAGAGTCGAATTGACACTTATCGTCGGAGTTGATGTTAAACCGGGATTGTATACAATCGATTATTCTAGAAAAGAAGCGCTTAATCTGGACTTGCGATTCGATAATATTTTCCCCATTAGTTCCGGAACTTACTATAATATTCCATTATTTGAAGGTGATAAAATTGAAGCTAGCTTTGGTGTGCATACCGAAGATTTTACAACTACATTTATTCCTCAAGCAGATTATGTTGAATTTGAACCAGGAATCGCTGGAGTGTTTGCGTATGGACGTTCCAACTTCGAGACACAAATTGAATTTGATAAATCCGATTATGGAAAAATCCGTTATCGTTATTACAACAAAAAGGATGATTATTTAAATGTGTTTTCTTTCTATGAAGAAGATGTTACAATCTACGGTGTTCCCGGATCATACTTCTTTATTGAGGCTGAAGATTACGGGATGCATTAAAAGAACTTTTATGTTGATGTGAAAGTGATTTATATTAAATTATTAAAACATAAGTAAAGGCTCCGATAACGTATAATTTAATTGGTATATTTAAAAGTAAAAAAAGGAGTTAAAAATGTTGGATAAAAAAAGTAACAGTCCGTTCGAAGTAGAAGAAAATAATGAGTATGGAAGCACTAATAAGCAAACGGATAGTAGAGCTGGAAAACCAGCTTCAAAAACAAGTAATAGCAACAAAGCAAAGGTAATTCTCGTAATTTATGCTGTAATTTGTACATTATATATTGTGAATGATTTAAGATATGTTTTCTATCAAGAAAAACACGAAATGGCTCAAAAAATGGAATTATCAAAATTGGATGATTATGTAGTTGAAGACTATGTTTATGATTTTAATGATTTTAAGATTTCAGAAAATTATGATTTATTTCCTAAGGAAATACCACAGGGAGAAGAGTTCACGATTTCTCCAGATAATGATAAATATATAGAACGGTTAAATAGTGTCGATTTAATGCTTGTAGTTGGTCGTGATATAGAGCCAGGTTTATATACAATTATCTATGAAGGTGGAGATTTTCTTGCTATTGACCAAACTCTTGTTAGTTTCAGTCCTAATGAACCCGGTACATATTACAATATACCTCTAGTTGAAGGGGATACGATCAAGTCATCATATTATTCGAATGAATCTAATGAATTTACTCATGTATTCAAGCCACAAACAGATTACGTTGAGTATCAGGATGGATATAATGGTATCTTTGCATATGGACGTTCAAATTTTAATCCTAATGTAGAAATTAGTGCAGAAGATAAAAAGTTGGTTGAATACAATTATGAAAGTCCAAAAGACAACATGCGAAGAAGAGCTACTTTCTATGATGAAGATGCAACTTTAAATGGAGTTCCAGGTTCATACTTTATTATCAAACCAACTAGTGGATATCAGCAAGATTACTATCAATACAAACTATAAGTAATCATATAGATATTGCTACAATATAAAGACTGAATTTACTAGAGATAATTACAAAGAAATGTTAGAATATGTTAAAATTATATGGTAATAGATAGAGGTCGCAAATGACAATAGTAACTTTATGCTGTGGTGATGAGTAAAGTGAAAGGGGATTTTGCCGAAGGGAATTAACTCACCAAGGTTAATACTCTGGTCATTGCATTAATAATGTTGTGATTGTCATGTTCATGGGGAGCTATCGACATCACTTTTAAACGTGAGAGTCTAGTGGCTCTTACGTTATTTTAATATTTTAGGAGAGATTTATGTTACAAAACTTAGCAAATTTAGACATTATGTCAATTGTTCCAGCGATAATTGCGATAAGTCTAGCATTTAAATTAAAGAATGTCTATACCGCCTTAGGTCTAGGGTTATATTCAGGGATTGTTTTAATTGGACTACGCGCTGGAGAAGGACTTTTGTCATTTCTAACAGCATTCTTAAGAATTCCAGTATTTATGGTTGAAAGTTTAGCTGATTCATGGAATGCAGGAATTGTTATTCAAGTATTATTAATCGGTGGTTTAGTGGTCTTGATTTCTTATACTGGTGGACTTCGAGCAATGGCCAATAAACTATCAAAGTATGGAAAGACTCGTATGAGTGCCCAATTAATTACGTGGGTTATGGGTCTAATTATTTTCTTTGATGATTATGCAAATGCCTTAATTGTTGGTCCGGTAATGCGACCAATAACTGACACCGCTAAAATTTCTCGTGAAAAGCTGTCATTTATTATTGATGCTACAGCAGCGCCAATTACCGGTCTAGTATTAATATCAACTTGGATTGGTTTTGAAGTTAGTTTAATTGCTGAGCAACTGACTAATCTAGAGATTGAAGGTACAACAGCGATGGAACTATTTATTAGTTCGTTACCATACCGTTTTTACAATATTTTAATGCTAATCTTTATTGTATTAACAATCTACCTAAGTCGTGAATATGGTCCAATGCTTAAAGCGGAAAGACGTGCTCAAAGCGGTGAAGTAAAACGTAGTGGTAGTGGTGGAGCTACTGGAGAGAGTGAAGATTATAAGGTTTTAGCAAACTACGATGCTAAGCCATACGAAGGAATCGTGCCACTTATTACCTTGATCGTTAGTTCGTTTGTACTTTTCTTTACGAACGGAATTGCTGCGATGGTTGAAGCTGGTGAAACTCCGCTTGCCAATGGTTATAATTTCAAATTAATCGTTGATGCTTTTTCTAATGCTGATGCCAGCATCGTAATTGCCCAAGCTGCGGTATTGGCGATTATCGTATCAATCGCGATCTCGAGTCGACGCGGAGCGTTTAAAGTTGGTGAGGCACTAAACATTACATTCGAAGGTGCCTCAACGCTTCTACCGACAGTATTCGTATTATTATTTGCATGGTCACTAGGTACAGTAATGAGTGATAGTTACTTAGATGCTGGGGGATATATCGCCAACACAATCGGTAGTCATCTTCCATATCAGCTAATTCCATTAATTATCTTTGTTACGGCTGGAATTATGGCGTTTGCAACGGGTACTTCATTTGGAACAATGGGAATTTTATTCCCACTGGCAATGCCACTTGCATGGGCAGCCAACCCAGAGATTAGTTTCTTAACAGTAGCTGTCGGAGCAATCTTAACCGGAACAATCATCGGTGACCACTGTTCACCAATTTCGGACACGACGATTTTATCTTCAGCCGGAAGTGATGTTGATCACTTAGATCACGTTGCGACGCAAATGCCGTACGCTTTAACGGTAGGGGTTGTTGCTAGTGTTGGATACTTATTAGCTGGTTTTGGAGTAAATCCATGGATTATTGTGATTTTAGGAACAGTTGCCCTAGTAGCAATACTTATGACAATCGGTCAAAAAATTGAGTCAGGTGATACCAATGCTTAGTAATATTCCAGTAGCAATTGTGGTTATCATTTGTTTTATAGTTGCGTTATTATTAAGTAAAGTACTGATTAAAACAGCTAAGTTTATTATTAAACTGGGAATATTTATTGTAATTTTCTACTTGCTATTACAAGTTTTCGCAGTTATCTAAACAAAATGGTGGGGCGGATGCTCCACTTTTACTTTATCATCGTAAATGTGTGTTATGATATAGTAACTTATAAGGAGAAATAGATGAATAAATTATATACAAAGTCCTCGAGTGAAGCGAAGCTTAATGAAGAAGATATTAAAGTTTTTAGTCGTGTATGTGAAAAGGGAATCAATGAATTTACACAGCTTAATACGGAGTTTACCGATAACTTTACCCTAACTGACGATCAGCAGTTTCAGTATGGATTGAAAAAGCTGCGTGTTTTAAAAGACTTGACGCCAAATCAGTTTTGTAAGGTTGCAATCAGTGATAAATGCGTTATCGATGTTGAACAAGTTAAAAATAAGATTTTCTTTAAGTGTTACCAAAGTCAATCATTGGTTTTAGAAATCGCGATGTCTGTCAACCAATTAGAAGCTCTAGAAGAAAAATACAACTGTGATTTTGTTGATAGTGATGGTACTATTCCCACTGATAAATTCCAAATATTTTATGCGGGGACATTTATGCGAAAAACTGCTGACGGACCATTATCATCAAAATTAACTGATTTACGTTTACTGAAAATTGCTTACAGTAGCGTTGTAAATATTAAGAAGTAATTTGGTGAAAATTAGTGGCATTTTATGTAATTATTTACATGAAAATTGCCCCGAATATCTAAAAAAAAGAACTGTGATTAGCTCACAGTTTTTGCCTACATAAGGTTGTTTTTGCCCCGTGTGTTAAAAATTTAATTTTTTTTCAGCAGAAAACCTTGTTTAAGGTTTAAAAAAATGAAAAAAAGGTGTATAATATATCTTGTATGGGTTTCCATATAATAGGAGGTATGATGAAAGCAGCACTTATGCAAGCGAATAAGATTATGACTCTAGTAAGCCTAGTTGTAATAGCGCTATCGTTAGTTGGATTCTTACATGCATATGTTGCAATCGGGTTTACAATTGGATACATCACATCACGCTTAGTATTACATAAATTCATCGGTCAGTTAGATCATCTAGAGCATCTACAACTGCCGAGTTCGAATTTTGCATTTAATATGCTCGTATATGCATTATTATTTGCTGCGATGGGCAGATTAAATGTATCTGCAATGTTAAGTTCATTTGTGGGACTAATTGCATACCGAAAATTGTTTTTCATCAACGTAGATAAGAAACTATAGGAAGGGGGCTTAAATGAATATAGAAATTAGACTATTTGGTACAACACTTTCTAGTGGTTTTACAACGTTTATCATCGCAATTGCAATTGTTGCATTTATAATGATGTGGGCAACGAAAACAATGAAGACTGAACATAATTATCGGATCACATCGCTTTCTACAGCAATTATAGACATGTTATTTATGTTTATATACAATTTAGTAGAAGGAATTGTGGGTGAAGAGTTAGTTGAAGAATTTATGCCACTAGGAATGTCACTATTCTTTACGTTACTGCTAGCCAATACATTATCATTAATTGGTTTACAAGAAGCAGTTACGGATTTAGTCGTTCCAATTGTCTTAGTATTAACACTGTTTATTGCTTGGACACTTTACGCACTAAAAAAGATTGGACTAGTTGGTTATATCAAAGGGATATTTGGTGATGCACCAGCATTGTTTCCACTGGAATTATTAGGGCGACTTACATCACCACTTTCAATGTCATTACGTATCTTTGGTAATATATTAAGTGGTTTTGTAATTATGAACCTAATTTGGATAATCATGGGAGCTGTATTTGCAAGCGGATTAGCAGCAATAGCTTCTGCAAACATTATCGTTGGTGTAGCTACATTAGTAGGGGGATTACTTATTTCCGTTGCTAGCATCGGATTGGTTGGATACTTCTCAGTGTTCTCACCAGTTATTCAAGCCCTAGTGTTTACATCACTCGCATTATCAAACTTCAAATCATTAGTTGAAGAATAAAAAGAAAATTATAAAATTGGACGACCAATTTATAAAAGGAGATAAAATGGATTTAAATGGATTAATGGCAATCGGTGCCGGATTAGCAGTAGGATTAGCAGGATTAGGTGTTGGGATCGGACAAGGTCACGGTACTAGAGGAGCTTTAGAAGCAATCGGACGTAACCCAGAAGCAGAAGGTAAAATTAGATCAACAATGTTAATTGGTTTAGGGATGACTGAGTCGGCTGCAATTTATGGTTTATTAATCGCATTCATTATTTTATTCGTATTTGCAGGTTAATAATATTATAAAAGGAGCCTTATGTTAAACTTAGGATTACTACTTGATAGTTTAACAATGGTTCATACTGATGTGAGTGAATTTGGGATCAACATTACCCCACAATTACCTACAATCATCTTTCAATTAGTAGCAACTATCGGACTATTTTTATTAATTAAGAAAAAAGCATGGCCACAATTGAAACAATCAATTCTTGACCGTGCTGAATATGTTAATAAAACATTAGATGATGCCGATAATATCAAAGCTGAAAGTATTGCAACTAAGCAACAGTATGAAGCTGAGTTAAACCAAGTGAAAAATACAAAGCAAGAAATCTTTGCTCAAGCTACAAGAGAAGCAAATTTACAAAAAGACAAAACAATAACTGAATCGAAAACTCGTGGACGTGAAATTATTGAAAAATCAATTGAAGAAGCTAACCTTTCTAAAGGGATGATTGAAGAGCAAATTCAAAAAGAGATGATGTTCTATGTAAATGAAGTAGCAGCTAAATTTATTAGTGAGAAAATTAGCGACGAAGAAGAATTAAAAATGATTGAAGACGCAGTTGCAGGTTTAAAATAATGCATGCACGCGCAACTTCATACGCTCAACCGCTTTTCTCACTATGCGTAGAAAAAGGTATAACCCATGAGATGTTATACGAAATTAAGAATTTATCATCAATTGATGACAAAGAGATTATCAATTTTTTACGTTACCCGATAATTTCTAAACAAGATAAAAAAGAAATGCTTGATGCTCTTGGTGAAGCCGGATTACGTCAGGAATTTTTAAACTTGCTTAAATTATTAATTGACTTTGATGATTTTCACTTACTAAGTGACATTCGTCAAGCTTATACGGAACTTTATCAAGAAAAATATGGTGTGGAAATTGTCAAAGTAATCTTTGCCAAAGAACCAACATCGGAACGTCTTGATAAAGTGCGAGAATTGCTTGAAGCACAACTAGGACCAGACAAATTTGTTGTTGTTCAACGACGCATCGATCCAAGTATTATCGGTGGTGTAGTAATTGAATACGATGGAAAAGTTATGGATAATAGTGTAAAACGTCACTTAAAGCAATTAATAAACAATTTATAAAACGGAGGATACATGGCAACAAGTGCAGAGAAAATATCAGCCATCCTTAAAGCCAAAATTGAAAACTACGATGTAGAACTTCATTTAGAAGAAATCGGTGAAGTAGTTTCAGTTGGAGATGGTGTTGCAACTGCTTATGGATTAGACAATGCCTTCTACGGAGAATTATTAGAGTTTGAATCAGGTGTTAAAGGAATGGTTCTTAACTTAAATGAGTCAACTGTAGGTATTGCCCTATTCGGTGAGCAGACAAAAGTACACCAAGGGATGAAAGTAAAGAGAACTGGAAACATTATGCAAGTTCCTGTTGGAGACCAATTAGTTGGACGTGTAATCAACGCTGTTGGTGAACCATTAGATGGAAAAGGCCCAATTGTTACTGACAAATATCGTCCATTAGAAGCGATTGCTTCGGGAGTTATGTCACGTAAATCGGTAGCGCGTCCATTAGAGACAGGAATTAAGGCAGTAGATGCAGTTATTCCAATCGGTAAAGGTCAACGTGAGCTTATCATTGGAGACCGTAAAACAGGTAAAACGCAAATTGCTATTGATGCTATTTTAAATCAAAAAGGTAAAAATGTAAAATGTGTTTATGTCGCAATCGGTCAAAAGCAATCATCTGTTGCAAATATTGTACGTCAATTAGATTTGGCTGGAGCAATGGAATATACAACGATTGTATTAGGTGGAGCATCTGATTTAGCACCACTTCAATACTTATCACCATTCGCCGGAGTATCAGTAGCTGAAGAGTGGATGTTTGCTGGGGAAGATGTTTTAGTAGTATATGATGATTTATCGAAACACGCAAGTGCATACCGTACTTTATCATTACTATTACGTCGTCCGCCAGGTCGTGAAGCATACCCTGGAGATGTATTCTACTTACACTCAAGATTACTTGAGCGTGCAGCGCAACTTAATGATGAATTAGGTGGTGGAAGTATTACAGCATTACCGATCGTTGAAACGCAAGCCGGAGATATTTCAGCTTATATTCCAACAAACGTAATTTCTATTACTGATGGTCAATTATTCTTAATGACAGAATTATTTAATTCAGGTCAACGTCCAGCAGTAGATCCAGGTTTAAGTGTATCTCGTGTTGGTGGGGCAGCTCAACAACCGATTATTAAAAAACTTAGTGGTTCAATCAAAGTGGATTTAGCGCAGTATCGTGAACTTCAAGCGTTTGCAAAATTTGGGTCTGATCTTGACGAAACAACTAAAAAGACAATTGATCACGGACAACGTTTAATGGAAGTATTAAAACAAGATCAAAACACACCACTTAGTTTAGCAGAAAAAGCAATTATTTTATATGCTGTAAACTATGGTAAATTAGTTGATGTAGATGTTGAAGATATTGCCGGAATTCAAGTGGAACTATTTAACCACTTAAACAGTAGCTGTACTGATTTAATTAGTGAAATTGAAAGCAACCCAGTTTTAACTGATGAAATCATAAGCAAATTCGACGCCGCAATTGCAGCAGTTCTAGGATAAAAATGGCTTCTTTAATCGAAAGTAAGAGAAGGGTTGCCTCAGTTTCTACAACGCAAAAAGTAATTAAAGCAATGGAAATGGTAGCATCTTCAAAAGTAAAAAAGGCACGTGATAAAGCTAAGGGAGTAGAGTTCTTCTTTGATGCAACTTTAGATGCGTTAGCAAGCGTGTATAATAATGAGGAGATGCGTAACAGTATTTTCCCACCAGAAAATGATGAGTGTACACTTGTAATCGCAATCACTTCCGATATGGGATTATGTGGTGCTTACAACTCAAATGTCAACAAAGAAGTAGTTTCAATTTTAGATTCCTTAAACAGCTATAAAACGATTGTAGTTGGTAAAAAGGGAATTGGTAAACTACGTTACGAAGGATATACTGTAGACCATTCAATCACGGACTATAGTGGTGAAGATGAACAAGTAGCTTGTGATAAAATTATGGAAATTGTAAGTCAATACTTAGAAAACCAACAAATCAATAATATTAAAATCGTATATACGGATTTTGTCAATCCAATTGTGCAAATTGTAAAAACAGTTGATATGAGCGAACTAACTGAGCGCCTTACAACTAATGATGCAGTAGCGACAAGTGTCACGGAAATCGAACCTGGTGTTGAAGAAGTGTTCGTGGTATTATTTGAAGTGTTTATTGGTGGTACAATTTACTCAACATTACTACAATCATTTGCATCAGAACACTCGTTTAGACGTAATTCAATGGAAGCTGCGAACAAGAACTCACTAGAGTTAATTGATAAGTTAAATATTGAAATGAATAGAATACGTCAAGCGATGATTACCCAAGAAATCACTGAGATAATTGGTGGGTCTGAAGTACTAAATAAGGAGTAGAATGAATAGAGAATTAAAAGGTGTAACAATTCAAGTAATTGGTCCAGTTATTGATGTTAAATTCAATGGTGGAGAATTACCTGAAATTAAATCAGCCGTTTATTTTAATTTAGACGGTAAGCGTCAAGTTGCTGAAGTTGCTCAACACTTAGGAGACGGTGTTGTTAGATGTATTGCAATGGGATCTACTGATGGACTTCAACGTAAGATTGAAGTTACTTCAAGCAACATGCCAATCCAAGCACCAGTAGGTGAAAAGGTATTAGGTAGAATGTTCAATGTAGTAGGAGAACCAATTGATGGTAAAGGAACTGAAGGATTAAATTTATATGATTCAATCCATAAAGCACCACCATCATATACAGATCAAAGTGATGAATTAGAAATCCTTGAAACAGGAATCAAAGTAGTAGACTTAGTTTGTCCATACTTAAAAGGTGGAAAGATTGGTTTATTCGGTGGTGCCGGTGTAGGTAAAACTGTACTAATTCAAGAACTTATTACCAACATTGCCACAGAGCACGGTGGTTATTCAGTATTTGCTGGTGTAGGTGAGCGTACTCGTGAGGGTAACGATTTATACCACGAAATGACTGATAGTGGGGTAATTGACAAAACGGCATTAGTGTTTGGTCAAATGAACGAACCACCTGGTGCGCGTATGCGTGTTGCATTAACAGGACTTACAATGGCGGAACACTTCCGTGATGTAAACAACCAAGATGTACTGTTATTCGTCGATAATATCTTCCGTTTTACGCAAGCAGGTTCAGAGGTATCAGCGTTATTAGGTCGCATTCCTTCTGCCGTAGGTTACCAACCAACTCTTGCAACTGAGATGGGTGAATTACAAGAGCGAATTACATCAACGAAAAAAGGATCAATCACATCAGTGCAAGCTGTATATGTACCTGCCGATGACTTAACTGACCCGGCACCAGCAAATACATTTACTCACTTAGATGCGATGACGGTTCTTTCTCGTGATATTTCGGCACTAGGATTATTCCCAGCAGTTGACCCATTAGAGTCAAACTCAAACATCTTAACAAAGGCTATCGTTGGTGAAGAGCACTTCGCAGTAGCTAAAGGTGTAACGGAAATCTTACAAAGATATCAAGAGTTACAAGATATTATTGCAATTCTAGGAATGGACGAGTTATCTGAAGAAGATAAAGTTGTCGTAGAACGTGCACGTAAAATCCGTAACTTCTTATCACAACCATTCCACGTTGGGGAAGTATTTACAGGAATGAAAGGTAAGTATGTTTCTAAAGAAGATACGATTCGTAGTTTTAAATCAATCTTAAATGGTGAACATGATGACCTTCCAGAACAAGCATTCTTATACGTTGGAACAATTGAAGATGCAGTAGAAAAAGCTAAAAGCTTATAGGTGGTAATGTATGTTAAAAGTCAAAATCGCAACACCTAGTGAAAAGATTTATGATGGAGAATTAGCAGCAATAACTTTACAAACAACAAATGGAGTTATTACAGTTTTACCAAATCACGTACCATTTATTACAACTATTGAAAATGGTTATGTGAAGTATAATGAAAATAAGATTATAATGAAAAAAGGTGCAGTTATTTTAGATAATAACGGTAACTTAGAAATTCTTGGATACTAAACATTTTAGGTAATTCTTCAAAACAATAGCAAAAGGTAGACAACTTAGTCCAATTATGGATGTGGTTGTCTACCTTTTCTTTATGCAATAAAAGTACTGCTATTTTGTAATTGTATAGTTGATTGAATCTTCAATAACTAATTGTTTGTTGTCACTTAAGTATTTCAGCAGGATTTCAATTGCATCATCTTGCGATTCACTAATTAACTTAACATCATGATAAATTGGGTAATCACCACGGTTATTATAACGGTAGTTTGAAACTAACATAGTGTAAGTTTGCTCTGTGTCTAGTGGCTGACCTTTAACTTTGACATCAGTTACGATGTTTTCCGTAGCAGTAACATTAACAGTATATTCAATTCCCCAGTACATATCGTAGTTATAATGCTTTAACTTGGGAGTGATATAAGACTCGTGAACAGCGATTTCGCCATCTTTTAAAGTATAGTAATTATTTGCTTGCTTAATCGCTTCGATCATTTGCTGTCCAGTGATTTCAATTTTCATAATTGTATTTGGGAACGGATAGTTTTGATTAACTTGGCGGATGGTAACATCTTGCTTAAAGCCAATCGCAGTATCAAATAAACTAAGCGCAACAAAGTCTGCATCCCAGTAACTTGTAAATGCTTGTCCTAGAAATGATAAGAACGGATGCGAGTGTAAACGGGCGCTTGCTACATCAGTAATCGATATATCGCGATTTAAGCTACATAAGGCCGTATCTAAGTATTGATTACAATTGATATTTTGTGTTTCAAAATGGTCAATTATAACACTATCAGGTTCTATTCCGTTGGTTTCAAGTAATTCATAACTAATTATTTGCTTAGAGTCAATATCGATGACGATTTCCGAGATGCTTGCACCGTTACATCCTGGTTGCATACATACTGCCGTTTTGGTTTTAGTCGCAATCGAGCGGTGTTGATGCCCGGTTAACATAATATCGATCGATGGAAACTGTCTAACTAAACTACTACCAACATTTTCACTTGTATCAGGTTCGGTAAGTGTTTGAGCGTGCTCAAGGTCGCATTCAAAACCACCGTGATAGTTTACGATAATTAGATCACTATTCTCAACCAGCGCTTGTTCGTATTTGGCATATGTATCAACTGGTGAGCTAAATGTCAGCCCTTCAATATTTATTGGTTGTTCCCAATTGGGAATAAAATCAGTAGTAAGTCCAATCACTGCCACACGCAGTTCACCAAATGTATAGATTTTATATGGTACAGTATCAAGTGGTAAACCCTCAATATTCGCAACTAAAATGTCATTATTAAAACGCTTGTAGTGATTAGTTAAGTAATCAATACCATAATTAAACTCATGATTACCGAGCGTAATTGCATCATAACCGATTAAGTTGAATCCATCAATAATCGATGGACTATAATTTTTGAACTTTTCATTGTAAAAGGCAAGTGAATTACCTTGCAGTACATCACCACTATCAATGATAAGTTTGCTATCTTCTTCATTTAAACGACTTTTAATTAGATTACTAACCTTTGCAAGACCGTGTTCACGTTCCTCAACATAATTTGTTGGAAAGATATTCCCATGAATATCCGATGTTTGAAAAATTTTAAGTAAATTCATATATAACTCCTTCTATATAATTGTAACATATCATAAAATGGAGAAAATTATAATATTCAAGTAAATTTTGAAAGTGGCATAGGTTGGTGAAATTAGTCAATTAAATTCTTACAAGGTTAGCAATATTTTTACTTCAACTGGTTGTTGGTAGTTCTAACAACTTACATCGTTATTACTATATTTACAAGCGGCTATCTCTTAAAGAATGAAATCGAGATTGGCTTAAGAATTATGAGCTGTGCGCGGGTTAATCAGGTTCTTATGATAGTCAACTTGATTATGCCAATATTGGTCATTATCAGCTGTGAGTTGCTCATAATTGGAGCGATGAACTATGTTTAAAATAAGCAGTCTAAGCCATGAATATAACAACTTTTAATTATAAATAAGGGGTGTAGATAGTGAAATCTATATTTAATAATTTAATTGTAAAAATCATTTTACATTTATCTTGTTCTATGTTATAATTACCTTGGAAAAATAAGGAGCGTGAATATGAAAAAAATATTATTAGCAGCACTTTCACTAGTTTTTGTTTTAACAGGATGTAGTTCTGATTCTGATGTAAAAGAAATTGATACTTTAAATGTATCATTTGTACCATCGGCACCTGCGGATGAAATCCTTAAAGCAACTGAACCTTTAGAGGGAATGTTAAAAGAAGAAATGAGCAAGCAAGGTTTTACAGTTAACAATGTTAATATTACAGTAGGAACTTCATACGAAGCTGTAGGGGAAGCATTAACTGCAGGAACAACTGATATTGCATTAATTCCTGGTGGAACTTATGTATTATACGAAGATGATGGTGCAGTACTTGCACTTACAGCAACTCGTGATGCATTAAGTGTTAATACTGATGTACCTGCTGATTGGAATGCAGCACCAACTGAATATACAGAAGATCAAGCAACATTCTACCGTTCTTTAATTGTAGCTGGACCAAGTAAAAAAGGTCAAGAGCTTCAAGATAAAGTGGATGCAGGAACGGAATTAACGTTCGAAGATTTATCTGACGCTACATGGTGTGTACAATCACCAAGTTCATCTGCTGGATACTTATATCCAACATTATGGCTTTCAAAAAACTATGACGGTAAAACAATCAACGATTTACCTAACAAAACGGAAATTAAAGGTTATGGAGAAGCAGCGTCAAGATTATCAACTGAGCAATGTGATATCGCACCAATGTATGCAGATGCACGTATGGATAACGGCGCTTCATGGTCAAGTGATAAAGATATTTTTGAAGCAACAGGTGTAATTGGAGTTACTGATGGAATTATGAATGATACGATTTCAGTTTCAAGTAATTCAGATGTGTATTCAGAAGATTTCTTAAAAGCAGTTCAAGAATCATTCTTAGCAATTGCTGCAACTGAAGAAGGTCTTAAAACAGTTGAACCATATTCACACAAAGGATATGAAATTGGAGATCCTAAAAACTATGATGATGAGCGAAAAGTACAAGAAGAAGTAATCGCAAATCTTTAATAAACAAAGTAAGTTAAGATTGACTATATGTCAATCTTTCTTTCACGAAAAGAGAAGAAATGATTAAATTTACAAATGTAGGAAAAACTTATGATAACGGGACGAAGGCGTTATCGAATATCGACTTAACAATTGATAATGGAGAATTTATTACGATAATCGGATTATCTGGTGCTGGTAAGAGTACAATCTTAAGAACTATTAATCGTATGCATGAAATAACTGAGGGTGTTATTGAAATGGATGAGGTTGATATTGCTACGTACAAAGGAAAAGAACTACGTAACTACCGTAGTCACATCGGGATGGTTTTCCAGTCGTTTAACTTAGTTAACCGTGCTACAGCAATCAACAATGTATTAACTTCAAAGGCAGCAAAAATGAGTACCTTAGCAACGTTGTTTGGACGTTATTCACAAGAGGATAAAATACACGCCTTAGAATGTTTAGACAAGGTTGGTTTATTTGACAAGGCATATACACGTGTTGACCAACTAAGTGGGGGACAACGTCAGCGTGTCGCTTTAGCGAGAACTCTAGCTCAAGAGCCTAAAATTATCTTAGCCGATGAACCAGTAGCATCTTTAGACCCAGTAACTGCTAAAGATATTATGGATGACTTTAGACGTATCAACAAAGAGTTTGGGATTACGGTATTTGCTAATATGCACCATGTTGATGTCGCTTTAGAGTACGCAACGCGCGTAATTGGAATTAAGGCTGGAGAAATTGTCTTTGATGGAAAGCCTGAAGAAGTAACTGAAGACGTTCTAGAAAAAATTTACGGTCGTAAATTAACTAGTGACGAACTTTTGGAGGACTAGATGAAACAATCAACTTTAACCCTTCCAAATGGAAAATCAATTACAAAACCAAAATCTAAAACTCCGATGATTCTATCTGTGTTATTTATCTTAATCGTAATTAGTTCGATAATAACCGAAGCTGATATCGCAGTTTTATTCACAAAGGCAGATAAGTTTTGGTCAATGATTGGTGATATGATTTTACCACCTGACTTTAGTTATTTAGATGATATAATTCCCGAATTGATTGCGACACTACGTATGTCAGTTGTCGGGACATTCTTTGGGGCAATCTTCGGTTTCCCCGTTGCTTTCTTAGCAGCAAAAAATATTAATAGTAATGAAATAGTCCGCTTTATTGTAAAAGCCTGCTTAAGTTTGACGAGAACTATGCCAGTGCTTATTTATGCGATGATTTTAACCTTTTTCTTCGGAATCGGTGAATTTGCTGGATTATTAGCAATTACCATATTCACATTTTCAATTATTACAAAAATGGCATTCGAAGATTTAGAAACTTTAGATATGGGGGCCTTCGAGGCAGCGATATCACAAGGTTCAACGCGTATTAAATCAACAATCTTAACAATTTTCCCGCAAATGATGCGAACATATATTACATATACGTTATACTGTTTTGAAATTAATGTTCGAAGTGCGGCAATCTTAGGATACGTTGGAGCAGGAGGAATTGGTTATACATTAAATCAAATGATTCAATTGCGTCAATATGACAAAGCCGGAATGATCTTAATTGCGATTATGGTTACGGTTATTGCCATTGATAGCTTAAGCCAATTCACACGTAGGAGGTTAGCATAATGAATACTGAAAAATATCAAGAAAAATTAGCTAATGCTCCCAAAGTTCGAATTAGCTCAATTGTAATAATTATTGCATTAACATTAATTGTTTTTGTATCGGTTGCGACAACGGAACTGCCCGAACCTCAGAGTGAAGCGAGTATTAATGCCGCTAACAATGTTGTTCGTGGAATTCTTCACCCATCTGCTGATAAGTTATTATCATTTGGTGTCGATGGTGTCCCGTACTTAATTTTAGAGACGATGGCAATTGCTTTACTAGGAACTTTATTAGGTTCAATCTTTGCGATAGTGCCAGCTATCTTAGGAGCAAGTAACTTTAATAGTAAGATGCAAGTTCGTATCGTTCGTTTATGTTTAAATATCATTAGAACGGTACCACCAATTATTTATGGATTAATGTTTATTCGTGTAACTGGTCCAGGACCATTTGCCGGAGTAATGACATTTAGTTTAACAAGTATCGGAATGGTTGCCAAACTATATATTGAAGCTCTAGAAGAATTAGATGGTGGAATCTTAGAAGCCTTAGATTCGGTTGGAGCAAGTTACTGGCAAAAAGTAGCAATGGGAATTATTCCGCAAATTAGACCAAACTTTATCTCAACAGCGATTTATCGTTATGAAATAAATGTTAAAGATGCTGCAGTCTTAGGTTTAGTTTCTGCCGGTGGTCTAGGGACTGAGATTATCTTAGCTCAATCAGAAGGACGTTGGAATGATCTTGGGGCATACATATTAGGATTAGTAATTCTAGTGTTTATTGTCGAGCATGTATCAACGCGCATCCGTACGAGTTTAGTTAGCGGATAATCTTTTGATTACGTTTGTTATAAAAACGATTAAATAAAAAATAGGCGAACACTAATTGTAGTGTTCGCCCTTTTTTAATAAAATGATTAAGTTGTTTAGTCGGTAGTAATTTTATCAATTATTTTTAGGGCCTGATCAATATTGTTCCAATCAAACTCTTTATCCTTATTTGTATGTAAGTTGGGAATATAGTAATCTTTAGCAAACTTTGCTCTATTTAGTTTGCTAATCATAATTCCCTTTTCCCCAAATACAACGTGGTCAGAAGTGAATAAGCTTGTGGCAAATGACAGGACTGGAGTGTGTTCATTGCACTTAGTGACGCTGCGATTTAAGTATTTGGATTTTTTTCCACAGCATAAGGCGAATGTATCTCCAATGCCGACGCAGTCTACATTTATATTGTATTTTCCTTGAAACTTACCGCGCTTGTTTAAGTAAGATTTAAGTGCATAAGCTCCAAACAATCCTTTTTCTTCGTTGTCCGTAAGTGCGTAAAAGAAATTGGGGTTATCTTTATGGCGAATTGCGTGCTCCAGTAAGGTAAGTACTCCTGAAGTATTATCATTGTAATTATATTTATTAGGTATTAGTAAACCAATCAGGAGTGTTAGTGCTGCCACAAGGAATATCATCGAAGCCAGCCACGGATCGAGCAGATTGGTGAAAATGGGTAAGATTCCTAATAATACAAGAAGTAAAACGACCTGTCCAATTCGATTTCCAAAATATTTGATAAATGGGTAAACCACGGTCATATTCGTTGCGGTATCGTAATGCGCAGTAAGTATATACTTGCTATCGATGTTCCCAAAATATATATTGTTACCGCGAATTGATTTGTGGATGGTCACTTCGTATCCGTGAGCTTCGAGTTCCGAGATTAACGCAGTTCTAAAGTTTTGTTTGCGTTTAGAACTAAATCTATTAGCATGCTCCGTAAAAATTTTTTCTTTCAAAATGCTCCTTAAGTGAGTTAATAAGTTTTAAATGTTAAAGTTAGTATATCATAAAAAAAAGTCAAGTTTGAGGGAACTTGACTTACTTTATTAATAAAGTTTTGAGGAGAAAGAAATTTAATTCTTCTTGAGTTTGTTAGGTATGCGTTCTGTTTGAGGGAACAGTAGCATTATCAACAATGAGGAATTGTTTCCTAACTTTTATATTTGAATTTCAAACTTGAGGAGAAAGAAATTCTAGATTTGAACTTAAATAGTTCGCGTAATCAATTGATTACATACTTATTTTACCACTTAAAATTTTTTAAAGTGTGTTTTTTATGTGTGTTTTGCCCTTGGGATAATACGGTCTAAATCCAACTTCGAAACAGTGCTCCAAGTGTCGGAATTTTCCGGGTCTAACTGTTCGATAAAACTGATTATTTCACTGGTAATAATCGTTGGAGTTGATGCTCCAGATGTTACCCCAATCGTCTCGTAGTTGAAGAGAAACTGCGGGTCTAGTTCCGATAAATTATTAACACGGATCGCTGGAGTTGCAGCAATTTCTTCCGATATTTGAACTAAGCGATTCGTATTGTTACTATTTGGATCACCGACAACAACAATTAAATCACAAAGTTTAGCCATTTCACTAACTGCTTCTTGACGCATGCTCGTTGAGTTACAAATCTCGTTTATCGTTTCTAAATTGGGAAAGATTTTTTTAGCTTGATTCATGATTTTAACCGTATCCCATACCGACATTGTCGTTTGGTTGGTAATACACAATTTATCGTTATCAATCGTTAGGTTTTGAATATCGTCAATACTCGATACAAGATGGATTCGCTGTGGGTTGATTCCAATCGCTCCTTCAGGCTCAGGATGCTGTTTTTTTCCAATGTATAAAACATCGTAACCTTCACTAATTTTACTTTTGATGACATCATGGGTTTTGTACACATCGATACATGTTGCATCGACAACGTTTAAGCCCTTATCTTGGGCTAAGGTGATTAAATGCGGGTCGATACCGTGAGCGGTAATAATTACTGTTCCGCTTTCAACCTGCTCTAACATTTCACTTCGCGAATTACCTTCTAAAGTAATAATTCCACGTTTAGTTAAGACGTCGGTTATGTTTTGATTATGCACAATTTCTCCCAGTAAATAGATAGGTTTGGGAATGTCTTCTGTTGCGATAACCTTTGCGACTAACTGTAATGCATTTACTACTCCGTGGCAGTATCCACGTGGTGTTATTTTTATAACTTTCATTTTGCTTACCTCACTTTATTTGAAATAATTATACCATATATTATGTTATAATTATATAGATAGGAGAACAATGCGTGTAATGATAGATATTTGTTATGATGGTAGTAAGTTCGAGGGATTTGCATCACAACCGCACGGACGAACTGTTGCCGATACCTTAGCGATAGTTTTAGAAAAAATATATAAGCAACCAGTTAGTATTTTTGGTTCAAGTCGTACAGATAGCAAAGTATCTGCCAAAACGCAATACATTGTCTTTGACCCACCATTTACGATTGAGCCCGATAATATCGTTCGAGCGATCAATGCGATTATTGATAAAGCAATCTACTGTAAAAGTGCCCAGCTAGTACCCGATCGCTATATGCCGCGCCACGATGTGGAATATAAAACCTATAAATATACCATAACCCGTGAATATCGTCCAATGTATCGTCATTTAGAATACTTTATTCGTCATCAGTTAAATGTCGAAGCGATGCAAACGGCAGCTAATTACTTAGTTGGTACGCACGATTTTAGTAGCTTTTGTTCGGCTAATACCGATGTTACCGATAAGGTTAGAACGATTTTTGACCTAAGTGTCGAGCAGGATGATAATCAAGTCGTGCTAACAATTAGTGGGGATGGATTCTTATATAATATGGTCAGAATTATTGCCGGGACCCTAATCGTCTTTGGTTTAGAAAAAGAAAACCCTGATTTAATGCAGGAAATATTAGCAAGTAAAGATCGCGCTGCAGCATACTCAACTGCGCCAGCTCACGGATTGATGCTTGAATATATTAAGTTGAAAGGAAGTCATGAATAAAGGAAGCGTATATCATCAAGTAGAAGTTATTGACTACTCATTCCAAGGGATGGGTGTCGTTAAATTAGCTAATTTTACAATATTTGTTCCTTTTGTTAAAGTTGGTGATGTAATTGATTTAGAGATAACTGAGCTGAAAAAAAACTACGGTTTTGGAGAAGCGCTTAACTATAAAAGAGCGAAAGTTAACTGCGAGTATTACTACGAGTGTGGTTCATGTAATCTGATGCACCTTACAGGTTCCGAGCAGCAAAACTTAAAGCAACAAACCTTAAGTAATTTGATTGATAAAAATATGATTCATACTCAACTCGAGCCGTTTGCCAGTTCGCAAGCCAAAGTGAACTATCGTAATAAAGTTGCGATGCCGGTTTACAATATCGATGGTAAGTTACGACTTGGTTACTACCGACGTCAATCGCATAACTTGATTCCGATTGAATCGTGCTTGCTTGCTGATGAGCAGTTAAATGCACTAGTTAAACCGATTGAGGATACGTTAAACTTGCTAGGGGAAACAGCATATAATTACCGCTATAAGCAAGGGAATATTCGTCATGTGATTTTGCGTGGAAGCCAAGATAATGTAATGGTTACAATTGCGACTAAAAGTGGTAAAATCAAAAGTCAACAACTGCTAGTTGAGCGTCTTAGTCAAATCCCGGCAATTAAATCGATTATCATCAATCACCAAAGTTCGCCATCGCGAAAAATCCTTGGTCCAAGCAATCGCGTAAACGCTGGTGAAGAGCAGTTGACAATGCCGCTTAATGGTTTGGACTTTAAAGTAAAGCCCAATGCCTTTTTCCAAGTTAATCGTGAGATGACGGAACAGATCTTCGCATACATAGGAGAAATTGGGGATTTTGCTGGTAAAAAAATTCTTGACGCCTTTTGTGGAACTGGAACAATTGGTCTTAGCTTAGCGCAGTCGGCGCACTCGGTTGTCGGAATCGAGATTGATGAAGAGGCCGTTGCTTCAGCGAGATTCAATCAAGCAGCCCTGGAGATCGATAATGCCGAATTTATTTGTGGCGATATCGAACAAGTAATCTCTAAGGTTAATGATCATCAGTTCGATGTCGCAATTGTTGATCCACCACGAAGTGGCTTAGCAACTAATATGAAACAAGCATTAGTGGCGATGAAACCGGAAACAGTAATTTATATTTCTTGTGAGCCGTCGACGCTAATGCGTGATATTAGCGAACTTACAATGCATTATGAAGTGAAATCGATTAAAGGTTTTGATATGTTTCCTAATACTAACCACATCGAAACTGTCGCTTATTTGAAACTACGAGAGGAGCATCATGGATAAACCAATTATTTTAGCAATTGAAACAAGTTGTGATGAAACATCTGTCGCAATCATTGATGGGAACAACAAGTTACACAGTTTAGTTACTAATACACAAATTGAATTTTTCGCCGAAATTGGTGGAGTCGTTCCGGAGATGGCTTCGCGTATGCATGTGGATAATATTCTGCATATTTACAATCAAGCCTTAGCCGAAGCGAAGATGACAATCGAGGATATTGATTGTTTAGCGGTGACAAGTGGTCCGGGACTGGTCGGTGCCCTGCTTATCGGTGTCAATTTTGCGAAGACCTTAGCCTTAGTCCATAATAAACCACTAATTGGTGTTAACCATTTACACGGACACATTCATGCCTTGGATTTGGAACACGAGATGCAGTACCCGCACTTATCATTAATTGTCTCTGGTGGTCATACCGAACTTGTGTATATGCCGGAGCGCGGTAGTTATCAAAAGATTGGTCAAACCTATGATGATGCCGCTGGAGAAAGCTACGATAAAGTTGCAAGAATTCTTGGTGTAGGCTATCCAGGAGGACCGATTATCGACAAGCTGGCAAGCAGTGGAAATGATGTTTATGACCTACCAATGCCGAAGAATGATAAGAGTTTAGATTTTAGTTTCTCAGGACTAAAGAGTGCTAGCTTTAATATGGCAAATATTGCGAAGATGAAAGGTGAAACAATCAATCACAATGATTTTGCTTGTTCGTTTCAAAAGCGCGTAGTTACAACTTTAGTCAACAAGTTGGAACTAGCAAAGAATCTTTATGCACCAAAACAAATTTCTATTGTTGGTGGAGTAAGTGCCAATAGCGAACTGCGTCAACAAGCCCAAGCGAGATTGGGAGCGGTGATTATTCCAAGTATTAAATATTCTACGGATAATGCGGCGATGATTGCTAGTAGCGCTTTAGTTAGCTATGAAAAAGGGGAGTTTGCGAGTAGCACGATGCTCAATGCGGATCCTAGTACCCATATTTAATCGAAATTTATCAAGTTATGGAGAGATTACTCTCCATTTTTAATGAAGAAAGGAACAGATGTCCAAACTAAATGAAATGCAAATAGCAGCAATTGAAGATGATGCTAAAGTTGTAGTAGTAATCGCTGGAGCGGGAAGTGGGAAGACCACTGTGCTTACCACGAGAATTTCCTATTTATACAAGGTTCATAAGGTTAACCCGGAAAATGTTTTGGCAATTACCTTTACGAATAAAGCGGCCAGTGAAATGAAGGAACGGTTGTTAGAGAAGGAAGGACCGTATGCCGAGATGAGTTGGATTATGACATTCCACGCGCTAGCGGTACGTATTATCCGAGCTAACACTGCAGAACTCAAGTTCTTCGATCAAGACTTTACGATTATCGATAGTGATGATCAGTTGAAGATTCTCAAGCAAATAATCAAGGATCTAGGAAAAGAAGATATCAAACCGAAGGAAGCTAGTTATGTGATTGGTAATGCTAAGAGTTTTGCTAGCACCTTAGCTGAGGTCGAGTTTAAAATCGAATGGGATTATATGGAAGTGTATAAGGCCTATGACAAATATTTAAAAGCGCATAATGCTATGGATTTTGATGACTTACTTTTATACTGTCACGAATTGTTAAAGAAACCCAATGTTCGCAAGAAATATCAAGAAAAATTTAAGTATATCCACGTTGATGAGTTTCAAGATACATCTATTATCCAAAATAATATTTTAAAACTACTATTTGGAAAAGTAAATAACATGTTTATTGTTGGGGATATCGACCAGTCAATTTACGGATGGCGTGGAGCTGCTGTCGAAAACATGTTAAATATTAAACTAGAATACGGTAGTGCGAAGATTATTAAACTGGAGCAAAACTATCGATCAACACCACAAATCCTCGAGGCAGCCAACAACCTAATTAGTTATAATACCTCAAGAATTGAAAAAAACTTGTGGACCGAGGCGCCAGAAGGTGATGAAATTGTTTATAATGCGTTTAATACGATGTACAATGAGACCGACTATGTAGCCAAAGAGATCGATCGCATGATTGACTACGGTGCCAACTTAGAAGAAATCGCCGTTCTGTACCGTTCTAACTTTCAAAGTAGAAAGATTGAAGAGGCGTTGATGAAGAAACAGATTCCGTATAAAATCTACGGGGGGATCCGTTTCTATGAGCGAATGGAAATTAAAGATATTATCGCCTATTTGCGATTGATTTTAAATCAAGCGGACGAGATTGCTTTAAATCGAATCATCAATGTTCCTAAACGAAAAATTGGTGATAAAACGATTGAGAAGTTTCGCGAGTATCAACGCCAACATGGCTCAACGTTATTTGCAAGTGTTAAAGCAATCGGTTCGAATGCGGCAATTAATTTTACTAACATTATTGAAAAGTATAGTGGGGATTTAGAGTCGCGCTTTGAATATGAATTTGCCAACTTACTAGAAGATCTTAAGTACGAAGATTATTTACTAAGTATCGAGGACAGTAGTAAGGTTGAAGAGCGAATGCAAAATATTAACGAGTTTAAGGAAGCGGTATTAACCTCACTTAATAGTGGAAAAAGCTTACGTGAATATTTAAACGATTTAGCCATCTTCTCGGAAAAGGACGACGTCGAAGTAGACAGTGTGATTCTATCGACAATCCATGGAGTCAAGGGACTGGAGTTTGACAATGTCTTTGTAATTGGAATGACTGAGGGACGTTTCCCCTCAAACCGCTCAAGTGACAGCGTTGAAGAATTGGAAGAGGAGCGCCGTTTATGTTACGTAGCTGTTACCCGCGCCAAGAAACACTTAGAGCTAACAAGTTATAAATATGATTTTACCGGCAATTATCAAAAGCCGTCGATTTTCATCGAGGAAATGGAATTAAATGATGTAACAGCAGACACAATATTCGATTTTGTTATCTAGTCGTTACATTTCAAAATATCAGTAATTTATGTTATAATTAACATTGAATGGAAGGAGCAGTATGAGTATTTTAATATTTGGACATAAAAATCCAGACACTGATTCAGTAATCAGTAGTTTAGTAATGGAAGAATTTTGCCGTCAACAAGGTGTTGACGCTGAAGCATGTATGTTAGGTGAAGTTAGTTTAGAAACTAAATACATCCTAGATTATTTAGGTGTTAAACCACCGAGATTTATTGATAAGGTCGAAGCCGGTCAAGAAGTTATTATGGTTGATCACAATGAATTTGGACAATCAGTAAACGGGATTGAAGACGCAACAATTGTTCGCGTTGTCGACCACCACCGAGTGGCTAACTTTCAAACAGCAAGCCCTCTTGATATGCGTTTAATGCCAGTTGGTTGTACAGCGACAATTTTACATATGTTATTTGTCGAAAACAATTTGGTGATTGACAAAAAGATTGCAACAATGATGATTAGTAGTATCTGTAGCGACACTTTACTGTTTAAATCTCCAACAACAACTGAAGTTGATGAACGTGTGGCTCGAGAACTTGCTGCCAAGTTTGATATTGATATCGAGACATATGGAATGGAAATGCTAAAAGCGGGAACGGATTTATCAGCGAAAACTGATGATGAAGTACTTTCGATTGATAGCAAGCAGTTTTCAGTAGGTGACCGTTTATTTGAAGTTGCGCAAGTTAATACAGCAGATATTGATGAGTTAGTTTCGCAACGACTTGACAATTTAGTCAACGTTATGGAAGCAAAAATTGCAAATGATGGACTGGGGATGTTCTTGCTAATGATTACTGATATTGTAAACAGTAACTCATTGCTTGTACCTCGTGGTAGTCAAGAAGAAATTGCAAAGTTTGAGCAGAACTTTAATACAAAATTAGAAAACGGACAAGTTTTACTAAGCGGTGTAGTTTCTCGTAAAAAGCAAATTGTCCCAAACTTAAAATAGGGGAAAAATGAAAAAAATCGGAATAGTAGTAAGTTCACCAGTAAGCAAGACGGAACTAATCAAGAACAGTGATTTAATTCTTGGAGAAGTATTACTTTCGTTGTATATTGATGAGGTTGAATATAACAGCCATACAATCACTCAAGAAGAACTGTTTAAAAGAATGCGTGATGAAGATGTAATGCCGACCACTGCACAACCAAGTCCAGGAGAAATCAGCTTGGTAATTGAAGAGGCACTTCGTCAATGTGAAAAACTGATTATGGTTATGCCACATGAAAGTTTATCAGGTACATATCAAAATGTAGTTGCAGTAGTAAACGACTGCGAACGTAAAGATGATATCTTTGTTTTAGCATCAAATAGTGTTGCAATAAGTGAGGCGGCTGATGTCGAAGAGGCAATTAAACTAATTACCGATGGAGAGAGTTTTGAATCAGTTTGTGAAAAACTAGTTGAATTCAATAATCGATTAATTACATATGCGTATCCTGGTTCAACACGCCACTTACGCAAATCAGGAAGAATTTCTAATTCTCAAGCGCTACTTTTAGGTGCTTTAAATATCCGTGTCCAAATTAAGTGTGATGGTGATGCACCATACAGCGCGGCCAAGGGTAGAGGAGAGAAGTTTGTACTAAAAAATATTGAGGCAGAACTAGCGAATGTAGAGGTTGAACATATATATTATGTATCTCTATCTGAGTCTGAAAAATTGAGAGCTGCAGTTTTTGCAATGTTTGAACGTAATGGATATCCATATACGGAAACGGATCCAGCAGACGCAGTTCCATGTGTTCACTTTGGTGAAAACACTTTAGGATTTACGGTAGTTTGTAAATAGGAGAGAAATGAATACGGGTTTAATTATGATGTCAACCGCGTCGATGACCGATACGATTCGCTCAAGCAGCGACTGTATCAGTCAAGTTATTGAGTTACAAGTTGTGATCAATGATGAGGCGATTGATAGTAGTAAAGTTAGTTTGGAAACGTTATTTAAGACAGTTGCTGAAACGGGTAAAATACCACAAACTTCACAACCGACCCCTTACGCTTTCGAACAAGCTTTAACAACAGGTTTAGAAAAGTTCGATAATTTAGTGGTAATTACTCCACATAGTGAAATATCTGGTACTTATCAAAACTGTTTAAATGTAGTAAATGAGCATCCGCACAGTGAACGTATTTTCGTATTGCAAGTTAATGGTGGAATCGCTATTACCGAGACGATGGTTATTGAGTATGCTATTGAGCAGATTAATAATAACATTCCATTTGCGCAATTAAAAGCGAACTTGGAAGAGTTTAATAATCGATTAGTCATCTACACATTCCCTGGTGATTTTTCATACTTGAAAGTATCCGGACGTGTAAATGGTGCTGCGGCATTATTACTAAACGCCCTTAATATTAGGGTTGTTGTAAAAATGGAAGCCGGAACGCCAATCATTGATCATAAAGGTCGTGGCGATAAATCAGTTTTAAAATATATTGACAATTTATTAAAATCGGCAAATATTGAAAAAGCTTACTATACTTCGATCGCGGACAATCCAGACTTAAGGAAAATGGTTATTCAACTTTTGGAATCGAATAATATTGATTACACGATTACAGATGAAGCCAATAGTGTTCCAGCGGCCCACCTTGGACCGAATAATTTTGGAATTGCAATCTTAAGTAAATAATAATAAAAAAAAGACTGAGTCACATTAATTTGTGATTCAGTCTTTGCTATTTATTCTGTTAATTGATAACTAAATTCATCAGTTGTTGGTGAAGATAGTGCCGCTTCAGGAATCACGATGCTTTCATTGTTAGTGATGGTGATTACCAATTTACCACTTTCGACAGTATCGACGTTGATAATTAAGCCATGGGAAGTATTAAAACTGATATTATTTTCCAAGCCTTTGATTGTATAAGTATTAACTCCAGTACTGACAAGCAAGTCCGCTAATGACTTGCCAGAGATAACTTTATCGAGTTCCTCGATACCAGTGCAGTCATCGGGAATCTTAAAGTCTCCCTCGGGAAGGTCGCTAATAATATTGGCAAAGATCCCAAACTGTTTAAATTCTACGAGTAACTGTTCATTTACATTAGATTTAATCCAACCACCACCGCTTGTGAAATAGATATGCTCATTGGTAACAAATGTTGTTGTTGGACCAACCGTCATCTTATATAGTTCTTGTGTGGTATCGACAGTATATACTACCTCAAAATCTGGTAAATAATTAGTACTAAGTGCAAAGTCAACGGCTTCTGCATCATTCAAACTTGTTAATTCTTCTTTAAATGTGATGTAATCTGATTCTTGATCTTCACATCCTGTTAAAAGCGCAACAAGAATGATAAGTGAACCTAATATTTTTTTCATCGTTACTCCTTATTGTTAAAAATAAATAATTCAGTAGTGCCTTAAGTATGTTACGTACATTTTATATACATATAACTTAGCATGAAATCGGTAATTTGTAAAGTCGTTATGGTATAAATCTGGTAAATCTATGGTTAATTTAAGAAAATTATCAAGATAAAAAAGTACTATAGCGACAATAGCTATAATACTCTGAATTATATTAATTTAATGAATCGATGTCAATACCAGCTTTTGCTTCTTCAGGAACGCTAAATGATTCAGAAGCTGCGAAACTAATAAAGTGTTCTTGTCCATCTTCTTTGATTGTAACATTAAGAACTCCATCAGTAGTAGTTAGTGTAATGTTGTCTTCAATCCCTTTGATTGTATACGTGTTCTTATCAGTTTTTACTAAAACATTCTTTGGACTTTTAAATTCGATAGCATCATCGATAAGTGGGTAACCAAAGAATTCTTCATCAAAGACTTCTTTAGAGTCTGGTAACAATTCTGCAACAGTTGCACTTTGGTTGAAAATATCAAACATTTCCGCTACATCATCATCATTGAATGACATGTATGCCCACATTCCCCCTACTTGGAAGTACATTGTTTCTTCAACAACATAACTAACAATACCTTCCTCTTTCATATCTATCTTCAAGATATTGTTTGCTAAATCAAATTCAATATCGACGCTTTCATATCCAGCAAAATCAGTTGCGATTGATAATGCTGCGGAATTTTGTAAATCAAGAGTTTCTTCTTGAAACTCATCGTAAGCTGTTGGTCCACAACCAGTCAATACGATTAAAAGTACTGGTAATAATGCTAATAATATTTTTTGCATAATAAATTCTCCTTTTACATACTTTTTATTTTAGCACACTTAGTGCACATTTTTTTAATAAAATCTTTAAAAAGTATTAATAAATCTCAACCACGGTTAAAATAAATTGTGATAAATATAAGCGTAAATTGTTTATAAACTTCAGCATTTATCGTCAAAATACCGATTATCATTAATTGGGACGCCAGGGGTAATGTAAAATTTTTTATCTTTTAGTTGACAACATAGTACATTGTTTGGTATAATACTTTGTGGGGTTTAAGACACCCGAGATAATGTAGAGAAAAGGAGGGTAAATCATGCCAACTATTAATCAATTAGTAAGAAAAGGTCGTCAAGACAAAGTTAAAAAGAGTAAGTCACCAGCATTAGGTTTAGGATACAACTCACTTAAAAGAGAATATACTAACTACGCATCACCACAAAAAAGAGGTGTTTGTACACGTGTAGGAACAATGACTCCTCGTAAACCAAACTCGGCGTTACGTAAATATGCCAGAGTTCGTTTATCAAATGGACTTGAAGTAACTGCTTACATTCCAGGAATTGGACACAACTTACAAGAGCACTCGGTAGTTCTTTTAAGAGGTGGACGTACGAAGGATTTAGGTGGGGTTCGTTATAAAGTTGTTCGTGGTACATTAGATACTGCGGGAGTTAACGGACGTATGCAAGGTCGTTCAAAATATGGTGCTAAGCGCCCTAAATAAAAAAATTAAAGCAAGGGAGGTATAAATATGCCACGTAAAACAAGACCAGCTAAAAGAGAAGTTTTAGCAGATCCAATTTACAACTCAAAAACAATCACTAAGTTAATCAATAAAATGATGAAAGGTGGAAAGAAACAAACATCTGAATCAATTTTATATTCAGCTTTTAAAATTGTTGGAGAGCAAACAGGTCGTGAACCTTTAGAAGTTTTCCAAGAAGCAATGGATAACATTCAACCGTTACTAGAAGTTAAATCAACTCGTATCGGAGGAACTAACTACCAAATTCCAATCGAAGTTTCAGAAGAAAGAAAAGAAACTTTAGCATTAAGATGGTTAGTTAACTATTCACGTTTAAGAAACGAAAAATCAATGGATTTACGTTTAGCACGTGAAATCATGGATGCAGCAAACGGAACTGGTGCTTCAGTGAAGAAAAAAGAAGACACTCACCGTATGGCGGAAGCAAACAAAGCATTTGCTCACTACCGTCGTTAATAAATACTATTTCAATTAGGAAGGAGTTACAATGGCAAGAGAATTTTCATTAGAAAAAACTCGTAATATCGGGATCATGGCGCACATTGATGCTGGTAAGACAACATGTACTGAGCGTATCTTATACTATACAGGTAAAGTGCACAAAATCGGTGAAACACACGATGGTGCATCACAAATGGACTGGATGGAACAAGAACAAGAACGTGGTATTACGATTACATCTGCTGCAACAACAGCGCAGTGGGATGGTCACAGAATCAATATTATCGATACACCAGGACACGTTGACTTCACTGTAGAAGTAGAACGTTCATTACGTGTATTAGATAGTGCAGTTGCTGTATTAGATGGACAAAGTGGGGTTGAGCCTCAAACTGAAACAGTTTGGCGTCAAGCAACTACTTACGGAGTTCCTCGTATTGTATTCGTAAACAAAATGGATAAAATTGGAGCTGACTTCAGATATTCATTAAGAACTTTAGATGATAGATTAGCTGCAGATGCTCACGCAATCCAATTACCAATTGGTGCAGAAAATGACTTTACAGGAATCATCGATTTAATCGAAATGAAAGCCCACATCTATAAAGATGATTTAGGTGAAAACATTGAGATTACTGAAATCCCTGAAGACTATCAATTAGAAGCAGAAGAATTACGTGAAAACTTAATCGATGCAGTAAGTGCATACGATGACGCATTCATGGAGAAGTACTTAGAAAACGGTGAGGTAACTATCGAAGAGCTTAAAGCTGCTATTCGTAAAGGAGTTGCTACAGGTGAATTCTTCCCAGTACTTTGTGGTTCTGCATTCAAAAACAAAGGGGTACAATTATTATTAGATGCAGTAGTTGACTACTTACCATCTCCAGTAGATGTACCAGCAATCCAAGGTATTTTACCTAATGGTGAAGAAGGAACTCGTGCATCTTCAGATGACGAACCATTCTCAGCGTTAGCGTTCAAAATCATGACTGACCCTTATGTTGGTAAGTTATCATTCTTCCGTGTGTACTCAGGTACATTAAACGCAGGATCTTACGTACTTAACTCAACAAAAGGTAAAAAAGAACGTGTGGGACGTATCTTACAGATGCACGCCAACTCACGTGAAGAGATAGCAATGGTGTATGCCGGAGATATCGCTGCCGCTGTAGGTCTTAAAGATACTACAACTGGTGACACTTTATGTGATGAAAAACACGAAATTATCTTAGAATCAATGGACTTCCCAGAGCCAGTTATCTCGGTAGCTATTGAGCCTAAAACTAAAGGTGATCAAGATAAGATGGGTATCGCTCTTCAAAAATTAGCTGAAGAAGATCCAACTTTCAGAACTTATACTGATCATGAAACAAACCAAACAATTATCTCAGGTATGGGTGAATTACACTTAGACATTATCGTTGACCGTATGAAACGTGAATTCAAAGTTGAAGCAAACGTAGGTGCGCCTCAAGTTTCATACCGTGAAACATTCAAACAACAAGCAAACGCTGAAGGTAAATACATTAAACAATCAGGTGGACGTGGACAATACGGACATGTGTGGATTGAATTTACTCCAGTTGAGCCTGGTGAAGGATTCTCATTTGAAGATGGAATCGTTGGTGGGGTTGTACCTCGTGAATACATCAGTTCAATTGAAAAAGGTTTAGTTGAAGCAATGAAGACAGGGGCAATGGCAGGTTATCCATTAATCGACGTAAAAGCACGTTTATTCGATGGTTCTTACCACGATGTCGATTCTTCTGAGCAAGCATATCAAATCGCTGCATCGATGGCAATGAAAGAAGCATACAAACACTGTAAGCCAGCTTTACTTGAGCCAATCATGCGTGTAGATGTAACTACTCCGGATGAGTACATGGGAGACGTAATGGGTGACATTTCATCTCGTCGTGGACAAATCCAAGGACAAGAAAACCGTGGTAATGCATTAATCATTACGGCAATGGTACCATTATCTGAAATGTTCGGATACGCAACTGACTTAAGAACTTATACTCAAGGGCGTGCAACATATTCAATGACAATGGATCACTATGAAGAATGTCCAAACAACATTGCAGAAGGTATTATTAACAAAAGAGATTAGTAATATTCTGTAGGAAAATATAATAATTGCAAAATTACTTGTATTTTCCGCTATTATTTAGTAAAATATAAAAGAAAAATATTATTTAGGAGGCTATAATGGCTAAGGAAAAATTTGACCGTAGTAAAGAACACGTTAACGTTGGAACATTAGGACACGTTGACCACGGTAAGACTACATTAACAGCTGCTATTACTACTGTATTAGCAAAAACTGGTGGGGCAACTGCACAAGCATATGACCAAATCGATGGTGCGCCAGAAGAAAGAGAAAGAGGGATTACAATTTCTACTGCACACGTTGAGTATGAAACTGCAACTCGTCACTACGCACACGTTGACTGTCCAGGTCACGCCGATTATGTAAAAAACATGATCACTGGTGCTGCACAAATGGATGGAGCTATCTTAGTAGTAGCTGCAACTGATGGACCAATGCCACAAACACGTGAGCACATCTTATTATCAGGACAATTAGGAGTACCTCGTATGGTAGTATTCTTAAACAAAGTTGATATGGTAGAAGATGAAGAATTAGTAGAATTAGTTGAAATGGAAGTTCGTGACTTATTATCTGAGTACGACTTTGATGGAGATAACGCTCCAGTAATCGCTGGTTCAGCATTAAAAGCATTAGAAGGTGAAGCTGATTACGAAGCTAAAATTCACGAATTAATGGACGCTGTAGATACTTACATCGAAGCTCCTGAAAAAGAAATTGACAAGCCATTCATGATGCCAGTTGAGGACGTATTCTCAATCACTGGACGTGGAACTGTTGCTACTGGACGTGTAGAAAGAGGACGTTTAGAAGTAAACAAGGAAGTTCAAGCTGTAGGGATCATTGAAGAGCCATTCACTACAACTGTTACAGGAATCGAAATGTTCCGTAAATTATTAGATTACGCAGAAGCTGGAGATAACGTAGGATTATTACTTCGTGGTGTAGACCGTGAAGGAATTCAACGTGGACAAGTTTTATGTGAAATCGGAAGTATTACTCCACATAAAGTATTCGAAGCTGAAGTTTATGTATTAAGTAAAGACGAAGGTGGACGTCACACTCCTTTCTTCAACAACTACCGTCCTCAGTTCTACTTCAGAACTACTGACGTTACAGGTTCTATTGAATTACCAGCTGGTACTGAAATGGTTATGCCTGGAGACAACACTAAAATGACTGTTAAATTAATTGCACCAGTTGCAGTTGAATTAGGAACTAAGTTCTCTATCCGTGAAGGTGGAAGAACTGTAGGTGCTGGTTCAGTAACTAACATCATTGAATAATTTTAAATAATTATACTTTAAAAAGGGGATTTTTCCTCTTTTTTTTCATAAGGAGAAACATGCAAACAATAACCATTATTATTTTAGTTATGGCTTTTATTTTATTTATCATGGAACTTATAACTAAGAGGGGAATTTTTATTTGGCTAGCATTAGGAGCTATTATTAGTGCTGGAAGTAGTGTGTTTATTTCTAAACCGATCCCATTATTAGTAATTTTCGTAGTATCGGCACGCCTTGGATATCACTTGCTTAAGCGTTGGTATAATACCAAGTTTGTAAAACCTAGAGATCGCGAAGATAAAACTAGAAAATTACTGTTAAATCAAACGGGGATAGTTAGTAAGGAAGTTTTGAAAGTGCCATTTATTAGTGGTAAGGTAACAATTGATGGTGAGGATTATGTGGCGGCAACGCGATTTGATCCAATTGCCGTTGGCTTAGAAGTAATAGTCGAAGAAATTGATGAAACGAAGATATACGTAAAACGAAAGTAGGAAAATATGAACCATGTACTTAAAATTGATGAGCAAAAGGTCTTGAGTAATATTGAAGTTTGTCGCGGTGATAAACAAGTGTGTTTAATGGTTAAGGCCAATACATATGGTTTGGGTGATGAAGCATTACAAATGTTGATCGATTGTGGCTATGAGTTTTTTGGAGTTTCTACCCTCGAAGAAGCATTGGCGCTACGAGCATTAAGTAGCTCGATTAAAATATTAATTGTCTCATATATTGATATCGACGCAATTGGTGTGTGTTTAGAGCACGATATTACTTTTACTGTATATGACAAGGAAATGATTAAGCACTTAGATGAGCGCGCTGTATTCCACCTTAAAATTGATACGAACATGGGTCGTCTAGGATTTCAGTTGGATGAACTTGAAGAAGTGCGCGAGATGTTAGTGACAAAGCAGCTTACCCCAGAAGGAATCTTTTCGCATTTAGCCTGTGCAAGCGACTATGACAAAACTAAACAAGCAATCGCCAATTTTGAATATGCCTTGGAAGTATTTGCGCAGTTCAATTTTACATACATCCACATTCATAATACTTACGGGAGTTTAAATTACGATACTAGTTTTGATAATCTAGTTAGGATCGGTATCGGTATGTGGGGATACTTGGCAAACCAAGTTGAAGCACAGTTAAATCGCAAGTCGTTAAAGCCAGCGTTAAGTCTCGACTTAACAATCTCGCATGTAAAGCAGTACCACGGATTTATTAGTTATGATCATTTAGATGAAGTTGACGGGCTCGTTTTAACAGTGCCCCTTGGCTATCACGATGGCTTTTGTAGAAAGTTTAGAGGCTATTCGATTGCCGATGTCGGGGTTGTCGTTGGTAATGTCAATATGTGTCAGCATATGATCTTACAAACCAGTGAAACAGTTTATCACCGTGGTGATTTATACAATTTATTTAATGGTGCAAACCTATATGATTTATGTGCGTATGGTGAAATTACCACCTACGAATTTTTAGTAAGCTTATCACCGCGAATTAAGCGGACTATTGTTAAGTGATATACTTGCAATAAGTGTGCTAATTTGATATAACTAACAAGTAATGTATTTAATAAAACTTAAAAAAGGAGCAAATATGTCAATTACATATGCAACAAATGAAAACTTTGAGGAATTAATCGAATCGGGTGTAACAATCGTTGATTTCTACGCTGACTGGTGTGGACCATGTCAAATGATTTCTCCAGAGTTAGAAAAATTAGTCGAATTAATCGATGAAAACCAACATATTGTTAAGGTAAACATTGATGAAGCACCAGAAATAGCTGGAAAATATGCTGTAATGTCAATCCCAACAATTATTAAATTTAAAGATGGTAATCAAGTTGATAAGCGTGTCGGAGTAACTACTGCCGAAGAATTAAAAACTTGGATGGACCAATAATCAAGATATCGAAGATTCGATATCTTTTTTTATGACTAATTGTTAAGACTTTGTTAAGACACTGTTAAAAGTGTGTTAAAAATGCAAAGAAAATGGCACAAAATAGTAGGTAAATTGTTGATTGTTTGTTATAATAAATTTTGGATAGTGTTATTAATTACATAAGGAGAAGTACAATGAATATTTTCGAATTAATTTCAGAGAATAAGGAAGCTCTATTTATGCTACTTGGTGGTTTAGGGGTTTTCTTATACGGTATAAAGTTAATGGGAGATTCACTTAAAGCATACGCTGGTGATGATTTACGTGATATCATTAATAAATATACATCAAGCCCACTTAAAGGGGTAATCGTTGGTGCCTTATCAACGGTAGTTATTCAGAGTTCCTCAGGAACAACAGCGCTTACAATTTCACTGGTGCGTGCTGGTCTTATGGACTTACGTCAAGCAATCGGTGTAATTATGGGTGCCAATATTGGGACAACGGTTACAGCGTTCCTATTAGGGCTAGCAATTAAAGATTATGCGTTGCCAATCATGTTTGTTGGTGCAGCAATATTTATGTTCAGCAGTGATCGTAAAAAGTCTTTAATTGGACAAATTGTATTTGGATTTGGTTCATTATTCTATGGGATGGTATTAATGGAAACTCCGCTTAAGGAGCTTGCAAATACACCTTGGTTTAGTGATGTTATGACTACGGTAGCTGCTAACCCGATACTAGGAATCTTGATTGGTACGGCATTAACAGTGTTAGTTCAATCATCTAGTGCGACAATTGGTATTTTAGAAGGATTATACGCTGCCGGAGCATTCAGTTTCCCAGTAGCAGTATCAGTATTATTAGGTGATAACCTAGGAACTACAATCACTTCTATTTTAGCAAGTCTTGGTGGTAGTAAAGATGCGAAACGTGCGGCTCTTTCACACGTGTTCTTTAACTTATTTGGTAGTATAATATTCTTTATAATTTTCTATGGTCTCGGTGGTATCGAGCTTTGGGAACGAATTATGAGCGGATTAAAGCCAGAGATGCAAATTGCCATGACGCACTTAATGTTTAACTTCTCAGTTACGTTAATTTTAATTTGGTTTGTTAAACAAATTGAATTTACAGTTAAGAAAATTATTCCTGTAGGTAGCGATGAAGAAGATATCAACATCAATGATCACTACTTAGACTTACAACTTGCACAACAAGCTCCGGCTTTAGCAATTGATCAAGCTCGTGAAGGTTTAATTAATTTAGCGATGTCAGTAGAATCACAAATGACATCGGCACTTAACTATATTGATAGTCCTGATAAATTATCTTATGAAACAGTTATTCAATTAGAAATTGGGATTAACGCATTAGATAAGAAATTAAAAATGTTCTTCATGGAACTGTCTGCTAAAGACTTAAATGAAGATGATTCAAAGAGTTTAAATGCTTATATGTATTCAATTAATGAATTTGAACGTATCGGTGATTTAACTGAAAAAATTGTCTTAAATGTATCTCGTTTAAACGAAGAAAAAGAAAAACTATCTAGCGAAGCTATGCATGAGATTAAGAAAATGTTTGTAGTGGCACTTTCAACTGCAAAAAAAGCTCGTCAACTATATGAAAAAGAAGATGAAACACTTGTTGGTCGTATTATCGAGAAGGAACGTCAACTTGACCGTATGGAGCGTAAATATTATAAAGCGCATTTATCTCGTGTAAAACTTGGTGAATGTACTGGTAAAAACGCGATTGAGTATGTTGATTTAATTTCTGATATTGAACGTATCGGAGATCATGCTGAAAATATTTCAGAGTATTTCACAAACGCAAATCAAATTTTAACAGATGCTGAAGAAGATTTTGATATTTCAGAATTACTTCACGATATTCATAATTAATAAAAAAATGGTATTTCCTTTAAGGAAGTACCATTTTCTATTATTTTCGAATAAGCATAATAAGTTGTATATCAACTAGGACTGCCAATTTTTTTTATGCTATAATAAAACAAAAAGGAGTAATGATGAACGAAAGAACAACATACTATAAAGAAGGAATCGGTTTTGGGGCAGCATTAGCAATGGTTATTAGTTATACAACGTGGAATTCGATCTTTTGGGCAATTGTTCATGGATTACTCGGATGGATCTATGTTGTCTATTTTGCGTTTATGTATTAAAAGAGACTCGAGCAATCGAGTCTTTTTCACGTCATAGCAGAATCAGATCATAAAAAAATGCTTAAGTAAAGTAGTTTTACTTAAACATTTTAATAATAAATGGCGGAGTAGGAGAGATTCGAACTCTCGCGCCGGTTACCCGACCTATACCCTTAGCAGGGGCACCTCTTCAGCCAACTTGAGTACTACTCCATTTATATACTTTTATTATATCATAACCAAATTAAAAATGCAAATAAAATTTGGAGGAACTAGCCGGATTTGAACCGGCGATCAGGGAGTTGCAGTCCCATGCCTTACCACTTGGCTATAGTTCCATTACTCATTAATTATACAACATAACCAATTCTATTGCAAGCATTTTCTAAAAATTAATTGGAATTTGTTATTTGTTTCCGAACATTCGTTCGTTAATGCTTGACATTTTATTTTGTTAGTGCTAGAATATATACGAACGACCGTTCGGGAGGGAGCAACTAATGGATAAGAATAAAATTATTGAAGCTGCATTTAAGCTGATTGTAAGTAATGGTTTAGAAGAGTTTTCAATTGCCAAATTAGCCAATGAACTTAACTGTACTAAATCGAGTATATATAACTACTTTAAGAGTAAGGATGACTTATTAAACAGTGTTTTTGTCTCAAAGACAACTGCACTTAATACTGGAATCGATATCAACAGTGATCCAGAACAAGTCATCAGGCAATACGCACACAACTGCGTCGCCAATTATGAGGTTTTTATTTTCTTTCATAAATACGCACATTCAAACTTTATCAATAAAGATACAATGTGTGAAGTGAAAAAAGATTTTGATTTAGCTAAAGTAGTAGTAGATAACTACGTTGCTAAATACGCAAAGTCTTCAAATGTAAACCCAATAATTTATGAAGCATTAATATTTGGACCGATTCATGGTCTAATGATGCGCGGAAAAATATCTTCAACAATAACTGATGAAGACATTGATCTATTAGTTGACCACATCTTGTCAACGCTCAGAAAGGAAGATAATGAAAGAAATAATTAGTAGATACAAAGGAAGAATATCTCTTATTGCATTTATATCTATCGTAACAACGGCCTGTATGCTATATCAACCAACAGTAATATCTGATGTAATCGCAGCGCTGAATAATGTAAATGACCTTGGAGAAATTGAACCAGATCAACAAGCAATAATTACTAATGGAACAATCTTAGTAGTTTTAGGAATCATCTCACTTATTACCGGGGTGGCAACTGGGATCCTATCTTCAGACTTAGCACAAGTAATCGGAACGGATATCCGTGAAGAAGCATACAAAAATGTACAACGTTTCTCGTCAAGTGATGTTGAAAAATTTAGTTCTTCAAAACTTGTTGTGCGTTTGACAAACGATGTTACACAAATTCAAAACTTTATTGTGATGGGTGCGCAAATGATTATGCGTGTACCAATAATGTTTGTTGGTGCATTCATTTTAGCGGTTATGGACTTCCCTCAATTATGGTGGACAATTATTCTTTATATTTTAATCGTTGGAGTGATTATGGCGATTTCAATGAAACGAATGGGACCTTTATTTGGTGGAATGCAAAAAGATTTAGACCGAGTTAATACCATATTAAAAGAGAACATGTTAGGAATTCGTGTTGTAAAATCATTTGTAACTGAAGAAAAAGAACAAAAAAGATTTACTGAAGAAGTTGAAAACTTAAACGAAAAACAAATGGCAGTTGCCGGAACATTCTCATTTATGGTTCCAGCATTTATGTTTACAGCTAATATTTTAACAGCAGTAGCAATTTACTTAACAGCAGGTTGGGCAATTGATGACCCTGCGTTAATCGGTAGCTTAATTTCATTTACAACGTATGTAATGCAAATTATGTTTGCAGTAATTATGATGGGGATGTTATCAATGACAATTTCTCGTGCTAGTGTATCGGGGAAACGTATTAGCGAAGTTTTAGATTACAAACCATCGATGTCATTTGGTAAAGCAGAGTTAGAGACAATCAAAAGTGTTGAATTTAAAAATGTTAACTTCGCGTATAGTGATAGTGATGAAAATGTCTTAGAGGATATCTCATTTACAATTAACCACGGTGAGAAAATCGGAATTGTTGGTTTAACAGGTTGCGGTAAGAGTACCTTAGTGCAACTGCTACCAAGATTATATGATACAACAGCTGGAGAAATAATAATTAATAATCGTTCAATCAACGAGTATTCAAACTCATCATTACGTAACAAAATTGGTTATGTTTTACAAAAACCAACACTGTTTAGTGGAACGATTGCCGAAAACATTCGTCAAGGTAAAGCCGATGCCACAACTGAAGAGATGATCGAAGCTGCTAAAGCGGCACAAGCATTTGAGTTTATCAATAGTAAAGATGATAAATTTGAAGCACGCGTGGAACAAATGGGGAACAACTTCTCAGGTGGTCAAAAACAACGTTTAGCAATCACTCGTGGGCTTGTTAAAAAACCTGATTTATTAATCTTAGATGACTCAACAAGTGCCCTTGATGCACGAAGTGAACGTCTTGTTAAAGAAGCAATAAATCAACTTGATACAACAGTAGTGATGGTTGCGCAAAAGATTACCTCAGTAATCGATATGGACCGCATTATCGTGTTAAACGATGGTAAGATCGATGGGATCGGAACACACCGTGAATTACGTAAGACAAGTGATTTATATAATGAAATTTACCGTACACAAAAAGGGAAGGAGCAATAATGAAAAAAGTTCTTAAAAGTACAAAATTAATTGCCAGTTTTATGAAGCAATATGCAGTAAGCGTTATCTTCGTTGTATTATTCATTATTGCAACTACTTATTTAAATGTACATGCACCTAAATATATGGGTGAGGCTATCGATAATTTAATGAGTCCGATGACTGTCGAAATTACCGATAAAGATGGAAATACCGAAGAAACAGAAATTCAAGGGTATGTAGTTGAATCAATTAAATACAATACCTTTAAAGAAATGGTCGAATCAATTGAAGCTGGTACCGGAATCCCTGAAGATATTCGTGATGACTTAGCAAATACTGATGATGAAAACATCACAAGTTTATTAGAAATGTCCGACCAAGAATTACAAGATCAATTTAGCTTCTTAAATGAAATCCAAAGAATTGTGGAAATCAATACTGATGCTAAAACAACTGGTTTTGACAGTGAGCAAATTCAAGCAATTAAAGATTCTAGTGTTTTAACCGATGATCAAATTTTAGCGCTAACAATGACTGATCAAGATTTAATCGACCAGTTTGTAGCTCAAGGAATGCCAGAAGCAATGGCTGTGGAGATGATGAAAGATCCAAAGAAAAATCTTCCAGCAGATGTATATAGTGGATATGCGGCAGCCAAAGATTTACAAAGCCCTGAGCAAATTAGTAAACTATATGATGCGGCGATTCAATTCGATGTAAATGAACAATATAAGGAAGCGGCTTTTGACAAGTTCTTAGGATCTTTAAAACTATTAATTATTGCTTACCTATTTACGGCTATTTCATACTTTATGTATTCGTATTTAATGGCTCGTACTAGTGCGAAAACTGTAAGAAATATGCGTGTTGGTCTATTCCATAAAATGGAAGAATTATCAATTCGTTTCTTCGATACGCACTCAGATGGAGACTTATTAAGCCGATTTGTAAATGATATGGATAATATTTCCAATGCCTTAACTCAGTCATTTACGCAAGCACTTAGTCAAGTTGCGATGCTAATTGGGGTAATCTACATGATGTTTAGTGAAGATAACACGGTATACGTATTTGACAACGGATTTGAATTCCACAATATCTTAGCATGGATGATGGTTGCCTTTGCAGTGCTAGCAATTGTTTCGGCGTTATTTGTAATCCGAAAAGCACAAAAGTATGTAACAATTCAACAAGAGAAACTGGGGAACTTAAACGGTTATGTTGACGAACAAATTAATGGTCAGAAAACAATTATCGCTTATGGACTACAAGCTGATTCACAAGTTGAATTTGATAATGTGAACCACGATTTAAAACGAACTTCATTCAAAGGACAAATGTATTCAAATATTCTAATGCCATTAATCAATGGATTTGGTGTTATTAACCTTGGTACAATTGTATTTGCCGGAAGTATGTTAATCGTAAATGGATCTGATGTTGTTTCAGTGGGGTTAATTGCAGCGTTTATTCAATATTCACAACGTTTCTTCCAACCACTTGCTTCAGTGTTATCACAATATAACTTAATTCAATTAGGACTTACTGGTAGTGAACGTGTTGGAGAAATCTTTGATGTCGAGCCAGAAGTTACCGATAATAACAAACTAGGTGACATTGAGGGAATCGATGGAAAAGTACATATTAAAGATGTAACGTTTGCGTACAACCCTGGAAAACCTGTTCTTAAAAATGTTGATATCGAAGTTGAAAAAGGAAAAATGGTGGCATTAGTTGGTCCAACTGGTAGTGGTAAAACGACAGTTATGAACCTAATGAACCGTTTCTACGATGTAACCGAAGGACAAATCTTAGTCGACGATAACGATATTCGTGATATTAGTTTAGCATCACTTCGTCGAAATGTTGGTATCGTGCTTCAAGAGTCAGTAACATTTAGTGGCACACTGTATGACAATATCGCCTACGGTAAAGAAGATGCGACTGAAGAAGAAGTTTACGAAGCTGCCAAACTTGCGAATATTCATGACTTTATCTTAAGTTTAGAAGATGGATATCAAACGTTAGTTGACAATGGTTCTTCACTACTTTCAACTGGTCAAAAACAAATGATTAGTATCGCTCGTACGATTTTAACAGATCCTGATTTGTTAATTTTAGATGAGGCGACAAGTAACGTTGATACTGTAACAGAAGAAAAAATCCAAGCAGCAATGAAAAATGCACTGCACAACCGTACGTCATTTGTAATTGCGCACCGTTTAAAAACAATTTTAGACGCGGATATCATTGTAGTACTACGTGATGGAGAAGTAATCGAAAAAGGATCACACGATGAATTAATTGCGTTAGATGGTTTTTATGCCGAACTTTATCACAATCAATTCGTAGTAGAAGATTAATTTTATTAAGTGCATGGACATCGTCCATGTGCTTATTTCTATCAAAAGCGCATTTCATCAAAATTAACCCTAATATTAACGAATAATCTCCAAAAAAAGCCGTATTAAGTGGTATAATATTGACTATGAATAGAATGAAAAAAAATAAAATTAGAGATATAATCATAATCACATTTTGTCTAGTTGCGAGCTTTCAAATGATCACTAGCGTAAAAGATCCGTATATTGAGGTGAAAACAGAAAAAGAGGATTTACGTTTAAAGATTGAACAAGAACAAGAAAAGAATGAGACTTTGCAAAAATCATTAGATCAAAGTTTAAGTTCGCCTGAAACTGAGAAAAGTTATATTCGTGAAAGATTCCATATGTCGGAGAAAGATGAATTAATATTCGTTTTCCCTGATAATGAGTAAATACACTGTAGCAGTCAGTGGTGGTGTTGATTCGATGTATCTAGCACATCGGCTAGCGACCAATGACCAAGTAGCTGCATTGGTTCATATCAACCATCACACACGTGGCGCAGCAAATGACTATGAGCAACAACTGGTTATTGATTTAGGAAGTGCGTATAATATACCTGTGTATATTTTTGATTATCACCACCAGGATGGGAATTTTCAAGCCAAGGCCCGTGAGTTTAGATACGCACGACTAGTCGAGGTTGCTAGCAAATATACAAAGAAGATTGCCACTGCCCACCATTTAGATGATCAACTGGAAAATTGTTTATTAGCTAGTCATCTGGTTAAGAGCAATTTGATTGAATACCGAAGTAAACTGGCGAATTGTTATGTATATCGTCCGCTTTTAGGAATCGATAAAAAGATGATTTATGCCCAAGCTAAACGGTTAAATCTTGCGTATAATGAAGATTTAAGTAATGAAAGTCTAAGTTATCAGCGAAATATCAATCGCTATCATTTACAAGATAGTGATAAGCTCCAGCGCGCTCAAGTGCAGTATATCATCGAAGCAACTAAGCAGCAGCTAGTAGCTAATTGCCGATTGGACTTGGAACTAGATCGCGCAATGTTACAAGCAAAAAGTTCAACATATCGATATTTGAAAATTTATCAATTTATCAAAGCGAATATTGCTGAGGCTTATATCAAAAATCGTCAACTGGAATCAATCAATCAATTAATTGATTTGAAAAAAAACAGTAAATATTCAGTTACAAATTGTAAGGAATTATTTATTGGATATGATAAAATATATATGTTAGACAATGCCGACATTCAAACGTTTGAAGCGCCACTTAAAAAGGGCTTAAATGAATTTAATGGAATCGAGTTTGAAACAACAAATTCACATGGGAAAATTCGAACGTGGAAAGCTGGCGATAGAGTTAGTATCAACAATGGACATAAAAAGGTGTCACGTTTGTTCATTGATCATAAAATTGCGTCACATAAACGTAAACAGTGGCCTATTGTAGTAGATAAATCGGGTGAGATAATTGAAATCCCAAAAATTTGGAGGAAAAATGAAATTAATAAATGATTTTGAAGAAATTTTAGTAAATGATGAGCAAATCCAGGAAGCTTGTGAGCGCTTAGCTGTGCAAATTACAAAGGATTATGCTGAAGCAGATTGTCCATTGTTTTTAGGATTATTAAAAGGATGTCATCCATTTATGTCAGACTTCCTATGTTTAGTAGATCTTTATCATACAGTTGACTATATGGATGTATCATCGTATTTCGGTGATAATAAGTCAACAGGTGAGGTTAAGATTCTTAAGGATATCACAACTTCAGTAACTGATAAAGACGTGATTATCGTTGAAGATATCGTTGAGAGTGGTCGTACAATTAAGAAGGTCAAAGATCTTTTACTATTCCGTGGTGCTAAATCAGTTGAGGTCGTAACAATGATTGATAAGCCGTCAGGAAGAACTGTAGATTTAGATCCGAAATATGTTGGACACACGATCGGTGATGGATTCCTAATCGGATATGGATTAGACTATAAAGAGATGTACCGTAATGTTCGAGCAATCGGAACACCCAAAAAAGAAATTTTAGACTAAGGATTTTATAATGAATAAAAATAAAAATTTTACAAACACTTTAATTAGTTCACTACTCTTGGTTTTAGTAATAGTGTCACTAATGTCAATGTTCGCTGGTAATAAAAAAGACACAGAAATAAGTTATGATGAGTTCTTAACTAGTGTTGAGTCCGGGGATATTAAAACGATTAATATCCAAAAGGGTTCAGGTCTTTACTATATTAATGGTGAGTATGTTGATAGCACTAAAGAAAAACCGCATGTGTATGAAGCGAAAACTCCTGGTGAGTCAGATACAATTCAAAATATTCGTGAAGCTTCAGAAACTGCCGAAGAACCAATTGCAATCAACTTAAAAGAAGAACGAGGTGGCGGAATTTGGATGTTCTTAACCACAGCGTTATCAATTGTTCTACCACTAATGATTCTAGTGTATGTATTAACAAGAATGACCAAGCAAAATGGTAAGGCGATGCAATTTGGAAATAACAAAGCTCAAAAAGTAACTAACGTCAATGTTAAGTTCGCAAACGTTGCTGGTTATGATGAGGAAAAGCAAGAGTTAGCTGAAGTAGTTGAGTTTTTACAAAACCCAATTCTGTTTACGCAAATGGGGGCAAGAATTCCTAAAGGGATTTTATTAGAAGGTCCTCCAGGTACTGGTAAAACCTTACTAGCGAAATCAGTTGCTGGTGAAGCTAATGTACCATTTTATACAATTTCCGGTTCCGACTTTGTGGAAATGTTCGTCGGAGTTGGTGCGAGTCGTGTTCGTGAATTATTTAAAGAAGCTAAGAAAAACGCACCAGCTATTGTCTTTATTGATGAAATTGATGCTGTTGGTCGTAAACGTGGAAATGGTGTTGGTGGTGGAAATGATGAGCGTGAGCAAACATTAAACCAGATGCTAGTAGAAATGGATGGTTTTGAACCAAACTCAGGTGTTGTAATTATCGCTGCAACTAACCGTAGTGACGTGCTTGATCCCGCTTTATTAAGACCAGGTCGTTTTGACCGTCAAGTTCAAGTAAACTTGCCAGATTTAGTGACTCGTGAAGCAATATTAGAACTTCACAGTCGTAGCCGAAAGTTTGCTCCAGAAATCAACTTAAAAGAATATGCAATGTCAACAAGTGGTTTCAGTGGTGCAGATTTAGAAAACATGTTAAATGAAAGTGCAATTGTTGCCGTTAGAAATCGTAAGAAACAAATTGATAAAGAAGATATTGCGGAAGCGATTGATCGTGTTATTGCCGGACCAGCGAAAAAGACGAGAAAGTACTCAGATCGTGAAAAAGAATTAGTTTCTTATCATGAAACAGGTCACGTAATGATTGGACTTGAACTTGATGATGCTGAAAAGGTTGAAAAAGTAACGATTATCCCTCGTGGTAACGCAGGTGGATATGCAATGTTCACGCCTAAAGAAGAACAATTCTTTAGTACGAAACAACACTTACTACAAAAGATTACGGGATTACTTGCCGGTCGTGCCAGTGAGGAAGTATTCTTAAATGATATTAGTAGTGGAGCGCACAATGATTTTGAACGTGCGACGAAAATTGCTCGTGCAATGATTACGCAATACGGAATGTCAGATATGGGTATTTATCAATATGAGCTAAATGAAGATTTACAAAATCCATACTTATCTAAGCGTTACTCAGAACAAACTGCGCAACAAATCGACTTAAAGATCAATCAAATTTTAGATGAGTGTTATGCTCAAGCTAAAGAAATCTTAAATCGTCGTAGTGAAGATGTTCATTTAGTTGCTAAAACGTTAAGAGCAGTTGAAACTTTAACAAAGGATCAAATTGATTACTTAATTGAAAATCGTGAGTTACCAGTTGACAATACTGTTGTTGAACGCTATACACAAGAAGAGATTGCGAATATCGAAATTGAAGAAATTCGTAAGCGTCTTAAAGTGCTTCAAACTAAGCAAAAGATTGCCGCTAAAACAAATCCAGAAACTAAAGTTTTAACAGATGAGGAAATTGAACTTAAAGTTAAGGAAAAATATCAAGAGTTAAAAAAACGCCAAGTTGATCAACCACTTCAGGAAAAAGCGCAAAGCGCAACTGAAGTTAAGTAGGCTTAAGCAAACTCTTTACATAAAATAAAAGCAAGTCATGAACTTTAATTGTTCGTGACTTGCTTTATTTATATTGACATATTAGATTAGCCGATTATGATAAAAAAAAAGACCAAAGCCTTTGCTTTGGTCTTAATTACAACCGGTAAATAATCGGTTATTTGCTATTTACAATCTTTTGAACATCGCGAGATACAGTAATTAGATCATACTCTTTGTAATCTTCATACTTAATCACTGGATGAATTGTGATCGTTGGTTTGCTTTTCTTTAATTGGAAAAACTTGTTCTTTTCAAAAACATCAGAAGTGTTTCGCACTGTTACGGGTAAGATTCCCGCTTTGGCATTTTGCGCTACTTTAAAACTACCAGCCTTAAACTCTTCATCGGCAATATTTCTTGTACCTTCGGGGAAGAGTAGAACACTAGTTCCGTTTTTAAGCGTTTTACTAGCATTGATAATAACACGAATTGATTGTTTCATATTGTCACGTTCGATAAAATCGCTACCAAATTTCATTCCCCAATAACCCATTGTTGGGATTTTGCGTAGTTCTGCTTTACCAATTAAGGCAACCGGACCTTCGAAAATATCAACAAGGGAAATTGGATCAAAAAAGCTCTCGTGGTTTGCAACGATGAATACAGCTTCTGTAGGAATATTTTCCTTACCGATTAATTCATACTTGTTTCCGGCGATCGCATCGATATGTTTGGCAACGCTTCTAATTGCATTGTATGATGTCTCGGGTTTAAATTTAACGATTTTATCAACTAATATCATTACTCCCGAGAATATCAATACAAAAAATAAATATATAAATAATATAATTGTTCTCATAAATTTCCTTTTTAAGTGGTGATGATCATAAGCCAAGTTCTGTTCAAAGAATAATCTTTGTGATAATCATTTATCTATGACATAGTCATCAAGACAACCAGTTTGATTCCCGATTGTCTCACTCCCCTACCAAATTTGGGTTTCTCGCTTGAGGGGTTTACCGCGTTTCACTACTATTGTTTCCAATAGTATCGTCTCTGTGGCACTTTACAAAACATCACCGTTGCTACCGAAGTAACTTTAGGCTAAGTTTCGCCGTAATCCGCGAAGGATCCCTAGACTTATTTTTTCGTCTAGCACAAACACTACTAGCATCTCAGCTAGTGCGAGCCTGGACTTTCCTCTTACTATTGTAAGCGATTATCTCACATCACCGTTTTAAATTATAACATTAATTACTCTGTAAAACTTTTAATATTATTAATCTCACGTTCTAATTGCTCAATTCTTTGTTGTAAAGTATGATCATCCGCCTTAGAATCTTCGTGAGTAATAGCTTGACCAGCTGTGTCTGCTGGCGCCGCTGTTTGTGTTGGGGCATCAACTTGTGGTGTAATTCCCATTGCTTCAGCTTCACGAAGACGTTGTTGTTGGATGCGTTGTTGCTGTTGTTCTAAAAGTGCTTTCTTTTGGATTGCCTCATACTCGTTTTGAGCATTCATCGCATGAACTGCTTGTTGATTTGAGCTTTGAGCTTGTAATGCTTGTTGATAAGAAGCTTCTGCCTCTTCCAATTTACTTTTCATATCCAGCATTTTCATCTTCAGTTCAAAGTTATTTTTCTCAAGAATTTTTTTCTCGTCTAAAAGTAACCTGTATTTAGTTTGTAACTTTTCGATGTCTTCAATTACTTCATCTAAAAAATCATCAACTTGATCACGATTGTAACCTCTTGTTTTTCTATCAAACTCATGATGTAAAAGTTTTTCGATTGTTTGTTCCATTTTTCTCCTAAACGTCAATTTATATGTATAGTTATTATAACAAGTTTCAATTAGAATTAGTTAAAATATGCTAAAATAGTAGTGGTGGTAAAATGTACAATTATCCAAATAAAAAAAAAATTAAGAAGCAAGCTGTAGAAACAAGTAAAGATAATACATCACTTGTAGGTCATACACGACGTGGTATGGATTTAGAAGAATTAATTAATCAAACAAATCAATATTATGTTGACAATGATATTGCGTTTATTTATAAGAAACCAACGCCAATTAAAGTGAATAAGATATCGCACTCTAATCAATTTGGCCACAGTAGACATAAAATAACTGATGCGTATTTTTCAGAAAAGTCGACTACTGACTATAATGGATTATATAAAGGATTTTATATTGATTTTGAAGCAAAACAAACTAAGTATAAATCGTTTAACATTGTATCAAATTTACATGAACATCAACGGAAACATTTGAAAAACGTAATGCGACATGGTGGTTTCGCATTTTTATTTGTATATTTCTATCAATGTGATAAAATATATATTATTGATTATAGCTTTATTGATGACTTTATCCAAGGTGGAAAGTCTCAAATTCCACTAGAATATTTCGAGACTTACGGGTTTGCACTGAAACTTGGGTTTAATCCGGCACTCGACTATTTAAAGTATATTGATTCGATAATTGAAAAGAGGTAAAAACATGGCTAATAAAAATTCTAAAAAGAATGCTAATGAAAATAAAGTAGTGAATAATAACCAGAAAAACAACCAAAATAACAATCAAGGTAAACCTAAAAATCTTAATGTAAACAACAAGAATAATAGCAAAGTTAATGTTATAAATGTAGGTAGCGATAGTGTTAAGAATGTTAATAAGCAAGAAGCTAAAGGATCGAAACCACAAGCGAATGTAGCTCCTAAGGCAGCACCGGTTAAAAATGATAATGTTAAGCAAGAAACTGTTAAAAATAACAGCGTTAAAACTGATAATATCAAAGACAACAGTGCAAAAACAGATAGTGTTACACCAGTTGCGGATAAAGCTGCTGAGGTAAAAACTGCGGATGCTAAACCAGAAGTTGCTAATGCTAATAGTGTTAACCCACAACGAACAAAATCTAAACGATCAAAAACCAAGCAACCTAAAAGCACAAAATCTAAAATTTTTGGGTTCATTAAAGGTTTTGTTGGTCTTACAATTTTCTTTGTTATCTTAGGGCTTTTTGCTGCTAACTTTATATTGGATTCACTTAAATCGAACACAATTGAAGTTACCGAAAATAACTTTTGGCAAAGTCAATCAACGGCTACTGTTTTCAACTCAAGCAATCAACAGATCGGGCGATTAACAGAACGATATGTACAGTGGACGGATATCTGTCGTGACCCTAAAGAAGGTGAAGAAGCGACGGCAACAAATACATTACCTCTATGTGAAGAAAATAAAGTTGCTTCAGTATCGCCTTACTATATTAATGCCTTAATAGCCACAGAAGATCAAGGTTTTATGGACCATAATGGTGTTAACTATAAAGGGATGGTTCGTGCTGCAACTTCAGCAATTATTAATGGAGACACATCTGGTGGTGGAGGTTCTTCAATTACAATGCAACTAGCAAAATTACTATATCTGCAAAATGTAAGTATGTACGATGCCGAAGGTAATCTTGTGACTTGGGTACGTAATGAACAACCAATCTACTCTTATGATATGGACTATGAAGATGGTTTAAAATATAAATTAGCGCAAATGGCGTTAGCCTTAAAAATCGAAGAGAAATTCTCTAAACATGAAATCATGGAAAATTATGTTAATACAATGTGGTTTGGTGATGGTGGATACGGAATCTACAATGCCTCTAAATACTTCTACAATGTCAATCCAGAAGCATTAAGTATTGCTCAAGCTGCAACACTTGCAGGGATGACGCAGCTTCCATACGAATGGGATCCATATACAAATCCTGAAGGAACGACAGAACGTCGTAACACCGTAATTGATCGTATGCTAAGCGAAGAGTATATTACTGCAGAAGAAGCTCAAGCCGCTAAGGATACAAATATTTCTGAAGGGCTTGTTGATCACTCTGGTGATGATGCAGTTGAAGAAACTCAAAGTAGATATTACAATGATGTTAACTTATACGTTAAACGTGAATTAGAAAAACTACTAGGTACTAATGTTGATCTAAATGCCGGTGAGATGAAAATTCACACAACAATTGATGATCAGTTACAAAAAAGAACAATCGATGTTTTAGATACAACTAAATCTTCGGAGTACTACTATCCACATGAAGGTACACAAACTGGTACGGCAATGATCGATGTAGAAACCGGAGGAATCTTAGCAATCGGTAATGGATTTGATGGTCAAAGTGAGTATGCTTATGCCTATAATGAAATTCGAAACCCAGGTTCGACATCGAAGCCACTTGTCGATTATGCACCAGTTATTGAATATCTAGGATGGTCAACAGCACATAACTATGTCGATAAGACAACGTACTATACTGGAACATCATTTGAAGTGCAAAACTATACTTTAAGTCACGTAGGAAACATTACGATGATGAAAGCTCTTGCATCTTCGACAAATACAACAGCAGTACAATCGTTCCAAGCGGTTGTAAATGAAATTGGCCTTGAAGGAATGACAGCTTGGTTTGATAATATCGGACTTAAAAACTGGCGTGTTGGTCGTGAAGAGGAAAATCCTCAAGTATATGAAGCTTATGCACTAGGGGCATTTGGTTCGACACCAGTGGAAATGGCAAGTGCGTATGCTACATTTGCAAATGGTGGGGTATATAATGAACCACACGTTATTGAGTACATTGAGTTCTCAGAACAAAGTCCTTATTACGAGAAATATGGTCCAAAATGGTATCCAGAATACGATACACATAAAGCGATGGAACCATCAACAGCATTTATGATATCGCAAATGCTTGATCCAACAGTAAGTGGTGCAATTAGTTCACCTGGTGATGTTTACGAATTAGATATTGCTTTAAAAACCGGAACATCAAACTGGGGACCAAACAACTTTGGAATTCCAGAACTGGAAGCAAGAGACCGTTGGGGTGTTGGATTCTCACCTGATGTTGCGACGGCAGTATGGTATGGATACACTTATGAAAATGAAAGTAAAGGTATGTACTTCCCAGATTTACGTCCTGTTTCACTTCAAATATTCCGTGCGTTAATGCTTGGAACAGTCAATCCAGATAATCCTGAATTAGCAGATGGAGCATTTGTTCAACCAGATAATGTTGTTGCTAAAAACATCAAAGGTGAAACGCATTACTTTATTTCTGGAAGTAGTGACCTAGCACTTATTAACACACCGCCTAATGCACCGACAATCAATATTTCAACTGATTCTAAAAATGTAAATATTAGTTGGGATAAAGTTACAAATGCGGATTCATACAATGTATTAATTGATGGTAAAATCATTGATAAGGTTAGTGGTACAAGTAAAAAGATAACATACGATCAACTGTTTGCAGTTGGATGTAAATCATCATATGAAATTGGAGTGCAAACTGTCGGAACAAATGGTTTAAAATATTCGGTAACGACTTACACGGTTTCAAATAATGTTGCGAACTGTAAAGAACCAGAACCTGAGCCAGAACCTGAGCCAGAACCTGAGCCAGAACCGGAAACAACTAAACCCGAAGATAGTTCAGAGGAATAGAATAAACAATGAAAATAATTAATAAACTATTTTCCAAAATATTACTTGGACTAGTCTGGTTTTATCGTAATGCGATTTCTCCGTATACGCCGAGAAGCTGTCGGTATGTACCGAGTTGTTCGGAGTATGCAGAAGAGGCTTTAAAAAAATACGGGCCATTTAAAGGTGGTTATCTTGCAATAAAACGGATTTTATCATGCCACCCTTGGGGTGGTAGTGGTTATGATCCATTAGATTAATAGATTGCTATTTAGGAGAGTCAATGATTATTGGAGTTGGAACTGATATTGTACAAAATAATCGGGTCAAAGCACAGATTGCAAAACGAGTTTTAACCGATAACGAATATCGCTTATATCTCGAGAAACATGTCGATTTACAAAACGAATTTTTGGCAAGTCGATTCGCTGCCAAAGAGGCGATTGTTAAAGCTACAAATAAGCAGTATACAATCAATGATATCGAAATTTTAAATGAACCAGATGGGAAACCATATTGTGCAAATATTGAAGGAATCGAGCTTAGTATTTCCCACGAGCAAGATTATTCGGTAGCATTTGCCATATATCAAAAAAAAGTATAGTCGAAATTTGACTATACTTTCTTTATTTTGTAACGAATTAACGTCTTGTATTTATCGCTGGTTACTTTTCGAAAATCGCTTAAATATATTTCATGGTGGGTATCGGGTACGATTTCATAACCTTGCTCATCGAGGTATTGCTCTAAAATCGCGATGCTCTCTGATTCGGTTTCAAATGGTCCCACATGAAGAATTTGACCAACTAGACCTTCATTTGCATATTTGAACACAACGTCTTGAATTTGCGGGTTTTTCAGTATCATTTTCGCTTGATGTGTTAAAAATACATCTTCGGTGATAAAGTCTGGTTGGATAATAAAGATTTCATAGCTTAGTTTATCCTTATCTTGATCATACATTTGGTTATCAATCGTGCTCCAAAAACCTTCTAATGGACCAACTGTATAAGACTGATATCCGGGAATTGGCTCGTTTTTATAACTCATTCTAAAACTGTAGCTAAGTTGATACAGGCAACTAATGTGCGCTTCGAACTGAGGATTATCATTAGGATTTCCTTGCCCCTTAATTGATATAATCGGAATTTGTGGTAGTTCTAAAATTTGCGGCTTCTTAATTGCTCGATAATATTCTTTGTAGTGTTTTTTCATGAGGTCTCCTATAAAAAAAGGGACCTAAGTCCCTTAGTAAATATATCATATCACAAGTTTAGAAGATTAACAATCCAATATGATATGTAATGAATGCTAAAATGTAACCGATTGTTAAACTAATTCCAACTGAATAGGCAACGTATTTAATCTTTTTCGTTTCTGAATAAATTGCTCCAAGTGTTGCTAAACATGGAATATAAAGTAACACAAAGACCATAAATGAAAGTGCAGCAGCCGGCGTAAATTCAGTTTGGAGAATCGGTGCCAAAGCATCAATTCCATTCGCTCCATACATTACAATTAGCCCTGATACTGCTAGTTCTTTAGCTAAGAATGAAACAATTAATGCACTAAAGGCTTGAACTGTTCCAAATCCCAGCGGATTTAGGATCCAACTTAATTTATCTGCAAGCAGCCCAACAAATGATTCAGCGATATTAGTTGTATATCCATTAGGACCTAAAGAAGAAATAATCCACAGTCCTAGTGACCCGATGAAAATTAAAGTTCCGGCTTTGACGATGAACGACTTAACTTTAACCCAAGTTATACGTAAGAAGTATTTAGCTTGAACTTTTTTATACTTAGGTAATGGTAAAATTGTTTGGATATCGTGATCTTGATAAATTATCTTATCGATGACAAAAGCAACGGCAATCGCCACGAAAATTCCAAGGAAATATAAAAACAGTAATACAGCAGTTTGACTTGTTTCAAAGAATATTTCAACAAATATTAAATAAACTGGTAATCGAGCACTACAAGAGATAAATGGTGATGCTAAGATAGTGGCAATCCGTTTCTTTTCACTAGGAATCGTTCTCGTTCCCATAATTCCGATAACATTACATCCAAAACCAGATATAAACGGAATCATTGAACTTGAAGAAATCCCAATCTTATTAAATAAGTTTTCAAATAACGCATTTACTCGAGCAAAGTAACCAATACTTTCAAATACGGTTAGCATTGCAAATAAGATAATGATTTGTGGCAAGAATACTAAAACTCCACCTACACCGGCAATCGCTCCATCTATCATAAATGAAATAAGAATATCTCCAGCACCAAGTGACGCTAGTAATCCTTCGATCATCTCCGCAAAACTTCCAATAGCGCCATCGACGATATCTTGCATGAATCCACCTTGCACCGATACAAAGAATACTAAGAACATTACAAAGGCAAAGATAAAGAATCCCCAAACGCGGTGTAGGGCATATTTATCAAAGACATTATTCATAAATGGCATCTGGTCAATTTCCTTTTTCGGCGTATAATTCCCAGCTAACAATTCATTGATAAAAGTACGACGGACATTGAAGATATGCCCACTAATTGAACGAGCTAAATCTTTACCTACTATGTCGTTTTGTAAATCCAGTTTTGTTTTTAAAACTAATTCTTGATTATCAAAATAATTTAATAGGTGATTATCACCCTGTAAGAACTGAATGGCAAAGAACTTTTTATCTAAGCCATTGGTATCACCTTTTAAGTTGGCAATTAAAACTTCAATCGCCGTTTCAACTTCTAAACCGTAATCTAAAGCGAAGCGATTTTCAGTAAATTCGGCAACTTGCTCTAACGTCTCTTTGTAGTTGTTGTGGTTAGCCACGAGGATATTGATACCTAACTTGCTACTAATTGCTTCAATATTAATTTCTCCAGTAAATAAATCCTCGATATTGAATATCGCATTAACTGGTTTTCCTGTTTCCAGTAAATCAATTAATAAATATAGGTTACGTTTTAAATCATTAATATTTAAGACATCGATGATCCCATCGCACGCTTCTTGGATTAACGCTTTTTGTGATACATCTTCAGCAACTGAAAATGAGTTGATTGAGTAAACTCCCGGAATGTCGGTAAGTTCCCCTTTGTTACCACGAATAACTGCTGACTTTCGAGCAATGGTAACCCCTTCAAAGTTACTAACGCTTTCATTGGAATCAGTAAGTTGATTAAATACTGATGTTTTCCCGACATTTGGGTTTCCAAATAATAAATACTTATTCATAACTAACCTCAATTCTTTTAGCCAATGGTTCATTAATATAAAATTGGCTATCCCCAATACTTATATAGTAGGCCTTTTTAAAACTATTTAACTTAATAAAACGAATCGATTCACCTATAATTAAACCGTAGTTATTTAAAACTATTTCTTCTTGTGCATTTTCATATAAAATGTTTTCAACTTTTAAGTAAGTGTTTTGCTTGACTTCTGATAATTTCATTAAATCTCCTTATATTCCTAATTATAACACATATAAATAGTTCTAATTATATTTTTTCTAAATAACATAATATTAAACAATAAATACTATCTAAATAACATGTGTTATAATATATTAATGAAAAGAGGTCAAATGGAAATTTTATCACCAGTTAAGAATTTACAAGCAGCAAAAGTAGTAATAGGAGCAGGAGCGGACGCAATATACTTTGCTTCTCCAAGTTTTGGAGCGAGAACAAAAGCGTCAATTGAAGTAGAGGAAGCAAAACAAATTATCAGTTATGCTCAAAAGAATAATGTTGCTACATATGCAGCTTTTAATACTGTAATCTTTGATGATGAATTAGAGCAATTTTTCCATGAGATTGATGAACTATATCAAGTTGGATTAGATGCGGTAATTGTTCAAGACTATAGTTTTATAAATTTATTAAAACAATACTATCCAGAATTGCACGTTCATGCATCAACGCAAATGCACATTCACAATAGTAGTGGAGCGTTGTTAATCAAGGCCGAAGGAAGTGACCGTGTGGTTGTTCCGCGTGAGATGAACTTTGAGCGCATCAAAACACTGAAGGATAACACTAACTTAGAGATTGAGGCATTTGTGCACGGAGCGTTATGTGTTAGTTATTCAGGACAATGTTATGACTCAACGTTATTAGATCAAAAATCAGCTAACCGTGGTCGTTGTTCACAATACTGCCGTATGCCACAGCATACCGTGTATGGTCCAACAGAGAAAATCGTATCAAGTGGTGAGTATCCACTAAACTTAAAAGATCAAAACAACTTAGAGAATCTTGATAAATATCAAGAAGCTGGTGTTGATTCGCTTAAAATTGAAGGTCGATTAAAGGCTTTAGATTATGCTTATCAAACGACTAAAGCATACCGTAATAAATTAGATAGTAATATCTCAACGGATTTAACGGAAGTATATAATCGTGAATTTACTGATGGGCGTATCAATGGAACAAACGGGCGCGCATTAGTAAACTTATATCGTCCTAATAATAATGGAACACGTATCGGTGAAGTAGTTAAGGTGGAAATCAACAAAGCTAAAAGCTTACAGTATTATCCATATGCAATTTCAATTAAATTAGATAAAGGTGTGCAGTTAAACAACTTAGATAACATTCGCTTTGTTGCCGAAGATTTTGAAGATGGACAAATTGTTGAACAGTTTAAAATGGTAACAGATAATACTGTATTAGTATTTTCAAAAGTTAAACCAGAAGTTGAAGATACTGTTTACCGTACATTAAACAGCAGCATTTTAGCAGAGGCAAAACAAGCTGCATCCCAAACAAACCGTACGCAAGTAGCATTAAACTTATTCTTCAAAAATGGTATTTTATTTTATGCGCTTAAAAATGGTAAACCAGTTAATACTGGAATCAAATTTGAAAAAGCCCAAAATAAACCAACAACCAAGATGGAAATTTTTGAAAAACTTGCTAAGACAAAAAATACACCGTTTGACTTAGTAATTGAAGATTTTAAATACAACGATGATTTATTCTGTCAAATTTCAAAAATCAACAAAATGAAGCAACAAATTATTGAGCAGTTAACAATCGAAAGTGATATTGTTAAGTTTAGTAATCAAGTTGATTTACCGGAGAATCAATTACCAAAAACGCAAACTGACCAAGAGGCATACATCGAAGTGCAAACTCTCGATCAATATGAAGTTGTTAAAGACACATTAAAAGATGCCAAAGTATTAATTGCTAATAATAAATTAGCTAGTAATATAACGCCAGATCAAGACGATTATTATGTTACGCCATCAGTAATTTATGATGATGAAGCTGATTACATTTATTCAATTTGTGAAAAGTTTGAAAACATAGTTGCAAGTGAGATGGGAGTATTTAGTAAGTTTAAAGATAGTAAAAACGTTATGACAAATTATACATTAAACACAACTAACTACATCAACCAACAGAAAATTATTAATGATGGAGCAAAACATACGATTTTATCAATCGAACTTAACGAAGATAAATTATCGAAGTTTGGTAATGATCATTCAGTTGTTAACATCTATGGGCGCTTGCCAGTTATGATGATGGATTACTGTCCAATCAATATGCAAAAAACAGATACTTGTGGATCATGTACGAAATGTCATAGTGGTGAGTATGAACTTGAAGATAAACTAGGAAGAATTTTCCCATTAGTATATGCGGGGAACAACCGTATCGCAATGCTTAGCCGTAAGCCGATTAGTTTACTGGCAAGACGTGAAGATTTAAGTGAGTTTGGAATTAAGAACTTCCACATTCGTTTTACGATTGAAGACCGTCATGATACATTAGAAGTATTAGAAAATTACCTAGATCAAACAAATGACTTATCATTTGAAATCAATAGTGGTAGTTACTTTAAAGAAACATTATAATATCCAAGCTAGACTGCCAAGCAGTTTAGCTTTTTCTTTTTAAAAAAGTATTTTGATACTAAACCTCATACTTTAAGTTAGGAGGAAAGATGAAGATATTTAAAGGAATAGTTAAGAAAGTACCAAAGGATGAACATTTTGAAGGACATGAAAAAGGGATCATTGAAATGTCAGAATTAAAACTAATCGATACATTAATTACATGCCAAGGTGAAAGTGGTGAATTTGAAATGTTACCGATTCGCCTCTCTTACCAAGAAGTTGATAATAATGGTAATGAGAAGTACATTTATGATGAGCAAGCAGATGCGTATATTAAAACGTATAGACAAACACCAATATTATATGCCCGCGGAAAAGAAATGCGGATTCTAATAGAATTAGGTGAATACAGTCCGGTTAAAGTTGTGGCCAGTGAAACTACAACTGATGAGCACACCTTCTATCGAATTGAATGTGTGCAAAACCAACATTGTGGACTTGAATGATCACCATGATAGTGCTGCTGATAATGAGTGTTGAGGACCTTCTAACTATGAAGGTTCATAATTTTCTACAGGTGGTTTTACTGATTGTAACGCTGTGGAATAACGTTCCGAGTATCAGTCAAATCATTATTAGTATAAGCATTTATATTGGCTATATTATTTACGAGCAAAAAACTAAAGTTAAGATTGGAGGAGCAGATATTAAAATCGTGTGCATCTTGCTATTAGCTGGAATTAGCAACGTAATCTACATGCTATTTTGGGCGTCACTTACGGGGCTGCTTTATGCGCTAGTTACAAATAAGCACAAGATTCCCTTTGTTCCTTTCATCTGGATAGGATATACGATTGTCAACATTTAAATTAATGGATAATAACTTAAAACCGCGAGAAAAGATTAAACGTTCTGATATCAATAGTTTATCGGATGCAGAGTTGCTGGCGATTATTCTCGGTTCGGGAACCAAGCAAAGTGATGTGATTGCCACCGCCAATCAGTTACTTATTGAGTGTAATGGTCTGGCGCGAATGCAATCGTGTGAGATTGATGACTTTCGCAAGATTCATGGGATTGGCGAAGTCAAGTCATTGGTGCTCTATGCAATTTTTGAAATCAGCAAACGCACCAATAAGGAGAAATATTATTTAGAACGCACCGAGATTACGAAGCCAGAAATAGTGTTTGATTTGTGTAAACCAATGATCAGCTATACACAAGAAAAGGTCGTTGTTCTTAGTTTGAACGTGCGAATGGAACTGATTAGTAAAAATGAAATATATGTTGGTGAGTTGACGTCGGTTACAATTCAGCCGCGGGAGATTTTTAAGACGGTGTTTGTGAAAAGTGCGTATGCCTTTATCCTCGTCCATAACCATCCATCAGGTTATTGTGAACCGAGTGATGATGATTTGATTGCCACGAGTGCTATTGCTAAGGGGGCAAAGATGCTCAATGTTCTATTTATTGATCATATTGTCGTAGCCAAAGATGGTTTTTATTCAATTCGCAGCAACCACCAGTCTGTCTTTTCAGGGTAGAAAAGTGCAAAATAAATGGTATTAATGGTACAATATTAATGCGAAAGGAGGCTGGTTTGGAAAATAAGAAAAAAATAAATATTTCAGTTCTGGTTTCAAAAATAGTGGTTTTTGCACTAGTTTTAGGTTTAGTATATATCTCTTTTGAACCAGAAATGAAAACAGCATCATTCAATTTAAAGCAAACAGCCTTTCTTTATGAAGGAAATCAGCTTGTTGGTGTTAATGTCGGAGCGCAAGCTGATGAACTAACGAATGCATACAATCAGCAAAGAAACGAAATTCTTGGTGCAAATCAAGATGCCGCTTCATTAAATACGAGCGTAATTCAAGCTCCATCGTTAATTGCTTTTACGGTCTCGGAGCAAGAGCAGAGTGATGTAATTAAATATGCAGAAGATAAAACGAAAATTTTAGAAAATGGTTATACCTTAAGTATTGATGGTAAATATAATTATTATATAAATAATCGCGAGGATCTTGATTGGGTAATCGATCAAATCTTACTTGCGTACTTGCCTGATGAATCATATTATGAATACTTTAAAAATACTGGTAACTTCCGTCCATATGAAAGTGGTGATAAGAGGTACACGAGTATTGATGTATTAAATGATATTAAAATCTCTGAAGGTTATAAATCGGGGAGTAAAACAGTTGAGACGAGAGAAGATTTACTATTTGAATTATTTCATGAAGATCAACTGCGTCAGTACAACGTAATTTCCGATCAAAATAATATTAAAGTTATAAAAGAGCAAAATAAATTAGAAGATTTTGAATTTAAGTTAAATAATCCAAATTTAGGTGAAAATACAGTTACCTATAATGGACAACAGATTATTGTCAATAAAGCAGATCCAATCATTGATGTTGCAACGACGTATGAAACGACCAAAACTGAAGAATTGGATTATGAAATTGTTACTGAAACAAATGAAGATATGCAAAAAGGAGAGTTTACAATTAGTAGTGAAGGTGAGGCCGGAGAAAAGGTCATTACATACGAACATATCTTAGTCGACGGAAAAGTAGTAAGCACTACCAAAGTTAAAGAAGAAGTAACTAAAAAGCCAGTCCATAAAGTTATATCGGTTGGGCCAGGAACAGTTATCTCAACGATTAGTGATCAAGTTGGTGATTTAACACCATCAACAGAAAAATCAAATGGGTTCATCTGGCCATCATCATCAAGAACAGTTTCTTGTGAATACGGATGTTACTCAAATCACCAAGGAATCGATATAGTATCATATCCAGGAGGACCAATTTATGCCGCCAAAGAAGGAATTGTTAAAACTGCTGGTTGGAGTTCAGGTGGATACGGATACTACGTTGTAATTGACCATGGAGGTGGCGTAGAGACAATTTACGGACACCAATCGAAACAGCCACCAGTTGTTGCCGGTCAATACGTTGAACAAGGGCAAGTAATCGGGTTTGAAGGTACCACCGGTAGGTCGACTGGAGTCCACTTACACTTTGAAATTAAAATAAATGGAACGAAGGTCAATCCACGGGGATACATCTAGTAGTTTTACATTGGTAAAATATTTATAATAAGATTAAGCAAAGTATGAATGGAGGTAGTGATGCAAGCAAATGGTAATAAAAAAAATAGTATAAAGATTTATATCATTAAAATATGTTTATTAGTATTTGTTTCACTACTGTTATTTATCTACGCACGATATGAATATGATATCCAGTCATTTACATTATTGGAAACAGCTTATTTATATGAAGGTGATGAATTAGTCGGAGTCAATAACGGCGTGAATGCGAGCAAGCTTGCCGATGAGCAATCAAAGAAAGCCGATCAAGTAATTAGTGAAGCTAATGTTGAAGAAGGAACATTTGATTTAAGCACAAAGGTTGTTAGCGTTCCATCACTTATAAAATTTACCTTAACAGATGAAGAACAAAACAAAACAATCGACTATGCGATGCAACAAACCAAAGTATTAGAAGATGGTTATACAATTTCGATTGATGATAACTATAAATTCTATATTAAAGATTTAGATACTATGGAATGGACAATCGATAAGATGTTACTTGCATATATGCCAGATTCAAGTTATCTTGATTATTTTCATAATACTGGTAAATTTAAGCCATATACGGAAGCTGATAAAACGTATACATCGATCGATATTGAAAACGAAATTAAAATAACTGAAGGTTATACAGCCGGAAGTAAATATATTGATAATCCGGAAGATATATTGTTCGCTTTATTTCACAATGAACAATTTCCGACATATGAGTATATTTCCAATGAGACAAGCATCAGTTCAATCAAAAAAGATTTAGAAATTTCAGATACTGAATTTAAATTAAATAATCCCAATATATCAGTTGATTCGATAACGTACAATGGTCAAGAAATAGTAGTAACCCCGGTAAATCCAATTATTGATGTTGCTCAGACTTATGAAACGACGGAAACTAAAGAAGTTGAGTTTGAAACAATTGAAGAAGTTGATAAAGATCTGGCGATGGGTGAAACTAAGATTAAAACAGAAGGTAAAGTTGGTAAAAAAGAAATTACTTATGAAAGTAAGATGATTAATGGGGAAGTTGTAAGTACCCAAAAAATTGATGAAGTTGTTACTGAAGCTCCTGTTCATGAAGTTATTTTAATCGGAGAGAAACAAGTAAGTTCTGGACTTCCATCAGGTTCAGTTGATGGAGACTTTACGCCGTCTGGTGAAGAATCTAGCGGGTTTATCTGGCCATCATCATCAACTCGAGTTACATGTGAGGTTGGATGTTATGCCGGCCATACGGGGATTGATATTCAATCATACTACGGAGGACCGATATATGCGGTTAAAGAAGGTGTTGTAACAACTGCTGGATGGAGTTCGGGTGGATATGGATACTACGTGATAATTAATCATGGTGGTGGAGTACAGACGCTGTATGCCCACCAAAGTCAACAGCCCCCAGTTAAGGTTGGAGATACAGTCACCCAAGGTCAGGTAATCGGATTTGAAGGGGCAACAGGAAATGTAACAGGAGAACACTTGCACTTTGAAGTTCATATCAATGGAACTAAAGTAAATCCGCGAGGTTACATCTAGTCTATAAAACCAAATAAGGAATGCATTGGCATTCCTTATTTATATTAAATAGCAGTGATAATATGTATATCGGATTAGTTTCTTAGTTTTATAGTGAAATTTATAAAAAAAAATGAAAAATAATTTGCAACTGTTTCGATATTGTGGTATACTTATACTGTACGAAATTTGTATGCCCGAGTGGTGGAATAGGCAGACACGCAGGACTTAAAATCCTGTGCGAGTTAATCGCGTACCGGTTCAAGTCCGGTCTCGGGTACCATTTAATTGAATAACGTGGAGGGGTAGCGAAGTGGCTAAACGCGGTTGACTGTAACTCAATTCCTTAGGGTTCAGGGGTTCGAATCCCTTCCCCTCCACCATTTCATAGGGCTATAGCCAAGCGGTAAGGCAACGGTTTTTGGTGTCGTCATGCGCTGGTTCGAATCCAGCTAGCCCTGCCATTTTAAGATTCAAACAAAGCACATTTGTTTCCAGTTTAGAAACTCTAAATTGGACAGAGACGTATGCTGGTCGAAAGACGTCAAATTTTAAAAATTGATAAAACGATTAAAGCACTCCTTATAGGAGTGCTTTTTTTCATATCTTCCTTATACAAAGCAAAAAGAAAGGTAAATATGGAAAAGAGCACTTTCAAAAAATCAAAAAAACAGAAGACAAAGCAATTAGAAAAAGAGATGAATATTTATAAAAAGAAGAGTTTCGAAATTATTGAAACAAAAAGTTCGAATATTGATTTCATCAAATTTTGTAATTCAAACGAACTTAATATTAATAGAGTTGAAACAGTACTTAAAGGTTTTTCAATTATTCCAAATGAAAACGGTGAGGTGCCAGACCTTATATTAAAATGGATACGAGATTCTGAAATTTGTGGCGACAAAAAAATTAACAAGTCATTAGATTATGTCAAGGAAAAAGATATTGACTTAGTGGCTGAGTATAAAGAATTCAGTGATTCAATTTCTATAAAAAAACATTTCCATCATAGAAATGAAAAAAAATACTTACGAGCGTTGCGAGTCGGTTTAGCGCACAATCGAGATTTATATCGATACTTGGTAAAAAAAAATCTATTAATTGACTATCGATTGAATGAACAATAGAAAGGAGCTATAATGGCAAAAGTTATTAGTGTATACAACAATAAAGGTGGAGTTGGAAAAACTACAACAACAAAGAGACTTGCTCACTACTTAACAAATAATGATAAAAGAGTATTAATAGTAGATATGGATCCACAAGGTAATATAACATCACAGTTTACTAAAGAGGTTACTAGCCCTTCAATATATAATGTGCTTTTGGAGAAAGCGCTAGTTGAGGATGCAGTAAGAACTACTGAATATAAGCAGATAGATATCTTACCATCAAGCCTTAAATTACTAAATGCAAACAATGAAATAATGTTAGAAAGTATGCGTGGATTGAATCCAACAACAAGATTAAAAGAAAAGATTAAATCAACTGATAATTATGATTACATTTTAATTGATTGTCCACCAACAATGGATCTATTAGTTACAAATGCATTAATGGTTACAGATGAAATAATCATACCACTAACAGTTGACAATTATTCATTAGACGGAATTAATATGCTATTAGAAAAAATATTCGAAGTAAAAGAGAATGGTAATGATAATTTGGAAATTTCAGCTATATTCTTAAATAGATTTAAACGTTCGAATATTCATAATGAAATGAAAAAAGTATTAAGTGACTCATTAAAGGATTATGTTGTAGACAATGTAATTGGTGATTATGCAGTAGTAAATGAAAATACGTTTACTAACGATGAGAATAAGATTGAGAAGCACAAGGTCAACGCTCAATTTAATAATCTATTTAATAAGATTGGAGTACTATGATTGACTCAAATAAATTAGAAAACTTGAAAAAAACAATAAAAGAAGCAAACCAAGATGTGGCAGAGAGAAAAGTTATAGTTGAAGTTGATGTTAAAGATTTAAGACCTCATCCAGATAATTTTTACTCAATGCAGAATATAGATGAACTTGCTGAGCAAATTAAAGTGGATGGACAACTATACCCAATTGAAGTATCTAAAGATTCAGGGTACATAATTAGTGGACACAGAAGGTATGAAGCACTAAAACTGCTTAATAAAGACATGGAATTAAAAGCGTTGGTACATTACATTAAATTCGATACACTTGATGCAGAAAACCTCCACCTAATTAGAGCTAATGCATATCGTACAAAAACTAAAGAAGAACGACAACAAGAAGTATCAAAGTTAAAAGACTATTACGAAAAACTTAAATTGACATCTGATGAATATCGAAATATCAATATAAGTAAGTTGATATCAGAGGAACTTGGTGTATCACAAAGAACGATTAAACGTGATGTTTCAGAAATTAAAGAACCTAAAAATAAAAAAACGAAGGAAACAAAGTCTACTGAAATATTAAATTTAGAGTCGCATCTAAGAGAAACATTACAAACTGATGTAAAACTATCTGGAAATGCAAATGGTAATATTTCAATCAAATATTACTCTTTAGATGACTTGCAGAGAATTTTAGATGTTTTAAATATAAAGATAGACTAGTAAAAGATCTAATTGGAGGGTTAAATATGGGGGGAAAATATTTCTGGCATATAACTAATGTACTGAATGAAAGGAGAAGGTTAAATTGAACATATTAATGATAGATTTCTATTTTTGTACGACGTTGTTTGTTTTTGTGTTGGTAGTGGTGGCTTTTTTGAAAACTGAAAGTCTATTAGAGAAATTGACTTGCGTGATTATTTTCGCAGCTATTATTTTAGTAACTATTAATTATAGTTTCTCTCAGTATCACTATAGGAAAGGCTTATCTCTTGAAAACAGTAGTATAAACATAGTACAACAAGAGTATGATAAAAGTAATGAACACAATGGTTTAAAAATATATTTGGAGATGATAAATGATACTTGGCTTAATGCAGATGCAAAAGTTAAAATTGTGTCGGAGACTGATGAACTTAATACAGATGAACTTAGATATAGTTTAGGAGAGTATCAAGAAAAACAAATAAATGACTCTAAAATCCGTTATGTAAGCTACAACTATGATCAATCAATTTCAGGTTTTGATGAGTTTGGGCACAGTATACCAAGTAGGGAGTGTAGAATTGAATACAGAACTAATATAATTCGTAAAATAGATTTTGATAATATCTCAGATAAAGATTTGCTAGAACATGGTTTTTACGATCTTAGAGATGCTGACTGCTTTAAAATAGATGAGGAAACATGATACCTTGTTTAGGAAAAAAGGGAATTTTAGAGTTTGACATAACTGGAAATTTTAAGTTTCAAATAAGAGATAGGCGGAGGAGAAATACATTCCTAGTAGATACAAAAGGAGTAATACACAAAGTGTATTGTCCTGTGCGTGAAGATACAGTGCTTAAGGTTGGCGACATAATTGATTTGAATGATACTACTAACGTATATATGCCTACTGAAACTAAACAGCAGATGCGTAAATACAAAAAAACTAGAGAGTATGTGGAACAAATGTACCTTTAGAAAATTAAATAGAAAAGAGATATTATGGATTATTTTACAAAAATTTTATTTGTCGCTAGTATAATATTGTTATTTTTATATATATTTATAATTATTATATTAACAAAACGTGGTTATAGTAAAGAAAGAAATCTATGGGGTATAGTAGGAAGCTTACTAATCGTATTATATCTTTTAATATTTCATATAATTCCTATATTAAACTACTATTACAAAAAAGAGTTCGTTTATTTAATTCAATATCAAGCCCTTAAGGAAAGGGTATCACCTGAAAAATTTAATATTACTTATTATGAGAAAGTAGAATTTGATAAACAATCGTTTAACATATTAATATCATCAAAGTCAAGTTCATCAAATTTCAATTTTGAAGAAATGACAGACATTCTTTATCTGTATCACTCTTCTCAGAATGGTAGTTTTTTAGTTGATAGAATTAGATATACATATACTATGGATAGTGAGGGACCTAAAACTTGCCACATATCTTTTAGTAATTATGATCTAAGTCAAGTTGATTTTGAACACACTGATGAGGAAGTGCTTTTATCACTTGGCTATGCCTCTGTTGAATATGAGAATATAATCGAAATTGGTGAATCAGCTAAAGATAAGTGTTTCAAATCAAATTAAAGATAATACTATAAAGATTTTAAAAATTAATTATATGGAGAAGTTGTGAGATTACTACTAAAGGAAATAATGAAGAAAATGTTAGTAAACAAAAAATGTGAATCTATTTTAGAGTACTCTAATATTGATGAAGATGATGAACTAAAAGAATTTAAGGAATTTTTCCCGGAATTCAATTACCACAAACATTATCATGATAAGTTGTATAAATGTCACAAATGCAATGAATATTTAAAAATAGACAAAATTTATTATATATCAGTAGAAATGTTTGAGGCAGAATACTATTATTGCAGGAACTGTACTTCTAAAAAAATAGTTTGCATGGAAAATATAAATGAAAGGATATAAAATATGTTAATTTTTCTAATAGTAACTTTTATCTTTTATGTACCAACACAAAACTTAATATTGTCTATAGTATTAACGAATTTATTATGTATAGTGATTTTTTTAATCCTTCCATTTGCTCAAAATGATCTAGAGGAGAATGAACTGCTAGTCAGAGGACTCGTAATCAAGCTCAGAAAAACTAAAGGTGTGTTGTTATCAGAGTTAATTGCGATGGTAATTTGCTCATTGGTAATGTTAATAGCATTAGGAGGTGCAAATATATACAAAGAAGCTACTATCGATAGTATTCCTGAAGATAATTTCAGTGGAGTTAGTATTGAAGCAAACTTTGTAATTTCTCACTTCGAACTAGATATAATATCAAATCAGAGTGAATTCGATATTAATGAACTAAAAGACGTACTATTCGATTATCAAAACTTAATAACGGATGATAAACTAGAATTGTTTGGAAAGATTAATTACACTTATTATAAAAAAGTTGAAGAATATGATAAATATGGGAATATAACTCCACCAATTGAATGCACAATTGACTTTCGAAATACACTTATTGTGGAAATGAACTTTGAAAATATAACAAATCAAAATATTGTGATAATCGGAAGTGGAGATTCCATGGTTGGCAGTGTAGAAAATGATATTTGTTTTGGAGATGTTTTTAAAGAAGAAAATGAATAAACTATATAAACAATGCTTTAAATATAAAATATGTAGCCAAAAGCATTACTAGTATTATTGATGCAATACATAAACAGTCTGTAAGACAAAAAAAGTGAAGCGATCCAAAACATATGAAGGGTTGTTTCGTAAATTATACGAAGCAGAGCTAGAAGAGAGAGGTTAAGAGTATGAAACTATTATTTACTATACTGATTGCCATATTTATGTACTTGTTGTCACAAGATATTGTAATATCAGCATTAACAATGTACGGTATTTTTGGAGTCATAACATTTCGTGAGTACATGATAACTGAAGATAGCGATAGTGATGAAATATTAGTAAGTGATATTACATGCGAAAGGAAATCAAATTTTAAAGTCGTAGTAAAACTAGGGATTATCATAATTGTAACGCTAATGAGTATAGAAGCAGTAAAATATCATGGTGATTCCAATATCAATGATCTTCCAGAAAGCTTCATAGGAGTAAATACTGAAACCAACGTCAATTTTTTATATGTAGAACTAGATGTAAAATCAAATGAGAATGAATTTGATGTAGAAGAACTAAGACAAGTATTAGTTGATTATAAAGATTTGATAACTACTGGTGAACGAGATTTGTTTGCAAGGATAAAGTACACCTATTATAAAGAAACAGAAGGTTATGATAAATATGGGAATGATGCTCCAAATATAGAATGTTCAATTGATTTTAAAAACAATGACATAAAGTTAATGAACTTCGAAAATATTACAGATGAAAATATCGTTAAAATTGGTACTGGATATACCTTTGGTAATTTTCCGTTGCCGTTGCCAATAAATGAAACTTGTTTTGGAAATGAAGATAAAGAAACTAATGAAGCTGTAGAAACTCAAACGCTAATAGAAGAATAGAAGAAGGGAGTAAAAATGAACCACAAAAAGAAGATAGATCCAAACGATAGAAGAAAAGTAAAACTATCTCAACTTTTGCAAGACGAATTTGCGTCCAATGATGAAATACCTGATAGAAGATATAGACTTGGTTTTTATGAGAAAACCTCGTTCACAAATTCTTCAGAAGTTTTCCATAACAGAAGTAAACAGTTTATTGAAACCCACATAATCGATAGGTCTGACCCTAGGAGCCAGTTCATAACGGTTAACACTTTTTCTCATAAAACTCGGAAAAGTCAGTACGTGTTTAATTTAACTAACTTTTATATTGATCTAGACATTTATAACAGTGATTACTTTAAATCTTCATTAAATGAAGTTTATCCATCTAAGAATCAGTATAGAATAAATCACAGACTAATTAAGAAGTTAATAAAGTCAATTTGTGAGCGTGAGAACATTCCGTATCCAAGTAAGATAATGTATTCAGGGAATGGATATTACTTATTTTGGAAGATAGCAGCTCAAAATCAAACAGATGAAGAGGGGCGCCTATTTTTGGGAGCACCTAAACAAATGTCAGCACTCTATAAAGCTGTACAAAGACAACTGGTAAAGTGTTTTACCCCACTAGGGGCAGATAGTAGTGCAATTGATGTTTCACGAGTGCTACGAGCTGAAGGAAGCACTAATACAAAAACAGGAGAGTATGTTGAAACTATATATGAAACTGGGAAACATTTTGACATAAAAGAGTTTGCAACAAATATATTACCATACTCATATAACGAAGCGAAACAATATAAAGAGAAAAAAGCTTTAGCACCTCACAGTAAAAAAAGTAGCTTTAGCCAGTCGTATGCAGAGTGGCTAAAAAAATACCTGGAAGAACTGATAGAACTAAAACTAATAAAAAAAGGTAATACTAATAATTTTATGTATCTATACTTTTATGCACTTAAGCTTAATGAGATATCAGAAGATGAAGGCTATCAATTACATTCAACCTTCAAACATAAACTTGAAGAGTATGAATTAAGAAACTGTGTTAGAAGTGCTAACATGGTTAACTACCAGGTATCCAAAAGATATATCCGAGATTTCTTAAGACTAGATGAAACAAGAAATCGAAGTACGAAAAAACAAGTTAAGTACGCAAGGATGATCTATAAAGTGTATAACGAACAGTTAAGGCACTATAGTTCGCGAGAATTAGCCTCTTTTCTAAATGTGGGAAAAGATACAGCGAATAAGATTAAGCGCAAATACGAGCAAATAAACTATGTATTTGAGCAATTCTTAGACAAAGAAATAAAGGAATACAAACCAGTATTTAAATCAACTAATGATTCTAAAACTTTCGATTGGATATATAAATATCTATCATTAATATCATCTTTAGATGATTATAAAAAGTGGCAAACAGAGTTTGCAACATTATAACAAGCACTTTGTACGCAGCTGTCTATAAAAAAGACTGCAAGAAAAAAAGTGCGTTAACCATTGAAAAATGAGCGACTGAATATACTATAAGTGTCAGATGTATAAGGTGCCCGACACACCCAAAGGAAGGATAAATATGACAGAACAAGAATACATAAAAATAGCAAATGAACTAAATATTGATGTAATCATTGTAAAAGAGGTGATCACTGCATATGAAGACAAATCAGATAAGCAACAAACTGATATTGGATACCAAATCCAAAGTTGATAGTAATATAACTGAAGATACAATTAGAGAAATACTGGAGTCTTATATTGATTATCAGCAAGAGAAATACTCGACAGTTACACGCCCTGAAGATATATACGAGCGATATAAACATATTGCACATGAGAGCAATGAACTTATGATTATTGCGGTTGTTAACAATCGCAATGAAATAATTCATGATGAGATTGTTTATAGAGGAAAGGATGATTCTATTGCAGTTGACATAAAGGACATCCTTCGAGTTACACTTATTAATGGAGGAAATGATTTTTTTCTTATTCATAATCATCCATCGGGTTATCCTGATTCCTCGGATAATGATTTAATCTTAACTCACCATACAGTTAAATTAGCAGAACTTGTTGGTTTAAGAATGATAGACAGTATTATCATTGCAAAGCAAGGTTATGAATCAATTAGAACTATGCATAGTATGTTGTGGAATACAGATGGTTTGCATAGTGAAGAGTTTGAGATGGATTATTAATTAGGAGGGTTTATGAAAAAACAAACAGTAATGAAAAATTTGGTATTTATTGAAAACGAAATAAAGACTTTAAAAAATCAGATTAATTCATCGCGGGGTAGCATTGAGTATGATGATAGACTAATTTTGAAATTTCAAGATTGCATAAAAAAAATTAAAGATATTAGATCAGATGTAGAGTAAGTGAGAATCAAAAAAGAAATGATAATTAGACAGGAGCGTGGTGACAATCAAATTTAAAAAAGAGATAGATGAGTTTTTAGACATCCTTGTAAGAGAGGGAAACTCTGAATCCTTCCTAGATGAGTTTATTGAAAGATATGGTATTGATTTTGCAAACGAACTTGATGAACTATGGATTTCAGCAGATAAGCAATGTAATGGTAGTGAAGGTAGTGTTTATTTACTTCCTCACAAAAAGCACTACCTACTGAACGATAATATAGCATATAACTTGCACATATTCGATGATAAATTGCTAGCGGAAGAAAAGTTTTATGAAATGGTTGAAGAAATAAACGAACAAGAGTTTTTAATGGCGTTTGAGATGGTAGAAGAATATCATTACCATACAAATAGATTATTAGATGAAATACTAGAAGTAAATCCTTGCTTTACAACATTTGAAAAAGTGGATAAGCAGGTTGAGGAAAGGGCACGTAAATATTTTGATCATGAGTCATACGAACTTGATATACTCCAATACATAGTTGATGATTTAAGTGATTCAGTATCTTCGCTTGCTAACGATGAATTGCTTGCTAAGTTATCAGCTGCGTACCTTATAGTAGATGAATACAAAGCAGATGTAGGCGATGATAACAACCTATATCCTGCATATTATGAATTATGCGAGAGAATATATCATAATATATTGGGTGATAGTGAACTTCTAGATGAACATGAACTGCCTGGTAGTGAACGAGAACTATGCAAGTTTGTAGTTGAGTGTAGAGGAGAATCTACATTTTGTGATCTAACTCAGTTTACAGATTATGAAATTGGAGTGCAATTTTATCAGGTATATGGAGATATCTATAACTACGAGTACGAGTTAAAAATAGATGTAGACTAACTGAAGAAGAACGATGAAAATCAAATGAACCAGAATCAATTTGTGAAGGAATGGTCAGCCTTTGCCCAGATGAGCGAGTGCTTATTCGGTAATTTAAAAACTTAAGAAAAGAGGATATAGTATGAAAAAAGAAACACTAGGAAACTTTATTAACAAGCTTGAGAGTGCTGACCTAGATCCACTTACACATATTGATACATATGCTGATGTTATTAAATTCAATGGTAACGAAGAAGACCTAACACATAACAACAAACAACAGCAAGGAAGCATTGATGTTAAAATGGTTATTGATTTAGTGTCACTTGCTAGAGAAATCGTATTTGAAGAACGAGTTTATCTAGCATATGGAGATATTTATAAATATATGTATAACACGGAGGAATATGATATCAATAATGATCAATACATTGTTGATGCATTTAATGACTTTGTTTTAGATGAAGAGGTTGTAAAACTCTTAAATGATGAACTAGAATCAGAACTATCTAGCTCAGTTAGTAATGAAAGGATTAGTAAATTATTATATGATACAAAAGAAATTATGGATGATGTTGATTTTCTCAATGATGCTCATTATTCAGTATTCACTGAAAATTCAGAGTTAACGTTGGAATTTCAAAAAAGAACTGATGAACTAGATGTATCAAAAATACTACTACAGTTCGTAATTCATGAAGAGATGACTCCAGTGTATTTATCCAAAATAATCTCAGAAGAAGTACAAATGCAATATGAACTCCCTTTTGAAATAGAATATGATTTAAATGAGGTTATAACAAAAGCAGATGATAAACTTAATGAAGATATAGATTCAGCATTGAAACCTCTTCAAAAAATAGCAGAAGAACAAACAGGAAGAAGTGGACTGCAGTTTAATGTTGCCACAGAAATTAAAGAGGGATATTGTGACTTTGAAAGAGGAACAATTGACATGAAGAGTTATATTGATGATGTCTTAAAATCTTTTAGAGATACAAAAGTTGACCACCAATCATGTATGGAACTTCTTGAAGTTGTATACTTATACTCAGAGCAACAAGGTTTGGATATTTACAGTGACTTTAAATGGTTTGATGAACTGCATTATTATGTACTTGAAGATATAATGAAAGAATTAACTTCTAGCGAAACTGAACACTTAAATCTAAATCTAGAATTTAATATTGATGACTTTAGTGATAAATATAAAAAAATATTTAATGAGTATAGTGATATTGTAATGACGAATTTATATGGTGATTACGTCGATAATTTAAATTTGACTGAGGTTTATTTTTATGAGGAAAATAGTATCAACTTACGAGGTGCTTACAAATTCATAAATAAAGAAAATTCAGTTTGTTTGGAAAACGTAAATTGGTTAGACTTAAATTCGCATACTGACCTTAGTATTGATGAACTACGCTCAAAAATCGAGTGGCTTAAAGAAGAGTATGAATTAGATTATTCAAATCACTTGAACTTGATATATGTTCATGAAAATGGAATGTTTATGGAAAACACATATTGGGATGGAAAAGGAGTTTTTCAATCTACACTGGAAAAGTTTTATAAAATCATGCCAAGAACTGGACAATTTATTGGTGATGTTAATTGTGAAGACATACAAACCTGTTTAAAGATACATGAAATATATTGTGATCTAAACAATAATGGACTGAGCAATATATTTGAAATCCCAGATTTTAATCATTGGGAACAATTCCATTCAGAGTATGTTAATGAATTTGGTGAAGTTGAAGAGGAAGAAGACATGCCTTGGGCTGACTACTACAGGGATAATTTAGAAATTAAGGATGAATACAAGGAACTTGATTTATGTAATGAAATACTTAATATTTTAGAAGAAAATACTTTATCAGATGCACAAGATATCCTAAATAGTGATATTCCTGAAATGCTCGAGAAGGAACTAACGAAATATCTTATCAATTCGGAAGATATTATTAATCAAAAATTTGAAACTTTATGTTATGCAGAAGAAAAGTTAAATAATATGACAAATGATTTAGCTCATGATACAACAAATTTGCAAAAACTAGAAATCGCAATGTATAGAAACGAAGAGGTGTTGATGTACATGATAGACAAAGATGGAATATTTTGTAGTGGGCTGCGTGAAATAATTCATCAAGATATTACTAACATTGGTAATGCACCACTTATACTAATTATGAAATATGATAATGTATTGGGGATAGCAGAAGATTATAAAATGCATCAATATAGAGTACAAGAATACTTTTCGAATCGTTATAACCTAAAAAATAACCCCGAACTACAAAAAATTGTATTATCGAATGATAGTATCTTTGAGAAGTTAATCACGGCTCAACCACTTACATTAGGTGAAGGTCAGTTAATCGAAGTTGCTGATAGACGATTTGATACTATCACAATGAAGGATGTAGATATGATGAGTGAACAAGAACGGGCTTTAGCACAACAGATTGTAGATAAAACTGGTGTTCCTATTACAGATACTGTCAAAGATTATCTGGAACCATCAAATGATGGCTTATTTAAAGTATCAAGAATAGGAAAAAAGATGGAAGACAATCCGAAATTAAAAGAATTTTTTAGTCAGTTTAAAAATATAAGTAAAAGCGCAAATGAAGAGCTGTTAGTGAGTATAGTCTTAGACAGCGGATTTATAAAACACAATATTTTAAATGATTTACCCATGTCTTCAGGACAAAAACAACTTATTGATTTAGCCAACAAAGAACCAGGAGAAGAAATTACAATAGACGATGTTGATAAACTTGATTTAGATAATCTAGAACTAGCATCATTCATTGTTGATACTCTTGATTTAGAACCCAATCAAGAAGTCTTAAACTTTTCACAAGATATAGATACCATGGTTATGCATAAGAATAACCCTGTACATCACATAGAAGTGTAATATAAAACAGGACAGTGAGAGGGGGGTGGTATAATATTAATATATTAATAAATTTTAGAGGGGATTATGATTCCATTTATTGGAAAAAATTATCTAGAATTTAACAATCTTAGATGTTTTAGATTTTAAGTACCAAAGAACAAGGGATGTTGTAACTAAATATTATTTAAACTAAGTATTATGAAAGGATGATTATGAATATAAAAAGTAAAATTAAAGAAATGAATAAAAAAAAAGTTGGTGCAATAGCAGTCGTACTTTTGTTGCTTTTTGCGATTGCAGTCAACAATTTTATATCAAATAAACAAGAATGGACTAAAAATTCAGGTCATGCTGATAATACTTTTGTTACAAGTAATGAACTGGAAACCCAAAAACAAAAGGTATATGATGAATCACAGCAATTAATCATTGATACTATTAGTAATGAAAATGTTGTTAAACAACTTGATTACTTAAGCAAACAAAAATTAAATGAAGAACAACAACAAATTTTATCTAATATTCTAACAGTACACACTAGTTTTGATGAAACTAAAGATTATACTCTTGATGAAATAATTTCTTTAGCAACTGATTACTCAAAGTTAGTAACTGATATAGAATCGTTATTCACTGAAGTAAAAGCAACTGAACTAACAACATCAATTAATGATTTAGAGAAAAAAATTCAAGAACATCAAAAAGGTATATCAAAATTAGCTTTAACAAGTGGTGAACAGACAGAACTAGATAAACATGTAAAATCATACAAGGATGTTAAGTTTAATAAAGATACTACATATACAATAGATGAACTTGAATTAATCAAAACTAAGTTCACAGATGTAAATAAACAGTTTGATTCTTTAAGTAAGAAAGTAAAAGATAGAATTGCTAAAGAGCAAACAGAAGCCGAGAAGCAACAGGCTCAAGCAACCATATATAACCAAAGTAGTGGGTATAATGAAGGGAATTATACTGGTAATACAAACACATCAACATCTAACACAAATAATTCAAATACTTCAAATGCAGGAGTAGTAAGTAATCAGGTGAAACCTAGTGAATGTCAATATACTAGTTTAGAAGCTGCTATTCAAGTGGGTGAGGCTAGCGGTAGAGGATATCACGCATTTGTTTGTGGTAAATATGATGGAATTACTTGGTATCAACTTAGTCTCTTTGATGGAGATAACACAGGTGAAACAGATGGTTGGATGGGCTGGGAATTATAGCCAACTAATTTAATAAATATGAAAAGGTAGACAAAGTAAGTCTATCTTTTTTCGTGAAATAGAAAGGAAGTAAATGAATTTGAAATTTAAAAAACTCAGTAGCATACTAATGCTAATTATTATGATGGGGAGTATATTCTCACCATATACTAGTTTAAGTGCAACAACCGTTACAAGTGAGGTTGTTACAAGTGAAACAACAGAACTAGAAGAATCAAGCGAAATTACTAGTGAAACAATATTTGTAGAAAATATTGATGAGTATAGCTCGCTTATTGATAATGAATCAGAAGAAACATTAGTTATAACAAAAGAGAACTTGCTTAAGCAAACTAGAGCCTCATACAATGTGGAAAAGTATCCCCATCCGACATTAATTATTGAGGATTTTTCAAGCCGATTCGGTCAACTGATGTACTTCAGGGTAAATGGTGACATAGTATTTTGTATAGAAGCAACAAAGAACGTAGATGGTATAGCTTATGACCAAAGTGAATCAAGCAGTTATTACAATACTTTGTCAACTTCAGTTAAAGAACAAATAAATTACTTTAGCGCTTATGGAATCTCAAAATACAAAGAGACAGGAAATAAAGATTATTTATGGGCAACGCAACTTTTAATTTGGAAGGCTATTGAACCTAGCAAATATAATCTTTCTGGTGGAACAAGCCTACAGCAAGAAATCAATGAGATATTTAACTTGGCAAATGAACATTTTAAAATACCTTCATTTATGGGAACAACTACAAACAATGCACCAACTCATAAACTTAAGTGGAACGGAACAAAATATACTATAACACTTACTGACACGAACAATGTTGCTAACTATAAGTTAGCAGAACTAGGAAGTACATACGGTGACTATACTATTTCTAAAAGTGGAAACAGTATTACAATATCCACATCGAATCATAATGCAAGTAAGAAATCAATAGTACCAAAATATACACCATACAATGCTGGTAGTAATAAGTACTATGATGGTGGACAAGATATCTTCCAAGGTAGTGCTGACCCTTTAGCAATGTACATGAACGTTGAAATTGAACCTGCTTTAGGTAAAATTCAACTTTTAAAGGTAGGAAGTAAAAATTGTGATAAATCCATCACTAAACCTGGTGAAATCAAGGACTGTCAAACAGTGCTTGGAAATGTTGATTTTAATGTCTATAATGATTTAAATGCAAATGGAAAGTTGGATGAAAAAGAAGACTCTGAATTTAATATTGTCGAAACAATCACAACAAACGAGAATGGTGTTGCAACATCTGGAAACTTAAGTTTAAAACCTTATCTAGTACGAGAAGCAAAAAGTTTAGAAAATTATTTTATTAACGAATATGCATTTCCAGTTACTTTAACTGAACCAAATAAAGTAGTTCAATTAAATAATGGAATTGCAATTGAAAATGTGGAAAAACTAGGACAAGTGAAAATAACGAAAACAGGTAATGAAATAGGAAACTTGAATGACGAACTAGTATTTTTATCTAATGCAGAATACACAATATACAAGAGAACATTGCTTTCTGAAGATGAAACTGGACTAGATGTTAATAACGAATTAGAATCCGAAATTGATAGTGATTTAAATGAAGTTGATACAGATAGTTTATATGAGGATGAAATTGTAGCGGTATTAACAACTGATATGAATGGTAATGCAATATCTCCATTACTGTCATTTGGTAATTATTATATTCAAGAAACTAATGCTCCGGATGGTTATGTTTTAGATGAGACAGAATATGACTTTACTATCGATAATGATACATATTCTGAAGTAATAGAATTTTCATTTGAAGATGAAGTAATTACAAATGAAATTGAGATTACCAAAACCGATCTAGCAACGGGAGATGAACTCGCAGGTGCTAAATTACAAGTTTTAGACACTAATGGAACAATTGTGGAAGAATGGATTTCAACCACTGAACCTCATTTATTCAATCTAGAGTTTGGTGATTATATCATTATGGAAGAGTTTGCTCCTGAAGGTTATTTACCATTACTAGAGGGAGTTAAATTCTCCGTAACAGAAGATGGAATTGTACAATCATTTAAAATTGATAACAAGTTAATTACTAATGAAATAAGTATTACTAAAACTGACTTAGCAACAGGAGATGAACTCGCAGGTGCTAGATTACAAGTTCTTGATTCAAAAGGTAGCATTGTTGAAGAGTGGACATCAACTACTGAAGCCCATGAATTTACATTACCTTATGGTGACTATATTATTATGGAGGAATTTGCACCAGAAGGATACTTACCACTATTAGAAGGAGTTAAGTTCTCAGTAACTGAGGATGGTGTGAAACAAAGCTTTAAAATTGAAAATGAACTAATGCCAGTAATTGAAGAAACTGGTCAAAACTCTTATATACTTATTATTTTTGTATCATTAATAATATTAGTAGTACTAAAATATGCAATTAATATTCGAAAAGCAATCCCAAAACTAGGAGAGACTAATGAGTAATTTAATAGTAAATACTGAATTTGTACTAAATGAAGCAAAAAAACAAGCAATAAAAAACTTTGAAAAAAATGTAAAGGGGGAGTTTGTCTCCTTTACAGAAAAAGGAATAAAAATTAAAGTACTTAATAAAAATGATAACTCATTTGCATTTGTTCAAGCAATTCCAAAAGGTGCAAGTATTAAGTTTGAAAACTTAAACTCATCTGCTGCACTTAGTTTTAATAATATATCTAAAGATAATGCTAAGTTTGCTGCAGTCTATTATCAACAAATCAAGTCCATTCAACATAGTATCTCAATCATAAAAAAAATGAGTGAGGACGATTTAAAGAAGGCAATTAGACAAAATTCTCAAACAGATGATTTATTTAGTACAAGAGAAATGTAGGCTAATATGACATTGTATAACAAATTCTCAAATCTGTTATTAAAAGATATATATGTAAATCCCTGGAAGTATAGGGACATCGATAAAGACTTTGTATCATTAGTTAATTTGCTTTTTAAAAGATGTGAATTTATATACGTTGAATGTGACCCGCCTGTCAGGTTTTTAAACACAAATACATCTAATCAATTATTACTAGATGTATTTGATGAAGTAAACTCTAACCTAGAACAAATCGAAATAAGTTTAGAAGAAAATTTTAGAGGTAATAAATATCTAACGCTTGATAACTTAAATATATCATCACAGTTTGAGAAAGCTATAGTAGATGAGTTATTAAATTATGATCTAAGTACTATAAATGAATTTGTTAATAGACTCGTTGAGTCAGAACAAAACAAAGTAGATTTAAGGGATATGAATATCCCAAAATTTAAAGATTTTGAGTCAAAGTTGAATTCTATTATTGATGATAGTTTTGATACAGATGTCGCTTCACTAGTAATAAAGATGAGAATGGAAAATAAAATTGAAGTGGGTGATGAAGATGTCAAAATCGAAATTGAGTAGAACCAAGATCTTAAGACTAAAAAAGATTGTATCTATCATCATTTTATTATCACTTATTTTTATTACAAAGCAAGTGATTACCTTGGTAAGTAATTATTTTGACTACAAAGAATTTTGCACTGATAACGATTTAGTTTGTGAGCAAATTATCATTACAACTAGTGAACTTTCAGAATTTAAAACTGATAATACAGATAGTACAAGCACTTTTGATGAACTGTCACCATTATCTGATGATATCGATGAATTACGCATTCTACGAGACGAGACGATACATAACATTGATACGGAACTATTAGAAGTTGATAAATTAAAATTAAGTAAAGAAGAACTTATAACTCTAGAAGAAATAAAAAAAGAGTTTGAGATTGAAAAGAACCTAGATTATTCAGGTATAAAAAAAATTCAAGATCAAATTAGGAATTTAGAAGAGGTACAAAGTAACATTTCAAACTTAAGGAAAGTCATAGAAACTAGAGTGAATAATCAAGAAATTGATAAGAAGTATGGAGAAATAAAGGCTAAACTTACAGAGATTGAAGTAAATGACTATTACAATAAACTATCTACAGAGACAAAGGAAAATATTAAAGAGTATAAAAATGTTTTAGAAACTAAAATGTATACTGAAGAGTATAAAAAGTCTTTAGATAGTTTAAGTAAGGACTTGGATCAAATTAAACGTGAACTTGAAAGTTCACAAGCGGTAGAACAGAATATTTATCAACCAGAACAACAAGGTAATAGTAGTGTACAAGCAAAACCAAATACAAATCAAAATAATAATTTAAACAGTGGTAACAATTCGAGTGAACCAAAAGTTCCAACTCCTCCAGTTGTAAATGAGACTGTAAAACCAGCAACATGTTATTCATCATATGAGGAAGCAAAGTCAATTGCAACATCAACAATGCTTGCTGATGAATCAATTGGAAAATTTAAAATAGATTCTGCTACAAACTGCATTGAATATCATTACGTATAAAATTTAAAAATGAAAGGAATTTTATGAAAATATATAAAGGAATTATTAAGAAGGTACCTAGTGAGGAGCATTTTAAAGAGTATTCCGAAGGTAATTTAGATATGTCTGATCTTAGATTAGAAGATACTATTATTCGTGCCAAAAGTGATAAGGGAGAATTTGATATACTACCGATTCGTTTATCTTATCGAGAAGTCGATAAAGATGGAAATGAAAAGTATATATACGATGAAGGAGCAGATGCATATATTAAAACGTATAGCCAAACACCTGTACTTTATGCTCATGGTAAAGAAATGCGAATATTATGCGAACTCGGTGAATATAGTCCTGTCAAATTGGTAGTTACAGAAGAATACAAAGATGACAGAACATTTCTAAATATTGAATGTGTACAAAATCAACATAGTGGACTAGAACCACAACTAGAAATGAATCTGGAGGACTAATATGAGTATTGTTAAAGGAAAATTAAATCAGTCAATTGTAGAGTTACTAAATTTCAAGTCTGAACAGGTAAAGGAACCCAGTGATATATTAAAGGTTCTTTATGATACGCAAAATATGAATACATTAATATTACCAGTAATTCTAGCAAGTGATAAACATAAAATGATAGACATTGAAGAAGGAAATAATATTTGGAAACAAATAGTAAGCAATTGTATTGAAAGTAACAAAATCGATATTAATATGCTAAACACTATTGCTACAACACCTCCGATGGACTTTGCGTTAGCTTCCGATGAACTCAAGATTGAAAAAGATGAGCATATTGTTGGTTTATTAGTAAATATGTATGGAGACAAACTCAATCCACAAATTGGGTTTGACTATGACTTGGAAAAAAAAATCATAGAACTTTATGATAGAAATAATGATGGAATTATCACTAAACAAGAACTTAATATTGAACACTTCGATTTAGAACTGCAAAACTTTAAGGATATTGAAGTAAATGTCGATACATATCCAGACTTTGAGTCATTAGAATTGGATATTCAAGATGTATAGATCTACGCTTAAATATAAAAAGTGGAACAAATATAATGACTACTCCAGGATAAAGTTCTGGAGAAGAGTATTATTCGCTATATGGATAACGTTAATATATACTTTAGTTAAATATCCCAATAAGTACTATGAAAAATTAATTGAGATGTTACAAGCAATTGGTAATTTTATAGTCAATAATTTTTCGCCATATTTAATAAATGGTACGAGAAACGCTAACTTTAGTAATGAACATGCTTTTATTACCTTTGTCTTAGTAGCTGCACCAATGATTACAATATACTTCCTCTTAAGAGGAAAGGTTAAACGCTTTACGATGATGTTGTTTGTATTCACAAAGAATACTTACTCAAAGGGTAAAGCAATGTGGATGAATAAAAGGGAAGAGAAGGATACTTTCCTTGCAGTCGAAGAAGGTAACGAGCTATTTTGTGGAATATTAATATCACAAATGATTTCAGTCAGATTGTTTGGCCGTGAAATTAAAAGGATGAATCACTTTAGTTCGAGTACTGAACTATTTGAAAAACAAATAGAACAGTATATTCATCAGAATGATTTATCATATAGCATTGAAGAAACTGATCGTTACATTAAGTTAGCAGTATTAACTAAAAAGATTAGGTTCTGGGTATTAGAAATGGTGAAAAAGATACCATTTATATCATTTGTGAACTTATCCTATATCTTACCAGATGCTATACATTTGCTTGTATTAGGAACAACACGTGCTGGTAAAACTGTAACTTATAATATCCCACAACTTCATTACTTTTCTAAAATAAAAAAGTATGAAGAAAAGCCTTCTTTGATTATAACTGACCCAAAAGGAGAGTTATATCGTGAGACCTCAGGGTTTATGGAAGAAGGAGGCTATGAAGTACACAAAATTGATTTAGTTCAAGTTAATAAAAGTGATAAGTATAATCAATTTGATATAATTCTTCAATTGTATCTAAAGGAATACAATAAACTTGATATTGATCTAGAGGGAATAAGTCGAAAAGAATTTTATGAGATATCCTCTAATTTAGATACAACTTATGTTGAAGATGAGATATTGAAAATTGCTAATAATTTGTATCCACTTGATACTGAAGGACAGAATGCAATATTCACCCAACTGGCTAACTCAATATTCAGAACAATTACAATGCTTTATCTGGATAAATGTGTATTTGAGCAAGATTATCAAAACTTCAATGTCTTTGGAATGATTCTATATTCAAAAAGCATTTTGAAGATGAAAATGATTGGGCGTGACAAAGTTCCAATAATAAAGAATATAGTTGATACATTACCACCGAAACACGGTGCATATCGAACATACTCTTCGAGTTTAAGTGATAGGACGTTCAGTTCTACAGTGACAACGTTTGAAAATATATTAAGTGTATATTCTACTAAAACGATGGAAAATGTAACATCATCTTCGAGTGTAAATGTTTCTGACTTTGCTACAGGTGAAAAGCCAATAGCATATTACGTAATAACACCAGACTATGACACGAAATACAACTCGATAGTCACAACGCTCATAAATCAAGTCTATACAGAGTGCGTAATCTATGCAGATACACATTGCAATGGAAAACTTCCAAGAAGGCTATTATTCCTTTTAGAAGAGTTTGCAAATATTCCCAAAATTGAGAATTTTAGCAATAAAACTACAGTAAGTCTTGGACGTGGTATTCAGTTTCTGATGACAATTCAAAATATAGCTCAACTAAAGAGTGTATATGGTGAAGACGTTGCTGAAACAATATTAGATAATGCCCATGCTAAATTATACTTATTAGCGGGAAGTAGTGACACAAGAGAATGGTTTTCAAAAGAAATTGGAGCGACAACGCAATTGTCGACTTCGTATATGGGTAAAAATTATAAAGAACTATCTAAAACTGTTGCTGAAGAGGAAGTACGTTTAGTAACACCAGAAATTCTATCGAAAAACCCATTTGGGATTGGTTATTTAAGTTTACTTAAAAACAACCCCACACAGGTTTACTTGAGACCTTCGTTTACATACATAAAATCAAGTAATAAAATAGGAGACTAATATGAATACTATTATAAATAAAATAATGTTTTTGACCAATACAGAATGGGCAAATGTTCCCAAAATTGAAAACTTAATAGAAATTCAAAATGTTTCTGGAGTTAAACGTGTATATGGTGAAGATGTTGCTGAAACCAAATTAGACAATGCTCATGCAAAACTATATTTATTAGAAGGAAGCAGTAATACAAGAGATTCGTATATGGGTAAAAATTATAAAGAACTATCTAAAACTGTTGCTGAAGAGGAATTACGTTTAGTAACACCAGAAATTCTATCGAAAAACCCATTTGGGATTGGTTATTTAAGTTTACTTAAAAACAACCCCACACAGGTTTACTTGAGACCTTCGTTTACATACATAAAATCAAGTGAAAATTAAAAAAAAGGAGATTAATATGAAAATAATTTTAGGAAAGTTTATAAACAAAATTTTGATAAATGTAATGATTCTAACAAGTACTGAAGGAGCAAAAAATGCCATAGCGAACTCGGGTAATGAAATCAAAGGTTACGGTGTTATAATAGCAACTGTAGCGCTTATAGTTTCGGGACTTGGATTTATGGGTACAGACCAAATGAGAGAAGCATCTAAAGTAAAAGTTATTTGGATTATTATAGGTCTTATTTTGATTGCAAGTGCCGGCTCAGTAGCAGCTAGTTTCTACTTTGTGTAGACTATGTTTGATCTTAGAGAAGATTTGCTGGGGTTTTTAAATGAACTGCAGTTAAACATGATAGAAGGTTTGTGTGCTCTATTGGATTCAATTGAAAAATTAATCTTTGCATTAACAGATTTTTCATTTATAAATGATGCTTATTATGAGATGTTAGAATCATATAAGAGTGTTGGATTACAAATTATAATTGCACTAACAATTGGTTATACTTTGTATGCAATGTTACTTAAGCCAACTGATATGACTGGAATACTTAAGAACATTATTTTTGCTTCTGTAATATTATCATCATTTGGTGCACTTTTTAACTTTATTACTATTGACGTAGGTAGCAATATAGCAAATTCTTTTGCTCCAGAAAATGAACAATTTATTTTTTCACAGAGTATCTTAAAATATTCTGTCAAAGATTATAGTAATCCGAATAACGATTACTATTTTGATTTTACGGGTAAAACAACACATGATGTTGATGTATATAAATTTTTAAAAAATGATGTTTTTGACGAATCTGGTAAAATAATTGCGGAAAAGGGAGACTTACAGTATCCAGTTCTAATATTTTCGGGATTAGTATATGGAATAGTACTTTTGATAGGGATGCTGATAGTTTCAATCCTGACAACTATAAATATTATTGAAATATTTATATCAGGTATTGTCGGAATTTTCGCAATTAGTTTTAATATAGGAGCAGAAAGTAAATTTCTTAGAAATTATTTTTCAATATTATCATTAACACTTGGAAAAATAATTGCTAATATCATAATGTTAACTTTGTACACCTCTATAGTAAAAACAATATCATCTACTCTAGTACTAAATATAAGTGCAGGACCTGGAGTTGCATTTTTAGTTCAATTGATAGTAAATTTTGCAATGATATGGGTCATTTTAGTAGGTAGTAATGTATTTAAACGTACATTTGGTATTGATCTGGGACTAAGTGAAGTTGCTGCAGGTAATCTACAAAGTGCAATGATTAGAGGGGGAATTACAAGCATAGGTAATAACGTAAAGAAAACTATTTCACCGAAAAAAAGGGGTGATAGCAAATATTCTGGTTCGAATGAAAAAACAATACTACATTCAAAGACACTGGATTTAATAACGAGAATAATCATCGTGAAAAATCTAGTGGAAATGAACAAGAAGCAAAACCATATAATAAAAATAGTAAAGATCAATATAATAGGAATAAACAAGAGACACAACCAAAAGAGAAGAATCAGAATGAGCAATATAATACGCAAAAACAAGAGACACAACCATATAAAAAGAATCAAAGAACAAAGTCAAATAGTCAGAAAAAAATTACAAAACAACACGAGGAAAAGAACTATACAAATCCATTTGAAAAATATGAAAGAGAAAAATCAAATAGACAGAATAATACAAAAGAACAGCGTGATGATGACAGCTACACTGATCCATTTAAAAAGATGAACCGAAAAACTGATAAGGAATATATAAATCCATTTGATGATTACAAAAACACTGATAGATTTGATAAACCAAAACCATACCCATTTGAAAAATAACTGAAAGGAAAAAGATGATATCAATACCAAAAGAACTAAAAAAAGAGATAAATATAAAGGGAATTAAATTTAAACATATTGTGTTTGTCTTGTTGCCGTTTCTGGTAATATCAAATTTAGAGTCATTAAATATTATAAATAGATACAGTTTCACATCAAAAGTTTTAATAACATTTTTTGCTTTATTGTTATTTATGCCATTTAATACAAAACCATTAATTGAAACCATAATTCATAATATTGTGTACATTTTTGAGAAAAAGCACTATTTCAAAAATCGTGATAGTTTTATTGATAATAAATTTCACTATATTCCTAAAGAGTATGAAGGCAGGAATATAATAAAAAAAGCATACTTTATGCAAGTAAATATATTGAATATGTGGATACTAAATATCAAAAGAAGTGTCTATCTAATGTTACATCGCAGGGATATAGACATAGACCAATCTATTTTAATGCAAGTTAATTATGAGAAAATAAATGGACATGTACTTTTTACAGTTGGTAGTGTTAAATATCTTGTAAAAAAAATTGAGCTAAACCATTCTAAATTCTTCAATAATCGGGATGAAACAGAACTTTTTTATAGTTACTACTATTCTTTTTTACTACAAAACCCTGAAATAAATATATATAAGTTTCACTCATATCCTAATGATAGTAAGGTTAAAGTAGAGTTGCAAAATGTCCATAGTAACTATATTAGTGACTTAATTAGTTCATGGAATTACAAAAAGGAATGGGACTATCTAAATACAACTATGCCCTATTTCTATACAGTAGAACTTTATAATGAAAAGAAAAGGTATCAAAATAAAAATTTTCACATATTGCAACACGTAGATATAAGTACAGAAGATATTTCGTTGCTTAATATTCATTTGTTTAATAATGTTGTAAATATAAATTCACTTCAATTCGATGAAGAGATGGCTCAACTTGACTCAGATTTTGGAACAAACTATATTAAATTCTTTACGATTGATGATTTAGAAATTAATCAAGATTATTTATATATAGAAAAATTGCTAACTAAGAGTTATGTATCTGCAAAAATATTTTTTGAACATTGTGAAACCTCGAAAATCAAGGATACGATAGACAAATCTGCACGGGAGGCACTTTCGAGAATTAATGACACAGAAAAAATATCAGTTATGGGATTGGAACGTAATGAAATGGATAAACTAATTGAATACTCAAACCTACTAAATGATAACAGTGATATTATAATTAGATTTAAAATGACAATTCGAATTGTTACCACATCAAAAGAGGAAATGAAACAAATATCCGAGAAGTTATATGAAGAAAATTCAAATTTAAGAATACAATCTGATATTTTTACTCAGCAAGAACAATTTAAAAAATGGAATATGATAAAAAAGGAGTATTAGATGATACAAAAAATTAAATCCAATCTAAATGAATTATCAAAAGATTCTTTAGCCAGCTTAGTTCCAAATAAATTTAAATACTTAAGTCTAACAGACTTCACGTATGGCGGACTATTTAGTTATATAAGTTTTGTGCACGCTAGAGGAATAATTTTGTATAAGCAAAATGATGGAATTGTTAAAATTGATTTTCTTCGAAGAGATCTACCAAATTATAGAAGTCGTGCTAGACACAGTCTGGTCACTGGGATGACAGGAAGTGGTAAATCTTTTTTCAATAAATTACGAATAGTTTCCAATGCAAATGATGGATGTTCTGTCTATAACATAGACTTACAGGGGGACTATAAACGTTTGTTTTATGAACTAGGTGGTGAAAACTTAGTTATAACCGATGGATATAGAATTAATCCTCTACAATTATTTGAATATAGCTCAGAGCACCCATTAGGTGATCATATAACAACACTCACAGCGTTTTTCCTTAGTGCCGGAACTATTAGTGATAAAGTCTTAAATAGACTTATAGTTCACGTTCATGACTTCTATAACGATAAATTTAAGCATTTGCTACAAGATGATGAATTTGAAAATGAAGATTACCCAACATTTACTGACTTGTATAACTACTTAGTTGAGATAGGTGCTGATACTGAAATTGTTGATTTTATACATAAGTTTACTTATACAATTTACGCAAAATATTTCAATGGACACACAAATATAAAAATTAGAAATAAATTAATTAACTTCGTTATTGTTGGAGTTGATGAAGTTGTTAAATCACCAATCTATCATCAAATATTTAATATAATGTCTGCTCAAATGTATAAGAAAAAAGAAGATACACTAGTACTTACCTTGGATGAGGCAAAAAAATATACTACTAATGAACTTGCAATCGCACATTTGAATAAATCAATTAGAGAGGGAAGAAAGTATGATAGCGTTATTGATTTACTAACCCAGTCCCCATCTGATTTACCAGATGAGATTGTCGAACAAATCGGTACAAAAATCTATTTCAAACAAACCAATATTCAGGCAGTAGCTAAGTCTTTGGATAAAGATATCGAACTTATCCCGGACTTGTCCACGTATAGTTATGGTGAAGGTATTATCCAGATTGATGGTAAAATTTATCCTATTGATATATTGATGACCGAAGATGAACAAATGGACTATAAAGATATTATTACCATCTTCGATGGTGAGGATATGATGTATGAGTGATTTTATAAAAAATAGAATATATATGAAGTATTTAATCCCCTTAATTCCGACTCTTATAGGTGTATTCCTTATTGGAATTGTATTCCTTATAATTATAGGTGCCTTTATTGGAGAGGCTAACAATAACGCTGAATCAAACAATGAGAGCGACTATGTGTCGGCTTTTTGTGGAACGGGAACAGTTAGTGCAGATACTGATTCATATAGAAAAACGGTAAAAGATTTACTAGTTGAAAATAATGTTTCTGAATCGTATACTGATTTAGTATTAGGACAAATTGAAGTAGAAGAAAACGAAAACCTAGGTAGTGAAATGTACTGTAAAACCGATGAATGTTATCAAAAAAAATCACACAGAGTTGAGAGTATTACTAAAGCATTTATCTCAAACTATAATAGCGCGGTAAAATTTGCTTTAGACAATCCTGTTGATGTTGCAATTCAAAGTTATTCATTTGGTACTGAATATATTACATACTTGTCAGAGAATAACCTAATGCATAGTACTAAAGTTGTAAATGAGTACTATACTGAAAATAGAGTAGGATCTAATGACTATTTAAAGTATGTTTATAACTACATATCTTGCGATAACGTTGGGGCAATTGCATATCCATATAAATTAACTACATACGTTATTACATGTGATCTGGGCTGTTATGAAGGTCATAAAGGTGTGGACTTAGTTTCTACAACAGATAAGAAAATATATGCGGGAGGAAAGGGCATTGTTTACAGTTTAAACACTGGGTGTTCGAATAATGGATACCTAGGTAATACATGTGGAGGTGGATACGGTAATTACGTTGTTATTATGTACAATATAAAGGGAGTTAATTATTATATTGTATACGCTCATATGGAACAAGTTAACTCAAGTATTGATGTTGGGAGTTCGGTTGATATAAATACTTTCTTAGGATTGGAGGGTTCAAGTGGTAGCGTGACTGGAAGTCACGTACACATTGATGTACGCGCACGCTCATTTACCACCCCTTCACTTTATGAATCGTATAACTTAATTCATGAGATATTTACACCTAGAAGAATTTAAAAACGAAAGGAGAGTATGTTAAAAAAATATAAAAAAAGAATTGCATTTTTGAGTTTGATTTTGGCTCTTTTTACCTATTCAAAAATAACTTACATTCCCCCAGGTCAAGAGAACAAAAGCACCGGAATAAATACAGCTGCTAAAGATGAGAACTTTTCGTACTTTATAAGCGAAAGTTTATACTATCCAGAAGATGAAATTCTCTATATGATTTACAATCAAGAGTTATTAAATCCAATTTATATTGGGGCAGGGAATCTTATTGAAATATACATAGACTACGGAACAGATAATCAACGAACTGTATATTCTGAACTTGCTCGAGAAGGAACAAATAGTATTTTACTAGACCTAAATAATGAAGATTTTAATGATATTGGTACAGTATCGCTTCAGGTATTCGATAACGATACAAATACACTTCTATACGGAAGTATGGAGTATCAAGAAAGTATTGTGATATATGAAGATTTAGGTAACTACGCAACAACTCCTAAAAAGTCTGATGAAAAAGAACGGGAGATTAAATATTTTAAATACCTGTACAATAATGACCCACTATGGAGCATCAAGTTGATTGAAAGTGCTGGTGGAGTATCTATTGCATTTAAAGGTAATATAAAATCTCAACATAAATTTCTGGTTGAAATACTTGATGCTGAAGCGTATACTGAGGATAAAAATGATGATGTTATGAATTACTTCAAAGAAGTAATTGATGAAGAACTATATAAGCTATACTTCAGTTCTAAAACCAAATCAGCTAAACAAGAAGTGTACTTAGATGCAATTAACGGAATGATTCAAAGGCTGGATCGTGAAATTGGGACATTTAAATCTAACTTGATAAATAACAAATATATGACCTCTGAAGAAATTGATAATATGACTGCAGGTATGAACATATTAGAGAAATATAATTACTTAAGAGAAAAGAATGAAATAATTTTAAAGGAACATGGAATAGAATTGGATATTAAGGATGGCGACTTCAATGAGTAGGTCTTCAGTTCAATTAATTGCTAAAAGTAGTTATGCCTCTAAGTCATCAAAGACTAGATTTTCAAACAAAGTTGCCTATAATAATCGTATTGCCAATGAACCTATAAAGTTTACAAAGGATAGAATGTCATTCGAATCATTTAAAAATAAAGTTGATTATAACAACTCAACTAGACTGCAGGGTAAAAAGGCAACGCATGATAGGTACTTTAGATCTCATAATTATAACGATGAAGTAATAACAGATGAAGGAGTATTAAAGTTTAAAACTAGAGAATTACACGATTTTTTAAATAAGTTTGATGATGCAAAGGTTATGGGAATGACTATTGTTTCTTTCTCAGAAGATGTTTCAGAAATAATATCGAAACGGGAGCAAACTGAAATGGAACTTTATGAAACCATTAAGCCTTACTTTATCGACTTCTTCAAAGAGAATAATCTAAACCCAGATAATATGAAATGGAACTTTGCTTTTCATTCAGATAAGAAACATTTCCATTTTCACTTGGATTATGTTGAATCAGTTCCTACCAGAGAAAAATTAGTAATGACTCAACAGTCATTACTGCATTTTAAAAAGGCTATACTAGGTGAAATTAGACCTGAATTGGTCAGTAAACTAGTTAGCTTTGAAAAAAGTTTAAATCACGCTAAAGAGCAAGCCAGAAACCGTACAAGCGAAATTAAATTAGACAGTATTCCCGAGACACAACTAAGGTACATGTTTGTACTAATAAACAAAGAGAAAATATCTAATCAGAATAAGGTTCCAGCATATTACAAATCAATTAACGATCCAGAACTTAAAGAACTAGTAATGAGATTTGCAAAAAAGGAACTTGCACTTGATGATAAGTACCTTAGTCTTATAAAAGAATATGAAAACTTTGCTTCTCGTGTATATGGTGAGCGTATTAGAAATGGATATCGAGATGATATTAAGCAGTTAGAACTACGTGCAGCTAATAGTGTTTGGCGTCAACTTAAGCAGAGCTACTTCACTGATAAGACTGAAATAAAACCTGAAGCAGTAAAAGTAAATGAAGAACTAATTCAAAATCAAAAGAAATTAGATTATTCAAAATTTATAGAGTCTTCTGATAACAATGAGAAGCAACCCAACTTAGAGAATATAACTTTAAATTATGATCAAACAAATCCAACTGAGAAGACTGGAAAACCAAGTGGTAAATTCTTTAACTCGAGTAAAGAATCTAATATCTTTTATAGACCAAGTAATAAGAAAAATTTTAAAAAGCATAGTCCAATGATGTATATGCCTAAACGTGGTAAAACAAAACAGCAGTATGAATTTGAAGCTATACAAAATGAAATGTATGGTTTTGAAAGAGTATAATGGAGGATAAAATGAATAAATATGTAATTGTTGTAGATGAAAATTATAAGTATCAATTGATTGCTGAAGAAGAATATAACAACTATTCAGATGACAAGAAATCAAATTATACAGTAGTATTAAAGATAAATAATACATTAGAAGAAGCACGAAATATATTATTAGGTATCACGGGAGATTTAGATGAAGAAAAAGTTAACTAAAGAAGATTTAGATGCTTTAATTGATTCTGCTGTAAATGAAAATAGAGCAAATCTTGTGAATTACTTTAGGTTATCAAATACATTCACAAAATACTCCCCCAAAAATATTGAAATGATAAATGGACAAACCGGAGGACTAGCAACTATATGTAAGTCCTTTAGTGATTGGAAAAGCGAAGGAGTATATGTTAACAAAGGAGAATCTGCGATAAGAATCTTTGTTCCTCAAACGAATAAATTTGTAGTTGATGAAAATGGATATGTGATTAATAACAAAAGTAAACTAAATGAACTACAACTAAACAAATTATCAGATGGTACGTATAAGGAAAAAGAGAAAATAACATTTAAATTAGCGCCTGTTGTTTTTGATATAAAACAAACAAATGCTGATGAAACTAATTATGTGGAATCAATCCAACCTAAAGATAATTTACATCAAAGCTTGTTGCATGTTTCTAGAGATTTGGGAATCAAAGTTGAGTATAGTACAACTAATAATGATCGTACGTTGGGATTTGCAGTTCAACGTGAAGAGCAAATAATCAATTTAGATGCAAATCTATCAGAGCAAGCAATGAACTCTGTTTTCTTGCACGAACTTGCTCACCATATGCTAGGACATACATTACCAACTAATAAAGTATCCCATCATCAAAAAGAGTTTGAAGCAGAAAGCGTAGCTGCTTTAGTTGGTGATAATTTTGGATGTTGCGATGAAGTTAGTTCAAACAAGTATCTGCAAAAACATTTAGAAGATGGTGACTTTCAGATTGAAGATACCATAGATAAAATTCTAGACATTAGTAGTGACTTGATTAATAGCATTGAAGAACTTGAAGTAGATATAGATCATGATATGTATTTAGAGCAATGATTAAGATAGGAAGGTATAATGAATACAACAAGAAGAAACTTAACTCTAGATGAGGTTACGGCTGCTATTGTAAATAATATGAGCAGTCGTGAAATATGTTATCTTATCCAATTGGGGTCCAAAGCAAGAAGTGAGGAAGCAATGGAAAAATCACAAGCCTATATAATTACACTTTTGGAGAACCAAAGTGAAGTTATAGGTGAAATGTATTTGCAACAAAATATGAAAGGGGAAGAAAATGAAAGTAAAGATAATATGTAATGATTTTGAAAAGGACTCGTGGAAAATATCAATTGAAGATGTTAGTAATAATGAAGCAAATTTCAAAGAGCTATTCTTAGATATATGCAACTATACAAAAACTCATGAATCTTACTGGTCGAAGAATGAATCAACTGCAACAATTTTAGTTAATAGTAATATTGCAAAACGCATTATAGGATATCAACAGCCAGCATTAAGTTTCTTCACCAAACCAATAATTGTTGTTGAAGTTGAAGATAATAATACAAATATAAATTTCTTATTAAATTTTGCTAGGTTATTCTCAAAATATAATTTAACAGATGAACAGATGAGAATTGTAATTAATAATGAATACTCTGAGAGTGAAATTGAAGATATTTTCAATGTTAAACAAAAGAATAAAAGTAATACCACTAACAGTGATGGTGAATACAAGAAGAAATTTATCGAACAAAAAAAGGAAAACGAGAGAGCTGTAAAAAAATTAGTAGAAATATTTGGTTACATGCTTCCATATTTTGAGTTTGAAGGAGAACTAAACTCATTAGTTAACAAACTAGAAGAACACAAAAGTAATTGTGAATTAACAAATGATGATATAAACGAGAACTTAAATGAATTGGAAGGTGATGAACTAGCAATTGCCAGGTATATATCTAGTGATTTGAATATTTCAAAAACAACTAAGATTGAGTATCTAAAGATATTATTAGCTAAGGATTTAGATAAGGAGACAGCACTAGGCTTTTTTATGCTAAACAAACATACTCCATACAAAACATTTACTTCTAATTTGGATCTATACTTACGAATGCATAGAAAAAATATAGAAACAATTAACTCTGCAACTTCATTTACTTCTTTAGAAAGAAATTATCTAAGTGAAATTATGGGTTATACAGACAGTCAAATTGAGAAGTTGACAACACTTTTAAAAGCAGACAAACTTGATTTTACCAAAGAAAACTTTATTCAGATGTCTGAAAAGGTAGGACTGAATACTACAAGTATTGTTGAACAAATGAAGCATACATTTGATGATAAAATTCAAAGTACATCAGTTGAAGAACTTGCAGAGTGTTATAGTGATATACCAGAACTTTTAAACGAAATAGACTCTCTTCAAAAGCAATTAAATACAGCTCTTGAAGAAAAAGAAAGAATATCATCCAATGAGTATGCTCAATTCAAAACTGAAGAGTTGTTAGAAACACTTAGTGATGTGGTTGAAGAACTTGAAACTAAGACTAGCGAGTTAGATAAGTTTAAATCAGGAGTAACTTTATATGTGTGTAAGAAAGTAATTAGAGTTTACAAAGATAAAACAATGCAGATAGGTAGTAAGACTTCTAAAAAGGACATGTTATTTGAGCATGGTCAATATAGTATTATAAATCAAACTCAACTAGATAATATATTAGAAAACTATATTTGTGATTTTGAACTATCTGATGTACTTGAAAAAAGAGAGGTTACTTTATGAAAAATCAGCAACCACTCTTGATTGGTAATCAAGAATATAACAACCTCAATGTATACAAACTTAGGACATCTGATAGGAGCCCTAACTACTTTTTAAATAAATTAAAATACATCAATGATTGTTTAAATCGAAATGAAGTTGATAAAGCAAGTGATATAATCTCAAAGGAAGTAGATAGTTTAGTTAACGAGTATGCTAAAGTGCGACCCCATATACTTATTCAAATTGGAAATCAAGGTGATGGATATAATGGAACAACAAGATTTCATGCTATACCATTATCCTCTGGAAACATGAACAAAATAGATTTAAACTATAAGTCGAGTGTTGTTGAATTGGATGGTCTAGGATATGCATTAGGCTATAAGCAATCAGTTACAACTGAAAAAGGTGTAGGTTTGTGGTATAATAGTAACAACAAAGTTCAACAGGTGACAAAGGAACAATTTAAAGAAATATTGGATGCAACCAATGAATTTAATCAGGAGGGTTATAATATGAATTTAAACTTTCACAACATGAAATCTAGTATTAAATGAGGAATTAAGAAAAGGTAATGAAGAATTAATAAAAGTAAATCATGATCTGATGAGTAAGCTTGATAATCTTCAAAAAGAAGTTAGTGAACTAAAAGATGAAATACATAATTCGCAATTAGAAAATTTAGAAGAAATGGAATACTAAAAGGGCAATGCCCTTTTTTTTATGCTCGTAGCCTACGAAAAAGAACTCGTAGCCTACGAAAAAGAACTCGTAGCCTACGAAAAAGAACTCGTAGCCTACGAAAAAGAACTTGTAGCCTGCTGAAAAAGAACTCGTAGCCTGCTGAAAAAGAACTCGTAGCCTACGAAAAACAGCAGAAAATATGTGCGCAACTAATAATTGAGTGTGTTATTGTGCATAGTATGTTTCTGTACTTATTCATTGATATTTGCTTGCAAATATCCACTAATCCACACGGAACGTGTGCAACCTCTTATCTTGCTTATAATTTATTCATTTATTTTTTTTTAAAAAATTAAAGGAAAATTATAAGTGAACTGAAAGTTCATCTGTATTAGTTCATTATGTTGAGGTGACATTTGTCACCCGAGTTAGTTCATTATGCTGAGGTGACATTTGTCACCCGAGTTAGTTCATTATGTTGAGGTGACATTTGTCACCCGAGTTAGTTCGAGGTGACATTTGTCACCCGAGTTAGTTCATTATGCTGAGGTGACATTTGTCACCCGAGTTAGTTCATTATGCTGAGGTGACATTTGTCACCCGAGTGTGACATAGTTCATTATGCTGAGGTGACATTTGTCACCCGAGTTAGTTCATTATGTTGAGGTGACATTTGTCACCCGAGTTAGTTCATTATGCTGAGGTGACATTTGTCACCCGAGTTAGTTCATTATGCTAGTGTGAACCGACACTTGTCGGCTGTAGTGTGAACCGACACTTGTCGGCTGTAGTGTGAACCGACACTTGTCGGCTGTCTAGAGTATAAGGCTCAAATGAACCCTGAGTGTGAACCGACACTTGTCGGCTGTCTAGAGTATAAGGCTCAAATGAACCCTGAGTGTGAACCGACACTTGTCGGCTGTAGTGTGAACCGACACTTGTCGGCTGTCTAGAGTATAAGGCTCAAATGAACCCTAGAAGTGAATGAGAATATAATTTATTCATTTATTTTTTTTAAAAAATAAATGAATAAATTATAAGTGAACTGAAAGTTCATTATGCTGAGGTGACATTTGTCACCCGAGTTAGTTCATTATGTTAGTTCATTATGTTGAGGTGACATTTGTCACCCGAGTTAGTTCATTATGCTGAGGTGACATTTGTCACCCGAGTTAGTTCATTATGCTGAGGTGACATTTGTCACCTGAGACTGGAAGTGAATGAGAAAATGTATGTTATAATATAAGTACTATTAATTAGGGAGCACTTATGAAAAAATATAAAACAAATAATGCGGTCAAACTATTTGGCTCTAAAGTAGTAGATACTGTATATGATCAATCTAGATTAGATGGATTAAGAACTAGTTATATCTCAACTGAAAAACTCGTTATCTATAACGTAGCTAGTGAGGGTATGAAATTAGATGAAATTCAAGTATTAAAAAACCTCAAATCAGTTCACAGTTTTATTGTCTTAAATTATAATGATGTTGCGATTAATGTTCAAACCTTGAGTGCTGTACATAAGATTATATCTCATGATATTATTGAGGAGCAAAACTCTGGACATTTTCGACGTTCTGATGTATTTATGCGAAATTTATCAAAACCGTTAAAAATTAATCCTGTTAGTAGTGAACTATTTCAAGGTAAACTTGATGAGATAATGGGAAGTTCATTTGACACAATAAAAAAAGCAAAATTAGTTGGTGCTCTAATTATAAAGGAGCAACCTTTTGCTGATTGTAATAAGCGCACTGCTTTTTCAATTATGAATTTAATTTTAATTAAGGAAAACATTGGTTTTGTAAATATGTCAGAGGAAATTATATTAAGTGATTTTCAAGATGCGCTTGAAGACTTATTTATCAACAATAATAGAACTTTATTTGAATCTACAATTGACAAATCTTTATTGTATACAGAAGACTATTTAGAACTTTCCGGAATCGAATGCGAAACTACTTATAAGGAATCTATTGATTTTGAACTATAAAAATAGCAGAAGTCAGCAATTAACTCATAAACCTCGTGGCATTGTAAAATGGGCGCCATTTAATAGTTTACCGGAGTTTACTGAGAAGCAGAAACAATTAAAGAAACAAATCAATGACCCTGATATTAAAGATTATGATGAAGACAAAGAATACTATTTTAATGATATACATGAAGAAGAATAATTATACTAGATGTCGCATTTATAGATATGTTTCTGATAAAATTTAACATACTGTTTTGTTATAATAAATATGAGGAGGTGTTTATATGACAAGATGTGAACAATAGAATATAGATCTCAGAGTTTATTAACTCTGTTTTTTTTATGAATATTATATTATGCTATTTTTGAAAGGAAATTATGGAATTAAGAATTAAAAAAAAAGTAGTGGGATATGCTAGAGTATCCACGAGAGAACAGGTAGAAGGTTTTTCACTTGAATATCAGAAAAGGAAAATAAATGTAAAAGCTCAAAGTATAGAAGTAGAGATATATGATGAAGACATGTATGTAGATGAAGGGGTCTCAGCAAAGGACTTAAATCGCCCCCAAATGAAAAAACTAATTCAATCAATCGAGAGTGGGGAAGTAGAAACATTAATAATTTATAAGTTTGATAGACTAACAAGGAGCTTATCAGATTTAGTAAGTTTTATTGATTTATGTACACAAAATCAAGTTAGTTTAATATCCATTTGTGAAAATTTTGATTTAACATCAGCTGTTGGTAGATTTTATGTATACGTTATTGGACTGTTAGCGCAATTCGAGCGAGAACAGATTAGTGAAAGAACTATAAATGGACTCATGGAAAAAGCAATGCAAGGTTATTACCCTCATGGTAACAAAGTTCCATTTGGGTACATTAAAGATAATGATGATAAACTATATATAAACGAAGATGAATCCAAAATTATAAAGGAAGCATTACGCTTGTATGCATATGATAACTTGTCCGAGTTTAAGGTATCTGACATCATCAAAGCGAAGTACGGAAAATACTTTTCACCTAAAAATCTAAAAAACTTTTTATCAAAACCTCTTCACTTTGGATTCGTTGCTGTTGCAGGCATTAAATATAAAATCATAGATCCTATATTTTCAAATGAAGATAAAAGAAAACTTGAATGTAGGAAGGTGCTGAAAGTCTACACCAAGAAGAAGTACTTGTATGAGAATAAAGTATATATTAACAATGTACTAACTAATCATGAGACTACAGTAAAAAGAACTAAAGAAGGAAATAAGAAAGAGTATACTTATTATGTGATTCGTGATTTAAAGAGAATTGGAGAAACATTATTAACAAAACAAGTTCTCCAGGATGCAACGTACTGTATAAGTGACTATGAAATGAAAAGCAAATATCGACTTAACAAGATTACTGATAGTCTTAGGTCAGGGAAAATAACAAGAAGGCATTTTGACGAACTATTAAAAAAAGAGGAAAAGAAAGTTGAATCATTTGTTTCCAATGTGAAAAGAATTGATGTAGAAGTAAATGATGAAACTGGTGATGTGATACAAATTAAAACATTATTTAATTGACAATGAATATGTAATTTGCTATAATTTATATAAGGAGAGATGTGCATACATCTTTTATCAATTTTTAAAATATTCAAAAAGTTTGAGTATGTCAAAGCAAATGGTGCCAATATTATAGAAATAGTTTAATTAATGTCAAGCATTAGTTAAACTATTTTTTTTATGTGATCATATAATATGAAGTACAATAGATGTAGAAGGAACTTAAGGAGAAAAATGAGAGAGAAAGAGTTTAGTTTTGTCGGTTTAAAAGAAGTATTTAATATGTTTTGTACTATAATACTAATTATTGGAGTTATACAACTAGTTTTGGCAATACCAGAAATAGTTAGTGGTGGAAGCCTATATGGCGGGGTATTTCACTATGTTACTGTCTCAATTTATCTTGGATTGTATGCTTCATTATTATTTATTCCACTCATATATTTTGTGATGGAAAAAGGAAAAGTTAAAATATTAGAAGATGAAGATACATTAACTTTAGAATATAGTTTTAAAAGTGTAGCGTGTAAATGTACGCCTCAAATATTAGAAATTAGTAAAGGTGACTTATTAAACATAGAAGTATATACAAGGAAAGCACATACAAATAGTCCCTTTGAAGTACCGTTTGCCAAAAAGGTGAAATATGAAATAACGAGTGGAAACAAGAGGCTTGACTGGACAACTCCACCTGTTTTAACAAAGAAAAATAATGAATTTACAAAGTTTTTGACTCAAGATTTAAAGATTGTTAATGGAGATAATGGTACCTATCGTTTTTAATAGTTTGACTGAACAGGATAAAGAGATTATTCATTTGAAACAATAATTGCGTAAAAAAGAGATTGAAGTTGATATTTTAGATACTTGTCAACTAAGCAGTCAAACTTAATATTGTACCTTGTACGATAATTTTGGAACTAACTGTGATAAATATAAGAATATTATCTTAAATAAATTAATAGAACTTCTAAATATCATTTAATGATATTTAATTAAGTATCTCTAAGGAAGTACTAAAAAGTTATTAAGTTTACTAATTTTTAAGGTTGATTTTCGAATCAATTGTGATACAATAAATTCATAGGAAAGGTGTGCACTACATCTTTTATATGTAATTTTGGTTCCATTAACTTGAGCCATCTGGTGCCAAAATAATTAAACAGTTTAACTAAGATACTTAGTTAAGCTGTTTTTTAAATATTATCAAACAATATGAAGTACAATGTATGTAATAGGTAACTTAATGATAATTTAAATAATGAAAATATGTGAAATAAGAAGCGGAAAATTTTAAATTTATAAGAATTAACTTTTAAATAAAAGTAGATTTACAGCCTCATTGAAGTTTAATTTACATATTTAGGTAGGTTTTATTACACAGCTCTCGATATTTATAAGGGAGGTAATATGTATTTAACATATCATCAAGAAAATAAAAATTATTAGATATAGTACATTTATAAGGGGAACTATGAAAAAAAACACTGGTGGCAACAAGAAGACAGGGTATAAAGGCAAATTTTACGATCCTAACTATAAACTTAATAAAGCAAAGTATGGTGACTTATATAATCCAAAAGAATTTGCAATTCCTAATCCAAATTATGAACCAAAAATAAATAACAAAATACAGAATGATAATCCAGAGGACAACAATTATATAGGCAAAAGCGTCATAGTTAAGCAGGAGTATATGGGATATGATTTAACAGTCAGATGTGGATTTGAAAAAGAAAAAATTCAATATAGAGATGAAGTAGAAACGGGCTTCTCATGGGTAGGTGATCAATTAGTTCCTAGTGAATTCGCTGGTTACAATTCTGAGAAAGCGTTTGTAAATGGTGAGTTAATAGATGAAACCATTGTATCGATAAGCTTTCTTGATAGCCGCATGGAATTTGAAGAGTTTGATATTATTCAACTTTCATTTGAAGAAGATTTGGACGATAGCGAATTAGAAAAAATCGTATTAAATCAGATGGAGCCTATTATTCTAAACTTACTATGCGCATTAATTGCTGCTGATAAGGGTAATGAGGATAATGTGGTTTCAGAGTATTTAAAGATTGCAACCAAAGCAGGCTTAAACGTTGGTAAAACAGTAATTCCGCATTACGAACCAATAATGGCAATATACGAATTATCAAAAGAGTATGAACAGTATAGAAATGGTAACCATTATCAGTTTACCAATTCATATTAGCATTCTAAAATACATAAATTTGATGCAGTATACAATGAACGTGATTTATTTTGACTATGAAAATGGTTATACAATTGATAGTAGTAGTGCAATGAAAATCAGCTTTAATGCAGTAATAAATCAACGATTAATAAATAGAAAAAAATATTTTAAGGGAACTGTTGAACCAGTTCTTTTTTTCCATAAAATAGAAGTTGTTGGTGAAAGAGTTCATGGAAAATATCTACAAAATAGTTTAATGTCAAATTATGGACCTTAATCAAAATACATTCTTAAACGTTTTATATGTGCATAGTTTTACAGGACTTATCATGTTTACCATAACGATAGTTTATTTTTTGTATCTATACATTGAATGGTAGCAGATCACTTAAAAAAGTTCAAATTACGTTTTAAAAAAAAGTTGATAATTGATTTAGTATTTAAATTCAAGCGTTTTAAACTCTTTAATTTTCACATAAAAAATTTAAGTAATTGCATATAAAATAATCTGGTATTTGCTAATGGTGATTACGTGAAGAAAAAATGTTAAAAAATGGTAAAAATTTTTTTCTTAACTTTATAAGTTGCTTGATATGTGTTATAATTTAAATGGTTTATTTAATATTACGATTATAGTTAAACTGTGCTAATTAATATGAAAGTGTTGATCCTTAAAGTTTTATTCAATATTTTAGGTTAGTACTTATTTAAAGATTGTGTATTGTGTGTGAACTCCAAGTGGTAATTCATACAATAAAAAGTATATCGAGTAATGTATCTTATGTAGAATTAACGACATAGTGTCCTAAACTGTAAAGGTAGTGGAGTAATGAGGAGTATATATTTTGGTATTAGATATATAACTACTCTTTTAAGTCGATAAATAAAGTTTAATTAAATTTGTAATATTGAGGAAATAGATTTTAATTTATAAATCAAGTTTTATTAGATGGGAAAGAAAATAAAACTTGAAAACTAAAATCAAGAAAAGTAAAGAGAAATTGCTGTCAAGCATTGTATGAAATAATGGAGGAAAAAATGTCAAACAAATTGAAACGTGTATTAAAATATTATTCAGATATGGCTGCATCAATAAATTATCATTCAAAAAATGGTGCGATGAATACAAATGCAATGAAGAAGGAGTTAAAATCAGTACAAAAAACAATAAGTGAGCTATATGCTGTAAATAACGCTGAACAAAAGAATGTACAAAACATAAAAAATACTTTAGATGAGGAGTTAAGACAAATTAAAGATATTTTACGTTTTGACACAGGGGCTAATAATGTAAAATTCTCAATTGTTACAGCCACATATAACAGTGGGGAATATTTATCAGATTACTTCTTTTCAATGGTAAAACAAAAAAAGGTTAATATCCAAGAAAATCTTGAAATAATAATTGTTGATGATGGTTCAACAGATAATACTGCCAGCATTGTTGAGAAGTGGCAAGAACATTCACCTTTAAATATTAAATATATATATCAAGAAAATAAGGGGCAATCAGAAGCTAGAAACTTAGGATTAAAGTACATCACAAATGACTGGGTTACTTTCATTGATAGTGATGATTTTATTAGTCCAAATTATTTTTATAATATTTCAAGAAATATATTGGAGCATAATGAGGAATTATACGTTCTTCCGTGGAAGTTTCACTTCGAAAAACAACAAGAGAATACTCCAATTCATCCATTGAACTGGAGATTTAATAATACTCAAGTAATTAATATTGAAGAACATCCAGAATATATAAATCTTTCAGTTAGTAGTGCGGTGTTTAAAAGTATGTATATTAAACTATTGGATTTACAATTTAAAGCAATAAAGCCAAATTTTGAAGATGCGGAATGTTATTTGAATTATGTTAGTAGTTCAAATATAAAATCTGTTAGTTTTATTAATGATGTTCAATATTATTATAGAAAACGTGCTAATGCAAGTTCAACTATCGACAAGTCCAAAACAGATCCTGCCAGATTTTCTAGTCTACTACAAGATGCTTATTTAAATACTTTAGAAAATTTTAATAGTGACAATACTAAAATGACAATTCTATATGATATACGATGGAATGTTGAAGGTTTTTATAACCAGTTTGAATATTTACATTCTAGAATTGATTTAAATGAGAGAAAGCAATTGCTAGACAATATTATGAGCTATTACACTCTAGAGGATCTTGCGTATGCTTTAAAAACAAAAATTATTAGCATGAACTTCTATCGAACTATGGCAGCCCATTATTTTGATGAAGTCATGGTTCAGTATTTTTATGAAACAAAAGATTTTCTGATTCTAAAAGTTGAAATGCTTGAAAGTCAAATACAAGATATTAAATTTACAAATGATAATGAGGAGTACAGTTTCTCTGATTTTGAATATAGACACAAAGAGATATATACTACTGAGTTTGGGAATTATAATGAATATATAGTATATGTACCAAAAGAATTAAATGTTCCAAACATTGAATGTAAAGGTAATGAACTTGAAGTTTCAAAAGTAAATAATAACTATGAAAATAAAACATTTAATGAAGATAGCACAATTTTATTCTTTGACCGTGCCGATACTGCAGATGATAATGCTGAACACTTATATAGATGGTTTAAAGAAAATAAAAAAGACTATAAAAACATATATTTTATCTTAAAGAAAAACGCCAAAGATTGGGAACGATTAGAACAAGAAGGCTTTAACTTGGTTGATTACGATAGTAAGCAATTTGATCAACTATATTGTGATGGAGACTTTATCTTCTCATCAGGTGGAGATGCGGCATCAATTGAAAATTACAAACGTTATCGTTATTTCTGGTATAAATCAGGTATAAAATTTATCTTCTTACAACATGGAATTACTAAAGATAATATTAAAAACTGGTTAATGTCTAAAAGATACGATCAAATGTTTACAACTTTAACAAACGAATACGAATTTGTTAAAGATGAAGTTTTCACTGAAAAAATGGTCCAAAATGTTGGAATGCCAAGATATGATAACTTACTTAACTTACCTAAAGAGAAGAAACATATTACGATTTTCTTAACTTGGCGAGGGTATTTACCTGTCAATGATCCTAAGAAGCTAAAAGAGAGTGAATATTATCAAAAAATAATTAGTTTCTCAAAGCTACAACAAGTAATTAACGATGAGGTATTAATCATTCTTCATCCTAATATGAAAACTATATATGATCAAATTAGCCAGGATTTAAGCGGAGTTGAAGTTCAAATGATTCAAAATGTTGAAATTCAGAAAATTTTAGCGGATAGTAAAGTATTAATCACAGACTACTCTTCAATTGCCTTTGACGCTGCTTATATCGATAAACCAGTAATTTACTATCAATTTGATAAAGATGAATTTTTTAATAATCATACTTATGAAGAAAATTCTAAGCTGTTTTGTTATGAAAATGATGCGTTCGGAGATTTGGTTTACACAGAAGAAGAATTACTTAGCTCTTTAACTAGAATTAAAGACAATGAATATAACGTAGAAGAAAAATATCAAATTAGAAAAGAAAACCAATTTGAAAGTTCTTCACTATCATCATCGGAACGTATATTTAACTTTATGGTAACCGAATATAAATAATAAAAAATGGAGGTTACATGAAATATTTTCACTTATATCAAACTAAAATATTTAAAGAAAATTTCTATATTGTTGTAACGATAGAAAGGAAAAATGGTAAGATTGACAAACAGAAGGTATATTTCGAAAGAAATGTATTAAGTAATGCCAATAATATTCCGTTATTTAATAGCGAAGATGTCGTAAAGGTAAATGTTGAAACAAGTCAATTCTCTGAGTATGTATACTTAGAGACATCAGAAGCGAAAATATACACGAATGAGCAAGTGGACTATAGATTGAGCAATGGAATAAATAAAAGATATAAATCACTCCATTATGGAGAAGTTCTTGAAAATTCCAATAAATTGTTTGTAACATTTCCTGCTTTTGTGAGCTTGTCATCTAAGATTCAATACCCCGTGACTGTTTTTAAGGCAATTCAAAATACAAATAAATTAATATTTGAAGATTCCGCTTTGATTAATGGAAACTATTTGACTTTAGATGATTTTGGAAACAGTATCGAGTACGATGTTATTTCCGTAATTAAAAATTTCATCGAGAAGCACAACATACCGGAAGAAAATATTATATTTTTCGGAACATCAAAAGGTGGAAGTATCGCTATTAGATATGGTTCACATTTTCCTAAAGCATCTATTTTAGCAATTTCACCTCAATTAAATCTTAAGTATTTCTTCAAAGATAGATACATATTTGGTAATTTTCACCGAAACATACTTGTTCCATTTTTTGACAATTACAAATATGACTATTGTAAACACTATGATTTTAAACGTATTTTTAAAACGATTGAGACGAATCAACAAAAACTTGTGATTTATGGTGGGACTGCTGACCCGTATTCATATAATGTATTAAATAAATATACAAAGGAATTTAATAAAAGCCATAACCAAGTAATAAACGAAATGCAAAACGATTATCAAATGAAAATTCAGAATTTTATCGATAATGGAATTTTTGAATGTGAAGTGGAAAATCCAGATTTAAAAGAAATAAATACCGATATGAAATATCTGCATTTCAAATTTTCATATAAAGAAAAAGTAAATGCAAGTCAAGTGTATATATATAGTAATGATAAACTTATTTATACACTCCATTTGCCGGCTGGTGATGCAGAGTTGGATGGTCAATTTTTGAACATTGTTATTCCGCATTCACAGGAACCACAAGCAAATATTAAGTTTAGAGCTAATTTTGAATCTTTAAATTGGGAAATATACACATCTAATGAACCTGAATACAGTGAAAATGTAAAGTTGAGAAACGAAAAAGTTATCACTGAAAAAGTTGATGGTGTAGACCTTTTTTATCACCAAAATAATGAACCTAAAGAAGTGAATAAGATTCTATTCACATTCCCTGGTTTTCTATATCACTATAAAAGTGATCAGTATACACTGTATTCACTACAAAATATTAAGGACGATGATATCTTAAAAATTGCATATCAAGATCGTTATTTTGTACAAGGAACATATCTAACACTAGACGATAATGGAAATGAAATATTACCATCCTTGGTAACTCATATTGAGCAAATGATGGCAAAATACAACATTCGTGAATGTGACTTGATATTCTTTGGTGCCTCTAAAGGTGGGACAATTGCAGCAAGGTTAATACCATATTTTCCAGATGCAAAGTTTATTATAACAGTACCACAAAAGAATATCGAGATATACAGAGAGGTAAGAGCGGATGCTAATGACCTATTATTACAATATTTAGATTTGAGTGATTTCGATTGGCGTAAAGAATTAGATGTCACAAACAATCTAAAATTACTTAACCAAAAATCGTTGCTAGTCGAAGCAACTAATGATCATTCTTCTAATTTGAGTGAATTTAAAAATAAAAAGTATCCATCATTATATACCAATAAAGCACATAATCAAGTTACTAAGTTAACTGAAAATTATTGGAATACATTGATTACTAAAGATATAATTTCTTATAATGCAGAATTTCAATTTCAAAAATTTGAAGTACACGATAATAAGTTAAATTTCACAGCTAGCATTGGAAAAGAGAAAGAAATTATTGGGGAAAATTCTCAATTTATTGAGAGTTATATTGAGTTTTACGATTTAGATAATAATATGTTATGTGTGGTACCGATTAATAACAATATTTCAGAAGATTATATTGACACATTTTCAATAAATGATTCAGAGGAATATATTAACGATTTCAGTGAATATTTAAATGTAGATAATGTAGTACCAGTAATTAAGGTAATTGTGAATAAAGATGGGGAGCGCTCGGTTATTAAAGGCTATGTATATAAAAATGGCTTAGTAACATTGCTTAACATTGCTACAGGAGACGTTTGCTTAATAGATAAATTGAATAGCGATCTTTGAGACTTAGTTGCTGTCGACAGCAACTATTGGATACAAAGCAGAGCAACAAAAAAATCGACTTAGTAGTTGATACAATACTATAAGGATTTATAAGTGCAATTTACGAATTTTAAAAAAAAGTTGGGGAGAATTATGAAAACTATTTTAATAATTGGTGGGGCAGGATATGTTGGATCACACCAAGTAAAACTAATGTGTAATAAAGGATATGAAGTAATTGTTGTTGATAATTTGAATACAGGATTTAGGGATGCTGTGGATGGTCGTGCTAAGTTCTATCTAGGTGATCTACGTGATTACGAGTTCATGACTAAGATATTTGTTGATCATAAAATTGATGCTGTAATTCACTTTGCGGCCTTATCACTAGTTGGAGAAAGTGTAGAAAAACCACTAGAGTACTTTGATAATAATGTAGGTGGGATGCAAAATTTATTAAAAGTTATGGTAGAAAACAATGTTAAAAACTTAGTCTTCTCATCAACAGCAGCAACTTACGGGACACACGAAGTGATGCCAATAACTGAAGAGTATTCAACTAATCCGGAAAACCCATATGGTGAAAGTAAATTAATGATGGAGCAAATGATTAAGTGGTGTGCCAAGGCGTATGATTTAAACTATTTAGCTTTACGTTATTTCAATGTTTGTGGAGCAAGTCTAGATGGAACAATTGGTGAAAACCATGATCCGGAAACACATTTAATTCCAATTGTATTACAAGTACCGTTAGGAATTCGCGAGTTTATTGGAATCTATGGTGATGACTATGCAACAGCGGATGGAACTTGTATTCGTGATTACATCCACGTTGAAGACTTAGCTGCTGCTCATGTGTGTGCGGTTGAAAAATTATTTGCATCTAAGCAAAATACCATTATTAACTTAGGATACGGACATGGTTATAGTGTTAAAGAAATTATTGAAACGGCTAGAAAAGTAACTGGACATCCTATTCCAGAAAAAGTTACTCCTCGTCGTGCAGGTGATCCGGCCGCGTTAGTTGCTCAGAACACAAAAGCGAAAGAGGTGCTCGAGTGGAACCCTAAGTATGATGATATAGAATTAATCATCAAAACTGCATTTGAGTATCATAAAAAGCAAGCAAAGTAAAAATAAGATGAACTGGTAACAGTTAAATATTAAATAAAAGAGCCGAATATCATTAATTTGATATTTGGTTTCTTTTTTATGAAACTATATAGCAAAGATTTTCTTGACTAAAGACGCTATTGCTATGTTTAACCTAATCCAATAACATCCATTTACAAAACTACGAGTTTTATCTAAAATTTAGGTTAATAATTGTCGAAACTCGTTGCTATTGCTTTTGATTTGGTGAATTTTTCTCGATAAATCGATGTTTTTTTTATGTTATAATATATAGTATTAAAAGTATACAATTATTATAAGTTGGCTAGGGGAATTGAATATTGGATGAATTAGTTATTGATTTTATTTATCTATAAATATTGTCTTATTCAAAACAATGGAGTTATTTTGATTAGAAAAAGTGAAATAAGTGAATATTGCATTATAAATTCAATTGAAGAATATGAAGCGGTTAGAAACAGTCATGAATATTTTGTGCTTTGTCCAAGAATTACATTAAATATTTTCGAACAAAATATTATCGTGGATAATTTTTCAATTGTCTATACCCGTAAATTTTTAGATAAATATTTAAAAGCAGAGAGTTTCTTACTTTTGAATATGAATTTAGTGTCTAGATTGATATCCAAAGATTATGTAATAGAACCGAAAGAGCTAGTATCAAAAGATTTATTTTTTAAGTCAATAAAACTATTAAAGTCTAAACGAAAGAAATTATTAGATATTCTTTTTGTGACTGAAAATTTATATCGTGATATTGCATTTTCATTTTCATTTGAAGAGAAAAAAAGAAGAGAAGTATTTCGTGATGGATTATTAAAGAAAATTAACGATAAAAACCTTAAAAAATCTACCTTATTTACAAGTTACGATAAGAAACGTCTATTAAAAATTAAAGGAACTAGTGGTGATTATCAAGAAGTTTCCAAAAAAATGTGTAAGTTTAGTATTGTATGTACGGTATATAATGATGAAGGAAATATTTCGCAATTTTTAAAGATGATAAATGAGATAGAGTATCCCCGCCATTTATTTGAAGTGATACTGGTAGATGATGGGTCGTCTGATCAAACTTCGGATATAGAAAAACAAGCCTTGAATAGTCCGGTTAATATTAAGTATATACAAATTGAACATATTGGTGTATCTGAAGCAAGAAATGTTGCTTTAAAGCATGTAAACAACGAATATCTGCTCTTTACAGATTTTGATGATATTTTGTCTCGTAATATCCTTTTTGAATCCAATTTATTTTTCATAACATATCCCCAAGTTAATATTCTATGTAGTCCAATATACCTTTTGGATGGAGAAAACCGAGCATTACATAATTTAAGTAAAGCAAAATATAGTACACGAATTAGATATACAATTTTTGATTTAGAAGAGAAACAAGATATGTACCTAAGTAATGTTGCCGGAACTGTTATCAAAAAGAGTCTTGTAGAAAATATAAAATTTGTGAAAGACTTAAATTTCTTTGAAGATACAAGTTGGATCAATAACGTAGTTAATGCTAATAAAATAACTAAATATGGATTCGCAAATGAATCTTACTATGAATATATTAGAAGTAGTAACACATCTTTAATAAGTAAAAGATACGAAAATCAAGAGCAGGTAGCATTATTAATAAAAGAGTATATATATTCATTAAGTAATTATAAATTAAAATCTAGTGTTATTGCAACCTTAAAATCAATCAACTGGTTTTTAGGAGATGCACTCATTAATACTAAGAAAAAAATTAGTGATGAAAATATTGGATTATTAAGAGAATTAGCTAAGTTAATAGATCAGAATCACATGGAATACTTAGTTACAGACCATGTGGCTTCTGCTGTCTATTTACTACAAGGACTGAATTATAAGCAATATCAAGAGTATCAGACAAAGGATCATGTAATAAAGTATTACGTAAGTTGTAATTTAGATAAAAGCTTCGATTTAGCCTATACTAATGAAATATTTATTTTTGATAAGAAAATTGGATATGAGATAAAAAGTTATGAGCAAAGCAAATCTAACATCAAACGGCCAATAACATCAATATTACTAATGGACAGGATATTTATGCCCGAGGATAATGCCTATTATCTTTATAAGTACTTGAAGGAAACAACTGACTTAGACCTTTATTTTGTCCTAAGTGATAAGTCGAGTCAATGGGAGCAACTGTTAGCAGAAGGTGTAAACCTCGTTAAGTATGGGTCACAAGAGTATAGAGATTTAATTGTTAATGTCGATTGTATTATGTCCTCTCATGCTGATAAGTATATCATGGACTACGGTGGTCTTAGAACTAACATTCTAGATCAAACATTTGTATTTCTACAACATGGTGTAACAAATAATAACATAAAAAATTGGCTATTTAATAAGAAAATAGATTATATATGCTCTACATTTGAATTTGAAACTGAGCTAATAAATTTATATTTTAGTAAAGAACAAATAATTGAATGTGGTATGCCAAGATTGGATTATTTAACGTCTAGTAGTGATAAGTATATAACCTACTTCACAAGCTGGAGTACGTACCTCCAAGAATTATCGAATGAGGAGTTTATACAGTCAGGATTCTTTAAGCGAATTCTCAATGTTTTAAACTCAAAGGCTTTACAAGGCATTGCTCAAGACAATCAATTGAGCATTCAAGTAAAAGTCCATCCAAATATCGAAGATAAAGTAAAACGGAATTTAAGTCAATATGACTTGACGATATCGAGTCTAGGGTATGATGAGCTAATAACATCTTCCTACATGGCATTTACTGATTTTTCATCAGTTATATTTGATATGTTATACACAACGAAATATGTGTACTTTTACAATGATAGTTATCATGAGTATTTTTGTGAACGAAAGATCGAACAAAGTTTAAGCTATGATGACTTTGAAATCGAGAGAGTATCCGATATTGATTTAATAAATGATTATATCCAAGAAAGTGTCAAGAAAACAAGTCAGGGAAATAATTGTAAGAAATTATGTGAAGAACTTGGTGTATAACCGATACTAATGATTTGACAAATTATTTTAAATCTAAAAGTCTCCTATTGTGTAAACAATAAGAGACTTTTTTTTTATCACTTCACTTTTGTAAGGTTATTGACTTCGGCATTAATAAATTCGATAGCGGATTTATCAGTACTAAGTAAACTTTGATAAACCAAGTAACTCAGACTGTTCACAATGCTTTCCGCTAATGAACTGTGGTTATAAAAGGAAATAAACTTAGTTATTAAAATGTGCTCACTACTGTTTTGTTCAAACAATTTTAATAAAATATTAGTTTCAATGCACTCCAAATGTTTAAGTTTTATTATTAGGTTTTCTCGCTTGGGATCGGAACTATTTAGATAAGTTTTTATAAGTAATGCACATCTAGCTAAAAACTGCTCATCGCTACCATTTGCATATAAATGAGTTACATTGTAGCCAAGGGGGGCTAAATGGATAATCTTATCATTAAGATCGATAGATTCATTTTTATGCTGTAAGATCTTATTGAATTTTGTCAATAAAAACTGATCAAGCTGATGTACAAGCGGTCTTAAATATAAGCTAGACTCAATCGCTCTAGACTTACTTATCGTAACAACTTGAAAGTTAGTAACCGCTTTGGGGCGTTCTAACGGTTGACCACTATTTAGATCGATAAGGTCTGATAGGCGGAGCAATCCTTCAAAATAATTACCATATTCTTTAGACCACGATTGACCGTTAAATTTAAAACTAATATCAAAGTAACTTATATCTTTAGTTAAGTGAATCAAATTGTTATCAAGCATGAAGCTTATGATCCGATAATGGTCTTCAAGATTACTACCCGATACATAGAAACAAATGACACCACTGGCTCCTTTGGTATGTTTAGCGTAACGGACAACGTTTTGTTCCAAAGCCTTATTGATTATTTCCTTGGCAAAACTCGTTTCTTTGTAATAGCTTATCCACTTACCACAATCTTTAAGATTAGATAGCTTCCAATCATTAGTTGCTGCATAGCGAATCCAATCATCATTTTCACTTATATACATATCAATCTCCCTATTAGTTTATTATACATGATATTATTAAATGCAACAACAATTAACTAAATGAAATGCATGGATTATAAATTACATCAAGACTCTAAATGTTGGGTAAATGGCCGACTTTATAGTCATCACGTGCTAATATAATGTATAATATCTAATAAGAAAGTAGCATGAATAGTAGTGGAGGCTAGATGAATTATGAAAATGTAGAAATTAAAAAGTTTTACTACGGATCGACAATTTTATTACTTGGATATCAACATCCGGAATATGGATACAAATTTACGACAGTATCCTCATCTTATACTTTAGATAATCAAATAATACTAGGATTAGGTGCCGATGGTGATTGCTTTAGGCAAATATCAAAATACAAGAATTTCAGTGTTAATATAATAAGTAAGGATAATCTTGATTTAGTTTATGCGGGGGCGGATAATCCCGGCGCGGATCGGTTTAAAATTAGTCCAAGGATCAACTACCAAATTGACCAAGAGTATAATGTTCCGCTAATTGAGGGTGTTATAGCGCAGTTTGTTTGTACGATGACCGAAGCATTTACATTGAAAACCAACAATACTTTTATCAACGTCGCTGCCGATATTAACAAGCGACTTTTCAAGTCAACAATAGTTAACGAGGGAACCGTGGAATGTGACAAGTTTAATCCAATGTTGTTTTTTGCCGATGGGTATAGTGAAGTAATCAAATAATTGTAGGGATGAGTACAGAAAAGGGAGAATAGAATGTTAAATGTTTATAAGAATACCGCAGATGGTGTGGAAACATGTACGATTGATGAAGATGGAATTTGGATTGATCTTACCAAACCGACAACCGAGGAACTAGAGTATGTTATTGCCAAAACTGGAGTTTTACCTGGGTTACTAACTGCGGCATTAGACCCTGAAGAGAGTTCGCGAATCGATGTGGAAGAAAATCAAATCTTGATTATTGTTAACGCTGGAATAGAAAGTAATAATAACTTTGATACGTTTATCACAATACCGGTGGGGATTATTGTAGTGAACAGCTGTATTATAACTATTTCCTTGGAAGAGATTAGTGGTCTAAACTTATTTAAAATTATTGGTAATCAAAACGTCTCACTTGATAAACATACGCAGTTCGCCTTGAAAATAATTTATCAAGTAACAGCAATGTACCTTGATACGTTAAATATGATTTATCAAAAGACTGATGAAATCGAGTCAGCTTTATACTTAAAAATGGAAGATGATTTATTTGTAAAGTTATTACAAATTGAAAAGACTCTAGTTTATTTCCGCAACTCATTACGTAGTAATAAAAATGTGGTCGAAAAGATGTTTCGAAGTCAATATTTTCCTTTTTATGAAGAGGATAACTATTTATTAGATGACATTAATATCGAACTGCTGCAAGCGATGGAGATGGTCGACACCAGTACGGCGATCATTAGAAGTATCCGTGATGGAATATCATCACTTATGTCAAATAAATTAAATATCACAATGAAAACTTTAGCAGCAATCACAATCATTATGACGATACCAACGATGGTCTTTAGTTTTTACGGAATGAATGTTAACTTGGGGAATACAACCGGAGAATTTACTGCCCTTATAATTATTGCATTTACAGCATTGATTACCTTAATCGCCTACATAATTATGAAAATTTGCAAATTCTTTTAAACTTATAAAAAAAGTATTGGACGCGATCCAATACTTTTTGTTGTATAGATGGTATTAATTACCAGTATTTTTTCCACTCGGGATTACTTAATCGAGTTAGAGCTTCGAGATAGTAGTAATCTCCCCACAGACATGCTTCATCGACACCGATTCCTTGAGGGAAGGAGTAGGTACATCCAGAGACGATAGTATCGACATCAAGGTTTCTATTACTATAATTGTTCATTACGCTTAGTACTAATTCACTGGCCATATTGATGTATTCTTGCTTCCTCACATCATCAACATACTTAGCCCGTTCTAAAAGTCCACAAGCAACTATCGAGTTTGCAGAAGTGTCTTTTGCTGAAGGATTGTTATCGTTAAAAGCAAAGTCCCAATATACTACTCCATCATCAGGAATGTTATTTTTAAAGACATTTAAAAGGTTATTGAAATCATCATCTTGATTATTATTTAGATACTCTTGATTGAAACATATCCCGGCAATTGCCCACGCTTGACCACGTGACCAACATGAATCATTTGAATAACCTTGAGCTGTTTTTCCAAATTTTGGCTTACCAGTAACTACATCAAAATAGTATGTGTGATAGGTTGTATAATCATCTCTAATAATATTTTTAAATACGGTATTGTAGTGCTTTGTTGCAATATTTGCATACTTAGGATCGCCTAGTAATTTACTACTCGTAAATAGAAATGGCATATTTAAAAGTGAATCGATAATTAAGCGATATTCGTCAGGATCACCGAGTGTTCCCCAGCATTGAATAAACTCACCATTATTATGGAATCGTGATATTAGTTTATCAGCTGCTTTTTGAATTGATTTAAGATACTTGGAATCATTGGTATGATAGTAAGCGGGAACTATTGAGAGACTGTATAGGAAGCCAATATCGTGATGATCTAAATTGATATCTCGATCTAAACGGTCGATTAGCACATCAGTAAGTGCTAGTGCTTTTTCATAAAAGAACTGATCGTTAGTATTTTCATATATAAGCCAACTAATCCCAACCCAAAAGCCACATGTCCACTCATGGGTATTTCCTTTGACGTATGATTGGTTTACCGAACTTTCTGACGGGATATCTAAATCGAATTCCTTAAAGGCATGCTTCATCCTTTGACTGATCCAACTAAATTCATTTTCAATTATTTCATTCATGATTCACCTCGTTTTATTTATTAAATTGATTTAAAGCTATTAATTACACTACTAGTATAACCGATTTTTTTAAAAAAAACTTGAATTTGAAAATAATTACAAATACAAGTAATTATGTTATAATCATAAGTAATAATTTAAGGAGCGAAAATTATGAAAAAAACTAGCAAATTTAACTTATATTGGAATACAATAAGTGATGAAAAGTACTCTTACGATGATATACAGAAAATAATAAATACTAGCAGTAGTAGCGTAGATGTTGTAAATTTACCACATGGTAGTGAAATTCAAACACTAAATAGCAGTGGTGGTCGATGTAATCAAGAAGTACGTTGGTATTGGAATAACTTGCCACCGCTTGAGTACTGTAATTCTGATTCAATAATCCTTTATTTTGAAGGACTGATGTTTGAAAGCGACTTTTATGTAAATGGCGTTTTAGCTTACACTCATAAGTGTGGTTATACTCCAGCAGTTTTTGATATTACAAAATACTTACAATCAGGTGAAAACAGCGTTGTAATCAAAGTATCGAATATCGATAATAATCTCATTCCACCGGGGAAAAAACAAAGTGATCTAGACTTTAACTATGATGGTGGAATTTATCGTGAAGCCCAAGTGTTAGTTTTACCGCAAATCCGCTTTTCGCAGCCCCTTTTAGCAAATAAACAAGCGAGTGGCGGTATTTTTTCAGCAACGCTTAGTGCTGATGCAGAAAATGCTAAGATGATAGTTAATTCCGATATCGAAAATATGTCGAACGTGATGCAGTCGCTACAAATTAGACATACTATAGTTGATAAAGACAATCAGGTTGCCGCAGTTTTTTCCGAGCAAATCACCAGTGACACCTTGAGTTCGGTTGAACATCAAGCGATTATTTCCATTTCAAATCCGTTGCTGTGGTCACCGATGGAACCGAACATGTATAACCTAAAGTCGGAACTATTAAATGATGATAACCTAGTTCTAGACAAAGTTGAAGCTCCGCTAGGAATAAGAAATCTTGATATCACATATGATGATGGATTTAAAATTAATGGTGAAAAAATTAAGGTGTCGGGGGGGAATTATCATCAATCCTTCGGTCAACTTGGTAATGCTGTTCCGGAAAATTTATTACGTCGTGACGCCCAAAAACTTAAAATGGCCGGATTTGATCATATTCGTACTCATTACCCACCAGCCGAAGCATTTATTGATGAGTGTGATAAGATTGGACTAATGCTAACAATTAGTAATCCCGGTTGGCAATACTTTGAAGCAGGTACTTTTGAAACCCAATCTTATCAAAATATGCGTGACATTATCAGATGGCTACGTAATCACCCCTCGATTGTGGTATGGGAGGCAAATCTAAATGAATCACATATGAGCGATGAGTTTATGATGACAATCCAAGATATAGTCCACGCAGAGTTGCCATACGGGGCGGTATACACGGGATCGCATTCGGAATATAGTGACATCCTATATACGAATATTGATCCGGATATGATTAATGATCAGTGGGACGTTAAAACAGAAAGTAAGTCCAAACCAACTTGGGTTCGTGAATATGGAGATAATCCGGATAACTGGTCTGACCAAAGTACAGTTTGGCGCACAAAGCGTGGCTGGGGAGAACACTTGATGCTCCGCCAAGTAAATCGATTGATTAGTACTAAATACGAGTGGTTGACAAGTTATACAGATATGTATAATGCGAAACATGTCGCCGGTTTCGGACTATGGCCGGCAATTGAATATAATCGCGGTTATCATTTAAACCCTTGCTATGGAGGAATATTTGATTTACAACGGATCCCAAAGTATAGTTATTATTTTATGCGTAGTCAAAAGAGTGTTTATTCATCTAAAGTAGGAACCAGTTATGAGCCCATGGTCTATATCGCTAGCAGTTGTACAGAACTTGCGCCAGACGATCTAACTGTATATACAAACTGTGACTACGCTAAGCTGTATTATGATGATCAACTGATCGATACCCAATATCCAATCAACTGCTTGGTTAAACACCCCCCAATCGTATTTAATGGCGATTTTAGACTAACTAGAGATCGCAGTGAGATTAGAGTTGAAGGATATATAGACGATAAAGTTGTGGCTACGCACCAGGTTAGAGCCCATGGAGTTGCTAGAGCACTTAGAATTTCTATTGATGAGAGTAATATCCCATTTAAAACAGATGGAACCGACATAGTAGTAGTCTTAGTTGAAGCAATCGATGATGAGGGCAATCGTGTTATCTATGGATGCGATGAGTTTCCGATTCAATTAAAGGTTTCGGGTTCTGGAGAAATCATCGGTGACGCGATCAAAACTTTTGAGCTAGGAGTAACAAGTTTCTTACTAAGAGGAACAAAGGGACAAGATGCAATTAATTTAGTGGCTAGCCTAGCAATTAATCAGCCATATGATGCGGTTAAAGTTAAAGATGGGACAACGACAATAATAAAGGAGTAAATCATGGGTAATGCAAAAAGCTACGACAGATTAATTCAGGATTTATATGTAAAAGCGGATATTGAAAAATTATTAGGCAATGAATTTACGTTCTCACGTAAATACGATATGGAACGGTGTTTAGAGCCAGTAAAAATGAACCCGATTGACTGGAACCTTATTCCCTTTGGCGACCCAGAGTGGACGTGGGTTTTGCATCGAATGGAATATTGCTTTGATTTATGTGTAGAAACCGATATTACCAAGGATCTAAAGTATATTGAACATGCCAAATACTTAATTTTTGACTTTATTGATAACGCCTTATGTGCAGATGCAGAGCTTCGTACACTAGATACGGGAATAAGAATTATATCTTGGCTAAAATTTTATACCAAAGCAAACAAACTTGGTTTGTTAAATACGGTAGAAAAGCGTCAGTTTGAAGAGGCAATTGTATATCAAGTTAATGATTTATATGACAGATATCGTGAGAGTGATAAGGTTTCAAATTGGGGAGCAATTCAGTGTGTCGGAGTGTTAAATGCATTAAGTGTTGTTTCCGTTGAGGAAACCGTAGCAACTTTTTTCATAAATCAATTTGAAAAGCATTTGGATATTCAATATTATAATGATGGAATGCAATGGGAGCAATCTTCGGTATACATTATCGAGGTATGTTTAAAAATGTTGCAAATGAATAATCCCCAGTTTCAAACTGAAAAATATCACAAGACGCTTTATCGGGTGTTCTTAGCATTATATGGAATTTGTGATAATAACTTTGAGTCTGTTGCACTGGGAGACGGTGATCAAATAAATGTTGAAGCAGTTCTTCAAGCAATTAGCTATGTTACGAAAAATCCGGATTTATTAGGATATTTAAAGTCACCACAAGTTTATGAAGAAGTTTACTATCTATATGGTGAAGATGTAATAACATATTTCCAAAAACATAGGGATTTATTAGATGTAAACAAAGAATTTATAAAGCTATATCCCAATACTGGTATGTTATCAATTAAATCAACAAACCGCTTTTTAACATTTCAAAATGGTCCGATGGGTGGCGGACATGGACATGCAGATAATTTACATGTTAATTTAACAATTAATAATACACGATTACTTATCGATAGTGGAAGGTTTTCATACGTTGAAAATGCTGAGTATCGTCAGTATCTAAAAAGTGAGTATGCCCACAATGGATTTATTTTTCCTGTTGATCTAGTTGAATATCAAAACACATGGAGAAGTAAAAGCAATTTCTTTTATTCACCAATAACGTATCAAAGATGTGACGAGTTTATTTATTCAGAGTCAACAGTAAATAGTGCTGACAATTTTGGTTATCGTCAAATAATAGGTTTCAATAATGGGAGTACACTGATTTTAAATTCTAGCTTCAATAGTTTTGAAACAAACTATATCCTTGACGAACAGATTAAGCCAATTGTGCAGTCAGAGTATATAGATTTAGGTGAATACAAACTTTACAACTTCAGTGATAGTTTATGTTTGAAGCCGTGCTTGATATCAAAGCATTATAACGATAAGGCCTCAACTACAGCAGTCCATCTAAGTAGTTGCCAAAACCAAATTATCAGTTATTTTTGTGATAATGATTCATCTATTGAAGAAGTATTTGATTTTTCTTATGTATATTCAGTAGAGCAAAATGGTGTAGAAAATACAATGCGAGCATTTAAGCTTAGTTCTCCAACTTCAGATTTTACAATTTTCCATTTGCCGTTTGAGAATGCAATTAACAATTCTGCCATAAAATATCGCGATAAAATATTAGTTGGAAAACTAATTGTTATAAATAATCAAACAGCTGAAACGATCGTATTAAAAAACTAAATATCTAATGGAATAAATACCATTCTTATGTCGGTAAATATAATCACTTTAATTGCGTATCTAATTTTGAGTAGTTTTAAATTTTACTAATAAATATTGAAAGATGTGGCACGAATCTAGAGAAATGAACATACTAATATTGTTAAACTAATCGAAGTAATATTAACTTTAGTTAACAAAAGTGTGAAAAAAGACAAAAAACTACGCTTTGAGCCGATTAGTTATAGCACAAAAAAGTCAATGAATATACATGGAATCTAAATTTGTGGTAATGGTAAAATGTTGATTGTTAAATTTTAGTAACACTTGTGCTACAAGTTTTTGTGTGAGTAGGCCCGTATCATATGCTAGAAATACTTGGGATTTATGATATAATATTAGGGAAAATACATTATGTTTAGTATTAAAAAACATATTAATCATCAAAGGAGAAGAATGAAAAAAATATTATTAGTTGATGATGATTCAATATATTTAGATACATTAGAAAAGATGCTTTCTGCACAATATCAAGTTACATCGACTGTTTCGGCACGTGACGCTATAAAACTCTTAGGAAATGATACATTTGACTTAGTTGTTACTGATTTATACATGGATGAGATGACAGGACTACAATTATTTGATATTATTGACTCACTTTTTGAAGGACAACCAGTATTGTTTGTAAGTGGTCAAGCATCGGCTGAAGATCAAATAAGTGCTTTAAACTCAAAAGCGTTAGATATTATTGATAAAAGCAATAAACCGGAAGTGGTTCTAACGAGAATTAATAGAACAATTAATAACATTTCATCGGGGAATATCGAAGTTAGTTATCAAGAAAATATCAAGTTAAATTTAGATACGCATACGTGTCAACATAATGATATTAGAGTTCACTTATCTAATAAAGAATTTAAGTTGTTAGCATATTTACTGAAGAATAGAAACCGAATTTTAACTCGTAATGAAATTTATACCAACGTGTGGGGAATCGAACTGCGTAGTACTAATTTACGTATTGTTGATATTCATATTTTAAAGCTAAGAAAGAAATTTAATTTGACTAGTATAAACTCTGAACGTGGTGTGGGATATAAATGGGAAGAGTAAAAAATAGAAAACGTAGTACCAACTATATTGGTGCTACTTATTTAATATTCACGGTCATTTTATCAACATTGCTATTATATAATTTATCCGACTTTGGACATAATTTTATTGATTATCAAGTGGCGGAAGTTAATAACTTAAAATTAAGGATAAGTGAGATTTTACATGCTGGAGAATTTAACAGTGAAGATTTAACATTACTTAATAATTCATACAACTTTGAAGTGATTATTCAAAAAAACGATGAAGTTGTATATACATCTAATTCTCTGTACGACATTAGCGTTGCCAATGATGTTTACAACAATAACTATATTTATAAAGAGACGTATATCGATAATGATTACGTCATTTGGCTTGTTGTGACATCAGTTGATTTTGTTAATTTTGTTAATAATTACTTATTTATGATTATCATCGGTCTTGCAATTTTATTTTTAATGACCACTATTTATGTAACTGTAATATACCGCAGAATCGCTATTCCGTTATTAAATGTGATGGAACTAATTAGAAATCTTCGAACTAAAGATAATCCTGAGATTGACATGGATACCCAACTGGATTTAGTGAGTAATGAGTTACTTACGCTTTACAATAGCATTTCACTACGTGCATACATTTTAGATCAACAACAAAGTGAATATCAACGAATAAGTGAAATTCGTAAGTCGACGATTGACGAACAAAATGCCTACTTAAGAACGATGATTCACGATATTAAGACCCCATTGTCAGCAATCGGCTTTTCACGAATGATTTTAGATAATGAGCAACACCTAAGTCCGGAAGGAATTAAAGCTCTTAACTACATTAAATCACAAACAGAAAACGCCTTGGAATTAATTGTTGAAAGCTTAGAAACAATCGCTGATGATTCACTAACTTCATTTGATGCAATCGATGAAATTGATGTCAAGAAATTATTGACAGAGTATTTTGAAAAGAATAATCTCCAACTATCATTAAATAATTTAGAAATAAGTATTTTTGATGATGAGTTATACATCTATACAAATCGCATTAAGTTTTTACAAATATTAAGTAATATCTTATCAAATATGATGCAATATGCAAACGATGATAGTACATTAAACATAAGTCGAGAAGCAACGAAGATTGTGTTTAAAAATGAAATAGGAAGTTTAAACAGTAAATACTCAACTGGAGTTGGTCAGCTGTGCATAGTTGATTACTCTAAAGATCTTGGAATTGAAACAGATACAAAAATTGAAAATGGTTATTACATTGTAACGCTTGATTTAAAGGAGTTATATGTTTAAGGTTTTGCTATTAACTTTATCGTTAGCATCGGCCGGTGTATATACACCTGAAACTGTTTCGGTAGATCCGGGAACGTATCCGGTATCCGTTGGTTATCAACGAGACGAAGGAGAAGCTAGTAAGACTGCATACGTTACGGTTGGATCTGAAAATTATATCACTGAAGGAGATATAGCGATTGACGCCAATGATATCACTACTACTTATGACCAAAAGCTATCTCATGAGTATTTAATTCAAGTTGCAAATGCTAAGGCGTGGAATACATCAACTAATGAAAGTTATAAAATTACAGATGTTAAAGTTGACCAAGCCAAAGAGCAGGTTACATTTGAAACGGTACTAGGAGTTGAGACCTCAGTTAAACTAAATGTAATTACTCGCGAAGAATTATATGACATGTATAATGAAACTAATGAATGTCAGTTTATTGAGATGAAAGCCTTTGACAATTATATCGAATACATCTTGTTTCGGATCTTAATATTTACGTTTGCATTTACTTTAACCCTATTTATCTACATGCAGTTAAATGCTAATAAACGATTCAAAGAAATTGATGTATTTTATAAAAAATTACTATATGAGGATGTTTAGCAAGCTTATGAATTTAAAATAAAATATATTATTGCGCTTATCATAATTATTCCAGCGCTAAACATATCGTATATGGCTAGTAGTAGTGACACCAAGATGACGAGTGTTACGCTTGCGGATGGTTTCGTATTCCTAGTTATGACCAAGGCGTTATAGATCCGGAAATTGATGGTCCTTTTGTGCAGAGAGATGGGACTTACTCCAGTTAATCTGGAATGAAGATGATACAATCAAGGCACAATATTTGTCATTGTACGAAAATAAAATTAGGTTACTATCCGAACTTTCTACCCCAGAATATTTATTCTTCCAAGAAAATAAGAATAGTTTAAAAAAAGTTAATTTAAAACTAGATATATGACTTTAGTGAAAATTTATCCCCCTTTTACAGACTTAGGAATCGAACCATATACTGATTCGAAACTAAGATCCTCATACTTATATTATGGATATGTGAAAAATTTACGCGGTTTGTTCCGTGGATATGAACCTAATCCTGGAGCAATCACTAGACTTATGGATTCCAACTTTAATGTGCTTAGTGCAAATGTAGTTTTGTCCGATTATTCGACAACGATGGATACCCACGGATACGGTGGCTTAGGGGTGATTGCCTACGGTAATGTAGGTGAAGAGCGAAATTTTGGTGATTTGAATAACACTGTTTCTGGTAACAAGTGCGATAACATACTTTATATTTAAAAGTAAGAGGCTGAGCTAGTCACTTACTTTTTTCATTTGAAAAATAATGAAAATATGCAAAATTGTCAAATAATAATTGTTATCATATAGCTAGTGTTAGTTAGAAAGGGAGATATTATGTTAAAACTGTTTAAAAAAAGTAAGCCAATCGAACCGCAAAAGGTTTATGACACATATTGTGAGGATTTATATGAAGAACTAGAGACCGCAAAACCATCAAAGATGGTCGGGTTTAGCTCTGCCGATTTTGATTTTTCGATTGAAAATATTGCTAACCGTTTAGAAGCAAATGAATCCGTGACTGATGTAATTATCGATAATAAACAAAATTCACTAGCGGTGTTTACAAATTATAGTGGAACTGAAGAACAGATTATATTAAATTGTTACAGCTTCAATCCGAATTTAGCAAATTTCATTAAGGGAAGTACATCGATTAAAAATGGAAACTTTGGGGTAGATGTTGAAATTTTAGACCAAGCCTTAGCGTCTGACTATTATATCTATTCAACTATGGTTTTTAATAAAGAAAATCCATTTGCAAGTTATAAAACGCAAGCTTATATTATGAGCATTGCCATAGACGTAGCGATGTTATTTGATGAATCGTCAAGAAAAATACTAAATCCAAGTTTTATCTCGTTTATTTTAGAGCGCGACTTAAAATCCTTTGTGAAAAACTTATTTAGTATTGTTATTTTAAATAACGGCTGGACATACACAGTGGGTTTAGGAAGATTTTATTTAAAAGATTATGAATTAAATAATGTGAAATTGTCAGTTGGAGTATATAATGTGTTAGAGATGGAGGTGCTAAAACAATTTGAGTTTGGTTGTATTAAAAGCGGCACAACTCAAGAGTTTAGTGAGGACATTTTCGTGACGTTTGTCGATATTGAACATGCCACTAACTTCTTAAGTCCAAAGCTTATTGGAAAGCCCGACTTTCGGTGCGAGGAGTTTATGATTGACTATCAAACACTACTTTATACATCAACTTTGGAATTTGAATTAGAACACATTGAAAAGGAATTAATTAATTCAAAGTTTAATCCAGATGGGATTCAAAAAATACCAACGGCAGTTACAGAAAATATTCATCAAGCGGTTATTAAAACTGAAGAATACTTTCATAACGAGATGATCGCAAATGGGCTATATAAATTGTTGACGGTTAAGTTTGCTTTGAAAACCCAAGATGAAATTGAGTATATTTGGGGAAGGATAGTCAATATTGAGAATTCAGTGTTTGAAATAGAGTTATTAAATCAGCCGGTATATGATTCGACGCTTAAAATTGGTAGTGTTGTAAAAACCAGTTATAGTCAAATAATTGATTGGGTAATCCTTGAAGATATTCCCTTCAATTTGTATCCATATAACTTATATGTTTTAGAAAATCCCCGTTTTGCTGCATATATAGACAATTTAAAATTAAATTAAATCTATAATAATAAAATTATTTAATAAATATATAGAATATTATAAAAAAAGTTGTATAATATATTAGGTATAGGAACAACATTAATGCGTCAAAAATAGCAAATTACTATCCAAAATAAAGGATTAAAGATGAAAATACGAAATATTATCAGAACCAATTTAAAAAGAAGTATAGTATTATTTGATTATCTTACCAAATGGATTCCATTTCCTAAGATCGATATTCTAATAATTTCCGACTTTAATGGAAATCAGTCAGCGCTTTTAGAGCAATTTAGTGATTATAAGGTAAAAGTAATAAAGTATAAGACAATAAAAGCATATATTTGTGCTTTTTATATTCGCCGCGCTAAAGTGATTTATGCTGATAATATTAATATTGCTATTGCTAGTCTAAAAGATATAGATGGTCTAGTAGTTCAATACTGGCATGCAACTAGTGCAATTAAAAGGTTTGGGTTACCAACAGTAACTGATCAAGCCGAATTTAATGAACGAAAGGCCGAATTTGTCAAATACGATGTTGTAACTGTGAATTCAAATTATATGGCCGATAAATTTAAGCTTGGTTTTGGAATTGATGATAATAAGTTAAGCACAGTTGGTTGTGTTCAGTCGCAGCACATGTTCCAATGTCCGGAAATCAAACCGTATTTCGAGTATATCGTTTATGTTCCGACCTTTAGATGGAATGGTAAAAATGATAAAAAGGCTCTAGAGTTTATCAAAAACTTTCATAGTGATAAATATAAACTACTATATTCACTGCACCCGAAGGTTGCCGAAATGATCGATAACGGTGATGCGATTGATATTAGTGGTACAGATGTTCGTAGATACTTTGAACACGCTAAACTAGTTATAAGTGACTACTCATCACTTTTAATCGATGCGAGTTTAAAATGCTCCAATGTGGTGATGTATGCCTATGATGCCGTTGAGTATACAGATGATCCTGGACTATACATTGATAAAAGTAACTTTTGGGGATTTTATACGGAGAAGGATTGTGAACTGTTCGACTATATTGATTCAGATAACTACGTCGAGCACGATACCAACTTTATTAAATCTGAGTTTTTCACCTACGATGATAGCGATAGTGTAAAACGGGTAGCAAATCTTGCGAAAGATTATTTACAAGCAGCTAAGTAAGTTATTAGCATTGTAAAAAACAATAATAAAAGTAATAAAAATAATACAATATGCTCTTAAATACCGTAAGTATTTATACTATAATGGAAAATGAAATTATGGGGTACATATCGAACAGGTATATGGAGTTGGACACGTCCGCAAAACAATTAATACATTGTTTTTATGGTTTGTGACATCGGCGTTTATTATGGGGTTTTCTTTAAAATACTGATTGATTCGGCAGATATAGAAAGAGCTGTGATTGTTGTTGTATTTATTTTATATGCAATACTGTATGTGAAGCGAATGATAGCAAATATAAGGGATCTTCAGCCAGAGTTAAAAATGATCTTGACGGAAAACTGATTAACGTGTGAAATAGATAATCAAATAATGTTAGATATTAACTTAGATGATGTCACATTCGACTGTGATAAATCTAATTTAAAGTATCATACATCAAATTGTGAAAATCTAGAGTTTTCGGTGGGAGATTTGATCGGGTTCAATCACTATTGGGACTTGTGTGAAACTTTAAACAAGATGGGAAAATGGAAAACTACGGCTTTCAAGTGAAGAAGTAATATAAATAAGCAAAACTCAGGAAATTACTTTCCTGAGTTTTCTTTATTATCTAAATATTGTTGCTCTAAAATAAGAACTTCTTTTTTAAGCGATTCTAAAAGTTGATCCTCTGGGACTTTAGCAACAATCTCCCCTTTTTTAAATAGGAGACCTTCACCACGCGCGCAAGCGATACCAACGTCAGCTTCTTTAGCTTCACCTGGACCATTTACCGCACAACCTAGTAATGATACTTTCAGGGGAGCTTTAATCGTTTGTAAAAACGCTTCTAACTCTTTCGCGATTGGAATCATGTCAACTTCGATACGTCCACATGTCGGACATGAAATTAATGTTGGCATATCAGTTATCATTCCAAAGTTTTTCAGTAGTTCACGAGCAACTTTAATTTCTTCAACGGGATTGTCGGATAATGAAACACGCATTGTGTTTCCGATTCCTTCGTGAATTAAAATTCCTAGTCCAGCAGCCGATTTAATTGTTCCACCAAAGCTAGTTCCTGCTTCAGTAATTCCAATATGCATTGGATAATCAAATTCTTTAGCAGCCATTTCATAGGCTTCTATGGCCATTTGCATATCACTTGCTTTTAAAGAAATAATCGTATTGTGAAAGTCTAACTTTTCTAAGATTTGAATATGAAACCTTGCACTTTCAACCATTCCTTCAGCCGTTGGAAATCCATGTTTTTCAAGAATTTCTTTCTCAAGACTTCCGGCATTAACACCAATTCTAATCGGCACGTTTTTAGCTTTACATGCTTCAACTACAGCTTTAACGCGATCTTCACTACCGATGTTACCAGGGTTAATTCTGATTTTATCAATTCCTTGCTCAATTGCTTCTAATGCAAATCGATAGTTAAAGTGAATATCAGCCACTAATGGAACATTAGTTTGAGCCTTGATTTGTCCAATCGCTTTTGCATCTTCCATTGTCGGTACTGCAACACGGACGATTTGACATCCAGCCGCTTCTAATTCGTTTATTTGATTTACAGTTGCTTCGATATCACGGGTTTTGGTAGTACACATACTTTGAAGGACAATTTGATCATTTCCACCAATTTGTATATTACCTACCATGACTTTTCTCGTATTTGTACGACGTATTATATTCTGCACATTAATCACCTCATATATATTATAATATACTTTAGTTATTAAAACCGAAATATAGTGAATCTTAGGAGGAATATGAAAGAAACACTAAAGCAATATAAGCAATCTAAAGGAACACGTCAAGGTAAAATCATGCAGTCATTTGTATTAGTTGTATTAAGTTTACTATACTTTTATTTTATTTTGATTTGGACACCAGACACTTATGTATCAATACTGGGTAATGATCAATTTTTTGATTATATTAAATATGGATGTGCAATAATCTTAGCAGTATACACTGCTGTTCAATTGGATGCTAATTACTTTCGTGCTCCAAAATTTAGTAGTAAGCAAATTGAAGATTATGAAATGTGGAACAAGTTCTTCTTACATTTTGCCTTTATGAAAACAGGTAGTGGTAGTGAAAAGTCACAAGTAAATGATGTATTACGTTATCTAGAAGATTCAGAGTTAAAACAAACGCTGAAAGAAGTTTATGAAGAGACGACGACGCTGAAAGATGCTCATATAAAAATTGTGGAGAAGTATCCGTACCCACAAGTTAAAACATTTTTCTCGGAAGCAGAAGATGCTTTAGTTAAGGGGGCAGATGGAAATCGCTTAATGCAAAAAACTGCACTTAATATCGATAAGTTCATCAACGACTTAAGCGGTTATGAAAAACAAAAGCAATCCAGTTTTAAAGTAACTATCGCTCTGCTTAGTAGTGTAAGTGCATTAACTCTAGTGGCTAAATTATTATTTGCCGAAGTTTTCATTGACTTCACAAACACTTATGTGGGACTTGTAATTTTAATCTTATTTTTCATCATGATCAATAGTTTATTTGTCCTAGCCAAAAGATTTTTAAATCGTCCATTATTAACGTTTGGAGGTGGAAGTAATGAGTAGTTTAATTGAAAGATATTTACGTGAACCATTTATCAATGTATTATGTGTTGAGCTGGGAATTGAACTTAGAGATTATAAGTTAAAACGAAATGTTAGTATCGCAATTGGGGTTATTATCGCCATCTTAGCAATCTTTTCCGGAATTGTATTTGCGAATGTATTTTTAATAGTAAGTGGTATTGTTTCAATTTATATTGGATATCGCTTGCAATATTGGCGTATTAAGCGTTTAGAGCGTAAAACCCGTGACCAACTACTTAGTGTTTACCCGATCTTAGTACAAACGTTTATTTCACTACTATACACCAACGACAATTTAATTAAAGTATTTTTATTACTAGAGAACTATCACTATCATCCATACATTGATCGTGCCTTAGTTATTTTAATCAATAAGTACCAATTAAATCCTGAGAATAGTGAACTAATTTTTGCTGAGTTTTGTAATATATTTGAAACTTCATCAGCAAGTTTGCTTCACCAATTACTTGTAAATATTAATGAGTATGGGGTTAATGATAATGAAATTTCATTATTAGAAGCGAAAATTGAAACCGAGTGCGATAAGTATATAAGCGCTAAGACTTTAAATGATGGTCGCAAGATTTTTCAGATTGGGGCAGTTGGCGTTACCGCATTTATTTGTTTGTTATTAGTAATTATAATTGCTGCAGTATAGGAGAAGCTGATGTCAAAAACAAATACGATAAGTGTAATTTTAACTGTGATAGTTTTATTTGCTAGTGTTATTTCACTAGCGTTAATTATCGCTCAAAAAAATTATAAAACTGATGTTGAAATTATCAAAGCAGCGATGATTGATCAAACGATTTCATCTTTCATAAGCGATGAAAGAATCGAAGAACCATACTATGAAGGCTTAGAAGAGCAAACGATTGTATATAGTCCGCTTTGTGTCGATTGTGCCGATCCAATAGCTAATATGCACAACCGTGGAACATTAGTGGTTCAAGAAGCACCTAAGAGTTATTGTGACTTGGATGTTGAGCAGTGTATTTTATATGAATTCGATCCGTTTGGATTAGGAATATATACAAAACAAGAACTTATAAGAACTATAAAATAGGAGAGATATGCGAGGTTTTGAACTAGTATCACAAATAGAGGGGGGAACAATTCCCACGCGTGGAACAAAAACAAGTGCCGGATATGACATTTCAGTAATTAATGGTGCATCAATTAACCCAGGTCAAGTACATGTGTTTGACACGGGAGTTAAAGCGTATATGCAAGATGATGAATACTTATCGCTTCATGTACGAAGCTCAATAGGTATTAAAAAAGGGTTAATCCTAGCAAATATTACCGGAATCATTGATAGCGATTATTATAATAATCCAAGTAATGAAGGACATATCATGGTTGCCATCCGTAACATGAGTGATGAGGTAGTCACAATTGAAGCAGGAGAGCGAGTTTGCCAAGGAATATTTTCTAAGTATTTAACTGTTGCTAATGATAGTGCAACGCAAAGTCGAACTGGTGGAGTCGGTTCTACAAACTAAAAAAAGCAGCTATTTGAACTTACTAACGAAGTAAGCGATAGTAGCTTTTCTTATATTTAAGCGAATAGTGGAAAATATTAGCACTATGCTATTACTATTAAATGGTAGCGATTTGCTTAATATCGTGTATAATCAGTATATAGATAGGGAGCGATGATGATTATTAAAGCTAAAAAAGTTGAAGAATTGATTAGCGAAAGCCACAACCCGCAGTTATTTAAAGCACTAAATGAGTTTATCAGTAAAATCACTGCAGAAGAAGGAGTTATATTTAAAACTAGTCCTGACTCAATGAGTGTGATTGGATATTTATTCAAGCCGTATCAAACTACCACTTACGATGGAGTGTATCCGCTAATATCGATTGCTCCCCAAAAGAATAATATTAGTATCTATGTGATGGTTGTGCGTGATGGTCAATATTTAGTTCCGAAGTATGCGAGTGAGTTTGGTAAATCGAATTGTGGAAAATCATGTGTACGTATAAAAACTATGACAGATTTAAAATACAGCGCATTAGAGCAACTGCTAGCGGAAGCGGTGGCGAGCGTTAGCAAATAAAATAATAATACAGAATTGAGGTAGAGATGATAGATTATCATATACTAGAACAACACGTGAAAGCAAAATTAGCTGGTAACAATAATGGGCATGGATATGATCATGCATGGCGAGTTGTAAAGAATGTTAGAAAGATTGCGCAAGACATTGATTGTAATTTAGATATTTGTTTAATAAGTGCGTATGTTCATGATTTAATTGACCGAAAAGTTGTTGATGATCAATACTTAGCGATAAGCGAACTTGAGGGTTTTTTAACCGATGAACTGAAGTTAAGCACAATTGATTGCAATCATGTCTTAGAAATATGTAATACGATTTCTTACTCTAAAAATGCGAAGTTAAGCAGTGTTGAAGCAAAAGTCGTTCAAGACGCTGATCGCCTCGATGCACTAGGAGCAATTGGGATTGCTAGAACCATTGAGTATTCAGCATCGATTAAGCGTCCAGTATATATTGCCGGTGATCGAACTGATGATACTGCAATAGGTCATTTTCATACGAAGTTATATAAACTGATTGACTTGATGAATTTTGAAGTATCCAAACAAATAGCGCAAACAAAAATGGAAATCATGTATCAGTTTGAACAACAGTTTATTGAAGAGAATGCATAATAAGAAAAAAAGAACTATTTCATTTTACTAATTAAAGTAAAAACAAATAGTTCTTTTATTTTTAATGGCAGGGACTACAGGAATCGAACCCGTAATGTTGGTTTTGGAGACCAAAGTTATACCGTTTAACTAAGTCCCTATGCAAGAAATAGTATATCACAATATAGAGGACTTGTCAAACAAAATTAACAAAAAAATAGGTAAATAATCTAGTTGTGATAATTAACGATTAAATATCCCAATAACAAAGAAAATAAATGTCTTGGGCATGTTATAATAAATGTATGATGAAAGGAACCTAATGGGTTATAAGGATACAAATAAATATTTTCTTACAGGATTTACTTTAATTGGGACATTTGCATTGTTTATTGTTACGCTATCGATGGCGATTGGACTTCAAGTGTTATTATATATTTACGATGTTAGTATCGTAATTTTACTATTGGCGACTTTGACCACAGCCGTTATCACATCTTTTTGGTATCGTAATGCAAAAAAAGATTTACTTGATAGTGATGAGTATAGCCGGGTTGTAGTAAACTATATTCGGACAACGATCACGATATCGCTGCTAGTAATCGCTTTATTTTGTAGTTTTGGATATATAAGCATGTTATTAATCGGGAGCCTAGAGGGGTTCTTTTTACCATTTTCAATTGTATTATTATTAATTTTAACCGTATATATCGAAGGGTTGTCGTTATTAACCTTATTTATTTCATGTTGTTCTTTACGTGATATTGATCGTTACAATGAACCGATTTTATATGGGATGATGATAATAGTACTATCAGTCATTGGCTACGGTCTTTACCAGTATTTCCGAGCAATTGGTCTTTCAATAATTCCCATGTATTTTGGGGTTGCTGCGGTCTTGGTAACTATTTATATGGTAAATGGACTTAAGAGTATGCTAAAAGGCAATGAAGTAGAAACTGTAATCGAACGTTACAAGTTTGCAACGCAAGCGTTAACTTATACAATCATCGCACCGGTTAATATCCCCGTGCAGGTTGTTTTGTATATTGTAAAAATATTTAAGAAATAGGAGAAAAATGAACGAATTTAATCAACAAGAAACATTTGAAGCAACAAATAGTGGGCATCAAAATACTGTTACTAACAGTGGTTTAATTTTAAAAACAATGATCGGATTACTAGTTGCATTTGGAATTGCCATTCCCAATCTAATGCAAGGTAAACTGTTTTTAAGTTTTCTATATGAAATGAATGGACCAGGGTTTTTCTTTACGGCAATTGCCGTGACAATCGTCTTAGGACTTATTTGGGGTGGTTTATATCGAACGCTGATGACTGATCACGGACCAATATTCAACAGTATTGCATTTATTTTAACAAGTGCTTTTGCAGGGTTATTTTTAGGGAACGCCCTTATTGTTGCGGTAATTATTACTGGTTATTATGCAGATATTGATTTTGAAATGGTAATGAGTGCACTAATGATTTCTTCAGGAGCAACATTTATTGCAGTTGTTGGTGGAGTGGTTGCCCTTCCTCGATTAAAGATGGATGGACCTGCTTTAAAATTCTTTAGAAATGCGTCAATCCTATTAGTTTCCTTAACGTTTGTTAGTGGAATTATGTGGCTATTAGGATATTTCCTTAACATGTTTGGAATTACATTTATATTAGAATTATACTATCAACTTGTTTATGGTTTAGGTCCAGTTTCCATTGCTTTTAGTATTATCTGTATTTTAGCAGCAGAATTTTTATTCTTAGTAACATTAGCACGTAGTAAGATGGCTGTCGGTAATGAACCAAAGCACATGGAATTCTTCTATGCGATTATTCTAGTTAACGCGGTTATTCGTATATACGTTGAAATCTTTAAACTTGTTTTAAAAATTTTAGCTAAAAATAACAAAAAATAGAAATGGGGAATAATGAAACTATTAACCTTAGATATAAACTTTGTCGGTACTAGAAAAAAGATAAAAAGAAAAATTCAAATAACGGATGACTACAATTTAAATTGTTTGCATATTGCCATTCAGGAACTTTTTTATTTTAATTACGACTTAGAGCACGAATTTGAATTCAACAATGTTGTATACCTGCCAGAAGCGGAACATGATTTTGCGAATTTGGTAGAAATGCAAAAAGTATTACAAGAAGAGATGGACAAATTAATTAGTAAAGAGGTTGATATTGATCAGCTGTTTAATACCGACAAAACATATCAAGATGATTGTACAACTAAATTGCATCAGCTTAAATTAAGTGTTGGTGATAGCATTGAATATACTTATGATAAGGATAACAATTACGAGTTTACAATTGAACTTGTGCAAACAAATCCAGCATCAAAAAGTAAGATTGCAATTGTCGATCTAAAAGGTAAATTTATTCCTCAAGGTTTAGATGTCGAAACGTACAATAACTTAAAGGAACTTAAGAGTGGTGAGGCGTATGAACAACTTGTTGAACTTGAGAAAAGCTTCGATAAAAAGTTGTTAAAGCAAAACGTTGAGAGCTTAATACCAACTACCACATTGTATGACGAAGCAAATTAAGCAAAAATCACGCTAAATTGCTAAATATTAGAAACTGATGTGGTTTTTATGGTATAATACATATGGTTTTTTCTTGGAATAGAAGTCCCGACTTTATTCTCGGTAAAGACATAAATTTAAAAAAGGGAGATTTACAATGACAAAAGAACGTAGATTAGAAATCGTTAAAGAATTCGGAAGAAATGAACAAGATACAGGAAATGTAGCAGTTCAAATCGCTTTATTAACTGAAGAAATTAACGAATTAAACGGACACTTAGCTGTTCACAAAAAAGATAACCACTCACGTCGTGGATTATTAAAAAAAGTAGGTAAGAGAAGAAACTTATCTAAATACTTAATGAACAATGATTACGATACATATAAAGAAACTATCGCTAAATTAGGTTTAAGAAGATAATAAGTTTTAAGACAAATACCTTCTATAAGGTATTTTCTTTTTATATATAAATAAATGAAATAAGGGAGAAAAATGGCAAAAGTATTTACAGAGCAAGAATTGGTACGTTTAGATAAAGTAAAAGAATTACGAGCTGCTGGTATCAATCCTTATAATAACGGTTATGCACCTGAGGTTAAAGCTAGTGACATCCGCGCGGATTATGAACAGTTTACAAAAGAAGAATTAGATGAAAAATTAGTTGTAACGTCAGTTGCTGGTCGTATTATGACTAACCGTAACCAAGGTAAGGCCGGATTTGCAACACTTAAAGATTCAACAGGAGATATGCAACTATACTTCAATCAAGCAAATTTAACTGAGGAAGAATTTTCAGTTTGGAAACAACTTGACCTTGGAGATATTGTATTTGCTGAAGGTGAAATTATGAAAACTGGGAAAGGGGCATTATCAGTTCGTGTTAAAAAGTTTGTCCTTTTAACAAAAGCTGTAAGACCACTTCCAGAAAAGTTCCATGGATTAACGGACATTGAAGAGCGTTACCGTCGTCGTTACGTTGATTTAATTATGAATGATGAGTCTCGTGAAGTGTTTACTAAGCGTAGTAAAATGATGATGGAGTTACGTGAACTATTAAGTGAACTTGGATACATCGAAGTTGAAACACCAATTCTGCAAACTATTGCTGGGGGAGCGGCAGCGAAACCATTCGTTACGCACCACAATACTTTAGATATTGAAATGTTTATGCGTATTGCACCAGAATTATATTTAAAAAGATTAATTGTAGGTGGGTACGATAAAGTATTCGAAATTGGTCGTTTATTCCGTAATGAAGGAATGAGTATTAAACATAATCCAGAATTTACAACAATGGAACTATATGAAGCATATGGTGATATGAACTCAATGATGGATATTACGGAAACTATTATTCAAAGATTATGTTTAGCAGTTAACGACACTTTACAAATTACTTATGGAGAAACTGAAATAGACTTATCGAACTTTAAAAAGGTTCGTATGTCGGATTTAGTTAATGAAGTTTGTGGTGTAAACTTTGATGAGATTACAACTTATGAAGAAGCAGTTGCTGCTGCTAAAGAACACCATGTAACTTTAGATGACCACCACTTTGGAATTGGTCACATCCTAAATGAATTCTTTGAACAAAAATGTGAGGAAACATTAATTCAACCAACAATGGTGTACAATCACCCAGTTGAAGTTTCACCACTAAGCCGTATTGATGATAAAGATCCACGTTACACTGAGCGTTTTGAATTATTCATTGACACACGTGAATATGCAAATGCATTTAGTGAACTTAATGACCCAATCGATCAATTAGAGCGTTTCGAAAACCAAGTTAAAGAAGCTGACCTTGGAAATGATGAAGCAACTCGTATCGATTACGACTTCGTTGAGGCATTAGAAACAGGTTTACCTCCAACAGGTGGATTAGGAATCGGAATTGACCGTCTAGTTATGTTATTAACTAACTCAGAGTCAATTAGAGATGTAATCTTATTCCCAACAATGAAAAACAAGTAATTTTCATATCTAAATTAAAAGAAAGTTTTTACTTTCTTTTTTTTCATTAACTAATAAATGTAAAGAAAATGTAAAATAGTGTTATAATATCATATAAATATGAAATGAAAATTTGGGGAATCAAAAATGATTACAATAAGTATAGCAAATGGGAGTAAGAAGTTTTATGGGAATTTAGTTTTAGATAACTTAAATATCTCATTAAATGATCGAGATAAAATCGCTATAATCGGTGAGAATGGGAGTGGTAAGTCGACGTTACTATCACTTCTAAGTGGTAGTGAAGAGTTATCAGCGGGAACATATTCAAAAGCAAAAGAAACAAAGATAGCTTATTTAAATCAACATATCGATTTAAGTGAATCAAACTTAACATCAATCGATTATTTAAAACTTGAGTATCAAGAACTTTTTGATATTGAAACGAGGATGCGAAAGTTAGAAGTACAGATGGAAACCGATCCAAGCGACACCGTCTTTAATAAATATGGTTTAGCACTAGAGCAGTATAATAAACTTGGGGGGTACGAATACGAAAGCATCATCTATAAAACTGCAGTTAATTTCGAACTAACGACAGCAGATTTAGAGCGTAAAGTTGCTGATTTATCGTTTGGTGAAATGAAAATCTTGGAGTTTGTTCGTTTATTATTATGCGAACCCGATGTATTATTGTTAGATGAACCAACCAATCACTTGGACTATAAAAAAGTTGCAATCCTCGAACAGTTTTTATCCAAATACAAAGGAACAATCATCTTTGTTTCACACGATCGATATTTTATTGATCAAATCTCCGACAGTATTTGGCATTTAGAAAACCATGAACTTACTGAATACAGTGGAAACTATAGTTATTTTATTGCCCAATATAAAATATTATTTCAGCAATTAACGGCTGAATATAATCAACAGCAATTGGAGATAAAACGAATCAAAGAACAAATTCAACGCTATAAGATTTGGGGAGTAAAAAACGAAAAGTTTCTTACAATGGCAAGTCGATTAAAAAAGAAACTTGATGAACTTCCGGAACTAAAGAAGCCAACTATAAAGAAAAAACAATTTGATAATCTTGGAACATTTCAGCCGAAGCGAAAAATTGCTCTAAAGTTTACTGATTACAATCTAGCAATTGGCAATCAAACTATTCTTCAAAATTTTTCAGAAGAAATCTATATTGGTGATATTGTTCATATAATCGGTGAAAATGGTGCCGGAAAATCAACCCTTATCAAAGCTCTAGACAGTGATTTTGGTTTAGAAAAAGATAACTTGAAATTTCATATTAATACCAAAATGCAATATATTCCTCAGGAAATTGTATATAGTAATCCAGATGATACGGTCTTGAAATACTGTGAAGGGTTCGCTAATCAAAATACAGCAGCAGTTAGAAGTTTACTTGCTAAATATGACTTTAAAGGTGATATTGTAAACCACAAACTGCATACGCTATCAGGTGGTCAGAGAGTCCGTTTAGAGCTAATTAAAGTATTTACTGGTGATTATAACCTTCTGCTATTAGATGAACCGACAAATCACCTAGATATCGATACAAAGGAAATGCTTGAGAACTTTATTCTAAGTTTTGAGGGAACAGTCTTATTCATTTCTCACGATCGTTATTTCTCAAACAAGATTACTAACAAGCAATTGATACTTAAAGACCAGACTATAAATAAAATTAACTAAACTACATAATTCCTTTAGGAATTATGTAGTTTTTTATTTTACTAGCCATAAAATATCGAATTGGTTAAAAAAATGATACTTTTAATAATTTAATGATATTGCCATTATACTTGAATGCTAGTATAATATAGGTAATCATTTACAGGAGGAATTATGAATATACAAACAATTGAAAATAAAATAGAGTTGGTAATTAGTAAATTAATGAATTTAGAAGTATCAAATTTAGATAAAAATAATATAAGTGAAGAGCAATTAAAAGTTGGCTTATATCCACGTGATTTTGGGATTGATATTTGGGATTGGCCACAAGGTGTAGGATTATATGGTTTTCATCGTTATGAAAATTTTAAAACCAATCCAAAATATGATACCTTCTTTGAAGATTGGTTTAATAATCGTATTAGTGAAGGATTGCCACCGATGAACATCAATACTACTGCTCCAATGTTAACACTATTAGACTATGCAGAGGGAAATGAGAAGTTTGAAAAACTATGTAGTGAATGGGCAGAATATTTAGTAAATGAACTTCCAAAGACGGAAGAAGGTTGTTTTCAACATGTTACTAGCGATGTAACAGGAACCGGTGTAATTTTAAACGAAAGTGAGATGTGGATTGATACAATTTTTATGTCTGTGTTATTTTTAAACAAGTACGGAAAAAAAGTAGGTAACCAAACATATCGAGATGTTGCTAGATATCAAGTTTTACAGCATATCAAATACTTATATAACCACATTGATAAGTTGTTTTACCATGGTTATAGCTTTAATCGCCAGGATAATTTTGGTGGAGTTTATTGGTGTCGTGGAAATGCTTGGTTCACTTATGGAATTATTGATTTTTTGGAAATGTGTAAGGATGAAGATCAATATCTAAAAGACTATGTATTAGCAGTTTATAAAAATCAAGTAGATAAATTAATCGAATTACAAAACGAAAATGGAATGTGGCATACGGTTTTACTAGATACAACATCATATGTAGAAGCTTCGGGAAGTGCTGCTATGTGTGCGGGTATTCTTAAGGGAATCCGTTTGGGTATCTTAGAAGAAGAGAAGTATATAGAGGCATGTCATAAGTGTATTGAAACATTAGTATCATATATTGATGAAGATGGTACTGTAACTAACGTATCAGGTGGTACAGGTATGGGAATGGATGTTGATCATTATAAAAATATTATAGTAACTCCAATTGCATATGGTCAATCACTTACAATTATTGCATTAAATGAATATTATTTGTATTTAAATAAAGAAGGAGCATAATATGAAAAATATACTAACAGTTATTGGCTTATTATCAGTATTAGTGCTGGTATTAACTGGTTGTTCAACTTCAGCAGCTGCTGGTGAAGAACAATTAACTTTAAGAATGGCTCACGGAATTGCTGATTCTTCAGATAGTGGACAAGCAATTGCGCAAATTGAAGAGCTAGTAGAGGAGGAATCAAACAATAGTATTGATATGCAAATATACGGGAGTGGTGTTCTAGGTTCAGAGCGTGACACGATTGAGATGGTTCAAGCCGGAGTCTTAGATATGGCTAAAGTAGGAGCTTCATCTTTAGATGCATTTGATAGTGCTTATGGTGTATTTTCTCTGCCATTTATGTTTGAAAATGAAGAGGATTTATATTCGGCAATGACAAATACTGACTTAATCGAACAATTAAATAAGGAAACAGTTGATGATGGGTTTATCTTTGTTGGTTGGTACCCTTCAGGGGCTCGTAACTTTTATACCGCAAAAGATACGCCAATTCAGTCTCCAGACGACTTAAAGGGGATGAAAATTAGAGTAATGGAAAGTGCAGTTAGTAAGGAAATGGTTAGTTTACTAGGAGCATCACCGGTGCCAATGGCATCAAGTGAAACTTATACTGCTCTGCAACAAGGGGTTATTGATGGTGCGGAAAACAATGAACTTGCTCTTACTGTAAATCGTCACATGGATGTAGCAAAATCATATTCGTATACAAGACATCAAATGGTACCAGATATTTATATTTTATCTACTAAAACTTTAGAAAATATGACCGATGAGCAAGTTTTAGCTTTGCAAAAATCATTATGGGAAAATAATTTATACTACCGCGAACTTAATAATGAAATGTTGACAGCTGCGAAACAAGAAAGTGAAGAAGCAGGAGTTGAGTTTTATGAGCTAGATGTTGAGCCATTTAGAGAGAAAGTTATGCCAATGCATGAAAGTTATATGGCCAAAAGTGATGCAAATCGTAGTATCTACAATACAGTAGCAGATGCTGCTGGTAAGGAAGGGAGTTATGATGCGCCAACAAGTAAATAGAAAATTAATTTTTATATGTGCCCTATTATTAGGAATAATGGTTTTTGAGGCAACATGGCAAGTAGTATCGAGGTATATTTTCAATGCACCATCAGGTTGGACAGATGAAATTCTCCGTTTCCAATTAATTTGGTTAACAATGATTGGAGCTCCATTAGCACATGGGATGAATCGAATAATGGCAGTAACAGTCTTTGTTGATCGGATGAATGAGAGTAAGAAACGTATTAATAAAATAGTTGTAGAGTTTATAATTTTAATTTTTGCAATACTAGTATTAGTAGTTGGTGGATTTATGGTTGCTACTAATGCGTATGGTCAAATCTCAGCATCTTTAGGAATTAATATGTTCTATGTGTATTTATCAATACCAGTATCAGGCTTCCTGTTTATATTTTATAATGTACTTAATCTAAAAGAATTTATTGGTAAAAAGGAGGAGAAATAATGACAATTGATCCGATAATAGTTGGAGTGGTTTTAACAATAATCTTTTTTGCATTGTTATTTTATCGAACTCCGATCGCAATCGCAATAGCAGTAGCATCATGTGTTACAATTACGGTATTATTAACATTTGATTTTGGGGTATTCATTGGTGCACAGAAGATTGCAACCGGTGTTAATAGTTTTACCCTTTTAGCAGTTCCCTTCTTTATTCTTTCGGGATTGATGATGAACACTGGGGGAATCGCTCAAAGATTAATTAACTTTTCAGAAGCTTTACTTGGAAAAGTGCCTGGTTCTTTAGCTCTAACTAATGTAGCTGGAAATGCCTTATTTGGTTCCCTTTCAGGATCAGGTATTGCCGCTGCGGCAGCTATGGGTGGAACTCTAGCTCCGATTGAAGCTGAAAAAGGATATGATCCAGAATTTAGTGCAGCAGTAAATGCAATATCAGCCCCAGTTGGACAATTAATTCCACCTACAGCAGCATTTATTGTATTTTCTTTGGCAGCTGGTGGTGCAAGTATTTCAGCGTTATTTTTAGCAGGTTGGATTCCTGGAATTATTTGGGCTGTTACAGTTGGGATAGTTGCGCTAGTTATAAGTAAGAAACGTAGATATCCGGTAAGTGATGAACCATTTGATTTTGGTCGCGTATTAAAAACGTTCATTGATGCATTGCCAAGTTTAGCACTTGTGTTTATAATTGTTGGTGGGATAGTTGGTGGAATCTTCACGGCGACAGAAGCTGCAGCAATCGCAGTTGTATATACGTTTATTCTATCGGTATTTATTTATAAAACGATTGACCGAAAACACTTAATTGTGTTACTTGGAGATGCCGCGGTTATGTCAGCACAAATTATGTTCCTTGTAGGAGCATCAGGAGTTATGGGATTTGTATTATCGTTCACCGGAATTCCTCAAGCATTAAGTGATGCAATCTTAGGTGTTTCAACTAATCCAATCGTAATCTTACTATTAATTAACATTATTTTACTAATTGTAGGTACGTTTATGGATATGGCTCCAGCAATCTTAATCTTTACGCCTATTTTATTACCAATAGTTACAAGTGTTGGGATCGATCCGGTCCACTTTGGAGTTATTATGGTCTTTAACTTAGCAGTCGGTACGGTTACGCCACCAGTTGGGACAGTACTGTTTGTATCATCGAATGTATCCGGCATACCAGTTGAGAAGATTATGAAAGAAATGGTTCCATTCTTTATAGCCGTCTTTTTAATATTAATGTTAATTACCTATGTTCCAGCACTTTCGCTATGGCTACCCGGATTATTTGGTGCACTATAATGAAACTAGGAACTAAAATGAAATTAAAACCTGGAATGCTTGATGAGTATAAGATTCGTCATAATCAAGTATTTCCAGAGTTAGAAGCTGAGTTTGTAAAAGCAGGTGTAACTGATTATACAATCTGGTATGATCAGGATACTGATTACTTGTTTGCATATGTAAACCTTGAGAATACTAATGTTTGGAATAATATTGCAACTACAGACGCGTGCAAACGTTGGTGGGAGTACATGGCGCCACTCATGGAGACTAATCCAGATAATAGTCCGGTATCTGATAACCTAACCTTAGCATATGACTTTATTATATAAGAATACAAGAATTGATTTTACTTTAAAGTAATTCAATTCTTTTTACATAAAAGGAGCGAGATGGAATACCAAAAGATGAAATTAAATGAGATACGACTAAATAACGATGTGGCAAGCGGGATGTTTTACTTAGAGTTTAAGGATAATTATTTAAAGATTGTTGATGAATCGAATTCAATTGTATGGATGAAAACTTTTGAATGTCAAATATGCACTGTTAAGCAAGCTATTGGTAATTTTAACACTGCATGTGAACAAATACAAGTTGATTTAGAAAGTGGTAAAACAATAATTTACTCAACACTCGGAAATTTACTCTATGAATCAGCTGCGCAAAAACCATATTTTGATAACTATGCTGAAGAATTTAGAGCTCCGATTATATACACTGCAGATTTATACCAAGGTTTTTATCAAGTAGATGTTCAAATCGAACATGAGCTTGATAGCTATGAGATTTTTGATACTCGGGGAATGTGTGTGTATTTAGGCGACGATGTTAATATCACATTTAATACTTATGTAGGTAAATATGAAGTGTTTAATTTAAAATCAAGAGATGATCTAACAATATCATCGATTGATTTAAAAAGAATCGAGTCAAAGCCTATCACGTACATTATTGGAGATTCAACACTTGCTAATAAAGTATTACCATATTGGAGTTGGCCACAGCTGCTCCAAGCGAAAACTGGTAATATATGTATAAACTATGCAATAGATGCGAGAAGTACAAAAAGTTTTATGTTAGAACAACGATTTGATAAGTTACTGGAGACGATTAAACCGGGCGATACAGTAGTAATAGGATTTGGCCATAACGATCAAAAGCCAAATAAATTTGGAGTAAGTGAAACGGAGTTTATCCAAAATCTTAAATACATGATCAAGGAGATAAGTAGTCGCCACGCATCTTCTGTAATAGTTACACCAATTGCCCGGAGATTGTTTGTAGATGGCACCTTAATTAACTCCCATAATAATTATCTAAATACAATACAGAATAATTTTGAAGTGGTTGCAAATCTCAATCAGTTTACAACTCAAGTTATTAAGCAGCTTGGTGAAGAGGAGTCTAAAAAGCTATTTGTACATAGTGATTTAATGAAAATATATGATAATACTCACACATCATTTTTGGGAGCAAACTTAATTTGTGATTTTTTTATAAAAGCATCTAAACATAACAAAAACCAGTAATTTAATTTACTGGTTTAATTACACTCTTGTATATAAATAGTTTATTACATCATTTTTTTATAAAGTTCAATGATATCTGTGACATTAATATCTCGTGGATTTCCAGGACGACATGCATCATCATAGGCTGATTGAGCTAAGAATTCTAAATCTTTTTTTTCAATGATTCCATTTAGATTTTCTGGTATTTCTACATCTGTGCTTAGTTGCTTTACTGCATTAATTGCTGCTAATCGATACTCTTCTTGAGTCATTGAATCAACTCCTTCAACGTCCATGAAATGAGCAATTTCACGATATTTTTCACCTGTTTCCGGTGCATTAAATTCCATTACAGTTGGTAATATAATTCCATTTGCAACACCATGAGGTGTATCGTATAGTGCACCAAGTGGGTGATCCATTGAATGCACTGCACCAAGTCCAACATTGCTAAATACCATTCCCGCAAGATACTGACCTAAAGCCATGTCTTCACGTGCCTTGGGATCATTTTCACATGCACCACGTAGTGAACGAGCAATTAACTGAATTGCCTTACCATGGAACATATCGGACATTAGATCAGATCCAGGCGTAATAAAGCCTTCAATTGCATGGGTTAATGCATCCATCCCAGTTGCTGCGGTAAGCGATTTCGGCATTGACGCCATCATTTCTGGGTCAACAATTGCTACTGCAGGAATTGCATTAGGGTCAACACATACTAACTTGCGACTATTTTCTGTATCGGTTATTACGTAGTTAATAGTTACTTCACTTGCAGTCCCTGCCGTTGTCGGAATTGCAATAATTGGAGCACTTTTGTTTTTAGTTGGTGCTAAACCTTCTAAGTTTACGACATCGCTATATTCTGGGTTTGCAATAATAATCTCAATCCCTTTAGCAGTATCTTGTGGTGATCCACCACCGATGGTAAAAATTGAATCGGCATTTGCCTTTGTAAATACTTCGACACCATCTTGAACATTCTTTACTGTTGGATTTGCTTGCAGGTCAGTAAATAGTTGATATTCAAAATTAATTTCATCTAAGAGTTTTGTTACTTTTCTACAACTTTAAACTCGACTAAATCTTTATCGGTGCAAATTAGGGCTTTTTTAAAGCCACGGTTTAGAACTTCAGATTTAATATTTTTTAAACAACCTTGTCCATGATATGATACTTCATTTAAAACATATTTTGCCATTTTTCCTCCTTGTAGTTACAAACTAATTATACTAACATTGGAAAGTATTTTCTTTGGGAATGAAAAAATATAAAAAAATGATACAAAACGCATCACTTTCTTAATTTTACAATACAAAATATCTTATAAATACAAGCTTTAAGTTATAATTGTACATTTGCTTTTCGATAACTACTCGGTGTTTTTCCAAACTTTTCTTTAAATAAATTGTAGAAATGGGTTTTATTATTATACCCGACGTGAGCCATTACAATTTCAATATTATCGTTTGTCGTACAGAGCAACCGCGCTGCATGTTTTAATCGCAATTCTTGTAAGATTACCACAAATGAAATACCGTATTGATTCTTAACGCGCTGTGATACGAGGGATGGTGAGTAGTTGACATTTCTAGCATACTCGTTTAAGGATGCAGTTGCCAAATTGTTTTCGATATACGATATAACATCCCATTTATTTGTCGATACTGATTTGTTCATGATTCCTTCAATGTCTTCTAGCGAGATGAAAAACGAAGCCAAGTTAATTTTTTGTCTAAGATAGTACATTGTTGTTTCGCTCTGACTTAACATCAAATAGTAAATGTCGTTTATTACTTGCCATGTACTCTTGGGCATATTATATATCTGTGTTGTATTGGCAGCACTTACTACATTTTTTATATGGATAATACTATCATCAAAGGTACTATCAATAACAAGATTACTTAGATACTTCTCTGATACAATTAAATTTAAAACAGTTGATTCAGTTGCCACATTTTCATGAGCATCACCTGGATGAATAATTACCATATCTCCGGCCTGTAAAGTGTATTGCTGACCGTTGATAATTTGAATGCTCGAAGAGTTTAGTTGACAGACAATTTCGATATAGTTGTGGTAGTGTTCTTCGAATGCTGTACCAAAATCTTGAAGGCGAACACCGATTTCGTATTTTGAATCAAATAGGTTATTGTATAGGATGGTGCTGTTTTGTTCAATCTTAATTGGTTTTAAGTCCATATGACCTCCACTAAATATATTTACTTAAATAATATCATATATTCTTGAAAAATCGTTACTTTATATAAAATGTCGATATTGAGAAAAACTCTAGATAAATGTATAATACATGTGTATAACAAATATTAGACCTTTAAATCAAGGAGGAAAATGAGTAAGTACCTAGCAATAGATATCGGGGCATCGAGTGGTCGCGCAATTGTTGCTGATTTGACATCTGCGCTTTATTTGGATGAAATCAATCGCTTTGACATCGATATTATTCGCTCGAGTGATGAGCGCTTAAATCTTAATAAATTGTCAGCCGATATCAACCAATCGATTCAAATTGCATTAGAAAAATATGAAGACATTGAATCAATTGGGATTGATACATGGGCAGTAGATACGGTGGCTATTGATCACAATGGAATGCCAGTAAGTAATCCAATGTTCTATCGAGATGAAAGTTTTGTAAATTCACTCAATGATTATTCTAAAGCGAATGATCTATATGAACTATACCAACGAACTGGAATTCAAATCCAAGCCTTTAACACCTTTTTTCAAATGCAAGTGGCAGCTAATAATTATAATATTAAAGATGTTAGTAACTTTATGATGTTACCAGACTACTTAGCCTATACGCTCTGTGGTGTAAAGTCACTTGAGTTTACTAATGCTACCACAACCCAAAGCATTAACTTACAAACAAATCGCTTTGAATGTGAACATCGAGATAAGTTTATTGAGATAACGAACCAGCGAATTCTTGGTAATTTGAAACCTGAGTTTGCTAATGGTAGATCAATCAAAGTTGTTAGTGTTGCTACTCATGATACGTCCAGCGCAATCCTTGCAATTCCTCATTTACAAAAAAGTGATGCCTTTTTATCTTCAGGAACGTGGTCGCTACTTGGAAAGCATGTCGATAAACCAATAATAAACTATCAAGCATACGAATACAACTATTCTAATGAAGGTAATTATGATCGAACATATCGTTTCCAGAAAAATATTATGGGACTTTGGGTAATTGTAAGTTACGCTAAAGAAAATCACCTTGAAGACTTTGCCGAACTAAATGAACTTGCTAAAGCGAGCACTATCGAGTCCCTAATTGACATTAATGACCAGACATTTATGAATCCATCGAGCATGACAGTAGCGATTATTGAATATTGTAAACTAACTAGTCAAGAGGTCCCTGATACAGTCGGTGACTTTTCCAGAGTAATATATCGCAGTTTGGCCCACTCTTATAAAGTAGCACTAGCTGAACTTGAAATTGCGAGTGGCGAGGCGATTGAAAGTTTAACGATTGTTGGTGGTGGAGCCAAGGCGCAGTTTTTAAATGAAGAAATCGCCAAAGTCATTGATCAAAAACTTAGATTGTTTCCTTATGAGTGCTCAGCACTTGGTAATGTTTTGGTTCAAGCAATTGAGATGGGACAATTTAATAATTTACAAGAAGCACATGATTATGTATCAAAGCATATGAAAATATACACACAGGAGAAAGAAAATGAAAAATTTCGAAATTATAAAAAAAGATGCAATTAAAAAAATAAGTGAAACTGAGATTTCGGTTCACTGTTGGCAAACAGATGATGTAGCAGGATTTGAATTAGACACTACACTTGGAGGTGGAATCCAATCAACAGGTAACTATCCAGGAAAAGCGCGTAATAAAGATGAAGTATTTAAGGATTTAGAATTCGTCTTTAATAATCTAGGTGGAAAGTTTAGACTTAATCTGCACGCCTTTTACTTAATTAGTAGCGATAAGCACGATCGAAATGAAATTGAATATGCGGATTTTGCCGAGTGGGTTGAATTTGCGAAAACGAATGATGTGAAAATTGACTTTAATCCAACGTTCTTTGCTCATGATAAGGCAGATACAGGGTTTACCCTTGCTAGTACAGACAAAGAAATTCGTGACTTCTGGATTGAACATGGAAAAAGATGTATTAAAATCTCCGAGCAAATTGCAAAAGAATTAAACGATATTTGCGTTATGAATATTTGGATTCCCGATGGAGCTAAAGAAGTTCCAACAAATCGTTTAAATCACCGCATGCTTTTAAAAGATTCTTTAGATCAAATTATTGGAATTGAATATGATAAACAATTAGTACCAGTTGCAGTAGAATCAAAGGTATTTGGTATTGGAGTTGAAAACTATACAGTTGGATCACATGAGTTTTATATGAGTTATGCAGCAAGTCGCGGGATTAATTGTTTAGTTGATTCAGGGCACTATCACCAAACTGAAAATGTTGCAGATAAATTATCATCACTACTTACATTCAATGACAAAGTTGCCTTACACTTAACGAGACCAGTTCGTTGGGATAGTGATCATGTACTTATTAGAAATCAAGAATTATCAGATATTTGTGATGAAATTGCACGTTTAGGAACTGACAAGTTTTACATTGGTTTAGACTGGTTTGATGGAAGCATCAATCGTCCATTTGCCTACATTTCAGGAATTAGAAACTTACAAAAAACATTACTAAAATCAATGATCAATCGCAGTTATCATAATACAGATGAGATTGAAACTGAATCAAATGCTCTTCTTCGCTATGAATTCTTAAAAGATGATTTCGATATGGCTAGCATTTGGAATGAGTATTGCGCAACTACGAATACTTTAGTTGATACAGAAGTACTTAAAGCAATTGATGAATACGAACAAACGGAACTTAAAGGGAGAGCATAATGAATGAACTTAAATTTTTCAAAAAGTATTTACATACAATGATTAAGGGTGACAATTTAAACTGGCATGAACGTAACTCCGGAAATATGACATACCGCCTTACTGCAGAAGAGGCAGAAGCTGCAGCAAAGCACTATAATGTTCAAGGAAGAGTTTATGAGTTACCGATGGAAGTTCCGGGGATTGCTGGAGATATATTCTTAGTTACTGGATCAGGAAAGTATTTCATGAACGCTTTAATCGACACTGACGAAGTTGTTGGTTTTTGTGTTATAGGACAAGATGGTAAATCATACGAAATCGTTTGGGGATTTGAAAATGATAATATGCCAACAAGTGAATTACCGGCACACCTGCTTATTCATCAGCAATTAAAAAATGCAAATGAAGGAAACCGAACTGTATATCACTGTCACCCAACTCATTTAAATATTATGACATATGTAAATAACTATGACTCATACGAGTTTAGTAGTAAACTATGGAAGTATGCAACAGAGGCTTCAGTCTTTGTACCAAAAGGTGTCGGATTACTGAAGTGGATGATGCCTGGAAGTATTGAAATTGGAATGGAATCAAGTAAGATGCTAGAAGAGTTTAATATCGTTTGTTGGGTACACCACGGAGTATTTGCTGCCGGATCAAACCCAGATGAAACTTTAGGGACTGTACATGTTGCCGAAAAAGCAGCTGAGATTTTCTATAAAGTAAATTCAATGAACATTCCAGAAATTAACACCATTCAAAAACAGGAAATCGTAGATTTGGTAACAACATTTGGAATAGATGCAAACCCGAGTGTAATTGAAAAACTATAAAACGAGGAGTAAGATGAAAATTGGCGTTAGACCCCATGATTTAGAATTTAATACGATTGAGGAGATGTGTGATATTTGTCAGCAACATCATATTGATGGTTTGCAATTGGTGTTAATGAGGCTCTATCCCGACCAAATTGATGATGAAATGTTTATTGACAATGTTATTACACAAATAAGAAATAATGGCATTGATATTCACCTGCTTGGTTCATACTTTAATATGATTCACCCCGATCAAAAAAAGTTGGACTTGGGTTATAAAATCTTCGATATAAACACAAATATAGCTAAACGGAATGGTATTAAGTATATTGGTAGTGAGACTGGTTCAGTAAATGGTGATGATTGGACATATCATCCGGATAATCATACCAATTCGAGTTTTAAGAAATTGCAACAATCGATTGATATAGTAACAAGTAATCTTGATGATCAGTATTACTTGTTAGAACCAGTTTATGATCATGTAGCATATAATCTTGAGAAAACCAAAGACATGATGTTAAATGATAGAACGGCAATAACATTGGATTTAGCTAATGTTCTTAACATCAATAACTATCATGATTACTTAAGTATTTTTGAAAGTTATCTAAATACATTTGGGGATAGAATTAAGATTTTTCATTTTAAAAATTTTATTATAATGGACAATACAAAGGTGCTATGCGCTTTAGATAAAGGAGTATTAGACTACTCGCTTTTATATCCGTTAGTAAAAAAGTATAACTTAACCGATGTTCCAATCATCGTCGAAGAGCTTCAAGGAACTGAATTATTTGAAAGTATTAAGTATATAAGAACATTTGAATAAAATAGAAAACTCGAATCCAATTAGGACTCGAGTTTCATTATATTATTCAGGTAACTTGTTTGTTTCGATTTTAGAATAATTTATTCGATAAATAAATTCAAACACAATAGCACTTAATATTGTAACCGCAAAGAATAATAAGATATTTAGCTTGTACACATTATCAGGATGGATTACACCATAGAACACTGCAATTGCTTTTAAGAACCTTAGAATTATAAAAACGGATACAATGTAGATTGCAGGGTTCTTTAAATATTTTAATCGTAGTGATGTACATTGCTCACCAAAGTGGAGTTTCGCAAAATATATTGCTACCAATCCAATATAAAATAGTAAGAAGTACACAAATTTACTAAACGCATCAAACACAAAACCACTATCAAATAAAATTTCTAAGATGAATTGTAATAATACCACTGTTACAACAAAATCAATGAAAGAAGAAAAGATAATGCGATGGTGATCGTTGATTGGTCTTCGCCATTTTTCGTTTGTAGCATGTCTGGCTGTTTCAACAAATCCTAAAACGTAACCAATTGGTTGAACGTAGAAATACGCAAAAGGAAATAGTAGATAATATCGCAATAACTCTTGTTTAGTTTCTCGTTCATTATCACTGATGAAATACGAAGTGAATGCTAAAAATGTTGAAAAAAGGAAGATTAGTAAAGTTGGGAATAAAAATTTTAAGATAATCAAGTTATCATTGTAATTTGTAAATAAGATTGTAATATAGTATAGATTTACAAATAAAAATGAAAATGCCCATATACTAGAAATTATTATTTCCATTGTATAGAACTTAACATTGAAGTTTCTAAAACTTAAAAAATCCTCTCGATAATCATGAATTGTTTGCAATAGTCCATTTGTCCAACGCTTACGTTGAATAATTAAATCGAAAATATTATGGGGAGTAGTAACGCTTGAATATAAATTATCGATATACGAAAGTTTGTAATCTTTTAAATTGAAGCGCCAAGAGATATTAATATCTTCTGTCGCGTTCTTTTCAGAAAACATGCCGATTTCAATAAAGATTTGCTTATTATAAACACTACATGCCCCACTTAAAGTCATAATACTGTTAAGTGCAAAACTTTGTGATCGCTTAATCATATCAATAAAAGCTCGATATTCAATTTTTTGCATTCTAAAGGCTTTGTTTTTCTCATCAGCATGAACAGTAATATTTCCAGTATAAGCAGCAACTTTATCTTGGTTGCCTTCCGAAATATCATGTTGAATGGCGTTGTTGATAGTTTTCAAAGCATTTTTATCCAGCATAGTATCAGAGTCAATTACTAAAAAATAGTCAGTATCAACTTGATCGACAATATTATTGATAGTGCGTGCTTTACCCATATTAACATCGTTTTGAAAAAACTTAAGTTTATCATTGCGTATCATTTGGACTTCAGCTGCTGAGTTGTCTGTCGACTGGTCATCAATTGCGTAAATTTTATAGTTTTCATAATCTAGATCGAGGTTATGCTCAATATGCTTTTTAATATCAGACTCTTCGTTATAGATTGGAATAATTATAACAATTGGCATCTCAGTTTCAGCTTCGGGAATTTCCTTTTTTCTGAATTTGTGGGCAAGACCACCAAATACCCAAAACACAGACATTATTAAAGGATACAGTAATACAAAATATGTAATTATATTTATAAAATTTTTCATTATACACCTCACATGTAATTGCGCTAAAAATATAAAATAAAAAACCCAATATATTGTACTGTAGAGTACATTATACTAGGAATTTTTTGAATATGGTTTTGCCCAAGCATCATTAATTTAAGTAAAACGCTCTAAAGTAAAATATGAATTTTTAGCCCATTATTTAATTAAAGATAGTATACCATATGATGTTAAAAGTGAGTGGATATTTAAGTAATAAAATTATTAAATTATTTTGTTTTCAGAAGAAGTCTTAGTACCAATAGTTATATAAATAAAAGTCTATTTATTGCTAGAAAGAGTTTAATTTACGAAATATTGGTCAAAGTTCATATAATTAAATAAGGAGCCTATATCTATAGGTTCCTTATTTGTTTAATGCTTATAAAAAATAGTCTGGATACTTTTCTTTTAAGTGATCAATATTTGAATCCAATTGACCAAACAGGTGAGTTTGATAACTTTCTTTTGGATTAACATCAACTTCGCCCATTATATATTCCATAATTTGACGGTGTTCCCCAACTTTTGTTCTTAAATAGTCAATGTCATTTGATGCACTGATTACTCGAAAACGATTAAATTGAGAAGATTGTGACAAGATGAATTCCCAAATAAATTCTTTTTTTACTGCTCTAAAGATTGTTTTATGAAAACTATTGTCTAATTTCCAAAAGACACGCGATACATCAATGTCTTCATTTGTTTCAGCATCAACTAATAATTGTTCCTGAGCTGAAACATTGTTTTGTAGATCAGTTAAAGTCTTTTGGGATAAGTTTTCTTTCACCTCATCTAAAATTGCAACTTCAAGTAACATTCTAATAGTGAAGAATTCATGAACATGTTTTGTATCAATTTTTGAGACAAATGTTCCAATTTGTGGTTTGACAACAATTAATTCCTCATTTTCTAATCTTGTTAAACTATGCTTTATCGGCGTTCTTGAGACTTCATAAAGACTGGCAAGTGTTGTTTCACTTATTCTATCACCAGGTTTGAACTCGAATAATTCAATTTTTTGTTTTATATCCTCATATATTCTCGTTGAAAGTCCGTCATTAGCTTTGTTAATCATATATACCTCATTTCTTTGAATATTATAGCATAAAATTTTTCTGGTAGTAAGAAACTTGTATACCAGTAAAAAGTTGTAATAAAGAAAAAAAGAATATTTTTAGGAAAAGATTTGACACATGTAAATTGATATGCTAGAATACAAGTGTACAAGAAGGGAGTTGTTAATGTTTACTAAGAATGGACGCAAAAATAATTTAGAGCAGTTTAAGGACAAACTCGATATTGTTGCTGAATTTATTTACACAACAGATTTTGAAGTTTATGAGTTTGATACTCAAATTAAAATAAACGATGATATATATTTTATTAAAAAAAAGTATACTACTAAAGAAAAAGCTGCCAATATGCTTGAAGATCATGAGCAAATGATCGATGTGCATTATGCATATAAAGGAAAAGAGCGAGTAAATTTAGGTAGTAAAAATAATTTAACAGTTGTTAGTGAGTATAACCAGGAAACGGATTGTGCCTGGTATCAAGCATCAAGTAGTGACCTTGTTGAACAATATGTAATCAACGAGGATGAGTATTTAATTTTATTTCCAGGAGAATGTCATGAACCTGAAATTAGGGAAGATAGTGAAGAAAATATAAAAATTATATTTAAAGTAAAAACAAATTAATAGGGAGTTTCAATGAAAAAGATTATTACATTATTAGCAGCATTTATTTTAGTATTAGCAGGGTGTGGAAGCAGTGCAGATGGTACTTCAAGTCAAAAGATTACAATTGCATTTAACCAATCGGAATCTCATCCACAATATATAGCTTTATCAGAATTTGCAGAAAAATTTGAAGAGCAAACTGAAGGGCGATATGAAATTGATATCCAAGCGAACGAAATTCTAGGATCACAAAAGGAAACACTTGAGATGGTTCAAGGTGGAACATTAGAGATGACATTAGTATCAACGAGTTTATTAGAAAACTTTGATGATAGTTATGTTGCATTATCATTACCATACGTATACGATAGCTTAGATCACCAAAGAACAGTATTTAGCTCTGATGCTTTTGATGAGTTATTTGCAAAGACTAGTACAGAAGTTGGTGTTACGCCGGTTGCAGCATATACTGCAGGAGCACGTAACGTTTATACAAAAAGTCCAATGGAATCAGCAGCAGATTTAAGTGGTAAAAAAATTCGTGTTATGGAATCACAAGCAAAAGTAGATATGATGAATGCAATGGGTGGTGTTGGAACTCCAATGTCACAAGGTGAAGTTTATACAGCAATTCAACAAGGAATCATCGATGGTGGAGAAAATAATGAAGTAACGTTTGCTGATTTAAAACACTATGAAGTTGCACCTAACTATTACTACACTGAACACTTAATGGTTCCAGATGTGGTTGTAGTAAGTAATACATTCTTTGATACAATGTCAGATAGCGATAAAGAAATTTTCAATGCTTTAATTGAAGAATCTGTAACTAGAGAATTCGAATTATGGATCGAAGGAGTTGAAGCTGCTAAAACTACAGCAACTGAAGGTGGAGCTAAATTCAATGAAATTGATAAAACCGCGTTCCAAGAGGCATGTTTTGAATTAAATGAAAAAACATTAGCAACAAGTGAAGATATGACGAAGATTTATAATCAAATTCGTGATTTAGCATAATAGAGGAGTTTTGATGAATTTTATAAAATCAAAAATTGACATGCTTTTAGAAGTTGTTTCAGTGGGAATATTCTCATTTATGACACTTCTAGTTTCATGGCAAGTATTTACAAGATATATTTTAAATAAACCATCAACTCAAAGTGAAATTTTAGCCAAATATTTATTTGTTTGGCTTGTTTTCCTTGGAGCATCATATGTATTTGGAAAAAGAGAACATATGAATATTAGTTATTTAAAAGATAAAGCGCCGATAGGTGTTCAAAAGAAGTTAGATGTTTGTATTGAGGTATTAGTTTTAATATTCACATTATGCGTACTAGTTATCGGTGGTTTATATTTAACAACTTCTGGTATGGCGCAAGTTGATGCGACACTTAAAATCCCAATGGGTTACATCTATATGGTTATTCCAATTTCGGGAGTAATCACAATTTTCTACAATATTTATAATATTTTAGAAATTATTAAAAAGCATTATACTAAGGAGGAGCAATAATGGATCAAATTGTAATTGTAGCATTAGTAATGCTTATCTCGATTATTATTCTTCTAAACATGGGTGCTCCAATCAGTGTTTCGATTGGTTTAGGTTCATTTTTAGCAATGATGTTTATTTTTCCATTTGATAATGCAACGCAAACTGCGTCATCAAAGATATTTAATGGAATAAATTCATTTAGTTTACTGGCAATTCCCTTCTTTATTCTCGCCGGGAATATAATGAATTCAGGTGGAATAGCAGCGCGACTGGTTAATAGTTCACGCCTTATTTCAGGACGTATGCCAGGAGCACTTTTACAAACAAATGTTGTAGCTAACACAATGTTCGGTGCCCTATCAGGATCTGGAGTAGCGGCAGCTGCTGCAATTGGTGGAACTATGGGTCCACTTCAGCAAAAAGAGGGTTATGACAAAACATTAAGTACTGCAGTAAATATTGTATCTGCACCAACTGGGATGTTAATACCACCTAGTAATACATTAATTGTTTATGCCACTGTGGCAGGTAGTGTTTCAGTATCAGCGTTATTTATTGCTGGTTATATTCCAGGTTTACTTTGGTCTTTATCAGTTATGATTATTGCAGGGATTATTGCTAAGAAAAAAGGGTATGTAACAACAGATAAATACACATTTAAAGAAAAAATGAAAATTACATTTGATGCATTACCATCGTTATTACTAATAGTAATTGTTATTGGTGGTATTCTAAAAGGTGTGTTTACAGCTACAGAAGCAAGTGCAATCGCAGTTATGTACTCACTGTTATTATCATTTGCTTATCGTTCACTAACAATTAAGGAATTACCGGCAATTATTATTGCGTCTACAAAAATGACTGCAATTGTAATCTTCATGATTGGTATGTCAACGATTATGGCGTTCTTATTAGCATACACACATATACCAGCATTTATTGCATCACTTTTATTAGGTCTTACTGACAGTTTCTTTGTAATATTATTGATTATGAATGTAATATTATTAATAATTGGAACTTTCATGGATCCAACTCCAGCAGTTTTAATTTTCACACCGATTTTCCTTCCAATTTGTTTACAATTCGGTATGGATCCGGTTCAGTTTGGAATTATGATTGTATTCAATTTATCAATTGGAACAATTACACCACCAGTAGGTCCAATATTATTTACTGGATGTAAGGTAGGTAACACGAAGATTGAAGAAGTAATTAAACCGATGCTACCATTTTACGCTGCGATATTTATCGTTTTATTACTGGTAACATACATTCCAGCGATTTCAATGTGGTTACCACAATTATTAGGATTAGTATCATAATTTAAATATATATATAAACTAGTATATTTGCGCTTGACTTTAATAAAGAAAAGTGTTAATATACTAGTATACAAGTATTGAAAGGAGTAATATGAAAAAATATTACAGCACTCATCCGAGTGATTTTAAGAAGTACGATACAAAAGAAGTACGTGAGAAGTATTTATTAGACAATTTATTCTCACACGGTGAAGTAGTTTTAAACTATTCATTTGATGATAGAATCATTGTTGGATCAGTAGTTCCAACAGATACAGTATTAGAATTAGGTGTAGTTGAAGAGCTACGTAGCGACTTTTTCTTAGAACGTCGTGAATTAGGAATGATCAATATTGGTGGTAATGGTTATGTTGTTATTGATGGAGAAAAATTTACAATGAATAATAGTGATGGTTTCTACGTTTCAATGGGAACTAAGGAATTATCGTTTGGTAGTGATGATGCAGCTAATCCAGCAAAATTCTATATTAACTCATCACCATCACATAAAGTATTACCAAACAAGCATATCCCTTTAACTGCCGCAAACAAAGTAGTATTAGGTGATTTAAAAACATCTAACTCTAGAACTATTAACCAATACGTTCACCCAGCAGTTTGTGAAAGTGCACAATTATGTATGGGGATGACAATTTTAGATGAAGGTAGCGTTTGGAATACATTCCCACCTCATACTCACGATCGTCGTATGGAAGCGTATTTATACTTTGGAATGGATGAAGAGTCTGCAGTATTCCATATGATGGGAGAAGCTGAAGAGACAAGACATATCGTAGTTCGTAATGAACAAGCGATTATCTCACCTTCATGGTCAATTCACTCAGGTGTAGGTACAGGAAGTTATACGTTTATTTGGGGAATGTGTGGAGAAAACCAAACATTTGATGATATGGATCACATTAAGCCAAGTGAATTAAAATAATAAAACATAATGGAGGAAACATGAAATTAGATCAATTTAAGCTAGATGGTAAAATGGCAATAGTAACCGGAGGTAACACTGGGTTAGGATTAGCTTACTCACAATCTTTATGTGACTTAGGTGCAGATATTATGGTTGTCGGACACATCGATGATTTTGCAGAAGTTAAAGCATATGTGGAAGGTGCAGGGAAAAAGTTCTATGGTTATGTTGCGGATTTAACTAGTAAAGAAGCAATTCAACAATTAGTTGACTCAGCAGTAGCAGAATTTGGTAAGATTGATATTTTAGTAAACAACGCTGGAACTATTCGTCGTAACCCACTTTTAGAAACACCGGATCAAGATTGGGACCAAGTTATTGATATTAACCTAAACACTGTATTTTATTTATCAAAAGCAGCAGCTACAGTTATGAAAGAGCAAGGACATGGAAAAATAATTAATATTGCATCAATGTTAAGTTTCCAAGGTGGAAAATTTGTACCAGCATATGCAGCGAGTAAGCATGGTGTTGCTGGACTTACAAAAGCATTTGCAAATGAGTTAGCTGAGTTTAATATTCAAGTTAACGCAGTTGCTCCGGGTTATATTAAAACAGCAAACACAGCACCAATTCGTGCTGACAAAGTTAGAAATGCCGAAATTCTATCAAGAATTCCAGCAGGATACTGGGCTGAGCCTGAAGATATCGCTGGTGCAGTTGCATTCTTAGCAGGTGAAGGATGTAATTACATCAATGGAGTAGTAATTCCAGTTGATGGTGGTTGGCAAGCAAGATAATTTGCAGGTATTAGTCATATGTATAAATGTACGCGAGATAAATTAATTATCTCGCAACATTTGTATTATAATGTTATTAAATAGTAAGGAGCTATATGTTAGAAAAATTAAAAAAAGAAAAAGTAGTTGCAGTACTTCGTGCAGGTAGCGTTGAAGAAGGAATGGAATATGTTGACAGTATTTATGCTGGAGGAATGAAAGCTCTAGAATTAACGTATTCAATTCCCAATGTATGTGAACTAATTAAACAAGTGGTAGCAAAATATCCAGATAGCTTAGTTGGCATCGGGAGTGTACTCACTGTTGAGCAGGCTAAAGATGCACTAGAAGCTGGAGCTACATATATCGTCTCTCCAGGGTATGTTGAATCGGTTCAGGATTACTGCAATAGTATTGGTGCAATTTATATGCCGGGAGCAATGACTGTTTCAGAAATTATTAGATCAATGGAAAAAGGGAATGCAATTGCTAAAGTATTTCCTGGGGATGTGTTAGGTACAAGTTTCATTAAGGGAGTTAAAGCTCCGATTCCACATGCTGAGCTTATGGTAACCGGTGGTGTTGACATCGATAATGTTAAAGAATGGTTTGCGGCCGGTGTAACAATGGTCGGAATTGGATCAAGCCTTACTGCTCCAGGAAAAAACGGTGATTTTGCAGCAATTACAGAACTTGCTCGTCGCTTTAAAGAAGAGGTTGCATAATGAAAGTAATAGCTCTTGGTGAAGTAATGATGCGTTTGTCACAACCAGAAAATGTTGAATTAAACCGTGCCAATAATTTAAGCATTTATTTTGGTGGTGGTGAATACAATACATTAGTTAATTTAGCTGGGCTTGGTCATCAAACTGAAATAGTTACGAGCCTACCAAACAACCAATTAACGACTAGAATCTTTGCTGAAGCAAAGACTTATGGAGTTGGTACAAAGTTCACAAATATTACCGAAGGTCGTTTGGGAACGTATTATGCGATTTTGGGAGACAATGTAACACCGACTCAGGTTATTTATGATCGAGCGGATAGTTGTTTTGCAAACAGTAGCACAAATGATTATAATTTTGATAGCATTTTTGCCGGTGCTGACTTGTTCCATGTCTCAGGAATAACTGCTGCGCTCAATGAACAAACTAAAGAACTTACGCTTGAAGCCATTAAGTATGCCAAAAGCAAGGGAATAGCAATCAGTTATGATAGTAACTATCGAGCTAAACTTTGGACACAGGCCGAAGCAGGTGAGTTTATGCGCCAAGTATTACCACTAATTGACTATGCATTTTTAGGGTTGTTAGATATTAAGTATTTACTAAATATAGATACAAATATTCTTCAAGATGGTTATGAACTGCTTAAGAAAGAATATCCGAACATTAAATTATTTGCATCTACTAATCGAGAAGTAGTAAGTCCGACTATTCATAAATTAAAAGTTAATATCTATGATACAAACTTATATACAACTGATGAGATTACTATGGATGTTAAGGACCGCATCGGTGGTGGTGATGTATTTACCGGTGGAGTTTTAGATGGAATTTTACTGGGTAAAGACAAAGAAGAAATAGCAAAGTTTGCTCTAGCTGATGCTGCAATTAAGCACCAACGTTACGGTGATAATTGTTTTATTACAAGACAAGAAGTTGAAGCTGTAAGTTCAGGTTCAAGCCTTGCAATCAGCAGGTAATATAACCATTAATTAAGAAACTCATTTGAGTTTCTTTTTTTAATAAATACAAAATAAGCTAGTATGACCAAATTTGCCTTGAACATATTTCAAATGGTCTTAGCAGGAAATACTATCTTTTTCAAAGCAAATGATGGTTGTAGAAGTATATTTTGACAAGGGAACTAGTGGTGAAGTTCATACACATGCGCATGAATAGGTTGCAGATGTCATCAGAGGGCAGTTTAAATTTGTTGTCGAGGATAAAGCAATAATTGTATCTCAAGGTGATAGTATTCATTTTAGTACAAACCAAAGTCACGGGGTAACCTGTTTAGAATCAGGAATATTGTCAGATACCTTTACCCCATGTCATTTAGATTTTATTGGAAAATAACTAGTTGCTATAATAAACACAATTAAGTTTATTATAGTTTTTTTATGTCATGTAAATGCGAAAAAAGGAATGAAAATGGCACAGGGAAAATTATAAATTTAATTTATAAAGTGGTTTCCGCAAAATTTTTCCACTTATACAGGAAAAAAATAACCATTTCTACACATGGCGCAAGAAAACTTTTACAATAACTTGACTTTCAGTTAATTATTTTGTATAATACTTGTATACAAGGACGAGACTTGTATGCAAGTGTACAACTCGTTTTAAATAAATTAAGAGTAGGAGAATTATGAAGAGAAAAATTCCAACAGTATATTTCTTTTTAATCCCATGGTTTTTGGGAGTAGTTTTATTGAAAATAGTACCATTTTTAATATCGTTTGTTTTAAGTTTTACGTCATACAATTTAATTGATTCACCATCGTTTATCGGCTTTGGTAACTATATCAAGATGTTTACAGATGACCCAATATTTGCAAAGTCAATTGTAGCAACGTTTAAATATGCGTTCATTACAGTGCCTCTAGTATTAGTGGTTTCATTAATGGTAGCAACAATTCTAAACTTTAAAATTAAGGGAGTTAACTTCTTTAGATCGGTATATTATATCCCATCGATTTTAGGAGGAAACGTTGCAGTTGCAATTTTATGGCAATCGCTTTTTGCTAATGATGGAATAATCAATATGGTCTTAGGGGTATTTAATATTGATGCAATCCCATGGTTAGTTAATCCTAATACCGCTTTATTTACAATTGGATTATTGCGTGCATGGCAATTTGGTTCGACAATGGTAATCTTTTTAGCAGCATTACAAAATGTTCCTAAATCGTTATACGAAGCAGCAGAGATTGATGGAGCTGGAAAAATTAAGCAGTTCTTTAATGTTACATTACCAATTATTACACCAGTTGTACTATTCAACTTCGTAATGGGACTTGTTCATGCGTTCCAAGAGTTCAACGCTCCATACTTAATTACTGATGGTGGGCCGATGCACTCAACGTACTTGATGAACATGTATATTTATGAAAGTGCTTTTACTACGTATAACATGGGATATGCAAGTGCATTATCATGGGTACTGTTCATTATTATAATGGTCTTTACACTAATGGTCTTTAGAAGTTCAAAATACTGGGTTCATTATTCAGATTAGGAGAGAAAATGTCAAATAAATTAAATAAGATTTTAAGATACGTAATTTTATCAGTTGTTGGATTTGTTCTAATCTATCCATTATTATGGTTATTCTTTGCAACGTTTAAAGAAAATAATGAAATCTTCACAACTTTAAGTTTATGGCCAGAAGGTGGTTTTGACTTGTCGGGTTATAAAGAAGCATGGCAAACATCAACGGGAAGAAATTTTGGTTTCTACTTTGTAAACACACTACAAATTTTAATCCCCAAAGTAATTTTAACAGTTATATCTTCAGTCTTGACTGCGTATGCTGTTGTTAGATTTGAATTTAAGGGAAAAAGTATTATATTTGCAACAATTATTGCAACATTGCTTTTACCTGAAGTTGTACTACGTATTCCTACTTACCTAATTTGGTCAAAACTTGGAATGCTAGATACTTACGTACCACTTATCGCACCTTCAGCATTAGCAATAGACTCATTCTTTATTTTCATGTTAATTCAATTTTTTAGAACATTACCAACTGAACTGGATGAAGCAGCTAAACTTGATGGGTGTAATCCGTTGCAGACATTAATATATATTTTTGTTCCAATTTTAAAACCAGCGATTATCTCAGTTGCCCTATTTACATTCATGTGGGGAATGAACGATTTCCAAGGTCCATTAATTTATATTTCATCGACTGATAAGTATACACTATCACTATTATTACGTTTATCACAAGATGCTGATTCAGTTGTAAATTATGGAAAAGTATTTGCAATGTCAATAATGGCGTTATTACCATCAATATTAATCTTCTTCTTTACACAAAGATACTTTATTGAAGGAATTGCTGCTACAGGAGGAAAAGAATAATGATTATTAAACGAATGCTAGCGGAGCTAGTTGATCTTGTAGTTAATGTTTGTTTGCTGGTATTCGAAGTAATCTTTGTCCTACCTTTGTTTGAAGGGTTAGTTAAAGTTCCGATTATTTACTTAATATTTGCACTTGGTTCATTTTGGGCATTGATTATATTAGCGCAAGGATTATTTTGGGCACAAGGAGAAAGTATTGGTAAATATTTTATGAGACTTGAAGTTGTGACTATCGTGGATAATGAAAAAGCGACTTTTGAACTAATGGTTGTCCGTGAGTTTTTTGTAAAGTACATTACATTTTATTTTTCAAGTATTCCATTGTTATTTGGAAAAGAATCAGTTCAAGAAAAAGCAACGGGAACATTAGTGAGGAGTAAACGTGTGGAAACTAAAGTATAATTCGGGATACAGTTTATTTTTTGAAAATACATCAAAATTGGCATATCATCGTTGTAAATATAACGTATATGTTGACGACAATCTATATGCACAGGATTTAACAACCAATACATTCTCAATATATGTAACAACTAATGAGAATATTCAAGTAAAAGTTGTTGCACAAAATAAGGATATTGAGTTTTGCGAATGCATTAATTTGAAAGATGATAATTACTATTTAAATGTAGGATCATACTTAAATCATTTAGCTGATGAAGACAATCACACAGCTCAAATTCAAGGCTTAATATCTAGCGCATTTGATGGGAGTACATTATACTTTCCAGCAGGTACGTATAATATAACGAGTTTATTTTTAAAAAGTAATCTCAAGTTGGTTTTTGAACTTGGTGCAGAATTTAATATTCTTTACGATTTGAAAAATATACCGGTGCTACCAGCAGTTGCGGAAAGTAAGGACTTTTCTAAGCGTGAAATGATTTCAACGTGGGAAGGAAATCCTCAAGAGTGCTACTCTTCGATAATTTCTGGGTATAACTTAGAAAATGTCGAAATGATTGGGAAATTAAAAATAAATGGTAACGCAAGTTTAGATAATTGGTGGGATGATGTTAAAGTGAAAAAAATTGCTTGGCGTCCTAAGAGTGTATATTTTAATAATTGTAATAATGTTACAATCCATGGGTTAGAAATCTACAATTCACCATCATGGTCGGTCCATCCGTTTTATTGTAATAATACGCAAATATATGATATGTTCATTTTCAACCCAAGTGATTCACCAAATACTGATGGAATTAATCCAGAGAGTTGTGATGGAATCGAAATTAATGGTTGCCATTTTGATGTGGGAGATGATTGTATCGCGATTAAATCTGGAAAGATCTATAGTGCAAAGAACCATTATAAACCTTGTAGAGACATTAAAATAAGCAACTGTAAGATGGAGCACGGACATGGAGCAATAGTTCTTGGAAGTGAGATCTCATCAGGTGTTAAGCATTTAAGTATTGAGAATTGCTACTTCAGTAATACTGATCGTGGACTGCGTGTTAAAACACGTCGAGGACGTGGTAACCTCTCGGTAATTGATGATATTAGCTTGGAAAATATTGAAATGGTTGATGTAAAAGCACCTTTTACAATTAATGCTTATTATAACTGTGATCCAGATGGTAATTCGGAATATGTAAGTTCTAAGAGTGGATTTGATGATTTGACGAAGCTACCGACACTTGGATCATTTAAGTTTAGTGACATCAAGTGTAGCAATGTTCATCAAGTAATATGTATGGCATACGGTCTTATTGAACTACCAATTGAAAGTATTACAATTGAAAATTCAAGTTTTGATTTTACTAGTACTCCGCAATCCGGATATCCCCTGATGATGCGAGACGCTGAAGCAATCACTAGTCAAATATACAAATTTTTAAATGTAAAGAATGTTGTTATAAACAATAATAAATACAGTAATTGCTTGCAACAAAATCAGCAGTTTACAAATGTGGAAAATGTAAAGGAGCAAGATAATGAGTATTGTTAATAAATATATAAATGATATTATGGAAAAATCAAAACCGGGTTATCCATATTGGAATAAGGAAGTACTGTTACAAAATAAAGAGATGGGTTGGAATTATATTGATGGTTGTATGATCAAATGTATCTTAGACTTATACGATCAAACTACCGAAGAAAAGTATTTAGAGTTTGCCGATTCATACATTGATCACTTTGTTGATGATGAAGGTAAAATCCTTGGTTATAATCAAGAAGACTATAATTTAGATTTCATCAATGAAGGTAAAGTACTTTTCCGCCTAAGTAAATATACAAATAAGCCTAAATATGCATTGGCTATTGATACATTGTATGAACAAATCAAACATCAACCTCGTACTCCGGAAGGAAATTTTTGGCATAAGAAAATCTATGACAATCAAGTATGGTTAGACGGAATCTATATGTCGTTACCATTTTACTTAGAGTATGAAAACAATCATGGTTTTAAAAATTACAATGATATTTTTAATCAATTAGAAAATGTCAAAAATCTGATGAAAGATAGTACTAGTGATATTCCGAATCACGCCTATGACTCAAGTAGAAAATCATTCTGGTGTGACAAGCAAACCGGTCTCTCACATACGAAATGGCTACGCTCGATTGGTTGGTACTCAATGGCTTTAATCGATATGATTGAACTAGTCGATACCCAAATGTATGATGAGTATATGTTCTTGGTGAATGAATTTAGAGATTTAATCAAAGCAGAATTACAGTATCAAGATCAAAGCGGAATGTTCTATCAGGTAATTGATCAAATGGAGCGACCGGGAAACTATTTGGAGACAAGTGGTAGTGCAATGATTGGATATGCCATTTACAAAGGGTGTCGCTTAGGCATCCTTCCCCCGGAGTATAAAAAGTTTGCAAAATCAGTTAGTGCTGGTATCGACAATCAATACCTAAAATCATCTGATCAAGGTCTGAGCTTAGGTGGCATTTGCTTAGTTGCCGGTCTTGGTCCTGAAGATAATAAAAGACGTGATGGAACATTTGAATATTATATATCTGAACCAATTGTTGAAGATGATGCTAAGGGAATTGGGCCGTATATTATGATGAAAATAGAAGAACAACGCACCTTAGAGGGGAGCAGTAATGTTAATACGAGGACATGATTTACAAAAGCATAGACCTGAACAGTTTGACATACTTGCAAATCTTTATGGGATAACTGGATATCAACTTGCAATCAAGAAGTCTTTTGATATTAAAAATACGTGTTTAAGTGAAACAGATATCGAATCAATTGATTCTGTTGTTTTCCAAAATACTAAGATTCTAGGTGCTTACTTTAATCCAGTTCATCCTGACAAAGAAGAAGTTAAGGTGGGAATTGAAAACTTTATCTTCAATATGAAATTAGCACAGAAGTTTGGAATCAAACTTGTTGGTAGCGAAACAGGATCAAAAATGGGTTCGCCATGGGATTATCATCCAGACAATCACTTGGAAGAAACTATTGCAGAGTCGATTGCAGCATTTAAAGAAATAGCAGATCGCACCAAAGAACTAGATGTCCAAATAGCAATCGAGCCTGCTTATCACCACGTTGTTAAAGATATTGATGCCTTAGAACAATTATATGATGTAATAGGCGATAGTCGAGTTGTATATATAATGGATCTTTTCAATTTATTGAATGCACGTGCGTATGAAAATTATAAAGAAGTAGCAACAAACTTTTTAAACCGTGCAAAATCAAAGGTGAAAATTGTTCATTTAAAAGATTTTATAATTGAAAATAATCAAGTGAAACAAGTACCAATTGGTACTGGAATTGTTGATTTTACATTTGTTATCGACTCCGCATTAGCGGTTAACCCCGATGTTTTATTTGTACTAGAAGGTACTTTGGAGCAAGAGTTGCCTGCGGCGATGCAAGCAATAAGTAATAAGCAGTAGGAGTATGTTAAACGAAAGACATCGGTTAAAAGAGTATATAAAGTTTATTTATCCCTTATGTTTATTTAGTTTTCTACAACAAATTTATGGAATAATTGATATTGCGAATGGTAGTTTACTAGGCGCAAATGAAATGTCCTATATTGTGTATATCGACCAAGTGATGCTAATCATAATGGCTTTTGCCAATAGTATCGCGGTTGCCCTTTCAATATTAATTTCAAAGCGTGTAGAACTTGATAAAAACGAAGAAATAAAACTTATTATTGGAAACACATTTATTGTTTTACTTGTAGTTTCAGTAACAATTGCCAGCTTTATAACATTATTTGATCAAACATTTTTAACAATGATTTTTGCACCAGCGGAATTTTATGATATTGATAAAACTTACCTAGTGATTCGTTCAATTAATAATATTTTTCTGTTTTTTAATCTGTCGATATTAGCGATAGAAAAAGCTAAGGGGAATACGCAAAAAGTTTTTATTGTAAATATCGTTGGAATATTAGTCAAGGTTATTACTTCTGCTATTATCAGCAATGTGTTTGAAATGAATTTGGCATTTATCGGAATTATCACAATTATTCCAACACTATTTGTCTTTTTGATATCATTGAGAATTTTTTTAGCAAGTGCCAATCCATACACTATCGGTATTGCTGATTATCGCTTGAATTTTAAGGTTTTAAGAGAGTTATTTGATTTCTCAATTCCGCTATTTTTCTCACTAGTTGTTTTTAATGTCGGAAAGGCAGTGGTAAATATTCAAGCATTAAAGTATGGTGCGGATGCTGTCGGATATCTTGGAACATCGAATCGGATTATAGGACTTACAGCATCATTATCAAATGGTCTTCAAGAAGGTGTATCAATTCTTTTAGCAAGATATCGAACAACAGATTGGCTTATGTCCCGTTTTATAATTAAGACAACGTTACTAAGCAATATTTTGATAACAGTACTTGGTGCATGTTTATATGTGGTATTCTTTGATAACTTAACAATGTACTTTGCAGCCGGGAATGTCGATGTTGCTAATAAGATTTCAATGATTTTTAAATTAGAACTAATTGGTTTCATATTCTTACCGTTAACTAACTTTATTGTTGGAATATTATATGGTTTTGAAAAAACAAAATTGGTATTTATTATCAGTTTCTTTAGAATTTTTATTTTCAGAAACTTAGTATTAGTAGCTTTAAGCTTTACTAGTGTTGGTATATCGGCACTAGGAATAGCGATGCTCACAAGTCATGTGGGAACATTTGGTTTAGCCTTATACTTAGTATGTAGAGAGTTTAAACTTTTAAAAAATTAAATATTTGGTATCTCCGCACAAAGGAGTCTACTTAGGCTCTTTTATGAGGGGGTACCCTATGTTAAAATACAAAATTACTCATGGAGGAAATATGAAAAAAATATTATTAACGATGTTTGCTTTAATTTTAGTATTAGCGGGATGTGGATCTGGAGAATCTGATGGACCAGTTGAATTAAAATTTGTGTGGTGGGGTGGAGAAGCGCGTCACGAACAAACAATTGCAGCTATCGATCTATATAATGAAACTCATGAAGGGGTAACTATTATTCCAGAATATTATTCATATGATGGATTAAATGAAAAGTTTCCAGTTATGATGGTTGGTGGAACTGAGCCAGACATAATGCAAGTAAACTATGCTTGGGTATATAAATTTGCTGGGAAAAACGGAGATGGTTTTTACAATTTAAATGAATTATCTACTGAGCTTGGTTTAGATAACTGGAGTGATGAAGACTTAGAAGTATTTAATATCAATGGTAACTTGCAAGCTATTCCTCAAGGTGTTACAGCGAGAACTTATGCATATAACACAAATGTAATAAATGAAGCAGGAATTGAACTTCCAACTACATGGGATGAAGTCTTAACAGCTAACAAAGATTTACGTTCAGCTATGGGTGACGATTACTACCTATTAGGTGATGCAGCTAACAACAAAAGTTTAATGTATATGATGATCACATACTTAACTCAAGAACTAGATAAAGAGTTTATTGTTGATGGTAAAATTAACTTTACAGCTGAAGAATTGCAAAAAGGTTTAGAGTTCTTAGGTAGTTTAACAGAAGCCGGTGTATTGCCAAATAAAGCAGATGATTCTCGTGAATTTGATGCAGAAAACCCTAACTTTATTAGTGGTAACTATACAGCAGCTTTAGAGTGGGCTAGTTCAGTTGGTAAATACGAAGGTAACTTAGAAGAAGGTAATTCATTAACTATTGGAGACTTCATTTCAAATAAAGAAGATAAAAAAGTTATTTTAAAACCTTCAATGGGATTTGCAATTTCTAAAAATACTGATCACCCAGAAGAAGCAGCAGCGTTCTTAAACTGGATGTATACAGATCCTGAAGCAATTAAAATTTTAGGTACTGAACGTGGTATTCCTTCAAATGAAGTTACATATGAAACTTTAGAAAAAGAAGGTATATTAACTGAGAGAGATATTCAAGTTGATAAAATGCTAGAAGAAACAGATACTCTATACATGTCACCTTACTATGAAGAACCAAATGTGGCAGATGCTTACAATAACGCATTAGACAAATTCTTATACGGAGAATCAACAGCTGAAGAAGCTGCAGTTGAAATGCACAAAAATGTAGAAAGCGCATTAGCAGAACTGGCGTAAAACAAAAAACTACAAGCTCTGCTTGTAGTTTTTTAATATACCTAAGTTACAAAATGCCGTAAAAAAACTAGAATCAGGAAATAGTTCATAGAATTCTAGTTTAAAGATTATTCGAAATACTCAGGGAATTCTTCTTGTAGTTCTTTAATATTTGTTTCAAGGGTTTTAAATAAGTGCTTATCATAGTGAGCATTAACATCAAGTTCTAAATCAGTAGTTAGATATTTGTATAAAGTATGGTGTTCCTTAACTTTTACAAGTAGGTCATCTTGATGGATTGAAACACTAAGAACTCGAAAGCGGTTAGCCTGTAGTGAGTGGTTGATAATATGTTCCCACAAATATTCTTTATTGACAGCCTTGAAGATGATGCGATGAAACTCGTTATCTAAGTACCAAAACATCTTAGATGATTGAATACGATTTTCTTCAGTATAATTAGCAACTAAATCATCTTGCTTAAGTAAGTTTGTTTGTAAGGCAGTTATATCTTCCTCTGTATAGTTTGACTTAAATTCATCTAGAATCCCAATTTCTAGTAATTTACGCATTGTGAAAAATTCGGATAAATGTGCTGTATCAATTTTATTAATAAATGTTCCAACGTTGGGCGTAACCGAAACAATCCCGTTTACTTCTAAAATTGTTATTGCTTGTTTAATTGGGGTACGCGATATCCCGTAGTGTTTAGCCAGTGAGGGTTCACTTAATCTTTCACCGGGTTTATACTCAAACTCTTGTATTTTATGCTTCAAATCGTTGTAGATTTGAGCAGGTAAATTTTCGTTGTTAGACAATGTCATATGTAATCCTTTAGTTTTTTTTATAAAGACATTATAACATAGTTTTTCACCTTATATTTACATACTTATTTATTAATCAATAACTTGCATACAGGTTGTAAATGTGCTAAAATATACTTGTATACAAGCATGAAAGTGGAGGAATATATATGGAAAAAATAAAGATTATTCAATTTGGAGAAGGAAAGTTTCTCCGTGCATTTGTAGATGTTGTAATCGAGCATGCTAATCAAAATGTAGGGTATCAAAAATATGGTGTAGATTTAATTCAGCCGTTAGAATTTGGACAGTTAATGCAGTCATTAAAAGACCGTGATTTCAAATATGTTGTCAATGAAGTAAATCCGGCATTAGAAATTAATCAAGTAGTTAATGTAAAGGCGATTGATTCTGGAATTGACCCATACAAAGAGTATGGTCTATTTAAAGAATTAGCAGTTGACCCTCGTGCTAAATTTGTATTTTCAAACACTACTGAGTCAGGAATTGCGCATGTAGCAGAAGATTTTCAAGTAGATAGTATTCTTGGATCATTCCCTGGAAAAGTGTTGCAACTTTTATATATGCGATTTAATGTTTTAGGAAGTGAAAGTACGCTTACGTTTGTTCCATGTGAGTTAATCGAAGCGAATGGTAGCACATTAAAGGAAATTGTATTAAAAAAGGCAGTAGAAGCGGAATTAAGTGAAGAATTTATAAAATATATAAAGGCGTGTAAATTCTGTGATACATTAGTAGACCGTATTGTTGTTGGATACCAAGATAATCAATTTGATGATCCAAACTATATTTTATGTGAGCCATTTATGAAATGGGTAATTGATAGTGAGCCTTTAGAGTTTGCAGTTGATGCAAACCTTCCTGGAATAATCTTCGATAATGTTGTTGCACACCGTGAACTAAAAGTAAAAATCTTAAATGGATTACACACAGCATTGACTCCTTTTGCAATTTTAGAGGGTGTAGAATATGTTCATAATATTTTCGAAAATGAACTGTTTAAGGAAAAACTAGATAAATTGCTTGAGGAAATTTTGTTGACAATAACTTTAGAAAATAAGCATGAGTATGCAAAATCGATAATAGAACGTTTCCAAAATGAAAAGTTGAATCATAAGTTTTCGGATATAATGTTAAATTCCTTAGATAAATACCATACACGTGATTATCCAACAGTACTGCAAAACTTAGAAAATGGAATGGTTCCAACCGAACTTTTAAGTTCACTTTGTGCGATTGTTGTTCAATACAAATGTGGGTTCCCGACAAACGATAGTCAAAATAAGTTGATGTGGGATGCTCTAACTTTAGAAAACCCAGCATTAGCCTTAATTGAGTATAAGTTTGAAGAATTAAAGAAGTATTCTGAAGCTATTGAATTTATTAATCATACATGTAATGAATTGAGAGAAAAATATGAAAAATGTAATTAAAATAAACGAAAATGATAATGTTTGTGTTGCATTAGAACCCCTAGAGATAGGTGATATAATCACAGTAGATAACATTGATATTGAAATCCTAGATCAAATCCCGGTTGGGCATAAAGTTTGCATTGCTCCAGTTGATGATATTTGTATTAAATATGGTTTTGAAATCGGAAGTGTAATAAGTCCGGTAAAACCAGGGCAACACATAAGTGAATTAAATTTAAAATCTAATTTAGAGCATAAAAAGCAATGGGCATATCAAAAATATGTAGCTGATAAATTTACTGAATTAACTAGAACGATGAACGTTCAAGGTTACGAGCGAGAAAATGGTGAGGTTGGAATTAGAAACGATATTTGGGTAATTCCAACTGTTGGTTGTGTTAATCAAATCGTAAAAAAATATTTGAAGAAACATGATGATGTTCGTTTGTATACGCATCCTTATGGTTGCTCCCAGAGTGGAGATGATGGATTAAATACCTTAGCATCGCTTGCACAAATGATTAAGCATCCAAATGCAGGAGGAGTCGTAGTAGTAGGTCTTGGTTGTGAAAATACACAAATTAGTATGGTTCAGGAAGCTGTTGGTGATCACAGTCGTGTACGATATGTAACCCTTCAAGAAGTAGAAGATGAGCAACTTGCTATCGATGAAGCAATAGCTCAACTAAAAGAATATACTAAGCAAGACCAACTTATTTCCATCGATGCTTCTAAGCTTAAAATTGGTGTAGAATGTGGTGGAAGCGATGCCCTTAGTGGAATTACAGCTAACCCTTTAGTTGGAAGATTTAGTGAACACCTAGTAAGACAAGAAAATGCTAGTGTAGTGATAACGGAAATTCCGGAGTTTTTTGGTGCAGAACAGTGTGCTTTAAACTTATGTGACAACCAACAAGTATATAATGAATTAAATGAAATGTTCTTAGAATATCGCCATTATTATGAAGCAAATAATATCGAGGTGTATGCTAATCCATCACCAGGAAATAAAAAAGGTGGAATTTCAACTCTTGAGGAAAAATCTTTAGGTTGTGTAAATAAGATTGGTAATTTACCAATAGTTGCTGTAAAAGAATATGCAAAACCTGTTACAGATCATGGAGTTACAGTAATATCATCTCCTGGAAATGACTTGGTAGCAACAACTGCGCTTGGACTTGCAGGGTGTCATATTGTTTTATTTACAACGGGACGTGGAACACCTTTTGGAGGATTTGTTCCAACGATTAAAATTAGTACCAATACTGATTTAGCAACTCGGAAAAAATCGTGGATCGACTTTGATGCTGGTCGCGTACTACATGAAAATGCTGATAAAGTATTAGATGAATTTTATACATATATTGAAGATGTATGCAATGGAAAGTTGACAAAAAATGAAGAGAACGAAAGTTTTGATATTGCAATTTTCAAAACTGGAGTAACTTTATAAAAGGAGAGAAATGTTTAAAATAGAAGATAATTTTCTACTAAACAATAGTTATGCACAAAAGCTTTATCATGACTATGCAACAAAGATGCCAATAGTTGATTTTCATAATCACTTAAGTGCAGAAGTGATTTATAAAAATGAAGTTTATTCCAATATTGGTCAAATCTTATTAGAAGGGGATCACTATAAATGGCGTGTTTTGCGTACGTTTGGTGTTCCAGAAGAAGAGATTACTGGTAATCCAGATTACGAACAATTATTTTATAAGTTCTGCGCGATTATGCCCAAACTAATTGGTAATCCACTATATCACTGGATGTATTTAGAACTTAAACAATACTTCGATACTGATATTTATGTAAATGAAGCGAATGCTCGTGAGTTATTCGTTCACTGTAATAAAGTCATTGCGGAGCGTCAGTACTCACCGCGAAAACTATTAGACATGGTTAATGTTGAAAGTTTATGTACAACAGATGATCCAGTTGATGGTTTAAAATATCACATTCTATTACAAGCCGAAGGTTATAAATGTTTACCGACATTTAGGCCGGATAAAATTATTAATATCGAACGTAGTGGATATTTTGAGTATATGAAACAGTTAGAAACAGTTGTTGGATTCGAAATAAATGATCGCCAATCATTAATTGATGCCTTAGAATCACGAGTTAAATTCTTTGCCGATAATGGTTGTAAAATATCCGATCATGCTTTAGATTTGGTTGTGTATAACGATGACTTTTCAAGTGTTGATGAAATAATTAAAACACAAGATGCAAGCAAGTTAGATGTATATAAAACATTTGTACTATCAGAATTAGCAAAACTTTACAATAAGTATGGAATTGCTCAGCAGTATCATATCGGAGCGGCACGTGATGCATCGCAATCTAAATTTGAAGCATTAGGACCAGATACTGGTTTTGATTACATATCAGACCAACCTTTTATTCATAACTTAGCAAGTTTATTATCACTTCAAGATAAACATGAAATTCCCAAGACGATTATTTATACTTTAGACTCAATCTATTACGAATCAATTGCCACGATGATGGGATGTTTCCAATCTGATTACCCAGGGAAAATCCAACTGGGCTCTGGTTGGTGGTTTAATGACCAACTTGATGGAATGAAAAAACAAATGGAAGTCTTATCACAGATGGGAGTCTTATCATTATTTGTCGGAATGGTTACTGATTCTCGAAGTTACCTTTCATTCCCACGACACGAATATTTCCGTAGACTATTATGTCAACACATTGGAAACATGATGAATGATGGCTTAATTACTACAAATATTGAGGAAATTGCACCAATCATTGAAGACATCTGTTATAACAATATTAAGAACTATTTATCACTTTAAACAGGAGCGCCCTTTGCGCTTCTTTTTTTATAGTAAAATGCTATAATAATACATATAAAGGAGATTATATGAATGATATGAATGCAGCGTTTAAAAAGTCAATTAGTGCAATGGGAATAAAAGCGGGAGATCATATTGGATTTGATGAGCAAAGAATCAATATTAGGTTTGAAATAGGCGGACAAGAAGATGTGTATAAGCACCGTTTAGGTCTAAAACGTTATTCTTATACAAATCCCCAGTATGTAAATGAAGCATTTAAGCGAGCTAAAACCCTATATAACTTTCTTCCAAACCATCCAGATATTATGCGTATAGAAATTCAAAAATCGAAAATGAGAAAAACCATGAAATTTCTAAAAAAACTAGGTATTGGTAAATACCAGCAAAAAGTTCAAAGTACCCAAACAATTGATGGAGATGTTGTTTTCCATCTGTATTGGCAAGTACATAAATTACCAGTTGATAAGCTCCTTAAAGAGATTATCTTAAGTGATATCGGTGGTTGTAATTTATTAGATTCAAAAGTTCATTTTCTTGATATTGAAAATAATGTAATTTATCATTTATACGACGATCGAGGCTGTGATATAATTGCAGAAAAAAAAGAAGATATTTATAAGTTTTATGATAAGTATTACGATTGGATTTTAGAATATGATCTCAAGGACATTAATAAAATATTTAATGATAATAACCAATAATTTAAATATCAATATGATAAAATATGATAAAGGAGTGATAATATGAAAATGTTACATACATGTTTAAGAGTATATGATTTAGAAGCTTCATTAGAGTTTTATAAAATGCTAGGATTAGTAGAAAAACGCCGTCTAGACCACAGTGAAAATGGATTTATCTTAGTTTACCTAACTGATAGTGAAGACACATACGAATTAGAACTAACGTACAATATTGGGAATGAGCAATATGAGTTAGGAAATGGATATAGTCATATAGCATTAGGAACTATGGATATTGAAGGTGACCACCAAAAGCATACTGAGTTAGGGCATGAAGTTACGCCGCTTAAAGGATTACCGGGAACACCTCCAAGCTATTATTTTATAACAGATCCAGATGGTTATAAAGTAGAAATAATTAATATTAATAAGTAAGAAACTGTAAGGGTTTCTTGCTTTTTTGAAAGGAAGATAATGAGACTATATATTTGTCAAACGCTAGATGGATTTATTGCCCGTGAAGATGGGAGCATTGATTTTTTAAGCGAAATTGAAGCTGATGTTATCAATTCAGCAAATGATAAGATTGTTAATACGTATACTAATTTTATGGGAGATATCGAAAATGTTGTAGAAGGTTATGCGACATATAAACAAATTTTTGATATGGGTTATCAAGACCAGTATGCGAATTACAATCACTATGTTATCACTAACAGTCATAAAGATGTTGTGGATCCAAGTGTTACTGCGTTCATTGATTTTGATCAGCTCCAAGCCTTAGATTTGGATTCCAGTAAAACATTTTTGGTAGGGGGTAGTAAAATTATTCGTGAAGCGTTTTCTCGTAAACTAATTACAGAAGTCATCATCACCCAGCTGCCAATCTTATTAGGAAGTGGAATTAAGCTATTTGACCGTATCGATGGAGCACCCCACTTAGAGATACTTGATATTTTCAATGACAATCGAATCTATCAAGTAACTTACGCCGTTAAATATTAAAATGTTTTCATTGAACGTTTTTTGTGATAAAATTTATACATAATTAAAATATGGGAGAACAATGAAAATAAATGTTGAAAAAGCAATGGAAGGTGAGTTTTTAGCACCTAAGTATTCAAATGGAGCTAGCGATGAGGATCGTATTATTGTAGTACCTTACGTAAACTTTCCATTTGTAATTGAAGAGTTAGAAAAAGAGTATAAGTATTTATCGTGGAACTTTATTGATTATAACTATACTAAAGAAGGTGGAACGGTTTGGATTCACTGGTTAGTTGCAAACTATGATGCGAGTCAAGGTTATGAGATTCCAGAAAACTTATTAGATAGTGGAAGAACATATACAGGAGGGAAAAACTCATTTATTGGAAAGCCAGCTAAAATGACTAATCCTCGTCTAATCCATAACTACGCAGGTCCAATGGCTCCTAAGGGTGACAACTATTATACGTTCTATGTCTATGGACACAATGAGCCTCTTGATGTTGAAGAAGGATTCTATTTAATCGACATGGAATTAGCATTAGATAAGGTAGAACACGATATAGCAAAAACGCAAATTCTTTGTAAGTGTTATGAATACAAAAACTTAGTACCAAAACTACTTAGTGGAAAAATCAAAGAGAAATTCGGGAAAAAATAAAAAAATAAAACTACTTTTATGGGATAACCCATTTAAAGTAGTTTTTTAAACGTCAAATACGGAATCGTCGATAACCGCAACATTTGTTGACTTGATATATCCATTTCCTTTAGTTGAAAAGAAATCATGGTTCTTCGTATCGGTGTTAATTCCATTTAAGATTATTGGATTAATCATCGATTCATCGATATTAAAGTATGGCTCCAAGCCGATGTTCATAAGAGCTTTATCAGCATTGTATTCGACATAGCGCATTACATCTTGCTCTAAACCTAGCTGCGAGTACAATTCTTCGGTGTAGTTTTTTTCAATGGCATGAAGTTTTAGCATTAATTGGATAACTTCCGCCTTTAATTTGGATTGGGTATCGATAGCTACTTTTTCAAGTTCTTGGATTGCAACCATTCCAGTGAACAATCCGTGGATTGATTCATCACGAATGATTAAAGAGATAATTTCCGCGCTCCGAATCAACATTCCTTGTCCAGCAAAGTATAATGGATAAAAGAAACCACTGTAAAATAAAAAGGTTTCTAAAAGGACGCTGGCAGTTAAACTACGATATAAGTCCTCCGGTTTATTCGATGTTTTATAATAATAATCTGTTATAAGTTTAAGTTTGTCTTGCATATGCTTATTATTTTCTACCCAATCAAATAACTCTTCAATACGTGCATCGCTACTCAGTGTTGAGAAAATTGTACTATAACTTTTAGCATGCATTTGTTCCATCATTCCCATAAAACTGAAGATTGCCTTTTGATGGAGATTATCGGTATTTAAAATAATGTTGGGCATTCCATTGCCGCCTTGCTCTGTATCGAGTAGGGTTAGGGACGCTAAGACCTTTTCATAAGTGTCTTTCTCAACCTCGGAAATAGCACCACTATTCCAGATTTGTTTATCTTCGCTAACCGGGATTTCTTCATCAACCCAAAATTGTCTGACATTTTGATCCCAAAAAGTTTTATAAATTTGATTTTGCTCATCATTCCAATTAATTGCTGATCTGTTCATAGTTACTCCTTTTAATATCTTCAAGTAAATTTCGAATATTATCTACATCTTTGGATGTGCCACTGATTTCAAATTTATAAAGTAACTTGACCCCATATTCACTTGCAATAAGATCACCACTTAAAGCAAATAATTTACCCCAGTTGCGATTGCCACTGGCGATTACAAAAGTAAGCCACTGACGATTATTATCACAAAAAGTTTTGACTTCCGGTGGTATTTCGCCAATTCCGGTGGTATAGGTAATTAATATCACTGGTTCATTAATAATTAACTGTTGATTCCCTTGAATTTGCTCAAAATTATTTTGCGCCAGTTTCTTGATAAATCTTGCAACGTTTCCTGTCTTTGTAAAGTAGATAATTTTCATCTGACCTCATATGTTTGTTAGTGAAAAAATTATAACACGATATAAATACATAGGCGGAAAATGGCTTAACTAATTATCTAAAATCAGTATAAAAACATGCGGTTTTATCATCATTTAATTTCTTATAATATCAGTGCAAGGTGTTTGTTAGTGTGATATAATAAACTTATGATATGGAGGGTAAATGAGTAATAATACTACTAAACCAAATACTTCTAAAAAAAAGCCAAAACGTGCTGATAATAAGAAAAGAAAAAAGATAACATATAGAGCAATTGCGTTGCCAGGAGGAAGAAGTCTGAAAATGACTTTCCCAAGATGGACGATACTAATAACCTTGATATTAATATTAGTTATTTCATTAGTAACGTACCCACAACGTTCGATTAAAAGTCATATTAAAGCTTTAGAAAGTCAAGAGGAGATTGTTACTTACTGTACAGAAAAGAATTTAAATTGTACATTTACAGTCTTAACTGATTACGATGTTGAAGGATATAAAGTTTCAAGAGTATCATTTTTAGACGATGATTTCTTTACAAGAGGTACGACACCAGCTTCAGAAACAGAAGTTGTTGAAAGTGATGTAGCTTCAGGTTCTGAACCAGTTGAGAAAGAAAACAACAATCATAAAAAGAATGTATATATTACAGTACAACAAGGTATTTCAATTGACGTACCAGAATAACACGGGCCATTAGCCCGTTTTTTTTTAATATAAAGGAGAGACTATGAAAATTTTTATTGATGTAGATAACACGGTTTTAGAGCACACAAGCTCATATAATGCGCGAACTGAATCACGCGTACACAAGACGATGGGACAGAATCCAACGTTTAATGAAGATGCGATAAAAAATATGTACTATAGTGCGATTGTTACGGATCCAAATAACTTTAAGAAATTATTTTTCCGTGATAACGTATATATCCTAACTAAATCTTCAAATGATACATACGAGAAATATAAGCAACAAAAAATGGCGAGCGTTTTAGGAATTACTGTTGAGGAATTAATTAATTTAAAAGATGCTCAAGGTCATCCTAAATATATGTTTGTTGGGTTTACTGTCGATAAATCTGAATATATTAAAGAACTATTTGACAAAACGGATTTAAATGGATGCGTGCTTATTGATGATTACTCAGAAAACTTAACATATTGGGAAGAAGAGGGGGGAATCGGAATTAAGTTCTATAATGAATATAATTCACCGATTCATCCGATTGGTGGTCTCGTAATTTCTAACTTTAAACTATTCTCGTTTAAACCAGAGGCAACGCAAAATAGCATGATGTTTGTCGATAGCTTAGTTGCCAATGAAATTAGGATTTTAGACTTAGATAATATCAATATAATTCCAATCATCGATTTAATCGACGACGAAGTGATTAAAGCATTTGATTTAGAATCTAAACAATTTGATACACAGAAGAATAAACACTCACGCTTTTTAAGTGAATACTATCAGTTTATGGAACGCTTTAACTTTTATAAGATTGATCAATTCATTAAATCACATTTAAAACCAGGAATGGTGAACATTATTGAAAATCCCTTTCCGTACACAAAATCATTGTACAAACGTGACCTAGATATTAAAGAAAACTTAGTAATTGAATACAACGCTTCAAAAAAACCTCGTGAGAATGCGGCCGATGTATATGTGACGATGCCGAGTGAAATCATCTATAACTACAAGCATGATATGATCAAACGCACAATCTTAGAAATAGTGTCGATAATAAACAATAATCAACAATAGTGCATTTTTTTAGCACATTTGATATAATTTAATAGCAAAGGAGATTTATGCAAGAACTAGTGATTAAGAATTTACATGCAAATGTAGAAGGAAAAGAAATTTTAAAAGGTGTTGACTTAACAATAAAAAGTGGTGAAGTGCACGCAATTATGGGTCCAAACGGGACTGGTAAAAGTACTTTAGCGGCAATTGTAATGGGTCATCCTAAATATACAGTGACGGAAGGTTCGATCACTTTAAATGGTACAGAGATTTTAGATATGGAAGTTGATAAACGTGCGCAAGCTGGTTTATTTTTAGGAATGCAATATCCGAGTGAAATTGCAGGAATTACCAACTCAGACTTTATTCGTGCGGCGATTAATAGTACAAGTGAAACAAAAGAGAGTTTAATTAAATATATTCGTCGTTTAGATGCGGCGATTGGTGATTTGAAAATGGATTCTTCAATGACATCTCGTTATTTGAATGAAGGATTTAGTGGTGGAGAGAAAAAGCGTAATGAAATTCTTCAACTCAAAATGTTAAAACCAAAATTTGCTATTTTAGATGAGATCGACTCAGGTCTTGATATTGATGCTTTAACGATTGTTGGAAAAAACTTAACTGAAGAGATGAACGAACGTAATGATGAATTAGGTTTACTTTTAATTACTCACTATCAAAGATTATTAGATCACATTAAACCAACTCACGTTCATGTAATGCTTGATGGTCGAATTGTGACTACCGGTGGAGATGAAATTGTAGAGCGTTTAGAAGTAGAAGGGTATGACCGTTATAAAGAAGAGCATGGTATAACAGACGAAAGCGAAACGCGAGTTTCAATTGGTAACTGTGCTACTAGTTTAGGAGTGAACGGAAATGGAACAAATAAATAAAATAAATGGAAAATCAGTAGCATTAAGTTCATTTTTAGATTTAGATAGTAAGGTTCTAATTTCAGATGAAAGCGTTATCTATTTAAAAAATACTACTGACGTAAGTGGAGATAGTGAAATTACATTTGAATTAGATGTCAACGCTAAGTTGGATTTAACTATCTTTGACTTTAGTTTGGCAGCGACAGCACATCAAAATCTAAACTTTAACTTACAAGAAAACAGTAGTTTAAAAATGGTTTATGTATGTTTAAATAGTGGAACTACTAAAAATCAAATTACTGCCAATTTAAACGGTCAGCAAGCGCAAGCAGATATTAATGTAATCTCTGTTGCAAATCATGGGGTTAACACCGAGTTTGATGTTGTATGTAATAATAATGCACCATTTACAAACGGAAATATTACGCAACGTGCTGTTGCCTTATCAGGTGGACAAAACATCTTTAATGCGACAGGATACATCGGTAAAGACTGTAGTAAAGCGGTTAACTTCCAAGAATCACGAGCGTTGCTTCTTGATGGAGCAGCTAAAGGGGATGCATCGCCAATTTTACTTATCAATCACCATGACGTTGAAGCCGGACACGCGGCTGGAGTTTCCCGAGTTAATGATGATGAAATGTACTATTTAATGTCACGTGGTATTGATCGTAAGTCAGCTGAACAATTGATGACGGTAGCGTTTATTCGCCCAGTAGTTGATAAGATTACCGACCTTGACTTACGTGAGAGTGTCTTTGATAAAATTAGAGAAAAGGCTAGTTATGAAATCGATTAATGAAATAAAAAAAGATTTTTCAATGTTTACGAACCATCCTGATTTAGTGTATTTAGACAGCGCTGCAACGTCACTTACTCCTGACTGTGTTGTTGATAGTATGAGCGATTACTACAAATCCAATCGCTCGAGTGTTCACCGTGGTTTATATAAGTTGGCAATGCAAGCATCGAATGATTATGAGGATGCTCGTAGTAAAATGGCAACTTACCTTAACTGCAAAAACGAAGAAGTTATCTTTACTAAGTCAACTACTGCCTCGATTAATAATGTGGCGAGAAGTATCGAACATTTAATCGCCCAGGATGATGAAATTATTACAACTGAACTTGAACATCACTCTAACTACTTACCGTGGTTGGAATTATGTGAGCGAACAGGGGCGAAACTGATTGTAATAAAATCACAAGATTTAACAATTCAGACAAGCGATGTTTTAGCAAAGGTTACTGATAAAACTAAACTAATTGCGATTCATCACGTTTCGAATGTAATTGGAAACACGGTTGATGTCAATCAAATTTGTGAGTTTGCTAATGAACGTAAGATAATGACGCTTATCGATGGAGCTCAAGCTGCTGCGCATATGGCGGTTGATCTAAAAGCTATTAACCCTAGTTTTTACACAATCTCCGTTCACAAGCTGCTGGGACCAACTGGGCTTGGAGTTTTATACATCAATAGTAATGTCGCTGATTTATTAAAACCGTTTGATTACGGTGGGGACATGGTTACGCCAAGTAGTGTTGATTTAGATACTTATAATGTTAAAAATCCAAGTTTAAAGTTTGAAGGTGGAACGCCAAGCATTGCTGAAGTAATCGGGCTAGGAGCTGCTATTGATTATCTAACAAACATTGGTATTGATAATATTCATGATCATGAAGTAATGCTTAAGCGTTATGCAGTCGCCGAGTTTGCAAAGATTAGCGATATGGCAACATTATACAACAGCAATAACGATAGTGGACTTTTAACGTTTAATATTCACAATGTTAAAGTGCACGATGCGGTAAGTGAGAGTATGCTTAGTGATGTTACTTTTGATAATGCTGGTATTGCCCTTCGCGATGGACAAATGTGTAATAATCTGACAATGAAGTATGTACTAGGAACTCCCGCAGTACTAAGAGCAAGTCTGTATTTATACAACGATAAAACTGATGTAGATAAGTTAATTGTAACGATTAAAAATATATATCAGGTATGGAATTAAGGAGATACATGAAATTCGATGATTTACAACGACAAATAATTATGGACCATTATAAACATCCACAAAATAAAGCCGAAGAAACGCCTGCAGGATATGTGAGCAAACGTGGATTAAATCCATCATGTGGAGATGATGTTACAATTTTCTTATTACTTGAAGATGGAGTAGTAACAGACTTAAAGTGGAATGGTGATGGATGTAGCATTTGTTGTGCGAGTGCGAGTATTATGACTAATGAGTTTGTTGGTCAAACAATCGAGCAATTAGATGAAAAATATGAAAACTTTAAGCAAATGGTATCTGGTCACGAATATGATGTAGATGCATTTGAAGATGCTGTATGTTTTAATGGAATTAAGGATTATCCTGCACGCTTTAAATGTGCAATTATTTCTTGGGACACAGCTTATCAACTAGTGAAAGGAGATAGTGATGGACAAGGACATTAAAGAACTTATCGATGATGAGTACGAGTTTGGGTTTATGGATGAAGATCATCAAGCGATCTATAAAACTAACCGTGGTTTAACTCGTGATATTGTTATCGAAATATCGAAGTACAAAAATGAACCGGAGTGGATGTTAGAGTATCGTTTGAAAGCATATGATGTTTTCTTATCGAAGCCGATGCCAACTTGGGGAGCAGACTTATCGATTGTTAATTTTGACAATACGATATTTTACTCCAAACCAAGTGAAAAGGTTGAAAAAAACTGGGACGATGTTCCAGCTGAAGTAAAGGAAACTTTCGAAAAACTAGGAATTCCCGAAGCGGAAGCAAAGTTCTTATCAGGAGTATCAACTCAATACGATAGTGAAGTAGTGTATGAGAATATGCTTACCGAAGTGGAAGATAAAGGGGTTATCTTTATGGATACCGACCGTGCCCTTCGCGAATATCCCGAGTTGTTTAAAAAGTATTTTAGTAAAATTGTTCCGACAACTGATAATAAATTCGCTGCTTTAAACAGTGCAGTTTGGTCAGGAGGATCATTTATTTATGTTCCAAAAGGGGTTAAACTGGATATGCCACTTCAAGCCTACTTTAGAATTAACACCCAAGATATCGGACAGTTTGAGCGTACCTTAATTATTGTTGATGAAGGAGCTGACGTGCATTATGTTGAAGGATGTACCGCACCGGTTCACTCAACTGATTCACTGCACGCAGCGGTTGTGGAAATCTATGTTCACGATAATGCAAAATGTCGATATAGTACAATTCAAAACTGGTCTGGAAACGTCTTAAACTTAGTTACGAAACGAGCAAAAGTTGATAAAAACGCACATATGGAATGGATTGATGGAAACATTGGTAGTAAAATTACCATGAAATATCCAGCAATCATCTTAGCCGGTGAGGGAGCTCGTGGTACATGTGTATCTGTGGCGATAGCTGGTAAAGGAAAACATATTGATGCTGGAGCAAAAATGATTCACTTAGCACCTAATACGTCGAGTGAAATTATCTCCAAGTCAATTGCCCACAGCGGAGGAAACGCAACTTACCGGGGATTGATAGAACATATGCCTAAAGCAACTAATAGTAAAACTAGTGTAGAGTGTGACACGATTATTATTGATGATATAAGTAAATCGGATACGATTCCTTTTAATGTTGTGAAAAATGATAGTAGTACACTAGCCCACGAAGCAACAGTTAGTAAAATTAACGATGAGCAGCTATTCTACCTAATGTCTCGAGGAATTAGTGAAGAAGAAGCGACGCAAATCATCATTATGGGATTCATCGATGAGTTTGCTAAAGAGTTACCGATGGAATATGCTGTTGAACTAAACCGTCTAATTAATTTAGAGATGGAAGGTAGCATTGGATAGAAAATTAGAGTATTTTAAATACTCTTTTTTTTATGGTTTTTAATTATGAAAAAAGAGGAGCAAGCTCCCCTTTAATACACATATATAAATAGTGCTAAAACAACTAGAACCATTATTATTAAGTTTATTGTATTTCTTAATTTTTCCATAAATTTATCACCTATCTATTTAAGTATGATTTACCAACATCAATTCCTAATTTCATGTATTCATTCAAATCTAAGTTTTGCCAATCAACATCTGAAAAATCAACATTTAAGCTATTAAGTACGTCTTGAACTAACTCGATATTTCCGGTTACATAAATAGTCACCTTATCGATACTGCTCGATACTAAGCTACCAGAAATAAGAACGCAGATCATCACGACAATAACTTTAAGCATAATAGTTTTAACTTTTAAGTCGTTGTCTAACACACCAAGGACAAAGTTTTTAATACTACTAATTGTTAAATGTCCAGCAGTAATTGCTAATAAAATCCCTAAGAAAAACGAAATTGCTACTTGAATGTCAATAACTAGAAGCATCGCCACAGCAATAACAATTGCCAACGAGACTACAACTAGTGAGAAAATTGCAAATAGTACTGAAATTATTTTAAACAATACGATAAATGGTTGTTTCGCAGGGTTGTTAAACGGTTGTTTAAGTGGCCTTGACTGGAGATGTACTGAATTAGTTTGCTCCGGTTCCAGATTGTGATCATGCTCACTATTTATAGGCTCCATATCTAATGTGATACTTTCAGTGTGCTCTTGATTAACCTGATCTGGACTTACGGCACTTAATAAATCTTCAGTATCGGGATTGGTAGTAGTTGGATTAGGCGTGTCAGTTAACGGCTCCAAATTGTACTTTTTGACAACTCTTGCCACAAATTGATCTGGCGTTCCTAATTTGGTAATTATGATGTTAGGATCGTTGATTGCTTGTTTTTCATACTTGGTAATAAAGTTTTCTAAGTCCAGTAATATTTTATACTTGTCTTGAAAATCGTAATTATCGAGCATGACTTGAACTTCTTTTAAGTAATGCAGTTTCATAAATCTCCTATTGTTGTATATTAATTGTTTCGTTAAAGTATTGAGTTGTACCATCGATGTTAAGTTTTAACTTGACTAGGTAATCACCGGAATAACTTGGTGTGAATATAAACTCATATCGTCCTACTTCATATGGGGCTAGATCGAATGTGTAAGTTTCATTGGAATTGTATTTATGAGTAAGTTCAACGGTAAAAGTTTGTGGTGAATAATGAGACATTCTCTTATTAACTTCAAAGTCGACAGTAACTGGACTATCAACCGTTGGGTTCTCACTATATGTCATTTTGTATGTTAGTGGTTTATTATAACTTAAGAATATTGAGACTACTAAGATGATTAGAAACCCACCAATGACATATGGTGTGAAATCACGTTTAAAAAATTCTCGCATATTTACCTCCTTATAGTATTTTACCACACCTTTAACGATAAACGTGAAAAAGCAAATCAGCGGTGATTGATGTACTCAATGAATATGGAGGAGATATGCGAAGCATCAACATAATTCTTAGTTATTTAGTAGGGACACTGACTGGTTATTATCAACAAAAGGATGTTTATAATTCGCTGCTTGTCATTACCTGTTTTGATCATGAGTATCCACCAAAGTTAAAAGCGTATGCCTATACTATACCGGTGATTTACTACCGGGGTAATATAAAGTCCTTAGCAGATTTTAGTTGTATTATTCATTCGCCAAGTCCTAGTTATTATGCCCAAAAGGTCGTAAACCAATTAAGGCATACAAATCAATTAATTGGTTTTTCCCTACAAAATAATTCTATGACCAAGATTACATATTTGTGTGATATAATATATTGCAATGATATGAAAAATATCAATGAAAACAGTGCGAATTTAGTTTTCAGTATCAATTTAAAACTCGACTTAGACCAACAACTGCAACTCATTAGTATTTTAATTCAAAAATTATATGTGTTAGAAGGGTTCCCAAGTAAAACGAGTTTGACTTTTATTGAAAATTGTATCGATAATAATGTAGATGTTGCTGCACTACCAACCAACATCTTTGTAAAGAGTGGGTCATTACCTAACATCTTAATCGATAATGGTATTCGTCCACTACTATTATATGAAAAATAAAGAGGTATATAAATGCAAAAACTTGTAATTGTTGAGTCACCAGCAAAAGCCAAAACTATTGAGAAGTATTTGGGTGAGGATTTTAAGGTATTATCAAGTGTCGGTCACGTTCGTGATTTAGCTACAACTGGACCTGGGGGACTAGGAGTAGATGTTGAGGATGCGTTCCAAGCTAGTTATAAATATATAACGGGTAAAAAGAAAATTGTAACAGAACTTAAAAAGGAAGCTGCTAAGAGTGAGTTTGTTTACCTTGCAACCGATCCCGACCGTGAGGGAGAGGCAATTAGTTGGCATCTTGCTGATGAATTAGGTTTAGATGTGAATGAATTAAACCGTGTTGTTTTCAATGAAATTACTAAAAGTGGTGTAGAGACTGGAATGGAGCACATTCGTAGTATCGACATGGATTTAGTTAATTCGCAAGAGTCACGTCGAATTATCGATAGAATCTTAGGGTTTAAACTATCGAAATTATTACAGCAGAAAATCAAAGAAAAAAGTGCAGGGCGAGTTCAATCAGTCGCGTTACGTATTATCTGTGAACGTGAAGAAGAAATCGATGCGTTTGTTCCTTTGGAATACTACAAGATCTTAGCAATCGTCGGTGAGTTGGAATTAGACTATATTGCCAATGATAAAAAAATATCAAAAGAAGAGGCACTGGCAATATATGAAACTTTAAACGATAAAACATTAAATGTTAGTGATAAAAAGATTACTAATAAAAAACAAAATCCGTATCTGCCATTTACGACTTCAACTTTCCAGCAAACTGCGGTTAATAAACTTGGTTATACATCAAGAAGAGCGATGTCAGTAGCCCAAAAGCTATATGAAGGTGTCGAGATAAGTGGAGAGATGCAAGGGCTTATTACGTATATGCGTACGGATTCAACGCGACTTTCTCCAGATTTTAGTAAATATGCGATGGGATATATCAAAGGAACTTTTGGAGAAGAGTACGTTGGTTTTGTTCGTAAAACAAAAGCTGATAGCAATAGTCAAGACGCCCATGAAGCGATAAGACCAACAAGCGTTAATTTAACGCCAGCTGTCGTTAAGCCATATTTATCTCAAGAGCAATATAAGATTTATAGCTTAATTTACAATCGTGCAGTTAGTTCACTAATGGCACCAGCTAAAATGGAAACATCAACATATATTTTTACATCAACATCTGGTGTAGAGTTTAAGGCCAGTTCTACGGTAACTAAATTTGATGGTTATAAAAAGGTATACAACGCGGATAGTGTTGATAAACCTGAACTTGAGTTTACTGTTGGGGAAACTGTTACAGTTGATGAATTTGAATGTAATCAACACTTCACAAAGCCACCAGCGCGTTATAGTGAGGCGAAACTAATTAAGGAAATGGAAGAAAAAGGAATTGGTCGTCCAAGTACATATGCGGCAACTATCGATGTAATTAAAGCGCGTAACTATGTAACTTATGAAAACAAACAATTCATTCCTACCGATTCTGGTAAATTAGTAACAACCAAACTTAAGGAATTCTTTATCGACTTTATTGATGTTGACTATACTAGAAACTTAGAAAACGAACTAGACTTAGTGGCTAATGGTGACGAGGATAAAGTGGAATTACTATCTAAATTTATGTTAGACTTTGAACCGTTACTGGAAAAAGCACAAGCAGATATGGAAAAAATTGAAGCGGTTAAGACTGGAAACTCATGTCCAAACTGTGGAAGTGACATGGTTATGCGAAAAGGTCGCTTCGGTGAGTTTGAAGCATGTAGCAATTTCCCGACGTGTAAGTATATCGTTCAAGAGGAAAAAGAAATCTTAGGTGATTGTCCAAAGTGTGAAGATGGTAAGGTCGTTGAAAAAGTAACGAGACGTGGAAAACCATTTTATGGATGCGATAAGTTCCCTAAATGTGATTATGCAGTATGGAATAAAGAGGACATTGGAAAGATAATCGAGCAACCAGTAAAAAAGAAAGCAACTAAAAAGAAAACAACAGCAAAGAAAACAACAGCAAAGAAAACAACAGCAAAGAAAACAACAGCAAAGAAGACAACAGCAAAGAAGACAACAGCAAAGAAAACAACAGCAAAGAAAACAACTAAAAAGACTGAAGAGTAATTTGCAAAAAATTTACATTTAAACTTGATTTTTTCCCGTATCAATGGTATATTATACGTATAAAACTGCGAGGGAGGTGAGTGATATGGAAGAAAAGAAACCAAACAATCTCTATAAATCACTATCACTATTTATTTTTGTATGTATTGGAGTAATAGTTGGAGTAAAAACAATCTTACTATTTACAGTAGGTACAAACTTAGTAATTTCTGAAGCAATCATTGTCGGAGTACTATTTATTGTCGCATTATTATTGAGAATAAAAGGTTAAGCAAACAGGTGTTGGGTTATTCCATCACCTTTTTTAATCGCTTGTAATTTGCAAATACGAGTAGTTTTGAATTGTGTTATAATATAGAGGATATTGAAAAAATTAATTAGGAGAAAAATGAGTAAAGTAAGAGTAAGATACGCACCGAGTCCAACCGGATATTTACATATTGGTAACGCCCGAACTGCGTTATTCAATTATTTATTTGCAAAACACAATGGTGGAGACTTTATTGTTCGTATTGAAGATACGGATATCGCCAGAAATATTGAAGGCGGAGAAAAGTCGCAATTAGATAACTTAAAATGGTTAGGTGTTGACTGGGATGAGAGTATTGATAAAGGTGGAGATTTTGGTCCATATAATCAACTTGCAAGATTTGAGCAAGGAATTTATCAGAAGTATGCAGATCAACTACTAGCAAATGATATGGCATATAAGTGTTACTGTACAAGTGAGGAACTTGATGCTGAAGCAGAAAAACAAAAGGCTGCTGGATCAATTCCAAGATATAATGGGAAATGTAGTAAGCTTACTGCTGAGCAAGTTGCTGGGTTTGAAGCTGAAGGACGTGATTTTACAGTTCGTTTCCGTGTAAGTCAAGATGAAGAAATCACTTGGAATGATATTGTTAAAGGTGATGTTACTTTTAACTCGAAAGATATCTCAGGAGACTTCAATATTCTTAAGCGTGATGGGATTCCAACATATAACTTTGCCGTTGTTGTTGATGATCACTTAATGCAAATGACACACATCCTACGTGGGGAAGATCATATTTCAAACACACCGAAACAAATTTTAATGTACAATGCCCTAAATATGGAAGTTCCAAGATTTGGTCACATGACATTAATCGTTAATCCAGATGGTAAAAAATTAAGTAAGCGTGATACTTCAATTATTCAGTTTATTGAACAATATAAAGATCTTGGTTACTTACCAGAAGCGATGTTTAACTTTATCACATTACTAGGTTGGTCACCGGTTGGTGAAGAAGAAATCTTTACTAAAGATCAACTAATTGAGCAATTTGATGAAAATCGTCTAAGTAAGTCACCAGCAAAATTTGATGAAGCGAAGCTTACATGGATTAATAATCAATACGTAAAACAATTAACTGATGAACAGTATTACGATTTAGTTCTTCCATTTTTACAAAAAGATTTAAATGCGGAAGACAACGCATGGCTTAAAGATGTAGCATTATTATATAAAGACCAATTAAGTTATGGTCAAGAAATAACTGAACTTGTTACATTATTCTTCAAAGAGCAAATTAGCTTAGATGAAGAAAGCTTAGAATTTGTTCGTCAAGAGGGTGTTGTGCAAACCTTAGAAGCGCTTAAAGCGAACTTGCAAGCACTGGAAACTTTCGATGCAGATAACATTAAGGCGGCAATTAAGGCAGTGCAAAAGGATCTTGGGGTAAAAGGTAAGATGTTATTTATGCCTTCAAGAATCGCAACTACCGGACAAATGCACGGTCCAGATTTAACGAGTAGTATTAGCTTATTAGGTTTAGATAAAGCTGTTGCTAACATCGATTACGTAATTTCACAAATCTAGATATTCCTTCGGGAGTATCTTTTTTTTACAAGCTGTGAGCACTAAGTGAGAATATGTATTATAATATAAGTATTGACGTTTTAGGAGACACATGAAAAAAATACTAGTATTAAACTTTTTAATGTTAACATTATTCAACTTTGCCCATCCAGTAACCCCGCAGATGATGGAACTTAAAGGCAGTCCTGATTATTTATTTGGACTATTCTTTATGGCGATGAGCGCCGGAACATTTTTCTTTTCACCAAAGTGGGGAGCTAAAATTGACTCGATAGGTACGCGTAAGATATTAACGATGGCGCCAATTGTATATGCGATTGGACAATTTATGTTTGCTTACTTTACGAATCCTCTACTTATGATTATCGGAAGATTTATTTCTGGTGTATTCGCTTCAGCGTGGATTGTCGGAGTTAGTTCATATATCAATATAAAGTCGGATCCAAGTGATAAAGTAAAGAACTTTGGTTATCAACTCGTAGCAACGAGTCTCGGAGGAGTTGTTGGGCAAATGCTAAGTGGTAAGACTGGGAGCACCAATGTTTACTACTCATTTGTCTTTCAAATCACCTTTTTGATAATCCTCGCAATAGCTGTGTATCTAATGGTTGAAAACTTGTATCCCCCCGCTAAGGAAGTTGTTAAAACTGGGTTTGCAACAGCGATTAAAGCGATTCATAAACACGGCTATTTATTAGTGATGTTATCAATGGTTTGTTTTGCAACAATAAGTAATATTTCCAAAGGAATGCCTTCTTACTTCGGAAGCGATGTTGCAGATTTTACAACAACGCAAGTTGGGAACATGAATGGGTATGTAAATGCACTAGCATTGTTTGCAAACTTGTTTATTTTAAAACTGATCGATCGTCGTTTTAATTTCTTTCAATCTTATTTAATTCAAGCGATCGTTTCAATTGTCGGTTCACTAGTCCTGCTGTACGCGGTTATATCAATTGATTCAAACCCTTATTTTGGAGCAATATTTATCACCGCTTTAACATTAGTTACATTAGGAAGTTCTTTGTACTTACCAAACATCCAAAAAGAGATTGTAAGTAGTGGTCATTTTCAACAAGGAGAAATTTTGGGGGTAATAAACTCATTTAATGCAATCGGTATGATTCTAAGTAGTGCGAGTATGAGTGTGTTGTATCCAATTAGTCCAGTATTACCATTTATTGGCTTAGTATTCTTTTCAACTATGGCGCTAGTCTTACACTTACTTGCGAGTAATAATGAAACAGCAGCTTAAACAACATACGCAGCTGCTAAGAACAGCGGATATGCCAATTAACTTAGACTTTGAAGCGTTTATTCATAAATCGATGGAAATTCTTGATAGTTATGAGTGTTCATTTCGTTATCTGCGAAGTGATAGTAAACGCAACGGGCACATTAAGGCGAATGTCAACCGACGAACAGGTGAGTATACATTAGAGTTGGCGATTAATCGCTTCGATAACGTTGGTGGTCAAGTTTATACGATTATCCATGAACTTACCCACTTAATTAATAATCATATGTTTAGTCGAGAACTGTCGAAAAAACAAGCTGAAGTTGTTGCGGATACAACCGCTTTGTATTTTATCAATAAATTTAATTTATTAGCAGAGTACAAAACGAGTGATGTCGCGAGCAAATGGAATGTTGAAACATACAGTGATATGTATATTGATAATATGCAACTGTCAAAACAACGATATGATTTAATAATCAGACAAATCAACGATAGTAAAATTATTATTCAAAAACTGTATATATGATAATTTTCATTAAGTTAATCGCAGCTCCATATGCTTGTTATTTAGTATAATATAAGTACTAAAAAACAAGAAAATAAGGAGCTAAAATGAATAAACTAATCGCAGATTTTACAGTTTTATATACGAAATTACATACTTATCACTACAATGTAGTTGGTTCTGATTTTTATAGCATGCACGTGATGCTTGAAGGTGAATATAACACATTCCACAACTGGATTGATGAAGTTGCTGAAGGAATGAAAATTGAAGGTGAATTCCCAGTTTCAAGTTTAAAAGAAATGCTGGAGATCACTTCGATTAAAGAAGCGGAAAGTCGTGACTTTACTTCTAAAGAGATTTTAAACGACTTACTAAATGATTACCAAAACTTAATTGAATATATGTTAGTTACAAAAGAGTCAGAATCATTAATTATCGAAAATATGTTAGAAGAGTTTATTACTCATCTTTCGAAACAAGTTTGGTTTATTAAAGCCACTTTAAAATAATCTCAATTAAGCTAGAAGGGTATTTATTCCTTCTAGTTTTTAATTCGCAAACTATCTACTAATTTGCTATAATATTGTCATGATAATTCGTAAGGAGTACATATGAAACGTATTAAAAAATTTATCGAAGATTTCAAAGAATTCTTAGCGGGTTCGACATTTTTAGATGTGGCGATCGGTTTATTAATTGCCGGAGCAGTTAAAGATGTTGCCAATACCTTTACATCTAGTTTTGTCTCACCGATAATTACCCGTATTTTAGAAGTATTAGGTGTTAATTCAAAGATGACAGACGCTACATCAATTTTTGGTATTGAATTTTATATCGGAACATTTATAACTGCGTTAATAACTTTTGTTATTATAATGTTTGTCGCATTTATGATTTTACGAGGTTATGCAAGGTTTAAAGAAAAATTTGATCAAGATAAAAATGCTGAGCAGCAAGATACATTATCAACAGAGCAACAGTTATTAACAGAAATAAGAGATCTTTTAGCAGCGCAAAAAAATCAAGAATAAGATATAGCAATTAGTTATATCCGAAAGGGAGCAAAATGGAATTAGGAGTATATTTCAATTTTCTAAATGAATCAAAGCAAGCAATTAGCTTTTACGAGCAAGTATTTAATACCAAAGCCGTGTCGATTATGACATATGAACAGATGGGACATCCAAAAGGTGGAGAGTACAATAAACTTGTTTTAAATGCTGAGATTAGAATTCACGGGGCTAAAGTGTTAATATCGGATATTGATGGACATGATTTTGAACACAATGTTGGAAACAATATAACAATGGTTGTCAACTATGATAACGAACAATTACTGGAACAAGAATACGCAGCAATATGTGAAAATGGGACGATAATAACCGATTTAACCGAAACTTTCTGGGCCCAAAAATATGCGATGGTTATTGACCAGTTTGGAATTGGTTGGCAATTTAACTTAAGTAAATAAAACGAATGAAGTGAACTTATTAAGTTCACTTCATTTTTAAGTATTTAATTTCTTCGATTGCGTTTGAAGATAATAATAAAAGCGATAATAACAATTGCAATACCAATCAATTCTAGTAGGAATACATTATTCACAAGAAAACCGATTACTAAGATGATAATAAACCCTGAGATTAGTGTCGGGTTAATATCTAACTTAGTTCCAACTTTCCCAGTGTAATCTTTAAATTCTGTACGGATCTTCGTATTTTGAACACGAAATTCTTCAATTTCCTCTTTGAATTTACTACGGAATTTATCGTCTAATCCTTCTAGTTCCAAAATTAATTCTTCTAAATCACGTAGTTTACCATCACGGTAGGCTTTTACTTTACCAGAGATAATTCGAATATCACGAATTGGTAATTTACTGATTCCTTGTAATGTGTATGCTAGGTCAAAGATTAACACACCTAAAAAGACATTTACGATTCCAACTTTTAAAGACTCATCTAATAGCGCGATATAAGTATCAAACAATGGGTTTAATCCATATATAACAACCAGTGAAAGCACTCCAAATAACAGCGAGTTTTTTAAACAAACACGTCCTTTAATATTATATTTATATGTGCTGTAATCCCACCAACGGGTGTGGAACATTTTCTCCATAATATAGCTTGTTGCATATTCAAGTACTGTCGTTACAATAACTCCTAAGATATAGACTAAAAGTGGATTAGGAAGATTTTGCAAACTAACAGTTATCGCAATTGCCCCAAACGCATAGATTGGTAAAAAAGTCATGTGTAAAAACCCACGGTTATAAAACTTACCGCTATTAAATCCAACGTACAAGACTTCTACTATCCATCCTAAAAATCCGTAGATAATAAAAAGTAAAAATAAATCTGTCATATGAAAACCCCTTTACTAAATTATAACACATAATTGTTTAGAAGCTACTAGTGTCTAAAGCTATAAGTGTAAAATGTGAAAGCACATAAAGTTATATTGTATAATAAGAGAAAACTTAATTTTGAGGAAGAAAATGAAAAAGAAAATATTATTAGTGATGATTATATTAGTTGGCTTAGTAACTTGTAATGGAATTGTCAATAACTATCGCGTGGTAACAACGACGTACGATATAAAATCAAATAAAGTCGAAAGCGATTATACATTTGTTCAAATATCTGATTATCATTCACAAACGAGTGATAGTGAGAAAATCTTAAACATTACCGAAACTAGCAAACCCGATTATATATTATTATCTGGGGATATTCTGGAAGCTAGTGATATGAGTGAAACTCTTAAGTTCGTTGAAGACTTAATGGGTATTTCACCAGTAATCTATGCGCGTGGTAATCATGAGGATGATTATAATACTTATCAAGAATTCCAAAGCAAGTTAAAAGAAATGGGAGTTATTGTTTTAAATAGTAATAACTATCTAGTTGATGATTTGAACTTTGTTGGAATTGAAGACTTTTCGGGTGCTTCACTTAATTATAATGACAGCTTTAATAGCGAATATATCCCATATATAGAAGATCATCAGCAATTAATTAATGATGAAAAGTACAATGTATTACTTGCACACCGTCCCAACTATTTGGATACATATGCATCCATTAATGCTGACCTAGTTGTGTCGGGACACGCTCACGGTGGTCAATGGCAAATTCCATTTACAAACATTGGGATTATTGCTCCTGATGAAGGACTTTTCCCAACTCATGTTGAAGGACTTGGGCAACAAGGAGAGACGTACCAAGCTATATCAGCAGGTACCTCAAATCCGTATCAACCGGTAGTTCCACGCTTATTTAATCCTAAAGAAGTAGTAGTCATAAATGTAAAAGCAATCGAGGAGTAGTTTAAGCCTTTAAGTTTTGTCATATCTAATTTCCAAAATAACAGAATTTTAATGAGTATATTACATTTTGATGTAGAGTATACTTTAAATGGAGGGGAAATGCACTTTACAGCAAGAGAGGCAAAAATTATCCTAAAATTACAGCAATCGAATATTTCGCTTGATCAATTATCTGAGCATTTGCAAGTTGGTCAAAAAACGATAAGAAACGATATGAAGAACATCAATGACAAAGTCTTGAGTTTTGATTCTGCTATTGAAATTAATGATCAAACTATTTGCTTTAAATCAATCTATCCTGATGTCCATTGGAAGAATATAATAAGGTTAAATTTATCGATTGAAGAACACCACTTGGTATTTCTAAAATTATTGTTTAAAGAAGATTATATTACGATGTCAGATTTTGCAACTGAAATGTATATGTCAAAAAGTAAACTTGAAAAAATGATTGCTACCTCTCCACTTTTAAATGAATATGTTGATAAAAAACGGAATGTTGGTATCGCCATCATTACTAGTGTGGATCAAAAAATCAATCTTTCGATTTCGATTTTACTGCCATACGTTGATGATTTAAACTATTTAGTTACAAGTAGAGCTTTAGTTCAACAAATCACCGACAAAGATATTACTGTCGAAGAATTTAAAATCGCAGTTGAAAAATTTAATAGTCAGTTAACGATTTTGAAAAACATCACTGATAATGAATGTAAAATATTAATCTTAATTATTTTAATTGGAACCAATGTTCTAAAACTTTCTGATAGCAATATTAATGACCTTGTCTATAAATTTTTATTTACGGGCGAAAATGATGAAAAAATTAGAAGTCGAATTTATTCGGAAGTCAAAGTTATCTTACAACAAAATAATATTGTTAGCTATGATGATCAAGTTATAGATGCGTTAGTAATCCATATTGAAGCTGCGATGTTCAATCAATTTCCAAATATAATTGAAGATGAGATGGAGCTTAGGTTAAAGCACCAATATAGCTTTGCATATAATGTTGCGACCGAAATATTTAATCGCTTATCATTTTGTTTTAAATTAGAGTGGCAATTATTTGAAGTTAACTACATCGCAATGTACATCCAAACTATGATTAATAAAAACGATTTTTTTGGTCAAAATCTAAAGGTCTTAATTGTTTGCCAGTATGGTCTATCAGTTTCCAATTATATTCAAATGTGGATTGAAAACAATGTGGATATTGGAATTGAATTTAAAATTTGTTCGGTATTAGATTTTTGGAATATTAAGTGTAGTATTAGTAATTTTGATGTTATTGTTACCACTATTGATAATTTGGAAATCGATCAATCAAAGGTTGTCAATGTCGATACTGTTCCACTTGATAAGCAACTTTTAGTTGTTAAATCTAAATTACAAAAAACGTATATGAAGAAGCAAATCGATCAGTTTATCGATAACATCTCATTAAGTAATATAGAAATCAATACAGTAGCGGATGTATATCCATTAATAAAGGAAGATTTTAGTGATGCAAACGATTTGTTTTTAGAAGCGATGAAAAAGCGAACGGATAGTGGACTAACTAATGTCAATGGAGTAATTATCATGCACTCGGATAGCAAACTAATTAGCGATAATAAGTTATTAATCTATCGTTTAAACAATCCGATTAAGGTGCAAAATGTCGAAGTGAAAATGATTTTTGTATTTGCATTTTCAAGCAAGTACATAGAAACATTCAATATTGTTATTAAACAAATATATCGAGTTATCTACTCAGAGCAGTATGTTAATGCGTTATATGAATCACAAAGTAGCAATCAGTTTATGTGGATTTTCAAAAACCAAATAAAGGGAGGCAATTATGTTAACAAGTAAAGAATATATAATTGAAGATAAAACAATAAGTACCAAAGAGCAAGTGTTTGCAAGAATTGCAAAAAATCTTGTCGAAAATGGATTTACCGGTTCAGAATCTGATATAATCAACAAATTAAATGAGCGTGAAGCAATGTCATCGACAGGATTCGAACAAGGGATTGCAATACCTCATGCTAAAGTTGAAGAATTAGCAAATCCAATTATAACTGTAGTAAAATCAGGAGATATCAAGTGGCCGAGTATGGATGGTAATGCGACTAACCTAATTTTATGTATCCTAGTACCAACGACGAGCTCAAATGACCATTTACAGATTCTAGGGGCATTAACAAGAAAACTTATCGATCCAGCTTTTGTCGAAGAATTAAAAGCTAGTGGTCAACAACAAGTTGTGGAAATGATCAATAATATTGATGTTCAATTAACTAGTACAGTAACAAATGTAGATAAGGTTGGAAGTTTTGTAGCCATCACATCATGCCCAATGGGTGTTGCTCACACGTACATGGCAGCTGAAAGTTTAGAACAAACCGCAGCTAGTTTAGGTTATCAAGTTAAAGTAGAAACTCAAGGAACTGTTGGTGTCGAAAACAAGCTTTCAAGTGAGGATATTGCTAATGCTGACTTTGTAATTATTGCTGCTGACCGTAATGTTGAGTTAGATCGTTTCGGTGGTAAAAAAGTATTAGAAACTAGTACAAAAAATGCGATTAGTAATGCAGAAAAAGTAATCGAACGAGCTAAAACTGCACCGGTACTTGAAGGTAAAGCACATACTGAAAAGAAATCTGGTGGTAATGAAATCATGAAAGCTTTAATGAACGGTGTATCACATATGCTTCCACTAGTAGTAGTGGGTGGTCTATTCTTAGGGCTAGCCCTAGGTATGGGTGGTGTTGCTACCGATACAGGTCTAGTAATTCCCGACGATTCATTCTGGAAAGTTATTGAGAATATTGGGGCTGTAGGATTTACATTAATGATTCCAGTTTTAGCAGGATATATTGCCTATGCACTTGGTGATCGTCCAGCATTAGCACCTGGTTTAATCATCGGATGGATTGCCAACAACGGAAGTTTTTATGGTTCTGAAGCATCTACTGGATTTATCGGAGCTATCATTGGTGGAATTATGGTAGGTTATTTTGTACGATACTTTGCACGAATAAGACTACCAAAGAATCTTCAATCAGTAATGCCGATTTTAATTATTCCTTTAGTGACTACATTTGTTACAAGTACAGTTTTCATTCTATTTCTTGGACGTCCAATCGCCTCAGCATTCTTAGGATTACAAAATTGGCTGGCAAGCTTTAGTCCGGAACAAATGGTAATCATGGGATTAGTTCTAGGATTTATGATTGCTATTGATATGGGTGGACCAATCAATAAAACAGCGATGCTTTTTGCGATTGGAATGATATCGACAGGACACCCAGAGTATATGGGGATGAATGGTGTCGCAGTCGCAACTCCGTCAATTGGAATTGGTCTTGCAACGATGTTACGTCCAAAATACTATACTCAAGATGAACGTGGGGCAGGTACCGCATCTGCAATTATGGGATGTGTTGGTATAACAGAAGGGGCAATTCCATTTGCTGCAGCGCACCCTAAAGAAGTTTTTCCAGCAAACCTAATTGGAGCAATGGTCGGAGGAGCAATTGCTGCTTACATGGGAATTGAAAATATTGTACCTCACGGTGGATTTGTAATTGCGTTAACTGGTGGAATCAATAAACCATTAATCTTCTGTGTTGCCATTATAATTGGAGCATTAGTCACAGCATTAATTGCCAATTTACTTATGTCTAGAAAATACAAAAAAAATAACCAATAGTTTACAGAAAACATTAAGGTTGAGTTTAAAACTCAACTTTTTTTATGCTAAACGACTTATAACCAAGTGAAATGTACATCGACTAAATCGATAAAACATCGATAATTTGAAAAAATCGACAAAACATCGATTAAATTATTGTTTGGTATAGAGATGAAACGATGATTATTTATCGTTTTAAAAGTCAACTTAGAAAGTTATAAGTGAGTCTCGTATATAAAATCAATCCTTGACAACGGGCTGTTTTTATACTATAATATTGATTAATTAAACACTGTTTAAAACACTGTTGGAGGTGCAATGTCTAAACAAAAAATATTTGATGCAACCATGGAACTGATTGAGCAGTACGGAACTGATGTTTCGGTTCGGAAAATAGCTGAACTTGCTGATGTAAATGTTGCGGCTATAAGCTATCACTTTGGTAGTAAAGATCAACTTATGAGTGAGATTATCAAGTTTAAGTTAGAAAACTTTAAACATGCTTTTGATATCTTGGAAGATGCAAAAATCCAACCGATTGATCGTTTAGAATTATTTCTTTGCAAAATTATCGAAGTAATTCAAACCCATCCTGAAGTCGCCGAGTACGTAGTTAGTCAAGAGGAGTTATTTAAATCAAGGTACGAATATCAAAATTATTTGGATATCATTGGTTATCAAAAGTTAGTTAATACAATCGTGGAAATCACTGGCACTCAAGATTCCTTTGAAATTACAGTAATGATTGAACAACTTTTGGCGTCGAGTGTGATGAGTTACATAAACGGAATGCGTATTAGCAAGATTAATACCGAATTTCAAATGGAACCGGATTATGAATATCGAGTTAAGATTTTTATCAGTAACTATTTTAATAAATACATAGAAACGGATGGTAAATAATATGGCCTATATCGAAGTTAATAATTGTAGTAAGAAGTATGTTGTTGGTGAGACGGAAATTCTCGCAAATAATAATGTTGATTTTGAAATTGAAAAGGGCGAGCTAGTTGTTATTTTAGGAGCAAGTGGAGCTGGTAAGTCAACGATGTTAAATATATTAGGTGGTATGGATAGTCCAACTTCTGGTGAAGTGATTATCGATGGTGTTGACATTGCGCAGTTTGATCGTAAGCAACTAACTTCATATCGACGTAGTGATGTCGGTTTTGTTTTCCAATTTTATAACTTAATCTCTAATTTAACTGCCAAAGAAAATGTTCAATTATCATCTGATTTAGTTGCGCATAGTGTAGATAGTATTGAAGTTTTAGAGTCTGTGGGACTTGGTCATCGAATCAATAACTTTCCCGCGCAATTAAGTGGAGGGGAGCAACAGCGTGTAAGTATAGCAAGAGCAATTGCGAAAAAACCAAAGATTTTGTTATGTGATGAACCGACTGGGGCATTGGATTACAAGACTGGTAAACAAGTTCTAAACTTACTTCAAGAAATGAGTCGTGAGCAAAATGCCACGGTTATTATCGTAACTCATAATGCAGCGATTGCCCCAATTGCCGATCGTGTAATTCACATGCATGATGCTAAGGTCAAAGAAATGAAAATAAACTTGTTCCCTGAATCAATAATGGATATTGAGTGGTAATATGAAAAAGACGATGAAAATAGGTTTTATCCGTGATATAAAACAATCTAAGGGACGATTTATTTCAATTTTACTACTTATGTTTTTAAGTACATTTACACTAGTCGGTTTAAAAATAGTTGGTCCTGATATTAGAGCAACTGGTGATGCTTACTTCGATAAGTACCGATTAGCTGATATTACACTAATGAGTACATATGGTTTTGCTGCTGAAGAGCAAGCGCTAATAAATGAATTGGTCGACAATGGTGATGTAGAATTTGGATATATACAAGATGTAACGATTGGTGATACAGCAGAGAGCATTCGTATATTTTCTAATTCAAAGGAAATATCTGAATATGAACTAATTGATGGGAAAATGCCGACCAAATCAGATCAAATAGCAATCAGTAATCAAATGGCTGAAGAGTATCCAATTGGATCAAAGATTGAAATTACCGAAAAAGGTGATGAGGAGGACTACCTCTTAACTAACCACAGTTTTACAGTAGTAGGTCATGTAAACTCGCTCGAAATTGTCTCAACTTTAGATTTAGGCGCAACGACAGTTGGGACCGGTCAATTAAATGGTTATGGAGTGATTACTGACAGTGCCTTCGATAGTGAAGTGTATATGATTGCTCGAGTTGCATACGATGATTTGCAATCAAAGGATGCATTTTTAAATGATTATTTAGATACTGTAAAAGTATATAAAAAGGAGTTGGAAGCAAGTATTACCGATTTACCAGAGCAGCGTATTGCAACGATTAAAAACGATGCTTATCAAGAAATTAACGAAAACAAACAAAAATTAGATGACGCCGCTAAAGAGTTAGATGATGCCCAAGTTAAATTAGATGAGGGTAAATCTAATTTAGACAATGCCAAAGCAACACTAGATAGTTCAAGCGCGCAAATAAGCGAAGGAGAGCGAGCAATTGCTGATGGCTATACTAAGATTAGTGATGGGTTAAGTCAACTTGAGATAAAACAACAAGAACTAGACCAAGCGCAGCAAGAATTAAGTAGCAATCTAACAATCATCAATAACGGTCAAACGGAAATTGATCAAGCGTTAGCTGAAATTAATGCTAATCAGTTGGAAGTAGATAATAGTCGTGCCAGCTTAGATGCCGGTTTAAATCAATATTTAGTAGGGATTAATAACCTACAAATGGCGATTGCTGATATTGATAAGCAGTTACTTAATCCAGATTTAACTGATGAGGAGCGACTGGTATTAGAACAGACCAAAAACCAGTTAAATATTGAGTTAGCAGTTGTGAATGGCGAATATGATTATTATGTAACATCGATTTATAATCCGAGTATAACAGAATTAAATAATGCCCAACTACTTATCGATGGTGCATTAGTAACAATTAATAGCAAACAAACGGAGATTGATGCTGGTCGTGAACAGCTTCGCCTCGCTCAAGAGCAACTAACTAGTGGTAAACAACAGTTAGATGCAGCTAAAGCAACGCTTGTCCAAAATCAATTAGGGCTTGATTATAAAGCCAATGAGTTAAGTGTAGCTAAACAACAGGTGGCGACAGGCTTTGCCGAATATTATACCGGTCTTGACGAGTATCAAGCTAATTTATTAAAATTTAATGAAGAGGAACCGCAAGCGCGACTTGATATTGCTGATGGTTATAAGCAAATTGCTGATGCTGAGCAAGAGTTGGAAGATTTAAGCATGCCTGTATATACTGTATATACACGTGAAGAGACGCCAACATCTAGTGGATATAGTGTGTTTAGTAGTTTAGCAACAAGTATTGACAAGGTTGCCAATGTATTTCCTATCATGTTATATGCAGTAGCCGCACTAGTTACATTTACTACAATGACCAGATATGTAGAAGATGAGCGAATTAATACTGGGACATTGCTGTCACTAGGGTATTCTGAACGTGAGATTAAACGTAAGTATATTGTGTATGGTGCAACATCAAGTAGTATCGGAGCTGTAATTGGAATTATGTTAGGAGCAGTACTAATTCCTGAACTTTTATATACTTCGTTTAGAGGCGAATTTACAACCCCCGATTTAGTCTTATCATTTGACTTGGGAATTGCTTGTGGGGCGATGCTAGTATCAGTACTCTGTGCAATTATTCCTGCTTTTATTGTTACAGCAAGTGAGTTTCATAGTTCACCTGCAAGTTTACTATTACCTAAACCGCCAGGTAATGGTTCGAAGATTTTCTTAGAACGTATTACCCCGATATGGAATCGTTTGAGTTTTTCTCATAAAGTAACGGCAAGAAATATCTTTAGATACAAAAAACGTATGCTTATGACAATTTTCGGAGTAAGTGGATCGGTAGCATTATTATTTACTGGATTAGCATTACAGGCAAGTATCGGTAATGTAAGTGATATCCAGTTCGGAGAAATCATTCATTATGATATGATTGCGGTTGAAAAATCAGGAATGACGCCCCAAGAAGCAAACGAGATTGAGCAGTTGTTGTCTTCAACAAATGTTGAAAGCAGTCAAGATGTTTATGTTGAAAGTGTTTCGTTAGAAGCTGGCAAAAACGCTGAGCGTCAAGCAATCACGATGATGGTTGGAACTAATGAAAATAATTATGTGCAGTTTAGAGATCGCAAGACTGGAGAAACGTTAAAGCTTAATGATGGTGAAGTATTTATTAATGAACGTCTTGCTACGGCACTTGAAATAAATCAAGGTGATACCTTTACGGTAAACTCAGCCGAGAATATTCCCGTAGAATTAAAGGTGGGAGGAATTATTGAAATGTATGCTGGGCACTTCCTGTTTGCGACAGAAGATACATATCGCGAGGCCTTTGGTGAAACACCAGTTAATAATTCAATTGTTTTTAAATTAAAAGACAATAGTCCGAGCAATATTGAGCAGATGGCAATTGATTTAATGAAACTCGATGGGGTCCAAACGGTATTACAAAACGCCAGTTTAATCTACCAAGTTGAAAATATTGCAACATCTTTAAATAGTGTAATGAAGCTGCTGATTGTCCTATCGGTATTATTAGCTGTGGTTATCTTGTACAATATTACGAATATAAACGTAAGTGAGCGAATGCGTGAACTATCGACAACAAAAGTTTTAGGGTATTATGACAAAGAAGTAACATTGTATATTTATCGTGAGACAATGCTCCTTTCAATTATTGGAATCATAGTTGGATACGGACTGGGTCGCATCATTCACCTATTTATGATGAAGACTGTTGCCCCACTTAATATGATGTTTGATCAACATGTAGCAATAATTGCATTTATTGCACCCGCGATTTTAATTATTGCCGTTTTAGTAGTTTTAGGAATAATTATTCACTTCCGTTTAACGAAGGTAGATATGCTCGAAGCACTTAAATCAGTTGAATAGTATCAGCCTAATTTGTTTACTACGCATTCTTATATATAATTTTTATAAATAAGGTATAATAGGTGTAAGAATAAATTTAGGAGGCACTATTATGAAAGTAGCATATATGACACTTACTGGGAATGTCCGAAACTTTGTCAGTAAGTTAGATACAGTAGATCCATTAGAAATAGTAACTGGGGATGAGACAATCGATGAAGAATTTTTATTAATTACATTCTCACCTGATGCTGGAGAGATTCCTTATGAAATTGAAGACTTTATGGAAACACACGGTGATAAATGTTTAGGAGTAGCAGCAAGTGGTGATAAAGCGTATGGAGATGATTATACGCTAGTAGCTGAGACGATTTCCTTGGAATACGATGTTCCGATTGTTAGACGCTTTGAATTTGCCGGAACTGACGAAGATGTAGAATTTGTTAATCAGTTTATTAATTAAAATTCAACGCGCAAATTTGTGATAAAGCAGTAGTATAATCGAAAATAAAAAGACACACGAATCTAACTTGATTTGTGTGTCTTTATTTAGATATCGATATGAAGTAAATAATCATGCTTAAGTTGAATTAAACCACAGGTTGGTAAAGAGCGTTTAAAATGTGATTCAACTGCATTAGAACCGAGTGATAATATCATTTAACTAATATATACTTTGTGGCACATTTTAGAAAAATATTTCCCTATAATTGGGTATTAAATTAAATTATTTTTCGATTTTTGGGGATAAGTTGTTTGATTTGTATTTTTGCTCCTTTGTCACGTAATTGTTTACACTTGTCAAGACAAAAACGTTATAATATACGCGTTGAAAGAGGGAGGAAATAAAATGGCAGAATTTACACAATTTCAAATGATACTCGCTGAATTTATTGGTACACTTATTTTAATCCTAATTGGTACAGGAACGTGCGCCGCCGTGACACTCGATAAGTCACCGGCCAAAGATTCGGGCTGGGTGTTTATTACACTGGGCTGGGGATTTGCAGTACTTGCTGGGGCGTTAATTACGATACCAATTTCTGGTGGGCATTTAAATCCAGCAGTCAGTCTTGCGTTTTTATTAAATGGTAGCCTTAGTTTCGGATTATTTTGTGGATATGTTGTTGCTCAAATTCTAGGTGCGATGACTGGTTCATTTCTTATGTATCAACTGTATTACGACTACTTTAAAGAAAATCAAAGTGGTGAACTAGTAGGAATATTTGCAACTGGACCAACAATCAAAAACATTCCTCGTAACTACTTATCGGAAATAGTCGGAACATTCTTACTGGTTTTATTTATACTCGGAACTACGTTATACACCGACTTAGCACCGATATTTGTCCCGCTTGTTGTAGTCGCAATTGGTATTGCTTTAGGGAATATCACAGGTTACGCAATCAATCCAGCTCGTGATCTAGGGCCACGACTTACATATGCGTTATTCGTTAAGCACCCGAAGAAGGGACCAGCTAATTTTTGGTACCAACACGTTCCGGTGTTTGGACCACTAATTGGTAGTGCGCTTGCAGTATTATTATTTACAATTATGATATAAGGAGAAAATATGAAATATATAATGTCAATCGATCAAGGAACAACTTCTACACGTGCAGTAATCTACGACCAAAATGCTAATGTTGTATCAGTTTCGCAAAAGGAGTTTACGCAACATTTTCCGAAGCCAGGATGGGTCGAACACGATGCTAATGAAATTTGGATTAAAACTTTAGGAGTAATGGCTGAAGCATTAATTACCGAACAAATTGCGGCAACGGATGTAACCGCAATTGGAATTACTAACCAACGTGAAACCACGGTTGTATGGGATAAAAATACTGGAGTGCCGGTATATAATGCCCTTGTTTGGCAATCGCGCCAAAGTCAATACGTTTGTGAACAGCTAATCAGCGATGGACACGAACAGCTAATTAAAGATAAAACTGGTCTAAAGATTGATTCTTATTTTTCTGGAACTAAAATTAAATGGATTTTAGACAACGTTGAAGGAGCACGTGAAAAAGCTGAAAATGGTGACTTGTTATTTGGAACAATCGATACGTGGCTAATTTGGAAACTAACAGATGGGGCATCACATGTAACTGACTATACCAACGCATCGCGAACAATGCTGTACAATATCTTTGATCTAGAGTGGGATCAAGAAATTCTGGACATTTTAGACATTCCAAAAAGTATGTTAGCAACTGTTAAACCATCAAGTGGTGATTTTGGAACAACAGTTCCTGCTCATTTCTTTGGTAATCGCGTACCGATAACTGGTGTCGCTGGAGATCAACATGCAGCATTATTTGGACAACTTTGTTTTGAAGAAGGAATGGTTAAAAACACATACGGGACTGGTTGCTTCATGCTGATGAATACCGGAGAAACCCCAATCAAATCACACAACGGATTGTTAACAACAATCGCCTGGGGATTAGATGGTAAAGTCAACTATGCACTAGAGGGAAGTGTATTTGTTGGTGGTAGTGCAATTCAGTGGGTGCGTGATGGTTTAGAACTAATCGATTCCGCTTCTGAAAGTGAAGCATGTGCTCTAAATGCCAACGAAGATAGTGGTGTATATGTAGTTCCCGCGTTTGTTGGGTTAGGTACACCGTATTGGGATACCGATGTACGTGGTGCAATCTTTGGCTTAACGCGTGGATCAACAAAGAATGACTTAATTAAAGCGACTTTAGAGAGTATTTGTTATCAGTCACGTGACGTTATTGATGTGATGATTGAAGAGTCACAAACTAAGATTCCGGTACTACGCGTTGATGGAGGAGCGACTTTAAACAACTTTATGATGCAATTCCAGTCGGAGATTATGGATGTTGTTGTCGAGCGTCCAGAGAACATTGAAACTACGGCACTGGGAGCAGCGTTCTTAGCCGGACTTGGAGCTGGTGTATGGAAAGATAAAAACGAACTAATTAATATTTGGAAAAAAGAAGCAGAGTTTAATCCGACTATTTCTGATGAAAAGCGTGAAGCGTTATACACGGGTTGGAAAAAAGCAATTAAAGCAGCTCAACAATTTAAATAATGAAAAAAAAATTACCAGTAATTATTTCACAGAAAATAATAAATGACTATTTAAAAGATGGCAAAATAAATGCGAGCAACCAGCTACCAACCCAGCGTGAATTGCAAAAAAAGTATTTTGTTTCAAGAACAACGATCTTAAAAGCAATTGATATTTTAAGAGAAGATAACTTGATATACTCAATTCAAGGAAAAGGTATCTATTTCACCAATGATCGGCATTCACTTTATTTGCAAGGGATATATTCATACGATTATCAATTGCAACAATCCGGAATTGAATTGGACAATCAATTACTTTCTGGTCGAATCTGCATTGCTTCTGATGAAGTAGCTAATAAGTTTAATCTAAACAGTGGTGATAAGGTAATTGAAATTATCCGTAAGAAGGTTGATAAAAGCACTGGTTGTGATGTGATCCTTCAGTGTAATTATCTAAATTTTGAGCGATTTCGTAACCTTGATTTTACTAAACTCAATAATAATCGCCTCTATGCGGTTTTAGGAACGGACTTCAATTTAAATTTAACCAGTGCAAATGAACAAATTATGATCAGTCACATCGATCGTGAATATAGTAAGTTTTTAAATACCAGTTATGGAAATGTTATGCGAATCGATCGCTTAAGCTATGAGGGTGATGAGGTTGTCGAATTTACCCATACATTTCTATTAGTAGATTCGTTTAAATATGATGTAAAGCTAAATATGACTCAGCCCCTCTATTAACATCAGCTCGGTGTTAATCACCTTCACTTTGGCTGATAATCACATCAGTAGTTCGACAATTACGTCGAACTTTTTTTAATTTCTATTGCAGCAATTATCGCTTAAAATACAAATTTAGATACAAATTTTTTGAATTGTATTTAAAAAGAAAACTATTTCAAAAACGCTGATATTATGTAATACAATTTAAGTATGGAGGCGATATGAAATATGATGTTGTAATAATTGGTGCGGGTATACTTGGGAGCACGATTGCTGATAACTTAGCAAAATATAAACTAAATACCTTAGTTTTAGAAAAAGGGTGTGATAGCGGACTTGAACAATCGATGTCATCATCGGCAATTGTTCACAGCGGAATCGATCCTAAATCTGGGAGCCAAAAAGCTAAATATAATGTCTTAGGTAACCGAATGATGAAAGGGTTATGCAATGATTTAAATGTCGATTATCTCGAGTGCGGAGGTTATGTTTGTGCGAGTGATGAGCAGGAACTTGAACACTTAAAAAAGTTATTAAAAAATGGTCAGGAACGTGATATTGAGTGTGAGATAATTTCGGGGGATACGCTACGAAGTCGTGAACCTCACGTCTCTTTAAATATCAAATATGCGTTGGCAATGCCGACAACAGCCGTTATATATCCAACAGAACTAACTGTTGCTTGTTTAGAGCGGGCAATGAACAACGATGTTAAGGTCGAGTATAACACGGAAGTTAAAGCGATTACACATGATGGCGCGAGTTACTCTATTGAAACAGATCGAGAAACAATTAATTGTGAGTGTGTAATCAACTGCGCGGGGATGAACAGCGATCTTATTGCGAAAATGGTCGATAAAGAATTTGCTATCACCCTTAAACCTAAACGAGGAGAGTACTTTGTAACTAATAATATTAAACCGGTAGTTTCCAGTGTAATCTATCCGGTTCCAAATGAAAATGGTAAAGGAGTTCTTGCCGTTCCGACAACTCATGGAAATGTCCTATTAGGACCAAATGGAGTATATCAAGAGGATCGTAATGATGATTCAACGAGCGCAAGTGGACTTGGATTTGTCCAAGCGAACACGCAACGAATCATCGCTAAATTCCCAACGGATATTATTAAGACATATGCGGGATTACGTAGCAGTGGTAACAATGGCGATTTTTATCTTGCCCCTTGTAACCAAACCCAGAAAATGTTTAACTTAGTCGCAATCGATTCCCCGGGGATTGCTTCAGCTCCAGCGCTGGCTAAAGAAGCAAGTGATTGGGTGGTAAATTTATTAAATCCGGAACTGTCAAGTGACTATCAAAACGAGCGACCACGTTATGTAAAAATGGCGGAGTATGATCTAGCAACACAAAATCAAATGATCAAGCAAAATCAATTGTATGGAAAGATTATTTGTCGTTGTGAGCAAGTTTCTAAAGGGGAAATTCGTGATGCAATCCGCAAACAAAATGGTGCGAAAAACCTGACGGGAATAAAATTTAGAATTCGCCCAATGCTCGGGATGTGTCAAGGCGGATTTTGTGAAACTGAAGTTGTACGAATATTAGCCGATGAGTTAGGTGTCGATATCACTGATATCTCACGAAGTGGTAAACAAACAATTGTACTTAAAGGGAGTAAAGATGAGAGCGTATGATCTAATTGTAATTGGTGGTGGTGCCGCTGGAATGAGCGCGGCGATAAGTAGTTATGATAGTGGAGTTCGTAATATCCTGATTATTGAACGCGAAAATGAGTTAGGCGGAATTTTGAATCAATGTATCCACCTGGGGTTTGGTTTACATTACTTCAAAGAGGAGATGAGTGGTCCAACTTATGCAAATCGTTTAAAGAAAGAAATTGAAAAGCGTCCGGAGATCGAAGTTAGTTTAAACTCGTTTGTTTTAGATATAAACTCGGATAAGGAAGTCTTGGTGTCGACGCTTGAGCAAAAGGCGTGGTTGAAAGCTAAGGCAATTGTCTTAGGGGTTGGAAGTTATGAACGTCATGCGAGCATGATTAGACTTCCTGGAAAAAGACTAAATGGTATTTACAATGCTGGAGTGGCCCAAAAATATATGAATGTATATGGATCGTTAGTTGGGAAGAAAGTATTTATCCTTGGAAGTGGGGACATCGGGTTGATTATGGCTCGCCGAATGACGCTTGAAGGTGCTGAGGTAATCGGTGTCGCGGAACTGATGTCCTATTCTAATGGACTGATGCGAAACATTGTAACTTGCCTTGAAGACTTTGATATTCCCCTGTATTTATCGCACACTGTGATCGAAACTTGTGGTGATCAAAACCTCGAGTCAATAACTATTGCTGAGGTTGATGATAAGTTCCAACCAATCAGTGGGACAGAAAAGCAATTTGCGTGTGATACGCTGCTTCTAGCAGTGGGACTAATTCCGGTAACAGAGCTAATGGAAAAACTCGACTTAGATTTAGACCCGCGAACAAAGAGTGTGGTGATCGATTCCACATATCAAACTTCGATACCGGGAATCTTTGTGTGTGGAAACAGTTTGCATGTGCACGACCTAGTCGACTATGTTTCCAAAGAGTCGGAGATTGTTGGAAAATATGTTGGTAAGTATTTGCATGGAGCGATGGTCGCTGAACAGCATCTTGTCGAAATTTGTGAAGGTGATAATGTCGGCTATGTTATGCCCCAAAGCCTCAACTTAGCCAATTCGGATAAAAGTGTCGAACTGTTCTTTAGAGTGAAAAAGCCGATGAGTGATTGTCAAGTGGTTATCACTGTCGATGATGTTGAAGTTCGATCTATTAAAAAGCAAATTTTACTACCAGCGGAGATGGAAAGTGTGCGACTTAGTTTAGCGAAAGTTGATGCCGATAGTAAACAGATAAAAGTCTTTGTGAAGGAGTAACGATGGAAAAAGTATGTATTGTCTGCCCTCGCGGTTGTCATTTGCAATATGAATATCAAGGTGAGGAATTAATTATTACCAACAATGGATGCAAGCGTGGTCCGGAGTATTTAACCCAAGAATTAATTTTGCCAAAACGAATGCTTACAACTACCGTTAAAGTTAATGGCGGAGAAATTCCGGTGGTTCCGGTTTATGCCAGTGAGTATGTGGCTAAAGATGATGTTGATGAGTTTATCGGGTATTTAAAAACAATCGAAATTGATGCGCCAGTTTTATGTGATACAAAGATTGTTTGGGAAATAAATGGCAAGCCAGTTTCAATATTTACCAGTAGAGATATTGCGAAAAAAGTTTAATAAGAAAATATGACTAGATATTGAACTAATCAATATTTAGTTTTTCACTTTTTTTTAAATTAATTATAGACATCAATTGTAAACTAGTAGTATAATGTTGATATAAATAGAAATAAAAGAAATAGCAAAATATAGAAAGGAGCGTATAATAGTTTTTGGATTATACAAAGATTATGAGAAAAATAGCAATTGTCGGAATGGGAAGAGTTGGTGGAGCTGCAGCATATAGCATTGGGATTAATCAAGTTGTTGATCAAATTGTCGCAATTGATTACAATAATGATTTAGCACAAATGCAAGCTCGTGATATACAAGAAGCAATGATTATAAGTGGCAGTAAAACCGAAGTTATCGCCGGAGGCTACGAGCAGATTAGTGATGCGCAAATCATGGTCATTACCGCTGGTGCGCCAATGACTAAAGTTGTTGATCGTCTCGAGTTATTTGATTCTAGCCAAAAAATTATCGACTCAATTGTCGATTCAGCAAAAGCCGTAGGATTTAATGGGGTTTATGTTATCGCTTCTAATCCAGTTGATGTGATGAGTGCAGTAGTAGCTAAACATGGACATATTGAACCGCACAAAGTAATCGGGACGGGAACAGTTTTAGATAACGCTCGTTTAAAATATGAGTTAAGCGATGCTTTAGGAGTAAAACCGCATCTAATTGAAAGTTTATCAATCGGTGAGCACGGTAATAGTATCGTTCCATTATACAGTTTAGTAAAAATTGATGGAAAACCTCTAAACGATTATTTAAATGAAAATAATCTTAACCTTGATTTGCAAGAAATTACTAAAAAAGTTACTTTAGCTGGATTAAACATTTTCCAAGCAAAAGGAGCAACTGAATTTGGAATTGGAAGTAGTATTACCAAAATAGTCGAGGCAATCATTTCTGACAGTAACGAACGCTTACTTGTAACAAATTGCGTTGATATTCCGGAGGTTGGTGAAGTCTTTATTCCAACCGAAGTAGCTGTTGGTGCTGAGGGATACAAGTCGAGCGAATTGCCACCAATGACTGAGGAAGAGTATGAAAGATTCATCGCTTCGGCGCAAATAATTGTTGGTTTTAACAATCAAATAAAATAATCTTAAACCTAAGTGATGCGATTTTATCACTTAGGTTTTAAATATTTAAAACCACGGGCAGTTACCGCTGATTATGTTATAATTGGTATAAGAATTTTGAAAGGTGAACTGTGAAAAATATAATACCAAAGTTAGAAGTTATTAGTAAGGATAACAGTAACATGGGTTTGCTTGCTAAATATTTATTAGAATATAACGGGGATATTGCCGAACTTAAAATTAGTAAAATTTGTGAAGACTTATATATAAGTGTTGCAAGTGCAACTCGTTTAGCTAAGATGTTAGGTTTAGATGGATTTTCCCAATTGAAGATTTACCTAGCGCAAGAACTGGTTACCAATGAAGTATCTTCACATAAATATGCGAATATTAGTGCGAAGAAGTACTATCACGATATTATCCAGTCACTTAGTACAACCTTAAACGATGTTAATGATGAGTTATTAATAGCGGTTAGTCAAGAGATTGAGAATTCTCGTAAAATTAATTTTTTTGCGGTCGGCGGAAGTCATACGGTCATTACCGATTTTGCCCAAAAACTAGCAAGGATCAAGTTTGATGTAACCTATCATAGCGATACGCACTTTCAGTTTGTCGAAGCGGTTAACAGTGAGGACGATCAACTGAGCATCGGTTTAAGTTATTCTGGTTTAACTCACGAGGTTTTAGCTAATTTGCAACTAAGCAAAAACAATGGAGCGAAAACGGTCTTAATTACGAATAATAAAAATATTGAATATCCATTTTTAGACTATGTCATTGAACTAAGTAGTAGTGACAATAGTATGCGAACGTACTCGATTTCTTCGCGTTTTAGTAGCCTAGCTATTTTGGATTTGCTATATCTAAATGTTATCGGTGCAAGACCACAGTATTATAATGATTTACTAGAGCGAAATCGCTATATCAAATAAAAGGAGTTTCAAAGATGAAAAAGAAAATATTATTAGCAGTTTGTGGTAGTGTTGCTGCACATAAAACGACGATGTTAGTTGAGGAATTAACAGTTGAGTACGATGTTCAGGTGGTGATGACCAAAAGTGCCAGTAAATTTGTTAGCCCCCTAACCTTGGAGATATTATCAAAAAAGAATGTCCACATCGATGTTTTTGATAGTTTTGATCATCGCATTACCCACGTCCAAGATGCGTTGGACGCTGATGTGATTGTCGTGGCTCCAGCAAGTGCAAACTCGATTGCGAAGATTGCCCATGGAATCGCTGATAACATGCTTACAGCAATGTTATTAGTCGCCAATCCGAATAAGGTGTTAATCTGCCCGGCGATGAATGATAATATGTACACCAACAAAAGGTTTCAAAGCAATTTACAAGTATTAAAAGCGGATGGATACACCGAAGTTCCACCGGTAGAATGCATGCTAGCATCGGGAGAAATGGGCATTGGTGGTTTAGCACCAAATAACCACATAATCACAAGGGTTGAAGAAAAATTACAACAGCGTTAAATCAAAACTAAGAAATAATTTGACAAAGTTTAAGAATTGGAGTCGAGTAGTAGTTTTACGTTTGCATTAGTTAAACAACATTAATCTTGATATTTCTAGTATTTTAAACATTTTTTTGATATAATGTAATGGTGAATAATAGGAGAGTATATAATGAAGAAAATTAAAAGCTTATTTGATATTGATAAACAATACTTAAAACGCTATGAATCAGTTGCGGATGAAGTATTAAAACTTGAAGAAGAATTCAAGAATTTAAGTGATGAACAGCTAAAAGCGAAAACTGCTGAATTCAAGCAAAGAATCGCAAATGGTGAGAATAAAGAAAGTTTCAAAGTTGAAGCACTAGCAACAGTACGAGAAGCTGCTACGCGTTCACTGGGAATGACACCATTTAAGGTTCAAGTTATGGGAGCGTTAACGTTAATAGACAATAATATTGCGGAAATGAAGACCGGAGAAGGTAAAACGTTAATGTCAACATTAGCTACTTATTTTATGGCTTTAGATGAGCGTGGAGTTTATGTTGTTACAGTAAACGACTATTTAGCGAAACGTGATGCAACGGAAATGGGAGTATTATATAATTTCCTTGGTCTATCTGTTGGGTATAGTGACCGTGAACTTTCAAAAGACGAAAAACGTGAAGCATACAGTAAAGATATTACTTATGTTACAAACAACGAACTAGGGTTTGATTACCTTCGTGATAATATGGCATTTAAATTTGAAGATCGAGTTCTTGGTGAACTTGCATATGCCGTTGTAGATGAGGTGGACTCAATCTTAATTGATGAGGCTCGTACGCCACTTATTATTTCAGGACAAGAAAAAAAAGTATTAGAAGTATATAGTCAAGTTGATGCTGTAGTGAAGAACTTCAAAGAGGGTGAAGACTACGTTATTGATTTAAAAGATAAACTTGCAAACCTAACGAACAATGGTATCGATAAAATCGAAAAAAGTTTAGTTAGAGGAAATTTATTCGATTTACATAACTCTCAAATGTTACATGCTATTAATCAATCTTTAAAAGCTAACTACTGTATGCATAATGAAATTGATTATGTAGTTAGAGATGGGAAAGTTGTAATTGTTGACTCATTTACAGGACGTTTAATGGATGGACGTGTATTTAGTGATGGTTTACATCAAGCGCTAGAAGCTAAAGAACATGTAGAGACGCAAAAGCAAACAAGAACGCTTGCTACAATCACATTCCAAAACTTCTTTAGACTTTTCGAAAACTTATCAGGGATGACAGGTACTGCCAAAACTGAAGAGGAAGAATTCCAAAAAACATATGGTCTTGATGTAATTTGTATTCCAACAAACGTTCCGATTATTCGTGTTGATCGTGAAGATACAATTTTCATTAAAGAACAAGATAAATTTGATTTTATGATTAAATTAATTAAAGAACGTCATAAAGTCGGACAACCAATCTTAATTGGTACAGTTGCGATTGAATCAAGTGAAAGAATTGCTGAATTCTTACACAAATCAGGAATTAAAGCGACAGTATTAAATGCGAAAAACAATGCTGAAGAGGCATTAATTGTTGAAAACGCCGGACAATTAGGAGCAATTACGATTGCAACAAACATGGCTGGACGTGGGACAGATATTAAACTTGCACAAGAAGTTAAAGATCTTCCAACATTTACATCAGAAATTACTAACGATGTTGTAAACCCTGCCGGGTTATTAATTATTGGTACAGAACGTCACGAATCTCGTCGTATTGATGATCAGCTACGTGGTCGTAGTGGACGTCAAGGGGACGCTGGAGAAAGTGCATTCTTCGTATCGTTTGAAGATGACTTAATGAAGCGTTATGTATCGCCAATGATTAAACTTTTATTAGATAAAGGTGGATTCGATAACCAAGCTATTTCAGAGAAACGATTAACAAAAGCAGTTGCAGCTACGCAAAAACGTGTTGAGAGTGTTAACTATGAATCACGTAAAACAGTATTAAAATATGATGACGTAATGCGTGAACAACGTGAAGTTGTTTATAGTCAACGTGATTACATTCTAACGAATGATTCGATTTTAACAGACGTTAAAGAAATCATCAGCGACTACGTTAAAGGAATTGTTGATTACTTCGAAACAACAAAAGATGAAGATATTTTACGTAGTTCAATTGAAACGACAATCATCAAGAAAATCGACTTTGATTTAGAAGGTGACTTAACAGCTAAATTAATTGAAGTTGCAAACGCTGAACTTGATCGTAAACTTGGGTTTATGGGACAAGATGACTTCGATAGTTTCTTAAAAACTGTTTGTTTAAAAATCTTTGATGAGAACTGGATTTCACATATTGATGAAATGCAAGTATTAAGACAATCAATCGGTCTTCGTGGATACGGTCAAGTTGACCCATTACACGAATACCAACGTGAAGGTCGTAGAATGTTTGAAGAGATGTTAGGTACTGTAGAAAGAGATATGATTAAATATATCTTACTAAGTAAAATTAAAACAAACTCTGAACGTGAAGCATCAATGAATAAATTAGCAGCAAGCCACAGTGAAACAGTAGGTGGGGAATACAAGACTATTGTAAATGAGCAAAAAATTGGTCGTAATGAAAAATGTCCATGTGGTAGCGGTAAAAAATATAAAGAGTGTCACGGGAAATAGTATGGAATTATATGAGCTAAAGAAAGAATATGCACAAATTGTTGATAAATTAAATGATATATTTGAAAAAGACAATGTTAAAAGCATTGACAGCGAGCTCAGTACAATTGAAGAGGAAACGAGTAAGAGCGGTTTTTGGGACAATCCCAAAACTGCTTCTTTGTACTTAAAAAAGCAAAATAAACTTAAATCACTCGCTGCTGATAAACAACAATTAACAACAATGCTTGATGATTTCGAGGTGATGCTCGAGTGGGTTGCCGAGGAATTAGTAACCTTAGAAGAGCTGAATGCCAGTTTTACAGAATTAAGTTCAAAATATACGAGCTTTGAACTCGAGACCCTACTTAACGGGGAATTCGATGATAGTGATGTTTTAATTGAATTTAATCCTGGTGCTGGTGGAACCGAATCCCAAGACTGGGCGAATATGCTGTATAACATGTATGTTCGTTACGCAGAGCGTAATGGTCTTAAATATAATGTACTAAACTATCAACCAGGAGATGGTGCTGGAATCAAGAATGCGATGATTGAAATTCGGGGAACCAACTTATATGGTAAGTTGCGTTTGGAGACCGGAATTCATCGTCTAGTACGAATTTCACCGTTCGATTCCCAAAATCGTCGCCACACTTCGTTTGCCGCAGTTAAAGTTTCACCGCTAATCGATGATAAAATTGAAATTGAAATCAATCAAAGCGATTTGAAAATTGATACGTTCCGCTCATCAGGAGCGGGAGGACAAAGTGTTAATACTACAGATTCTGCCGTGCGTATTACCCACGTTCCAACTGGGACTGTTGTTTCTTGTCAAAATGAACGAAGTCAGATTCAAAACCGAGAAATGGCGATGAAAATTTTAAAAATAAAGCTATATACATTAGAACAAGAGAAACGAAACAAACAGCGTGATGAACTTAATAGTAATTCTTCGGAAATTAGTTTTGGTTCTCAGAAACGTTCGTATGTACTGCATCCGTACAAGATGGTCAAGGATCATGAGAATGGATGTGAAAGTTCACAACCGGAAAAGGTACTCGGTGGTGAAATAGAACAATTTTTATACAAAAACCTTGTAAACTAGGAGAATGATGGACAACAATGATAAAAAATTACAAACATCAAATGAAGATTTAATCGAACAGCTTTTAAATCAAGCGACTAAGACTGAGGAAATCAAGTTAACTCAAGAAAAGTCTAAAGATTTAGAAAATCGATTAAATTTAACAATTGATGAAGAATATAAAAAGAAGAAAATTGCCGAGATGTACAAAGCGGAGATGGACCGTACAGTTGAATATAAGGATTTTGACTACTTAAAAGATGAGTCCAAAGAAGCTGAAGTTCCGAAAAGTACAGAACCTGTGCGTAAAATTACGGAAATTGAAGATGAGTTAGATAAAGAACTGATGTCATTTAGTATGGATACGACTGGAAAACCAGTTGTTATTAACTTTGAAAACGTTGATTTAAAAATTGAACGTGAACAAATCCTTCGTGATATTAATATTAAAATCCATGAAGGAGAATTCGTTTATTTCGTAGGGGCATCTGGTGCGGGGAAATCATCGTTAATAAAAATGATATACCGTGAGTCAAAAAACAGCAAGGGAACGCTGACGGTTCTTGATAAAAATGTAACTAAATTACGTCAACGTCACCTCCCAGAACTACGTCGTAAAGTCGGAGTTGTTTTCCAGGACTTCAAATTACTTCCGGATAAAACAATTTATGAAAATGTTAAATTCAGTTTAGATGTAACCGGATATCCACGTAAGAAAAAACATGAACAAGTATTAAAAGTTTTACGTCAAGTAGGTATCGCTTCACATAAAGATAAGTATCCGAATGAACTTAGTGGTGGGCAACAACAACGTGCCGCAATTGCTCGAGCAATTGTTGATGAGCCAAGCATTTTAGTTTGTGATGAGCCAACTGGAAATTTAGATCCAGAGAATGCAATCCAAATTATGGAAATTATTACGGACATCAACGAGAATGGAACGACAGTACTTATGGCAACTCACGATGTGGGGATTGTAAATAAATATAAGCACCGCGTAGTGCTAATGAAAAATGGTCGTATTTCAAACGAAGGAGAAGGAGAATATATATATGAATAGTTTAAAGACAGCACTTCAAAGTTTATATCGAAACTTCTCAATGTCGATTGCGTCAATCATTTTAGTAACACTTACACTACTAGTATTATCAGGAACAATTATTCTAGCGCTAAACGTATCTTACATTACCGAAAATGTCTTCCAAAGCTTACGTATCAACGTCTATTTAGATGATAATTTACAACAAGCACAAAAGGATGATATCCAAAGTCAAATTGAAGGTTTAGATAATGTTAGTTCAATTGTCTTTTCTTCAAAAGAAGATGAACTAGCAAACTTAGCGGGAACATTCGAGGATGGAGATTTAATCTTAGAATACATGTCAGAAGATAACCCGCTTAAGGATGTGTTCATTGTCAACTTAGTAGAGATCGACAACGAAGAAACAAAAACCAATGCAATGAAAACTGCTACGGAAAGTATTAGTGCAATTGACGGAGTTGAATCAGCTGACTATGGAGCGGAAGAAGGAACAGACTCACTGATAAAAACTCTTGATTTTATTAAGTTAATATCTAACTTTGCGTCAATTACCTTACTTGTAATAACAGTCTTCTTAATCACAAATACCGTAAAATTAACAATTAATGCAAGACGTCGCGAAATTGCAATCATGCGATTAGTTGGAGCTAAGTCGTGGTATATCCGTGCACCATTTATCGTTGAAGGAATGATCATTGGACTTATTGGTGGTGTCGCAGCTTATGTGTTATCAGCATACGGATATGGATATGCATTAGATCTTGATGCAATTACCTTTTTAAGAACATCACTAATTCCAGCTGAAAGTTTAAGTACTAGTGTCCTTGTAACAATTCCGGTTGTCGGAATGCTAATTGGATCAACTGGTAGTGTAATCGCAATTCGTGGATACTTAAAAGTATAATGAAAAAGCATCATGTTATCGTGCTACTATGGCTAATTGTCAGCGTTTACGGTGCGGCAATGGCCTTTAGTGCTACATACGTTAATGTAACGATTAACGGCGGAAATGCCTTTAAAGAATTGGCATCGCAAATAATTATTATAATCATTTTAGGGATTATGGGTACTTATGTATTTATGGTTTCCAAGAAAATCAATACCTATCAGTTGATGAAGCGTTTTAGTAAAATGCTTATGTACATATCGCTTGTATCGCTTGCGTTAGTATTAGTAATTGGTAGTGACTCGGTTCGTGGTGGAGCGCGTATGGTTATTCCACTTGGGCCCGTTGATTTTCAACCGCTAGAACTCTATAAAATAGCATTATTACTATATTTTGCTAAAATATTCTCATCAGTTAAGCCGACGGAAACAATAGTTGATAGTATTAAAAAACTGGCGATTCCCGGAATTGGAATAATCCTATTAATGGTTCAACCCGATTTTGGTGGAGCGATGATTTGTTTATTAGTAATTTTCTTTTTACTACTAGTAAATGGACAAAATATTAAGGAACTAATGATGGCCTCTGGAGGAGTAGCAGTTCTAGGGTTGTTAGGATTTAGTTTGCTGCAAGATTATCAAAAATCACGTATTTATGTGTGGCTTGATCCATTCATCGATGTTCAAGGTTCGGGGTATCAGCTGATTAACTCCTATGTCGCGATTTCAAACGGTGGATTATTTGGTTCGGGATTTATGAGTGGAATTCAAAAAGCAGGTTATTTAACGCAACCGGGTTCGGACTTTATTTTCGCAACCATCTGTGAAGAACTAGGATTGTTTGGAGCGGCGTTTACCATTGCGATTTTAGTGGCGATTTCTTTAGTTGCAATCAGCATTGGGAATACTGCTCACGAACGTTTTGGAATGCTATATTGTTACGGATTTGGGATTTTATTACTAACGCAAACATTTATTAATATCGGAGGAGTATCGGGAGTAATTCCAATGACCGGAGTAACGCTTCCATTTATTTCAACCGGAATCAACTCATACTTATTTTTAACACTAGGAGTGTTTTTAACAATTCCAGTTTCGCGAGTAAGTATTAAGGAGAAAAAACGTGAACGAAAAGCTGCAAATCTTAAAGGATAGTATCGATGCGATTATCAACAGTGAAACGTTTTTAAAGTATCAACAAAAACAACAAACTTTAAATGCAGATGCGCAGTTTCAAATGTATAAATTTGTAGTAAATAATAAAGATAAGTTTAGCACGGATACATATAATCGTGCTAAACTTAAGTATGTTAAATGTGAATCGATATTAAGTCAAGAGCGACTTGAATTAGATCAGGCATTTAATCAAATAATTGAATTATATCATAAATATTAGGAGTAATATGAACAAAGGGCTTTACATTCACATTCCATTTTGCAAGTATATTTGTAGTTATTGTGATTTTGGAAAGAAGTATATCCAAAACCAACCTGTAGATGAATATATTGATGCCTTAGCAAAAGAAATTGATATGTATGCGCCTTTTCTTGATGTTAATACAATATATATTGGTGGGGGAACGCCAAGTAGTTTAAATCAAAAGCAGTTAACTAAACTATTTGATAAGTTAAAGCAACACTTGGATTTAACAACAATTGCTGAGTTTAGTTTTGAATTAAACCCCGATGATGTAACCGCAGAATTTTTAGATTTTTTAAAAAGCAACCACGTTAATCGTCTAAGCATCGGTGCTCAAACTTTAAATGATGAAATATTAACAAGTTTAAAACGAAAACACTCTGCAGCTGATGTCCGCACGGCTGTCGAGACCGCCCAGCACCGCTTTGATAACGTGAGTGTCGATTTTATGTTTAACCTACCGAATCAAACGCGTGCAGATGTTGAGCAGACCCTAGATTTTATTGACCAGTACAATTTGGATCATGTTTCATACTATGGGTTAATTTTTGAGGAGCATACGATTCTATCGCAAGCTAATCACGAGTATTGGACCGAGGATTATGAAAGTGAAATGTATAATTATATTCAACGTCGGCTTGAGCAAAGTGGCTTTAGCCAATATGAGATAAGCAATTATGCGAAGCCCGGAAAGCAATCGCTTCATAACATTCATTATTGGACGCGCAACGAATATTACGGTGTGGGTCTTAGTAGTAGTGGATTTCTTGCCGATCAACGCTATACAAATACGTATAGCTTGCGTGGCTATATCGATACAATCAATGGCGGTAACCTCCCGGTGAAAACAACCGAACGGTTAACGGAAGCGGATGTCGCTTTTGAAGCAATAATGCTCGGAATGCGTTACTATCAATATATTGAGGTCGCAAATGAGCTGTTAGAATATGTGAAGAAATCGGAGTTTTTAAATGATAAATTTGATTATAATCAAAACCAAATTCGTTTAAAACCGCAGTTTTATTACATATCGAATCAAATTATATTAGAGCTGTTAGAAAGGATTGAATGTTAAGAGTTTTTTATAAAGGACCGTTCACCGCAAAGATGGTCATCGACGATAAAGAAAAGTATCACCATCTGGCGATTGTACTTCGCTCTAAAATAGGTGATGAAGTATATTTAGTAAATGACACCGAAGTGGCTAAAACGGAGATTGTCGCAATTACGAAATCAACAGTTGAGCTACAACTGCTTGAGCAAATGCCTGAGAATAATGAACTTGATTGCCATATAACTTTAGGATTTGGACCACTGAAAGGTGACAATACCCAACTTGTTGTACAAAAAGCAGTCGAGCTAGGAGCTAAGCATATCGATTTAATTAATTTTAAGCGCAATGTGAGTAAATTTGATAGCACTAAAGCTCAAAAGAAAATTACTAAATTTGAGAAAATTATTGAAGGAGCATGTTTGCAATCACGTCGAAATATCGTTCCGACAATCGCTGCGAATGTAAAACTGTCGGCCAGTTATCTCGAAGGCTTTGATTTAGTGTTAGTCGCGTATGAAAATGAACGTTCAAACCACATTTTAAAATATCAACCGGAGATTACTAAAGCGAAAAAAATCTTACTGTTAATCGGTCCGGAAGGCGGGATTGCTGATGATGAAATTGATTTATTATCGCAGTTTGCCAATGTAAAAATAGCTACGTTAGGTAAAAGAATTCTCCGCGCTGAAACAGCGAGCATTAGTGGAATGTCGATAATCGATAGCATATTGGAAGGAAAATAATGAAGAAAATAGCGATTAAAACCTTAGGTTGTAAAGTTAATACCTACGAGAGTGAATCAATTTGGCAGTTGTTTGCTAAGGAGGGATACACAAGAGTTGAGCCAGATCAGTTTGCTGATGTGTATGTGATTAATACTTGTACGGTAACAAATAGTGGAGATCGTAAATCTCGTCAAGCAATTAGAAAAGTGATTCGTCAAAACCCGGAAGCAGTAACCGTAGTTATTGGTTGTTACGCGCAAATGGCGCCCGAGGACATCGAAGCGATCGAAGGGGTGGACATTGTATTAGGGACGCAAGGTCGCGAAAAATTGGTCGAGTATGTACGCAATTTTCAAAATGAACGTGCACCAATTACCAATGTTGAAAACATCATCGAGCAAAAGCAATTTGAAGGTCTAGAAATATCGGGCTTCGAATCGCAAACTCGAGCATTTTTAAAAATCCAAGAAGGGTGTAATAACTTCTGTAGTTTCTGTATTATCCCATGGGCGCGAGGACTGATGCGTTCGCAAGATCCAAAACTAGTGATTTCCCAAATTGAAACTTTAGTTGCCAAAGGGGTAAAAGAGGTAGTGCTGACGGGAATCCATACAGCTGGTTACGGTGAGGACTTTGAAGATTATAACTTTGCTGATTTACTTCGTGATATCGACCAAATTGCTGGACTGGAGCGAATTCGAATTTCATCGATCGAAATTTCACAAATAACACCAGAAGTGTTGGAGGTTATGCGTAATTCGACAAAACTTGCCGATCATCTTCATGTGCCGATTCAAGCGGGGCACAACCAAATCTTAACTGATATGCGTCGTCATTACACGGTCGAGGAATTTAAAGCGCACGTCGATAAATTGCGAGCAATCTTCCCGTCAATCTCTTTAACAACCGATATTATTGTCGGATTCCCTGGAGAGACCGATGAGATGTTTGCGGAGACAATCGACAACTTACGCGCGATTGGATTCAATGAACTTCACGTTTTCCCGTATAGTAAACGAAATGGAACACCAGCAGCCAAAATGCCAAATCAAGTTGCTGACGATGTGAAGAAGGCCCGTGTGCACCGTTTAATTGAATTAAATGATGAACTAGCGATCAAGTATTCCCAGTTATTTACCGGAGATATTGTCGATGTATTAGTTGAGCGTGTTAATAAAAACGGGTTATTAGAAGGACATACATCAAACTACATAAAAGTTCAATTTAATGGTAGTGAAAAATTGATTGGATCGATTGTTAGTGTCGTGATAAAAGATAGTAATTATCCACTAAATAATGGTGAAATAGTTTAATGAAAATGTTATAATATTAAGTAATGGAGGTTATATGTCATACGATTTAAACATAAAAATATTAGGTATTGGTGGTGGTGGTTCAAACACTGCAGATTTTATTATAAAAAACAATATGCAAGGTATTCAAACTTACTCGATTAATACTGATGCTCAAGCATTAGATCAATCCAGTGCTGCAACAAAAATTCACATTGGAAAAACTTTAACGAAGGGTCTAGGAGCGGGAGCGATTCCTGAAATTGGACGCTCAGCAGCTGAAGAATCTCGTGAAGAATTAATAGAACATATTGAAGGGGCGGATATTATATTCGTTGCCTCTGGTATGGGTGGTGGTACTGGTACAGGTGCTGCACCATATATTGCCTCTTTAGCAAAGGAGTTAGGAATATTAACTATTGCAATTGTGACGAAACCATTTGCCTTTGAAGGGCGTACAAGAATGGAGAAAGCATTAGAAGGTATTGCTAAACTAAATCAAATTGCCGATATTACAGTTGTTATTCCCAACCAAAAACTAATTGAGGAACACGAAGATAAATTTATTGAGGAAGCGTTTATCATTCCGGATGATGTGCTGCGTATTGCAGTTGAATCATTAATCAGAATGTTAGACTCGAACTCACAAGTTGGACAAAGTATCGACTTAAATGCTTTGATTGCAACGCTTACAGATCGTGGACTGGCAGTAATGGGAATTGGTGAGTCGAAGAATCCAGATTTATCAATTGAGGAAAACTTACGTGAAGCCTTAAATGTCGCAACAACATCGAACATCTTAGATGTGTCAATTCGTGGAGCTAAGCAGTTTATTTTGTTATTAGGTGGAAACTTAAATTCAATTACTGCAGGAGAAAATGAATTATTACGTGAACAACTTGTTACAAAATTAGGATATGATGACTTTCAAATGATTGTAAGTTACCGTGATGAAGTTGAAAGTGAAGACTATGAGCGTTCAGTGACACTTATAGCAACGGGATACGTTGGAAATAGTTCTGACGGGATATTAGAAATGGAGAACTAAAAATGAATATTAATAAATATATTGACCACACTGCTTTAAAGGCGGATACGAAACTTGCTGAAATTGAGCAACTAATTAGTGAAGCTAAAGAATACAACTTTGCTTCAGTTTGTGTAAACCCAACGTGGATTGAACTTGCAGCTAAAGAACTTGCCGCAACAGACGTTAAGGTGTGTACAGTAATTGGCTTCCCTCTAGGAGCTAGTACAACTGCAACAAAAGTATTCGAAACTAAAGATGCAATTGCTAAAGGGGCAACTGAGATTGATATGGTACTAAACATCGCCGCATTAATCGAAGGAAACAATGAGTTAGTTGAAGAAGAAATTCGTCAAATTAAAGCAGCATGTGGAGACATCGTTTTAAAAGTAATTATTGAAACTTGCTTGCTTACAGACGACCAAAAGCGCATGGCTTGTAAACTTATTTTAAGTGCTGGTGCGGACTTCGTAAAGACTTCAACAGGATTTAGTACAGGTGGTGCAACTAAAGCTGATATTGAATTATTCAAAGCGGAAGTTGGTGACAAATGTCAAATCAAAGCATCTGGTGGTGTAAGAACACTAGAAGATGCAAAAGTTATGATTGAAGCAGGAGCTAACCGTATTGGAACAAGTGGTGGAGTATCAATCGTAAATGGAAATGTAAATACAAGCGATTATTAAAAGTTGGATACTCCAACTTTTTTCATTTTGTAAAGGAGGCTTATGCGTAAGATTTGTTATCAAATCTTAAAAGACTATGAGCAAAAAAATACATATTTAAACCTGGCTTTAAAAGGTTTGGATAGTGAGAAATACCCAGTAAACCAAATAGCGGTGCGAGTTTATGGGATTGTGCAAAACAATGAATTACTCGATTACTTGGTAGACGAGTTAGTAGGTCGAGTTAAGATAGATAAAAATGTGCGTTTAATTTTAAAAATGCAGATTTTTGAATATCGATTTTTAAATAAGGATATTCATGTAATAAGTAGCGAAGGGGTTAACTTAGCGAAACGTTACGTAAAGAGTGCAAGTGGGTTTGTTAATGCGAACCTGCGTAAGGTTGAGCAAATTAAAGATCTAGAGCCAAGTTTCGCTAATGAGGAAAAGAATATTTCGATAAAATACTCACACCCACGTTTTATCACTAAGAAAATTATCGAGCAATATCCCAATGATTACCTACAAATTCTGGAGTCAAATACCTTGAAAAAAGATACATTCGTGCGTCAAGTTAAACCTTTGAGTAACGCTAGTAGTTTCGAGCCGGTCGCACCATTTACAGATTTGTATCGCTTTACGGGAAGTGCAATCGTCGGACATGAGGACTTCAAACAAGGAAATATTATCATTCAGGACCTAGGATCGTACCTTGTTGGAAAATTAGTTGACAGTCAAGCGGATGAGACCATTCTTGATTTGTGTGCAGCGCCGGGAAATAAGACAATGCATCTTGCCTTAGAGGCTAAGCACGTCGTTGCTAATGAGCTACATGCACACCGCGCTGAGCTGTTACGTGAGAATATGCAACGTCATAAAATTGATAATGTGACGGTTATAAATAACGATGCGAGCGATACCGAGGGTTTAACGAATAGTTTAAACAGTTTGGAATTACCGCTAAAGTTTGATAAAATATTAATAGATGCTCCTTGTAGTGGATGGGGAGTAATTAAAAGTAAACCGGAAATAAAATACAACCATAGCTTTGCAGATATTAAAACAGTATGTGAAATATCAGAACAGATTATAAAAAATAGTTTAAACTTTCTAAAACCTAACGGGCAATTGATTTTCTCAACTTGTACGCTTAATCGTGATGAAAATGATTATTTGATTAGCCGTATGTGCAACGAATTAAATCTAAAGGAAGTTAAGGATTCAAACTTAGAAAAGTTTACCCAAAACCAAAGTGAACTTGGGATCTGTTTGAAAAATTATCTTTATAACAGCGATAGTTTCTATATGGTAAAATTGGAGCGCAATGAATAATATTTATAATTATAGTCAAGAGCAACTTGAACAATTGTTAGTGAGTAATAACATTCCTAAGTTTCGTAGCAAGCAAATTTGGAATTGGTTATATATTAAACTAGTTACTGATATTGACCAAATGACTAATCTAGATGCCAAGACTAAGGACTTCTTAAAGCAACATATGAGCATTCCGCAAATGGAAGTTGTAAAGCATCAAAGTGCAAGTGATGGAACACAAAAGGGCTTACTGCGTCTTGATGATGGACGTTTGATTGAAACGGTGCTAATGAAGTATAAACACGGTTATAGTGTTTGTGTTACCACGCAAATTGGTTGCGCGGTTGGATGTAGTTTCTGTGCCTCGGGATTACAAGGTTTTACTCGTAATTTAAAAGCCGGAGAAATAGTTGCCCAGGTTATTTATTGGCAAAGGATTTTAGCGGCAAAGCAAGAGCGCGTTAGCAATGTTGTAGTAATGGGGATTGGTGAACCGTTTAATAACTACCGCAATACGATTAGTTTCATCGACTGTATCAATGATAGTAATGGCTTGAATATTGGAGCCCGTCATATAACGATATCGACAAGTGGAATCGTTCCCCAAATCTATAAGTTAGCTGAATATCCCAAACAAGTAAACTTAGCAATTTCACTACATGGAGCTGATGATGTGACGCGTTCAAAGATAATGAAAATCAATGATACGTATCCAATCAGTGAGTTGATGGAAGCCGTTGATGTTTATATTGAGCGCACTAATCGTCGTGTTAGTTTTGAATACATTATGCTAAGTGGTGTTAACGACTCACCAACTGCTGCCAAAGCACTTGCAAAGTTAGTTCGTCATAAAAACTGTCACATCAATTTAATTCCATATAATTCAGTTGACGAAAAAGATTATAAGGCAACACCTGTTGATACTATCAACAAGTTTGTAAAAGTATTAACTGATAGCAAAATCCAAGTATCGGTACGTCGGGCTAATGGAGATGATATCGATGGAGCTTGTGGTCAATTAAGACATAAAGAAGAGGAAAATAATGCTTAAACATAAAGGGATTACAAATGTAGGTACCGTCCGAAGTAATAATGAAGACGCTTATTTAATATGTGAAAACCGCCTAAAAGACAACTTATTCCTAATTGCTGATGGAATGGGAGGTCACAATGCTGGAGAAGTTGCATCAGCGATGGCAATGCGTACATTACGTGAGATGTTTTTAGAGATTACTGAAGAAACCGATTATAATGAGTTTCTTCGTGATGCGATTCAACTTGCAAATGACAAAGTATATAAAGCTTCACTGATTGACAACCAGTACAATAATATGGGTACAACGCTAAGTGTGTTGATTATTTCTCGTGATCGAATTTACATTGGCCACGTCGGTGACTCGCGTATTTACTATTTAACTGAAAATACAATCCAACAGTTAACAACTGATCATACCCTAGTTCAAACAATGATTGACAACGGGACGATTACCGCTGAAGAAGCGCGTACGAACAACTATCGTAACGTTCTTACGCAAGCGATTGGAACTAGTCGTAAAGTGACGATCAGTCTAATAGAATCAAAGATTCCGATGCGTAAGGAAATTAAGTTTTTGCTATGTTCAGATGGACTAACTGAAGGGGTTAGCGACAGCGTTATTCACAGTATTATGACCAAGCAAGAAGAACTTGAAAACAAACTTGAAGAACTAATGGGTGTCGCGTTAAACAGTGTCAGTAAAGACAATATTACATTCATTGGGATAGAAAAAGGAGGCGTGAACAGGTAATGGAAACTAAAAGAATAATAGATAATCGCTTTGAAATTATCCGTAAGCTTGGAGAAGGTGGAACTGCTCAAGTCTTTTTAGCATTTGACCATAAAAGTGAACAAAACATCGCCTTAAAGGTACTTAAGAGTGACTTAGTTACAGAGCAAAAAATAAGATATTTTAATCGTGAAGCGCAAGCGATTAGTATGCTTAATAATGATAATGTGATTAAAATATATGATTGGGGACACGATACACTAAATAATGTCCACTTCATTGCTCAAGAGTATATTGAAGGAATGACAATTAAGGAATATTTAAAGTTAAGTAGTAACTTAGCGGTAACTGAAGTTGTGTCGCTTATCGAGAAGATTCTTGATGGACTTGCCCATGCGCATTTAAGTGGAGTAATTCATAAAGATATTAAAGGTCAAAACATCATGATCGATGCCGATAAGAATATTAAGATTACCGATTTTGGGATTGCCGATATTTTAGAAGATGAAACGACTAAAACTCAAAGTTTAATGGGGACGCCACAATACGTTGCTCCCGAAACATTAAATCGTAATATCTCTAATGCCCAAACCGATATTTACTCTGTTGGTATTTTAATGTACGAACTACTTTGTGGACACGCACCATTTACTGGTGATAAACCAGCAGTAATTATGATGAAGCAAATCAATCAACCGTTGCCGTCAATTAGAATGCAACGTAGTGATGTTCCTCAAGCTTTAGAGAACATCGTTATTAAAGCGACAGCGAAGCGTTTAGAAAATCGTTATATGTCCAGTGAAGAGATGCTATTTGATCTGGCGACAGTATTTGAACCGTACAACGAAGACGTTCCCAAACTTATTTTGGAAAATGACCTAATGGATAGCGATGAGATTGAGCAAACGATTCAAATCGATTCTACGTTGCGTATTGGTAATATGAAAAAAGAAGTTGATAAAACGAAGAAGCGTCAATCCCAGCGTCGTAAGATTATTATTGCAATGCTAATAATTGCCCCGTTAATCATCTTATTGATCTTATTTTTAAAACCAAATACGATGGAGATGCCAGAGTTGATTGGAATGGAACTGGAAAGTGCCAAATCATCATTAGTCTTGGCGGGAGTAGATGACAAGTTAATCTTTGAAGTTTACGAGTCGAGTGATACGATTCCAAAAGGGCAAATTATATTAACTGACCCTGTAAAAGGAACAGAACTTGATGAAGATGACAAGATAACGCTGACGGTTAGTAGTGGACCGGAGATGGAGATGATCGGTACGTATATCGGACAAAATGGAGAAACAATCAAAACCAGCTTAGAAGAGCAAGGTTTTGGTGTAGAAATTATCAAGGACTACAATGATGCTCCACTAGGTCAAGTATATGCTCAAGAGCCAGAAAGTGGTACTGAAGTTGAAAAAGGGGAATTAATTACCTTATACGTAAGTAACGGTAGCGCCCCAGTTAAGATTGAAAACTTGATTGGTCTAACTGAAGATCAAGCCAAAACATTTGTGTCAGACAATGCATTAATTGGTAAATATAGTTATGAATGTAGCGATGCAATCGATAAAGATAAGGTTATATCGCAAAACCCAAGTAGTGGGGCGATGTTAGAAGTCGGAGGAACAATCGACTTTACAATCAGTTCTGGAAAATGTGAACCGATCACCATTAGTGATACTGAGAGTGAAGTAGTAAATCGAAATACAAATTAGGAGATAAATGAGAGACGGAATAGTTGTTCGAGCACTGGCTGGTTTTTTCTATGTATTAATTGATGATGAAGTCATCGAGTGCAAGGCATCCAAAAAACTAGTAGGAAAAAATAAGAAACTAATTGTTGGTGACTACGTTAAAGTAGATGTCGACGCATCTTATATAACGAAGATGTATGAACGTGAAAATGAACTGGTACGTCCACTAATAAGTAATGTTCAAAACTGTTTCTTAGTATTTTCGGTAACTGAACCAGCAATGAACTTTGGATTATTAGATCGAATGATCAGTCTAATGGAAATCAATGGACTGCAAACTACAATTGTTTTCACTAAGTGTGATTTGTTAGATTCAGAGCAGTTAAGTGATTTGAAGCAAAAATTAAACTATTATGATCAAATTGGTTATAAACTAATTTATCAAGGAATGGAAGATGACCCGGCGGAAGTAACCGAACTTTTAGCAAGTGATAAATATGTTATTACCGGACAAACTGGAGTCGGAAAGTCAACCTTAATCAACAAAATTATTCCAGATTTAAATCTACAAACACAAGCTATTTCAAAGGTTCTTGGCCGTGGAAAACACACGACGAGAGAAGTAACATTTTATAAATACAAAGACTCATATTTAATCGATACACCAGGGTTTTCATCTTTTGATTTAAATTTTGATCCAGAGATAATTAAAGATAGTTTTACGGAGTTTTACAAGCTATCAAGCGGTTGTAAATTTAATGGTTGCTTGCACTTATCAGAACCAAAATGTGCGGTAAAAGCAGCGGTTGAACAAGATCAAATTCTTAAATCTAGATATGAAAATTACGTAAAACTAATGGAAGTTGCGAAAGAGGGAAAATGGAAAAAATATTAGTGGCACCAAGCTTATTAGCTGCCGATTTTATGAATTTAGAAACTGAAATAAGTAGAATTAATCAAAGTGATGCAGACTGGTTACATTTAGATGTTATGGATGGGGAGTTTGTTCCGAACTTGACATTTGGTTACGACTTAGTTGACAGCATTACTAATCAATTAGACAAAGTTGCTGACGTCCACTTAATGATCGTTAATCCAATTAAGTTCGTTGAGCAGTTTGCCAAAGCTGGAAGTGACTATTTTGTATTTCATTATGAAGCGACAGATGATGTTTGGGCGGTTATTAAAAAGGTTAAAGACTTTGAGATGAAAGTCGGAATTTCAATTAAACCGGGGACACCGGTTAGCGTGATTGAAGAATTCTTACCACATTTAGATTTAGTATTAATTATGAGTGTTGAGCCCGGTTTTGGTGGTCAAACATTCGATCATGGTGCAGTTGATAAAATTGCGGCGTTAGATAGTTTAAGAAGCGAGAACGGGTACACATATTTAATCGAAGTTGACGGGGGAATTAATGATCAGACGGCACCACTTGTTAAAGCAGCTGGTGTTGATGTACTAGTTGCCGGAAGTTACGTGTTCGGACCAGAGATGGATAAGCGCATTGACATTCTTAAAAAGTAGAGCGGTAGTTGTTTTAGCTGGCGCTATCGATGTCGATTTAAACGAGTATATTACCGCCGAAGACTATGTTATTGCGGTTGATGGAGGACTTGATCATCTAGAGCGATTTGGGACTACAGCTGATATCTTAATTGGTGATTTAGATTCGGTTGCAACGTCGTATCCCGGGGAAGTTAAGCAATTTGATCCGGTTAAAGACGATACTGATTTTAAGTGTAGCTTAGATTATATTCAAGCTAACAACATTGCTTCGACAATTGTTGTTTTCGGGTTTGCATCGCTTAATCGAATAGATCATGTGTTTGCGAATATTGCGAATATCATTCCCAATGTAACCTTTATCTCCAATAATCAACAAATAACTTTAATCGATCAGGACACAGTGTTTGAGCAAGATGAATATCGATACTATTCATTTTTTGCTTTGGAAGTGATTGATGAATTTAGTTTAGTCGGATTTAAGTATCCGCTCGATATGTATTGCTTACATCCGCTTGATCCATTGTGTATCAGCAATGAGCTAGAGCAAAAAACAGGGAAAATCAAGATTAGTAATGGCAGCCTTATAGTTATTAAGAGTCTCGATAATTAGGAGAAAAATGAAAAAACCTGTACGTAATTTTTATTTAATTACAACGTTGTTATTAATCGCGATTATTGGTTTAGAACAAACAATTATCGCTCCGTACATTCGTGTGTTGTATATTGTTTTTACCTTCGCTGAAAGTTACTTTGTACTACAAAATTATGATTTTGACCACGGTATTCCCTATGTGGCGACGTTTTTCAAACTAGCAAATACGTTAACGGTACTAGTATATCCACTTGGAGGATTAGTTGTCCACCTAGTTATTCACATTTATATTTACAGTCATATTCGCGGATTGGTCCGTCGTCCGAAACGCCTTAAATATGATTACACCATCAACAATGTTATTCCTGGACCGTTTTTATTAAAAGTGTTTGCTTCATTTGTCCAACCAACGGCATTTGTGGCGATTATCATTTTAGCAAACCTGCGAATTCGTCAAAAACTGGGAATGGTAAAACGTGTTGATTTATTCAAATATATTTTAATGGTCGACTTAGTTGTTTTAATCATTTTATTTACTAGCTTAAGCAAAGTTGCTTTCCTTATATATATGATTACCTTAATCTTATTTGAATTTATTCCAATTGAGCATAAAATTTAAAGTAAACCAATTGTCTTGGTTTATTCTTTTTTTTTGCAAATGTTCCGCACTTTTAGCAAAATGCTTGACATTGCTTAAAAAATAGCATATAATATTTTTGTGAAAAGTTCCACACTTAATGGCACGATTTCACAAACCAGGAGGAAGGATGGCAAAACCAGAATTCAATATCAGCTTAGGTAATTTTTTCCGAACGAAAGAATTAAACGAGCAAGGTATAACCAATTATAAAATCACTAAATTAGTTGATGAAGGCGTCTTGATCAAGGTTTATCAAGGAGTGTATGCCCTCGGTGATGTTGATACAATCGAAATTCGCGATATAAATGTTATTGTTGAAAACGGTGTAGTATCACTTAAGTCAGCGGCGTATTATTACAAGCTTCTCGACGGTGAAGAAGGAAAGATTGAGATTACGCTAAATCGCGATCAGAAACCACCGAAGTTACCTTATGATTTTTTCAGTTACTATTATACAACTAGTAAGTTTTTTGAAATTGGCTTAAATGTAATTGACCAAAATGGTCGAAAGTTAAAGATTTATGATATTGAACGAACTGTGTGTGACATTATCCGCCATCGTTCAAAGTACGACTCGTATATCGTACGAGAAGTTATCGATAACTATCTTAAAAGTGACACGCGAGACATCGATAAACTACTTGATTATGCAAGTCAGTTGCGTGTGCGCAGTATAGTTGAAAATTACTTAGAAATACTCGGAGGAAAATATGAGTGAAAAAAACATAGAACAAGAAATTCGTGAAATGGAATCGGAAGTCGATAACATTGAGATTGACGAGGAAGTTAACGAAGAAAATATAGAAGCAGTTGAAGCACCTGCTGAGACAAACGAGTTTGAAGAGAAATACCTGCGTTTACTTGCAGATTTTGATAACTTGAAAAGAAATAATGCTAAAGATGTAATGAATGCGAAAAACAACGGTAAAATTGAAGTGTTCCGTGAGTTAGTCGATGTTTTAGACAACTTTGAAAGATCGATGCAATACGACCCGGGAACAGAAGATTATGCCAAAGGTATTTCGATGGTACATACGCAACTAGTTGATAAGCTAGCAGCGGTGGGACTTGAAAAAGTAACTAGCGAAGGTGAAATGGATGCTAATATTCACCAAGCAGTAATGGTTGATAGTGTCGAGGATATGGAAGATGATCATATTATTGAAACACTACAACACGGATATAAGTTAGAAGATCGCTTAATTAGACCAGCAATGGTTAAAGTGAATAAAAAATAATACATATATAGGAGAAAATAATGAGCAAAATTATCGGAATTGATTTAGGGACAACAAACTCTTGTGTGTCTGTAATTGAAGGTGGAGAGCCAACAGTAATCGCTAACGCTGAAGGAGTACGTACAACACCAAGTATCGTGGCAATGAAAAACGGAGAAAGAATTGTTGGGGACGCTGCAAAACGTCAAGCACTTACAAACCCAAATACAGTAATTTCAATTAAATCACACATGGGTGAAGATTACAAAGTAAACTTAGAAGGTAAAGATTATTCACCACAAGAAATTAGTGCAATTATCTTACAACACTTAAAAGGTTACGCTGAAGAGTATTTAGGAGAAAAAGTAACAAAAGCAGTAATTACAGTACCAGCATATTTCAATGATGCACAACGTCAAGCAACTAAAGATGCGGGTAAAATCGCTGGTCTTGAAGTAGAACGTATTATCAACGAACCAACAGCAGCAGCACTTGCTTACGGAACTGATAAAACTGAAGAAGATAAAACAATCATGGTCTTCGACTTAGGGGGAGGAACTTTCGATGTTTCAATCCTTGAACTAGGTGGTGGAGTATTCGAAGTAGTTTCAACTGCTGGAGACAACAAATTAGGTGGAGATGACTTTGATAACAAAATTATCGAGCACATCATCAGCGAAGTTAAACGTGACCACGGAGTAGATTTATCTAAAGATAAAATGGCGATGCAACGTATTAAGCAAGATGCAGAAAAAGCGAAAAAAGATTTATCAAGCTTAGCAACTACACACATTTCAATGCCATTCATTACACAAAATGAAAATGGTCCAGTACACGTAGAACTTGACTTATCAAGAGCTAAATTTGATCAGTTAACTGCTGACTTAGTAGCAAGAACTTTAGCACCAGTACGTCAAGCACTTCAAGATGCTGACTTAAGTAAATCAGAAATTGATGAAATCTTATTAGTAGGTGGATCAACTCGTATTCCTGCGGTTGTTGAAGCGGTGAAAAATGAACTTGGAAAAGAGCCAAGTAAAGGTGTAAACCCAGATGAAGTAGTAGCGATGGGAGCAAGTATCCAAGGTGGGGTATTAGCTGGAGATGTAAACGATGTAGTATTATTAGATGTAACGCCATTATCATTAGGAATCGAAACTTTAGGAAGCTTAAATACTGTGTTAATTGAGCGTAATACAACAATCCCAACAAGTAAGTCACAAGTATTCTCAACTGCTGTTGATAACCAACCAGGTGTAGATATTCACGTACTTCAAGGTGAGCGTCAAATGGCAACAGATAACAAAACATTAGGACGTTTCCACTTAGGTGATATTCCTGCAGCACCAAAAGGGGTACCACAAATCGAAGTTAAATTTGATATTGATGCAAACGGTATCGTAAACGTTAGTGCTAAAGACTTAGGAACTAACAAAGAAGCAAGCATTACAATCCAATCTTCAACTAACTTAAGTGAAGAAGAAATTGATAAAATGATTAAAGAAGCAGAAGCAAACGCAGAAGCTGATAAAGTAAAACGTGAAGAAATTGAAACAATCAATACTGCAGAACAAGTTGTATATGCAATTGATAAAACAATTGAAGACACTAAAGAGTTTATTACTGAAGAAGAAAAAACAAACTTAGGTAATTTAAAAACTGAATTAGAAGCATTACTTGCGGAAGAAACAAAAGATATCGAAGCAATTAAAGCAAAAACTGAAGAGATTAACAACACAATTCAGCCAATTGTTGCAAGAATGTATGAGCAAGCAGCTGGGGCAGCAGAGGCTAACCAAGGACAAACAGGTCAAACAGCACCAGAAGATGATGTAATTGATGCAGAGTTTGAAGAAAAGAACTAATAAATGAAATCATATTATGAAAGTTTAGGTATCAGCAATAATGCTGATGCCGTTACTATTAAAAAGGCATATCGAGAGTTAGTGAAAAAGTATCATCCTGACATTTACAAAGGTGAGGACCGCGACACGAAATTTCAAGAAATTCAAAAGGCATACGATGTCTTAAGCGATGAAGAAAAGCGAGCTGCGTATGATCGAGCTGGTCATCAAAGTTATGAGCAGTCGCAAAAGTATGGTAGTGGTGGATTCGGTTCATCTTATCAAGACTTTAGTGGATTTAATAACTTTAACAACTATACAAAGACTGTAAAATTTGGTGATATGCCATTAATTCAAAAGATATTAATGTTCTTAGCCTTAGCCGTTATTGCAGTAATTGTCATAGTTGGTTTCATAGTAACAACAATTATCAGAGTTATATTTAGTCTGATAGAACAAATATTAAAGAGGAGAGGTTAGATGGATAAACGAGATTTCTATGACGTCTTAGGAGTAAGTAAAGGCGCAGATGAAAAAGAAATAAAAAAAGCATTTAAAGGTTTAGCTAGAAAATATCACCCTGATGTCTCTAAAGAAGAAAATGCCGAAGAAAAATTCAAGGAAATTCAAGAAGCATATGCAGTCTTATCTGATGCTAACAAACGTAGTCAATATGATCAGTTTGGACATGCAGCATTTGAACAAGGTGGAGCTGGTGGCTTCGGTGGAGCTGGTGGCTTCGACTTTGGAGATATTTTCTCGGAGATCTTCGGAAGTGGTTTCGGTGGCGGAGGAGGTTTTGGTGGTTTTGGTGGTCAAAGCCAAAATCCCAATGCTCCAAGACGTGGTCGTGATGTAGAAACTACAGTTAACTTATCATTTAAGGAAGCGGCATTTGGTACTAAAAAAGATATTAGTATTAATGTTGAAAAGAAATGTGAGACATGTGATGGGAAAGGTAGTAAAAACCCAAGTGATGTAACAACATGTACTACATGTAATGGACATGGGAAAGTTCAACGTACACAACGTACAATTTTAGGAAATATGGTCTCTGAATCAATTTGTCCAACTTGTAATGGTAAAGGAAAACAAATTAAAACGCCATGTAATGAGTGTCATGGTAACGGTCGTAGCCATTACAATAAAGAATTTACAGTTACGTTCGATGCCGGAGTTGAAAACGGGGCATATATGCGTATTCCCGGACGTGGTGAAGGTGGATACAACGGTGGACCAGATGGGGATTTATTCTTAAATATCCGTGTTACTGGAGATAAATTCTTCAAGCAACAAGGACATGACATCTTTGTCGATATTCCAATTACGTATACGCAAGCAGCGCTTGGGAGTACGATTGCGATTCCAACAATCCATGGAGATGTTGATTTAAAAGTTCCAGCTGGAACACAAAATGGATCAAGACTTCGCTTGCGTGGTAAGGGAATTCATGCTAAACGTGGTCACGGTGACCAATACGTAACAGTAAATATTAAAGTACCGACATCACTGTCTAGCGAAGAGAAAAAAATATTGAAAAACTTAGCAGATGTTGAAGGTGATCACTCGAAACAAAAAGGGTTATTCGAATCAATTAAGAGTATTTTCAATTAATTATATATCAATAATAAAAAGGGTTTATGCGGATGCATAGACCCTTTTTTTATACAATAAGTAGAAATTAATTTCCAGTTTCTTATTCATTTTATAGATGTTAAATTGCTATAATTAAAGTACATTTTGTTGCGAAGACATATACATCTATAAGGGGAAAAATGGTATTCTTATATGAAGGGAAGCTAAATGATTTGGATATATCAATTGCCCAGAGAATTGAAAAAAATCCAGAAATAGTCACAGATAATAATATATTTAGAGCGGCCGATATTTTAGAAATATCAGCATCCAAACTAACTAAATATTGTCAGAAAATTGGCCTTAAAGGTTTTAAAGAAATTAAGTATAAACTTGATGAGGAACTAATTAGAACCCAATTGCAACGTCAAGCCGACCATTGTGACTTTAAAATTACGAGCATCCTTGATCAAAAAAACCATAAGCATTTAATTGCTATTCCCAAGCTGTTAGCTAGCAGCAGTAAAATCATCATTGTTTCCAATTCCAGTTTTCAGGCGCTAACTAGTTATCTAGCAATTAAGCTTCGTCTTGATTACCATCAAGCAGCGATCAATTATACATTTGATCAAGATTTTAGTTTTGAATATTTAGATGATCAGGTTTTGACAATTTTAGTTGATGAAACTAGTCAAGTAACTAATTTTTCATCTAAGTGGTATCGCCCGAACCAAAACTATATTCATATTACCGCAAAGGCGCTAAAACAGCAAGCTGATTATTATCCGCTAAGCATCATTAACAGTGAAATTAAGCTCCCATTTGATGCGGCAGTAATGCTAATTTTCAGTTGGCTGATGGCTGAAATGTCAAAAAAATAAAACTTCCACAATCGCGTGGAAGTTTATTTTAAATATTATCTGGCTGCTGTTGTTACTACAGTAACGACTTAAATTTGTTTTCAAAGTTACCTTCGACCGAAGAAGTTTGAACGATGTCAATAAAACAATGGGGATCGATTGATTTTAAAATTTCGGTTGCACTTTTTAATTCTTCGCGGTTTACGACAACCATTAGCATCGATGCATCGGCGCGACTATATCCAAGTGTCGCTTGCCACTTAGTATATGTACGAGTTGGTGTCGTCAATATGTACTCATGAATTTTCTGTTCCTCAGTGGTAATGACAAACAGGGTCACCTTATCGTGGAAGTTGTAAACATAGTCAATTGATTTACTTTGAAAGTAGATTAAAATCATCAGTAAAATCGCCACATGCAGCGTTCCGTACAGTAAGATGGCCCAGACCATAACAATTAGGTTGATTAAAATATTGTATAATCCAAATGATTTACCTTTAAATAACGCCAAGTATGTCGCGACGATATCAGTACCACCACTAGAACCACCATATTTAAAGATTATTCCCATTCCTGCACCAGTTAAGACTCCCCCGATAATTGCTGATAAAACTTGGGATGCTAGTGTTAATTGGCCATTAACATCGAGCACAAAGCTTTGTTGTGGAACTAAGATATTAATGAAAAAGGGAATAAAGATAAATGAACATACTAAAGTTTTAGTCGTAAACTTTTTACCAACCTTTGATAATCCAAGTCCAATTGCTGGCAAGTTCAAAGCCCAATATGCAAGGGTTTGTACAAACAAGTATTCGCTACTCGTATTAGTCCAGCCTTTATCAAAAAACAAGTTTATCGTTTCCGCAAACTCTTGGGCAAGACCCATAAGTCCTCCTGAGAAGATATTCGCAGTAACAATAAAATAATTAATTCCAATTACGTAAATAAATGATCCTAATAATAACATTAGGATGTTATTGATATTCTTTTTCATCATGCCTCCAATAAGCTATTGTTTTTACCAAGAAAACAATTGATTCGTTTTCCCTATCATTACTATTCTACATCAAATTCACGAGAATACAAACCTTTAAAGTAAATAAAATTAATTACTTACAAAGAAGGTAAAAAACTATGGAAAAACTCTAAAAAATCACCAGTTTTTATTACTATTTAGGCAATTTTAATTTCAGGCCAGTGTCTAAAAGTGGCACAAATAGAGGTGAAAACTATCATTTAAAAAATAATCCTAAGCCCAAGTGGCTTAGAATTATCGGCTAATAAAGCTTAGTGAATATCGACTAATGAAAATTGATCATCAGCATATTCTAGTTCCACAATTGCACAGTTTTTAATCAACGAACTAAAAGTATATGTATCCGGCTCGATGATTGTCAATGCGGCTTTAAGGACGTGCGAGTGAGCAAAAATTGCCACTTTATCAACTGCGGTTTGCGAATACTCATTAAGCCCGAGCATCACACGCGCTTGCACTTGCTCATCTGGTTCGATATCAAGCGGTTTTCCAGCGTCTCGTCTCGTCAAAAACTTTTGTACTTCAGCACCTTCAAAACTTCCGAAATCACGTTCGATAAAACGATCGTCGATGATGTCCGGTTCACAACTAGTAGCAATCGCTGCAGTTTGTCTGGCGCGGTCTAAACTCGAACTGATCACTAAGTCTAAGTCGATGTTATCAAAAAATTGTTTTAAGTCATACGCTTGCTTAGTTCCGGTTTCATTTAAAGGGTTATCGGTTATCCCTTGAATAATCATTTGTTTGTTCCACGCGGTTTCCCCGTGTCTTACTAAATATATTTTCATAATCGCTCCTAGTTTTATTATACCTAATCCAGCTACTAATATGGTGTTATTTACGCGCATCTATGAATCTGCTGGAGATTATCTTATCAAAAAGATAAAATTAATAAAATTAATCGGTTTTACGCTAAGATATTACGCCAAAGCCTAATAATGATATGATATAATAATATAGATAGGAGTATTGTGAATAATAGTCAGAAAACCGTATATTTAATTGCTGTTATAGCAGTTGCATTATTAATAGCTAATGGATATTTTACAACACGTATTTTCAATGGATACTTATTGAAAAATAACGCATTAATTGCCCTAAATAGTGAAAATGGTCATGGAGTTAGTATTAGCAAAGAATCTAATTTTGTTTCCTTAGAGAGTGGATCAGTTTTCACTTTAGAAGTTGGAGATATCCCTTATAGTGAAGTAAGTACAATTTCGATGGCGATTCCAGTGGAAAACTTAAAGCCCAACACTACGTATCGAACTAGTATGGCCCTTAAATTAGAAACCAATTCACCAAGCCCAATCTCGATTAAATCGAATAGTGGGATTACGATGGAAGACGTTTCCTTTGATGGAGATATCAATTTCAAACCAATCATGATTACGAGTGGTAGTCCTGAGTACGTTATTGATTTAATGTTTAGTACCAACGATCAAGGGTTAGGATACATTATCTTTGACTTCGGTGTCGATGAATCAATTGATAAACTACAAGTGAAGATGAGCAACGTAATCTTTAACGACTTTAAGGAGATTGAAAATGATAAATTCAACACAGAACAATCAAGTGAAGAAATTGTCGAAATTATCTAAGCGTAGTTATCGCTATGAAACCAAGCAATACATCGTTTTTGGTGAGACCTTGGCACGTGAAGCGATTAAAGCTGGTCATGTTACACAACTGTTTGTAACAGATGATTTTGATATTAATTTTGAACAAACGAAAGTATCGAGTGCGGTGATGCACAAAATAGTCGGTGAGGCTAACACAAAAATTGCGGCCTTATGTACGATGCAAACAACAGACTTTGATACGGGTAGTACCTTAATATTAGACAACATCCAAGATCCAGGTAATTTAGGAACAATGATTAGATCGGCGAAAGCATTTGGAATCAATAATATTTTCTTAGGCCTAGGTACGGTGGACTTATATAATTCGAAAGTACTGCGAAGTATGCAGGGAGTTAACTATTATGTGAACATCCAACAAGGGGATATCACTGAATATTTAAACCACTCAACTAATCAACTGATCACCACTTTTTTAGACGAGCCAAGCTCAGATATTACAGCACTAGATAAGTCTAGTGCTTTTGATATTATGTTTGGAAATGAAGGTCATGGACTAGATCCGAAATATAAACGCTTTGAGCGTAATAATATCGTGTTAGATATTGAATTTGAATCGCTTAATGTAGCGATTGCGGCAGGAATAATAATGTATAACTTAAGGGAGAAATAATGACAATACAAGAAATAAAAAAACAATTTGAAGAAAAAATTCGTGAAGTTGAAGATAGTAAATCACTAGGTGAAGTCCGTAATGAGTTTATTAGTAAAAAAGGAATCGTCAGCGAACTAATGAAACAAATGAAAGATGCAACCGACAAAAAAGCCTTCGGTCAAGAAGTAAATGAACTTAAAACGTTTATTGCTGAAGAAATTCAAGTGTTACAATCAAAGTTTGAAGCCGAGAAAATGGAAGCTGTGTTAAAAGCCGGAGCAATCGATGTGACAATCGATCGTCCGATTAAAATGATTGGAAAACAAAATATCTTAATTAAGACGGCTCGTGAGATTGAGGAAATCTTCTATGGTCTTGGTTATGAAATTGTAAGTGGTCCGGAAGTAGAAACAGACTATTATAACTTCGATGCATTAAACCTTGGACCAAACCATCCAGCGCGTGATATGCAAGACACGTTCTTTATTACTGAGAACTTATTATTAAGAACGCACACATCAAATACTCAAAGTCGTTTTTTAAGTGCGCACCCGAATCAAGAAATTAAGATTTTATGTCCAGGAAAAGTATATCGACGTGATGATGATGATGCAACGCATTCACATCAATTTATGCAAACTGAAGGTTTAGTTGTTGTGAAAAAGGAAAACAGCCACTACGCATCACTTAAAGAACTAAAAACAACTTTAACAATCTTCGTTCGTCAAATGATGGAAGATGATCAAATTGAAGTACGTATGCGTTCAAGTTTCTTCCCATTTACGGAACCGAGTGTGGAGGTTGACGTTACTTGTAGTCAATGTCACGGTGCTGGATGTTCAATGTGTAAACAAACCGGATGGATTGAAATTCTAGGAGCAGGAATCGTCCACCGTAACGTCTTAGCTAACGCCGGGTACGATGCGGATAACTTTACTGGATTTGCCTTTGGTATCGGAGTTGACCGTATTGCCTTACTTAAACATGGAATCGAAGATATTCGTAACATCTATACAAATGACCAAAGATTTTTAGACCAGTTCTAATTTAAACGATAAGGAGAAATATGAATTACACAATTAAAGAATTAAATAAATATGGTGTCAAAATTGCCGATCAAGATATCGAGAACGGTTTAATCCAATTAGGACACGAAGTAGAAGAAGTATTAGATTTAAATATTCCGGGCTTAGTTGTTGGTCAAGTAATCGAATGTGATAAACACCCCAATAGTGATAAATTATCACTGACGAAAGTCGACACGGGAACTGCGACAGTGCAAATCGTTTGTGGAGCACCAAATGTTCGCACGGGACTTAAAGTTATCGTTGCAACTGAAGGAACATATATTCCGGCACTTAACTTAACGATTGCTCCAGTTGAATTACGTGGAGAAGCTTCAAATGGAATGTTATGTTCACTATCAGAATTAGGACTTGAAAAATCAGTACTAAACAGTAAAGATATTGAGGGAATTTGTGAACTTCCAAGCGATGCCCCAGTAGGGACGCCAGCATGTGAGTATCTAGGACTTGACGATAAAATCTTAGATGTGTCACTTACGGCCGATCGTGGAGATTGTCAAAATTACGCAGGAGTAGTAAACGACTTAAAAGCGTTAATTAACAATCAAGCGCGTTTTGCCGAGTTTAAGTTTGAAGGTAACTTATGGGCAGCTGATGCGCCAGTATACCAAACGGAAAAACAAGTAGCGTGTAATGTCTTAGCGACTAATACAATTTATTACTCTACACAATTAATTGAGAATGTTACAATTACAGACAGTTCAATTTTTGAGCAAATCTTCTTAATGAAAAATGGGGTTAAACCACAAAACAATATTGTTGATAACAGTAACTATGGACTACTTACATATGGGATTCCGACACATGCGTTTGATGCGGATAAGATTGTGGGAACGATTACCGTGACGAAAACAACTGAAGCCGAATCATTTGTTGGTTTAGATGGAAACGAGTACAACCTAAACACTGATACGTTAGTTATTCGTGATGAAGAAAAGATTGTCGCAGTTGCCGGTGTTATGGGAAGTGATGCAACGAAGATTACTGATCAAACAACAAATGTGTTATTTGAACTTGCAATCTTTGATCCAACCGAAGTTCGTTTAGCAGCTAAAGAGTTAGGATTTAAAACTGATGCTTCAATTCGTTATGAAAAAGGTGTTAACTACGATGCGATTAATGTAACACGTAAAATGTTAGTAGCTAACTTTGGTGGAGAGGCAAATACACCATACATTGGTTGTGACCAAAACCATAACTTCCATGAAATAACTTTAGAGTTTGCGGCAATTAAACGTGTACTAGGAATTGATATTGATCAAGAAGTGGTTAAATCAATCTTAGCAGATTTAATGTTTACAGTTAAAAGTGAAACAGATACTGAAATCACTTATATTATCCCAGCGCACCGACACGACGTACACTTTGCCAATGACTTAGTTGAAGAAGTTATCCGTGTCTATGGAATCGATCAAATCGAAATTAGTGATCACCTGCCAAGTTTTAATAAAATCACAAATATCCACGACAATACCAGCTTAATTATCGAACGTAAACTAGAAGCTGCAATGCTTGCTAATGGAATGTCACAAGTTGTTACGTACTCACTGATTAGTGAAGATAAACTAGCATTATTTAATACTAACCCGCAACCAGCAGTCAAGCTTGCATACCCAATTTCAAATGAGCGTAGTGTCTACCGTCAAAGTTTAATCAATAGCTTAGTCGAAACTGCTAAATATAATTTAGATCGTCAAATGACGCACAGTTGTATTTTTGAAATTGCTGACACTTATACGCAAGATGGTGAAAAAATTATCCAAAAGCGTCTGGTATCAGGATTACTTACGGGACTTAAAGAAAATATGTACTTAGGAGCTAAGCGTAAATTTGACTTCTATGATTTAAAATCAATGTTAGTTAATGGATTAAATGAACTAGTTAGCGATGTTAAATTTGAAGCTGTTGATTTACAGCTAGATGAATTAAACAAGTATGCAACAGCTAATGTATATGTTGGTGATGAATTATTAGGATACATTGCAACAGTGCACCCAGCATTCGTTAAGAAAGCTAAACATCCAATCTTTGTCTTTGAATTAGATTTTGATAAGATTGTTACGTTAAGCAGTTTAAAATCAGACTATATGCCTGTTACTAATGCACCAGCGATGGATCGAGACTTAACAATTACGACGCCAGAAGAAGTTACTTATGGACAATTATCAAAAGTATTAGATGGGGTTAAGTATATCGATGAAGTTAAGTTAATTGATATTTATGCTGGAGAAAATATCGAGCGTGGATTTAAGGCGTTTACAGTTAATATTCGTTTCGCTATCAACGGTCAAACCCTAACTAGTGAAATGGTTGAAGTTGAAGTTGAAAAGATAATCACTAATATCAATAACAGCGGTTATAAATTTAAGGAGATGTAATGAACATTCAATTACCACGAGGAACATACGATTTATTTGGAAACGACATGCGTTTACATAATGAAGTAAAAAACTCAGTATTAGAAATTTTCGATAACTACGGTTACAGTCAAATTAAAACGCCAATTTTTGAACATACCAATTTATTTATTCGTTCAGTTGGTGAAAGTAGTGATATTGTCAACAAAGAGATGTATACCTTTAATGACAAAAGTGACCGTAGCTTAACGCTAAGACCAGAACTTACAGCTCCGACAGTACGTAGTTACTTAGAAAATAAATTATACGGAGAGCCAAAACCGTTCCACAAACTATCATACTATGGAGAAGCCTTCCGTTATGAACGTGCCCAAGCAGGTCGATACCGTCAGTTTCACCAGCTGGGTACTGAATGTTTTGGAATTGCCGGAATCGAAGTTGAAGCGGAAACAATTGCGATGGCAATGTCAATCTTCACTAAACTGGGGATTGCGGATAAGGTAACACTTAAAATTAACACGATTGGAACGAGCTCTGATCGAGCAAACTACGTCGAGTTATTAAAGACACATTTTGCCGCGCACATCGAAGAATTATGTGAAGACTGTAAAATGCGTTTTGAAAAGAATCCGTTACGTATTTTAGATTGTAAAATTGATAAAGATCACGAGTCGATTGCCAATGCCCCAAAGTTATTCGACAGTTTATCAGAAGCGAGTAAAACTCGTTTTACAAACTTATTAGCGTTATTAACTGATTTAGGAATTAGCTATCAAATCGATGATAGCTTAGTACGTGGATTAGACTACTATAACGATACTGTATTTGAAGTTGAGTATACAAATGGCAAGACTAACTTCTCAATCTTAGGAGGAGGACGTTACGATAACATGGTTGGTGATTTTAACCCGAAACAAGCAACTCCAGCATTCGGGCTTGGAGTCGGAATCGAACGGCTAATTATCGCACTTAAAGACGCAAAACCAGAAATCATTGAGCAGATGAATGAAGTGCGTGAAATATATTATATGCCAAGAACGCCAGAAGCAATCCCAACATGTTTAAAGTCAATTAACACTTTACGTGATAGTGGCCTTAAGTGTGAGATGGACTACAATATCAGTTCATTTAAATCAGCATTTAAACAAGCTGAGAAACTAGGATGTGTCTATGGAGTAATTATCGGTGAGCGTGAGCTTGAAGGTGGATACGCAACAATTAAACAATTATTTACGCAAGAAAGCTTTGAAGTTAAATTATCAGACTTTGAACAAGACTTAATTGAAGAAGGAGAAAATCATGAGCATTAATAAATATCGTAGTCACTACTTAGGTGACTTACGCAAAGAGGATAGCCAATCGACAGTAACTGTGTCAGGTTGGGTAAAAAAGAAACGTAATTTAGGTGAGTTAATCTTCGTTGATGTTCGTGACGGACGTGGATTCGCCCAAGTTATTTTTACAAAAGACCAAGCAGAAGCATATGAGATTGCCAATACGCTAAGAAACGAGGATGTTGTAACAATTAGCGGACTTGTCCAAGTCCGTAAAGATATCAACGCGGAAATTCCAACTGGTGAGATTGAGATTATCGCCACTAGCTTAACGGTAATTAATAAGTCAGCGGTAACACCAATGATCATCGATGATGAGACGGATGCCCTAGAAGATACGCGTCTTGATTATCGTTATTTAGACTTAAGACGTGCGCCAATTCAAGATATGTTAAAGCTGCGTCATAAAGTAACGATGGCAGTTCGTAACTACTTAGATGGACAAGGATTCTTAGAAATCGAAACGCCAATGCTAACGAAAGCAACGCCCGAGGGAGCACGTGATTACTTAGTGCCGTCAAGAGTTAATAAAAACCAATTTTATGCTTTGCCGCAATCACCACAAATTTATAAGAACTTACTAATGCTTGGAGGAATTGATCGTTATTTCCAAATCGTTAAGTGTTTCCGTGATGAAGACTTACGTGCTGACCGTCAACCAGAATTTACGCAAATCGATATGGAGCTTGCGTTTGTTGAAGAAGAGCAAGTAATGGAAATTCAAGAGCAAATGTTTAAACAAATCTTCGCTGAAGTAATGAATTTAGAAATCGAAGATAAATTTGAACGTATGACATATGATGATGCGATGAATAACTACGGTTTAGATAAGCCCGATCTTCGTTTTGATTTAAAACTAAACGATGTTACAGAAATCTTTGCAAGTAGTGAATTTAAAGTGTTCCAAAGCGCGGAAGTTATCAAGACCATCGTTATGCCTAACATGGCTGATAAATACTCACGTAAGGATTTAGAGCGTTTAGAAGCAGTATGTAAAAACCACCACGCTAAAGGAATGGCATGGCTTAAGATGAGTGAAGAGGGACTTACTGGTCCAATCGCTAAGTTCTTATCAAGTACCGAGCAAGAAAACCTAATTGAAAAATTAAACTTGACTGCTAATGATTTATTAGTATTTGGTGCCGATACGTGGAATGTTGTATGCTCGGCCCTTGGTAACTTACGTAACTACATTGCCAAAGAACAAAATTTAATCGCCGAAGGTGAGTTCCGTTTTGTATGGATTACTGACTGGCCATTATTTGAGTACGATGAGGAAGCGGGTCGTTACATTGCAATGCACCACCCATTTACAATGCCACAAAATAATAAGTTTGCCGACAATGTTTTAGAGACAAAAGCGCGCGCGTATGACTTAGTATTAAACGGTTATGAAATTGGTGGAGGAAGTATTCGAATCAATGATCGTGAAATCCAAGACCAAATGTTTAAACACGTTGGTTTAAGTGAAGCGGAAGTTGAAGAGCAATTCGGATTCTACTTAAAAGCATACTCATTTGGAGCACCAGCTCATGCGGGAATCGCTTTTGGTTTAGACCGATTAGTGATGATTTTAGGGAATACGGAAAACATCCGTGATGTAATTGCCTTCCCGAAAAATGCAAAAGCGCGTGAGCCAATGATGGAATCTCCAGCGTTTGCAACAGCAGCGCAGCTTGCGGAATTAAATATTACACTTTGTGAGGAGAATAAATAATGAAGACACTAGATCCAAAATTTGATCACAAAGCAGTAGAAGCTGGAAAGTATCAACAGTGGCTTGATGATGGCGTGTTTACTGCTGACGTAAATAGTTCAAAACCAGCATATTCAATTGTCCTACCTCCACCGAATGTTACAGGTAAATTACACCTTGGACATGCGTGGGATACGACGCTTCAAGATATGTTAATTAGATATAAAAAGATGCAAGGATTCGAAGCGCTATGGCTACCCGGAATGGACCATGCCGGAATTGCAACGCAATCGCGTGTAGAGAACTTACTTTATGAACAAGGAATCAATAAGCATGATTTAGGTCGTGAGAAGTTTATTGAAAAAACTTGGGAATGGAAACATGAATACGCTGATTTCATTCGCGCTCAATGGGCAAAGATGGGACTTGCATTAGATTACTCACGTGAGAAGTTTACGTTAGATAGCGATGTTAATGAAACTGTAAATGAAGTGTTTGTAAAACTTTATGAGCAAGGTTTAATCTACCAAGGTTACCGTATTACCAACTGGGATCCGAAAGCGCAAACGGCTTTAAGTGATATTGAGGTAATTCATAAAGACGTTGAGGGAGCTGAGCACTACTTTAAATATATGGCTGCTGATGGTAGTGGTGACTATTTAGAGATAATGACAACTCGTCCCGAAACAATGTTTGGTGATGGAGCTTTAGCTGTTCACCCCGAAGATGAGCGTTACGCGCATTTAGTAGGACGTGAATATATTATTCCTAATACTGGGCGTGCGATACCAGTTATTCAAGATGAATATGTAAGTATTGACAAAGGTAGTGGGGTTGTTAAGATAACAATGGCTCACGATCCAAATGACTTTGAAGTTGCATCGCGTCACAAGATGAGTCCAATTATCGTTATGGAAGAAGATGGAACAATGTCTGCTAATGAATTTGTTCCAACCCAGTTCCAAGGTTTAGATCGTTTTGAAGCGCGAAAAGCGCAAATTGCTCTTGCTAAAGAAAATGGTCTACTTGTAAAAGTTGAAACAATTACTCACTCAGTTGGACATAGTGAACGAAGCTCCGCAGTTGTCGAACCGTTACTATCGAAACAATGGTATGTAAAGATGGAAGACTTAGCTGCTCGTAGCCTGAACCATCAACAAACTGACGACAAAGTAAACTTCGTGCCTGAACGTTTTGAAACAACATTTAACCGCTGGATGGAGAACATTCAAGACTGGTGTATTTCAAGACAATTATGGTGGGGACACCAAATTCCAGCTTGGTATAAAGATGGTGAAGTATACGTAGGCACGGAAGCTCCCGAAGGTGACGGATGGACACGTGATGAAGATGTACTTGATACGTGGTTCTCTTCAGCACTTTGGCCATTTATTATGGTAAACTATGGGAAAGAAGATGATATTTCTAAATTCTTCCCACAAAGTACCTTAGTTACCGGATATGATATTATCTTCTTCTGGGTAAGTAGAATGATTTTCCAAACACTACACTTTACAGATCAAAAACCATTTGAAGATGTCTTAATCCACGGGCTTATTCGTGATAGTGAAGGACGCAAGATGTCGAAGTCACTAGGTAACGGAGTTGACCCAATGGACGTAATTGAAGCATATGGAGTTGATAGTTTACGTTTCTTCTTAACGACAAACTCAGCTCCTGGTCAAGATTTACGTTATCAAACAGAAAAGTTAGAAAGTAGTTGGAACTTTATCAATAAGATTTGGAATGTTTCGCGTTACGTCCTAACAAATACTGAAGATATTGACATGAGCAAGACAAATATTGCTGATTACAAAGAACTTTTAAATAACTCAGATAAGTATATTATCGACAAGCTAAATAACACAATTACGAATATTAATTACAATATGGATAAATATGAATTTGGTGAAGTTGGACGTACGCTTTATGAATTTATTTGGGATGACTTTGCATCATGGTATATTGAAGTTAGTAAGGTTTCACTGCACAACGAAGATGAAGCCCACCAACATAAAACTAAGGTAGTACTTAAGACAGTACTGACAAGTATTATTAAATTACTACACCCGTTTATGCCGTTTGTAACCGAAGAAATCTACTCACAAATTGAACAAGTAAAATCAATTGTTTTAACAGAGTGGCCAACAGTTATTGATTTAGATGCAACAAATAACTTTGAAACAACTAAAGAAGTTATTACCGCAATTAGAAATATCAAAGCTGAAAACGACATTAAACCAAGTGAAGTAGTTACAGTTGAACTTGAAGGAGCAGAAGTATTATCTGATTTTGATAAGCTAGCAATTAGTAAACTTGCTAAAACAAATGAGATTACCTTTATTTCTGCAGCGCCAACATACGATGCGTTCTCAAGAGTATTAGCTGGTTTAGTTTTACATATGAACTCAGAAGGTTTAATTGATGTTGAAGCGAAGATTAATGATCTTAAGGCAACAGTAGCGAAACTTGATGGTGAAATTATGCGAAGCTTTAAAATGCTATCTAATGAGAACTTCGTTAGTAAAGCACCAGAAGCTAAACTAAATACTGAAAAAGATAAAGCGAGATCATACATCACGCAAAAAGCAGAAGCTGCAACGTTATTGCAAGACTATGATGTTGAAACAAACATCACAGAAGCAGAAACAAAGCTTCAAGAATTAATTAAATAATAACTAAAGACAAGAAACTCTTGAACTAATCATTCAAACAGTTTCTTGTTTAAAAATTTATAAGGAGAATATTGAAAGAATATAAAAGAACCATAATAGTGTTTGCGATAATGCTAATATTAATAATAATAACAGTTTGTTCAGATTTGCTCCTAACAAGATTTACAGATATTAAATATGAAATTGATACTAGTTATATAGTTAGCCAAATTTTACTAGTCCTAATTCCAATTTTAACCATTTTTATATCAATTGATGCAGACAAGAAAACTATCAAAGCTCAGTTAAAGATTGATCAACTTCAAAATATACCAAACCTTAATGCGTTATTAACTTATTCTGTGTATCATGAAACTAATAATCCAACAAAAGATGGATTAATATTACTATTACAGTGTCCTAAAGGCGAAATTGATTGGACGTCGCTACTAATGGAAATTCAAAATGTAAATAATGTAATCTTCAAAGGAAACAATGAAAAGGAATTAATTATAAAAGATGATCATCAAAGAATGCTAGCAAGGCCTATTTCAGTGGAAAGGGTGGGGGACATATTTGTGTATAGAGTTGATGTTAAATGTTTTGTGAGACACCTTGATTATTATAATATAGAGTTGTTGTTAAGCAATCAATTAAATTCATCAATTGTAATAGAGAACATGAAAAGAATGGAAAAGTACCCAAAAGATGCTGATTACATCACTATTTTTAAGCAAGAAATACAAGCATTTACTTTAAAATTGGTAGAATTACATAACAATAGCAATGAAAATAACAAAATAGATAAAATTATAAAATTGCTTATTGAAAATAAATACTTAATTTCACTTGCTTATACTCTTATAGATGGAGTTGTTGTTGCTAGTATGAATATTGATTATCTTGAAAAACATTTCAATGAAAAATGCAAGATTGATTTTGGTTTTTATGACTTTTCAGAAAAAGATGATTATATACTGTTAAACTATAATAAGTTCAAGGAATTTTCGATCTTAATAAATCAAGAGTTGAAAAGACTAAAAGACGATTTATAGGAGTCATTCCATTGGATATGTTATATAATTTAATATCTAAGAATTTATAACTACTTACACAAAATACTACTTTGTTAAATCCAACTACAAGCTTTATGTATTTCTGCTAAGTATGAATGATTGGCCAAACATAGAAAAAAGACTACAAGAATTAATTAAATAATAACTAAAGACAAGAAACTATTGAACTAATCATTCAAACAGTTTCTTGTTTTTCATATAAAATCTTAAAGTTACACCAAAGTTATAATTACATTTACAAAAGTAATCTTGTTATAATTTTTATATTAACCGCTGTTATATATTAAAAAATGATTATTGTAAGTAGTTATTATGTTTTGTGAAAGGAAATTTATGAAAGTTATCGTATTTAGTCCACTCGGATGGAACCGTTACATTTGGAGTCAGGTGTCATTTCCTCGTGATACAGTTTATATTGATTTGTCCAAAGCGGATATCAAGAAACTATGAACAACTGTATTAAATTATTTAAGAATTTGGATGAACAATGTATAATTGTTACCTCATCTTACGGAACGCAGTTTTTCCTCCAACTACTAAGTAACATTGATCAAGAAAAAATATCTAAGATATATGTATTAGATGGACTAGAGACTATCGATAAAGCATCGCTAGAGCAAATAGCCCAAAACCGTGTTGATAGATTTGATTGTAAAGATGATTATCTGAATTATTATTTAGATGAAGTAGACAAACAAGATGATTTTAAAGTAAGGCTTATCGATAGTGTTTTTATTAGCGCTGAAGACGCATACCAACATATTCTTGATAATGAAACTTTTATTGATTATTTATTAAATATTGATATATGTCCAATTGCGGTTATCAAAACGATCAAGAATGAGATGACAATTTATTCCAGTATTGATCTTGATTATCCGCACGTGAAAATTACTGAACAAGAACATTTAGTTATGCTTGAGCGTAGCGATATTATGGATGTAATCCAAGCGGAAATTAAACAGCTAATCAATTAATCAATTATATAATGTAATATATTTTGTATAATTTACATTTGAAGTCAAATGTATTGTAAACTATATGCACAGTTAGATTTTATATAAAGATTTGAAAGTTAAAAATAAGTGGAAACAAGATGGTAATAATCATCTTGTTTCTATTATGTGTTTGCTATTTGATATTGTATGAGATTTAACCAAATAAAAATTAAACTAGGAGAACGATGGCTTATATTTTAGACAGTAAAGTAAGAGAAGAATTTGATTCAGTATTAATAATATTATTTGATGAAAACGATAATTATGTAATGTGTCGAAATAAAAACAGGTCTTGGGAATTTCCCGGAGGTAAACGTGAAGCGGATGAAACAATTACCGAAGTTGCAATTAGAGAAAGTCTTGAAGAGACGGGATGGTCAATCAAAGATATTGTGGAAATTGGCTCATATATCTTAGCAGATGGTCACGTTACTAATATTGTTAAGGCGCGCACAGCTGAGTATATTGAAAAGTTAGAAAATGAAATTGTTCAAGTTGAAGTATTTGCAGAGTTACCTAGCGACCTATCATTTCAAGATGGAATCTATCAGCAAATATTGGCTGGAATATATGAATAAAGGTTATATATATGCAACACTATCGGTGCTATGTATGGTTTTTTCGACAATTATCAATTCTGTTGCAATAGCTAATATCTCAAATAATATCGCCAGCTTGATAAATGTAACCGTTGTACTTGTTATAATCATTATGCAGACGCTTTTAACCCGAAAAAAACTAGTAAATAAACTACCTAATAAAAATATAATCTTAATGTCAGTGTTAAATTTAATTGGACTAATTTTTATGTTTGAATCGGTTAGATTACTTGGAGCCAGTGCATATTCGTTTATAAGTCGAATGTCAGTCATCTTTTCACTATTTATCGGAATATACATATTAAAGGAAAAGAACAATATTTCGTATTTAGGAATTTTAATAACCTTGATTGGAATTGTGATTATGCAGTTTAGTGATTTAACTGATGAGGGTCTACTAGGAATAGCGACTACAATTATCTTTACGCTTTGTTTCTCAGTTAGTAACGCCTTGGCTAAAGTCGAATCAAGTTATGATGCAAATGAAAAACTCTTTTATAACAATATAATCAGTTTTGTTCCGTTACTAATTTTTGCATTAGGATCATCAACGACAGTTGTTAACATCGACGTTATCAGTGTAGTGGCAATTATCTGTTCATCAATTCTTAGTGCATATTGGGGAATGAAGTTTTACTTTATGTCAGTCGCAGAAATAGATTTTTCGACAGTTACTATAATCCGTACGTTTAATCCGGTATTTACCTTGATAATAAGTGATGTTATTTTTAAATTGCAAAAAGTTAATGCACAGGAGCTGTTTGGGGGACTACTAATTCTAGTGGGAATCCTATTGGTGGTTATTAAAAAGATGCGTCCACTGACTGATTAAAAAAGATCTCCAATGGATGATGAGTAGTTATAACAAAAGTCTGTTTAAGCAACAAATTCATAGATGCAAAAGCAATCAACATTATTCCAGTTTAAGGGATTTATGTTGATTGTTTTTCGATAGTATGAATATTATATAGTTTAAATTTGATAAATATCCATTCGCCCACTTACAATATCTACTCGGATAATAACCTAAAACAACCTTAAGGTAAAGCAGTATTTTGTCACATGACAATGCTTTAAAACATACACTACTTACAAAATTAAGATACAAAAAATCCAGATTTAAAGTAAAATATTTTTAGGTATAGGTTTTAGTTTTATTGTATTTTTTTAGTAGTCGCTAATTTTGAGCCGGCGACAAGTTTATTTATAAAGATCTGTTTGAAAGCAACAATAAGTGACCAATTTAACCGACAAGCTGATCATTCTTGAGATGTGTAAGATGATGGTTATGATTATGATGGAGCAATCATCTTCTATAAATGTAATTGGATTATCAGGTTGCAGTATCTATAGTATTGTTGTATATATTTAGCTGAAGTACTACGTATAAATATTAATTTAGAATGGAAACTAGAATTGAAAAATAATATTTTCACAAAATCTCCAGTATTAAAAAATAATTCTTATGGTCATTCAATGGTTCTTGTGCCTTGGGCGCTAACTTATGTTAAGTTTTTTTTAAATACTAATAATGATTATACTCTTACGGAAGTCTATTTAGATTTAGTTAATATGTATAATTAATACAATACGTGAGGATAATGATGAGGAATTTACCAAATTAGTTTTGGCTATCGCAAATAATTCTTGCAGTATTATCAGGAATCTATTTTATCAGATTATTAAGAAGCAATTTGTAGGATATAAGTTATCTGTTAGTTGCTTAAAGTTATGACTTACATGATCTTCCGTCGTTAGTGTAAGTCAAATTACGCAGTATATTATTTATAAAATAATCTTGTAGTGAGTTAAATATATAGCCTTGTAGAGACTGAGTACTGGGACTATAAAAGCTATTATTTTGTAATTATTATAAAAATTTTAAAACTACCGGGTAACTTTTTGTAGCATGGTTAATAGTGATTAATTATATTATATATATAAGGAGAACATCCTTAAATATAAAATGGAGGAATTATGAAAAAAAACTTATAGCAATCAGTTTCTTTTTAGTAATGTTTTTATCTTTAAATGTTGATGTTTCAAATGCCGGTATTTCAAAGGGCATTGTTGGACCTGGATACTGGGTACATGGAGTAAGTGGAACTTCATTACAATCAAAATTCACTACGTATAGAAGTTCATATGGTCATGCTTCAACAGTAGATGGTGGGGGAGAATATGTAAGTGGTGGTTGGAAACCAAGGTATGTAATGTCCAATGGTAGTCAATATGCAACAAGCAGAGGAAATAAGGCTTACTACAATTGGAAGTAGTAAGGTGAAATATAGTTCAAAGGAGTCACATTAATTTGTGATTCCTATTTATTAAGGAGGGAATAATGAAGAAAATCTTATTTTCAACATATTTATTTTTAATGATATTTTCAGTAATACTGTTTGCATATGCTGCGGTTTCAATTGATACTGCAGACAAATTACTTGTTAATACAGATAGTGTTTCGATTATTCTTGATAATTATGCTGATAAGCAAGAATTTGAGGATTTTTTAATTAAATTTAGTTCCGATAATGATGTTAAGATTTTAAAAGCAACATATTATGACAATAATACAAATATTTATTCGACAAAAGAATTTGAAATAAATAACTCAATAACTAAGAATGGTAATACAGCCCATGTCTATGGATTTGATGAGATAAAAAACGCCGGTTATGACGGTATATATAAGGTATCTTCTAAACCAATGGAGATATGTCAAGGGGTTACCGAAAATGGCTTTGGAACTTGTGAGGTAAATTCACAAGGTGATAATAGCAATATGCTTATCTGGGTGTCAATGGCTCTTATCATACCACTATTGCTTTCTATTTATATCATATTTAGCTTTATTGTTTTAACTGATAATAAAAAGTTTATATTACAATATACAGAAGGAATGAATACTAATAGAATAATACTTAAATTTTATAAAGACTTGGCTGTGCCAACACTAGTTATTTCATTTTTGTCGATAATGAGTATACTGCTATTTTTAAATAGTTTTATCATTTTAGAAGTTATCGCATTTTTTATTATTACAAATGTATGTCTATTTAGTCTATCCTACCTAATACTCTATTATAATATAAAACAATTATATAAAGGAAACATAAATACCATTGTAAAGAATAAGTCTAATCAAGGGATTATTAAGCACTTAATCATTAAAGGGTTCCTAGTGATTATGTCTGTTATTTCATTGAATGTAGCCATAGTTGTGATGAGTAATGCAATTGATAAATATTCCTCGCTTTCATTTTATGAAAATTTCGATAGTTATTATGGTTTTTCATCGAAATATATTGGACAAGAAAACATGACTGATCAGGAGAGTGTTGAATATGAAAAAAACAATGCGGAATTTTATAAGTCACTAGATACAAACAATACATATATCTTGGATACAAGTGAGTATCAAGATTCCATTATGGATACATCAGTTGGTTCGATTTATTATAATACAATTTTCGCAAATGAGAACTATTTAAAAAATATAATGAATATTGATACTGCTGCTACTAAAGACGATGAGCTAACCATATACGTTCCAAACAGTTTAAGTGACGATGTAGAGGAAGTCAAAAAAAGTATTAGCTATACATTTGATTTAAATCTAGTAAATTTAGATACAACGTATAATGTCGTAATATATTCTGGAGGAGAAGTAATTCCATTGAATCCAGCAATCTCTTCTGATAAAATAATGGATCCAATTATTATTCAAGATAATTATAATCTTAACGACTCAATGTATAGCATGCTGATGACCAAAAAGGCTATTTATACTAAAATTACTGCAGAACAACCATATGAATATATAATGCCCGTTCTTGAAAAATACAACTTAGATAAACAAGTAGTTGAAGTATTTACTCCGTATAGTACTATGATAAAAAATCTTCAAGAATTAAAAAAAATGATGGTAATTATAATTTTAATAATGATAACATTGGTAATAACGTTAATCTTAACAATATTGAATATTACAAAAATTCAGTTCTCTAAACGTGGAAAAGAGTATACACTGAGATACACCTCAGGAATTAGTCCATTCAATATATTCAAAAGTTTATTTATTGAAGACATTGTATTTGCTCTTATCTATTTATTAGTAATAATTTTTATTCCGATACCAATTATATACACAATAAGTTCATTAATAATAATTATATTAATAGACGTTGGTATAAAAATATTTAGTATCAATAAAAATTTAAAAAATAATATTAACAATTTAATTAAGGGAGAATTATGATAGAACTAAAAAATATAAGTAAAAGTTTCAAACAAAATAAAGTCATTGACAATTTTTCTTTCTCATTTGAAAAAGGGAAAATAAACTTTATAACCGGAGAGAGTGGTAGAGGAAAAACAACACTATTAAATATGATGGGTGCAATAGAATCAGTAGATACCGGAACAATATTATATGATGGAAAAGAATGTCGTAGACTGCAAATTTTTAGAAAAACATCATTTATATTTCAAAATTATGGTTTATTGGAAAATGAACGTGTGATAGATAATTTTACAAAATTTGATATTAGTAATGACGAGCAAGAAATCATATCAGCATTAAGAAAAGTTGGTCTTACTGAACAAGTTTTAAAACAAAAGGTCTATAGCTTAAGTGGAGGAGAACAACAACGTGTTGCAATTGCTAAAGCACTGCTCAAAGAATCTAATATTATTTTAGCCGATGAACCTACAGGTAACCTAGATAAGGAAAATGCATTGAATATTATAGATATTCTTCGCGAAATCGCTAAAGATAAACTAGTTGTCATAGTAACACATAATCTTGAATTAATTGATGAGTCTAAGGGTGATTTTTGTATAAGTTTATAAAAAAATATTTAGTAATCGCAACATTTGTTGTTGTACTAATTTTGTGCGTTTGGTTCTCAAATAATTATCAAATATATTATATCATTGGCCCAAGTATGGAACCAACTATCAAACAAAACAGTTTTATCCTTGCTGATGTTAAAAGTGATGCTGGATATGGTGATATAATTGTTATTGATTTTGGTGATGGTGAGGAAAAGCAAGCAAAGAGAATAATCGGTTTGCCTCACGATGTTGTAATTGTGGCTGATTATGTTTATATTAATGGTGTAAAATATAAGAGCAGTAGATGTGATTTTAATAACTGTATAGATGGAGAGTATGTATTAAATGAAAATGAGTATTTCGTTATTGGTGATAACTATATTGAAAGTAAAGATAGTAGATTTTGGGGACCGATAACTGAAGAACAAATATTAGGTGTTAAACAATAGAGCTTTAAGGATTATCAAACAGTAGATGAAGATAAATAGTTAGTAGTATATTTATAATTCATATATATTCAAGTCGAAACGATAAATAAGCAATCTAACGTGACGTGCATTGGTTTGGGTACATAAAACTTTGTGGCTGCTGACTGCGTAGTTGAAGAAACAAAAATATATATCCAGGTTAAAATTTCTTTATAGTCAGAAAGATTGTTGTCTTGGATAAAATAAATTTCCAAGGAATTTTTATTATAAGTAAAAAGTAAATACTTTGATGCTACTATAATTTATATACTAATGAAAAGGCGTAACTTAGAATGAAGAATAGTAACATTTATATTTACGACCAAATAACTGTTATAAACTAGTATTATATCAAATTGTTATAAACCAGTAATCATAAAAGTATAATAAGTAACATCTAATATGTGTTTACATCAGAGATAAATAACAATGTTAGCTCTATATCTATTACATGTTTTTTTACGAAAACTTAACAAATAAATTTACAGTTAAATCTTGATATAATGTAAAATTTAGTTATATTACAACGAATAAAGTAATGTATTAATATCACAGTTTTTTTAATAGTTATTACAATATCAAGGAGGTAATTGAGTATAAAACCATATGCTAAGCCGTATAACATTTTACAATATATTAAGTTGGATGAATATATAACAATTTCAGAATTATCTAAAAAAACAAATATTAGCGTATCAACGATTAAAAAACAATTAACTAATTTGAGAGACTTATTGTCTGGTACGGGATATGAAATTAGTTCATGCAATAAAGGAATAAAATTAATTCGAGGTGATAGTGTTTATATTCCAGTGGATTTAATATTTTTTCATTCCCAAGAATATGATTTTATTATTATATACATGCAGTTTATATTAAGTGGACTATCTGATTATGCAATATTTAATAAATTATTTAAAAAAAGATTTTATTCGGATCGTCAAATAAAGTATTTCTTTAAGTTAAATATGAATATGACATTTTCAGAGTTTAAAGAAAAAAGCAAATTTGAATATTTTACAATATTTGTAGAATACTGCGCAGTTTGGTTTAATTGTAGAAATATAAAAAAGATTTTCGATGATTATATAAAGATTGAAGAGTTAAATGAAATTTTATTGTCTTATAGTGAAAAGGAAAAAATTTCTGCGTTTGATTATTTAATTATATATGCAATTTTTACTTTTGAAAAAATCAATAGCATTAGTATATCCAGAGAATATCAACAGATCCAAATTTATTTTGAGCAAGGAAAATATATTGAAGGTGTACAGTACTTTAAACAGGAAATGAAATTCACACAAAATTTCTATATTAATGATTCAATGATAAATTATTATTGCGAGGTGAATGGTCTTACTATTTTAAATAAAAACCTTGATCTGTTGTATAAAAAAATGCAATTCATTGCCACAGAACTAGAGCAGATACAATATGAATTATCTTCTAAAATAGTTAGCTATAAAGCATTTAATTTGACCCTAGTTTATGAAGCAAACGAATATAATTTGGCAGTCATTATTGGGGCTTTAAAGAAGAATTATCCGAATATATCTATTAGTTGCATACCTTCTTGGTTATTCTTGTATGGTGAACTTAAAATTGAAGGTCTAATTTTCAGTAATACAATTATCAGGTATGATATTGAAGTGATTGGCCATCGAGATAAGCAGGGTAACTATAGTCTAAATCTACGAGTATAATAATTTGTCACAGGTAAAATGTGTTTAAAGTGATAGGGTATAACCTCAAAAAAATTAATTAAGGAGAAATATGAGATTTTTTGAGCAATCAGTAAATATGTTTTTAAATTTTAGAAAAACCTATTGTTTCAAAATGAACTCTATTCCATAGATTCATAATAAAAAGAATGAATTGGATTAATAGGAAATTAATTTTTAACTATATTATAAGTTAGGTGAAAACCACTCTTTATTTTGTTATATTGTAGCAAATCTATCTATTTACTATATCACTTAACTTATCGCTGGATTATATATTTATAGTCTGTTTAGCTTGGTTGCAAGTAATAATTTGGCTGATTAAGGAATAAAATGTGTTAACATAGAGTTATGTGTTATTAATCAGAAAGCTGTTTATATATTGAACAATTAATTTTCAATATATGAACAGCCTATTTAGATACAATCAATTAATGTATTTAGTAGTTTAAGTGATGTAAAAGTAAGGACATCTAAAAATCCGAAATGTAGTGTAAGTAGTATCAATTATATGAACTTAAAACAAAACAGATGGGTTTTAGATTCTTCATTTTACATTTTGGAATTTTAAATAGATAGTTTATTTATAGTTTGAATAACTAGGATAAATATTATGCTACATATGTACATTCATAAACTAAATAAAGCCCTCAATTAAGCAATATTAATTTGAGGGTATTAATTTTAGCTAGTACTAATATTGAGAATAAAATAAGGTTGTGTATAGAACAATGAATTAATTAGATGTAATTGTTGTTTAAAGGAGAATTGTGAAGATAATTGAGATTATTATAAGTAAACAGAAGTATTTATTGATTATGTTTATTATGACATTTTTTTTAATAAATACTTTTGTAGGTGATGCACTAGTTTATATAGAGGAAACGCTACAAGATATAAGTATCAATAGTAACCAAATGTTGAGTGCTAATTTTTATATGAATGATACAGAGGAATTATACATTAGCACTGATGATGTTGAACATTTACAAGAAGTAAATGATGGTTTGATCATTTCAGAAGTTTTTTCGGAAGAGACTCAAGGAGGTACAATATATTATTTGTCTCCTAAACTGAAGGATGAATTTATTAAATACAATATGATAAATGATGCAAACGCTGATTACTATACTGGATCGGGCCAAAATATTGATTATAGTTATAGGTTAGGTGCACCATTAACTCAACAAGCAACATGTAAAGGTAAAATCCAAGTCACTTCCAATTATACTGTTGATTGTAGTACAGACTATCTGGTGTTCGCTAATGAGGAAAGTTACAACCAGATGGTTGAAGCCTATTATAAAGAAAATTCGCTTACTGATAAAATATTCTCATTTGGAAGCTACTATAGTGATAAACCGATTGTAAGTGATAAGTATAACTTCTCTAATTTGAGTGATGCTATGCAAACTACATCACTTGCACATATTAAAAGTTATATTCAATTCATCAAATATTTTGGTATTCTGCTTGTTTTACTAATACTATTTATAGCTTTTTTATTTGCATTTAGTATATTTTTATCTTTTAAAACTGAAATTAAGAAATTATCTATAATAGGAATTTCTAGAATAATTATTCTACTAAACTATTTGGTTATTTTCAGTATTATTGGCTTATTATTTTACATTTTGGACTCAAACATATATCTTTATATAAGTTTCGCATCTTTAATTTTAATGATAATTACTGCTTTAACTTGGGGGATAAATGACTAAAAAAAGTATATTTTTTATATTTACATCAAACTTATGTTTATTTTTGATACTGTTTAATTGCTTAACTTATGAAGGAAATAGTACAATTAACAATTTAAGAATGAATGGCTCAGTAGGAATTGAAAGTACCGGTACAGTATATGAAAACAAACAGGAGTTTAATGAGGATGTAGAGTATTTAAACGAGCATGGTTATAGCTATATTTTTTATAAAGTAGCAAACAATGAGAATGTTGTGGAGATGACTTGTTCAAACTATCAATTAGTTGTTGACTATGATTGTAGTTCCGGCGAACGAATGGAAATTGATGGAATTACCTATTCGCCGCTTCAGGATAGTACCATGGAAACCTTTCTTGTCGTCGAAGGTGTCGATTTTCCAGATATTGCCAAAGAGTTAGGAATAAATAGAATAGTTTCAACATCAGCATATCCATACGCATTTAATTTAACAATGATTATATCCTTTATTTTGTTAATGCTAATAGTCACACTACTATATTCTTCATTATCTTTGCAGTTTATCAAAAGACAGTTAAATGTATTGATACTAATAGGATTTAGTAATATAAAAACTTTATCATATTTTACATTAAGGTATTCTTTAATTCAGGCAATTGTAAGTGTGATCACTTTTTTATTAAGCTATAATTACTTTAGGCAATATGAAGTATACAAAAGTTTGATTGAAGTTGCAAATCCTACAGTAATGCTAATTATTTGTAATGTAATAATTTTTGTGTATAACACAGTTATATTATTAATAATAATAAATAGCCAAGCAAATGAATTTCAAACATTGGAGGAGATTGGATTATGATATATGAGTTAAAAGGTGTTACTAAAACGTATAAAAATAATAAGATATTAGATATTAAAGAGCTGCAAATTGTTGATGGTGAGTTTTTAATGATTATTGCCAAAAGTGGTTTTGGAAAAACAACACTGCTGAAGATTTTAGGCGGTCTCATAAAGCCAACAAAGGGAGCATTGTACTTTCGAGGTGATGAAGTAAAAAAGCAATACGATATTCGTAAGCAAGTAGGATTTGTTTTACAAGATTTTTGTTTAATTGAGCACATTACGGTAAATAAAAATCTAAAACTAATCTGCAGTAATGACGATGAGATTAAGGAAATCCTTGATAAACTAGGAATTCTAAAGTTGCTTAATCAAAAAGTTAAAAATTTAAGTGGTGGAGAAAAGCAACGTGTAGCTATAGCAAGATCGCTTTTAAGTGGGCATGATGTCATATTAGCAGATGAGCCAACAGGTAATTTAGATACAGAAACAACATATGAAATCATGGAGTTATTTAAAGAGTTAAACGACAATGGTATGACAATTGTAATGGTAACCCATGATTTAACATTACTTAAGTATGCAACAAATGTATTGAAACTTGATTAAAAAACTTAAGTAAATATCTAAGAAAATCAATAAAATGAATATCAAAACAGGGTGACAAACAGAAGTTATTGGCTATACTAATAGTCACATAATTAATATTTTCATATTAAGACATTTCCATTTAGTGGTGATTGAAACTATAATTGGTAGTGGTATGGAATTATCCCCCTCAAGTGATCAACCTTATTATCAATCAAAATTAATAATTATTTTAATCTAACTACAATGATTCCAACAGTGTTAATTATCTGTAAGAAAAACATATTAATTTATACCCTATTATTAGGAATAATTAGTAAAATAATTAAATTAAACTATAAGAACTAGATCAATAACCATTATTAAATAAATATGATTATTTATAAAAAGCACTAATGTTATAATTTAATAAAGGGAGTGCAATGATGAAAAAGTATAATCAAATTATATTGATCTTATTGGCCAAATTTTTCTTGGCTCTTAATTTTATTGGGATGGTTAAAGAAGTATTTTTACAAGATAGTGGAGTAGATGCTGAGGTTATTATATTAACTGGTTTCTTCTATCAAATTAGTAAAACATTATTTGAGATACCTACTGGTCGCTTTGCAGATAGGTATGGATATAAACGTAGTGTTGGTGTCGGTATCATAGTCCAAGCAACTTCTATTTTAATAATGGCGACAGCAACAAATATTACAGCATTATTAACATTCATTTTATTTGGATTTGGTAACACATTCATATCAGGTGCATTAGATGCATTATTATATGAGAAGATTACCGAAGCTGCAAATTCCATTAAATATAAGATTGTAAATTATACTCAGTATATTGATATGGGATCACGATCAATGGCGCTAGTTATAACGCCATTTATGGTAACAACATTAGGATATCGATTTGTAATAATACTTTCGATAATATCGCTGTTGATTTCATTTATATGTATTATGACAGTTCAGGAAGAAGAACCAAAGGGATCTGAAAGTAAAAGTGAGAAGGTATCGTTTGGTGATATGCTAAGTAATACGATGACAGCTTTCATCGATAATTCACAGGTTATTGGGCATTTCCTAATTCGGAAAAGCTTCACTGTATTTGATATTCCTCTAGAGAAATTCGCAATTTTAATATTTATTAAAAAAGGATTTTCATTTGAAATAGCATCTTCACTCTTTGCAGCATCTTTACTCTTGTACCCGGTATTTAGCTCAATTTCAAACCACTTACCAATAAAGGATAGTGACCGATGGCTTATTTGGTCGCCACTAATAGCCGATCTATGTATAGTGGTATTCCTCTTTAGTAATAATACTATTGTATCACTGCTTGCATACTTTGGAAGTTCATTAGTAATTTCGACAAGTTCGATACACTACTTTATGAAAACAAATGATTTAATTGATAATAAGCATCGTGCAACAATTTTGTCAATTGACTCGTTAATACTAACATTCACAGCTGCAATTATGTATTTGATTATGGCTCTCTTAAATAATCATATAGTCATTTTAAGTTGGGTAGTAGTAATATTTGTTGTTGTGTTAAACTGGATTGGAAGAAGACTTATTAGAGATTAGTAGCCAATTAAATAAAAACTAAAACAAGAAACCGCTAAAGGTTTTTTTGTTTTCTAAAAGCACACTAAATAATTTCCTATTAAAATTTAGTTCAAATGTAAATTAAATGCTTAGTGAATCCTTGTGTTGTAATAATTTGTTTAAACATATAGTTCTCATCTGAACTTTCAAAATAATTTTGTATTTAAGTAGTTAGTTATCATTTTATTAAATCCATTTTATATAAAACTTTTTGTTAGTTCCATACAAATTTTAAACTTAAAAACATACACATTGGTGGTAACTAGTGAGTAAAAGTAAAATATATACATAATCAAAAGATGAATTATTACACGTAGATGTTATATATATTCACTGTCATAAATTCGGATAATACTTTGTAGTATCTGAGTTATATATCCATGATATAATTTGTTTAAAGGGATAACCTTGTAAAATAAAACCTTTAAATATGGTGGAATTGAATTTGTTAACGATAGGTGATTTGAAAATTAACTGTGAAACAAATTGCTCACCGATGTATATATTATGCAAATGAGGGTGCAAAATAAAAGGAGAATATTCACCTTGTGGTGAGTGTTTTTAAAGGTGATAGTATGAAAAAAATGTTAAATATAATAATCTCGTTGTCGCTTATGATTTCAACAGCATATGTCTTAATTTATAGTTGCTTTAGATATGATATTACTCCATTTTTAAATGATAATATTATCATTATCGAAAAGGGAAGTGATTTATCTTCAACTGAATACATTGATATTTTAAGTGAGGCTTCAGATGAATACGATGTATTTCCTTTGTTTTCAGAAACAGATATCGGTCTGAATACAAAGTATGAGATTACGTATTATACAGATTACAAGGGGAATCTACCATCAGACTACCCGAGACTTTTTTCCACAAGTTCTACAGTTCCATTTTCGGATATTACTAAGTTTAATTTAAATACAATTCAGGTCGGATTGTTAGGAAATGAAGAAAATTTTATAGATTTTGGTAGTTTTCTGGAAAGTAGCGGACTAGAAATAACGGAAAGTAACTATACAACTGAAAGTTATTTTAAACAATATAATTACATGATGTTTTTAGTGCTATTTTCATTCAATATTATGTACATGTATATATTTATTGCAACGAAAAAAAAGAAATACGCAATTTTAAAGCTAGAAGGTTTTAAAGCAAGCGATTCAATGCTTTGGGAAATTAAGGAATTCTTTGGCGTAAGTATCTTTTATGCGATATTACTTTTAATGTTTGCTATAGCGCTAAGTGTAACCTATGAACTTTCATTTGCCTTGTTCTTTATTCGAAACGAATTACTTGTTATGATTGGTTATATTATATTTATAATAATAAGCTTATTTATGGTGCAGTATAACTTTAAGAAAATTAAAGTATCTAATATCAAAAACAATATAATAAATCCTTCTCAGCCATTGATTCTAATGGTTCTTACTATAGGTGTTACATACTTATTTTTAAATGTTACAATTGAATTATTTGACACCTTTAACCACTATCAGGATACAAATGAGAAATATTCAAATGTTAGTGCCCTTTATGAGTACAGTACTGCACCAATATACAGTAATATAAGCGATGTTAATTATTCAGAAAAATATTCAGACATTTCCACTGCTTTGTACAATTTTTATTTTTTAACACAAAGTGATTTAGATGGAACACTTGTTAGTTACAGTGAATACGATCAAGGAATGATGTTTAATGTTAATGGAAACTATTTAGATAAGCAAGAGGTACTAGATAATGAAAACAATATAATCAAACCTTCAGATTTGCCAATCGGAATAACTAGGTTGATTCCGGAATCAAATGTAGGCAGTGTATCTTCTGATAATTCTGTAATAATCAAAGATGATCAAGCTTTGAAGTATATAGACAACAATAGTGGTGATATAGTGACAACAGAAGATTACCTATTTATAGATGTAGTTAATTATACTAATATGAAACAAGTGTTGGAATCCGCAAATCCAGATTTGGTGGAGAATGCGCTTATAGCACCAATGAGTATAGAACATTATTATATAAAGACTAATAAAGACGATCCTAATGCTGTAACTGAAAGTTATGTACAAAAAGCAGATGCTGAAAATTATATACGTCAAACGCCGCTGATTGGTAATCAATTATTAAAAAGCTTGATGGTACAGAAAAGAAAAGTGGCAGCCTATACTGTATTATTCATTATGTTAGTAATAATGGAGGGAATATTAATTATAAATTCGAATCTAACATTACTTTTAACAATGAGGAAAAAATTGTCGATTTACTATATTGGAGATTTAAGTTTACCTAAATCGATTATAGCTATTATAGGAGTCAATACGGGACTATTTATGCTGTTAGGGTTAATACTATATTTAATAACAAGTTCAACGATTTCACTTATTCTAACACTTATGATTTGTTTACTACATATAACCAGCTTTATAACTCTATATAAATCGAAAATAATTAAGAATATATCAAATAATATTAAAGGAGATGTATGATAACTTTAAAAAACATTAATAAATCATTTGGAGAAAATAAGATATTAAAAAATCTCAATTTAGAAATCGAGGAAGGACAATTCATTGTGATTTATGGACAAAGTGGAGGTGGGAAAAGTACACTTTTAAATATAATTGGATTAATTGATGACGATTTTGATGGTGAGCTAACAATAATGGGTAAGAACAATCCAAAGTTAAATTCCAAGGAAATGCAAGATATATTAAGACATCACGTATCGTACTTATTCCAAAATTATGGTTTGGTAGATAATGAAACAGTCTTTCAAAATTTCAACTTTTTATTTGATAGAAAATGTTCAAAAAGTCAGAGGAAAATTCGCTCTATAGAAGCTTTAGAAAAAATGGGTTTAGATGAAAGTTATTTAAATCGAAAAATATTTACGCTTTCCGGAGGAGAACAACAACGTATTGCTCTAGCTAAAGTACTTATAAAAGATAGTACAATCCTTATATGTGACGAGCCAACAGGAAGTCTAGATGAAGAGAATAAAATCAAGATAATTGAGATATTAAAAGAAATGTCTGAAAAAACAATAATAATAGTGAGCCATGATCCAGAGCTATTTGATTATGCGGATGTTGTATATAGTTTAGAACATAAACAGTTGAAACAATTGAAAAGTAAGAGTGTTAAGCAGGACTAATGACAAATTACATATTGTCAAAGTAACTTTAGACATGATGTAGTATGTAATCGGCACGTTATACTACAAAACTAGTGATATGTACTATTAGAATTATCTTTTTGGAATAGTAATTAATTGTGTGATACCTTTGATCATTTTTATCACTATCTATTTATTTCATAATTACAATACCTGACAGTACAAAGCAAACAATTAGAATATGAAAACATAGATAAGTTATTAAAACAAATACATTTAATATATTATTTGACTTTGGTAAATAAATTTACAGTTTGTTGGAGATATGATGTAGAATTTAATTACTGTGATAATAAGATAAGTTATTAATTATTTATAATATAACTAAGTCTTTTAAAGGACAATGAGGTGTACCTTAAATTTATTAGGGAGTGAAGTGAGTATAAAACCATATGCTAAGCCATATAATATAATGCAATATATTAGGCTTGATGAATACGTAACGCTATCAGAATTATCAGAAAAAACGAATACAGGTGTACCAACTATAAAAAAACAATTGGCAAAACTGAGAGAAGCACTGTCAAATACAGGATATAAAATTAGTTCATGCAATAAAGGAATAAAGTTAATTAAAGGAGATAGTGATTATCTTCCAGTTGATTTAATATTTTTTAATTCGCAGGAATTTGACTTTATTACAAATTATATGCAGTTTATAATAAGTGGTCTATCGGATTATTCAATATTTAATAAGATGTATTCAGATAAATTTTACACAGATCGACAAGTAAAATACTTTTTCAAGTCTAACCTAAATATGACATTCTCTGAATTCAAAGGAAAAAGTAATTTTGAACACTTTTCGCTATTTGTAGAGTATTGTGTTTTATGGTGTAGCTGTAGGAATATAAAAAAGCTATTTAACGAATATATTAGCATAGAACATTTCAATGAATTAATGTTTGCATATCCGCAACATCAAGATATTTCTGCTAATAATTATATGACAATCTATAGTTGTCTAGTGTTTGATAAGATTAATAATAAGCCAATAAATAATAAATATCAAAGGCTTCAACAACACTTTAAGTATAATAAATACATAAGTGGATTTGATTATTATAAGCAAATTGTTACATTCACGCAAACATCTTTTCCCAATGATGCACTACTACATTATTATTGTAAAGTCAATAACCTTAAATGCGGCTGTTTGAGTAAAATGTATAATAATCTTGATCAATTTTCATATGAACTAATGCATCTTCAAGCAAATGTTTCAACGAAGGTTGTAAGTGAGAAGAAGTTTACCTTAAACTTAATTTATGAAGGGTCAACTGCCATTCTAGCAGTCACTAAGGGAGCTCTAAAGAAAAACTATCCTAATATAACAATAATATGTATTCCATCGTGGTTGTATCTATATGGGAACTTAAACCTAACAGGAATGTCATTTAGTAATGCAATAATTGATGAAAAGATTCATGTTTTAAAAGTACGTGATGAAGAGAGTAATTATAATCTTGACATTTAGTGTAAATTAATGTGTAAGGGATGTAACGCTGTCTAAATTGTAAATATATTAAAATGAAAGACTGATCTTTCATTTTTCATGAAATTTATTCTTATATAACAGTAGTGGTTTATACATCATTCTAATAACCTTTTGTTTGAGGATATCAATAAAAGAATGGTATCTTAATAGTGAAACACATTACTTGTAAATGTTGTTGATTCGCAATAGAAAAGGAAAATTAATTTTTATTATAAGGAGTAATAATGAAGAAAAAAATAATTATTGGAGTAGTGTTATTGATGTGTTTAGGGGGAGTATACTTTTCTATATCAAATAATATTCTCGATGATTCTAAGTATGTGATCACGTATCAGCTTCCTGGTGGGTATGCGTATTCTCTTCCAGTCGATGAAGAATACGTGGTTGGAAGTAGACCGGTCAAATCGAAGCTTGAAATGACAAATAGAAAATATAGTTTTTACTCTCAAGGTAATGTAACTTCTACGAGAATGATAGGTAAAAATCTATATTTAAATTGTATAGAAGACGTTTGTAAAGATAATCAATCAGTATTACATGAGCAAAGTTATTCACAGAAGCTATTCCTAACTAGACTAGGTAACTTTGATATCAGAATGTATCCAACAGAAGATGATTTTGCGACTGAAATATTAAATATTGATACTGATCAAGTTATTGCATATGAAGGTTCAAGTTCGTTTCCAGGCACTACACTAAAGGATAGTATATTGATTGAAAGAGCAAATGGCATTAACATTGAATGGGTGGAGATTAATCCGAAAGATATGACGATAAAACGTGTGATTAGTCTTAGAGATATTACTAATTCAGAGGCTGATTTTTATAGACCAGTAAGTGTTGATGGTGAATTGTATTTTTACTACCAAGAAGATGAAATGTTGAAAACACTAGATGCCGACACACTAACTTTGAGTGATTCACAAATCAGCAATCCGTTACCGATTTTAAAAGGTGATTCTGAGGAGGTATACGTAACTGAAATGTCGGACAATGACAAGAGCTACTATATTGTTGAATTTGGATTCGATGACATTTATATAACAGATTTTGAAAAGGCTGTAAAACTTGATAGCACTGGAAAAGAATTTTATGGAGTCTATGACAATATTTATGATGACGAAATTGATAAGTTTCTATTATTAACACTGCATCAGGATGCTGAGGATCAAGTTGTGACATTTGTTAGCTTCGATCCAAATACTTTTGAGGTAACATCCTTATCAGATCAACCTATTGATGAAAACATGGCAATAATGCCAACTATTTCCAAAAACTACTAATATACTAAGTAAAAGTATTTCTAATTATGTTTGATTTAAAATAATATATGTGAAAAGAGCGTTTATGCGCTCTTTTTTTATTCAGATACAAGCTAATGAGACCTATATTTCTACAATCGTAACAATATTATAGATAATTTATTGGATATAAAACGAACATATATATGCAGAAGTGTTTGAATGAAAGATTATTCATCATTTTTGTTCTCTAGTTCCTAGTTTCGATATGCTATAATATAGGCGATATGGATAGTTACAGAATATTAAACTAAACTGCAAAAATTCAAGTTATAAATTACGTGAGCAAAGTCAATTAGATCAACATAATCATCTTAGGTAGATAAATTTCTTTAGAGGGTAACACATTAACTAGCGAAAGTAAGATACTGTAATAATAGATATTATAGTAATTACATTAGAAGTTAAGTGGTTATTAAAAAGTATTTAGGGGGGATATGAAACCATATGCTGACTCATATAATCTAATGCAATATATACCAATTGGAGAATATATTAGTTATGAGGAATTATCACGAAAAACAAATACAAATATAAATACACTTAGAAAACAAGTGTCTAAAGCAAGAAATACACTTAAAGGAACAGGTTACCAGTTGAAATATAGTAAGATGGGTATTAAATTAATAGCAGGTGATAGTGAATATCTACCAGCAGATGTAGTTTTGTTTAACACTCCTGAATTTGACTTTATGGAAATTTTTATTCATTTCATTATTTCTGGATTTGAAGATGATAACCTAATTAATAGAATGTATAAGGAAAAATACTACACTATGAGAAGGGTCCAATACTTTTTTTCTAATGTTTTGAATACAAATATTTCTAAGTTTAAAGAGATGACTAACTTTGAATACTTTTCATTATTTGTTGAATATTGTTTTGTATGGTTTAGTTGTAGAAATGTAAGTAAGTTATACAATGAATATATTTCTATAGAAATGTTTAATAAAGAGTTACTATCATATGAAGGTCATCATCGTATTTCTGCAAATGATTATATGATTATTTATAGTATTTTAGTATTTGAAAAAATTAATATTAAGGATATTAGTGATGAGTATGATTTAATTTTAAAGTATATACATGAAAAAAAATATCTTGAAGCTATAAACTATTACAAGGAAGTCGTAGTGTTTACTCAAGTATCTTTTCCAACCGAAGCAATCTATTCACATTATAATCGCCTTGCTGGTCTTACAGAAGAGCACGTAAATCTAGATCAGCACTATAAGCAGTTAGATACAATTGGGTATGAACTTGAAAAACTACAGTATGAAAATATTCATACTATTGTAAGTACTAAGAGTTTTAACTTAACATTAGTATATGAGGGAACAGAGGCACACCTTGCAATGATTAAAGGTACGTTACGAAAAAATTACCCCAACATTTCAATAAGGTGTATACCATCGTGGTTATATTTGTATGGTAATAAAAAGATTGATGGAATGACATTAAGTAATGATTTTATTAGTGAGAATGTACCTACAATAAAAGCTAGAGATGAAAATGGAAACTATCAATTTTAATAATAGTATTTTGTAGTAGTTTAATTAAGTAAATGAGATTATATTGAAAATATAGTAGTAACTAAATTACGTAAAATCTGTAAAAAAGGGAGTGGCTTAGATAACTCAGCAACAAATGCTTACTTGGTATCTCGAAATCAAAAATGTTCTAAAAAGAAGCTTGTTAAGTCTTTAAGACTTTTATTCATAAGTAGAGAAAATATATATTATAATAATGAAAGAATATCTTGTATACACAATGGAAGGTCTATTAAACAAGTGAAAGACCTTTAACACTAATATTTCATTCCCTAATTTTGTGGACTATGTAGATAAGGTAAATTCCAGATTATGTGTATAAAACTTTGTTATTTCTTATTCCACTAGATGTAATACTAAATTATTTTGTACTCATTAAGCTGAGTTATAGTTTTCTATAGGCATCAAACAAACGTTTGTAATGCTAGAAGTTAAAATGTTGGTTATAATGATTGAAGGGATGTTTTTAATTTAAATACTATACATAACGTTATGGTTATAAATATAACAATTCAATGAAACAGATTGCAATTTTGTTAATTGAGAGATGAAAATTAATGAGGTACTAATCCATGTATTTTAGAAGTGATTTGCTCACCAATGTAAAAGTTATCTCTTCGACCATACATCTTGGGCTCTGTAAATGATAGCAAATTCTAAAAGATTATGATATTTTCATTATAACTATGTGTACTATATAAAGTAAAACTCCTTTATATAGTACACATTACGAGCTAAAGTTTAGAACATCATAAATAAATAATGTTAAGATCTAAGAGGAGAAAAATGAGAATAAGACCATACAATATAATTCAATTTATTAGAACAGATGAATATATAACGATTAAAGAACTGTCTAAAAGAACTAATACAAATATCGAAACTATAAAAAAGAATCTTGTTGTTATAAAAGAACAATTAGCAAATTCAGGGTATCATATTGAATCTGGTAAAAAAGGAATTATATTAGTTAGAGATTATGGGGATTACTTACCAAGTGACTTAATTTTTTTCAAGTCCCCCCAATTCGATTTCGCTAAGGTTTTTATTAAGTTCATTAAAAGCGGAATGACTGATTCCAATGTTATTGTAAATACATATAATGACATGTTTTACACATATAGACAGATGAGTTATTTTTTTGAAAAAAAATTAAATATACCATTTGCAAACTTTAAATACTTGAGTAAAATGGAATATTTTACATTATTTGTTGAACATTGTATGTTATGCTTTAGTTGTAAAAATATCAAAGAAATATTTAACCAATATATTAATCTTGAAGTATTTAATAATTTAATGTTTTCTCAGCAACAATTTGTAGATTTCTCACCGAATGATTACCTGATGATTTACAGTATCATTGTATTTGACAAAATAAACATTTCGCCTGTAGGTTCTGAATATGATAATATTCAAAGTTATTTTAAAAGGGGGGAGTTTCATCTCGGACTAAAGCAATTCAAGTCTTCTATAACTTATACACAAAATGCATCAACAACAAATGCAATGATAGACTATTATTATAAATTAATAGAATTTGAAGAAAAAAGTATTTGTTTTAACCAAAGGTATAAATTGTTTGACGAGTATGCAATAGAGCTTGAAAAAATTCAAAAGGAGTTGACTACGAAAATAATAAGTAATAAGCGATTTATAGTAACTCTAGTATATGAAGGAAATGAATCTCATCTAGCAGTCATAAAAGGGACGCTTAGAGGAAATTATCCTAATATAAAAATAAATACTGTCCCTTCCTGGTTGTACTTATATTATGATAATATTAGTATATCAAGCCTTGTGTTTAGTAACACTCTAATTAGTGATGATATACCAATTATTCCTCCTCGTGACAAGGAAGGAAATTATGACCTAGATGTAACTATGTAACATTTTGTAAGATATAAGAATGGCAAAATTATATAATCGAGTATATAAGAAAATTATTAAGGAGAATTATGAGTGGATATTCACATATATTGTTTTGGTTAATAAAACTATAAAAAATAAAGCTACCTAACTTAAGGTAGATTTTTTAATGCATAAACCTATAGAAAGTAGAGGTAAATAAGACGTGATAGAAAAAGTTATTGTTGGAGTTAACAGTACCGGGAAAAGCGAGTATCTTAATAAGTTGTTTGAAGAAGATCTAAATCCAAAAAAAATTTTCATACCGACTGAATCTATTCTTGATGAAGAAGTTAAAAGCGCAAATAAAATTAAGGGAACGTTTTTAATAGACAATATTTTACCAATTATTTTTGAAGAAATTAGTATTGATATGGAAGATGAAAAAGAAAAATTAAGTACGGTTATCAATTCTGCAATAGAGCAAACAGACAATGAAATTGTTAAAAAATTTCGATTCAATGAAAAGTGGAAATATGAAAAATTGATAGAAAATGACATAAAGGAAGAATTTAAAAATTTGGGTTCTGGTGACAAGAGTAAGTATATATTAGAAATATTAGTTGGACTAGATTTGAGCGAATATTCAATATATATTGATGAACCGGAAAAGTTTGCGCATCCTAATTTACAGGTTAAAATTTCAGGGTTACTAAATAACTTATCTAAAAACAATAAAGTTTATTTAGTGACTCATAGCCCTATAGTAATAAAGCATTTAGACATAAAAAGTCTCTCTAATATATTAATATTTGATAATGAAGGGAAAAAAAGATTAAGTGATAGTGAGTTGGAAAATATCCTTGAAAGCATAAGCGATAGAAATTCGCTTCAATTGTATGATTCAAATACTAATAGTTTTAATAATATAGAACACTGTACAGACTTCTTGTATTTAAATTATGAAGAATTTAAAAGGTTTTATTTTATCGAAATATATAAAAAGTTAATTTTCTTTTCTAAAGTAATATTTTTAGAGGATGAAAATACAAAGGTATATTTAGAATCTGTAAACAAGCATGGCTTTAATAAAGATATAGATTTTTTAAATGTTGGAGGCAAAGTTATGCTGTTAATATGGAAAGAAGTAGCTACTAAATTGAATATAAACTTCGGTGTTGTCTTCGACTCAGATGAAAGACTTGAATATGACGCTAAAAAGAAATTTACTGGACATATTCAAAAAGCTGAGCTCGGACATCTACATTATAATAAAATCCTAAAGGAGTTGAAGTATTATACAGAAATAACAGTTGATATTGAATATTCGGTATTAGCGGATATTGAATGTTGTGATAATGAACAAGAACAATTTACTAAAAATAAAATGAGTGAAATTATTGAAAGAAAAACTAGGATTGATACACGATTGAAGTTGAAAAAAAAGGCAGAGGCACAAATAGGAAAAGATATCGAAGCAGTAAAGAATTTAATTTCTAGTATGTAATTTCTAGATAATTAAGTAAAAATCATATAAATTAAAAATTAAGGAAAAAAATGAAAATCAAATCAAGAGAAGAGCATATTGAATTATTCGGAGTAGAAGATAATCTATACGATTTTTCGTATGTGGAAAAATATTTAGAAAAAGTTGGTTGTAGTATACTTATAGATAAAATGAAGATGGAATTAGAGTGGAAACACAATAGGTTTCAAAGAAGTAGTTCATACAAAACATTCGTAAAAAAAAATAATATTGAAGATATAAATACATTTGTATATATTAAATTTATTATATGCAACGGGACATCTTACGCAGCTGTATGTGGAGAAACTACATCAAAAGTTCTAAATGGAAAGAGAACAAAACCATTAGGAGATCTATCTTTCACAACAAATGTTAAAAAAGGCTTAAGTAAAAAGATGATTTCTAAGTATAAATATAAGTGGGATTACGAAAAAATTGTAGTAATACCAACTTCATCTAAATACGAAAGTAAAAGATTAGAAGGTAAAATTCTATTTGACCTAAATCTAATGTCGACATAAAAACATAATTTAAAATACGATAGCAATGGCTATCATAAAGGGAGAAAAATGAAATTAAAAAAGAGAGAACAAATAAGATTGAGATTTTTAGACACTATATTTGTATACTTTTGTATCACATTTTTGTATAGCACTAAATTATTTTCGGAAGATAATATAAGGTTTAGTATGTATTTAGTAGCATTTTTGTATTTGTATCTAGAATATATTAACTATAGGATGACTTTTTATAAAGAGGTCATGATAAGCATTGTTATATCTAGCACTATTAATTTAGTATTTGGAATAACGTTCCTACATATTGTTTTTCAGGATGCAGGTACTGATTTTCTTATAGCCTCGGCTGTATTGATATGGTTTATCCAGGCATTGGTAGCAACATTTTTTACAGTGTTTGGAGTATATAGAGAAATATTTAGCATTAATAAAAATCTCGAAATAAGCAAAAACACAGATAAAAAAAGAATTAATGTAAGATATGGTTTACTCGGAAAATACTATGCAGTAATTGAAGGACAATTAATGAGTGTAAGAAACACTGATAATTATACTAAATATGCTCCTATGTATAACATTGATAATTCTAGTACTAAATATCTTTGTTTTTATACAAGTGCCTTAGTGATCGGTATAGCTATCATAAATTTAACAACACCCATTGCTAGTGATAGTAACATATATTTTATATTACCTCTTACGTGTTCGTTATTTTTATATCAATGTATTACCTATTTAATTATATATAAGAGTAATAATAATGTAAATAAAAAAGATGTTTTGTACACAATATCAGGATTATATACGCTGATGGCCTATGCAATAGTTATAATGGTAGCAAGTTTTGGCTTTGCAACATCGTTATATTGGGAAATGAATATTATTACAATGATAATAGGAATAATTGTAATTTGGAAAATTTCTTCTGGTGATATTTTAACAAAACTTTTTAAAAAACTTAAGTTAAATATACAAAACGAAGGTACTGCAATTCTGCAAGGTGATGGTGGAGTTATTATTCTAAAGAACAACAATATTGGTGAAGTGGAAAGGTCAATATTATTTTCACTTTTTGATAACGACCAACAAGGTGCAATTCTACTTTCTGGACCTTGGGGAAGTGGTAAAACGCATACAATTAATAAATTGTTTAAATGTTATGAAGAAGTAGACTTGTTAAAGTATGGAAGTGGTCAAAATATGTTTTATGCAATATACAAGTCGTTATCAAAGAAGGCAGACAGTACTAAGTTAAAGTTCAATATATTAAATTTAGTAAAAAATCCAGAGTTGGTTTATATTATAATAACATTAAATTTGGCTTGGGTTCCTTTCGTTGCACTTTTTAAGGAGTACTTTGTTTCAAATGGACAAATTATTACAGAGCATATGCATTTACTAATTGGTGTGATAATAATAATAAATATTTTAATTATTCAATATCTACCAGAGATAAACTTCTCTAAAGATATACAAAATAACAGGTTTAGAAAAATGTATCTGGACTTAATTATTCAATATTCAAAAAAAAAAATTGTTGTATTCGAAAATATTGATAGACTAAATTTTGATGAAGTGAATAACGTGTTGGAAATAATTAATCATTTAAATGAGCACGGGGTTAAGGTTATTGTTACTGCTGATATAGAATATTTAAAAGATGAAAGTAAATTTAATGAAAATAAATTTAATCGTAATTTGGATTCGGAAATGAGAAGAAATTATTTTGAGCAGTATTTAAGCAGGTATTTTAAAGATGTCATATACATTCCAAATAATATACCATATAAGGTTGAAGTCCTTAAAAATATATTAAGGAATGAAGGAGTATTTATTGCTCCTTGGGAATTGGCAGCAATTGAATGGCTATTACAGGAAGAAAATATGAATCAAAATATAAGAGAACTTGAGTATTTTGTGAAGAAATATAAATCTAAACCAGTTGAGAATGTATTTTCCTATGAATTTTTTCTGCACATATTTAAAATAAATAATAGGAAGAGCATGGACTTCAAGAATTTATCTGATGAACACAAGAAAATATGGAATTATTGTATGTATAAAGACAAAAGTAAAGAAGATAAGTTATTAAAGGAATACACTTCTCAAAATTCAGAAGACTGTGATGCTTTTATTCTGTTTAACTGTGAATACAAATATGCAAATATACCTTGCAAAAAAGTAGTATATAATAATGATGAGAAAAAACATATTGACTCATTCGCACACTATGATAAACAGGAAAATGAAGCACTGATTTCAAAGCCACTATTTAACCTAAGTCTATCATCTGAGGAAAAAGTAGCTTATGAGCAGGTAAAAAATACAGAGGTGATGGCGTATCTAGGAACTTTAATGGATGTAGATAATCGTGAAACAAGTAAAGAGAATTTTATTAAAAAAATTAATAGCTTGCTTAAGGAGTCAGATGTAGATATAGACAATACGATAATGATGAATAAAATATTGTGTAAGATGTACATTGATATTGTGCTTACATATGACTGGAAGTCTTATATTTAGGACAAGATTAAATTAGTAAACATCATAAACTAATATTAGTATGATACTTATTCCTTTTTGATATCAACTTAGTTACTTTTATATATGATCTATTCATAGGTAAAAATTTAGCACAGAAGTATTTTATATACTAGTGCTAATTTTTCATATAAAGTAGTATTTCAAATATTGCTTAAGTATTAAAAATGGTGTAATAGATATACTTATTTATTAAGTAAGTATAAATGGTATAATATATATTATTTAAAATATTATTAATATTATTAAGTGGGAGTAGTAAATGGAACATAGAGAACGAGTAAGACAACAACAGTTTATTGATAAAATGGTTGCGAATGGTTATGAACTATTTGAACCTAAAAGTTACGAAGATATAGTTACAAACTTTAGAATCAAACTGGGACAAATTAACGGAATAGAATTCACAGATAATGAGTTTGAACAAATCTTAAATTTATACGATCAAGGAACAGTATTTGATCGTAGCTTTAGATTACTTCGAAAAAATGACATTCGTCTAGATAACGGAGAACCATATGCTATAAAGCTTATGGAGTCTACAAAGTGGTGTGAAAATTACTTTCAAATTGCCCAAGAAGTAGTAACAAATGAAAATGGATCCGATGGGAAAAAAGCGCGCTTTGATAGCGTTATTTTCATCAATGGATTACCGCTAGTGATTATGGAGTTTAAACAGAGTATTGTTGGTAAGAATAAAGGGATTGAACAAATTATTGATTATCAAAAGTCTGGGAAAATGCACGGCTTATTTCTATATTGTCAATTATTTGTGGCCTCATCATTTTCAACTACTAGATATTTTGCAAATAACAATCAGATAAGCAAAGAGTTTATCTTCCCATGGACAGATGAAAACAACCAGGAAATATCAAGCTTAATCGATGGTGATAAATGTGTCTACAACACATTACTTAGCCGTTGTTTTATTGCAGAAATGATTGTAAGATACATGATTCGTAAAGAAAACGATAAAGTAAATGTTGTTCTTCGCCCATACCAGGTTTATGCTGTTAAAAATATTTTAAGAAAAGTTAAAGAAAATAGTGGAAATGGATACATATTCCATACAACAGGTAGTGGTAAGACAATTACGTCATTTAAGACATGTAAATTACTTACTGAAAGTCCTGAAGTAGATAAGGTAATATTCCTAGTAGACCGTAAGGATTTAGATGCACAAACTAAATCAGAGTATGATGAGTTTGAAAATGGTTGTTATGATGATGCAAAAAATGCAAAGCAACTTCGAAAAAACTTACTGTCAAATTCAAATAAGATAATTGTCGGAACGGTTCAGAAGATGATAGACGTAATTAAGGGTTTAAATGATGAACAAAAGCACCAGCTTCTAAGCAAACGAGTAGTGATAATTATCGATGAGTGTCACCGTTCTCAATCAGATGTTACAACTAATCTTTTGCGTAGTGTCTTTGAGAATAACGCACAGTATTTCGGATTTACTGGTACGCCGATATTTGATGATAATGCTCGAGTTGATAACTTAATCTATAAAACTACAAAAAGCATATTTGATGAAGAGTTACATCGTTATTCAATTACTGATGCAGTTAGGGATAAAAATGTTCTTCAGTTTAATATCTCTCAACCGAAGATTATTGAAAATGTAAATCAGCTTGATGTTAATCGAATTCATTCAATCTCTGAGCACGTATTAGGAAATTTTGATAACTATACTGATAATCGTATGTTCAACACAATATTTGCAACACAATCTAAAGCTCAGCTGAAACTATATTATGCTGCCTTAAAAGAACTTAATGAGACGTTACCTAAACATGAACAAATTAAATTTACGTGTATCTTTTCGAGGAATGCAGACGATGTTGAAGAGTATGTTGAAAAAAATAGTGAAGATAAATTCGTGTCGGAAGTAATTGAAGACTATAATAACATGCTTAACACTAATATTGCAACCAATGATATTGAAGCGTTTAAAGATAATGTTTATAATGAAGTTCGTAATAAAACAATCGACTTAGTATTAGTTGTCAATATGTTATTAACAGGGTTTGACTCACCGATAACTAAAACATTATTTGTTGATAAGAATCTACGTTATCATACACTTCTTCAAGCATATTCACGTGTTAATCGATTGTATGAGAAGAAACTGTTTGGAAATGTTGTTTGTTTTGTCGATCAAAAGGAAGACCGTGATTTAGCTCTTGAGTTATTCTCATCTGGTGGAATTAGTACAGACTTCGAAATTGAGCCGTATGAAGAACTTGTTACTAAGTTTAATAACTACTTAGTATACACTCATAGCTTATGTAAAGATGGGGAGCAGTTGCGTGAACAATTAAAAGAAGGTAACCTAACAGTACTTAAAGAGAGTATGGAAGCCATTAAGAAGCTTCAAAAGCAATTTTCATTTATTAAAGTTCACCCACAATTTAACAGTGAAGATATAAACATAACACTTAGAGAGATGAATGATTTAAAGGATGTTTATCGTGAAGTTCACGCGGCTCTAACAGATCCAACAAATGAAACTAATGATGAAGATGCACAACTTGTTATGGACTTTGAAATAGGAGAATTCATTGAAGACCATGTTAATCTAGAGTATTTATTAAACTTAACTCAGGACAAACTATACGACCAACCTAAAGAACAAATCAAGGAACAAGTCCGTGGTTATGATATTCCCCTTGAGGTTCGTGAAAGTCTATTAGATGCAATTGACAACTATGATCAGAGTCAAAATAAAGAAATAATAGTATACCTTCGTGAAGCTCTAGAACGTAATAAACAATTAAAGTATGATGAGTACATAGCAAAATACAAGGTAGATAACCCATCACTATTTAAAGAACTAGCATATGAACAAGAGATAGGAAATATATCACATGCTCAAGCTAGTGTTTATATCGAAACAAAAAACAATCTTAGCTTTATTGAAAAAAGAAGATTTAAAAAGAGTTCATTTAACTTTGTACAAAGAATAAGTGAAACATATAACATAGCAATATAATTAGGGAGGAACAGTGAAGTTGGAAATCTACTGGACAAAAGGAAAGCAAAATAAAGATATATTATCTCAAAGATTCTATAAGGAATTGGAACAGGAAATAGAGTTTTTTGAAAAATATAGATTTATAGATCAAGTAAATATACTGAATAGAATCAAAATTAATATTGCAAACTATGATAACGTAGCATCATACAAGACAACTCAATTAAGCACTGAAGTTTCAAGGTGGAATAATTTAATGAAATTTGCTTATGCCACTGCCCAAAGAACTAGAAAAATTAAAGAATATATCGCTACAGATGTTATACGTTTTCGTGATCCATTATATGTGTATATGACAAACCAAAACAAAGTGGTTTTGAGTGATGTTGAAATGATTATTTATTGTGATTTAGTTTTAGAAGATAAATTTAGTCACGAAAAAATCAAAGAGTATAAAAATTTAATAGATACAAACTATAAGAACTTAAGTGATTTTGTTGAGGAAAGCAGAAATGTGCTCGAAACAAATCAAGCACAATTTGATAGAAAAGTTGTTGAGACAGAAGAGGAATATGAAAAAAAGATCCAAAATCTTATAATAAATAAAAATGAAGAAATCCAATCTCTAAAAGATGAAATTGTGAACACTATGGAAGAGCAAAAAAAGGAGATGGAGAGGTTAGAAAGCAACTATTATGAAAAACTTAAATTCGATGAACCATCGAAGTTTTGGGAAGAAAAATCTAATGAATATAGAAAGGAAAAGAAACTTTGGATACTAGGAGCAATAGCTGCGATTATTTTGTTACTAATTAGTATATTTTTTATTAGTGCAGTCTTATTTGATCTGCAGTATAATTCGAAAACTTTAAATATAGTTTTTACAGGTTTCGGACAAAATGTTACTCTTGGTAATGTTGTTATTGTTGCTAGTATTGAATCTATAATAATATATGTCCTAAGAGTATGTCTGAAGTATTATGATTATAACATCAAGTTACAAGAATTTTATAAGTCAAAGTCAATGTTATCATCATTTTATGTGACAATAAAAGATGATATATCTGTTGATAATGAGATTATCAGGCATATATATAGAGAGTTATTTACAATGAGAGAAATCAAAGGTGAGGAAATACCATCAAGTGGTTTATCCGGATTTTCTATCAAGTAATTTATAAATAGCCCGTCTTTGATTATTTCAAATAAGACATATCTAAATTACGAAGTTATGGCATTACTTAATAAGCAAACTATAAGGAGTATTAATGAGTGAAAAGCAAAAGTTAGAAAAAGTACTATGGTCAATATCAAATGACCTTAGAGGAAACATGGATGCGACAAAGTTTAAGGACTATATATTAGGACTTATTTTCTTTAGATTTCTATCACATAATATCGAAGATACAATAAAGGATTTTGAAAAAGGAAAAACAATTGTTGAAATATACAATGAATATCCAGCAGATGTAAAGGAAGAGTGTATTGAGCAAATAGGTTACTTTATTGAACCAACACAATTATTTGCAAATTATGTAGAAAAGTATAACAACAATGAATTAATCATTGTTGAGCTTGCTAAGACTTTAAATGCAATAGAAAGTTCAACATATGGTAAAGAATCACAAGGAGACTTTGAAGGTCTTTTTAGTGATCTTAACTTATCATCACAAGACTTAGGGATTGATGCAACTGCACGTAACAAGACGATTGGTGAAATCATGGTCAAACTATCAGAAGTTGATTTTGACTTTAACAATGAAGAATCAGATGTTTTAGGCGATGCATATGAGTATATGATTAGTATGTTTGCATCAACTGCTGGAAAAAAAGCTGGAGAGTTCTATACACCACAAAGTGCAGCTAAAATACTAACTAAAATAATATCTGCTGATAAAACTAACATTAAAAGTGTATATGATCCGACTTGTGGGTCGGGATCATTATTGCTTCGTGTAGCAAGAGATTTCGATATAAATACAGTTAATATATATGGTGAAGAGTTAAATACTTCAACATACAACTTAGCACGTATGAATATGTTGATTCACAAAGTTAAGTATGATCGTTTCGTAATTAAAAACACTAATACTTTAGAGTCTCCAAAGCTAATGGATATGCGTTTTGATGCAGTTATTGCCAATCCTCCATTTAGTGCTAATTGGACAGCAGAAGCTAAATTTTCAGATGATCCAAGATTCAAAGGGTACGGTAAATTAGCACCTAAAGGAAAGGCTGATTTTGCATTCGTACAACATATGCTATACCAAATTAATGATGAAGGTACAGTAGCAACAGTTCTTCCGCATGGCCCATTATTTAGAGGAGCTGCAGAGAAACAAATCCGCGAGAAACTTATCAATGATAATAATATTGATGCAATTATCGGTCTTCCAGCAAACTTATTCTTTGGTACGGGAATTCCAACAATTATAATAGTATTAAAAAAATGTAAAAAAGATAAAGACATTTTATTCATTGATGCTAGTAAAGAGTTTGAGAAAGTTAAAACTCAAAATATCTTAACTGATGAACACATAAACAAAATCATTACAACTTATAAAAATAGAGATGAAATTGAGAAGTATTCTCATAAAGCATCATTAGAAGAAATAATAGAAAATGATTATAATTTAAATATCCCTCGTTATGTAGATACGTTCGAAGAGGAAGAGCCAATCGATATTATTGCAGTATCAAAAGAATACAAAGAATTAGTTGCAGAAGAAAAGCAATTAAGACAAGATATTTTAAAACAAATGGAAGAACTTGAAGGTGATGAAGATATTCTAAATGCATTACGAGAAATGATTAAGGAATAGCAAATAAATCTAGTGAAAAGTAAAAATGAGGAGTTTTAAATACATGTGAGCTTATAGATATAATTGGAGTTAAATGCTATAAGTAAAACTACTAACGTTTGGAGTTGTGTTATAATTATCTACTTATATAAAGCAAAATAAATATACAGAACTTATGCTAATTGGTGAAAATAGTAAAAATTTGCTTGGAGATGAGCATTACTAATTGGAAGATTTATTAATGTAATATTTAAAAATAAAATAATATTTGAAATACACGTGTAGTTGTTCTTTAAAAAGCATATATATCAAACAAATTTACATAAACAAGTTTCATAGGGATTTGTTGTCGAGTTGTAGGTTTTAATTTGTATAATGAAGTGATGAAAGGCAAAAATGGCAAATTTATATAACAAAGTAATTATTTTTAATAAACAAATAGAAAATAAAAAAATTGAATTAGGTAAATTGGTAACAGTAAAAAGTGGAAAATCAGTAAAAAGTGAGTATGGACAAAACTTATATGGATCTACTGGTATAATTGGAAAGACAAGTGATGGAATATATGATGGTGATGTAAATATAATCGCTCGTGTTGGAGCAAATACCGGATATAACTATTTTATTGAAGAGGATAAAAAATATGGTGTTTCAGATAATGCTTTAATTGTTATTCCAAGAGAAAAAGATTCTAATCCAAAGTTTTATTATTATTACCTTAGTACTTTACATTTAAAGAAATTATCTTTTGGTAGCGGGCAACCACTTATAACAGCAACACAGTTAAAAAAAATAAAAGTTCAAAGTTATAATATTGATTTTCAGGATTGTCTTGCCTTTTTCCTATCTCAAATTGATAACTTAATTAAATCTCATGATATTAAAATAAATAGATTAAGAAGTGTTAAAGTGCATTATATAAACTACTATTTTAATAATTTAGATAGGGATACTGTTGAATATAATCTTTCCGAGTTGGTAGATTCTAGTAGAGGAAAAGGTATTCAAAAAGATGATCTAAATGAAAATGGTAAGTATAAGTGTATCTTATATGGAGAATTATTTACAAAATACTCAAGTGTTATTAGTAACGTTAAGTCTAGAACCGATTCATTAGAAGGGATAAGTTCATTTGGAAATGAAGTATTACTTCCATCATCTACCACAACCGGAGCACGAGAAATAGCCATTGCTTCAGCGTTGTTGGAAAAGAATGTCAAAATTGGATCTGATATTATTATTCTGCGATGTAAAAAAAAAATATATAATCAGTATCTGGCATATTATCTGAGATACTATTCGTGGAAAGAAATTTCAAAGGTTGCAGTAGGTATAACTATCATACATCTATATGCAAAAGACATAATGGACATTAGCATAAAAGTTCCCGCTTTAGAAAAGCAGAAGGATTTTATTAACATGTTATCTTCAATGGAAAAATTAATTGAGATAGAAAAGAAGAAAATGGATCAATTAGAATTAATGAAAAAATATTATTTACAACAATTTTTTAGTTAATATGACGAACATTATATGTAAGATAATTTAGGAAGAAAATGAATGAAAATAAAAAAAGACATATTATAATAGGAAATGGCTTCGACATTAATGCTGGATTAAAATCATCCTATAAAGACTTATACTACATCAAAGAAACTACTATAAAACAAATCAATCTCTATATGAACATAATAACCTTTTCTTGGAAGAAACATTACATGGTAGTTGGTGCGACTTTGAAGATAGGTACTCGGAAATATATAATGACTATAACAATTTAAATGATATTTCCGAAATATATCAACTCAAAAAAAACTTGAATGAAAATATATATAAACTAGAAGATGAATTTCATGCATACTTGACAAAAGAATTTAATGAGTGGAAATTAAGTAATACAATCACAAAGGATAATCTTCACCCAGTATGGAAAGCTATATTTTGTGAAGAAGATTGTGAATTATCCATTGATAACTTTAACTACACTAATATTGAAGAGATGATTCCAATAAGAACTAAGGGTTTGTTCCAAAATGTTCATGGTAGTTTAGAGAATATGGATATCATTTTCGGTGGAAATAATTTTGATAATGATAATATTGATGGTATTAATAAGAATAGAAGAAAGATTTTCGTGAATAATAGTTCAGCAGATGATTTAATGGTTGATGTTTTATATATTATTGGACATTCAGTAATAGGTATGGATAATGAATATATAATTAGGAAAATAAAAGAGGCAAAAAAGGTTGTACTATTTTATTATAATAATGATTATATTCGTAAACTGAATTCTATTCCACAGGAGTGTCTTAGTAAAATTCAACTATTTCCAATAGTGCCGCTAATCCAAGGGAATTCTAGTAACGATCATAATATTACTGATAACTTTCGAAATCAATTATTCGATAAAATATTTGAAATGAAGTTGTTTGAAGAACACAAAAACCTTATAAGGGAAATTAATAAAGTAAACTTAAATACATTATCCACTTCAAAAAAAAATCTAAAACTAAGCATAAATATTGAGAAATCAACGGAAATAAAAGTTCTATCAAGTTTGTTGAAAAATAGTGGACATCTTAATAATCTGGAAATTAAATTTACATATTCTGATGATTTAGATTTTGATGGAGACTATCAAGAAGAAATTAGTAATTTGATTGATGAAATAAAATGCAATTATTTAAGTTTGGAAAATTTAAAGCTTCCTTCCACAATTGATGAAACACTTAACAAAGTAACAAGTTTTTCAATAGTAAATTGCGATTTTAACGGGGAAAATATTAATTTAAATGGTGAAAATTTAAGGTACGCTGAAATTCATAACTTAATAAATGAGTTAACTGTGCTGGAAATTGGATGTTGCAATAACTTAGAGTATCTAGATATTAAAGAATGTAAAACTATGCAAATGACTTTAAATTCAAAATTTAAAAATTTAAAATACTTTAGGGCTGACGTCGATTCATTAAGTATAGAGAGAGAACTATATTTTGAGTCTTTGGAGGATTTTTCATTAACAACAGATAAGATGGCAGAATATAAATATATATTGTTTAATTACAATAATATAAGACGAATAACATTTATATGTTCAAATACTGATTACGAAATAGAAGAGCAAGAGCTAGATTTATTACAATTGATTCATGATGAAATTAATTACCTTCCTAATTTAACGCATCTTGAATTTAGTGGATATCAAATAGTAGATTATCAAAAAAATTTATCAAAAAAATCTAGAAACCTTAAATTAGTCAGTGACTTGGTTGAAGATAGTGAATTCAATATTTATTCAAAATCAAATCAAATAGATGAAAAAGATGACTATATTGAAGAGACTTATAGTCTAAAATTATTGCTAGACGAAGTTGGTAGTAATGATATGATTAGTAGCGATACTATTGTAGATAAATTAGATAATAGTGTGTATAATGATTATATTGATATATTTACTAATAAAGTGAAATCTGAAGCAAATGAAAACTTTACAAGTAAGATGATTGATGAGTTAATTAATAAGGTTGAAATGGAACAAATTAATGCTATTATTAATGAATACGATTCAATTGACAAGGATAAATTAAAAGAATTGATTTATGAACAATTGGATGATAAAATCTCAAAATCTCAGTCTATAGCATACTCACAAATATTCGAAAATAAAGGTTTTAAAGAAAAGAGAGAGATTAAGAACGAAATCTATAATAAAGTAGAATTGATAAAGAAATCATTCAGATAATATTTTCATATTTGAAGTACTATTTAAAGGAGTGCTAATGAATAATTTATATGATGAAGTTAAACGCAATAAGTTGGTTAAAGTAATTGAAGAACTGTCAACGCCAGATAACTATATAACTGTAGATGTTGATGAGTTCTTTGATGGTAATAATGATTTAGGATCTATCGGTTGTAATTTGTATCCCGTACATCCTGGACTTGAAGTTTTTTACAATACACTTAAAAAACTTGAAAGTCACGATGATGTGGATAATTTTCAAGTAGTAATCTGTGATGTGGATGAAGGTAGCTGGCCATACTCTGAGTTAATCTATGTATATACTAAATTAGATATTGAGCAAGTTACTCAAATTGTAGCTCACCTAGAACCAGATGATATATGGCATGCTTAAGGTTTAGAACAATACATACCAATTCAAGATGGTTATAAATTACTTGCTATTTGGTGGGACTAATTAAAATGAAAGGGTAATGAAGTTAATTACTATGGTGGTCTATTATGAAGTATATTAAAGATATAAGTAGTTTCTCATTACCTTTAATCATAAATTCATGTACGAGCATTATCTATGGAATATTGTTACTTGGGCTGGTAAGTAATGCACCAGGTGATATTACACTAGTTGTGCTAGCAATTAACTCATTAAACTATATTATAATTGGAGCACTAGGATATATATCTAGTGCTTTTCAAATAGTTCTTGGTAATTCTAATACAAACGAAAGTAATATTATATTTTCATCAACAATAGTAAGTACTATAGTAATTTGGATCTGTTACTTTATCTTGCTTCTTGTATTTGGAAATGTTATTTTAACATCTTATTTAAACCTTGAAGGTGCAGTTTTAGATAATGGGAGAATATACTTAGTCGTCTCTAATTTGGGAACGCTGCTAGTGTTAATATGCTTTGTATTTAATGCTAAATTTAAGATGTTAGGAAATACCAAAATAATACTAAATATTTCAATTATTGCCTCAGTTCTTTCTATTCTCTTGCTTAGTCTGGTGATCAAATTCAAACCCAGTATTATGATGATAAGTCTTTGGTCACTAACTCAACCTGTGATTACGTTTTGTTTATCATATTGGTATTTACTGCAAAGTAAAATAACATTTAGTTTAAAGTGCAGTTTAGAATATGTAAAACGGATTGTTAAAAACTCGCTGTTGATGAGTCTTCAAGAAATCTTTGATACAACAATTATTTTAATATGTATTGAAGGTATTTTAGCCAATCTAGATCATACGGTATATCAAGGTTACTTGATAACTAATCAACTACTTACATATTTGCTAATTCCACTATACATGGTTACTGCTGCGCTATATACGTATATTCCACGGACTATTGCATCGGCTAGAGATAAACGAGGTTATATTAAAACTGTGCTGTATATGAATGCAACTATATATATCGTTGGATTTATTGTAATGATTATTTTAGGAGAACAAGTTATCGAATTGTTGTCAGCTGACTTTATGGTTGCAACAGAAGCCGTAGTACTAATTAAATACGTGTTTGGAGCAAGCGTTTTAATGCCAGTGTACATAACACTTCGTGCACTAATTCAAATTGAGGAAAACTCTAGTAAAATCATAATGCCAACACTCATAATTAATATTTTTACTGTTGTATTATTGCTGATAACTGATAGTACATTGGAAATGTTTGGATTAGTATTTATCAATTACTTAGTATTATCAATATCGTTTTACGTGATATATCGGATAAATAAGGCAAATGATATTTAATTATACGTATTTTTTGAAGTATTACGTTTACTTTTAAATGTTGCATAAAAGTAGGTTAGCTAAGTCTAACCTATTTTTTGGACTTAACCCTTTTAAAGAATTTCAATATGTATTTATCATAGTTTCTTATTGAGGATCGTTATTAACTTGATATCTGTAAGAATGTCTATTATGAATATTTTATCGCTTATTGCTAGCGGTTACTGTTAACTACTACCTTATAGTTAGTGTATTTGGAACTAACTACTATATGTGATAAAATAACTGTATAAAAAGTTTGTCAAATATAGGAGATAAAAATGTATGAAAAAATGTTATAAGGATTTTCAAGTAAAATTGTAGTGCCTGAAGAATTTAAACTATTTTGTGAATGGGTAAATAATAATGGATATCCAATCTCTGGATATTTTGAACTAGAGCCAGATGATGGTAAATACATTACGCATTGGTTCGGCTTTGATGATGTAAACGATCGATTTGGAGTCTTCGGTGCTGATGGAAGTGGTGCATTATATGCTTTTTGGATTGATGATGAAGGTAAGCAAAAAATTGTTCACCTAGGTTCTGAAGGAGACAACTTATATATTATTGCCGATGATTTTATCAAGTTCTTGCAGCTATTAGCGATAGGTTATAATGAACTGGCATATGCCGAATTAAGTCTAACAATCGCTGAGTGGAACAAAGCAATTGATGCCAAAGTGGGAGAAGGAGTAAATCCTAAGTTTCAAGAATGGGTAGAATCAACATTCTCTGTAAAGGAGTCTAACCGAGGAAGTGAAATAGCCGACTTTAGTGATAGCAGCTTTGAAGAGTGGGTAGAACAGCAATTAGAAAATAATCGTGAAAATAACTAAATCTAATTGTTAGATATAACTAATATGATGCATAATAATCATTTAGTAGTAAAGGGAGAAGGATGAATAAGGTATACTTAACAAGTGACATTCATAGTAAAAATACTGTATTTGAATTACTAGGTGATAAAATAACTAAAGATACTCCCTTATATATCCTAGGTGATGTATTAGACCATGAGGAGCCGGCTACTAAAGAGTATCGCTTGATGATTAGAAATATATATAAGGGAATCAAGAGTGGAAGTGTTGTGCTCTTAACCGGAAATCATGACCTGCCAACTTATCGCTTACTTTTTAAACCTGATATAACCGATGAATCCCAAGCTAAAAAAGCATTTAAGTACATTCGGAAAAAGTACAGTAAGTATACCAAGAATACGGTTAATAAATTACTAGGTTCTGATTATTGTGAAATGGTTTATGATGCCCAAAAATATTGTATTCAAAGAGGAGAAGTTGGTAATGACTACTTAACTATCGTTGAAGATTACTACCAGAGTATTGAAGCGGCTACTTGGATTCTATTTGAAGAAGAGCTTGAAATATTTAATATGTTAAGGTATATGGCAAAAGCCAGTAAAATGAGTGAGCGTTTAACTGTAGGTGATCACGTATTACTTTTATCACACTCAGGTGATGAAAACAATGCGTGGTCAACTAAGATTTATGAACCTGGATTTACTCCTAGTGAAGAGATATCGCTGTATGTTGTCGGCCACATTGCCCATAATTCGATTTCCCAATTATCTGGAGATGATACGAATTATTGCCGGGATTGTAATTTAGACTTTATCAACGGCACGTATGTTTATAATGCAAAAACTAAACTACTCAATATAGATGATGGAAGTAACTGTAATATTGCTGAAATTCAAATGTGATTAAATCTGATGTTCATTTCCCGAGTTTGAATGTTGTATTAGTTAATTATATCTCTATAGTATTTATAAAAAAGACAACTACCTTGTTCCGTTTGGGAATCGGGGTAGTTGTCTTTTCTGATGTTTATGCTACATATCTAAGTTTGTCAATTGTTTGGTGAATATTATTTACATTTAGATAACCGTGAGTATAGTGCACTAAGTAGCCATTTTCATAAAATGTATTGTCTGGCAGTTTGGTTAGTGGTGTATCTCGAGCAATCATAATTACCTCGTATGTATCTGCGGTATTACGTTCTCTTGATAAATAGGTGTAGGATCTAAACCCTGCTGCGTTATAGTTACCACTAATGACATGAAAAACGACATTGTTAAACATTAAGCTGTCAAACGATGGCTGTGTAAAGTTTGCGTATTTGCTGATAAGCGGATGTTCTAGTCCCTTAAATAATTTGTTGCTAAGATCTTGATTAAATTTTATTTTATAACCGTGAATTTTCTTAATTTGAACGCAACTATTATAGGGCATCGCCTGATCATATTCGTATCCATACTGCCCGACAAACTTGTTAAACTGGTTATTTTTCATGACTTGGAAATGATAATAATAATCGCTACTGCTAGAATAAGTCCAAAGATAACAATTGATATAATTATTATTAGTAATGAATCCATATTGTATTCCATATAACTAAAAATCTCTATATTACAGTCAATAGATATAAAATGTTATACATTAATTTCGCATGTTTAAAGACTTGGATTTTAAACTTATAGTTTGCTGATAAATTTTGAATACAAATTGGTAATGTTATTTAGTTGAAATAGTCTACAATACAAGTTATAATAGCATAGATTAGTATTTCCTTGTTTATGCCAACTTCGAGGCATCACAAGTACAATTTAGGAGGAAAATATGTCTAAAATTTTACCAGTAAATGAATTTGAATTCTTTGAAATTCGATTCCATTCGATTGGTGGTCAAGGTGCCTATACAACAGGGCAGATGTTGGCAACAACAATAGCAGGTATCGATAGTATTAACGCAGCGGTATTTGCAAGTTATGGTTCAGAAAAAAAAGGAGCTCCAGTTAACGTGTTTATTCGTGTTGCTGAAGATCAAAAGATTACTAACTACTCGGCAGTAAATACACCGAACATGGTAGTTGTTTTCCATGAGCGATTATTAACTGATCCAAATGTTATGACGGGAATCAAAGATGATGCAATCTTTGTTGTAAACACAGATTTATCAGCACAAGAAGTTGTCGATATGTATGGTTTAAATCTAAATAACATCGTAACTGTAAGTGGTACAGATATTGCAGTTGAGCAAAGTGCAAAAATCAATACAGTTATGTATGGTGCTTGTGTAAAAGCTTTATCATTCATCAACCCAGATTTAGCAAGAGATCAAATTGCTGCTAAATTATCATATAAATACCCACACTTAGTAGAGGCAAACATCAGCGCATTTAACAGCGGTTATGAAAATGCAACTTTTTCAAGTGTAACTCCAGGAACTGCTAAGACGCAAACTGCGAATGCTGCAACACTTGGATATAACACTCAAGTAGAAGGTGGGGTTATCTTAGGGGCTAACGCTCAGAAAGTTGACCGTTCAATCTCGCGTGAAGGGTACTTACCGCACTTTGATAAGGAAACTTGTATCAACTGTACAAAGTGTGATATGACTTGTCCTGATGATTGTTTCGTATGGGAAGAAGTAGAAGGACGTCGTGGACGTATGGAAATGACGCTTCAAGGTATCGATTACCAATTCTGTAAAGGTTGCTTGCGTTGTGTTACAGCGTGTCCGACTGGGTCTTTAACTTCTCATGTTGAAGAACGTGGATATGCAGAAGCAAACTCAATTAAAAAAATATACCAAATGTTAGAACAGGAGTAATATGTCAAATCAAAAAAGTGTCTTTAAATCAGGTAATGAGATGGCAGCAATTTCTGCAGCTCACATAAACTACCACTTTATGGGTTACTATCCAATTTCACCATCAACTGAAGTTGCGCAAAACTTAGATATGATGCGTGTAAATGGGGACCACGATATTTCAATGCATGCAGCAGATGGAGAACATCCTGCAGCAGGGATGATGTATGGTGCAGCAGCAGCTGGTGCCCGAGTAATCAATGCTACAAGTTCTAATGGACTTGCGTTTATGATGGAACAATTACCAGTAATTTCTGGTTCACGTTATCCATTAGTATTAAACATCGTTAACCGTACAGTGTCAGCACCACTTAATATTCACTGTGATCACTCAGACCTATATATGACTTTAAACTTAGGATGGGTAACGCTACTTGCATCAAATACGCAAGCGGTATATGACCAAAACATCTTAGCGCTTAAAGTTGCTGAGCGTGTTAGTTTGCCAGCTATCGTAAGTTACGATGGTTACATTACATCACACCAAAAACACAATGTAGAAGTGTTTGCAGATAGCGCTGATGTACGTAACTATATCGGTCCTAAGCAGTTTAGTAAAAATAAATACCTAAACGACTTAGATAACCCAATTACAGTGGGAGCTCACCAAACAACTGACTTTATTAACAACCGTTACCAAATGGAAGTTGCTTTAAATGAAGCGTTAGGTGTATACGAAGAAGAAGCAGCTAAATATGCAGAGATGACAGGACGTAACTACAGTCCAATCGAAGTATATGGAGATGAAGATGCAGAAGTTGCACTATTCATTTTAAACAGTGCAGCGGAAATCGCGAAAAATGCTGTTGATAAAATGCGCGCTGAAGGTAAGAAAGTAAAAGTAATTAAGCCAAATATTATTCGTCCTTTCCCAACTGAGCACGTTAAACAAGCCTTAGCTGGAGTTAAACGTTTAATCATCGCTGAGCGTAACGATACGCCAGGTAGTGAAAATGCTAACTTAGCTGGTGATATCAACGGTATCATCTTAAGAGAAAAATTAGACATCGAATCTAAATCATTAATTTATGGTTTAGGAGGAAATGAACTTTACATTGAAGATGTTGAGAAAATCTTAAATACAGCATTAGCTAGTGACTTTAACTTAACTAAAGATTACTATGGAATTAGCGCCGGAACTGGTTCTGTTGATGATCAAAAAGTATCACGTCAAGTTGAAATTGACCGTAGTTTATTTAAAATTGGTGGATTTAGTTATGACTTTGATGAGGAAGCGAACAAACTTAATGTTAAAGTTCCGCCACTACGTAAGTTAATGCAAAAACCAAAGCGTATTACTGGTGGACACTCAGCATGTCCAGGTTGTGGTATCTTCCCAGGTATCGAACAATTTATGCGTGGACTTGAAGGAGATGTTGTTATTGTTAACCAAACTGGTTGTGCATACGTTGTAACAGCAAACTATCCAACAAGTGCTCACAAGCAAAACTACATGCACAACTTATTCCAAAATGGTGCTTCAACACTATCAGGAATGGTTGAAGGAGTTTTAGAACTTAAAAAGCGTGGAGAAATCGAATTTGATGATGATGCAACATTCGTAATGATTACTGGTGATGGTGGTATGGATATCGGAATGGGTTCTGCAATTGGAGCTGCACTTCGTAATCACAACATGATTATCTTAGAGTACGATAATGAAGGATACATGAATACGGGAGCTCAACTTTCATATTCAACGCCAATCGGACACCGTACAAGTACATCGAACGTTGGGAAAATGTCTCAAGGTAAAGAGTTTGACCACAAAGATAGTGTGCAAATTATGGCCTCAACAAACATTCCTTACGTATTTACAGGTGTCGATGCATTCCCACAAGACTTAGTGAAGAAAGCTGCTAAAGCACAATGGTATGCGAAAAACCGCGGTCTAGTTTATGGTAAAATCTTAATTACTTGTCCACTTAACTGGAAGAGTGAAGAAAAAGAAGGTTCTACAATCTTAGAAGCTGCAGTAAACTGTAACTTCTTCCCACTATATGAAGTGGAAAATGGAGTTACAAACATTACATATAACCCAGAAGAAATTGGTGCATATGTAAAACCAGCTGAATGGTTAAAATACATGGGTAAATCAAAACACTTATTAAAACCTGAAAACATCGAAATCTACGATCACTTTACAGGAGTAATTGCTAATAGATGGGAACGTCTAAAAGCTAAGAATGACCACCCAATGTTATAGGAATAAACTAAGAAATGATCTCTAAGGAGATCATTTTCTATTTAAAATGTGGAGTAATTGCAACACTAGAAGAGCAGCATCAGAAGGCTTAAGAGTTTGGACAAGCAGACCGTTCTTCAAGGACAATCCCAATCTTGTTATTAAACTATTATCAAAACTTAAAGAAGATGATAGTGAGTATGTTATAAAATCTTGTGGCAACGCTATTCGAGATATCAGTAAAAAATATCCAAAGGAAGTTTTATCAGAAATATCAACTTGGGAAAGTGATAACAAAAAGATAAATCAAGTAAAAAATTAATTATGAAAAATAAAAAATTATTAGTCATTATGTAGCTAAGGCTATAAAGTTCATATGAAATAAAAATAACGCAATTAGCATAATAATTCATATTAGTTTGTGGATTATAAACTAATTGGGTTTATTTTTCTTATTAGTTAAGAAACTTTTTTCTTTGTTTTAAATCTTGGAAAATACTTTTTTCGAGGTGTTGAAATGAGTTTCATATATTGCTATACTTGTATTGCAAGAAAAGGAGATTATATGTGTGGAATAGTAGGAACAATTACCAATAATCATGCGAATGATATTGTTTTAGAAGGACTTAAAAGATTAGAATATAGAGGGTATGACTCATGTGGGATTACATATGCTGATGGGGATGTACTTAAAGTTGTTAAAAGTGTAGATCGTATTAAAGATTTACGTGAACAAGTTAATGCTAGCGCTAGTATTAGTTTTGGTCACACTCGTTGGGCAACTCACGGTGGAGTAAATTTAGAGAACGCTCACCCGCATTTAACAAGTGATAAAAAGATGGCGATTGTTCATAATGGAGTTATTGAAAACTTTGAACAATTAAGAGCTGACTATTGTGATGAAGATACATTACAATCAGAAACAGATACGGAAGTTATTTTATATACACTATACCATTTCTATCAAAAAACTGGTGAGATGAAAGCAGCAATTAATGAATTTATGAACGTTGTTCATGGATCATATGCATTAATTGTATACTTAACTGATACACCAAATATCGTATATACACTTAAAAATAAATCACCATTATTAATTGGGAAAAACGAAGGGCTTGTGACGATTTCATCTGACCCTAGTGCAGTTATTGACCGTGTGTCAGACTTCTATCAAATGGATGATAAAAAATATGCATTAATTAATACTGAGGATTATACAATTAGTTTATTTGAGCAAGATGGTAGTGAGATTGACTTAGTGTTAGAAACAATTGACATGGACTATGAAGAAGTTTCAACTCAAGAATATGATACGTTTATGGAAAAAGAAATCGAAGAGCAACCAAAAGCGATGAGAAATATCGTTGAGAACTATAAAACACTTGGCTTCGATGGGAAGCTGATGGATACTGTAAAATCTGCATCAAGAATTTACATTGTTGCAAGTGGTACGTCATTTAATGCCGGACTTATTTCTAAAGATATTATTGAAAACAAGTTAAGAATTCCAGTAGAAGTAGTTCTTGGTAGTGAATTTGGATACTCTGAGAATATTATTAGTGAAGGAAGTTTCTTTATCTTCTTATCACAATCAGGGGAAACTGCTGATTCAATGTTAGTATTCAACCAAGTTAAAGGTAAATACCCAATCTTAGCGATTACTAACGTTCGTGGTAGTCAAATGGACCGTAATGCAGACTTTAGCTTAAATATCTTCGCTGGTATTGAAGTTGCTGTTGCGTCAACAAAAGCTTATACTGCACAAATCGCGGTAGTTGCAATGCTGATGTATACAATTGCTGGAGACGCGACAATCTACGATCAATTATTAGAAGTTGCTAATAACCAAGAAAAAGTAATTAGTGAAAAAGAACAATTTGTTGCAATCGCTAACCACTTAAAAGACTTCCGTGAAGTATTCTATTTAGGACGTCTTCAAGACTACGCGCTTTGTGAAGAAGCAAGTCTTAAAATTAAAGAGATTAGTTATATTAACGTTAGCTCATTTGCAGCTGGAGAACTTAAACACGGAACAATTTCTCTAATTGATCCAACTAAATTAACAGTTGCTTTAGTTAATGATCCAAAAGTTGCTGAAAACACTCGTTCTAACGTTCAAGAAGTACGTGCTCGTGATGGAGAAGTATTAATCTTCTCAACGACTGATACAGAGCGTAGTGGGGATACATATGTTGTAACGGCTAACTGTGATACACAGTTAAAACCATTAGTTACAATTCTTCCTCACCAATATTTAGCACTTCATACTGCTAAATTATTAGATTTAGATGTTGATAAGCCACGTAACCTAGCGAAAGCTGTAACAGTAGAATAAAAAAATGCTGGATAAGTTCATTGAACTTGTCCAGTTTTTTGTTTGTTATGACGATGAAATTATGGTTGTATCTTCATTGCTAACCCAACTTGAAGCGTATTGTTCGTTGCCCTCATTAATTAATAAACGCGGAATAAAGAACTTTTCAGTAGTTTCGGTAACGAGACCTGACTCGAGTGAGAAGATTAGTTCAATACCATTATCCATGAGTAGTTTATCAGTTTCGGGAATCCCATAGCCATACGGGTAAGCGAAGTATTTTGGTTTTTCGTGCAAATATTGATTGTAGATATTGATGCTCGCTTGCAAGTCGGTTTCAAATTGCTTAATGTTGTTTTTATCAAGAAAAATCGGCGCACCATTAACTTTATAATGGAGATTATTGGTGTGGATGCCGATCGTTGCGAGACCACTATTACTCATCTCGATTATTTGCTCCCAAGTTGCATATTGGCGTTCATCATCAATTGTCCCCGGTTTAGAAGTTACAATAAATAAACAGAACGGGATATTATACTTTTGTAAGATAGGAAATGCATTGGTATACACTGATTGATCAATATCATCAAAGGTAATAACAACGCTGCGGTCCGAGAAGTTTTTCGTTTTGATTTTCGTTTGCAATTGATCTAATGTTAGTACATTTATATTGTTCTCAGATATGTAGCGCATATGTTCTTCAAAGCGTTCAATGCTAATGTTATACACTTGTAAATCAGCTGATAGCTTTGCAGTTGATTCGTTATCTTCAACTTGATGATAATTAAGCACTAGCGTACCATTAGTATCGGGAAATTGTTCATCGATAATAAATGTATTAGTTTGATGGAAGGTCACCATTCTGCTATAACTATTAATTAAACTGACTATGCCGATTAGTCCGAAGACGGTAATTAAACTAATTACAATCGTTTTGATATTCTTTTTCATCTTTGTAGTTTTATCGATTAGATAACCACTTTCACTTTAATATATCTCCATTATAGCAAATAAAATCAGATCCAAAGGATTAGATGATTAATCATTAGAAAATGATAAAGTTTTCGCATATGACCATAACTTTTTATCTTTAAATTTTACTATTAATGCTATAATATAATATGTGATAAATATCTGGAAGCAACGATATTTATAAAATCATTGGGAGGCTTTTATGCAAAATATTACAGTTGTCGGAGCCGGTTATGTAGGCCTTGCAAATAGTTTTTTAATCGGCATTACAAATGGTGTTACGCTATATGATATTAGTCAAGATAAGATTAATCAACTTCAGCAAGGAAAATCGCCAATAACTGATGAGTATATCGCAAAATATATCGATCAAGTTCAAGTTACGTATACGACAAATGATGCAGAAGCTTATACTGATGCGGATGTTATCTTTGTTGCCGTCGATACCAACTATGATGAAGAGCGTGGTAAATTTAACTTAGATAGCGTCAATAACGTGCTACATGATATTGCAAGGTATGCGAGTGACAACACGATCATCGTGATTAAGTCGACGGTGCCAATTGGTTTTACTGATGAGAAAAAAGCCGAGTATCCGCAGTTTAGATTTATCTTTTCACCGGAGTTTTTACGTGAAGGTCACGCTTTATATGATAACTTGTATCCAGATCGAATTGTTATCGGGGGAGCGGATAGCTGTGATTTAGCTAGTGTCCAAACGATCGGTCAGTTATTGTCAGAAAATATTTTAAGCGAGGATGTTCCAATTGTTTACGTTAGTAATCGCGAAGCGGAAGTTGTCAAGCTGTTTGCGAATACTTATTTGGCGATGCGAGTATCATTTGTCAATGAGTTAGATACGTACTGCCAGTCACAAAATATGGAAACAGCGCATGTTTTGGATGCAATCGGTTATGATAAGCGAATTGGTCGTGACTATTGGAATCCTTCGTTTGGTTATGGCGGATACTGCTTACCTAAAGATACTAAGCAGTTAGATAGTGAATATGTATCGCATAATATTCCCCAAAATCTCGTATCGAATATTGTCAAGTCCAACGAGACCCGCAAGCAGTTTATTGCTGATAAGATTATCGAGCTAGTTAATTACGACAAAGATGCAGTAATTGGTATTTATCGAGTGATTGCTAAAAAGGGGATTAATAACTTTAGATCGTCGGCTGTGCTCGATATCGCGCAAATTCTAGTCGACTTAGAATATCAAGTGCTCATCTATGAACCGTATGCAACAGCGCCAATTAACGGGATTAACATCGATAATGACTTTGCTAGTTTTGAACAAAAATCAGCTGTGATCGTTGCTAATCGGATTGAAGAGATGATCAAGAATAATCCGAAAGTTTATTCTACAGATATCTACAACATGGATTAAAAATATCATTTATATAAATTAATTCCAAGTTGTTAATATGATATAATTTATATATTGGAGGAAAGATGAACAAAGAACAATTTTTAGAATTACACCCTAAAGATCAAGCATTATATTTTCTAGAATCTGATCATAAAATACGTCAAGAAATTATTAATGATTATGATGCTGAAATTGTTGCCAACTTCTTTGAACATTTTGATGAAGAGGAAGCGGCAGAGATATTTGCTAAATACGATATTAATGTCATTGTTGATATTATCAACCAAATGAACTCTGATGATGTAACGCGTATCTTCCGTGAGGTTGACCCGCTAACTCGGAATCGATATTTATCATTACTTGATAAGATCCATGCTCAACAAATTCGTGAGATACTGCAATATGATGAAGATACTGCCGGTGGGATCATGGAGAAGAGTTTCTTCTATTTAAAAAGTAAACATACCGTGAAACGTGCTAAGGAGTTGCTTGTAGAGCTAGCATCTACTGTTGAAAATATTAGTTACTTATATGTCTTAACCCCTAAGTTTGAACTGCTGGGAGTAGTTTCTTTAAAGGAACTACTGCTAGGAGATGACGAACTACTTATTACTGATTTAATGACAACCGACCTTAAAACAGTAGATGTAAATGCCGATGTAATCACCGCTGCCAGCGTAGTTCGTGATTACGATTTTTATGCACTGCCAGTTATAAATGAATACAACCAAATGCAAGGTTTAATTACCGTTGATGATATCTTAGATGTAATTGCTGATGAAGCTCGTGATAATATTGAACAAATTTCCGGGGTCGATACCGAAGCGAGTGAAACTAACTTCTGGGGAAATATTCGTCTGCGTTTACCGTGGCTAGTATTACTGCTGTTTATGACAATGTTTAATGCTAATGTAATTGGTAAGTTTAACGGCGTAATCGAACTGTTTCCCATATTAGCGAGCTATATGACGTTAGTTGCAGCGATGAGTGGAAATGTCGGAACGCAAACCCTAGGACTAACAATTTACCGACTGAGTCAAGATGAAGAGTTCGTTGGTGTATTAAATATGTTAAAATATGCTTTTAGTGAAATCAAGGTATACTTTGTAATTAGTTCATGTCTTAGTATCCTAATTGTCGTGGGGATTGGATTGGTTGGAAATAACCCGAATCTAGCCCTAACGCTATGTTTAACAATTATGATTACATTTATGTTATCAGCATTCTTGGGAACGATGATCCCAATCACTTTAGATAAATTAAAAATAAATTCACAAGTAGCTTCAGGACCGTTAATCACAACTGTCAACGACTTAATTGCCGTTGTAACGTTTTTATCAATCGGCGCGCTACTAATGTAAAGGGAGAATATGGAACTAGACTTTTTCAAAGAAATAGATGCAACACTAACTGATCTGCAGCGAGCTCAATACTACAAGTACTACGAACTGATCGCTGAGTACAATAAGGTGATGAACTTAACGGGGATTGACGATTACGCCGGAGTATATCTAAAACACTTTTATGACAGCTTAACGGTTAAAGACCAAATTATCCAGTTAAATCCCAAGACGATTGCCGATGTTGGTAGTGGAGCGGGATTCCCTGGAATTGTCTTAGCAATTTATTTCCCAGATATTCAATTTACTTTAATTGAACCTTTAACGAAACGAATAAACTTTTTAAAAGTAGTAGTAGAGAGTTTAGAACTAACTAATGTGACGCTACTAAACGAACGTGTTGAAGATATTGATGAGATGTTTGATATCGTTACATCACGTGCCGTGGCGCGCCTTAATATTTTACTGGAACTGTGTGCGCCGATCTGTAATGTTGGTGGATACGTTCTAACGCTTAAAGGACCAAAAGTTACTGAAGAGTTAGCGGAAGCGACGAAGGCAATCGAGAAGTTAGGTTTAGAGCAAGCGATTCTTGATAAACAAGTACTGCCAGTAGAAGAGTCGACACGCTATAATGTGTATTTGAAAAAAATTAAAGTAACACCAGCTAAGTACCCACGTAATTTTGGACAAATTAAAAAGAAACCTTTATAAGGAGGAACTGATGAATAATGCATATAAATTATCAATCTTAAGAATTTTTGATAACGGTGAACAACTGGAAAAAGAGAACGAACTTGCAAACTTTTGTCATGTGAAATATATCGGTGATAAATATATATTACAATCGAATCGCGATTACTATACGCGTATGGCTAAAGAGGGTCATAAGTACATAAACGTAATAATTGACAGTGATATAAATGATGTTGTAACAGAATTGGTTGTTAAAGTTTCCACGCAAATCTTAAATCCGATGGAAACCGCCTTTATCTATGAAGAAATCTTTAAGTTGGCAAATATTGCTCAAAATGTTTTAGCCAACAAAATTGGTAAAACTCAAGGTGCAATATCTAATAAGTTACGCCTGCTTAAGCTACCGTTTTTAGTTCAACGAGAAATTATTAAAGGGAATTTAAAAGAGCGTCATGGACGTGCAATCTTAACTTTAGCTGGACATGAACAGTATGAAGAGCACGCTCGCGCCTTAACGATTAAGGTTTTAGAGGAAAACCTCCGTGTTGTTGATTTAGAAAATGAAATCAATATTATTTTAGGAAAACCATTAATTAAAGATGTTAAGGTAAGTGTTAAAGAAATTAAAAGTAAGCGAGAGCTGAAAAATCGTGAGGCGATCATTAGTTTAAATCAATTAAATGCTGACATTGAAAAGAGTTTTGAGATTATTAAAAAGTCTTTACCAAATGTAGAAATTGAGAAAAATGATGGAGTCAGTGGAAATGATTATATTATCAATATAGTTTTAAAAGATATAAATAAGGAGACGTAATATGGCCAAAGTTATTGCAATAACTAACCAGAAGGGTGGAGTTGGTAAAACTACCACAACAATAAATTTAGGTGCTGCGCTAGGTCAGTATCAAAAAAAAGTATTAATTATTGATATTGATTCGCAAGGTAATGCAACTCAAGGTTTAGGAATCAATAAATTGGACCTGCAACGTTCGAATAAAACAACGCGTTCAATGTTACTTGAAATCAATAAAGGAATCGAGGACTTTATCGTTCCCACGGATTTTGAGAATTTATCACTAATTGGAGCGGACCAAGATTTAGCGAGTTTTGAATTCGATTATAAGGGAGACATGAAAAAGGATCTAATCTTAAAGTCGAAGATCGAACCGGTTTTAGACGAATATGATTACATTTTAATCGACTGTCCACCAACGCTAAACACCTTAACGTTAAACGGGATGGCCGCTGCCAATAGCGTGCTAATTCCAGTGCAAAGTGAGTTTTATGCATTAGAGGGAATGACACAGTTACTAAACTCAGTTCAGTTGTGTAAAAAGCATTTAAACCCAAGTTTAAAAATTGAAGGTATCCTACTTACAATGTTTACGACTAATACTAATTTAAGTGAAAGTGTAAAAAATGAAGTAATTAAATACTTTGATAAGTTTGTATATAAAACGGTAATTAGAAGAAATATCTCACTTGCCGAAGCACCAAGTTATGGATGTCCAATCCATTACTACGATAAGCGCTCTAAAGGAGCCGTGGATTATAATAGTCTAGCTAAGGAGGTATTAGCAAATGAAAGCTAAAAAAGGATTAGGGCGTGGCCTAGAGTCGTTATTCGACCAAAATTTAGATACGAGCAACGATGATTCACTTGTTATTGAAATACAAATTAATGATATAGAACCAAACCCGTTTCAACCGCGAAAAAACTTTGATGAAGCGAGCCTTAGTGAACTATCGCAATCGATTAAGACCCAAGGAGTATTCCAACCAATCTTAGTCCGCAAGGCGATCATTGGGTATGAAATCATCTCAGGGGAACGTCGTTACCGTGCTTCGAAACTAGCTGGACTTGATACAATCCCAGCAATTGTTTACGATTTTGATGACAAGCAAATGATGGAAGTTGGGATTATTGAGAATATCCAACGTGAGGACTTAAGTGTCTTAGAAGAAGCTAAATCGTATCAAATGTTAATTAGCAACTTAGAACTTACGCAAAAAGATGTAAGTGAACGTGTTGGTAAATCTCGTTCACATATTGCCAATATGTTACGTTTATTAAAACTAGATGATCAAATCTTGGCTTTAATTGATGGTGGAGAACTAACGATGGGACACGCTAAAGTCCTTGTCAACATCGAAGATAAATCACGCGCTTTAGAAATTGCTAACAGCGCTGTGAAAAATGGACTAACAGTTCGTGCTGTTGAAGAACTTGCTCAAGAAGAGAAGGTTCAAAAACCACTTAAAGGTAAAAAAGTAGAAGCTAGTAGTAATGAGTTTTTACGTATTGAAAAATTAATGCGTGAAAAATTAGATGCTCGCGTAAAAATTACCGGGAAAAATAAAGGTAAGCTAAGTATCGACTTTGATTCTTCGCAAGATTTAGAGCGTATTTTAGAGCTACTTAAAATTATATAGGAGTAACGCATGTGGAAAATTCTAACCGAGGTTGAAGGGCAATCAGAAGCTACGCAGTGGTTTAGTACTGATGCGTTTACTGATTTTTTTATGAATATCGATCCAGCGTTATTAGTTTATCATATTATTAAATATATCGGAACAGTCGGATTAACGGTCTTCGGTTTTTGGGTTCTAACTAAAATATTAATTAGAATGAATCATCGTTTATCAAGAAAGTTACTTAAGGCTATTTCTGATAAGCGTCGAGAAACAATTTTGGTGATGGTTGATAACCTGATCAAATATGTGATGGGAGCAATCAGTGTCTTTGCGGTACTAATTGCCCTTGGTTTTGATCAAACGACGCTACTAGCTAGTGCCGGAGCAGCTTCGATCATTATCGGACTAGCAGCTAAAGAGTTAATTACTGACTTTATTAATGGATTTTTCACAGTGGTTGAAGGTTACTATGATGTTGGTGATTATATCGTTGTTAACGGTCATACCGGAGTTGTTGAAAAATTAGGGATTAAGGCGACAGTTCTGCGCACCGATCAAGGTGAGCAAGTGACGATTCCCAATTCCTTAATTGAAGAAATCATCAATTATAACCGTGGCGAACACCATCTGTTTTTGACAATCTCCACGGCCTATGAAGAGTCGATTGATCGCGCACAGGATGTGATTATCAATAAACTTTTACCACGTATTGTGGAGCGTTCTAGCGCCACCGCAGCTATTTATATGGGCGTTGCAAAACTTAATAGTTCATCTGTAGACCACCGTATTAAGGTGACGTGTTCTCCTGATGATCGATTTCAAGTTGAGCGCGATACGTACACTGAAACAAAGCGCTTATTTGACCAAGAAAAAATGGAAATTCCATATACAAAGCTTACAATTGTAAGTGAAGACTAATTGCCGTTTGGCAATTTTTTGCTATTTTAGGAGAAAATTTGAAATCACTAGTAAAAGAACAAGTAACGGAAATTGAAATCAAGAAATCGCGATTTATTTGTTATATGAAAAATGTCAGTAGTGAAGAAGAAGCCAAAGATTATATCAAGCAACTTAAAGCCGAACATCCGGCTGCTGCCCATGCGTGTTCGGCGTATCGCGTCGGCTCGATCGATCGAGCTAACGACGATGGAGAACCGAGTCAAACAGCGGGGATGCCGATGTTAAATGTACTGCTCCATAACGAGTTGATCAATACGATTGCGGTCGTTGTACGTTATTTTGGAGGAATTAAACTAGGAGCGGGAGGTTTAGTCCGCGCGTATACCGATGCAACAGTTGCGGCTTTAAATGAAGCCGAGGTCGCAAGTTTGACTCCGGGGGTGATGATTGAAATTAAATGTGGATATAGCGATATTGATAAAATCAACTATATTCTTGCTCAGCACCATGTTCAAAACTTTACGACGGAGTTTGGTCAAGTTGTAACCTTCAAGGGTGAGTTGTCAGCGGCGAAATTTGCGATGATTGAACCGGAAATAATTAATTTTAATCACTTGATTAAAATTGCCGTATTAGAGCAAGTTATCGTTGTGGAAGATCAATAAGTGAAATTGGGTGTTAACTGCGCTGTTTAACTCCCAATTTTATTTTTGTAATAAGTTAATATAAGTTCAAATATACAGTGAAATTTGATATAATAGTATAGTTAATACTAGCTATTACTGAAAGGAAGAATATGTCAGGAATTAAGAAATTATATGAAGCCAATGGGTTTAATCAAATAGAAAAGAAATATGGACTACACTTTGAAGACAAAGCCCTACTAGTTAAAGCTTTTATTCACTCGTCATTCGATTTTGAAATTAATAATAATTATCAACGTTTAGAGTACTTGGGAGATGCAGTTTTACAAATGGTGGTAAGTGACTATATGTATCGTTTTTTACCAAATGACCGAGAAGGGGTTATGAGTAAGAAGCGATCGTCGCTAGTTTCTGAAACTTCACTAGCTTACTTAGTACGTCAAGAAGGATTAGATAAATATATTATCTTCGGAAAGTCAATGTACAATGAGGGGAATATCGATAGTGATTCATACGTAGCGGATGTCTATGAATCATTTGTTGCCGCAATTTATTTAGATCGCGGATATGCCCAAGCTGAAGAGTTTATTAAACGTACGCTAATTAAACAATGGGATTACATTCTTGGAAGTGAAGATACGCAAGATTATAAAACACAGTTCCAAGAAATTGTCCAAGTAAATGGAGCGGTAACAATCCAATATAAAACCAATAAACTTGAAGATGGATTTGAAGCGGAAGTTTTATTAGAAGGAATCGCCGTTGGTCAAGGACAAGGGAAAACGAAAAAAAGGGCAGAGCAAAACGCAGCTAAAGATGCAATTGGAAAGAGAGCTAGTTCGTAATGAGAATAAAACAGCTTAAGTTATCAGGGTTTAAATCTTTTGCTAATAAAACAATCATCAATTTCGATGAAAACTTTATTGGAGTAGTTGGACCTAATGGAAGTGGTAAGAGTAACGTAATCGATGCGATTAGGTGGGTATTTGGAGAAAAATCAAACAAAAGTTTACGTGGAAATAGCAGTAGTGATGTCATTTTCGGAGGAACAGAAAAACGAAAGCGTCAAAATATTGCCGAAGTTACAATCGTGCTTGATAACGTCGACCGCCACTTAGAGTTGGATTTCGATGAAGTCGCTTTTACCCGTCGATTATATCGTAGTGGGAAAAGTGAATACTTAATTAATGGAGTGGAATCGAGATATAAAGATATTCAGGAGTTAATTTTAGACCGTGGGATTGGGAAGAATGCCTTCTCAATTATTTCGCAAGGTAAGATTGAAGAAATTATCACGACAAGTCCTGAGAATCGTCGACTGATCGTTGAAGAAGTTGCGGGAATTTTAAAGTATAAAAAGCGTAAAGAAAGTGCCCTAAATAAACTTGGGAAAACTGATGATAATTTACACCAAGTAACTTTAATTTTAAATGAGATTGAGGAGCGTCGTATTCCTTTGGAGCGTCAAGCGATTGTTGCCGAGAAGTTCTTAGCGTATAAAGCGGAACTGGAGAGCAAAGAAGTTGACTTGCTCGCAACCCGAATCAAACAAAATGAAGAAGAGTATCACGCGCTTAAGGAAATTACCGACAACGCTAAATTAGAATTGATTAAATACGAAACGGAAGAAACTAATTTAGAACTTAGCGAAGAAGAAATTAAAGCTAAACTAAATGAGCAATCGGTAAGTTTAAATCAAATGAATTTACTAATTAATGATCGGCTGCAAACGCTGGGGATGAAACGAAGTGACCTTAAAGTCCTTAAGGAGCGTCAGTCGTTATTAAACGAGCGTGACGGTCGAGAAGTGGAATTGGAAAATAATATCATTCGTATGCAAGAGCAACTTCACTCGAGTAAGCAAAATTTAACGCATATTCAATCGCAAATGAATATTAGCGTTGCAAAAGAAAATGAATATCAAGCCGGACTAATTGAATTTAGAAAAGAGTTATCCGAACTAACAGTGCGGGAAAATGATATTAAAAACGAATTGAATCGAGTGACAACGCCATTTCCAACACGTAAGCTATTAGAAGCAAATTTAGCGGGAGTGATCGGAACGGTTAGTGACAACTTTGATGTTGAACTTAAATATACCGAAGCGATTAGTACGATTGTCGGTGGAAGAATGCACGACATTATTACGGTTGATCGCAATGTTGCAACTAATGCCATCAACTACCTGAAGAAAAATAAGTTTGGTCGTCAAACACTGTTACCACGCGATAGTATGCGTTCAATGAAAATTGATGATGCAACGATTAGCAGCCTGCGCAAAAGTAAAGGGTTTATTGGAATCGGGATTGAATTAATTAAATTCAATCAAGAGAACTTCAATATTTTTTCTAACTTACTTGGAAACGTCATTGTTTGTGATAACTTAGAAAATGCGAAGTTGATCTCGAGTAATGTCACAAGTCGCTTCCGTATCGTAACGCTTGAGGGAGATTTAATTCAAACCAGTGGAGCGATGAGTGGGGGACGAACTAACCGTCAAAGTAAAATTGTTTTAGAATCAAACTTAGTGAAGGTCCGTAATCAAAAGATTAAAGTGGAGACGAAGTTCAACACCTTAAACGAGAAGCATGAACAATTCCGTCAAGAATATTCAGCTAATCAAACCGAATACCAACTAGCGAAATCACTTGTGGAGCGAATTGAAACTGATATTCAATTAAATAAACTTGAACTTAAAGAGCTTTGTGGTGATGTGGCAATTGATTCTGGAACAAATGAACTTGAGCTGGAAATTACTAAATTAGAACGCGAAGTCGACGAACTTGGAGCAAAGCGTTCACACTTAGAAATTGAACGTAATAAGAATAATGAAAAAGCCGAGGAACTGCGCTTAGCAGTTCGTTCGATTCGTGATGAAATTCGTGAAATCAACAATGATCATGGAACGGATAGCGTTAAGCTTGAGCGTCTAGCAATTAGTTTGCGTACCGATACGGCCGTGTTGCGTGAAGATTATAATATGTCGACAACAATGGCGATGGAAAATGCTAAAACCGATATTGATATCAATCAATACGCTAGCGATGTTAAAAGCCTTAAGTCGAAAATTCGTAATTTAGGTCCAGTTAACACCTTGGCCATCGATGAGTATCGCGAACTAACTGAACGTTTTGAATTTATTGATACCCAACGTGAAGATCTTGTAGTTGCTAAAAACAAACTTGAAGATATTATTCACAAGTTAGATGAATTCTTCGTTACCGCGTTTGAACAAACGTACAGTAAACTACGTGTTGAGTTCCAGCACGTATATAAAGAATTATTCGGAGGCGGACATGCCGATTTAATTCTTACAAATGAACAAGACCTACTTTTATCAGGAGTTGAGATAGTCGCACAACCACCAGGTAAGAAACTGCAAACAATCTCGCTACTTAGTGGTGGGGAAAAAGCACTTACGGCGATCGCGTTACTATTTGCCATCTTACGGATTCGTTCGCTACCATTTGCCATCTTAGATGAGGTTGAGGCCGCACTTGATGAAGCAAATGTTAAGCGTTATGCGCGATACATTAAAGTCTTCAGTGAGCGTACGCAATTTATTGTCATTACTCACCGTCAAGGAACGATGGAGATGGTTGATGCCTTGTATGGAGTAACAATGCAAGAAAAAGGAGTATCAACAACTGTAAAAGTAACATTAAAAGAGGGGGCGTCATATGCTTAGTCGATTTAAAGAAGCTTTCGATGCAGCTAAGCTGCACTACGGAATTGGTGTTAGTCAAACTTTCACTAGTTTCTCTAATGAAATAAATAAACTACTTGTGGATCGTGAATTCTTCGATGAGGAATTTTTCGAGGAATTTGAAGAAACCTTAATAGAACTTGATATTATGCCAAACTTAGCAATTACGATTGCTAGTGAAGTGGAAAAACAAATTTACAACAAACATGTAAAAAAGCATGACTTCAATAATGCCGTTGCTGATGTTATCGGCAACTTAGTTAACTTACAAACAGATGTATTAGAAGTGGAAGAAGATATCTTAAATGTGTGGCTAATCGTGGGAGTTAACGGTGTTGGGAAAACAACAACAATTAGTAAGATTACCAATAAACATTTGGATAGTAAGCCACTTTTAGCAGCAGCAGATACGTTCCGTGCCGGAGCGATTGAACAATTAAACCAATGGGCTGAACGTCTAAATGTCGATATTGTCAAAACGCACCAAGGACATGCACCGAGTGCTGTAATCTACGATGCGATGGACCGAGCGATTGCAGAAAATCGTCAATTATTAATTTGTGATACTTCCGGAAGATTACACAACAAAGCCGACCTGATGGTTGAACTTGAAAAGATTCACCGTATCATCAAAGATAAAACATCGGATAAGGTTAAACTTAAAACAGTTTTAGTTCTTGATGGAACTGCTGGAAAAAACACTCTAGAACAAGCTAAAGCTTTTAATCAAATTACGGAGCTTGATGGAGTGATTATTACCAAGTTAGATTCAGGTGGTAAAGCGGGAATGATTATTAACATCTCATATGAACTTAATGTTCCAATCTACTATTTGACAACTGGAGAACAAATTGAAGATATTAAATCATTTGATGTGAACAATTATTTAGAGGCACTGTTTAATAGTGAATCTTAATCAAAGATTAAAGTTAAGCGAACTGTATGAAATATACAATTCGCTTTTGACAAATAAACAGCGTCAAATTTTCGAGATGTATTATGATGATGATTATTCAATTAATGAAATATGCGAAATCTTAGAGATTACTAAAAATGGCGTATATAATAGCTTGAAACAAACTGAAAAAAAGTTAATTGACTTTGAACAAAAACTACAAATAAATACAAAACTTCATGATAATATCGCCTACTTGCAATCCTGCAACGTGAGTGAAGATATTATTAGTGGAATTAAATAAGGAGAATCATGGACTTAATGGGTGCCTTTTCAAACAAACTACAGAATAGTTTAAATGATTTAACAAGAAAAAAGAATATAACCGAAGCAGATGTAAAAGAAACAATTAAAGAGATTCGTTTAATCTTATTAGAAGCGGATGTTAACTATAGTGTTGCGAAAACATTTTGTAATACAATTCGCGAAAAAGCGCTAAACGAAGAAATCTTAAATGGACTAGATCCTCAAGAACAAATTATAAAAATCGTTCGTGATGAAATGATCGAACTTCTTGCCGGAGAGAACCAATTAAGTTTTGAAAGCAATAACATCATGATGATGGTTGGACTTCAAGGGAGTGGTAAAACAACTTCTACCGGGAAGATTGCCAACTTCTTAAGAAAGAAGAAGCGTTTTAAAAAACCATTATTAGTTGCTTGTGATATTTACCGTCCAGCGGCGATTGATCAATTAGTAACGCTTGGTAAACAGCTTGCGATCGATGTTTATTTAGAACGTGATAATCGTGATGTTGTAGAGATTGCTGGTAATGCAATTGCTCATGCAAAGGAGCACGGTCACGATTTAATTATTCTTGATACTGCGGGACGTATGCATGTGGATACAGAGCTGATGGATGAACTTAAGCGTTTAGAAGATACATTTAAACCAGCAGAAACATTACTAGTTTTAGATGGTACTGTAGGGCAAATGGCTATTGAAGTTGCTGATAACTTCAGTCAGTATGTTAATATTTCTGGTTTAATCTTCACGAAGATGGATGGAGATACTCGTGGGGGAGGAGTTTTATCAGTTAAGCAAACAACTGGTAAGGACATTAAATTCCTAGGTGTTAGTGAAAAGCTTGATGGTTTAGAAGAATTTAACCCGGAACGTGTCGTATCACGTATTTTAGGAATGGGTGACGTGCTTGGGCTTATTGAAAAAGCTGAAGAATTAGACACTCAAGAAAACATTGAGATGGCTGAGCGTATGCTAGAAGGAAACTTCGATCTTAATGACTTTTTAAAGCAAATCAATATGATTAGTAAGATGGGGGGATTACGTTCGATTATGAGCATGATTCCAGGAGTAAACAAATCAGCAATGGCCGGACTTGATGAGCGTGAGATTGATAAAGTTAAAGCAATTATTTTATCAATGACGCCAACTGAACGTACTAAGCCATCAATTTTAAATGCTAAACGTCGTTTACGTATCGCTAAAGGTAGCGGTACGGAGGTATCGGACATTAACCGCATGATGAAGGGTTATGACCAAATGAAAAAGATGATGAAGACGATGGGTAAAATGGACATGGATAACATGGATATGAACAAACTTAAAAATATGAATGGAATGAATAATCTATTTAAATAAGGAGCGAGATGCAATATATTCTAGCAAGTAGTAACCAAGGGAAAATCGATGAAATTAAAGATACATTAGGAATTGACATTCAGTCACTTGTGGATTTAGGGATTGAAGATGATATTGAAGAGTTTGGAGTAACGTTTGAACAAAACGCTTTAATTAAAGCTCAATACGTCGCGAAATTATTTCCGGAGGCATTAGTTATCAGTGATGATAGTGGTCTTGAAGTTCGCGCTTTAGATTACGCCCCAGGGGTTTATTCAAAACGCTTTAGCGGTGCGGAAACTAATGTTTACGAAGAAAATAATAAATTATTACTTGCGAAGATGGAAGGTGTCGAAGACCGCTATGCGCGTTTTCGTACAACGCTTTGTGTATACTCAGCGACTAATGATATTTGCATGTTTTTTAATGGAACTGTCGAAGGGGAAATTGGCCACGAAATTGATGGATTCGGCGGATTTGGTTACGATCCGATCTTCATTTACCAAGGTGAGTCGTTTGCTAGACTAAGTTTAGAAGCTAAAAATGCCGTTTCCCACCGCGGAAATGCCCTAGCTAAACTTAAAAAGTCAGGTGTTTTAAATGTATAGTGCGGTAATTACATCAGCTGGTAGTGGAACGCGCGCTGGTCTTGGTTACAATAAGATGTTATTCAAGCTAGACGGGTTAACGGTCATTGAACGCTCAGTAATGACTTTTTGCAAAAATCGATTGTTTGATCAAATCATCGTTACCGTTAGTGAAGCTGATTATTATACATATGCGCAAATCTTACAAGACTATGATGTTCAGTTAGTAATTGGAGGAAGCGAACGAATGCACAGTGTTGCTAATGGTGTTAGCCAAGCAACTAATGATTTTGTTTTTATTCACGATGGTGCTCGCGTCTTTTTAGATGATGAGTTAATTGCCAGACTTGCCGATTACCCAGAAAAATATGATGGTTTAGCGTTAGCAATCGAAGTTGTCGATACGACCTTGCTTGTGAAAAATAATCGCGTAACTGAGGTGCTTGACCGTAGTGCATTATTTAATATGCAAACGCCGCAAGTTGTAAATCGTAAGGTCTACAACCAATGTTACAGCGACGCCGTAGCCAATAACCTGGTATTTACTGATGAGGTAAGTATGCTTACAAACTACAATTACGACTGTCATATTGCGCCAGGTGAGTCGTATAATAAAAAACTAACAAGACCGGAAGACTTTGAGGTGAATAATGCATAAACTTTTAAATACAACTGCGATTCAAAACGAATTAATTTTAAACTATAAAAAATATAATTTAACTGCTGAAGAGTTTATTTGTGTTTGTCAAATGCTCACAGTTGACCCGCTACATATTGATTTGATCAATTTTATGCGCGTCGCTCAAAACTGTAAACCGCTTATTTCCAGTATGGTCACTAAAAAGTTGGTTAACGTCTTGGATAAATCGGGGAAGATGATCGTCGACTTGAGTCCATTGTATCAGCTGTTACAAACGGATACAGTTGGTTTGACTGAAGTTGGATTAAGTGGTGAGCAAATCGATAAACTCGTTCATATCTTCAATCGCAACTTGTTGCCGAATGAGATTAATCAAGTTAATGCATGGATGCGTACGGGAGCGACTTTCACGAAAATTGAAGAAGCGATTTATATTGCACTAGCCAAAGGCATCAACAACTTTAATTATATTGAAAAAATTATCTTAAATGATGGTCCCAAAAGCACAGAAGCACCGAAAAATGAAGGTTCAATTAAACGTAATTGGACGTACTAGGAGATTTGATGATCAGAAATAAGTACACAAACAAACAGTTAACTAAAATACCCAAGTATCAAAAATTTTTAATGCTAAGATCGTTTAACTTACTGTTTATTATTTTCATCTACGTGATGATGACATTTAAGGCTAACCTGATAGTTTCTAGTGGGGAAATTCTCGGACTATCATATTTATTAGGTTGCTCGGTAGTCGCTTACGTGTTGATAATTTTACACAATAAATCCTTTTATGGATTGGTAACACCACTTAAAATTTATCAAGAACAGATGTTAAAATCGCTGAGTAATAAAAAATCACGTCACGGGTTATACTCGCTGCTAATTACGCTTTTTTACACAGTTTTAATGTATTTCATTGTCACAAAGGACTTAAGAATTGTCGGTGGATTTGCATTATTAACGCTATTTATTCAGTTTGCCCTGGTCGATGTCAATGATTTAGCGAAAATTAATTACATGGCTAAAAAGTTAGACTTGGAAATTGATGAATATCGAATTTTGGATAATGACTATTTTGATAATTTAACTAAGGAACAAATCTTTTATGTATATACTGTTCGTGAAGAAATTGTCGTATACTTATATTTAAATAAAAATATCCAAGCTGAAGCGCTAAAGGCTAAACTTGATGAAGAAGAGTACCTATTTGTTACTATGCTTGCGAAACAAATGGAAAAATATGGAAGATAAGTAACTTATCACCACTTAAGGAGACTGATGAATTTATTCATTGATACAACAACTAAGTATGTTTCAATTATTGTTTTTGACCAAAATGGTGTAGAACGCGTGATCCAATACGAAGGAAATAATGATCATACGACAACGATTTACCAGCATTTAGCGGAAATTGATTTAACTAAGTTACAAGCAATCTACGTTACATCAGGTCCGGGAAGTTATACTGGAGTTCGAATCGGAGTGTTAGTTGCTAAGACATTAGCGCATGAGTTGCACATCAAGTTATATGCGATTAATACCTTAGAACTATTTTACAATGGGACTAGCCGTGCGGTGTTGCTTGATGCACGCGGGAAAAAATACTTTAAATACGACGGAACCGACTTTAGTCAAATCGCTTATGATGACGTAACTTCGGAATTTATTATTGATAGCTACGTTGATGCGAGTTGGCTGCCGAATAATAATATTACATCCCAGTTTCAGGAAGTGTCACCGCTTGAACTAAAGATAGAATATTTAAAGGAAGCGATATGATTCAACTTAATATTGACTTAGCTGCTAATATGGCAACAGAAATTGCCCAGCTGGAAGATGTATTATTTAATGACAATTTAGAAGCAATATATGAAATTGATAAAATGATTAAAGTAGTGTATGTTCGCTTAGACACTAAGTTAATCGCCTTTTTAACATTTAAGCGCGAAGGACAAAGCGTCGAAATGTACAATTTTGGAGTTGACCCAGCGCATCAAAAGCAAGGGATTGGAACACAGATGTTAAATACATTGAAGCAATTCGATTGTATTTTAGAAGTTCGCGAGACCAATATAAATGCGATTAATTTTTATAAAAACAATAATTTTTATAAAAGTTATATTCGAAAGAATTATTATGGAGCGGAACATGCAATTGTCTTAGAAAGGAAGAGGATGATGAAACAAAATGCTTATGCGAAAATAAACTTAGTGTTAAATGTTGTAGAAAAACTGGAAAATGGTTATCACCGTATTGAGTTTCTAATGAATTCGGTAGACCTTCATGATGTCGTAACCGTAACTAAGAGTGCTGAAGATGAAGTGATAGTTATAGATAATCCAAATCTAAGCAACCTAGACAATTTAGCATATAAAGCGCTCTCTGTAATGCGTGAAGAATTTGGCTTTTCGAATAACTATACAATTGAAATTGAAAAAAATATTCCAGTGGCAGCGGGAATGGCTGGTGGAAGTAGTGATGCAGCAGCAGTTATGCGAATAATCAATGAACTTGAAGGTTTAGAGCAAACGGAAGCGCAGCTAGCAAAACTGGCAGCGAAAGTAGGAAGTGATGTTTCATATTGTATTTACTCACGTTTAGCCATTGCTCGTGGGACAGGTGCGGAAATTGAACTAGTTGATAAATTACTGCCAACTAAACATCTGCTAGTAATTAACCCAGGAGTACCCCTTTCAACGCAAAGTGTTTATCAAAATCACCAGATAAACAATGTCTCAGGTAATATTGAGGCGGTTTTAAATGCGACAAATCACTTGGAATTTGAAACTAGCTTAGAAAATTCGTTAGCGGTTACCGCTAAGATTCTTTGTCCGGAAATCAACAAGTTGGAAGCGGAACTTTCTAAATTTACCGATCACCGTATTCTCGTTTCTGGTTCAGGACCAACCTTGCTTGTGTTTAGTGAAGATAAACTTGAGATTGAAAAACTTTATAGTATTTTTAAACCAATTTACAAAAACACCCATATCGCGAAAATGAACTGATGCACATTACAGTCAATTTAAAGATTAGTAATACGAAACGAGGCGATTTTAGCTACTCGGTAACAGCGGAGCAGTATGAGCAATTAAAAATTGGTGCGCAAGTGATTGTCAATATGAGCAACCAATTGAAATGTGGAACGGTCATTACTAAATCACCGGATGATAATTTTGATTTTAAACTAAAACCGATTGTGGCAATTTTCAAAGCTACACCACTAAATGACTATCAGGCGGCGATCGCCAAAGCCATCTATCATGAGAGCATGGGTGATGTTTTGGAAATTCAAAACTTATTTGTTGATCCGATTACTGACAGCAAAATTAATATTGAATACTATGATAACGGAGTGTTTGTTGGTGATTTTAAATCGAGTAAAAACAAGCAACAGTTGATTCAAGGAAACTATCAAGAGCAAGTAGTTCTGGATTACAAAGACAGTCTCAAAACATATATGTATGTGACCTATAACGGTGATAGTGAACATATTCCCACCGCGAAGCAACAACTAGTAATCGATGTTGTGTGCGAGGCAAAGACAATTAGCGTAGCCCGATTAATTGAAGCAAGCGGAATTTCGCGCGCAGTAATCAATGGTTTAATCGACAAGGGAGTACTGCTTAAAACCGAAAAGAGTAAGCAGTTTGAGACCTTATTTGAATTAGATTGGCATCAAGTCAATGATTTAACGGTAGAGCAAAGTCATGCTTGCGCTTCCTTTCAGCCCGGTTTAAACTTGCTATACGGTGTTAGTAGTAGTGGGAAAACGGAAGTGTATATTGAATTAATTAAGCGCTGCATTGCCAATGGCCAGCAAGCGTTGATTATCGTCCCATCAGTGATGTTAGCAGTCCAAGTAGTCGGAAGAATGCAACGCGTATTTGACGATGTAATTATCTTTCATAGCAAACTTAGTGAAGGCGAGCGTGCGAGTTTTAAGCAACAGATTGAAGGCTTTGAAAAAAAGATTGTGATCTCAACGTTCGATGGATTGTTCTTACCGTATAAACAGCTGGGTCTAGTAATCTTTGATGAAGCTCACAGTAGTAATTATCGGGTTGCCAAACGAATCAATGTCAGTAAGCAACCAATTATCGACGGACTGTTAGACCAAGGGATTGATGTACTATTAGGTACAGCCACGCCGCTAATTGGTGATTATGCACAAACCGAGGTTGGAAAATCCAACTTAATTAATCTAAATGTTCGCTATGGTAATAACTCATTGCCAGATATTGATTTCACCAAACCTACTGAGCAGATGATTAGTGAGCGATTAGATCAATTAATCAATATTAATAAAACACGAAACAAACCAACAATCATCTTCTTTAATAAGAGTGGATACTCGAAACAAGTGCTGTGTAATGACTGTTTTCATTTGCACGTGTGTCCGCATTGCCATAAGCCGCTGACCTACTCGCAAAAGTACCACCGTTTAGAATGTAAGTATGATGGTTTTAAAATGAACTATAACGGTTCTTGTTTAAACTGCGCTAGCCAAAATTTAAAATTAATTGGAATGGGAATCGAGCAATTTCACCAACAACTGCAAACTGCTTATCCCGATCTGATCATCACTACCGTTGATGGGAAGATGAGCAGTGAAGATTTGTATCAAGTAATGATTGACTTTGGTAACGGAGATATTGATATTTTACTAGGAACGAGCACGATTGCGTTTGGAATCGACTTCCTCGATGTTGACACTGTTTACATTGTCAATGTTGATAATATGCTAACGCGCGCTGATATAACGAGTCACGAGCAAACCTTCAATATTTTAGAGCAAGTAGCAGGGCGTGTTGGACGTAACAGTAAATATAGCAAGGCGATTATCGAAACTGATTTTGAAGATCATTTTGTGATGCAAGCATTACAAAACCATAATTACTATCAGTATTATCAAACCGAGATGAAACTGCGCAAGGAAACTCAAAGCTTTCCGTATTTTCGAACGTGTAAATTCGAACTGATTTGTGATAATCCTAAAAAGTTGGAGACAGTCGCTGAGCAGCTACGTATGCAGTTACGTAAATCGGGACTAGCGCCCTCGGAACTACAAATTCCTTACATTGACTTTAGATTCAATAAGCATCGTCGGTACATCTTAATTAAATACCGATATGAAGATGTTAAAACAATAATAAAACAAAATATTAAATTACTAAATCAAAATAATATCGATTATAATATTGATTTAAATAACTTAGAAATAGGAGTATAATGAATACAAAACAAGGTCTTGGATTTGATGGCCAAGTACGATTCTTTATTACTGATTCAAAGCAATTAGTACAAGAATTAAACGAGATTAACCAAACGTCACCGGTTGCAATTGCCGCTTTAGGTAGAAGTGTAACACTTACGGCTTTAATGGGGCTAATGCTCAAAGGAGATGAAAAATTATCTACAACAATTGCTGGAGATGGACCAGTTGGAAAAATCATTGCGGTAGCGAACGGACTTGGGCATGTAAAAGCAACGATTGCCAACCCACGTGTCGACTTGCCTCTAAAAGAAAGTGGTAAATTAGATGTTAGCACTGCTGTTGGTAATGGATATATGCAAGTAGTAAAAGATCAAGGACTAAAAGACCCATTTGTCGGGCAAACGGAATTGGTTTCTGGAGAAATTGCCGAAGACTACGCTTATTACTTTATGAAATCAGAACAAATCCCGACAGCAATTACTTGTGGTGTGTTAGTTGATGTTGACTATTCAATCAAGCAAGCAGGAGCGTTAATCGTTCAGTTGCTTCCTGATGCAACCGAGGAAGTTATTAGTACGCTAGAACATGTCTTTACTAATTTAAAACCAATGACGACGCTTTTAGATTCATTTGATCTCGAGCAAATTCTGGATGCGGTTTTTGATGGTAACTTTGAAGTTTTACAAGAGAGTGAAATCAAAATGGTATGTGACTGTAGTTATGAGAAGTTCGAAGATGGAATCAAAATGTTAGCACCAGCAGATATTATTGAAATCAAAAAAGACGAGTTTGCCGAAGTAGTGTGTAATTTCTGTCACAAGCAATACAATGTAGAAACAAAAAATCTGTAACAATTAATTTATTCGATGATTAACTAACGATATATTGTATAATGTAGTTATTATTGATAGAAAAAGGGGAAAGAAATGAATATTAAATTTGAAAAGATTTTAAATAGAACGTTTGAGCAAATCAAAAAACGTTGGTCTTCAATGTTATTAAATTCGCTAATTTCGTTAGCACTTACAGTTGGAGTGGCTGCGGCAGTAGCACTGCCCATAGGTCTGATTGTTGGGTTTGGAATCAGTATGATGACTGGTAGTGGCGCAACTGCCGTGGGAGTTATCTTAGTAATTATTGCAGCAATCCTATTTATAACATTAATGCTTTTAGTTAGTTTTTGGGGAATGATAAGTCCTTTTGTATTAGCGGATGCTTCAATAGATGATTCGCAAAGGTTTTTTAATAGTCTGAAAAAAGTTTGGACTAAGGAAAACTTTAAGTTTTTCTTTAAATCGGTAATATTACCAATGTTGGGGGTAATGTTAATTATTGATATATTAATTTTGATTGTAGTATTAACTGAAGCAATACTTGCGGTAGTTATTACCGTAATTGTAATTATCCCTATTTTAATATTATCGATGTATATAAGTTCATACTTTCTGATGGCAGTTTATGCAGATCCAGATACTGTAATCGGTAGACAAAAACTTAGTATATATACGCGTAAGCAAATATTTATTGGATACTTAATTTATGCGGGAGTGACGTATTTATTAAGTATTCCACTTAGCTTTGTATCGTATATTCCGATTGTTGGAATATTCATATCAATGGTAGTATCCTCATTCGTATCAATTGGTACTTCTCAAGCGTTAATTTTAGAAATTAAAGCACAGCTTGAAGGGCCGAATACGGATAATAATGCCGATCAATTTGCTGGTTTTTCAAATGATGTTGCGCAAATTAAGTCTGATTCACTAGTTGTAACAATCGCTAATGCTGGTGCAGAGATTAAGTCGATTTTAAAAAATGATACCGAGATTATGTGGCAAGCAGATCCAAGCTATTGGGGAAGAACATCACCAGTGTTGTTCCCGTTTGTTGGTAAACTTAAAGATGATCAGTTTTCAGCTGGTGGAAATATGATTCCAATGACGCAACACGGATTCTTAAGAGACCGTCGTTTTAACTTAATTAGCCAAACTGAGAATAGTGTTACATTCGAGTATACTTCTAATCTTGCCGATTATGAAATTTATCCATGTGATTTTACTGTTCAAATTACGTACCGAGTATTTGGAAGTCGCGTAACTACCGAATATAATGTTATTAACAACAGTAGTTATCCAATGCCTTATCAAATTGGAGCACACCCAGCATTTAATGTTGATTCAGTTAATAATTTGGAACTGGAATTTCCAACTCAAGAAGTTACAAAACACTACTTTGAAGGTGGATTACAATCTAAAACAGAACCAACTGAAATTTCAACAATTAAATTATCACATGAGTTAATTGAAGAAAACTTACCGTGTTTTAGTGATTTTAAAGTTAAGCGCTTAACACTTAAACAAAATGGTGTAGACTTCTTACGTTTTGATTTTGAAACGATGGAATATCTAGCAGTGTGGTCTCCAGAGTACAAAAATGCTAAGTTTGTATGTATTGAACCATGGAATGGAATTTGTGCGCGCCAAGATCAAGTGGATTACTTATTAGGAAATAAAGATGGAATGAATATTCTTGATGCTAACAGCAGTAAGGTGTGTTCATATAGTTTTGAAATATGTTAGTTAATACGAATAGTGAAGCGGAATTAATCGCTTGTGGATATGATTTTGGACTAACGTTAACGCCAGGAGCAGTTGTTGTTTTAAATGGACCGTTAGGTGCTGGAAAAACAACATTTGTCAAAGGAATTGCTCAGGCACTCGGGATTACTGATCCAATTACATCACCTACTTATACGATAAGTAGGTTGTATGGCGAGAAGTTGTGTCACGTTGATAGTTATCGCATCAGCAATGAGGATATCGGTCTTGAGGATATGCAAAGTCAAGGCTATATTATCTGTATCGAGTGGGCAGAAAATATTGCGGACTATTTGCCGGATATTGACTATCGAATTGATATTGAATATACAGAATTTGGTAGACAAATAGAAATTAAAAAATATTAGGTAATATTACTTCCAGTAATATTGCTTTTTGTTTAATCACGGATTTAAGTTAAACTAATCGGACACTTCAGTCCGTGGTATATGATTGTCTTTGGATTATATACAGCCGTGCCGTTATATGCTATTATTGCACTTTTGGTTTCAAGATTTATAATGGCGATGTATACAGATGTTGACATCAAAATTGGAATAGATAAATTACCAAACTTTAAACGAATTAAGAACCTTGGATTATTATTAGTACCGGTTATAACGGTTGGGCTTTTTCTAGTGATTAAGTTTTTAGGGTTACCACTAGCGTGTGAACTTGTGATCCTCGCTATTTTGGGGGTGGTTTCAATCGACGTAAATCAAGCGCTTGTCATCCACCTTGATAGCTTGAAACGCGAAGTTGTGTAGTGGTTGCTATCCTGAATATAACCGTAAAATTAAGTTAAATAAAATGCAGTAAAAAAGTAATATTGCCAATGTGTAATATTACTTTTTCTATTCCTTAAAAAAATTTACAATTGTGCTCATTTTTCATGTTACACATTGATAAATATGTTATAATTTTATAGATTAGAATATAAAGTAGGTACAATGAGAAAAAAATGTAAAATCAATAGTAAAACTATTAGTTACTTAGAATCTGGTAGTGGACAGCCAATTGTTTTTTTACACGGTTGGGGACGTAGCGGTGAAGATTTTATGCCGTTGATTGAAAGTCTAAACAATAATTATCGGATGATTGCCGTTGATTTACCGGGGCATGGTGAAAGCGATGAGCCGAGTGGAGATTTATCGATAAATGGTTATGTAGAAACAATTAAATTGTTTTTACAGCAATTAAACATCGATAATCCGATTTTAGTATGTCACTCTTTTGGAGCAAGAATTGCGATTAAGATGGCAGCTGCCGATCTTGTTACCAATAAGTTGATATTTACTGGTGGTGCAGGAATTGAGCAAAAATCATTAGCGTTTAAATTGAAGGTTGCACACTATAAGTTTATGAAACTATTAGTTAAAACGCCACTGTATCATCAATATCGCGATGACTTATTTGCTAACAGCGGATCTGCTGATTACAAAAATGCAAGCGCGACAATGAAGCAAGTATTATCTCTCGCGGTAAATGAGGACTTGACTAAACTATTACCAACCATTGATAATCAAGTGTTATTATTTTGGGGTGAGAGTGATGAGGCTACCCCGTTGTGGCATGGTCAGTTGATGAATCAGTCGATGCCCAACAGTACCTTTATATCTAAACAAAACCTAACGCACTATGCTTTTTTAGAAGCGAGTAGTGAATTTAACGAAGCAGTAAAACAATTTATTGGAGGTGAACATGATGGTAAGTAAATATAATGGAGCTTTAGCATACAACGATGAAAAACTATATGCGATTGTATACAATATTTTTGAGGGACAACAATATGTTGTAGCTAGTGAAGTTGTACATACCGGTGATGTTACAGCAATGTCAGGTCTAGATGACTTTGCAAAACTAGGAAAGAAACTAAATGATGTACTCGGAACGATTGAGGATGAAATCGGTACGCGTATTCATAGACTCGATTTAATTGTCGAACCAAACCAGTTTTATTATGAAGCAAAATCATTCGAGGTTGAATTTGAAGAGGCGCACATGATAACCAAAGCTGATGTGGAGAAAATCGTCGATAAGGCAGTGCGTTACGATACCGCTAAAGCAGGATATACAACCGCAAACTTCACCCCGATTAGTTACCTTGTAGATAACGTAAGTAAAACCGACCCGGTTGGTTGCATCGGGAAAAAGATTGTCATTACAGGTGACTTAGTATTTGTTGATAGCGATACACTGTACCCGATGGAACGAATTATCGAGGATAGTCGATACCGTAAACAAGACATTATCGTTAGTTCCCATCTTTTAAAGTACGCAGGTGGCTTTGCAAACAATCAAGCAATTATTGAATTTGGAAGAATGCAGATGAAATTCTTAACCAAAACCGATGATTTGGCACAAAACTTTAATATGGACTTTGGAATCGGCCACATTTATCAAAAAACTTATATGGAACTATTAAAAGAGTTTACTCCTGAAGATAGTGAAAAAGCGGTAAGATACATGCAAAATAATTTTAAATTAACTGCAGTTGATTTTGATTTTGAGGTTGCCCCGGGAATAAAGTATAGTTACGCATTAGAAATATTTAAAAAGATAGCGAGTGAATATATCCAAGGTGTAATATACCAAGTATTCAAGCAAGGAATTGAATTTAAAAAGATTTATAGTATTACCAATGATTATGCAAATGATGAATGGGTAATGTATTTAAAATCATTTTTAGAGATTAGTGTTGAGGAATTTAAAGTGCCATCAGTTTCCGGTAATTTTAAACAGGAACTTAAAATTTTCAATGCAATAGCTGTAAACGACAAAATGAGATTGAAAGGGTAAATATGAAAGAAACACAAACTACATTTGAAATATTTGGCGATGACACAACTTCAATCACACTTAACAATGATGTTTTAGATGACTTAGATGATATGGTCATCAACGATCCAAAAGCGGGTATGGAAGTCGATACACAATTTGAAGTACAGGTAGAGACAAATGTCGACAGCGCAATGGAAGACAGTTTAAGTGATATTGATAAACATTTGAATCGACTTGATGACACTTTGGATTTAGCGCAGAAAGAAGTTGAACTTGACTTCCGTGAATCGCTAACAATCAATACATCAGACTTAAGCAAGATGCAAGAGATTAACCAACAAATTAAAGTTGCTAGTGAATCGAAACCAAGCGAAGCGATCTCATTATCAGACGGTAAAGACGTATTCTTAACTGGAGCTGCTGGTTACGGTAAGGTTAACATCTTAACCCTAGGTATTGGTGGTTGTGGAGTAAATGCAATTGGACGTATGTACGATGAGCGTAACAGTGATATTAAGTTAGTAGCGATGGATACTTCACGTAAGTCACTTGCTAACAATAACGCCGATCACAAAATTCTGCTTGGAGAAAAAACGTTTAAAGGTCATGGATCTGGAGGTAACTACGAAGCGGTTGCTAATAGTATCAACGTTGAAAAAGAAAAAATTCAACAATTATTAAAAGATATAGATATGCTGTTCATTACTGGTGGTATTGGTAAAGGAACAGGTTCTGTAGGGCTAGTAGAAATTGGGAAAATTGCTAGACAAATGGGAATTTTAACAATCGGATTTGCAGTTTTACCAACAGCTAATGAAGCTGATGGTAATGTTGTAAAAAAATATTATACAGAGTTTATTGACAATGTTGACTCGAACATTATTGTTGAGAATCAACGTGTAAATGAAGTGTATAAGCATCTTCCAGTTTTAAAAGCTGCGAAAATGGGTGACAAGATGTTAGTTGATGGAATTCGTGGAATTTCTGATCTAATTACATCACCAGGAAAAATCAATTTAGATTACGCTGATGTTAAAACAGCGTTCTCGAATAAGGGTTCAGTTGTCATGGGAATCGGTTATGGAAAAGGTGAAAATGCCGTTATTGATGCGATTAACCAATCGATCAAGAGTGATATTATCAATTTTAATAACGTTAAGAATGCTCGCGATATCATCTTTAATATTAGTTGTGCGAAAAATACTATTACAATCGGACAAGCTAATAAAGGTACAGAACTTATTTACTCATATAATGAAGGGGATCAAATTGATCATTTATTCTTCGGATATTCATATGATGAAACTTTAGATGATGAAGTTAAGGTAACATTTGTAGCAACAGGTACAGGAGTTCGTAATTTGGATGATATTATCTATAAAGATAATGGAACAAAAGCAGGCGGTGTAGCAACGGATTTATTTGGAAACCCAATTCCAGCGAGACCAGCTAATAACCGTTCAGCATCGAAACCAACTGTAACTGCACCTGCGGATGCTAGTAATACAGAAACGAAACAACTAGAAATTCCAGATTTCTTCAACAAGAAGTAAAATAATTGATAAAATAAAGAAAAGACCATAGGAGATAGTATGTTAAAACAAATTAAAGAATTTATGAGTGATGGTGACACTGAAACTCTTCACACTGATAGCTTTGACTTCGAAAACGAAGTTGGGAATGATGATGAATTAGTGATTAACGAATCGGGAAACATGCAAAGAAATGTAGTTCGTATGTTCGAACCAGTTTCTAAATCATCAGCTGACAAAATTATGACGTCAATTAAGCGTCATGAATTATGTATTGTTAACTTTAAAAATGTTAGCGAAGAAGAAGGAAATCAAATTTTAAATCAACTTGCAGGAGCAATTTATGCACTTGATGGACAATTAATACAAATGACTGGTGAAATTGTAGTTTGTGCGCCAAAAACGTATATGCTAAACCAAGAGAATATTGGATAAGATAATTAAATACTATGCCGATTAACTCTAGCCGCAAAGCTAGGGTTAATTTATTACATTATAAGGAGCGTTATGAACATAAAAGATACACTATTTACCCCAAAAACAACATTTGCTATGAAAGCAAATTTATCAAACAGAGAGCCACAAATGCAAAAAGATTGGCTAGAAAACGACATCTATAATCGTCGTCGTAAGCTTAATGAAGGAAAACCATTATTCGTATTGCTTGATGGTCCTCCATACGCAAACGGAGATATCCACGTTGGACATGCTCTTAATAAGATTATTAAGGATTTTAACTGGCGTTATAAATCAATGAGCGGTTTCGATGTACCAATCATCTTAGGGTGGGATACTCACGGACTTCCAATTGAAAATGCCTTACTTAAAAAAGGGAAGATTAAGCGTGATCAATTAACAGACAATGAATTTAGAGTTTTATGTCAAGAGTATGCTGAGAAACAAGTTGCAAATCAAAAAGATCAGTTTATGGCTTTAGGTTTACTTGCAAATGGTGAGGAAACATATAAAACGTATGAGAAGTCTTACGAAGCTGAACAAATCCGTGTTTTTGCAAAAATGATTAAACGTGGAATGGTTTATAAAGGTTTAAAGCCAGTATATTGGTCACCAACATCACAATCAGCACTAGCGGAAGCGGAAGTTGAATATCAAGATAAGCGTTCTCCAGCAATCTACGTTGGATTCGATATCATTGAACATGATGACCTAGCAGATACGCAAGCAGTTATCTGGACAACAACACCTTGGACAATCCCAGCGAATATGGGGATTGCTGTAGGTCGTGATTTTGATTACTCACAAGTAGAAATCAACAACAAGAAATATTTAGTTGCTACAGATTTAGTTAAATCTTTTGCTGATGAACTAGAAGGTGAAGCGACAATCTTAAAAACGTTTAGCGGAAGTGAATTAGAGTACACTAAACTTCAACATCCACTGTTTGATCGTCAAAGCTTTATTATGCTGGCTGATCACGTTACAGTTGATGCCGGAACCGGTTGTGTACATACAGCACCAGGACACGGGGAAGATGACTTCGTGGTTGGAAAAAACTATAACTTAGAGGTTATCAGTGTTGTTGATTACAAAGGGACAATGACTGAAGATGCTGGGCAGTTTGCCGGTGAGTTCTATGACAATGCGAATAAACCAATTTGTGAAGCGTTAGAAGCAAGTGGTAACTTGATTAAACTATCATTTATTACGCACTCATACCCACATGACTGGCGTACTAAAAAACCAATTATTTTCCGTGCTACAGCGCAATGGTTCGCTTCGATTGATAAAGTTAAAACGGACTTAATGAAAGCAATTAACGAAGACGTTGAGTGGATGAATGAGTGGGGACAAGTTCGTCTCGGAAATATGATTAAGGACCGTGTTGATTGGTGTATTTCTCGTCAACGTAAGTGGGGAGTGCCAATTCCAATAATCTATACAGAAGACGATACGCCAATTTTCGATGAAGCGGTATTAGAACACATTGCAACGTTATTTGAAGAATTCGGTAGTAATATTTGGTTTGAAAAAACAGCTAAAGAATTACTTCCTGCGGGATATACTCATGAGTTAAGTCCGAACGGAGAATTTACTAAAGAAACCGACATTATGGATGTATGGTTCGATTCTGGTGTTGCTCACTCTGCAATTAGTAAAAACCGTCTGGAACAGTATCAAGCAGATTTATTTAGTGAAGGTTCTGACCAGTACCGTGGTTGGTTTAACTCATCACTAATCACTGGTGTGATCAGTGAAGGAATGGCGCCATATAAGCGTGTTGTATCACATGGGTTTGTTATGGATGCCAAAGGTAACAAGATGAGTAAATCAATTGGTAACACAGTTGCACCAAAGACGATTCTAAACCAAAATGGTGCAGATATTTTACGTCTATGGACAGCTAGTGTTGATTATCAAGCGGATGTTCGTATCGGTGATGAAATCATTAAACAGGTAAGTGAAACGTACCGTAAATATCGTAATGCAATTCGTTTTGGACTAGGAAACTTACATTACTATGAAGGACAAACTTATGATATAACAGCGTTACCAAACGTTGACCAATACATCTTAAAAGAACTTGATGAAATTGTTGCTAAATGTTTAACAGCATTCGATAATCTAGAGTTTAAAGTAGTAGTTGAGAGCATCAATAACTTTATTACCAACGAACTTAGTGCTTTCTACTTCGATTTTATTAAGGATGTAACATACATTAGTTCACTTAAAGATGAGCGTCGTCGTCAAATCGAGTATGTAGTAAGTCAAATTATGGAGAAACTATTATTAATTATGTCACCAATCTTACCACATACAACAAGTGAAGGATGGCAAGCATTAAAAGGGAGTGAAGATGCATACATCTTCTTAGAAGAGATGCCTGCGGTTCTAAACTACGATGTTGATAAAACTGAAATCAACTGGTTTAGAACTGTGCAAACTGAAATCAATAAAGCACTAGAAGCTGCTAGAAATGAAAAGATTATTGGTAAGAGTTTAGAGGCGAAAGTTACATTATGTGTAACTGATGAAGAGAAACTACGTTTAGATGCAATTGAAGAGAAAGAGTTGATGCTAATTGTATCTAAATTAGAAATCGTTGGTGGTAACGATAAATTAACTGTAAATGTTGAGAAGTATACTGAACACCGTTGTGAACGTTGTTGGAAGTATTTTGAGCAAGAAGAATTAAATGAGGAATCAATTTGTCCGAGTTGTGAAAAAGTTATTAGTGAACTAAACTAGGAGTAGAAATGAAAAGTAAATTAATACTAGTAACAACAATGCTTGTCTTGTTCGTGCAGCTGGATTTTGAGGCTGCAACGGTTTATACAAGTGATGGAACAGAGCTGGATAGCAATTCAACAGTTTGTGCATATGATGATTACTATTATAATACCCAAAGTTCTGAAATGTTCGAAGCCGAGATTGTTGATAGTAATAGTAAAGTGTTACTATCGACAGTGAACGCTAAAAACGGTGAAATTAAGTTTACCTTCCCGACAAATTTTGAGAATTTAATCGCATATGTATATACTTATGCCGATGGAAATCCACAACTGGTTGAAAAATTTGAGTTTGTGGTAACCGATTGTGGTTATGAACCAACTGTTGATGATTATGAAATCATCGCACCGCAAACAACATTTTCCAAATCAGATTTAGGGGTAGCATTTACTGAACCAGTGGCTAAAAACTATAAGTTATACATCAACCAAGTTGAAGAAAATGATGATGGAAAATCGATGCCAGTTCGATTTGATAATGGAGTAGCAGACATCGAATTGACAACAGATATCATCCAAATTATTGAAGAGTATACTAATGATAGTGGAAAAAAAGTAACTAAGTATTTTGAAATTAACAAGGAGCCGGATATTGTAATTCGTAATTTAAGTGATTTAGACTTACAAGTAATTGCCCCAATGGATTATATTGATAAAAAGGTGCTAATCCGTATTTTAGTTGGTTTAATCACCATAATAATCTTGTATTTAGTTAACATGATCACGGTTAAAAAGTACCGTGCAAAACGCGAGTATAACCGTAAGCTTAAAGCGTATAAAGATAAACGTCGTGCCCAGCTGGTGAAAGAACGTCAGATAGAAGAGTTTCAGCGCAAGCAAAACATCGACAAAATTCGCATGGTTGAGCAAGACCGTGCCCGTCGTACAAATCTAGAAATAAGAAAATAGAGGTAATATGGAAAAAAATAACAACCAAAGATTCCCTTCAATATTCGAATATACAAAAGAATTTTCAGTTGTTTTAGTATTTTTGGTTATTGATCAAATTATTAAACTTAGTGCTAGCCAATTAACGAGCATCAAAGTTTTAATTCCAGATTTTTTACAATTAAACTATGTGAAAAATTATGGTGTTGCGTGGAGCATGTTTAATAACAAAATGTCCTTTATTATTGTTTTTTCACTTATTGCAATCGGATATTTGTTTTATATTTTAAAGCAGTATCGCGAACATATCATTATTCACTTCGGGTTACTGATGATGATTGGTGGTGCGTTTGGTAATCTAATTGACCGTATGTTCCGTGGGTACGTAGTCGATTATATCGATGTCATGATTTTTGGTTATGACTTCCCAGTTTTTAATGTTGCGGATGTTCTACTAGTATGTGGGGTAATCGTAATATTTATAGAAACGTTTAGAAAGGTAAAAAATGGAGAAACAATTTAAAGTATTAGAAGAAAATGCAAAGATGAGATTAGATGTATATATCGCACAGTTTGCGGAAGTATCAAGATCACTTGCAAGTACGCTTATTTCTAGTGGTAAAGTATATGTTAATGGCGAGGTTTCTAAGGCCAATTACAAGGTGAAGACTGGTGATGATATTGCAGTAGAAGAAATTTCTAGACCAGAGCTTGATGTCGTTGCTGAACCAATGGATATTGATATCGTTTATGAAGATGATGATGTAATTATTGTTAACAAGCAAAGTGGGGTAGTAGTTCACCCAGCGGTTGGAGCACCAACTGGAACGCTAGTTAATGGACTGATGCACCTAAGTAAACAATTATCAAATGTTAATGGTGAGTTTCGTCCAGGTGTTGTACACCGTATTGATAAAAACACATCTGGTTTAATTATGTTTGCGAAAAATGATAAAGCTCACGAATGTTTATCAGAACAATTACAAGCAAAAACGACTACGCGTAAATATATTGCTCTAGTTCATGGAGTTATTCCTGAAGATAAATTAGTAATTGATGCACCAATCGGTCGTGATCAAGCTGATCGTAAAAAGATGACTGTAACCGCGAAAAATAGTAAACAAGCGATTACAAATGTTACGGTCTTGAAACGTTTTAATGATTATACATTAGTAGAGTGTCAACTAACAACGGGACGTACGCACCAAATTCGTGTACACATGAAGTTTGTTGAATATCCAATTGTTGGAGATCCAGAATATGGTCGTAAGAAAAGCTTTGACTGTGAAGGACAAGCTCTTCATGCCAAAACTTTAGGATTTATTCATCCAACAACAAATGAGTATATCGAGTTTGATAGTGAGTTACCAAAAGCAATGACAGATGTTATTGCCATTATTGAGGAACAAGATGCAGACGCTTAAACGCAGTGGAAAAGTAGAAAAAATAGTATGGAGCGGCGATAATGGTTATAAGATTATCGCCGTTAATTTTGTTGGTGGCTATGAAGCCGAAAAGATTGTTGGTTACATGAATGTAATCGAAGGTCAATCTTATACTTTTATTGGTGAAGAAACTGAGCACCCTAAATATGGTACTCAGTTTAAAGTAACTAGTTACGAGATGAATGAAATTGAAAGCGGTGATGAAATCATCGAGTTTTTGTCATCTAATCACTTTAAAGGGATTGGAATGCGTACTGCTTCAAAAATTTACAATCACTTCGGTGAAGCGACGATGGATGTGCTGAAAACTGAGCCAGATCGTTTAGAAGAGATTGATATTAGCCAGGAAATTATTCTTGAAATTAAAAACAAAATGGTTGGTTTAGATGGAATTGATGAGTTGTTTAAGATGTTAAAACCATTAGACTTTAGTGATTACTTAATTACTGATATCTACCAATATCTTCACTTAAAGGGAATTAAAGATTTAGTAAAATACTTAAAATATAACTCGTATTTATTGATTGATGACGTGAAACTAATGACGTTTGAAAAAGCTGATAAGATTTTCTTAATGTACAATCAAGACGGGGAGTCAAGTCGCGAACGATACCGCGCCGCCTTTATGTATTTTAGTAAGGATTTATGCTATCGAACTGGAGATACAGTAGTTAATAAAAATACCCTATTTGATAACTTAAAGCGTCGAATCAACCTTGATTTTGAAACCTTTAGTCAAATCGTTGAAGAGTTATACCGCTCAGGAGACATTGTGGAAATTGATGATGAGATCATTATGTCAAGTGAATTTTATAACAATGAAGAGGGAATCGCCCGCAACATTCGCTTGCGTCAAAACTTCTTAAATAAAGGACTTGATGAAAAACGCGTACGCGCCCAAATTGTCAGCCTTGAAGAAGAGTTTAAAATAAACTATAGTGATGTGCAAAAAGAAGCGATTGTCAATGCCTTGTCGAATAACTTTTCAATTATTACCGGAGGTCCAGGTACTGGTAAAACGACAATCATCAAAGCGATTGTAACGATTTTTGAACAACTTAAATATCCAAATGAGAAAGTGGAAGTGCTACTTAATAAAATTATGCTTTGTGCCCCAACCGGACGTGCAGCGCAACGAATGAAAGAAGCGACTGGTTATAATGCTAAGACGATTCACAGTCTTTTAGAGTGGGATCCGCACTTAAATAAATTTAATCGTGGAATCGATGATCCATTAGTTCAAGAACTAGTAATTATCGATGAATTCTCAATGGTTGATATCTTCCTAGCTAATTCGCTATTTAAAGCGATTCGTCCCGATGCCATTGTGTTAGTAGTTGGGGATAGTGCTCAGTTAGAATCGGTAGCTCCTGGAAATGTTTTAGGTGACTTCGTTACAAGTAAAGCAATCTCGACAGTTAAACTGGACTTAATCTTCCGTCAAGGGGATGGTAGTAAAATTGCCGAGCTGGCCAAAAGTATCGATATCAACGAGAGCATCGAACTGGTTAATACCCACGATATGAGTATCATCAATCGAACAAGCAATTTAAAAGATCTAGTAAAGTTGGTTGTAGATAAAAGTTATGATGCGGGTTATGATGAATTGGAAACCCAAGTGTTATATCCTAAATATGCCGGAGCGTCAGGAATCGATGCCTTAAATGATGTTTTAAAACCGGAAGTGACGAAAGACTGCTTTACAACCGATGAGCGCGTCTATCAAATTGGTGATAAAGTTATGCAACTGAAAAACAACTATGACAAGCAAATTTACAATGGTGATATCGGGTTTGTGACAAAGATTATCAACAAAGGTGCTAAAGGTGCACAAAATGCAATTGTCGTTAAGTTTAAAAACACTGAAGTAGAACTTACGCGAACGGACTTGTTTGACTTAACTCATGCTTATGCAATTTCGATTCATAAGTCGCAAGGTAGTGAGTTTAAGGTAGTAGTGTTACCAATCGATAGTAACAGTGATCATATGTTGACTAAGAAACTGATCTATACAGCGATTACTCGTGCCAAAGATAAACTGATTATCATCGGTGATATCAACTACTTTTATAAAGGAATTGAACAAGAGGATACACCGCGAATGACCTATCTAATCAAACTTTTAAATACGATGCAAAGCGCCGAGCAACCAGAACTGGAAACAACCGAAAATAATCAGGAAGTTACACCGTTTGATTTCCTATAAATATAATATTTTTGGTATAATATGTTAGACTATAATTTAATTTACATACGTTAAATAAGGAGAAAAATGAAAACAAATGAAATAAGAAAAATGTATCTTGACTTTTTCATCGAGAAAGGGCATTATATGGAACCGAGTCAATCGCTAATTCCGGTTGATGATGATTCGCTTTTATTTATTAATTCAGGAGTTGCGACTTTGAAAAAATACTTCGATGGAAGTCAAAAACCAAAGTCAAATCGAATTGTAAACTCACAAAAATCACTACGTACCAACGATATTGAAAATGTCGGTGTCACTTCGAGACATCATACATTATTCGAAATGCTTGGAAACTTTTCGATTGGTGACTATTTTAAAGAAGAAGCGATCGAACTAGGGTTCGAATTATTAACAAGCAAAAAATGGTTTAATCTACCATTGGATCGTTTGTATTTTACAGTGCATCCCAACGATGAAGTGGCTTATAAAAAATGGGTTAGTCTTGGGGTTAAGCCAAAACAAATCGTTAAACTAGAGGAAAACTTTTGGGAGATTGGTCAAGGACCAGGTGGACCGAATACCGAAATTTTCTATGACCGTGGAAAAAAATACGATAAACGTAACGTTATTGAATTATTAGAGAAAGATTTAGAAAACGATCGTATTATCGAAATTTGGAATATCGTGTTCTCGCAATATAACTGTATGCCAGGAGAGCGCGATAAAGCTGACTATGATGAGCTTCCTCAAAAAAATATTGATACGGGAATGGGTCTAGAGCGTATGGCTTGTATCTTACAAGACGTTCCAACTAACTTTGAAACTGATAACTTTATGGTAATCATCAGTAAGATTGAAAGCTTAACTAGCGTTAAATACAAAGATAACAAGAAACCATTTAGAATTATTGCAGATCATATTCGTGCCTTAGTTTTTGCTATCTCCGATGGAATCTTGCCAGCTAATGAAGGACGTGGTTATGTAATTCGTCGTATTTTACGTCGTGCGGTTAAAGCTGCCTACTTAGAGCTTGAGATTAAAGAGCCGTTCTTAGAATACTTAGTTGATATCGTTATCGATGTTAACCGTGAGTTTTATCCAGAGTTAAATGCTAATGCGGAAATGATCAAGAAAGTAATCAACAAAGAAGAGTTAAAATTCTTAGATACAATCGAAGAAGGAATGCACATGTGTGAGTCGATGATTGCTAAAGACGGTTTAATCACAGGTGAGAATGCGTTCAAACTATATGATACATTTGGATTCCCAATTGAAATTACGATGGAGATTGCCGAAGATAAAGCAGCTTCCGTTGATGTTGATGGGTTTGCTAAACATATGGAAGCACAAAAAGAGCGTGCTAGAAGTCATACGAAAAATGCGGCTGGAATGCATATGCAAAGTGAAGTATTACAAAACATCGAAGTGGCAAGTAGCTTTGTCGGATACGACCGTCACGCAATTTTATCAAAAGTTGAAGTGATTATCGAAGACGAAAACATTGTTGAAAAAACATCGGCAAAAGTTGTTAATATCATTTTAGATAAGACGCCGTTTTATGCTGAGAGTGGTGGGCAAGTTAGCGACCGTGGATACATCGGTAATAATCGGGTTATTGCAGTTGCTAAATTACAAAATGGTCAACACCTGCATACCGTGGAAATAACAACACCAATTAAGCTTGGTGATAAACTGATGGCGCAGGTTGATGTTGAGTACCGTAATGATATTACAAAAAACCACTCAGTAACGCACTTGTTACACTTAGCGTTACGTAATGAGCTAGGAAATACAGTAACGCAACAAGGGTCATTGCAAGATGCGAGTAAAACGCGTTTTGACTACTCGACATTAGAACCGTTAACTGAAGAGCAATTAATCGCAATTCAAAATGCGGTTAATAGTAATATTGAAGCTAACCATGATGTTGTAATCCAAGAGATGGGAATTGCCGAAGCGAAAGAGCTAGGAGCTGTTGCTTTATTTGGTGAGAAGTATGGAGATGTTGTCCGCGTTGTCCAAATGGGACCTGCCGTTGAACTTTGTGGGGGAACGCATGTTAAAAATACGAGTGATATCGAACGTTTCTACATTCAATCAGAAACTGGAATCGGATCGGGAATCCGTCGTATTGAAGCCTTAACCAGTACTAACGTGAAAAAATTTGAAAAACAATTAATCACAGAAATCGAAACGCAAATTAAAGACTTGTCGGTTAAGTTAAATGCTGGAGAAGTTGTTAAACTTAAAAACGTATCGGAGCTAGTTACAAAATTACCACGATTACACTTAGCGACGGGAACTGATTATGAAGTGTTTAATATGGCGATTGAAAAGCTAGAACAAAAATCCGAATCGAATAAAAAAGCGCTGCAAGCGAAAGCTAATCAACAAGGGGCTTCGCTTAAAAATGCAATTATCTCAAGCCTTACTGAAGAAGCGGGCATTGCTAAAATTGATTATACAATTAAAGAGGCTAACCCGAATGAAATTAGAAATCTTAGTGATGATATTATTAACGAAACGGAAAACCTACTATTAATCTTACGTGTGATCAACGGTGACAAAGTTCAAGTTATCGTTCGTAGTTCACAATCGATTTGTCAGGAATATCCAGCCAACCAAATCATCAATGATGTATTAGGTGAGTATGGTGGTCGTGGTGGTGGAAATCCACAAATGGCGCAAGGAGGTGCTAGTTTATAATGGAAAATTTTAAAGTACAAGCAGTTATTATACTTGTTGTAGTTGCGATACTAGTTATAATTGTAGTTAGAACTACAATGAGAAAGAAAAAGCGTGAAGAAGATTTTGCGATCACTAAGAAAAAATACAGCCGCATTGAGGAACTGTATGCTGATTCTGGTGAAGCGTTAGAGCGTGCTGAGCAAATCTCGAAAACTGATGAATCAATTACCTTATTCAATAAATGGTATAAAGAATACAAAGATTTGGAGATGGAATTAGTTGACCTGAAAACTGATTATCAAGAAGTTGAAAAATGCTTTGTTAAAGGTAAACATAACGATTTCTTAGAATCGAATAAGAGTCTAGGATTTAAAATTGAAGGTTTAGAAGAAAAGATAGCCTTATTGCACAAACGTCTATTTAACTATACAAGTTATGAATTAGAAAATACGCAAATTGCCTTAGATTTAAAAACATCACTTAAAGAAGTGCAAAATGGCTTCGAACTTAACTTAGCAGTTAAAGAAGTTTATACAGAAAGCTTTGAAGCAGAATGTAAAAAAATAACATATGAGTTAACAAGATTCGAAGACTTACAAAAGCAAGGTGACTACACTAAAGCGCGTAAACACTTGAAAAATGCCACTGATTTTATTAATAAAATCGATTATAACTACGGAATTATTACGAGCATTCTAAATGCATGTGTGCAGTTAGCGACAAATATTAAAATTATCGATGATGTAAGTAAGCACATAAGTGATCGTAAATTTAGATTAGACCAAGATGAGTATTTACGTAATTATGATGATTTAAAGGGACAAAAAGCGGCGATTGAACAAGAAGTGTTAAACTTTACTTTTGACGAAAAAATTACTGAAGTGTACGTTAGTGAGAAGGAAGCTGAATTAAGTGAAATTCAAGACGCTATCTTTAATATTAAGAAATCGATCGAAGAACAATATGCCCAAATCAAAGTAATCGAAGAGCATATTTTAGCGAACGAAGAGTTATTTGCACAAAGTGATAGCTTAGTGATCGGGGCCCTTGAAGAGCGCGATGAAATCAACTCTTTATACCAAATGCCTGAGAATAGAGCAATTCAAAAATTAGAGAGTGAAATTCATCGTTATGAAAAATTTAAACTTGACTATGAAGTATTGCTAGATCTAGTTTACGATTTAAAAGAAAGTTACGATATTTTAGCAGCGCGTGTTGCTAAAAGTAACGAGTTCATCAAACACTTTATTACCAATATGCAAGAAGCAATTGAAGGATTAAAAGAAATTAGAACAGATGAAATTAAGGCTTTAGAGAGTATCAACTCGTATAAAGAAACAGTTACTTTCATCGAATTCTACTTATCGAACGCTGAGCACTTACACCAAATGTCAATGCCACTTTCAAACTTACTTAAAGAAGCGTATGCAAAAATTAACCGTTTGAGCGAAATGTTAGAAGAGTCGCCATTAAACATCAGTGAGGTTCGTAAATTAACAATCGCTTCGAAGTCGCTATTAAACGACTTACAAACGCAAGCGGAAGACGAGATTAAAACGAAGGCTGAAGCGCAAAGTTTAATCAAGTTTGCCAACCGTTATGTTGAAGATAAAAAGTCACAAGATATCTTATCCCATGCGATGACGTTATATCACAACCACAACTACCAAAGCGTGGTAAAAGAGATTAGACAATCGATCTACAATGATTTTGAAAATCCAGAAGTGTTATACAAACAAGTAATTGCATCTTGTAAGTATCAAACTATTGAAAACTATAGGAGTGAACAATAATGTATTATTTTGATTATGCATCTACAACAAAACCAAGCACCCAAGTTATCGATTTATACACTAAGTTGCTAAATGATGTTTTTGAACATCCCGATGGTAACAATAAAGCGGGAAAGCTGATGTTAGAAGCACAAAAAATGATCACAAGTTCTTTACAATTAAATAGCCCTTATGAAGTTATCTTTACTTCCGGAGGTACAGAAGCCAATAATTTAGCGATTATTGGCTATGCTAAAAATTTTACAAGTAGCAAGCATTTTATTACTAGTAAATACGAGCATTCTTCGGCAGATAGTTGCTTTAAACACTTAGAAGCGCTAGGACATAGCGTTACATATTTAAATGTAACTACAGATGGACAGGTTGATTATGACCAACTGCGTCAAGCGATTACCGACAACACGGTAATGATTTCGATCATGGCGGTTAACAACGAGATCGGAACGATTAATTGTCCGCAAACAATCAAGCAGATTATCAAGGATAGTGGTCGCGATATTGTCTATATGTCCGATGCTGTTCAAGCTGTGGGAAAAGTCAACTACGATTATAATCACCTAGATATTATTACGGTGTCAGGACATAAGTTATATGCGCCGAAAGCGATTGGTGCAGTAATTTATCGCAAGCCGCTTAAACTAGTTAATACAATTTATGGTGGAGCACAGCAAGAGGGGATTCGTCCCGGGACGATGTGTCCGTGTTTAAGTGCGGTGCTAGCTTATGCAATAAAAAATGAAATGGTTAATTTACAAGCAACGATTGAGCATACCCAATTGCTAACTGAGCAGTTTGTGACTTATATTGAAAATCATCCGAAAGCTAAATTAAATGTGGTGCCGATGGCCAGCACGGTAAGTGTATCGTTTAAAACTAAAGCTCAAAGTGAAAGTTTGATTACGGTCTTAAACAATATGGATATTTATGCTTCAACTCGTAGTGCGTGTAGTAAGAAATTGAATGTTCCATCACGAACATTATCAAGTATTGGTTTAAGTATCCACGAAATAGATCGTAGCGTTAGATTTAGTTTTTCCCGAAATACCGATGTTGCGGAAATTAACTATCTATGTTCGAAACTGGATCACATATTAGAAATTTATTAAAAGGAGAAATGTGCATTATATACTAGTTAGATATGGTGAGTTGACATTAAAAGGGAAGAACCGTAATGTCTTTGAACGCCAATTAATTAAGAATATTAAAACAAGTCTAAAACAATTAGAGTTAAATATTCATAAAGATCGTAATCGAATTTACATCGATGAGGTTCCAACTGAGAAAGTTGAGTTAGTTAGAGAACGTTTAAAACTAATTCCAGGGATCCACAGTTTTGCGGTTGCTAAAGTATGTAGCAATGATTTAGATACAATTAAAGCGGTAGCTTTAGAGCAGTATGATACAAATCATCCTGAGTTTAAAGTTACAGTTAAGCGAATTTGGAAAGGGTATGATTTAGTTTCTAATGATGTTGAACGTCAAGTTGGAGCTCACATCTTAATTCATAACGATGGCCTTGCCGGGATGAAAGTTAAGATTAAAAAACCTGATCAAGAAGTTAAAATTGAGATTCACCAAGATAAAGCGTATGTATTTGCGCGTCACGAACAAGGGATGGGAGGATTGCCGATCGGTACAGCCGGACGTGCGATTGTCCTACTGAGTGGAGGAATCGATTCTCCAGTTGCAGCGATTGAAGCGATGAAGCGTGGACTGCGCGTTGATTGTTTTCATTTCTCTTCACCACCATATACAAACGAGAAGGCATTTGAGAAAGTTAAGGACTTAACGAAACAACTGCATAAATATGATCGTAGTATTAAATTATATGATTTTCATGTAGCTGATTTACAAATCGCTTTAAACCGTAACTGTAAAGATAGTTTACAAGTAGTGCTACTTCGTCGAATGATGATGCGCATCTGTGATCGCTTTATGGACGAGTTAGGTGCTGGTGCAATTGTAACCGGTGAAAACCTGGCACAAGTGGCATCGCAAACACTAGGAAACATGAGCATCGTTAACAGCACGGTAGATCGCTTAATTTTGCGTCCGTTACTGACGTATGACAAGTTCCAAATCATTGATTTGGCTAAAAAATACGGCACATATGACATCTCAATCCGCCCATTTGAGGACTGTTGTGTATTATTTTTACCTAAATCACCGGCAACTAATGCAAAACTTAAAGTAGTCCTTGAAGAGGAGACGAAATTAATGTATAATACAATGGTAGAAGAAGTAGAATATGATGTCTTTAATGCTTTAGATTTAGAAGCGTCAGATTCTGTATTAGAAAATTATTTAGACTAGGAGAAATATGAGAAAAACATTAATCATCAACGCCGGAAGTTCATCATTAAAATATATGATGTTCAATATGCCAGGATACGAAGCAATCGCTGAAGGGATCATTGAGCGTATCGGTCAAGATATGGGAATCGTAACTTTAAAATTTGCAGGAGAAAAAATTACAAATGAAATGCCGATTGCAAATCACGAAGTAGGAATTAAAGCAATGTTAGATTTATTTGAAGAAAACAAGGTAATTGAAAACTATGATGAAATTACAAAAGTTGGACACCGTGTTGTACAAGGTGGAGAAATTTTTAAATCTTCATGTTTAGTAGGTGAGAAAGAGCTTGAGCAAATTATTGAATTAGCAAAGCTTGCACCACTTCACAATATACCAAACTCAGTAGGGATTGAAGTATTTACAAAATTAATTCCAACTGCACAAAACGTTGCGGTATTCGATACAACGTTCCACACAACAATGGAAGAGAATGCTTATATTTATCCAGTACCATATTCATGGTATGAAAAGTATGGAGTGCGTCGTTATGGAGCACACGGAACATCACACCAATTTATTGCTGAGCGCGTATGTGAACTTGAGGGAACAAATCCAAAGTTAATTAACTTACACTTAGGAAATGGAGCATCAATCACAGCAATTAAAGATGGTAAATCAGTAATGACTTCAATGGGGTTAACGCCACTTGGAGGACTTATGATGGGAACACGTAGTGGTGATTTAGATCCTTCTATTTTAAACTACATGCACGAACAAACAGGTCAAAGTATTGCTGAGCTAACTGACGTTTTAAATAAAGAAAGTGGAATGTTAGGTTTATCTGAAATTTCTAGTGACTGTCGTGATATTGAGGATGAGTTTTACAAAGGAAATCCAGCTGCAATTAGAACTATGGAAATTTATACAACGCGTATTGCCGAAACTGTTGGTCAATACATCGTGCACTTAGGTGGACTTGATGTACTTACATTTACTGCCGGTATTGGAGAAAATGCTGCGCATGTACGTTCAATGGTGTGTGAAAAACTAGCTCCATTTGGTATTGAGATTGACTTAGAAGAAAACAATGTATTTAGTCAGGAAAAAGTAATTTCAAAGCCAACGTCTAAAGTTAAAGTATACATTATTCCAACACAAGAAGAGTTCATGATCGCTAAAGAAGCGGAATTATTCTAAGATGGAAAAAATATTGAATAAGATTTATAGTGAAATTAATAGTCACAAAAAAATAATTATTCATCGTCATAAGAGACCCGATTTAGATTCAATCGGGTCTCAAATGGCCTTATATGAATATATCAAGTTAAATTTCCCCAATAAAGAAGTCTATGCCGGAACTCAAGATAACTATTCTGGATACGAATATATTGGTGAGCACACACTTATTAATCAAAACATGTATCACAATGCTTTAGTATTAGTAGTTGATACTGCTAATGTTGAACGTGTTGATGCTAAGCTTGATTTAAAAGAGATGAACGTTATCAAAATCGATCATCACCCTAATGAAACACCATTTGGGAATGTGATGTATGTTGAAGAAACGCGTTCCTCAACATGTGAAGTGTTATTCTATATGTTTAAACATTGGAATGAAGTTAACGGTTTTAAATTAAGTCGTGAAATTTGTTTTCCACTATTTTGTGGAATCTACGGAGACACGGGTGGATTTAAGTTTCAAAACACTAAATCCGATACCTTTGCTGCTTTAAGCGAAATTATGAAATACGATATTCCGTTTGAAGAAACAGTACTGCGTCTTCAAGCTTATGATGAAGATATTGTTCGCCTAGTTGGGTATACATATCAAAACATTACGATTGAAGATGGAGTTGGTTACATTATCTTTGACAAGCAATTTCAAGAGGAGTTTAATACGACACCTGCCAAATTATCAAACGTTGTTAATTTCTTAGGAACATTTGCTAATATTCGCGCATGGGTGGTATTTAACGAATATGATAACTTTATCCGTGTTAACCTTCGTTCTAAAGGAATGTTAGATATTTCTCAAATCGCGATGCAATATGGCGGTGGAGGACATAAGAATGCTTCCGGAGCAATGATCTATGAATGGCATGAAACAAAAGATGTAGTTGATAAACTAAAAAAATTAGTAAGTGAGGAGTAAGATTGTATATAAATAATAAAACTATGTATAGCCTACTTGAGGCAACATCTAAGCCAAGTGAATTAATTCAATTTGCAAAAAAGAATAATCTGCCGGCGATCGGAATATGCGACCTTGAGACAACTCAAGGCTTTCATAGTTTTTCCAAACTTGCTAGTGATGAGGGTGTCAAAGCAATTCTTGCTGTTGACACTTTTGTTATGTTTCAAAACCAAATTCAGGAAGTTTTATTAATTTGTAGTAATACGCAAAGTTTATTTGAAATTAATAAAGCCTTGTCTGTGCCCGAGCAGATGGATTATGAATTTTTTAAACAAACGATTGTCGTGTTTAAAAATCCCCTTGTTACCAACATCCACGATAAAGATTATATCGGACTGACGCGTAACTATTTAGCAGTAAATGATATCGTGATAACTAAGAATATGTTACTGCTTGAAGAAACTTACTTTGTGAGTAAAAACGATTTTGAATTTTTTCAAATTATTACCGCAATTCGTGAGAATACGACAATCAATAAAACTCATGTTCGCGATAAGGTCGGCTGCTTTATCAAGCTTGCTGATCCGGAAATGTGGTATTATGATGACTTGTATAATAACTATTTAAACTTAGCGAATAAGATTGAAGAGGTCAAGTTTACCCCGGGGTTTAAACTGCCACACTACAACTTAGATTCGGAGTTATCGAATAAAGAGTACCTGTACAAACTGATGCACTTTGGGCTGAAGCGTCGCTTAAATGATCAAGTACCAGCTGAATATATCGAGCGTTTGGAATACGAGTTTAAAGTAATTAGTGACCTCGATTTTGTCGACTACTTTTTAATAGTATGGGATATCATTAAATTTTGTCGAAAAAATGATATTTATGTCGGACCGGGTCGTGGTAGTGCCGCTGGATCACTTCTAGCTTATTGTATGGGAATTACGAGCATCGATCCAATTAAGTATGGACTACTATTTGAACGATTTTTAAACCCGATGCGTAAAACGATGCCCGATATTGATTTAGACTTTGAAGATACTAAGCGTGATACGATCATTGACTATATTTTAGAGAAGTACGGTGAAGACTATGTTTGTAAAATCGGGACCTTATCGACGTTTCAAGCGAAAAGTAGTTTTCGAGAAGTAGCTAAGGCGTTAGATATCGATAAAACAACGATTGATAGTATCTCAAAATTAATCGATGGGAAGATTAGTTTCAAACAAAATATTATGAGCAATAAAAAGCTAAGTAAAGAATTCTCAACCAACGGTCGATTACAGTACATTTTAGACTACGTGTACAAAATTGAGGATGTTCCTAAAAATAAGAGTATCCATGCAGCGGGGGTAATTATTAGTGATTTACCGCTATATAACTATACAAGTATTACCAGCAATGTATCGGATATCGATAGTAAAACCTTGGAAGCAATCGGTTTAGTTAAATTTGATATCTTGGCGATTTCTAATTTACGTCACTTAGCTAATTTAGAACAAGCGATTAAAACTAAACATAATAAGTCGGTTGATTTTAACAGTATCGACTTAGCTGATAAAGAAGTGTATCATGCGATTAGTGATGGAAGTACCAACTTTATCTTCCAATTAGAATCGAGTGGGATGATTTCGATGCTACGTAAGTTTAAACCAGTATCATTTGATGATTTAGCGGCGATTTTAGCTTTGTATCGACCAGGACCTATGCAGTTTATTGATAACTATATTGCGCGAAAAAATGGAACTGAACAAATCGATTATATTGATCCGAGTTTAAGGCCAGTGCTCGAGAGTACCTACGGAATCATTGTCTACCAAGAACAAATTATGGAAATTGTAAAAATATTTGCCGGATACGACTTAGGACAAGCCGATATTTTCCGTCGTGCAATCTCCAAAAAAGATGCCGATATTTTGCAACGCGAGCTTGACCAATTTGTGTTAAGTAGTGTGAAACGAGGCTACCAGGAACCAGTGGCCAAACGCGTTGCGGAACGTATTCTCGCCTTTGCTAATTATGGATTTAATAAGTCCCATGCTTACTCGTACGCTAAAATATCGTATGCGCTCATGTACTATAAAGTCAACTATCCCGATATTTATTTTAGTTACTACTTGAACTTATTAAAATCAACGGGTGATATGGCTAAATTTGAACAGGAGATCAAGTATTTTGACCTCAAGCTATTATTGCCGAGTGTCAACAATATTTGCTTGGACTCAGTTTCGATCGATGGTAATTTGCAGTTAGGGCTCAATAACATCAAGGGCCTAGACCAAACGTTCAGAGTAAACTTGCTCGAGTATATTCGCGCTAATTCACCAACGCTTGTGCAAATTATCGATGAGTGTATAGTGCCTGCCGGATTATCCAAGCAAGAGATTGAAAACTTGGTAGCAAGTTCGATATTTACTAGTTTTGGAGTTAATGAACGATCGATTATTGAGTTTATTTTAAGCAAGGACGAGTTTCAGGATCAAGATGCATTATTCTTTTTAGAAACAACTAGCGTAATTGAAAATATAGAGAATTATAGTCTGCTGGAGTTAGAAGCGATGGAACGCAATAGTTTATCGCTTAATATTAGGTACAATTCATACGATACGTACTTTAATAAACTCAAAACGCTGTATCCGCAAATTAAGCGAATTAGTGAAGTGGATAGCAATGTCTTACATACAAACTTCGATATATTAGTAGAAGTTTTAAAAATAAAAGAGATAAGAACAAAAACCGATAAGCTGATGGCCTTCATTGACTGTAAAGTCGAAGGTCGTGAAGGAAGCATCACGGTCTTTCCCGAGAAGTATCAACAATTGTTTGATGAGTTAACAGGGTTAAGTGGTTATGCGTTAGTTAATGTAACAGTGATAAATAATGGTTTTAGTTTACAAAATTTAAAAAAGATTTAGGAGATAAATGAAAGTTATAGAGCTTAAGAATATTGATGTTCGTTTTGATGATGAACTAATTATTAAAGACTTTAATATAAGTTTTGACCAAGGGAAATTTTATACATTACTTGGTCCTAGTGGTTGTGGTAAAACGACAATCCTTAATACGATTGCTGGGTTTGTAACACCGGAAAAAGGAGAGATTATTCTCCATAATGAAAATGTTATTGACCTTCCCGCATCAGAGCGTCGTGTTAATACTGTGTTTCAAGATTACAGTTTATTCCCACACTTAAACGTTGCGGAGAATGTTGGATTTGGATTGCGTTTAAAAAACATGGAAGCGAAGTCAATTGACAACAAAGTTAAAGAGATGCTAAGCTTAGTTGAATTATCAGGGTTTGATAAAAAGCGTGTCGACGAACTATCAGGTGGGCAAAAGCAAAGGGTAGCAATCGCTAGAGCCTTAGCGATGGATCCAGAGGTGCTACTTTTAGATGAGCCCTTATCAGCCTTAGACTACAAACTGAGACAGTCGATGCAATACATGCTTAAGCAGATTCAACAAGAGCTAAATATTACCTTTATTTTCGTAACTCACGATCAAGAAGAAGCGTTAGTGCTATCTGACTTTATCTACGTGCTAAAGGATGGAGAAATTATGCAAGCCGGAATTGCCAAAGATATTTATGATGAGCCGGAAAACGAGTTTGTTGCAAACTTTATTGGTCAATCAAATATTATTGATGCGATTATGCTTGATGATTACAAGGTTGAATTTTTAAACCACCGTTTTGATTGTGTTGATAGTGGCTTTGGTTCAAATACTCGAGCAAAAGTAGTAATTAGACCTGAGGATTTTAAAATCAATCGCGATGATCAGCAATTGCAAGTAACGGTTGTTAGTTCATTATTTAAAGGACAACAGTTCGAATTGATTTGTGACACGATCAGTGGTGAGCAACTACTTGTTCACACAACAATACAAATAGAGGAAGGGGCTGAAATATCGTTAAGCTTAGATGCAGCAGATATTCATGTAATCAATGACAGCGAATAAGAGAGTATATAATTTATTTATAACATGGATTATTGTCTTCTCAATAATTCCATTCGTATTAATTTTAATCTTATCATTTTTCGATGGACATGGACGTTTTACAGTTGATAATTATATCAAAGTCTTTGATCCACTTTATTTAAAACTAATACTTAGTTCGGTAGTTAATGCGACAATAATTACCGTAGCGTGTAGTGTATTAATTATTCCATTGACATATTTAATTACGCTTCAACGTAAGAGTAGTTTATGGCTAACTTTATTCTTAATTCCAACATGGGTAAACTTACTGTTAAAAGTTTATGCCTTTTTAGGAATCTTAGGCTCAGATGGAATTATCAATCAAATCATCACAAGTTTTGGTGGACAGCCAGTCGACTTTCTATTTGATATTAAAGGATTTATTATCGTGACAGTGTACATCTACATGCCGTTTATGATGTTGCCACTGTATAATACGATTATTAAAATTCCTAAAAATGTTATTAAGGCCGCAAAAGATTTAGGGGCGAGTGAAACGCAAGTGTTTTTTAAAGTCGTTCTCCCGCTATGTAAAAACGCCATTGCCTCAGGTGTAACGCTTGTGTTTATTCCATCGCTGAGTATCTTCATGATTTCTAGGTTAGTAACTGGAAATAAAGTTATGACTTTAGGTACAGCGATCGAACAGCAGTTCTTAGTAACCGGAGATTGGAACCTGGGGAGTGCGATTGCGATTGTCTTAATTGCGATTATGCTAATCTTCAACTTCGTAGTTCAAGGAAGCTCGAAGTGGCAAATTAGGAGGCGAGAATATGAAAAGTAAAATTACCTTAAGTTTAGCGTTTGTATTTTTATATGCGCCGCTAGTTTACCTAATGGTTTTCTCATTTAATAGCGCTGATTCAATGTCGAGTTTTGAGTCGTTTACCCTAGAGCATTACGGCAACTTATTTAATAATACAGGTTTACTGCAAATTGTTGCTAATAGTATTGTTGTCGGAATTTTATCAGCAATCTTAGCGGTAATCTTTGGAACGTTAGGAGCCGTAGCTATCTATCAACTTAAGAATCCTAAGAAAAATTATCAATTACGTCAATTAAACAACATTATGATTCTAGCACCAGATGTGGTAATCGGGGTGGCCTTTTTATCACTATTCACGATGTTTGGAATCAAACTTGGTTTAATTTCGGTAGTGTTAACTCACGCAGTATTTTGTACACCGATCATTGTAATTATGTTGCTTCCACGTTTAGAGCAAATCGAAGTATCACAAATTAAGGCGGCGCTAGACTTAGGAGCTAAAGCAAAAGATATTGTCCGCATTATTTTAATTCCGAATATTGAAGATGCGATGATTATTAGTTTCTTTACATCGATCTTCTATTCGTTTGATGATTTTGGAGTTACGTTCTTCGTTACCGGAAATGGATTTGTTACGTTACCAATCGAAATCTACTCGCAAGCGCGACGCGGAATTAATTTAGAGTTAAACGCGTTATCAACGATTATGTTTCTAATTATTTTATTTGCAGTAATTGTCCATCAAATTTGGATAAGTAGAGGTGGTCGCAATGCGTAAAGTTACAATATTAATGCTTACAATGTTTATATTAGCAGTATCAATTGTTTTCTTGCAAGTTGTCTCAAATCAAGTTGTATCAGTTAATAGTCAAGACTTATACGTATACAACTGGGGAGATTACATTGACGAAGAATTAATTGACCAGTTTGAAGCCGAAACCGGCTATAATGTTGTTTATGAAACATTCGACTCGAATGAATCGATGTATGTTAAAGTCAATAGTGGTTCTAGCCCATATGATGTCATCTTCCCTTCAGAGTATATGGTTGAGAAGATGGAGAGTGAACATTTATTAGTTGAACTGGACAAGAGTTTATTACCCAATCTAGAAAATGTCGATCCATACTTTTTAAATCAAGCCTTTGATCAAGACAATAAGTATTCAGTTCCATATTTTTGGGGAACGGTTGGAATCGCCTATAACACGGAAATGTATGATCAGTTAGAAATCGATTATCCTACATCATATGCTGATCTGTGGAATCCGGCGTTAGTGGATAATGTCTTATTACTTGATGGAGCGCGCGAAGTAGTAGGAAGTAGTTTAAATAGCCTGGGATACTCACTTAATTCAACTGATGAGCAAGAGTTAAATCAAGCAAAACAAAATTTACTGAACTTAGCACCAAATGTAAAAGGGGTTGTCGGTGATGAAATCAAGATGTTAATGGCAAATGAAGAAGCGGCAGCGGCCATCGTTTGGGCGGGAGATGCACAACTTATTCAAGAAGATAATGAAGCGATTGAATTTATCACGCCAGAGAGTGGAAGTAATATTTATTTAGACAATATTGCTATTCCGAAAACTTCCCAAAATATTGAGGGAGCCCACGCTTTTATTAATTTCTTAATGGATAACGAAGTTGCGAGCGTCAACACCGAGTACGTTGGATATTCAAGTCCAATTACGGAAGTGATGAATGAACCCGAACACCTAGAAGATGAAACGTATTATCCGGATGTTGAGGTTATGGAAAACCTTGAGTACTATGCTAATTTAGATCCCGATAATCTAAAACGTTACAACAATATCTTCTTAGAGTTTAAAATAAGTTTATAATAAAGAAGCCAATTTATTTGGCTTTTTTTTATACTCAACACCGATTAGATCCGGGCATCGATGTACTATTTTGTTAGTAACATATACAAACTAAAGTTATAATTTAAGCATATTATTCTAATTAATTTAAAGTAATTTGGTTATTGTGAGTTGCCATAAAAATCTATAGATAGGTAAAATGCTTAAAAGTGTAAAAAAGTCGTAAATTATTGGTATAATATAAACATAAGTAATTACAGAGGGAGAGTTATGATTGTAGGAATAGCCTGTAAAAATGGAAGTGGAAAGAGTTTATTTGTTGATCAATTCTTTTTTGAACACAACCTGACTACGACTGTTTGCACAAATGAAGTAAACTTTCACCCCGAGTACACAGTTAATGATATTGTCCACTTATTTAAAGGAACTGGAAAGTTTGTAAATGATCTGGAGTATTATAGGCGTTACGATATCGCTTCGATGATGGAAAAGAAAGCAAAGTTCTTAAGCTCGGGGGAGATGCAAAAGGTCAAGCTGTATTTAGCCTTTTCCAAGCCTGAACAAAATCTTATCTTTGATGAGCCAACATCGTTTTTAAATAAGGATGCGCGAGCGTTGTTCTTCGAGGACCTTATTACATTTAAAACGCAACACAATATTATTTTGATTTCTCATTACAAAGAGGACTTAGAGCAAGTGTGTGATGCAATATACAATTTAGATGAAGATAAGGAGCGTTATGAACACGACAAGTTATTTGATCAAGTCTGAAGCAAAATTATTGATGAGAAATATGATATTTATTTTAGTAACATTAATAACAATTTTCTTTACTGTAATGAATGGGATTCAAAGTGACTTTTCCTTAGTACTAATTAATATTCAATTAATATTTTTGATTTGCGGACATTTTTTGATATCTCATCAATCCTTTCAAATATCGCGATATAGTTATTAGGGTTATATTAAAGCACTAGTCGTTAATAATATCGAGTTAGGGAAAATTCTAAAATCATTTCTAGTTCTAAACAACCTAATAGTAATATTAAGTATTGGATTAATAATGGATATTTACTATTTTTCGCCAATTTAAGATGTAGTATTCCAGCAGTAGGATTAGTATTAATAGCTTACGTGTTAGTTATCCTATTTTATAAATTATTATCAATAAATATTGCACTAAATATTGCTAGTATAAACACTGTTGGTAGTATTTCGACGATTAGTATGTATGTAAACACGGCAGTTGCCTTTGTTTTGGTTCCTTTCAAATACAATGATCCACTATTTATAGTTGGTTTTGGATTAGCAACGGTGATCTTATTAGTATTAACAATTAAATCAACTAAAAATATGTACAAGAATATTGTTAATCGCAGACAAGTATAATTGATATAAAATCGGGATTACACCGATAAAATGAGGAGTAGTTATGGATGCACTTGTATTACAGCTGCCAAAAATCTTTTGGTTAGCAGAGATGATATTAACATTATATATTATTCGAGCAATATATATAAACACCAAAGTAGAGTTTGCAGGACACCAATTTAAAGGTTCCCATTGGTATAAAAATTTCAGATATGTATTGGGCTGGGTGTTACTTTTAGTGGTCTTTCCAGCGGCATTTATTATTCATACATATCGATTTTTCTTTTGGTAGCAACGATTTATAAACATTAAAAGTGAGGGATTAAAGATGATTAAAGTAACAAATATTCAAAAGCAATATGAGGAGGCGGTTTTAAAAGGTGTAGACTATACTTTTGAAACAAATCAAGTTTACTTGATTTCCGGACCGATGGGGTGTGGAAAGAGTACGTTATTAAAAATAATTATTGGATTAGAACAACCAACTGTGGGGAGTGTTGAGACCGATATTAAACCGAGTCAGTTCTCGTTTAATGAACCGTGGCACTATTTATATGAAGGCGCATCGGTTCAAGCCAATATCAATCTCTACCAAAAGTTATTTAAAACCCCCGATCTGTTAAAAAAGGATTTAATTACTAAGTATCAGTTAACATCAATGCTCAAAAAGAAGGTAAGTTCGTTATCGAGTGGGAATAAAAAGAAGGTGTCGTTAGTTTGTACACTTATGAATGCCAATATGCAAGCGTTGATTTTAGATGAACCATTAACAAATTTAGATAAAGATACTATTGAAATTTTAAAAAATGATTTGAAGGAACTAAAGCCTAATCGCACGATTATTTTAACCAGTCATCAGTATACGGAAATTAAAGATGCAGTCGATGTTCACTTGCATATTGAATCCGGTGTATTGTTGGAGGGTGAGTATTAATGAGCAGATTATTTTGGAATTATATAGTTAATAATAAATTACGATTACTAATTTCGCTAGTAATTGTTATTGTACCATTTGGATTTTTATTAATTCCTGGGTATGATCAATATCTCAGCCTAAAACTAATCGGAATTTTATCAAGTCTGTCGATTATCAATTTAACAATTCACGAAGTTTATAAAATTGATAATGAATCGAAATTTATAACATTGCAAGAGCATTACCAAGGTCGTGACCAACTTATTTACAGTAAGGTTGTTGATAATTTTAAAATACTTACACCATTGCTAATTGGATATGGAATCTTAGGTATTTGGTTTTATCCGGCGGAAGCAGTAGTGGTGTTGATTAATCAAGCTTTACTGATTATCATCCCGACGTTTCTGCTGTATAAAATCAGCAGTTTTGAACTGGCGAAAAATCTTACTGTGATTATCAACATGCTAATTGCCTTCTCCATATTTTATAACTTTAATATAGTTGCGATTGCAATCATCATCACCGTCTCTGGTAGCTTTGGAGGTATTTATGCGCTTCGCACTAGAAGAAGTTAAGGTTAGAATGATGCAGTTTATTGACTATAAAACGTTGATTTCACTTATGATGTTCTATACATTCTCATATTATTTTAAAAACGTCGAATTGATTGTTTTCAGTTTATGTTTTACTTTGTACTTTGTGATTATAGTTCAGAAGTATATTGATACAGATGTAGATTTTGATAAGGTATATTCAATATACAATTCTAAATTTAAAAGCAGATGTAAGCAATTGATTCAAATGTTGTTGGTGACACTTTTGATTGTTCCAGTATTAGTTATGATTCGCGGTCTGGGATATCAGCTATTAATTGGCGCAACTTGTTACTTTGTTGTAGTTTTCGATATTACTTCCAAGTTAAAATTAAATTATTTTGTAAATGTTACTTTGGTTTTCTTGGCGCAAAGTATAATGCTCTTATTAGTTTTATTATAAGTCAGTAAATAGTACGAAAAAAATGATCTAGAAAGATCATTTTTATTTTTGCTATTTAGTAACTGGAACTCCGCAGTTTGCATCTTCACCTAATAGGATTTTCAGACCGTGCTCTAAAATCGGTAAGATAAACCCAAGGTTTTCAGTTGCGGCCTTTTCACTTCCGGGTAAGTTGACAATTAAACTATTATCTTTTAAACCAGAAGTAGCGCGTGATAACATTGCTCTATTTGTGATTTTAAGGCTCTCTAAGCGCATTAATTCGTTAAGTCCCGGTGTTTGTCTAGTTATAACGGCTTGCGTCGCTTCCGGCGTTATATCGCGTTTGGAGAAGCCGGTTCCCCCAACAGTTAAGATTAAACTAATCTCATTATTAACCGCTTGATTTAAACTGCTTACAATTTGCTCAAAGTCATCTGGAAGGATTGGGTTATCGATAACTTCATATCCGTGAGCTTCAAGTAACTTTGTAACTGCTGGTCCTGCTGTATCCACGCGTTGACCAATTGCGCCCTTATCGGAAATAGTAAGTACAATTGCTTTCATTTACATCACTATCTCAACTTCGTCGCCAACTGAGATAACTCCTCCCGTAATTACTTTCGCAAACACCCCATTACGCGGCATGATACAGTCCCCCATTTTAAAGTAAATTTGACATCTTGTGTGACATTCTTTTCCGATTTGAGTAATCTCCATCTCGGTTCCATTACATCGAACTTTAGTTCCAATTGGTAGTGTCGTAAAGTCGACCCCATCAACGATGATGTTTTCCCCAAACGCTCCGGGCTTTACCGCAGCTCCTTGACTGTTGAAGTCCTCGATGCACTCGTGACCTAAGAAGCTGATTTGACGATGCCAATCTCCAGCGTGAGCATCTCCTTCAATTCCGTGATTAGCTATTAGTGTTACGCTATCGGTTGGTCGCTTTTGCGTTCCTTTACGCTCTGATGTATTTAATGCTATTATTTTCATATTATCCTCCGATTTCAGACATAGTTAATGTCTCAATATTTTCTTGTTTTAAATCTGTAAATGTGTGTTCTTTAGGTTTTCCTAAGATGAAATTACGAATTGATGCTAAGCCATCGCTTGTTTGCAATGTTTCGACTAAGTCAATATTGTAATTGTAGTGTAAGCATTGCTTTAGGTGTCCAGTAGAAGTTACGCGGATGCGGTTGCAATCACCACAAAACTTATTAGATATTGCTGAGATAAATCCCACTTCGATATTTAAACGTTCAAAGTGTAGATAGGTTGCTGGACCGTTTCCATAGTGTTTAAAGCTAGAAGTAGAAGTTCCATATTGTGCTTCGAAGAGCTTAATTAGACTCGATTGGTCGTAACCTGGAAATTTACGGCCAAGACCAATTGGCATCATTTCAATAAAGCGAATCGGAATATTTAAATCATCAGCAAATTTGATGATTTCCAATAAATTATCATCACCAAGGTGCTTTAGAGGAACACAGTTTAATTTGATATTTTGAATTGGACTAGCAACTGCTAGTTTAATATTTTCAATAACTCGATCAAACTGTTCGCGCTTAACAAGTTGATTAAAATCATCTTTACGTAGCGTATCAATGGAGATGGTGATAGCATCTAATCCAGCATCAACTAGTGAATCTAAATATTTATCTAGTAAAACGCCATTGGTTGTAAGCGTAACTTCCTCGATATGACATTGCTCTTTTAGAACGCGGACGATATCGCAAATATCATTGCGAACTAAGGGTTCACCACCAGTTAATTTAACTTTAGTAATTCCGAGTTTATTTAAGTTTTTACTAATTAATTCAATATGTTCAAGTGATAGGTTATGAGTCTTAACATCATAGTCTTCAGGCATGCAGTAACTGCAACGAAAATTACACATGTCGGTAACCGATAAGCGCATATATTTAATTGTTCGATTATTAGAATCTTTCATTTTCGACCTTTCTAAGACTATTATATATTTGTACGATGTCATTACGCGTATCTTTATTAACTGTAATAAGTTTATTTGATGCTTCAAGTTGTTCAGCACTCTCGATTACAACTTTGGGATAGGGGCTATCCTTCATTCCTTCGATAATCACAATATCAATATTGTTTAAACTGGTAATCCATTGGTCGACGTCAAATGGTTGGTAGCTAGTTGTTTGCCATTTAGTTCTTGAGTAGATAGTAGTTAAATCACTGCCTAAATTAATAAACTTCCCAGTATCAGTATCATCCGCAATCATAAAATCATGACCATCGTGTTTTAAAACGGCAACGCGCTGATTATCATGGTGATACATCTTTAATAATTTACCTATCAAGGTTGTCTTACCACTGTTTTTATACCCGCAAACGCTGAAGATAAACGGCCCGGTAATCTGCTTTAGTTGCGCCTTAGTATTGACATTAGTTAGCTGCGTTTGCAAATGCTCTGGCACCTGATAATCATAGGTATCAATCGTATTTATAACATCGATAAGCTTATAGTTGCAGTCGTTAATCGCTGTTTTAAAATGAACATAATCACTAGTTTTATAAACGGCGAAAGTTGGAATCAGCTGTCCATTAGCTTGAGCAACGATCGTCTTTTGATAAACACTAGCTAAACCGAGCATCGTCAGGACAAGACTAGTATCTAAAAGTGGCATATCACAACTAGTGATTAATGTGTACTTTGAAGTTGACTGCTTTAGGCTTTGATAGATGCCATTAATTGGACCAATGCGCTCGGGACTATCAATGATTTGCAGCTTAGGGTTAAGAGTGCTATCTAGCCGGTGCACGCTGTATTTTATGGATAATGGCTTAAGCGCCGTTGTGGTGATGTCTAAAAAGGTTTTGCCATTGTATGTCGCTAGGTGTTTAGGCGTACCAAAACGTTTCGATTCACCGCCAATTAAGATGACGCTACTAAACATCTCGGGTGTACGTTCCACTTTTTCCTCCACTTTTAAAATCAAGTTTAATATTGGTCATCACCATCGATTTATCAACGGCTTTACACATATCGTAAATGGTTAGAAGCGCAGTAGTAACCCCATGTAAAGCTTCCATTTCCACGCCTGTTGATTCCGCAACTTGCACTGTACATATTGCTTTGATGCGATCATCACTTAATTCAAAGTCAATTTTGGCATGGGATATTAGCAGTGGATGACACATTGGAATAGTAGTAGCTGTATTTTTCACGGCCATAATTCCGGCGATGCGGGCCACACCTAAGACATCACCTTTGTCAATGCTATGGTTTTTAATATGCGCGATTATCTCGCTGTTTGTAACAATCTCTCCACTAGCGATTGCCGTGCGGTTAGTCATTTGCTTATTAGTTATATCGACCATATATGCATTACCATTTTGATCAAAATGTGAAAACTTACTCATTATTCCTCCTTGTATCTAATACATTTACTATGTCACCAGGTTTTAAATCAATCTCGCCCCGCTCTAAATTAATTAGGCAGTTGCATAAGGTCATCTCATGCATGCTACTAGCCAGGTGATTAGTAGCCGGGATAGTAACTTTATTTGCTTCAATTCTTGCTTTTAAAAAGCGACGTTTCTTTAGCGTTTTACAATAACTATCATTTAAAATTAATTGCTTTTCAGCTGCAATCATCGTTCGATCCCCGGTTAGATGAGATAAGATTCTGCGGGCAAATAACTCAAACGTCACAAAGTTGGCAAAGGGACTCCCAGCAAGGGAGATGATTGGGGTATCATTGTACTCCCAAAATACGACCGGACCTCCCGGCATGATATTAACGCGATCAAAAATAATTTTGGGTTTTTGCGCTTTGATAAACATTCTGATGATATCACGATCACCAACGCTAATCGCTCCAGTCGTTATAATAAATTCGAAATTACTTTTAAAAAGTGAATCTAAGTTGTCGGTAGTATCAGTAATGTGGATATGGTCGCTCGTAAACCCGAGCTCTTGCATCCGCGGTTTAAGATAGGCTAGATTAGAATTATAAATTTGTCCATAGTCAAGTCGACTAGCACTTGTTACAACCTCATCACCGGTAGTAACTAGGAGGATCTTCGGCTTTTGATAAACACTTACAGTATGATTACCGCTGCTAATTAAACTACTAATAATAGTCGGGGTGATTAATGTTCCGGCTGAAAACAGCTGTCTTCCCGCGGTGATGTCTTCACCAATTTGACAAATATTCGCATTTAATTTGGTTTTGGGCATCGTAAAGTGAACAAGATTATTATGTTCAGTAGCTAGCTCTTTGACAATTACCACATCACAATCACTAGGTACCGGAGCACCAGTCATAATCTTAACGCATTGACCGTTTAAAACTTTAGGGTTGTGATTACTTCCCGCATAGATGGTATCGATAACTTCTAAACTAGCTGTTAAATCGTTCTCTGCATTTAGCGCATATCCATCCATTGCACTTTTACGAAAGGCAGGAACGTTTATGTGACTGCAAACATCAGTAGCTAATGTGTAACCGAGACTAGTGAAGGTATCGATCTCGATTGTCTTTATTTTAAACGAGTAGTTATCAATTAAACGTAAGGCATCATCATAATTAACCATTGAGCATTCCTCCAACTGACATTTCCATTATTTCCCGTGTAGTAATTTTAGTATTAGTTAGGGCGTAGGGAAGTAGTAAGTCAAAAGCAGTTCGTTGTTCAAAAATAACCGCTCCGGGTAACCCTAAAATTGGGGTGTTATCTAGCAGTCCGTATAAAAACATCGAACCGGGGATAATTGGAGTTCCGTAGGTAATGATTTTTGCACCAGCAGCCTTGATTGCGCCAGGAGTTAAATCATCGGGATCAACGCTCATTCCTCCAGTTACTAAAATCAACTCAGCTCCGGCAGCTTTGGCTGCAGTAATTTGCGCTTGGATTAGGTTTTTATCATCGGTAACAACACTGTAGTTTGATACTTGTAAATCGAAACGACTCAATATTTCATTTAGTTTGGGCTTAAATCCATCAGCAATTTTACCGGTTGCCACCTCGCTACCAGTTGTAATTTGGGCAATTTTAGTATTCTCAATCTTGATAATTTTAAACATCTCTTGAGCATTAGCAAATGCTTTTATTTGTTCGATATGTTGCTTGGTAGTAAATAAGGGGATGATGCGCATGCTCGCAACCTCTTGACCTTGCTTAACATACTGCATCGGAGCGATGGAAGCTGCGGAAATTTGCCCTAGCATATTAAAGTCGGTTAGCAGCTTGGAATCGACAGTGAAAAATCCCGCGGTATTTGCTATAAAACTAATTTTCCCCATAGAAACTGGCGAACAACTAAAGTCTCCGTTGTTGATTGTTTCAAACATGATTCGCGCTGCATCTTCCTCGTGAACCAAGTCCTCATCACCAGGCTCTAAAACAAAGAAGTGCTGTTTACCAAGTTCGAGTAGATAATCCTCGTCCTCCGGCTTAATAATGTGACCACGTTTAAACGCTACTTGTTTGACAGTTTGGCCTTTAATCTCACAAATGTCGTGAGCTAGTGCTTGACCAAGTGCCTCTTTAAATCCAACTTTTTTCATCGTTTCTCCTTTGATTATTGCTTATATTATATAGTATTTTTGTTATTCATTATATTTTGTGTGAAAAAAAAACAAACTTTTCACTTGCGAAATGCAAATTACTAAATTTGTTTTTGAGTAATATTGCACCTTGTAAATTAGGAAGGCTCATCGCTTTCGCTTTGAACCCTGGAATAGCTCAGCTATTCGGCTAACAACCATAGTTAATACTTTAGGTTGAGTCGCTCGGTGATTTTATTTTATTAGTTAAAGTCAGCTCTACGAATATAGAAACTGTAAAGCGTAAATAAGATAATTGCTGTAGTAAAGAAAATTTGAATTCCAGCAATTTGATACATTGCTGCGCTTAATCCAGTGTTGATTTCAGCAAAGTAACCACTTATTTTTAAACTAGAGATAATCGCAATCGCGTGGGGGAAGGTAAGTGCTGCATAACCTGGAGTAAATCCACCTTCCATAAAACTTTTGGTTTGCGCTAACACATAGATCATCGTAATTGCAAAAATTACTAATAATCCGGTAACAACCATTTGATTTTTATTTTCAAACACATTGATGTATCCAACAATAATCAGCGAAATTGGTGCTAGTAAAATTGTTTTAGTGTATCTCGCTGGCTTGGGTAAATCCTTTTTAAACAAACGATAAACAACAAAACCAATTGTTGCGAAATACATAATGAATCCGTAGATTACAATAATTTTTTGTAAACCAGCAAAGCCCATTGCTGAACCGATTGCTGTCGATACTAAAAGTCCTAGTAAAGTTACATACCAACTTGGTAAAATAACATCTAAATTACGCTTTTTAAAAATGTGTAATCCGAATAACATCACAATTAACATCACTTGCATTGCGATACCAGCAAGCCATAAGCCTTTACCAAGGATTGGAATATAAGCAACAATGAAACTTGATAATACCATTGTCAACATCGCAAAAGTAGCATAAAGCGTTGCTGTCACTGTGTTTTCTGAGTATTCCTCTTTTACTTTATCAAAATGAAAACTAATTTTTCTAAACGCGATAACCCAAATAATCATCCCGATAATCATACAAAGTGTACGAACCCAAGAAAGTCCAATTACGTTATATGCGTTTGATAATGTACATAATCCTAAACCTGTTCCGATTACTCCAACCGGTAAATTTCTAAAATGTTTAATAATCCCTCCCTTTAATCCTAATTTTTTGATATAATGAAAACAAATAGGTAAATATTTTCCCCAATATTGTAGCATTTTTTCTTGGGCAAAGGAAAATAATTGTAAATTAAAGGAGAATTATGAAAAAAATTCAAACAACTTGTAACTTGTGTGCCTTAGCATGTGGGTTAGATTTTACGGTAGAGAATAATAAAATTGTAAATGTGAATGGAAATGAAGAATTTCCGGTTAATCAAGGTATTGCATGTATTAAAGGTTTAAGTTTAGACAAGCAACATTCAATGCACAAACCTGTTTCGAAGCCGGTCGTTAATGGCCAAGCGATGGAGTGGGATGAGGCCCTTAAGTATACGGCTGATAAGTTAAATGAGATTAAAACAACTTATGGTGGAGATGCGATTGGTGGAATCTCGACAGGGCAAATGCCGCTTGAGGACATGGCGTTAGTTGGACATGTAATGCGTAATGAACTTCGCGCTCATTTAGATGGGAATACTAGACTATGTATGGCAACAAGTGTAGTAGCTCATAAACAAAGTTTTGGATTCGATGCACCGCCTTATACATTAGAAGATGCAGAACTTTCTGATACAATTGTATTAATTGGGGCGAACCCGGTTGTGGCTCACCCAGTACTATGGGGACGTATTAAGCATAGTGCACGCGAAGGTCGTAAAGTGATTGTAATCGATCCACGTCAAAGTGAAACTGCAATGAATGCAGATCACTATTATCAAGTTGCCCCAAAGTCGGATAATGTATTAATGTATACAATTGCTAACTACTTAATTAGCAATGATAAAATTGATCACGACTATATTGCCGCAAGTGTAAATGGCTTTGAAGAGTTTAAAGAGTTCGCCAAAACTTATACTTTAGCGGTTGGTAGTGCAGGAACGGGCTTAACTACGGAGCAAATTACTGAACTTGCCGAGCTGATTGCCAATGGTAATGCAGTATCACTGTGGTGGACAATGGGGATTAATCAAAGTTACGATGCGGTGCGAACAGCGCAGTCAATTATTAACGTTGCTTTAATTACTGGAAACATGGGACGCCCTGGAACTGGAGCAAACTCACTTACTGGTCAATGTAATGCGATGGGTTCTCGTGCCTTCTCACACCAAGCCGGATTATTTGGTGGGGGAGATTTTGATAATCCTAAGCGTCGCGCTGCGGTATGTAATGCCCTGCAAATTAGTGATGAGTACTTAATTGACAAGCCGACAAAACCATATAATGCGATTATCGAAGGAATTGAAGCCGGAGAGATTAAAGCGTTATGGGTAATGTGTACCAACCCTACGCATAGTTGGACCAACAACCAAACGTTTAAAAAAGCAGTTGAAAAACTAGAATTATTTATTGTTCAAGATATTTTCGCTGATACGGAAACAAGTGAACTTGCGGATGTTTATTTACCTGTTGTTCCAGCCACTAAAAAGCAAGGTACGTTAATTAATACCGAGCGTCGTCTATCACCAATTCGTCCGGTATTACCTTTAGAAGCTGGAGAGATGACTGATTACCAAGTATTCTATAAAATTGGTGAGTACTTAGGTATGGGAGACAACCTAAAAGGTTGGGAAACGCCCCAAGATGCATTTGAACTGATGAAGAAATGTTCAGCTGGAATGCCTTTAGACATCACTGGTGTAGAGTGGGATGATTTAACCTTTAGTAAAGGAATCCAATGGCCATTTAGAGCTGGAGAGACATTAGTCAATGATCAACGTCGATTATTTGAAGATGGTAAGTACTATACGCCAAGTGGAAAAGCAAACTTAATGTTCAGTGAGCCACTAGTTAATCCAATGCCAATTAATGAGGAGTTTAACTTCATTTTAAACACTGGTCGTGGAACAGTTGGACAATGGCATACATCAGTTCGTACACGTGAATTCGATGTCGTAACGGATGCAGTTATCAACGAACCATATATTCTAATTAACGCAAGTGATGCGCAAAGCTTAAATGTCAACAACCTTGAGATGGTAACGGTTGCCTCAATTAATGGTGAAGTTTCCAACTTTAAAGCGGTTATCTCCAAGCAAATGGCTGAAGGACAATTATTTGCACCAATTCACTATATTGAAACAAATAAATTATCGCTATCATTATATGATCCGTTTTCAAAAGAACCATCATATAAATATGCACCGGTAAAAATCACGAAAATGGAGGCAAAATAATGGAAAGAATTAATATCGATCGTGAAAAATGTATAAGTTGTTTGACGTGTGTCTCTGCATGTCGTTCTTCTCATGATGAAATTGACAGTCGTAACCGTGTGGTTATGAGTAGTGATGGGGTAAACTCCCCAGTATTCTGTCGAAACTGTGATAAGCCAGAATGTGTCTACACGTGTATGACTGGTTCAATGTACATCGACCAAGAAACAGGTTATGTACAATACGATAAAGAGCACTGTGCGAGTTGTTATATGTGTATTATGGCATGTCCATACGGTGTTTTAAAAACTGATAGCATTACTCAAAAAGAAATTAAGAAATGTGACATGTGTGTAAATCACATTAGTGGAACTGCTCAATGTGTCGATAATTGTCCAATGGGTGCTATCTTCTTAACGGAGGTAAACTAATGAACTATTTAATCTTAGGATCAAGTGCAGCAGGAATTAATGCCGCTCGAGAATTACGTAATTTAGATAAAGAAGCAACAATTACAGTTGCTAGTAAAGATAAGATTTTAGTGTCACGTTGTATTTTACATCACTATATTGAAGGAAAGCGTGATGAAACGATGTTGCATTTCGCTGGACCGAATGTGATTGCCGAACACAATATTAATTTCTTAACTGATCACGAAGCAAGTGCGGTTAATACCGATGAAAAGACGGTGACATTTACTAACGGACAAACATTAAGCTATGATAAGTTATTAATCGCTACTGGTTCAAGTGCCTCAAAGCCACCAGTACCAGGACTACGCGAAGGAAACCAAGTATTTGGACTACGTGATTTAGAAGATGCAATGGCAATTAAAGCTAATATCAAACCAGGAATGAACGTCGCGATTATCGGTGCCGGATTAATTGGGATGGATGCATTAGAGAGTTTAACGCACTATGATGTTAAGATTCATCTAATCGATTTAGCCGATCACTTGCTGAGCATGCAACTTGATGAGCGTAGTAGTGCGACGTATATGCAAGCGGCTGAGGGTCATGGCGTTACTGGACACTTTGGGGTTTTAGCTAGTGAAGTAGTATTAGATGAAGCGAACAATGTTAAAGGACTAGTACTTAACAATGGACAAAGTTTAGACGTTGAGATGATTGTTGTTGCTGCCGGAACTCGTTCAAATACCGGATTCTTAGAAGGTAGTAATATCCAACTAGGTGAGCGCGGTCTTGAGTTTGATAACTTTGGACGTACGAATATCGCTGATGTATATGGAGCTGGAGATGTGTCGGGAGTCCACCCGATTTGGCCGATGGCTGTTAAAGAAGGAATTATTGCTGCAAACAACATGGTTGGCAACGATGTGGAGATGGATGATTTCTTTGCTTCGAAGGCGACGATGAACTTCTTTGGAATTCCAACGATGTCAGTAGGAAGTCTTAAAGCCGCACCAGGGGTTGAATTTAAGGTATTAGACGATGGGCATAAGTATAAAAAAATCGCGATTAAAGATGGAAAAATTGTCGGTGCAATTTTACAACACGATATCGACTATAGCGGTATTTTAATTCAATTAATTAATCGCGGTATCAATATTGATAACTTAGAGAAAGATGTCTTCCACTTAGATTATTCAGATTTCTTTAAAATGGAAGAAAACATCGAATTTAATTACTAGTGGTTAGGAAGTTATTTGGTTCTCGGTACTTGATGGTTATTCATGATATAATCAAAGCAGGAAGGCGCGTATTATGAAAAAAATTGTAGTTTTATTAGTAATTATTTTCTTGATTATCTTCGTAGTAAGGCGACATGATGATGAATTGCAAATGACAGTTAATGTGCAGGCCGCAGCAAGCATGCAAAATGCCTTATCAGAAATTGAAGATAACTTTGAAAATAGTGGTTTTGACATAGAAATCAACTACGGTGGTTCGGGGATGTTAGTAACTCAAATTCAAGAAGGAGCCCCAGCAGATATTTTCATTTCCGCGTCAATTGATAATTTTGAGGCACTTAAAAAAACTAATAGTTTGGTTGAAGAAACAATTTTAGTTGACAATCAACTAGTTTTGATAACCGCTAAAAACAGCTCCATCTCGACGCTTGCCGAAGCTAATACAATTGCGATTGGGACGCCGCAGTCAGTTCCTGCCGGAGCGTATGCCCTAGAGGTAATCGATTATTTAGGAGTGGAAGCGGCGACCAAAGATAAACTCGTGCAAGCGAAGGATGTAACGGAAGTGTTAACATATGTGGAAACGGGAAATGCCGATGTTGGCTTTGTCTATAACACCGATATGATTGCCAGCAGCGAAGTTAAAGTTATCGATGAGTATGACAACACGATGCACAGTCCGATTAGCTATCCACTGGGATTATTAACTGATGACCCAGCGGCTAGAGCTTTCTACGAATATCTACAAAGTAATGAGGCCATCTCAATCTTTGAGAAGTATGGATTTACGAATCATGAATAGTCAATTTTTAAGTCCCTTAATTGTTTCGCTGCAAGTCGCAATTATCGGGGGAGCAATCGCGATTATTGCGGGAACCGTAATTGCCTACTTAATGAACAAATATCAGTTTCGGGGAAAGACGGCCCTAGAGATCTTATTTCTAATGCCGATTGTGTTGCCCCCCTCGGTTATCGGTTTTTTACTACTTGTTACAATCGGTGCTAGCAGCCCACTTTATCCGCTGATTGAACTACTGTTTGGACAAACAATTATCTTTACGAAAACAGCTGCCATAATCGCGGCGAGCATCGTTGCTTTTCCGATTATGTATCAATCGGCGAAGATTGCTTTTAATCACATCGATCCCGAGATTATTGATGCGGCCAAGCTCGATCAAGCTACAGAAGTTGAAATCATCAAGTATATAACGGTGCCGATGGCTATCTTTGGATTGGCAACCGGAGCAGTGCTGGCCTTAGCGCGAGCCTTTGGTGAGTTTGGAGCAACACTGATGGTCGCTGGAAACATTCCGGGTAAGACCGAGACGCTACCGATAGCTATTTATATGGCAATGGCGGCTAACGAACGCCAGATGGCGGCGATATATGTTGCGATGATGATTGTTACATCAGTGATCTTTTTGCTCATTGTAAAAAAACTTAGTAAATACAGTTAATCATATTAATAAAGCAGGAGCCTAGGTTTTAGGTTCCTGTATTTAATTGACATAAGTGTAAAAAAAATGTATAATACTAGGCAAAGGAGCGAAGATGACCAATTATCAGAAGATTCACTTAATTAGCGATATTCATGGATATATTGAGGGGATAGAGACAATTGAAACCGAACTTTCACCAGCTGAGCCGTTATTTATCTTAGGAGATTTATTTAATAAAAAGTATGGAGATGAAAAACAACTTTTAAACAAAATTTGCGAACTATCGTTAGCAAATAAGTGTCATGTAATATTAGGGAATCACGATGAAGTACTATTTATGATGTTTTTAAATACAGCTGATGATCAGGTGACGCATAGCGAGCTTACTCATGATACATTCGGCGTTGTTACCGAAAGTTTAAAGGGGATGTTTTCTCCACAGTTTTATGCCGAGTATGAGCAAATTAGGCTAAAATTTAAACATTACCAAGGTGCGCTTAGTGAAGCAGTTAAAGCATATTATCACGCGGTAACGCAGTTGTGTAAGGACGAAAAGTATCAGCCGACCTACGAGCAAATTAAATACTTATACTCAGTTACTAAAGATTACTATGAAGTTACAGTTGGAGCGCAGCAGTTAATGTTAACCCATAGCGGAATTCCCGATAATTGTGAAGCGATCAAAATTGTCCAACATGATTATCAACCACGAAATGATGAGCGAATGCTGGTTATGGGACATCTTTCAATTCCGTATTTAGAAACGTTTTTAAAGCAAATACCAAGGGGCTTACCATATAGCAGTTTTACGAAAACTTATCAAAGCAGTTTAATTACGATTAGTGGTAACAGCAAATATAATACCCATAGTAATGCACTGATGATCGATGATGGAAGTTATACAAATCTGGTTACTATTAGCGCTATAAATTAATTTATGTTAAAGAATGCTTAGTCATTCTTTTTTGTTTATAAACGCTCCTGACAATTTTTCCGAATATCTCGTGTATTTGCGTAAATTCCCTTTTCCTATATATGTTATAATATATGATAGGAGGCCGAGATGACCGATTATTTAATCCTTTGTGTAATAGTAGCATTAGTTGTATTTACTGTTGTATTTATAATTATGCAAAACAAGGCCAAAGGTGGACTATTAGAACAAATTGAATCTTTACGAGATCAAAATATAAAAGAAAAAGAAATTTTAAACAAAGATCGAATTCAACTGCAGGAGCGAGAATCTAAACTAAACGAACTGCAAGACCAAACATTTAAGAAGATGGATCGGGTTGAAAAGGAACTTGCCGAGATTGAACAAACACGCAAGCAACAAGGTGTTGAACGCGATTTTATGCGTAGTGAATACCAAGAGAAGTTACTTGCAATTATTGGGATGTCTAAAGAAGAAGCAAGAGAGTATTATTTTCAACTAATGGATGAGCGCCATGCATCTGAGCGTCGTAAGATTGTTGAAAAACACCTTGAGAAAATTGAACAGACTAAACGACGTGAGGCTAATAAAATATTATTATCGGCGATGGAGAACTTATCGAGTGAAATAACTACTGATAATGTGGTAACGAGTATTGAGATTAAAAGTGATGAAATTAAGGGACGCTTAATTGGTCGTGAAGGTCGAAATATTAAAACCATCGAGAACGTGTTAGGAGTCAATTTAATTATCGATGACACTCCAGGAATTATTAGCGTTTCGTGTTTTGATCCGATTCGTCGAGAGATTGCTACAAGAACACTAGAAAAATTATTAGAGACAGGACGAATTAACCAGGTAACAATTGAACAGGAAGCTAAGCTGGTTACGGAACTTGTTGATGAACTGATCGTCGAATACGGGAACCAAGCGCTAGATGAGTTTTCAGTTTCTGATATTAATTCTGAGTTAGTTTATACATTGGGAGCATTACACTTTAGAACAAGTTTTGGTCAAAATGTTTTAGCGCACAGTATTGAGGCGGCGCAAATTGCGGTTAAAATTGCCAATGAGTTAAAAGTTGATGCCAAACTTGCTGCAAGATGTACCCTACTTCACGATATTGGAAAGTACGACAAGTATGAAACGGGTAAACCTCATACAGAAGTTGGTAAACTGTATGCTGAAAGTTGTGGTGAATGTGAAGAGGTAATTAACAGTATTGAATCACATCACGGGGATGTTCCCGCAACTAATATTTACGCGGTAATTACGATGATTGCTGATCGGATTTCGGCAAGTCGTCCAGGAAGTCGTAAGTTTGCAGTTCAAAACTATATTGAACGAATTACCAAGTTAGAAGAAATTGCCAATGGAGTAATTGGCGTTAATAAGAGTTATGCGTTGCAAGGAGGGCGTGAGTTGCGTTTAATCGTTGAATCTTCAGCGATCAACGACGAGGACTTACCAATTGTAACCGATACCATCAAACGTCAAATCGAAGAACAACTAGCGTTCCCGGGAGTTATCAAAATCAATGCGATCCGTGAGACTAGATATTCGACTGATGCAATAAAAAACAATAGTATATAAAAGAGGTAAAATGAAAAAGATTAATGAAGCAACGATTAAAAAAAGGTTCGAGGGTACAGCACCAGATATGCGTTCGGCTAAAAAACGTAGTAAAACTGCCCCTACTGTAATTGATGGAGAAGCACTAATTCCCAATCATTTAGTAAACATTGGAGCGGGAAAATTATATTGTATTCAAACGTATGGTTGTCAAATGAATGAACACGATACAGAAATTATGAGTGGGCTGTTAGAAATGATCGGTTATACATCAACCGATGTTGTTGAGGACGCTGACATCGTAATCTTAAACACTTGTGCAATTCGTGAGAATGCCGAGAATAAAGTGTTTGGAAAAATTGGTAGTCTAAAACACCTGAAAAAAGAAAATCCTGAAAAAATATTTGCAGTTTGTGGTTGTATGAGTCAAGAGGAAGATGTTGTTACAACACTTCTTACTAAATATAACTATATCGACTTAATCTTCGGAACTCATAATATTCACAGGCTTCCAAGCTTAATTGACGATGCGATGAAATCGAAAGCGATGGTAGTGGAAGTATGGTCTCAAGAAGGAGATATTGTTGAGAACCTACCTCGTGAACGTGCAAGTAAAACTAAAGCATGGGTAAACATTATCTATGGTTGTGATAAGTTCTGTACATACTGTATCGTTCCTTACACGCGTGGTAAAGAACGTTCACGTATGCCGAAAGATATTCTTGATGAGATTCAAGAATTAAAAGATCAAGATTATAAAGAAATTACCCTACTTGGTCAAAATGTTAATGCCTACGGTAAAGACTTAGATGCGTACAGTATGGCTAACTTACTTGAAGATGTCGCGAAAATCGGGATTCCGCGTGTCCGTTTTACGACATCACACCCGTGGGACTTTGATAGCGAGATGATTGATGTAATCGCTAAATATGATAATATCATGCCACAGATGCATCTTCCGGTACAATCGGGGAACAATGAAATCTTAAAAATCATGGGACGTAACTATACACGTGAAAAATATTTAGAGTTATTTGATGAATTAAAAGCAAAAATCCCTGGGCTTGCCACATCGACAGACATTATTGTCGGATATCCAAATGAAACTGAAGAGCAGTTTTTAGATACGCTATCAATTTATGACTACTGTCAGTACGATACAGCATTTACATTTGTATATTCACCACGTGAGGGAACTCCAGCGGCGAAAATGGATGATAATGTTGACTTATCTGTAAAAAAAGATCGTCTGTATCGCTTAAATGAAAAAGTTAAGTTTTATGCAAACCAAAACAATCAAGCAATGGTTGGTAAGACATTGAAAGTCTTAATTGATGGTCCAAGCCAAAAGGATGAAACAATTCTTGCTGGATACTCCGAAGAACTTAAATTAGTGCACATTAAAGGTGATGAGAGCTTAATCGGACAAATTGTTAATGTAAAAATTACAGAAGCTAAGTCATTTAACTTATATGGAGAGTTAGTTGAATAACGAACTTACAACGATTATTGATTTGACGATTGCCAAACTTGAGCAGTTAGATCAAAGTGATAATATTCAGTATCGCCAAAAATTAGAAGAAGTAAAAACATTGCAAAAGCAACTCTTAAATAGTAGTGTATTACAAAAGCCGCAATTAGAAAGCGAGATCAAAGCCCAGTTACAAACATTAGAATTACAACTGTGGGAACTGCGCGGGAAAAACCAAGCGATTGAACTAGCTTTCTTAGTTGAGTATATTAAGGAGAATTATGAGTAACTTTCAGAAGATGATTTCGACACATAAAGCGATGATTGAAAAGGAGTATGCTGCTGTTTGTGACTACATGCAGACTACTGCCAAAAATCATGATAATGATAAAACTGAAGAGGGTTATGTTAAGGGCATCTACGAAGAACATTTTCCGACTTTAAAAACATTTGAATTTGGTTCGAAAGAATATAAGCAATATGAACAAGCTCACTTTAAAGAAGCGCATCGTCAGCATGTTCAAAATCGCCATCACTTCTATAGTGTTGATAATACTCAAGAAGACACTGACTTATTTGATTTATTAGAAGCGATCATTGATATTCGTCTTAGTCAACGTCAGTATTCAAATTATGATATCGATGTAATTATGCAAACATTTAAAAATAAAGGTGTATTAGATTTAAACATTGAAGAGTTAGCGCGAAATACTTTATTAAAATTGGAACAGATTAGTGAAACATCTCCAACTGACTAAGCGTTACTTTTTAAATGTTCTGCAAATTCTTAAGGATAAGCGCCATGAGCAAAAGTCGAAGGCGCTTGCCTTTGCACTTATGTACACGATTTTACCAATTCTTCTATTAGTAAATTTAGCAGTAAAATTCTTACCCAGTAAATTTTTGGAATTGATTGAAGAGTTACTATTTTTAATTCCCTTACAATTTAGAAATCCAGTTATCGACTTTTTACACAACTATGAATATCAAACGGTTAGTCCGCTGTTATTTTTATTCTTAATTGTCTTGATTTTCTATACAATTGCCGTCAACGTTAGGCTAGTAATAGAAATTTCTAACGACTGTTACGATTATAGTCAAGAACGTTCTAAACCCAAAGAGTTGTTGATTAGTTTTGTGTTGTTTATTTTCATTGGTTTTGGGGTCCTATCGTTATTTGCAATTGTAATTGCCGGTCAAGCGCTGCGTGGATTTTTGATTATGAACGATGCGACAAACATCGCCCGTATAGTATCGCAGATTCTCCAAATGAAAAACTTGATTACCATCATCATTTTATTTATGGTGTTCTATACAACATATTACTTTGCACCAAATGTCAAGTCGACGTTTAAAACGACAATTGTCGGAACATTAATGTCGACGATTGGACTGTTCTTTGCCTCGTATGGATTTGAAATATATTTATCAAAATCAAGTACTTATGAAATTTTATATGGTGCGGTTTATTCGCAGTACTTATTATTCTTATTCGGGATGTATATCGCTTGTCAGATAATTGTCGCATCAATGATTGTTAATAGTTTAATCTTTGAAAATATTAAAATACGACTGTATCATGTCCAACATAGCAAAACGCTAATTGATGTTGAATTTGACACGCAAATCCTCGAATTTGATAATGAAACGGAACACAATAATAGCAAAACACCTACTTAAAGTAGGTGTTTCTTCATAAGTGAATTTTAAATTCCATTAATAGAAACAAATTTCTATATTTAACTGAAATGCCCTTTTATGATTTGTATAATATATCTATAAACGAGGGAGGAAGGATGAAGGTAAATGGTTTAATAATTGCAGTTAATTTAGCTAATTGTAATAAACTGAAAGAGATGTATCCGAGTATAAGCTTTATAAATCTTGAAGATTTAGATACAATTTTTCACTTTAATGCATATGAAGTTATTACACTTATTATCGATGTTGACAACGTTGATTATTTAACTTTAGTGGAAATCAAACAATTACAACGTCGATATCATGATAAATTAATCTTTACATCAGATAGTTACATGGTGTTGAGAAAATACAACGAGTACGGTTTTGCAGTTCATAAAAATAGTAAGGTGCTAGGCGAACAAATCATGCAAATCTATAGTAATCGGATTAAACGGGAAGATGCCCACTATGTTTTTGACTACGAAAATCGTAAAGTTATCTTTGCAGATACTGTTTACGAGTTGCGCAATACACCATTTTTAATTTTAAGTTATTTAGTAAAGAATAAGAACAGAACTTGTTCGCGTGAGGAACTTATTAAAGCAGTAGGTGGTTCGCCGAAACTTGCGGAATCACGAACGATTGATGTTCATATCAACTATATTCGCAACACGATTGGTGATCGAAGAATCAAGACGGTTGTCAGTGAAGGGTATACATTTGATGATATGCATTAAAAAAAATAGGGCCAAAAGGTCCTATTTTACATTGTGATATATTTCTTGAACATCGTCAACTTCATTTAACATATTAATTAGTTTATCAAAGTCTTTTTGTTCATCTTCATTTTCAATTGTTGTTTGAAATTGTGGTAACATTGAAATTTCACTAATTTCAAAACTGATTTCTGGATAACTACTTTCTAAAGCAGTCATTAAGTTATTATATTGATCTTTAGCAGCGTAAACTGTAACCATACCTTCTTCAAATTCAATATCCTCAGGTTCAACATCGTGCTCTAAAAGGTTATCTAATAATTGTTCTTCATCATAAGTTCCTTCGAAACTAACAACTGCAAGTTCATCGTACATATGTGATACTGAACCGTTTACTCCCATTTTACCATTCGATTTAGTAAAACAGTTTTTTACCTCACTTACAGTACGGTTAGCATTATCTGACAGACAATCTACGATAACAGTAACTTGTCCAGGTCCGAATCCCTCATAACGCATTGCGACAAAATCTTCTCCCGAGTTGTTCTTAGCTTTGTCAATTGCACGCTTAATCGTATCAGCAGGTACTTGACTTTTCTTAGCTTTATCGATTTCACGACGAAGTGTAGAGTTGTTCTCCGGATCAGGCACCCCCGCTTTTGCTGCTAAGTATATTGCACGACTGTGCTTAGTGTAAATTTTGGCCTTGGCAATCGATGTCTTCATCATTGAGGCCTTACGTACTTCAAAGGCTCTACCCATATTATCTCCTATTTGTGTTTTTTATCACTACTATTATACCATAACATTGGATTGTTATTTTAGATAATGTTACCCTCTTATTTATAAAAAGTATAAATAATACTTTTAGATTTTGATTATGCTATAATATATGTAGAAAGGTGTCAAAATGAACGAATTACAAAACTTTATAGCTGACAATATTTTACTAGCGGGATTGCTAGCCGGGCTATTTACATGGGGGATGACAGCTTTAGGAGCATCGCTTATATTTTTCTTTAAAGAAGTTAAACAAATTGTATTAGATAGTATGCTGGGATTTGCAGCAGGAGTTATGATTGCCGCGAGCTTTACGTCGCTGATTATGCCCGCACTTGATTATGCCGAGGAACTAAATACAATAAATCCAGTAATAATTGTTGTATCGGGGATTATGGCCGGGGCCTTATTTTTACGACTGTTAGATTTAGTAACTCCCCATTTTCACCCTAATCAAGATCTGATTGAAGGAACAAAATCAAAACTTAAACGTAGTACGCTACTAGTAATGGCAATTACGATGCATAATATCCCTGAAGGGTTAGCAGTAGGAGTTGCCTTTGGTGCGTATGCAGCGACAGGAAACATCATCTTACTAGGACCGGCAATTGCCCTTACAATTGGGATTGGAATTCAAAACTTTCCTGAAGGAGCGGCAGTATCATTTCCCTTGTTCCGTGAAGGTAAATCACGAAAACAAAGTTTTATGCTTGGTCAAATTTCTGGATTAGTTGAACCGATTGCTATTCTTTTAGGAATTATTCTAGTTGGACAGATGCAAAAAATATTAGCTTTTTCTTTAGCGTTTGCTGCCGGAGCAATGTTCTTTGTCGTTATTGAAGAATTGATTCCCGAAAGTCAAGCCAAAGAAGATCACCGTGAATTAGTTACCATCTTTACGATTATGGGACTATGTGTGATGTTATCATTAGATGTATTATTAGGATAGACGCCAGTCTATTCTTTTTTTATACAACATTAAATGTAAAAATAATGTATAATATCGAAAAGGAAAGTTGGTGGATTTATGGAATTAGTAACTAAAGCAAATTTTGAGGAAGCGAGTAGCTTCATTTTAAGCAACTTAAAACGTAGTGCATTTATGTACGGAAACTTATCACATGCTAATGCAGCATCTTATATCTATCGTGAAAACGGACAGATATTAGCGATGGCAAATATTATCGAAGACCGCTACTGTACGTATTTATTTCCAGAAAATACAAAAGATCAAGTAGTTGAAGCGGTTATCGAAGCGATGAAACAGTATAAACATATTGGGGGAACGGTTACTGGCCGCTATAAGGATATTTTCGCTAAACATTATAAATTACCTAGTAATTGCGAAAATGAAGTTGCGAGCTTAGATAACTTCAATTCAAAGCTGCATGTCGTTAATGATATTCAAGACATTGACGTTGCTCATGTAGATAAGTATTATGATGCCATAAAAACGATTAAAGAGTTTAATAATGATTATGAGGAAGTTAAAAGTAGCTTTGCTAGATCTAAAGTTGTTGCAGCATTTGATGGTGATAAAATAGTGTCAGCGGCAACGATGAGCTCACTTAGTGATAAAACTGGAGTAGTTACCTCAGTATTTACGAGAAGTGATTATCGCGGTCAAGGACACGCTAAGGACTGTGTTAGAAAACTTTTAAATGACTACGCTGAAGGTCGTACATTACTTATATTCTTCACCAATCCAATTGCTAAACAAATCTATTTAGATCTTGGTTTTAAGGTTGATGATAAGCTAATTATGTTTAATCAACCACTAATTTAATCAAGCATGACTATCCAGGTATTATTTGGATAGTTTTTTTTAGCATATGGTATAATATAAGCATTAATATGTATGTAAATCTAATACAATAAATATCAATAGGGGAATAGATGAATAATAAAATAGTTACACAAATTGACACAAATTTAATATCGATGAAACGCGGTGATATCACCGAAGAAAACATTGTTCGTAATGAGTTATTGATCAAAGAATTAATTGAAAGTATTCGTAAAGCTACGCCATATGTAAGTACTGACGATGCACAAAAACTAGTAGAACTTCGCGATTTAAAAGTACTAAATGAACGTATGGTACGCAGCCTGCAAGTTCAAGATATTTATGAGTTGGAAAGACTTGTTCCCGACTTAATGCGCAAATATGATAAACAGTTAAACCACATTGCTAAGTGTGAAGCTGATATATTGGAGATGCAAGCGCAAATCGATGAGTTAAACGAGCAAAAGTTGGAACTGCAAAATAATGTAACGAAACTGCAAAATCAAGTGGAAACTTTAACTGAGGAAAAGGAAGATTACAAACTTAAGTACGAAGGACAAAAAAATCGTAAGATTGTAAGATTAGTTGACAAGGTGGTTAGATAACTATGTATCAGTCATTAATAATCAATGATCCACGCATGCTAAATGAAATTAGTGGCGATAAACTTTGTCTATTCATAGAATGCCCGATTGAGACCAATATGCTATTGAAGCTTGCCGAGTTATCAAATTCTAAATCAATCATCATTTTTAAAGCGATCCGCAACAAACTTTCGCATATTGATGTTTTAGTTGAACAAAAATTAATCTTAGACAATATTGATAATATTGAGCAAATCGAATTGCAAAACTATGTACATTATGACGTGAACAATTCGCAATACGATGAGTATTTAGGAATAAGTAGCTTAGCTACTAAAGACCGTATTGAAGTTACGATTGCAGAAGTGCGAGCTAGTTTAAATAATAAATGTCCACAGGAAACTATAAGTCAAGAGTGGTTACTGACAAGTAACAACGGTAATTTTGTTGTTGAGTATCACGAGCAAGTCAATGATCAGTTGAATCAAGATGTCGATGATTTGTTTCACTTTATAAATGCCAGTTTTATTGTTATCACATCAGATCTTAAAAAAATATATTCATGTGGTGCGGAACTGGGGAAAAATGATCGTGTTATTGCTAAATCCAGCAATATCGTTGACCATAAGTATTTCTTTATTCCGGATTCGAAAGCATATATTGATCCGAAAAAACTAGTTTTAATCAACGACTATGATTTCAAATTTGCATTTAATAACTTAATGGGTGGCGATTACATCTTAGGGTTTAACGACAATTTACGTTATAGTAATTATTTTATGGATAATTGTAAGTCGTTTAAAGTGCCAACAACCAATGATTTTATTGCCAGAGAAAAGTTATTTATCGACCAAGATATGGAGTCGCTAGCAATAATTAACATTGTAAATCAAGATGGAAAATTAGATATCTTTGAAGTCGAAGATAACCAGTTGGCGCTGCGGGGAACAGTTGATAAATACAGTGAAGAGTATCAAAACTTCCTGTTAGACTATAAGAATACACTATATAATAAACAAATAAAACCGTTAAATTTAGCCGTATTGTTTTCGAAATAAAAGCGCGGATAGCAGTAAGATGCAACTGAGAAATTTGTCAGGCAAAATAATATTAAAAAAAAATAATAATATGCTTGACAAGTGCTCTCAAACTTGTTATAATACTTTATGTAAATGCGGATGTGGCGGAATTGGCAGACGCGCTAGACTTAGGATCTAGTACCGTAAGGTGTGGGGGTTCGACTCCCTTCATCCGTACCATTTATAAACTAAGACTATTTAGTGAAGTATACTCCACAGTATGCTTCACTAAGTAGTTTTTTTAAATTTAAAAGAATAGAATTTTATACATATTGATATTAAGTATGGAATATATGTATATCTGCAACATGATCAACGCGTGACCAAACAAGTTGATTACAAAAATGGAGATTGAAATTAACAAATTTAACCTAATGGTTAGTTCACTTGCTGTAGAATATATGGAAGTAAACGATAAAGTAAAAAGTTTTGGAAAAATTAAATGTGTACTAAGTGATGATTATAATAAATTATCTAATAATAAAAATTGTGAGTTTAGAGTTATAGACAAAAATAATATACTTTTAGAAAATTATGAAAAGTACAAGCAGTCCTATGTTTATGTTATTCGCAAGGAATCTAATGATAGTATTTATTATATTGGCGAAACAGAAGATGGATTAGATAGGCTTCGAAAGCACTTTTGGAGTCCGGGTAAAATACGTCCAAGTGTGATGTCAAAGCAAGAATTTTGTAAAGACTATTATATAAATATTATACCATTAGGGAAAGATTTTGATCATTATGATAGACTTGCCCTTGAAGGGAACTTATACAATACTTTTAGGTTAATGTACCCTCAAATCACATCATTTAGAGAATCTGGCAAAAAATAACAGTAAAATGAATTAATTGGCGTTGTGCTATAGAAGTAGCTGATAAAATTGGTTGATTAATATTATTCAAATGCTCGGAAGAAAATGTATCTAATTTAAGTAGTGTTGAAGTAGACAAGAACACGACACTGAAAATATAAATTTGATTTGTATAATCAATTATGTTAAAATGTATTTGATAACAAATAATGAGAAAAGAACACCTGCTCAAACAGGTGCTCTTTATTTTTTGTGGAGGATAACAAATAATGAGGTTAGTACTTAATAAGTACTATGATAACTATTAGTTCAAGCAAAATAATAATTGCCTGCACTCGTTATCCTCCAAGTTTAAATTATCATCGGATAATCTTTCATGTTACCCTCCAAACTAGTTTTACGTCATTGCGGACAATTTGATCATATCATTTATTTGATTGATATTCATGTTACTTCAATTTAGAGTACGCTCAAATCGATAAAAGGTAACAACTGATTATGAGTAATCGTAGAAAGTGTTCGAGATTCCTCATAAAAACTTTGAAAATAAATAATGATAACAACCTTAACTAATGGGTGTCCGTATTGTACGGATGGCTATTAGTTTTTTTTAGATAAATACCTTAATATAAAGTTTATTTCTGATATTTGAACTATTCATAACTAGAGACGAAGTAGTCTTTTAATAATATAGTTATGGGGAGATAAAGTGAGAAATAGTAGGAAGTTTATATGTATAAATCTAGTGATAATGTTTGCGTTGATAAACATTATTAGCAACTTGTCCGTGCTCTACGGCTCGGAAATCAATATAGCAAATAAAAGTGAAAGCAGTGAGGCAACAATTGAAATTGAAGAGGAATCTAGTGAGATATTAGATTTGGATAATATGAGCCAAGAACAAATAGCGAGGCAATTTGACCCAGATCCAACCAGTCAAGATTTTATTATCCTCGACTCCAACCAACTAAGAACCAGTCGTGGTTATCAGCTAACAGCACTTCAATCGGGCTATAATTTATCAACGTTTAACGCATCGCTCTACGGGAAGTTTGCCTTGTATAAAGTTAATGGAAAATATGTGTATTGTATCGAACCGACTAGTGATATTATATCGGTTGCGCAAAAAGTATCGTCATCAAAAAGTAAGTACAATAGCTTTTCAGCCAACACCAAGTCGTATCTTGAGCGAACAATGTCTAGTGCTTTTGGTAAATATAATCAAACTAAGAATACTGACTATTTATTTGCAGGACAGTTGCTAGTTTGGGAGCATCTATCCACAACTAATTCAGACTTGGCTAATCCGTGGAGAATTCGCAGTGTGGATCAGTTTCGCTCAGAAATAAACGAGATAGAAAACGAAGTTAGAGATTGGTATAAGTTACCATCGTTTCTAAGCTCAAGTATAACCAATCCCAAGGTACATACTTTAAAATATGATGCTAAAAGTGATTCGTTCTCGATAATCTTAACTGACAGTAACGGGGTATGGGATGCAAAGTACGCCAATTATAATGATTTTGGTGGTTTCACGATAACTAATCCAAGTGGTGCCAATAATGTCAAAATAGCGATTGATGCGCAACAGTTAGCAACGTCTAGCAGTGTGACGTACAAATGGATACCAGCGCTTGCAGATGCCGGTGAGTTCTACGATGCGGGCCAAGACTTGGTTTCGGTTGGTGCATCGCCAGTTAGTGGTTATATGGCATTTAAAACGGAAAAGAAACCGCAAGGAGGGTTTAAGATAACTAAAGTAAATGCCCAGACCAACGAATTGTTAGAAGGAGCTGAATATAGCTTATATGACGAGTCAGGGAAATTTGTGCAAAAATATACGACCAATAAATATGGGAATATCGACAGTGGTCTTAGTTTAATGCCGGGCAAGTATACTTTGGTAGAAACTAAAGCCCCCGTGGGGTTTGTTTTAGATAGTACGAGACATAGCATCAGTGTAACAGATGGGAAGGTTACGGATTATACCGGCAATTCGTTTAAGAATTCACCAATTAGCGGCGGATTTGAACTAAAAAAAGTTGGAGTTAATATCGATGGGAGCAAGGTGCCACTAGCTAACATTGAATTCACTGTGACGTCAACAACGTATCCAGAGTTTAGCAGGGTATATAAAACCGATAGTCAAGGTCAGATAAAAACAACCGCCAGTGAACTTTTATTTGGTAGTTATACAATTACCGAAACTAAAAATAATAATGATTATGTTGGTGGGTACAAACAGGACTTTGAAATAAGCAAACATGGTGAAATTGTAAAACTAAATGCAGGCATGGCAATTGAAAATTATCAATATGTGAACCGCGTCGAAATCATTAAGCTTGGACAATCTTTTGATAATAATAATCAAAGTGAGTACCCGATTCCCGGAACTAAGTTTAAAGTGTTCCAAGAAGCAGAAGTTGCCAATGGAGTAATTGATAGTGCGGACCGATTAATTGAGGAAATAACTACTGATAAAAATGGTCATGCGCAGTCTCGCTATTTGCCAACTGGTAACTATTTACTCCAAGAGAGTTTGGCAGCGGATGGTTATCTGTTAAGTGATACGGTCTATCCATTTACTGTTAATAAAAATAGTGGTAATCAAAACCATGCGACAATCGAGCTTGAACCAATTAGTAATAAAGTTATTACTGGTCGAGCGATGCTGACGAAAGTCGGGGTTAGACCTTGTGATGACAAAGTCTGTTCGACACCACTAAATAATGTTAGCTTTGGGATTTATCCAAATGGAGCGGATGTGGATACTCCGCCAATTGAAGTAATTACGACAAATAGCGATGGAATTGCGATGACTTCGGAATTAAAGTATGGTAAATACTACGCTCAAGAAATTGCAAACAAACATGAAAATTATAGGATAAATAATCAAGTCTATGAGTTTACGATATCGGAAATGGATAGTATTGTCGAAATCAATGATGGTCAGCCGATTGGGAATCAAGAAAAGTTAGGTTATCTTAAAATCTATAAGCGAGGAAAAAGTTTAGAGCATAATAGCGATGAGATTAAGCTTTTAGAGGGTGCTGAGTACACTATCTTTGACCACGATAATAATCCGGTAGAAGTTTTAACAACAAACGAGCGTGGCGAGAGTCAAAGTTTGGGTCTATCATTTGGTGAATATTCGATCATCGAAACTAAAGCTCCGAAGGGCTATGAACTTGATGATAGTGTCTATAATTTTGAAATTAATGAAAAAACCTATGAGCAACCCATCGAGTTAAAATTTTCCGATCAAGTAATTACCAACCAAATCAAGGTTAGTAAAATTGATAAAGAATCTAAGTCAGAGCTTCCGGGAGCAAGTTTAGAAATACGTGATCGTCAGAGCGATGAACTTGTTAAGTCGTGGGTATCGACATCGAAGCCTTACGTAACCGAGCTTAAAACAGGAAAATATGAAGTGTGTGAAACTGCTGCGCCAAACGGTTACACCCGTAAAATTACTTGTGAAAACTTTAAAGTAGAAGCGCCGCAAATAACGCAAAAATTTATAGTTGAAAATAAACCGGTTAGCATAACTACGACCGGGAATCAGATACTCCGTTTTGTCCTTAAGTTAACGCTAATTGTTGCCTTATTACTTGTAGTAAAATTTGGGTATAATTTAAAACAAAGAATGTGACTTCAAGGGTAAAATTTTATAAATAATAATCGCATGTGTTTTTATATAATTGTGTATAATAACTATATAAATAAAAACGCTGGAGGAACTTTGAACGGTTTAAGCAATAAAGAAGTAGAAAACAGGCTTAAGGAACATGGTCTAAACGAACTTGTTAGTAAAAAATCTAAAACCAAATTAGAAATATTTATTGATATTATGAAAGATCCAATAATTCTAATAATGTTAGCGGCTTTTGTATTATCAATAATAACTAACTTAGAGGAGCAACACTTTGGAGAAGCTTATGTTATTTTAGGACTAATCATCCTAAACTGCGTTATTAGTTTTGTCCAAGAGCTTAAGACGCTGTCCCAACTTGAGAGTTTACTGGAGATGAATGAAGATATGGTTACGGTTATTCGTGACGGGATCGAATCTGAAATTAAGGCGAAGTACTTAGTTATCGATGACATTGTTCGCTTAAAAATTGGAGCGATTGCTCGTGCGGATTTAGTTGTCCTTGAAAGTAACGACTTGCAAGTAGATGAAGCGTTTTTAACTGGTGAGAGTGACTTGGTTGCCAAAACTATCGACAGCGTAGTATATAGTAATTCAAGCATTCAAAACGGAACGGCATACGCTAAAGTAACTGCAATTGGGATGAATACCGAAATTGGTAAAATTGCTAAGCAGGTAACGGATGTTGAAGAAGTTAAATCTCAACTTGAAATCAAAATATTAATCATCACCAAGTTACTGATGAAAGTTGCAATTTTCATGGCTGCTTTAATCTTTGGTTTAACCCTGCTAAACGGTCAAGAGCTAAATGAAGCCTTCTCGTTTGCCACAAGCATTTTAATTGCCACAGTACCGGAAGGTTTAGCAACGGTGCTGACGATTGTCTTAACGTTTATGGCCACAAAGATAGCGCGTAACAAGGCGCTTGTAAAAAAAGTAAGTTTACTAGAAACACTTGGAGAAGTAAGTTACGTTTGTAGTGACAAAACCGGAACAATCACAGAAAATAAGATGACGGTTGTTGAAAAACAATTTTTTGAAACACTAGATCACCAAGAACAGTTACTTCATTTAATAATCGATGATCAAAGCCCAACGACTAAAGCAATCTTTGAGCATATCAATAAAGTGCATAGTCGCACGCATATAGATTTTGAATCTGGTTTTCAGGTAGTTGACAGTATGCCGTTTAACTCGAAAGTGAAGTACTCGGCTCATGTTTTAAACTTTGCCGGGCAAAATTATTTATTTGCTGTTGGGGCACCGGACATCTTAGTCGATGAAACGTTAATTGAACCATATTTTACTAACTATGGTGGACAAGGATTACGTCCAATCTTAGTTGCCTTTAAACAGCTTAGCGATGATTTGGCAGTTGATCAAGCGATTACCAATTTAAAGCCATTTTGTTTATTTGGAATTCAAGATCCGCCAAAGCAATCAGCGATTGCGACAATCAATGAGTTCGGTCAAGCCGGAATCACACCAGTAATGATAACTGGAGATAATAAAGTTACGGCAACGAGCATTGCCCGTCAAGCTGGAATTATTAAGAGCGACAGTGATATTGTCCTTTCCCATGATGAATTAGTTGCCTTATCTGATCAAGAACTGCTAGACATCGTAATGGATGTCAAAGTGTATGCCCGCGCTAAACCAGAAGATAAGGTTAGAATTGTAAAAGCGCTGCAAACTAAAGAGCAAATCGTGGCGATGATGGGTGATGGAACTAATGACTCAATCGCGCTTCGACAAGCAAATATCGGAATTGCAATGGGAATTAACGGTACCGATATTTCAAAGGAAGCAGCCGACTTAATTTTACTTGATGACAATTATTCGACAATTGATGTTGGAATTCAAGCTGGTCGTCTAATCTTCATTAATATCCGTAAATTTGTTCGCCAAATGTTAACTTCAAACACAGCGCATACATCGACAATACTGTTTGCCTTATTATTAGATATAGTATCGGATAAACATTTAATTTTACCTTTAACACCAGTATTAATCTTATGGATTAACATCGTATCGGATGCGATTCCTTGTTTAGCTTTAGGCTTAGATGATCCCGAAGGTGACTTAATGAAAACACCACCGATCGATCCTAATGCAAGTATTTTACCAAGACCAATGATTTTTGAAATATTGCTTCGAGGGATGACAATCGGATTACTAGTGCTAATCGGATTTAGCTATGCATATGAGCAAAGTTCTAGTGTTGAATTTGCTCGCAGTATCGGATTTATCATTTTATCATTTGGTCAATTAATTCATATTTTTGATGCACGAGCTTCAAAAACGATTTATAGTCGTAACCCATTTAGTAACAAATGGATAATTATTACCGTATTACTATCAGCGTTCTTAAACTTATGTTTAGTGTATACGCCGATAGCACCTACATTTGGTTTAATGCCAGTAGAGATAAATTATTTACTAATTGCGATTGGAATTTCAAGTATTCCTACTTTTGTATATTCATTTATAAAAAAGTTAACAATTAAATAATCTAAATCCACTAGGCATTGCCTTAGTGGGTTTTTCAAACTTATAAACAGCAATATTATATATTTTTTATACATGTTATAGAGGAGGTTTTATGAAACATAACGTATTTACAGCCGGTGTCGAAAAACTAATTAACCCAATCACAGTCGGAACCCTGCATTTTCTACAAAGCTACAATGAGATGCTGCCAGTTTCAACACAAAATAAAATTATTGAAAAGTCTTCCAAACAAAATCCATATATGGGATTTGTCGTTGAACCATACTGTACATTTCTATTTCAAAAGATTATTGATTTAGATTACTTTAAACAGCAATTGCCGAGTAACTTTGAACTAGTTAAAACAACAGCATTCGCCGGTGAGGAACCGGACTACTATGTAATCATCTCCCTTTTTAATGCTAGGACAAGTGCATTTATGGGAAGTCGCGTAGAGGCGTATTTAATTGCTGAAAATAAAGATACGGGACTAATGAGTTGGATCATCGTTGATTATATAACTAATACAATTAGTCATGATCCTAAATTTGGCTTAACTAAACCGAGCGTTCATGAAGGGTACGTCACAACCGATTTTTCCGGAAATGTCGTGGCGAAGATGGATGATTATGACCACACCTTAGAATTGGAAGTGAATATTGAAGATGGAGTAATAAAAATGCTTGATGAGCGTCTGTGGGTGGAAGGTAATTTATCAGTTAGTTATGGGACCAAGTATGACTTGAGTGGGAAAACGTTTGGTTTAAAGTTTGATCCCCGAGAAATGAGCACTGCCCTTGACGTTGATGTAACGAAACTGAACCATTACCAAAACTCGTGGTTTGATGGTTACGTGGAAAATGTTCCGAGTAAGATAGTCGTATTTAAATACGCTCAACATTTTATTTCTGACTCTCCGGGAAGCTTCAGTGACATTCGCACTAAAAGCGAATTGCAAGAAGTAGTTGATAATATCGACTTTACTGATATCAAACCATATTCTACGGATAACATCACCAAAAACTTTACGCGCTACCCACTTATTTTCATTATTGTTATTATAGTGTTGACGATCTTATTGGTTGTCAAATAGAAACGAGGGAAAATGAAAAAAACAAATAAAGCATTAGCGATTAGTATCGCTGTAAGTGTCCTGTTAGTCATTGTAATTGTATTAATAAACCCAATAGTAAGTGATGTGACGTTAGCGCCGGACAGCGGGGCCAGCCACTACTATTGGAAATTACCGGTTCGTAACCAGATAAATATGATTATTGTTTGGAGCTTGTTTTTCATCCATTTATTTGGTAATTACTATTTAATTCGCGGGCGACTAAAAGATAACCGTCGAGATTTTACCCAAGCTAATATTAATATCTTGGTGTTCAACTTAATTATGGTTGTTATTCACTATGGACAGTCAATTATCGGTTATGATGGACTAGCACAGGATGTATCGGTGTTTTCATCACAATATTCGGTTATTTTTGTTTTGGTAACAATTATTTTAATGGAAATTCCTCGTCGGGGACTAATCTTTGGCATCAAGTTTAAAATTGATGGTCGGATTCTTAAAGTCTTATATGCAACACACGGATTTATCTTTACGTTAGCGATTGTTTATACATTTTGGTTTCATCCGGTTATCGCGACAATTGGCCACTTGTTTGGGTTCTTTTACATGTTCCTATTGTTCATTCAACTAGGGATGGTCAAAACACAAATCCATACTAATCCTAAATGGATAGTCGGTTTAGAAGTTCTTGTAGCATTCCATGGTGCTAGCGTTGCTTACTATGTGCAAAATAGCAGTTTGTGGTCAATGTTCTTCTTTGGATTTGGATTTATGTTTGCCTTTACGCAAGTGTATGGACTAGGGATTTCTAAAGTGAAAATTAGCGCTTGTCAAATCGGATATTTAGCTTTAGCCTTTTTCTATTACTTATCGGTCGATATTACAAACATTCATCAAATTTTGTGGATTCCAATTATTGAATATGCGCACGTAATTATCTTTATGGTAGTGATCGTAATTATCCAAAAGTTTGCCTTAAAAAAGCGGTAACCAATAAATATTTAAGATATAATAAATAATAGGGAGCTTTATGAAAAATATTACAGAAGTCATCAAAAGCCGGGAATCGACGAGGAATTATCAAAAAGATGCCGATCTAACTAGTAAGCTTGCTTTATTAGAAACGTATATCAATGAACTTAATACTCAAACTGGACCATTTGGCAATATTGTTCGAGTAACAATTGTTTCCAGTACTGCTGATAGTAGTCAGATGAAACTGGGTACGTATGGGATGATTAAAGGTGCTAATCACTACTTAGTGGTTACAGTATCCGAAGCGCCAAATTATTTACTAGACGTTGGTTATCAATTTGAAAAAGTGATTTTATATGCAACTTCAATTGGTTTATCAACAGTGTGGATGGGTGGAACATTTAGCCGTAAACACTTTAGAAAGGCCCTTGGTGATGATCAAGTTGAAATGCCAATTGTTTCGCCGATTGGGATTAAAAGCGAAAATCCAAGGCTTGTAACCAAATATCTAATCAAGAGTAAAAACCATATTAGAAAACCATTTGCCGATTTATTCTTTGAAAGTGATGGTACAACACCGCTTGCTTATATTGAAAATGATCCGTATATGGCAGCGTTAGAGCTGGTGCGAATCGCGCCTTCAGCGATGAATAAGCAACCGTGGAGAGTCGTTAAGGATGCCGATGATTATCACTTTTATTCAGCTTCGAAGCTTCCGACTAGTGACATTGATTTAGGAATTGCAATATGTCATTTTGATTTAAGGTTAAACGATTCGGGAATTTTTGGAAGCTTTACTAATTGTCCCAATGATACTTTAAGTGATTACGTAGTTACTTGGAAGGGAAATCACTAAACATTTTTTTGTATACAAAATTAGGTAAAGATATTAAATAAGTTGTACATTATTTAAAAGATAAATAATTAGGAGTCCAATGAAAACAGATAATAGACCGGCAATTCCATTTACAAATAATAGTTATCAAATTTTAGAGCAAGATCAAGAAGTGTTAGCAATTTTACAAAAAGAGCATCATCGATTAAATACCAATATTGAATTGATTGCCTCGGAAAATGTTGTATCAGAGGCAGTGCTGATGAGCGCAGGTAGCATATTAACCAACAAGTACGCCGAAGGATATCCCGGTAAGCGTTACTATGGGGGATGTCAGTTTGTCGATCAAGTTGAGCAATTGGCAATCGAACGTGCTAAAGCGTTATTCGGAGCGGAACACGCTAATGTTCAAGCGCATTGTGGAACAACTGCTAACATCGCCGTATATAGTGCGCTCTTAGAGCCGGGAGATACGGTTTTAGCGATGGATTTAAACTGTGGAGGTCATTTGTCCCACGGGAGTAAAGTGAGCCTTAGCGGTAAACTATACAACTTTGTTCACTACGGAATTGATCCGGAGACGGAGCTAATCGATTTTGTGGAAGTTGAGGCCTTAGCCAAAGCGCATAAGCCAAAGATTATACTGGCGGGATATTCAAATTATTCTCGCATCATCGATTTTGAACGCTTCAGTAATATAGCGAAAAAGTACAATGCAATTTTGATGGTGGACATGGCCCACATCGCTGGTTTAATTGCCGCCGGTGTCCATCCAAGTCCCGTTCCTTACGCGGATGTAATTACATCGACAACGCATAAGACCTTACGTGGACCACGTGGTGGCTTGATTTTATCGACAAACGAATATGCCGCAAAAATTGATAAAGCCGTATTTCCAGCAAATCAAGGTGGGCCACTAATGCATATTATTGCGGCCAAAGCGGTTGCCTTTGGTGAAGCGCTAAAGCCGGAGTTTAAACAGTATCAACAACAAGTAGTTAAGAACGCTAAAGTACTTAGTGATGAGTTTATTAAGCTGGGATATGAGGTGGTCGGAAAAGGTACTGATAATCACTTGCTAACGCTTAAACTCGTAAATCAGCAAATTACCGGTGATAAGCTAGAAAAGCTTCTTGATAGTTGTAATATTACGGTTAATAAAAACTCGATTCCATTCGATCCACTGCCGCCTTCACAAACAAGTGGAATTCGAATTGGGACGCCAGCGGTTACAACTCGAGGATTTGGTGCGGAAGAGATGCGGGAGATTGCCAGATGTATCGATCTTTTGATTACCGATCCAGAAAAAAATCAAAGCTACGTGCAAAGTCAAGTGGCAGCAATCTGTAATAAATATCCATTACTTGGATAAATAATCGAATTTAAGGGGAAAAATGAATAAGGTTGAAGAGTTAAAACAACAACTTATAGAATTTAATGAGCAAGTTGGTTGGGGAAATTTAAATCCCGAAAGTGCATTATCGTTATCAAGTTTATTAATTGGTGAAGCACAAGAATTATGGGAAGAAATCAATAATGAGAGCCGAATTGGAATTAATAAATACGATGTTGGATTAGAGATTGCCGACATTTATATTTATTTACAAAAAATTTGTATCGCGCTTGATATCGATATGCTGGAAGCGGTTGAAGATAAGATGCTTATTAATCGCGGACGCTTTTTAAATAACGATTATCAAGCTAAGGTCATCTCACCAACACCACGAGCAAATCGCTTTTATAAAATCAAAAGTTTACATAGCTATATCAAAGTTGCCGGAAAGCCAAGTGTGATTTGTGGTGAACTTAGTGGAATACAAAACGAACAAAAAACCGCACAGCAAGTTTATGTACTAAATGAAGACAGTGTTCAACAAGAGTATATGAAATTAATTGTCGGAATCGTTCACCCTCGTGATGAGCAGGCACCGATTTGGGTAGCAGCTGATCAACAACTAACAGTAGATGAAATCGATCAATGTTTGAAACAAGTAGATTATCTATATGACATTGAATTGATTGATCAAGGAGCGTAAATGAACCATATGCCAGCCAATCCGAATCAAGGTATTGAATATGAAAGTGCAAACATCCGTGAAGTGTATTTAGCTGGTGGATGTTTTTGGGGTGCAGAAGCGTTTATTGAGCGCCTGTATGGAGTTGTATATACGGAAGTCGGTTATGCTAATGGGATAATTGAAAATCCAACATACGAACAAGTATGCAGTAAAACTACAGAGTTTGTTGAGACGGTCTATCTGAAATATGATTGCACTAAAGTTAGTCTTGAACAATTAATTGATGGGTTCTTTAAAATCATTGATCCGACCAGTTACAACAAACAAGGTGGAGACGTCGGTAGTCAATATCGCACGGGGATCTACGCTAATGATCCTCAAGTTTTAGAAATTGGTAAGGCCAAAATTGCCGAGTATCAGCCGCAGTATTCTAAGCCGATTTTAGTCGAAGTTAAACGACTGGAAAATTACTACAAGGCAGAAGAATACCACCAAAAATACTTAGAAAAGAATCCTGGTGGATACTGTCATGTTGATTTAAGTTTACTTACGAAATAAAAAAGGAGATTATTGTGGGAAAAATCAAAATTGGGTTTATCTGTGTCCATAATTCATGCCGTAGTATTATGGCTGAAGGAATTTGTCGCGAAAAATATGGAGACATCTTTGAAGTATACTCTGGTGGGACTGAGCAAAACGACTTAGTGAAACCAGATGCTTTAACAACGTTAAAAGAAGTTTACAATATCGAAGGAGATTTCAGTTCAAAATTAATCGATACCCTACCAGCATTAGATATTGTGATTACTATGGGTTGTAATGTAAGTTGTCCAACACTTGCTTCCAAATATCGTGAAGACTTTGGAATCGATGATCCCAGTGGTAAGAGCAGTGAAATTTTCAAACTAAGTGCAAACTTGATCGAGGCTAAAATCGATTTGTTGGCGCTTAAAATAAAGACAGGAGAAATAAAACTATGATAACATACAATGAAAATATCGAATTTACCGGAAAACAAATATTATTATTTTCGACAGAGTGGTGTCCCGATTGTATTATGCTTAAAATGTACATTGATCAAGTGGTTAGTGATAACCCAGAGTGGGAGTTCATTTTTATTGACAGCGACCTCCACCCGAGCATAACTGCTGATTATGGAATCTTAGGAATTCCATCATTTGTAGCTTTAAATAATGGTGAAGAAGTTAGTAATTTAATATCGAAGCAAGCAAAGCCTAAAGAATTAATTAATGACTGGATTGCGGGTATCGATGCGTAAATCAATTAAAGTAATTATCGTTGTGACTTTAGCAATCTTAGCGTTTATGCTCGGGTATTTGCTAACTGGACATTACGAGGCCTCTGACACGGCGCTTAGCTATACAATAACGCAGGAGCAAAGTGATTATATAACTTATGACAACAACTCACAAACTGGATTTATTTTTTATCCTGGAGCCAAAGTTGATAGTAAGGCATATGGATACTTATCTGAGCTTGATGCTAACGTATACGTTGCGAAGTTTCCCTTTGAGATGGCAATGATGGATAGTGATATTGCAGAAACTATTATGAGTGATAATCCTGAAGTTGAAAACTGGTACATCGGTGGTCACTCGCTCGGAGGAGTTTTTGCTAACCGTTATGCCATTGAAAATATGGATAAAATCGACGGAGTAGTATTTTTAGGGTCATACCCAGTGTCGAGTGCTGAATCGATACTACCATCAATCGCCTTATTCGGTGACCAAGACTTAATAGTTGGTGACTATACCGAAAAATTAGGGCAATTTACCGATGTTGCTGAAATAATTGTCTTAGACAATGCTAATCACTCGGGATTTGGAGACTATGGTCAACAACAAGGTGATGCTGAGCTAACAGATGAGCAATTAGATCAACAACGTGAAACAATATTAAGTGAAATTAATGAGTTCATAAATAAAAACTAGTGCAAAATCTGCACTAGTTTATTTTTAAAGTAATTCACGTTAGGGTTATAAATCATCAAGAAAGATCGATTGGTAAGTATTGAAAAAATTACCAAGTGCTTGCATCGTAATATGCTCAAAACGGCAAGTTGGGGTAATGTGACATGTATCACAGTTAATTCGTGATTGCTTGCTGTCAAATTCTTCAAAGACGACTAAAAGTGCTTTAATCGATACTTGATTGTAGTCAGCAGCCAACGCTACACCACCATTTTGTCCAAGTTTCGACTTGGTGAACCCCAAGTCATTTAAGATACTAAATATTTTCCGAATGTTATTGTATGACACATCCAAATCACTACTAATTTTGTGAGCTGAAACAAATTGTGGCTCAATATAATTTTGATTGCGTAAATAGAGTAATACTCGTATCGCAATATCCGATTTTTTACTTATTTTCATATATGTATTATATCACACTAATGAGAAGTTGTGGCTATCGAATACACACGGCGTTGACCAACTGGTTGCAAGCAGCGATTATTAGCTGGATAGAAACTGTTTAATAAATTTGCTTGGTCGCGGTTTATTTCCAGCTGAACCTGATTGATCAGCCAAATTACGGTCTCATCAAATGGACTCGTAGTAAATGAACCGTGATAATCCCAGCAATTATTTGGGACTAGGGCGCTTAAGTCAACATCAATGTCAGCATTTAAATTAGAGAAAGGTGCACCAAAATGTAAACCATCGTCGGTTATATTTAATAAAACACTATAGACGAGCGTTTCGTGTTCCAGTTGATGCACGATATGAACTTCCATATCGAACTCGATATCGTCGACATGGTGTTCGCTCGGGCGATGAAAATGCATTTCGGTGATATAGAATTTATGATTGTTTTTTAAGACATAACTCTTAGCATCAAGTGGCGTGAGAGAGATGTTTTGACCGTTGTCACAGACGTGAAAAGTTTCGAGTTCATAGTGGAAGCTCGCTGTTCGATCAAGTGGCATAAGTTCGTTGGTATCAATGTTTATCGGTGATTGTTTAAAATGGATCATGACGCTCCTAATAAGTTTATATTGATTATAATAAAAATTAGTAAGTCAATGTAAAAAAAGCGTAAAGAAATATGCTAAAATTGATTAGAAGGAGCGATTAATGAAAAATTATATATTAGAAAATAATAAAGTAACAGCAAGAACTAGTGATGGATTTTACAATTTAGCAGCAGATAAACAAGCGGTAAAATACTATCAACAAGAAGTGGATGAGCGCATGATCAAGTTTGATACGCGCATTGAAAAGGTCGAGTATTTAATTGATAACGACTATTATATTGATTTTTGGAAGATGTATTCTCGCCCCCAAATTGTTGATTTAATTGAGTATGTATATAGTTTCAATTTTGAATTTGAATCATATATGGCAATCTCTAAATACTATGAGTCATATGCTCTAAAAAATGGTGCGAAAACCGAGTTTTTAGAAACTTATGAAGACCGTATCATCTGCATCAGTTTATTTTTAGCTCAAGGAGATATGAGTTTAGCATACGATATGGCAAAGGCGATAATCAAGCAAGAGTACCAACCGGCAACGCCAACATTTTTAAATGCAGGGCTGAAAAATAGTGGAGAGTTAGTTTCGTGTTTCTTACTGGAGATCGACGATAGTTTAAACTCGATCAACTACAATTTATCAACGGCGATGCAGTTGTCGAAAATTGGTGGCGGAGTGGCAATTAATATGTCGAAACTTCGTGCCCGAGGAGAGAATGTTCGTAATGTTCACGGTGTGGCTAAAGGAGTGCTTCCAGTGCTTAAGTTATTAGAAGATGCCTTCTCATATGTGGATCAACTAGGTAAAAGACCAGGAGCGGGAGCGGCGTACTTAAATATTTTCCATGCCGATGTCATTGAGTTTTTAGATACAAAAAAGATTAATGCTGATGAAAAGTCACGTATTCAAAACTTATCTTTAGGGCTTATTTGTCCCGATAAATTCTTTGATTTGGCAAAAAATAACGAGAAGATGGCGTTATTCTATCCCCATAATGTATACGAAGAGTACGGTCAGTACTTAGATGAGATGGATTTAAATGTAATGTATGACCAACTTTTAGAAAACAAACAAATTCGTCGTCGTTATATCGATAGCCGAGAAATGCTGCAATTAATCGCATTAACGCAGTTTGAAAGTGGATATCCATATTTAGTGTTTATCGATAATGTCAATGAAGCCAACCCGCTTAAAGCGATCGGTAAGATTAAAATGTCAAACTTGTGTACAGAAATTTTCCAAATTCAGAAAGTAAGTAATATTACTGATTATGGTCAAGCCGATGAAATTGGATATGACATCAGTTGTAATCTTGGTTCACTTAATATCGTTAACTTGATGCAAAGTGAAGATTTTGCTAAAACTATCGATAGTAGTATGCGAGCGTTAACGAGCGTTAGTATGCTTTCCGATATCGCCAATGCACCAGGTATATCAAAAGCCAATGAAATGTTTCATTCTGTTGGCCTAGGAGTGATGAATCTTCATGGATTTTTCGTTAAAGAGAAGATTAGATACGAGTCGGAACAAGCCCGTGAATTTGTTGATTGCTTATTTATGACAATCAACTATTACTCGCTTGTATCAAGTAATAATTTGGCGACTGAATTAAAAACTACATTTGAAGGGTTTGAACTAAGTGATTACTACAACGGTGATTACTTTAAAAAGTACGATAGTGATTTTAGCTTTGAATTTGAATGTGTTGCTGACTTATTTGCCAACATCAAAGTTCCTACAGCGCAAATGTGGAGCGAGTTAAGTAAAAAAATAAAAGATCATGGTTTGTATCATAGTTATCGTTTAGCGGTTGCCCCAACTCAATCGATTTCTTATATTCAAAATGCCACGGCTTCAATTCAACCGATTGTCAATCATATTGAAACTCGCGTGTACGGTAACTCAACAACGTACTATCCGATGCCATATTTAGCTAGCGATAATATGTTTTTCTACAAGTCGGCATATAGTATGGACCAAATGCGCCTAATTGATTTAGTTGCAACGGCGCAAAAACACGTAGATCAAGGGATATCATTAGTGCTATTTGTTACAAATGAGAATACTACAGCCGATTTGGCAAAATTTTATTACTATAGTTGGAAAAAAGGTATAAAATCTATATACTATGTAAGAACCAAAAACTTGAGCATTGATGAATGTGAAAGTTGTAGTGTATAAATAGGAGGAATATGAAGTTAGCAGTAAATTGGAATGATCTAGACGATCAGTTATACAAAGATTTTTGGGACCAAAATGTTCGTCAATTTTGGGTGGACGAAGAAATCCCGGTTAGTGAAGATAAATTAATGTGGGAAAGTGGCGCAATATCAGATACCGAACGTGATACGTACGAAAAGATTTTAGCTGGACTAACATTGCTTGATACTGTCCAAGGTGGAGACGGAATGCCGAACATTGCGATGAAAACGGAAAACTTACATGCCAAAGCAGTTTTTACGTTCCAAGCGATGATGGAGCAGATGCACGCTAAGAGTTACTCGACAATCTTCAGTACGTTAAGTACTATGGCGCGTATCAACGAACTATTTGAATGGGTTCATGAAAATGACTTTATGCAGCAAAAAGCAGCGATAGTCGACAGTTATTATAACAATATCGATAGTGATGAAGATTACTATTTGTCGTTAGCGGCAAGTGTGATGCTTGAAACATTTTTATTCTACTCAGGATTCTTCTTTCCCTTATACATGGCTGGACAAGGAAAGTTGATTAGATCAGGTGAAATTATCAACTTAATCATTCGTGATGAAGAAGTACATGGTAAGTTCTCCGGTATTTTAGCGCAACGTGAACTTGGTAAGTTCGATGAACCGACACAGCTTAAATTAAAAACTAAAGTTATTGAACTAATGGAAAGTTTGTATGTGCTGGAAATCAGTTATACAAATGAACTATATAAAGAACTAGGTTTAGAGGAAGAAGTGCTTACATACGTAAAATACAATGCGGACCGCGCTTTAGAAAACTTAGGGTTGGAAACGTACTTCAATGTAACACACGATCAAGTTAACCCATTAGTAATTAACGGAATCGATACCAATACAAAAAACCATGACTTTTTCTCAACAAAAGGAAATGGATATATCAAGAGTACTAATATTGCCCCGATTGATGATGATGTCTTCAACGTGTAACTAGTGCCAATAAAGAAAGTCAAACCCAATCGTGGATTTGACTTTTTTGCTATTTTAGATATTTCTCGGCCTGCTTGAACATTAAATCAAAATCGTCTTCATACTGTAAATAGAAGATTTGGTCTTCATGATCATGGAACTCTACTAGTGAGTGAGTAATAAAAATATTTCTCGGAATTTTCAGATTGTTCGCTTCGTAAAATTCAACGAAACTATCACGAATCCGTCTAGGGAAATAACTTGAATTAATACGGTCTAGTAATTGGAATAATTCATCATTTGCTAGATTTTCATATTTCATATGATTGATTAAAGAGTCGATGTGAATATGTTTCTTTTCACCGTTTTTATCAACATAAACAAAGTTACCAGTTATAATATTATACTTAACTTCTGACACGTTATATCGGTTTTCAAGTCCGATTAAAATATTCTCATGTTTCAAATTAAATGTTGTCATTGTCATAAAAATACCTCCTATTAAAATTATATCTATATTATAGCACATTCATTATATAATAATAGTTAAGAAGACAATCAAAAAATATAGGAGTAAAATGAATGTAACAGTTATTTTAGAAACAGATAAATACTTAGCGCTAGCAAAGCAGTTAGGAGAAAATCCACAGATTAATGTCGAAGTGACAAATATCGATTTTGACTTAACCTCGAGTATTACCAGTTCACAAGTAATTGTATTCTTCGGTGCTGAAAATGACTATTTAGAGTTTTTCAGGCAATATCGAAGTTTACTAGAGTCGAAGCTGATTATTAAAACTGGTTCACTAAGTTCGTTAAGCTCAAAACTTAGTGTTGCAATGAAAATCAACAGTGGCGTTGGTGTATGTGCGATACCCGATTTGGAGCAGCCGATACGAGCGGTTATTATCGAAACGATCAATACGATATTTGATAAGAGTTTGAAAATTATTAATACGACACCAACAGAGTTTGCAAATGTTGTCGAGACAATTACTAGTTTTGAAGATCAGATTCAAAATCTATGTGAAAACGCTGAAGATAGATTAGGGACGGCAGTCGCTTTGCATATGTTTAAAAACTTTGAATTAAAATAATCACGTGTAAAAAAAAACGATAAGGCGAGACCTTATGTTACATGAATATAACAATGAAACCCGTATAATTATGCTATAATAAGTTGAAATTTAAGGGAGCAATAATGAATAAAATATTTGATTTAATTATCGTGGGAAGTGGTCCGTCGGGATCGGCACTTTCGATGTTAATGCAGGATGCGGGAATTCGCATTGCGTTGATTGATAAACGTAATTTTGATGAAGAATATGATATTAATAATAATAATTTAAAAAGCTGTGGGGGCTTACTTTCAGAAGCTGCGCAAGCGAGCATTTCTGCTTTAAATTTAAATATACCAAATGAGGTACTCGAGAGTCCACAAATTTTAAATGTAAAAACCTTTGATTTTGACAATAATCTTATTGAATCATATAAGCGTTCGTATTTGAATATGAATCGTGAAAAGTTTGATCGCTTTTTATACAAGCAAACGGTGAGTAGCAATGTTGAAAAGATTATGAGTGCAATGATCATCAAATTGGAAAAGGTTGAAGATTTATATGCGGTTACTTACAAAGCTAAAAGTGGGGAGCTGATAACGATTAAATCCCGAATACTAGTTGGGGCTGACGGTGCTAAGTCAAAGGTTCGTAATACCTTTTTTAAAGAAAATAACCGTAAAGCAGAGCGTTATGCATCGTATCAAAAAGTTTATAAAAATGCGAAGGTTAGTCCACAGTTTATTTGCGTATTTGGGAGCGAAATAACTGATTACTACGGCTGGGGATTTACGAAAGGTGATTTATTCTACTTAGGGTTTGGATCGAAACCAGGTGTCGATGCCACGGCTAAGTTTGAACTGATGAAAAGCAAACTGGTTGCCCAAGGCTATGAATTTGGGGAAGAGTTTAGAAGCGAAGGAACTGTATTGATTCGCCCAAGTAAAGTTTCGAAAATTGTCAGTGCGGATGGTAGTTGTTATTTAATTGGAGAAGCTGGTAAGTTTATTAGCCCTAGTTCGGCAGAGGGAATAAGTTTTGCGTTAAACAGTGCAATCGCGCTAGCGGATAGTTTCCACCACTCAAGTGATTTATCGAAGGTGAGTTATCAGTACAAGCGTAACACAAAGTACCTACGAAGAAAAGTAAAATTAAGAAATATCAAGGCCCAGCTGTTAAGTAATAAAACGCTCCGTGGTGTAGTGATGAAATCGCGAATTACGGCAATAAATAAAGTAAGGTGATAATCGCACATTTGTAAAAAAAATGTAAAAAATATATTTATTTTACAAAAAAAGTGCTATAATATTAGTTAAAGGGAGTGTTTATGAAAAAAATATTAAGCCTAAATTTAGTTGTAAAAATATTAATCGGGATGCTAGTTGGGACAGTATTAGCCTTACTTAGAAATACTGTTTTAGAGGGTGTGCCATTTATTGGAACTATATTAGATAGCCTCAACGTATTAGGATTATTGTTTACTGGAGCATTAAGAGCGATTGCCCCAATTTTAGTTTTTGTATTAATCATTAATACAATTGCCAGCCATGAAGGTGGAAACTATAAAAGTATGGCATCGATTGTAAAATTATACTTACTAGGGACATTTATCTCGGCACTAGTAGCGGTTTTCATCAGTTTTGCCAATCCAGTTGAAATAACTTTAAAAGTAGCTGAGGATATTTCATCAGCACCGCAAAGTATCTATGATGTTTTTGGGACGATCTTAACCAACGTTGTTGACAATCCAATTAACGCGTTAGCGACAGGAAACTATTTAGGAATCTTAACTTGGTCGATTTTATTTGGGGTGATGCTGAAACAAGCGAGCGCGACAACAAAGAACTTCTTAGTTGACGTATCAGAAGCAGTTTCAGGAATCATTAAATTTGTAATCTCACTTGCACCACTAGGGATTATGGGTCTTATGTACCAAAGTATTGTAGCTGTTGGATTTAGAGAAATCCTGGCTTACGGTGCGCTATTAGGAAACTTACTTGGTGCAATGTTATTTATTGCATTAGTTGTAAACCCACTAATTACGTTAATTTACACAAAAGAAAATCCATATCCATTAGTATTTATGTGTTTAAAAGAAAGTGGTTTAACAGCCTTCTTTACGCGTAGTTCTGCTGCTAACATTCCAGTAAACATCGCACTCGCGAAAAAATTAGGAATCCACAGTGAACTATACAACTTATCAATCCCATTAGGAGCAACAATCAACATGGGTGGTGCGGCAATTACCATTACAATCTTAACTTTAGCAACAGCGATGTCGCAAGGAATTGAAGTTACATTTGCAATGGCGTTATTGCTATCATTACTTGCAACGGTTAGTGCTTGTGGTGCAAGTGGAGTTAGTGGGGGATCACTTTTATTAATTCCTTTAGCTTGTAGTTTATTCGGGATTAGTCCAGAAATTGCTCAACAAGTTGTTGGAGTTGGATTTATTATTAGCGTTTTACAAGATTCTTGTGAGACAGCGCTTAACTCATCTTCAGATATTTTATATACTGCAATAGTTGATAAAAAACAACGATTATTAGAAAACAAAGCTTAAGTCTAAACTTAAATTATGTCCTCGATCTACACAAGATTTTGGGGACATTTTTGATTTGCATAGCAGCTTCAAAAACTTTTTTTAAAAACATAAGAAATGTCAGTTGTTTTGTGTTATAATAGTTTGGTAAAAAATAGATAGTGTTTTCCTCTGGTCGAAATGAGTGATTAAGTGAGCACTTTAAAGGAGCATTTATGCAAAGTAAATTAATTGAAAGTATTACTAGTAAACAAATTAGAACAGACTTACCAGCATTCCGTGTTGGAGATACTGTTAATGTTGATGTACGTATCGTAGAAGGTGAAAAATCAAGAATTCAAAAATTCGAAGGTGTAGTAATCGGACGTCGTGGATCAGGTGTAAGCGAAAGCTTCACTGTTAGAAAAATTTCTAATGGTGTAGGTGTGGAAAGAGTATTCCCATTAAACTCACCAAACGTTTCTAGTTTAACTGTAACTCGTAAAGGTAAAGTTAGACGTGCTAAATTATACTACTTACGTGAAAGAAGTGGTAAAGCTGCGAGAATTAAAGAAAGACGATAATCGCCAGCAAAAGAAGTCAATGAGAATTGACTTTCTTTTTTTATTAAAGTCAATATGAGTTATAATATAAAAGGAAGAAGGTAATATGAGTAAGCAAATTCAGTGGTATCCTGGGCATATGTTCAAGGCCAAAAAGGAAATAATTTCCAAATTAAAAACAATCGATTTAGTAGTCGAAATTATCGATAGCCGAGTTCCATTGTCATCGCACAATGAAATGTTAGAAGATATTACTAAGCATAAACCAAAATTATTAGTATTTTCGAAAGCGGATTTAGTAAATAATCAAGAGTTGGAAAAATTCCGTGATTATTATGAAGCGCAAGGTTATGATACGATAACTGCAAATTTAAAGAATACTCAAGGTAACACTAAAGTTAAAAAGAAAATTGAGGAAGTATCAGCGCACATTACAGAAAAATTCGAGAAAAAAGGAATTAACAAGGTTATTCGTGTGTTGGTAATGGGGATGCCCAACGTTGGAAAGTCAACGTTCATCAACTTTATGCTAAACAGTAAGAAAACTAAAATTGGAAATCGTCCCGGAGTTACTAAACAACAGCAGTGGGTTAGGCTTGATAAAAATATCGAACTATTAGATACTCCTGGGATCTTAGTACCGAAAATTGAAAATATCAATAGTGGTTTTAGCCTAGTTTTATGTTCTTTAATCAAAGATGAAGTAGTGCCTAAAGATGATGTGGCTGTATATATGATTAATTTCTTAGCCAAGTCATACCCGAAAGCTTTAAAGGCTCGTTATGGTCTGACTCTTGATCCGGAGCAAGAATTGGATTACGAGGAAATCTACGATGGAATAGCGCGCAAAATTGGAGCGTTATTACGTGGTAATGAAGCTGACTATGAGCGCGTAACTAACGTGATTATCAATGACTTTAGAAATCAAAAGTTCGGAAACATAATATTAGATGAACTTAATTAATCTATACACCGAAAAACATAAGAACGAACTAGAACTTTACGACCAAGGGTATCGCTACATCGCTGGAGTAGATGAAGTGGGACGTGGTCCACTAGCCGGTCCGGTTACCGTTGGTGCAGTTATTTTAGATCCGGATACACCTATTTATGGACTTCGTGATTCTAAAAAACTTTCCCACAAGCAAATTTCAAAACTTGCTGCTGAAATCAAAGAAAAAGCACTATGTTATGCAATTGTTTCCGCATCACCGCAAACAATTGATAAAATAGGTATAAGTACAGCGATTCATAAGTCGATGCGTAAGGCGGTTCGTAAACTAGATACGACACCGGACTAGATCTTGATTGATCACGAGTACTTAAGGTTTAGAGGGATCGAATCAGCAGCGATAACTAAAGGTGATGATAATAGTAACAGTATTGCTGCGGCCTCGATTATTGCGAAAGATGCTCGAGACTCGCAAATGATTAAGTTGGGTGAAAAGTATCCAGAGTATGGATTTGCAGCTCATGTCGGATATGGAACGAAAAAACATCGCGAGGCAATTGCCAAACACGGTGCGATTATCGGCATACATCGCTACTCATTTAAACCGATTCGAAAGGACTAAATATGAAATATTTTTATAGTATTGGACTATTTCTATTATTCTTAATACTCTGTACTAAATTTATTGAATTTAATTACAAGCAGGATGTTCAGAACATCGATTTAAATCAAAATCCAATTGAGAATATCATCGTTGACTTTGATGATGCAAACGTGACAGTTTCGACAACGGTTGATAACGATATTAAAATTGAGCATATTTATAGTGAAGAGAACAATCCGACATCTAATATTTATACTTACCAAGAAGGTGAGACATTGTATGTATCTGAGTATTCGTACAATCGTAGCAACCTGATTACTAAAAAAGAAACGGTAAATATTTATATTCCCGAGCAGGCTAAAATCAACAGTTTGAAGATTGTTAATATTAGTGGTCAAAGTAGCGTTGATGGATTAATTGCAAATGATATTAATATCCAATCGACGACAGGTAATGTCGATGTTTCCAATATTGATACTGCTAATTTGATTGTCGATGGTGATCACTTTGGAGTGTCGATCTCTAACTCGATTATCAAGACGCTATCTTCGAATATCGGTAAAACCCAATTTAATGTAACTAATACGATCGCTAATAATGTAGCGCTTACTAATACGGAAAAAGCGACGCTTAATATTGCCAAGTTAGTAACCGATTCGGTAATTTTAAATGGACCGCAAACCAACGTTAATTTAAACCTAAATGAGGAAATCGATTATGCTTTAAATACAACGGCATCAATCAAAAACGAGAAGCTTACAAAAACAGAAACTGGGTATGAGTACCGTGCTAACAATCAAAAAAGTATAACAGAGTACCAACTGAATACTGAAAGAATCATCACTGTTGAGTTTGAAGCGATTGGTGAAGGTAAAAAATGATGGAATACGTAGTTATTGTTAGCTTGGTTGTGGCTGTAGTAGTACTTGTAATAATAATCACCAAGCATCGTCGTTTTGAAGGCATTGATGCAATTAAAGCGCAAAATAACCTGCTCATGCAACTTTTAGATACGCGACTAAATGGTCAATCGCAGTTATTAAAACAAGCTAATAGTATCCAAAACCAAACAATCAAAGAGCAAATTGAACGCATCGATAAGAATATGTTGCAAACCAATCAGCAAATCGAAGCAGTTATTAAACTGATGTTTAAAGATTTGGATGAAAAGCAAACGATTCAAGCTAAAGATCAAAGGGTGAAAAACGTCGAAATTGAAAAACAGTTAGTCAAAATATCGGGAATTGATCAATCACTAAACAGTCTGCAAGAGCGGATCGTTGATTTATCGATGATTCTAGGAAATACGAAAGCGCGTGGAACATTTGGTGAGATTCAATTGTATCAATTGATCGACAATCAATTTGGGCTGCAAAATCCCAGCGTTGCTAAGCAAGATAAGCTATCAACTGGGGTTGTTGTTGATTTGGCGATTATGAGTAATAGCTTAGGGCAGAAAGTATGTATCGATTCGAAGTTTCCGCTAGAAAATTATTTGCAATACTTAGAAACGGCGGAAGTCGGGTTTAAAAACTTGTTTGTCCGCGACATAAAAAAGCATATCGATGATATAAGTAGTAAATATATAATAGGTGGAGAAACAGTTAATTTTGCAATAATGTTTATCCCCAGTGAGGCGATTTACTTAGAGGTGATGGAAACTAGTACGCTTGTTGAATATAGTTATAAACGCAAGGTGTGGTTAGCCTCACCGACGACTTTAATTGCTCTAATAACGATGCTGGAAAACATCAACACTGATTATAAACGAGCGCAAAATATCTCGCTGATTGAATCAGAGTTAGATAAACTTAGTCTTGAGTTTGAACGGTTTAATAAACGATATAATAATTTGTCGAGGCATATGAATCAAATTATTGGAGATTTTGAAGAGATTACAATTACGCAACGAAAGTTAGTAACTAGATTTGAAGCAATAAAGAAAATGGAAATGAAAGGCTTTGATAATGATTGAGAAACAAAAAGTAGCACCAAAGCAACATTCGAAAAAACCAACTCCTGCCACTGCATATAAACGTCGTAAGTTTACCGATGAGGAGAAGAAGTATCGAATTAGTATCGTCGATGCGATGCAACCGGAGAAAATTGAGAAATTTGGTTTTGAACGCTCGTACATAATTTTTGAACGTAGTGTTAATCGCCAAGTCAAAAGTGGGGATTTGGCTGAAGAGCGTGGGGTTGAATATTTAAAGAAAAAAGGAATGCTTTCTGAGAACTATGCAACTAACCGAGTTATCTGTTTAGGACGAATTAAAATTGAAGCCGATATTATCGACTATGATAACAAAATCGTCTATGAAACAAAGAGTCGAAAAAACTATGAATTGGCCAAAGGGGCAATTCGTGATAAGTGGATGGTTTTTGAATACGATAAGAACCGTTCTCGTTATCAAGATTATAAATTCATGGGAATCATTGTGGTCAATGAACCGAGTGGTCCAATTGTTAAACGAGTTTATGATTTCCCTAACTCGCGAGTGAATGAAGAGCGAATGAAACGTAAGTTTGATAACTACTTCGCGCGCTTAGAAGAACTTAAAAAAATTAAAAAAGTAAAAAAAACAAAAACAGCCTAAACAAAAAAGTTTAGGTTTGTTTCATGATATAATATTAAGGAAAAGGAGCTTAATGGATGTAATTTACTGTTTGAAATGTCATAATAAAAAACGTGGTCTTAGTTATGATAATGCTAAATCGCAAATTGCTGATGCATTAAATATTAGCGTACTAGAGATCGAGGATGGTTGCCCGAGTTTTTGTGGGCCCGGAGCTAATCACCACTTTGCCGAAGTCGACGGTGAAATGGTTTATGATTTGTCATTTGATGGCTTAATAACAAAACTAAAAGAGTTTTAAAAAGGAGAGAGATGGTTATACGTGATGTATTATATGGGGATATTAATATTGAAGATGAAATAATCGAAGCATTGATTCGAACAAAAGAGATGCAACGATTACGTGGGATTAAACAGTTGGGACTGTCGTATTTAATTTTTCCGGGTGCCGAGCACTCGAGATATACACATAGTATTGGTGTGTATTATTTGGCGACGCAAATAGTTGAAGTATTAGAACAAAAGAGTGGAATGCGCTTTGATGAATACGAGAAAAAAGGTTTGTATGTGGCATGTTTGCTGCACGATTTAGGTCATGGACCATATTCTCATGCATCTGAATATTTCTTTGCGTACGATCATGAACAGATGACTGTCGATATCATTGAGCATGAAACGACGCAAATTAACGGAATCTTGAAAGATCAAAAATATTATGAAGATGTAACGATGTTCATCCGTAAAATTCATCCGAATAAGCTCTTAAACAGTATTCTATCATCAAGTATCGATGCCGATCGAATGGATTATTTAGTTCGTGATAGTTATTATTGTGGAGTATCGTACGGTAAATTTGACTTGCAAAGACTACTTAAAATCATCGATACTGAAGATGATAAAATTGTGTTCTTAGAAAAAGGAGTCCACACGATTGAAGATTTTCTAATGAGTCGGTACCATATGTTTAACCAAGTGTACCTTAATGATAAATCTTCTGGTTATGAACTTTTGGTAGCAGAAATCTTAAAAAGAATCTCGGAATTACATGAAGAAGACTACAAGTTTAAAGCTGATTTAGCTAGTTTGCTAAGTTTCTATGACACTGAAGAGATCGATGTTAAAGATTTTATTGAACTTGATGATATGCGTCTTTATCACATCATTGCCGAACTGCGTAATAACGAGAGTGATGAAAAATTATTTAAATTGTGTAGCGCCCTGCTGGATCACGAAAAATTAGTAATCGACCACCTTGAAGATTGTCTTTATACATGGGAGATGAACGATTACACTAAACGCGTATATGACGGTCAAGAACCGGTCTATATAAAAATGAAAAATGGAAAAATAAAAAAATTAGAAGAAGTTTCTCCGCTGGTTGCAATGTTTAAGTCTAACTTAAAAATCAGTGTAAGCGGTAAAACATATGGAATAAGGAAGTAGATGAATAAAGCAAAAATAGTTATTGAAACAACGGTCGAAGGTCAAACTACAGTCGAAAAGTATATTTGTCGATTTGATCCGGAGACAATCGAGTATACGGATAAACAAAAAACCAAAACAATCCTTAAATTCGATGAGGAAAAGGCCGAGATTCGTCGCCACGGGTTTGTCAATTATAATCTTGTCCACGATGGAACTTGTATCACCGAAAGTCTGTTTGAAACAATGGTTGAAGGTCAGCCGTTTTCCATGAACTTGAAAATTGAAAATAAATATTATAAACTAAGTAAATATGGTAAAATATTAAGTATTGAAATTCATTTTATGCGTGAAGATAACTGCTTAGTAAAACAAAATTTTAAAGTGGAGGAAAAATGATTATAACAGATATTGAACAAAAGATTATCAATCAACTTTCATTGATTGTCAAAAACAACTTTGAAACGGAAATTGAAGTTGAGTTAGAAAAACCAAAGGATATTAAAAACGGGACTTTTTCGACAAATACAGCGATGAAATTAACTAAACAACTAAAGAAAAACCCACGTGAGATTGCCACGCTTATTACTGAGCAATTCGAGTGCGATGAGTATATCGAAAAAGTAGAGATTGCTGGACCGGGATTTATTAACTTCTTTACTACGACAAAGTATTTAAATGACATTGTGGCAACGATTGATGAAAACTACGGACAACATCCTAAATTAAACAACGGAAAATACCTAGTTGAGTATGTTTCGGCAAATCCAACGGGAGACTTACACCTAGGTCACGCTCGAGGTGGAGCGTATGGAGATGCCTTAATTCGTATTATGAAAAAAGCGGGATACGATGTTACTAGTGAATACTATATTAATGACGCTGGTAGTCAAATGAATAACTTAGGGTTATCGGTACAGTATTTTTACTTAGAAAAATTCACAACTGTTGGGGAGTTCCCAGAAGACGGATACCGTGGTCAAGATATCAAAGATATTGCCGCGCAACTATTTGCTGAATTTGGTGAAACGAAAAAAGATGAGCCAGTTGAGTTCTTCACGGAATATGGTTATGCTCGCAACTTAGCAGAAATTAAAAAAATCTTAGCAGATGTTAACATTACCTTTGATAGCTGGTTTAGTGAACGTGAACTATATAAAAACAATGAAGTTGCTGATGCGCTTAACACCCTAAATGCTAGTGGTGATTTATACGAAGAAGATGGAGCAATGTGGTTACGTACGAGTAAGTACTTTGACGAGAAAGACCGTGCGATTCAAAAGAGTGATGGGTCATTTACATATTTAGCTGCGGATGTCGCATATCACTTAAACAAGTACAATCGTGGTTTTGATCACCTAATTGATATTTGGGGAGCAGATCACCATGGATACGTGGCTCGTGTTAGATCATCGATTCAATCGCTTGGGCAACAACCGGAAGCGTTTGAAGTTCCATTAATTCAAATGGTAAGTATTTTGAATAATAATGAAAAAGTAAAGATGAGTAAACGTGCTGGTACAAGTGTAACGATTAAAGATTTACTAAAGGAAATCGATAGTGAAGCATTACGTTACTTCTTTGTGATGCGTTCACCAGACACCCAACTTGATTTTGATATTAAAGTTGCTAGTGAACAATCGATGGATAATCCAATGTACTACATTCAATATGCGAATGCACGAATTAGTTCAGTATTAAACGATTGTGTAAAAAAGGAGATTACTCCTGGAGCGCAACTAACAAGCATTAGTGAATTGGAAACGGAAATTATCAGTCACTTATCAATTTATCCGAAAGTAATAAGTGAAGCTGCAAATAAACGCTTACCACACATTATGTGTAACTATCTATATGATTTAGCAGCATTGTTCCATAGATACTATAATCAAGAGCGCGTATTTACCGAAGATCCAAGTGTAGCACAAAATAAAATGTTAATGTATACAGCGATTAAACATGTATTAGTAAGCGGTTTAGATGTTATCGGAATCGTTGCTAAAGATGAAATGTAAGGGGAAAAGATGAAAGTAAGTATTATTGAATATATAATTAATCAAATTAATGAAACTGGTGAAGCGGTAGATTTACGTAACATCGTTGACGAAATTGGTTTTGAAAGTTATAATTTTGAATCTAAAGAAGAAATGATTGCAACTATTTATACAGATTTAATGGTTGATGGACGATTTGTAATGGTTGAAGATAAGTGGGATTTACAAGATAAATACACGATGATTGAAATTAGAAAGCACCGTTCAATGCAACTTGGAACAACTATCTCTGATTACTTAAATGATGATGGTGAGTTAATTGAAGAAGAAGATGATGTGGCACCAGTACATTCAACAGATGATGAAGATAATGTAATCAATGTTGATGAGTCATTATCAGACTTCTTAACAGAAGATGATTTAGAGGACTAAGATGAAAGTACATATAGTTTTATATCAACCAGAAATTCCACCAAATACCGCAAATATTATGCGTACTTGTGTGGCGACTAAGGCGGCATTACATTTAATCCACCCATTAGGGTTTGACTTAAATTACAAAGCCAATGAATTACGCCGTAGCTCAACTAATTTTATTGATCAAGTTGAGTTGTATGAATATGATTCGTTTGAGGAGTTTGTTGCTAAAAACAACCCGCAAAACATCGGATTATTAACAAGATACGGAAAACAAACTTACGATAAATTAGATGCGACAGCTGCTGAAGATTTTTATATTGTTTTCGGTAAAGAAAGCACAGGGATTCCAAAAGAAATTTTAAATCAATATGAAAATGATACATTTAGAATTCCTATGAGTGAAGAGATGCGCTCAATCAATTTATCCAACTGTGCAGCAATGATAACTTACGAGTTATTAAGACAAAAGAACTTTGAAGGTTTAGAAATGACTGAACCGCACAAAGTTGACTATATTTAAGGAGTATATCAATGATATCATTTGAACCTGGGTCCTGTTTGGAGTTGTTTACAACAGTAGCAACTCAAACCTTTGAAGGATCAAGTTTAGTTACATTAATTTTCATAATTATTGGCCTTTTAGCTTTAAGTGCAATGAATTCGGGTCTGGAGATGGCACTAGCCTCGGTTAATCGAATTCGGATTAAAAGCAAGAGCGAAAATGGGGATAAGAAAGCGCAAAAGATACTAAAGTTAATCGAGAACTACGAACGTTCTTCGACAACTATCATCGTGTTTAACAACATTGTTAATATCTTATTAGCTTCGTTTGCTTCATCATTCTTTATAACAATTTCACCGAAGTACGGAGTTTTACTATCGACGGTAATCATGACAATCCTAATCCTAATTTTTGGAGAGATTGTTCCTAAAATTTACGGGGTTACTAATCCGGAGAAAATGTTATATGGACTTGAAACGTTTTTAAACTTATCAATCAAGCTGTTTAAACCGATTGTCTTTGTATTCTTAGTTATCAACCACCGTATCCAAAGGTTATTTGAAAACGACGACAATGAAGGTAATGAGTATAGTGAGATTGAGGATGAGTTACTAACAATAATTCAAGAGAGTGAAGATGAAGGTAAGCTGGAAGCGGAAGACGGTGAGCTAATTAGAAACGCTGTTGAATTTAATGAAACGAGGGTCTCAGAAATATATACACCTAAACACAAGTTTACTTCGATATCAGTCGATGACTCGATTGAAGATATTTTAAAGTTATTAAAACGGGAGAAATTCTCAAGAGTTCCTGTCTACGATGGCGATAGTGATAACATTGTCGGAATCTTATATGAACGTGACTTTTATATGTATTATACGTCAGATCAGAATGTTGATATTAGAGCAATTGTGAGAGAACCAATTCACGTTCCAGATACGATGAAAATCCAAAAGTTACTAGTGACACTGCAACAAAAACACAGTCATATGTCGATTGTTGTTGATGAACGCGGAACAATTGTTGGACTTTGTACCATGGAAGATATTATCGAGGAACTTGTTGGTGAAATTTGGGATGAACACGAAAGTGTTGAGTACGAATACACCAAATTATCAGATAATAAATTTAAAATTAATGGAGACTTTTCAATCAATGATTTCAACGATCTATTTGAGAGTGAAGATATTGCTCCAGAAACAGATGAAGATACAATAGCTGGATACATCCTGGAACTCGCTGAGCGAATTCCTGAAGATGGAGAAGTTATTGAAGATAGTGATTTTTCATTTACAGTAAATACTGAGAGTGGAAAGAAAATTGATACGATAATCGTTGAACTAAAATAGCTGAAAATTATTCGGCTATTTAATTTTATATAAAGGAGAAATATGGAAAGTACATATAAATTAGCAATCGGTGGACGTGATTTAGAAGTTTCGATTGGAAAGTTTGCCAAACAAGCAACGGGAAGTGCAATGGTTGCATACGGAGATACGCAAATTTTAGCAACTAGTGTCTTAAGTAAGAAAGAGGAAGATCGTGGATTCTTCCCATTAATTGTCAACTATGAAGAAAAACTTTATGCAGCGGGTAAAGTTCCCGGTAGTTTTTCTAGACGTGAAGGCCGCCCATCGGATAATGCAACTTTAGCTGCAAGGCTGATTGACCGTCCGATCCGTCCGTTATTCCCAGATGGTTACAAGCGTGAAATCCAAATTGTTACAACAGTAATGTCAATTGACAAGGATAATGAACCAGAAGTAACGGCGATTAATGCAGCTAGTTTGGCATTATCATTAAGTAGCTCAATTCCATTTGAAGGTCCGATTGGGGCAGTTCATATCGGTCGTATCGATGGTCAGTTTATCGTTAACCCTACTGTTGCTGAGCGTGAAGCGAGTGATTTAGAGTTACGTGTTGCGGGAACATATGATGCGATTAACATGGTTGAAGCTAAAGCTAATGAACTAAGTGAAGCGGAAATTGCCGATGCGATTTTACTTGCTCATAGCGAGATTAAGAAAATTGTTGAGTTCCAAAATACAATTAAAGCCGACCTAGGAATCGAAACTGCAGCGTGGACTCGCCCAGTTCATGAACTTGAAGCGGAAATTAATGAACAGTTAGTCGCAAAGTTTGATGCGCAAATCATTGAAGTGATGAAAATTCAAACTAAGCTTGAAAAAGCAGAACGCCTAAGTGAGTTAGAAGGACAAATCATTGAAGATTTTGCATGTGAAGATGAAACGATGGAGAAACTTGTTCATAACGCATTTGATAAGCGTGTTAAGGAAATCTTCCGTGAGTTAATCATCCATGATAACTTACGTCCCGATGGGCGTAGTACTGATGAAGTACGAGTTTTAACAAGCGAAACTGGAATTTTAAAACGTGCACACGGTTCAGCATTATTTACGCGAGGGGAAACACAAGCGCTAGCAGCCATCACTTTAGGAATGAAGATGGATGGACAGTTACTTGATGGTTTTGAATTAGAAACTGAAAAACTATTTATGTTACACTATAACTTTCCACCATACTCAGTAGGTGAGTGTGGACGAATCGGAAGTCCTGGACGTCGTGAAATTGGTCATGGAAACCTAGCGGAAAAAGCACTTAGCGTGGTAATGCCTAAATATGAAGAGTTCCCATATACAGTTCGTGTCGTATCAGAAATTTTAGAAAGTAATGGATCTTCTTCGCAAGCGAGCGTGTGTGCCGGAAGTATGGGGCTAATGCAAGCAGGAGTACCAATTAAAAAACAAGTTGCTGGGATTGCAATGGGATTAATTGGTGATGAAGATGGAAGTTATACCATCTTAACGGATATTCAAGGTTTAGAAGACCACTTAGGTGATATGGACTTTAAGGTCGCAGGAACGAGCGATGGTATTTGTGCGATTCAAATGGATATTAAAATTAAGGGAATTACAAAAGAAATCTTAATTGAAGCTTTAGAGCAAGCGCGAGTAGGGCGTCTGCACATTTTAGAGCACATGAACAGTGTCATTAGCGAGCCAAATCCAACGTTAAGCGATTTTGCACCGAAGATTGAAACCCTACAAATCAAGGTTGCGAAAATCAAGGATGTTATTGGAAAAGGTGGAGAGATGATTAATAAAATCATCGATGAAACTGGCGTGAAAATCGACATTGAAGAAGATGGATTAGTTGCAATCTATGGAATTGAGCCAGAAATGATGGCCCGTGCCCGTGCAATTATCGAAGAGATTGTAAAAGAATACCAAGTTGGTGAAGTATACACTGGTAAAGTAGTGCGAATTGAAAAGTTTGGTGCTTTTGTTAAATTTGATAGCAAGGGTGATGCATTAGTACATATTTCAGACCTTGCTAAAGGAAGAGTTGAAAATACAGAAGACGTAGTCAAACTTGATCAAGAAGTAGAAATTACTATTAAAGAAATTGATAATAAAGGTCGTATCAAAGCAAAACTAAATTACGAGGAATAAAATGTCAAAAATTAAAGTAATGAAAGAAGTGCTAGCCAATAAAATAGCTGCCGGAGAAGTAATTGAACGTCCGCTTTCAGTTGTTAAAGAGCTAGTTGAAAACTCTTTGGATGCCCAAAGTTCGATGATTCGCATTGAACTTAAAGATTCTGGAATCAAAAAGATTGAAATCAAAGATAATGGAAGTGGTATGTCAGAAACTGACTTGCCACTTTCAATCAAACGTCATGCCACAAGTAAACTTTATGATGATAAAGACTTGTTTAAAATATCGACGTTAGGATTTAGAGGTGAGGCGCTGCCCTCGATCTATGCAGTTAGTCAAGTTACAATTTGCTCATCTACCGATGGAATTGGTGGAAAGAAATTAACTAAGGTCGATGACGAGAACTACACAATTGACAGCATGGCGATGAATAAGGGAACAATTATTACCATTGATAACTTATTTTACAATACACCAGTTCGTTATAAACACCTATCTAATACGTTTTATGAGTTATCGCTAGTCGTTCAGTACATCAATAAGCTGGCGCTGATTCATCCGCAAGTTAGTTTTACCTTAATTAACAATGATAATCAATTGATTAAGACATCTGGTAATGGCGATATCCGTGCGATAATTGCCAACCAATATTCAGCAGCTATCGCTAGCAATATGCTTAGTTTTAAGTGTCACAACGAACACTTTGAAATCGAGATGTATAGCTCTCATCCTCACGATACACGTAGTCGTAAGTCACATATCACAATTGGCCTTAACGAACGTTTAATTCGTAACTACGACATTGAAAATAAAATTGTTGAGAGCTATGGTTCGTTTTTACATACCGGACAATACCCGATCGCCTTTATCAACATCAAAGTTAACTATGCATTAATCGATGTAAATATCCACCCGACTAAACAGCAAGTTAAAATATCGCTAGTTGATAGTTTACTGGATTTAATTAGTGAGAATATTAAAAAGCATCTAGGTCAACTTACGTATATGGCTGAGCCGGTTGATATTAAAAATGTTGATTATAGTGAGATGGTCGAAAAGCAAAATAAAGAATTAAGTAACCAACTTGATACATTATTTAGTGATAAAAAGCAGGATAGGGAATCTGAGCGTGAGGCTCGCGTATTAGCGCAACCTAAGGCCCCAATTGATAGTCAAAATTCGGGTATCAATCCGACTACTCAAAGTGATGTTTCACCGCAGCAGTCATACGATGTTTTTAAACTGAATAAAGATAATGTCAACCATACACCAAGTTTATTTAGTTTAGAAGCCGATGATAATAAAGTCGATGATGCCCAAAAACTCCCGTTATTTAACTATGTCGGAACTTTACACAATACTTATATTGTTTGTGAAAACGGTGAAGGTCTCTATTTAATCGATCAACACGCCGCTCAAGAGCGAATCAACTATGAATTGATTGTCGATAGTTTTAAAGAACGTCAGTTTGTCTTTCAACAAAGTTTACTACCAATTATCATCACTCTAAGTGATACTGATAATGCAATCTTTGCTCCGCTGGCCCATGAAACTGAAAACTTTGGATTTAAAGTTGAGGAATTTGGGGTCAACAGTTATAAGGTTACAGAAGTCGATAGTTGGATTAGTAAGCGAGTTTCAGCGGAGACTGATATCAATGAAATCGTCAATACGATAATTGATAAGAAGAGTACATCGTTTGAACATTACTTCGATGAAGTTGCGATCTCGATGGCTTGTAAAAAATCGATTAAAGCGCATCAACGCATCAATCAAAGTGAAGCGGAAAACTTGCTCGATACGCTCAATAGTACCCGCCAGCCGTACACGTGTCCCCACGGACGTCCCGTTATTGTAAAGATAACAACTAAAGAAATTGAAAAAATGTTTAAGAGAGTATTTTAATGAACTTACAAAATTATGATATAATAGCAATTGTCGGGCCAACAGCTGTTGGGAAAACCAAGTTCTCAATCGAGCTGGCCGGACAAATAAATGGTGAAGTTATAAACGGAGATGCAACCCAAATTTATCGTGACTTAAATATCGGAAGCGCTAAGGTAACTGTCGATGAAATGCAAGGGATTGTCCATCATTTGATTGATATAAAAAATCCGGATGAAGATTATACGGTTGCTGACTTTCAAATCGAAGCCCGTGAAAAAATTGCGGAAATTCAAAGTCGAGGGAAGGTCCCGATAATTTGTGGAGGTAGTGGTCTGTACATCCAGTCGGTTTTATTCGATTATAATTTTAACAAACAGTTTGATAAGTCAAACTCAAAATACAGTGAATATGATGATCAAAAAATATTAGAAACATACCAAGAGTTATATCCAGAAAACACCGATAATATCGATGTTCAAAATCCAAGTCGAGTTCGTAACTATTTAATTCGTAAAGAACTTGGAATCGAAGAGGAACATGATGGATCAAAACCGCATTACGATAATTTTAAAATAATTGGAATTACTTGTGAACGTCGGATTTTACACGAGCGAATCAGTGATCGTGTCGATGCGATGATCGCCCAAGGATTAATCGAGGAAGTCCGTCAATTTGATCGAGAATTTCCGAGTCAAAGTGCGATTGGATACAAAGAGATCCACCAATATATCGACGGTGAGATTAGCTTAGAACGAGCGATTGAACTGGTAAAACGTAATACAAGACGATTTGCTAAACGTCAATATACGTGGTTTAATAATAAAATGGATGTAACTTGGTATGATAGCGTGGAGGATAAATGGCAATAAGTAAAGAATTATTAGAGCAAGTTAATTACTATGGTAAATTAGCTAAAGAGCGTGAATTAACTAAAGAAGAAAAAGCGCAACAATTAAAGTTGCGTGCAGAGTATTTGCAAGAGTTTAGAGCAGGGATGAAACAAGTTTTAGACAATGTTGATGTTGTAAAACAAGTTACCGTTGCGAAACCACTAGAAGCGGTGGAAAGCACGCTTAAAAATACACCAGGAATTACCGAAATAAAACAAGTTGGATTTAATTTAACAGAAGTTACATATAATGTTAAACACCATGATGCAAATTCAATTTTAAACAAATTTGCATCAAATTAAATCTTGTGTAACAACAGAAGACTATATAAACAAATTGGTTAATCAAACGATTTTAGGAGTGTTTGAGCTAAGTGCTGTTTTACAGATTAGCACTAACTGTTAATTATAAATAATACTTAGTAATTTTTAATAACATTTGACAATAAAAATGCATACTATTAATTAAAAATGATATAATATAACTAAATTTGCAAAATAAGTAGAGGTAATTTATGAAAGACGAATATTTGAAAGTATACCAGCAACGAATAGAAGAAATTAAAACGCTGGATGTGAGTCCTGAAGAAAAGCGTAAGCTTGCTGCTGATGCAAAAACTGAAATTCTTGAGCAATATAAAAATTCATATATTGAAGAAGAAAAGAAAGTGGCTAAGGCCCCAGAGGTTAAACCGGTACAACCTGTGGCAAAAGCATCATCAAAAATCGACGAAGCTGATCCAATTGGTAGTCTTCTTAATAAGTTTGAAGAACGTGACGATCGTGGAGAAGTTGGAATTGAATTGGTTGATGCGCCATCGATGTTAAGCGACGTTGCCGATGATGAGTTTCTAGATCCAGATGCATTATTTGAAACAATGAATTTAAGCGAGCTATTAGAATCGCTTGGAATCGATGACGAAGATGAAGACGAAACTTCAGTTGGTATTGAGGGTGAAATACCGTCAGGTGACTTAGGTAATGACTTTATGGACGTTAATGATCTTTTTGGTGATCTTTTTGATGATGGGGAAGATGAAGATCAGCAAGTACCAGACTTATTAGCAGAGTTTGATCTAAATAGTGAAGACAAACCGGAAGAAGAACAACCAGAAACTAGCGAGGTAAGTGAAACTGCTGCGAAAGTGGTAGTAGATAACGCGAGTGCAGTTAAGGTTAGTTTAGAAGCGGATGTTGATGAAGTTGAGGAGCTAACTCAAGGAACAATTACTGATGGAGATAAGATCAGTGATGATGAAGACATGAACGCTGTCGATTTAGATGCAGAGAGTATCGAAGAGTTAAAAGAGTTAGAAAAAGAGCGTGAACGTGCCCAAAAACTAGGAGTAATTGAAATGGCCTTATTGGTTGTGTTAATTATTTTAGTGATTATAGTAGTGCGTTTATATATAAATATTGGAGTGTAAAATGAATAAGTTTAATTTAACAATGTCAGTTTTAGTGGCAGCAGTAATCATATTTTTTGGATTTGGTATCGTTCAAAAGGTAAATTATAAAATTGAGGCAGGAGATACTGTATCGATTAGTTACTCAATGATTCAGGATGGGGAAACATATGAGATGAGCCCAGCCAACGTAGTTATTGGTGAAAACACTAATGAAATATTTACGGATAATATTTTATTAGGATTAAAAGCGGGAGCAGATCTTAATTTTGATATTGAGTTAACTCAAGATGTACAAGTTGATTCTTCAGGTGAAAAAGTGCTAGCTGAGGGAAGTACAGTTACTATTGATGGTAAAGTAACGGAAATAACGCCAAAAGCAACTGAAGAAGCAAGTGATGTAGCAAGTGAAGAAAATAGTGAAGCGAATAGTGAAGAGTCTAGCGAAACTATTAGTGAATAAAAAAAAAGTAAGCGCTGTTTCAGTGCTTACTTGTATTTAAATGAGGTAAAATGGAAAAGATTGGACATTACGCGTATAAATATAATGGCTCGTTTCATCGTCATTGGCAGGAAGCGCTTAAACTTTATGAGACACGTGATTACGTAATCACAGCAACACCAAAAGGAACGAATGTCATTGAAGGTGACGGTTATTTTTGGCGTAGTCGCGAACTAGCAATTAATTATTTCTCAAAAGATAAATGGTTTAATGTAATCATTATGTTTAAAGAGAATGAAATTGTGTATTATTGTAATCTGGCGTCACCGTGCTTAATTGAAGCCAATAGCATCAAGTATATCGACTACGATCTAGATGTAAAGTATTTTCCACAAACCAAACAAATAAAAGTATTAGATAGAAATGAATTTAAAAGCAATGCCAAACTGTATAATTATCCACCACAAATCATCGAAATAGTTGAAAAGCAACTGGTTGAAATCGAATTTCTAATGAAAAACGAAATTGGTCCATTCGATCCTGAGTTTGCAATTAAATGGAATAATTATTACTTAAATTATAAATAGGAGTCGACGATGTTACAAATAATTAATAACTTAGCTACAGAATTAAACTTAAAGCCCAAGCAGATTGAAACAGTTTTAAAAATGCTTGAAGAAGGTTCGACGGTACCGTTTATTGCCAGATATCGTAAAGATCAAACTGGTAATTTAGATGAAGATCAAATTCGTGCTGTTGAAAAGCAATTTACATATGCTCAAAACTTACAAAATCGAAAAGAAGAAGTGTTACGCCTGATTGAAGAAAAAGGATTATTAACACCAGAACTTAGCGCTGAAATAAATGCTGCTGTTAAACTTTCGACTATTGAAGATTTATACATGCCGTATAAAGAAAAGAAAAAAACGAAGGCAACAACAGCGATTGCTAATGGACTTGAGCCACTAGCTAAACAAATTTTAAGTCCGAATTTTTCTGGTCTTGAAGCTGCTGCAAAGCAATATCTAAGCGAAAATGTGGAAACGACTGAGCAGGCTTTAGAAGGTGCTGGTTATATTATTAGCGAGTGGATTAGTGAAAATGCTAAAACTCGTGAAATGGTTCGTAACACTACAATTAAGTATGCGAGTGTCGAAGTTAAAGCTAAGCGTAAAATTGAAGAGTTAGACGTTGAGAAAAAATACGAGATGTACTACGATTTCTCACAGCGTGTAAACAAACTTCCAGGATACCGTATTTTGGCCTTTAATCGTGGAGAGCGTGAAAAGAAACTTAACGTGAAAGTTGTGTTTGATATCGATTGGTTAACTTCGAATATCATGAAATATTATATGAAAACTAATGACGATGATGTATTATACTATATTGATGATGCTGTTCGTGATAGTTTAAAGCGTTTAATTTGTCCTTCAATCGAACGTGAAACAAGAAACTACTTAACAGAGAAAGCTGAGCTTAGCGCTATTGAATTATTCTCAGATAACTTAGATAAATTAATTATGCAACCACCGTGTAAAGATTCGTGGATTTTAGGGGTAGACCCGGCGTTTAGAACTGGTTGTAAACTAGCGATAATCAATCAACAAGGAAAACTGGAAAAGATTGATGTTATCTACCCTCACCCAATGAAGGGTCAAGAAAAGCGTCGAGAAGAGCTAGCAACTAAAAGTCTTAACAAGTTAAAAGCAATTGCTAAAGTGTATAAAATTGATCAAATTGTAATTGGAAATGGTACCGCATCTCGTGAGACTGAAAGATTTTTCAAAGAAAAATTTGATGTAGCACCAATTCACATTATCTCGGAAGCCGGAGCATCGGTATATTCCGCAAGTAAGCTTGCGCAAGAGGAGTTTCCAGATTTAGCGGTTGAAGAGCGTAGTGCAGCCTCGATTGCAAGACGTTATCAAGATCCGATGAGTGAACTAGTAAAGATTGATCCCCAATCAATTGGTGTCGGGCAATATCAACACGATGTTAATCAAAAGGTTCTAGCGGAAAACTTAAACTTTGTGATGCTTAAAAACATCAACCAGGTTGGAGTTGACTTAAATACTGCTTCAGTTGAACTACTTAAGTATGTATCAGGTCTAGATCGTTCGGTTGCCAAAAACATCGTTGCTTTCCGTGATGAACATGGAAAGTTTGATAGTAGAAAACAACTTTTAGATGTTAAAAGACTAGGGAAAAAAGCCTTCGAACAATGTGCGGGATTCTTGAAAATTGCTGATGGTTCAAATAAACTAGATGCAACATTTATTCACCCGGAGAACTACAAATTAGCGAAGTCAATCTTAGCGGAAATTGGTCACAGTGTTGAAGAGATTGGTGGACCTGAGATAACAGAAACAGTTAAAGGGGTCAACAGCTCGGATCTGGCGACAAATCTTGATGCTAACTTAATTGTCGTAAGTGATATTCTTAAAGCATTTACGGAACCAATGTTAGATATTCGTGAACAGTCAAACAATGTTGAGTTTGATACATCAATTAGTAAAATTGAAGATTTAGAAGTGGGAATGATGGTTACTGGTCAAGTTCGTAATATTGTTGAATTTGGAGCGTTTGTCGACATTGGAATTAAGAATGATGGATTGATTCACATTTCCCAATTATCAAATAACTTTATTAAAAATGTTCGTGATGTAGTGAATATTGGAGATGTAATTAAAGTACGTGTAACTGAAATTGATGTAAGTAAAAACAAGGTTCAATTAAGTTTGAAGGAGGCCAATTAATGTTTTTGCAAACAAAAAAAGTTGTAATTGTCTATTTAGTAACAATTATTACCTTTGTTTCAATATCGACATCTTTGTATCGTAAAGCTCAAGATGAAGTAACGCAAATATCAGTAGTTAGTTCTGAAGAGTTTAGCTTCAATGTTTCTTTTGCTCAAAATATTTATAATGAGTTAAATATTGACGAACAAGAGGATCAGGATTTAGTTGAATATGTACCGGGATTATATCAATTATCAAGTAATTCTAGTGTTCAGCTGAGCAATATTGTCAATGGTAGTGATATGACAATTATCGTTGGTGATAACTTCAATCAAACCCTAGAACAAAATATTGTTAATAATGAGGACAAACAATTTGTTCTTGTTGAAAACTCGATTGATTACGAATATGAAAATGTCTATCAATTAAACTTGGATTACGCGCAAATGTATGATGCTATCAATCGCAATAGTACCGATCAAAATCAATCATTATTAGTCTTAACAGATCAATTTTCGCAGCTGAGTATCGATCAGTTCTACGAACATGAAATCGCCAATAATCCTAATGTGAAACTTGAGATAATTAGTAATACTACGGATATCAGTGGACTAAGAGATGTGTTGTTAATTGATATGAATTATGGTTTTACCAATGTCTACTCACTAAATCCATATAACAATGGAACAATAATAGAAACGGTCGATTTGTTTAATAAGCAAAGTGTTGAAACAGCAAATCAAGCCAATAGTGAAGCTGACAGTGAAACGAAAAGTGAAACTGGAAGCGAAGATAAACAAGAAAAAGAAGTTGTGGTACCTGAAGTCGCTACATTTAAATACATTAGTTTAAACCAGACAGACTACTTAGGTCAACTAGCAAGTGACTCACTGGAAGCAAATATGTACGATACGAGTGATGAAATTCACGAGTTGATTAAACTATCAATTGATGATAAAGTTAAAACTGGTGATATCAAAGTAAGCATTAGCGATATGAACTAAAATCAAATGTGATATACTATTTCAAAGGAGCAAAAATGGAAAAAGATGTAGTTATAATTGGAGCAGGACCAGCTGGATTATTTGCTGGATTTTACTGCGGTATGAGAAAATTAAGTGCGGTTATTGTTGACCCATTAGAAGTAGCTGGGGGAAGATTAGCAGCGCTTTATCCCGAAAAATATATTTATGATGTCGCAGGTCATGATAAAATCCGAGCGATTGATTTAATTCATAATTTAGAGCAACAATTAACAAGATTCGAAGATACAACAGAGCTTGCTTTAGGTGAAGAAGTGCTTGCTTTAGAAAAACATGACGATATTTTTACTGTTAAGACAACTAAACAAGAAATTAAAGCCAAAGCGGTGATCATTGCAGCTGGTAGTGGAGCGTTTGCTCCACGAATGCTTGGTGTAGAAGGTGAAGAAACTGCTACAAACCTACATTACTTTGTCGATGATTTAAACAAGTTTAAAGACCGTAAGGTTGCAATTTTTGGTGGAGGAGACAGTGCTGTTGATTGGGCGATGATGTTAGAGCCAATCGCAAGCGAAGTTAATATCATTCACCGTCGTGAAGAGTTTAGAGCCCACGGAGCATCGGTTGATAAACTAATGGATAGCAGTGTGCAAATTCACACGCCATTTACACCAAAGTCGTTAGTTCTAAACGGTGATAAAGTTGAGAAAATTGTTATTGAGAGTAAAAAATCAGAAGATCACACAATCGAAGTTGATGATGTGATCGTTAACTTTGGATTTGTTGCTAAACTAGGAGCGATTGCTGAATTTGGTTTAGAAATTGAAAAGAATAAAATCAATGTAAATACAGACCAATCAACAGCGATTCCAGGTATTTATGCTATCGGAGATATCGCAGCGTATCCAGGTAAGGCAGAATTAATAATTACAGGATTTGGTGAAGGACCAATCGCCGTTAATAGTATTTACGGATACTTAAACCCAGAGGCTTTAGTCGGTTCATTACATTCATCTTCTGTAATAAAGGGGTAAGATGGAAAACAAAGAAGAACGCGTGAAATTAATTCTCGAAGTACTAGATTTAATTCGACCTTATTTAATGAACGATGGTGGAGACGTTGAGTTCGTTGAATTGCACGATGATGGTATCGTTGATATTAGATTGTTAGGAGCATGTGTTGGCTGTGGTATGGCCGATGTTACTGTATATCAAGGAATCGAAGAATCGCTAGTAGAAGAAGTGCCAGGAGTAATTGGAGTTAACTTAATTTCCGATAACTGGTTGTAAGAGTGGGCCAAGCCTACTCTTTTCTTACATTTAAGGGAAAAGGAGATTGTGATGGATAATGTGTATCTTAGTATCGACGAATCGGGGACTTTCGGTCAAGCGGATAGTTATTTTACATTTTCAGGATATGCGATTTTAGGTAAGCAACAATATTTATCTAAGGTGCGAAAGTATAATCAAACCGAACTGAGAATCAAACACACCGATGAGATTAAGGCCGGAAACTTAACGGCTGGTGAACGAAAAAGATTGCTTGCGGTGATGGACAATCAGCTTAGTTTTGCAGCGCTAGTGGATAACGATAAATTGCCATTATCATGTTCTTGGGATAAAACGAGCAAGGTTATCGTTCGCGATGAAGTTTTAAAAAGTCTAATTTTGGAAGTGCTAGGAAAAATTAACCTGACAAACGTTAGCTCGCTTATCATTGAAATCGATGAGCAAAACTTAACGAAGGGCCTGAAGCAAAATTTATATTTGGAGCTGTATAAGCATCTAATTAGTGGCTATTATAGTGGTTTTGACTTTGTTAAACCGCTAATCGACCACCAAATTGAACTGACTGTTATCTACGTTGATTCACGTAAATATTCACTGGTTAGAGCCGCCGATATTCTGGCTTATGAGGTAATTAAACAAGTTAAATCCAACCGTGATGCAATGCAAATTTTGAAAATATTTAAACGCTTGTAAAATTTTCATATTAAGTGTAAACTATGGTATAATAAATATGATAAAAATGGAGGTAATATGATTACATTTCTAAAAGGATTTATTTTCGTTATTTCGATTGTTTTAATATTGGTTGTTTTAATTCAACCATCTCAAAGAACTGGTTTAATCGGGGACGCTACGGACTCGGAAAAACATGAGAAACGTGGTTTCGAGTTATACTTATACCGCACAACAATCGTTTTAATTTTCTTGTTGATTACAACAAGTGTATTATTTGGTGCAATTAGTTCCGGCTTTTTTGCATACTAAACTAAAACAGAGGAAGGCTACGATAAATGTAGTCTTTTTGTGCTTTTTAATCGAGGAAAAATGAACATTGATAGACTAAATCAAGTTTTAAAGGATTATAATAATAATAATTTTAAGGTTTTAGATGATGATTTGGAAACGCGCCATTTGTATGGTGCGTTACTTGAACATGATATTATTGCGATGAAGCAAAATGGACATATTAAAAAGTTAGATGGAAACAAAGTTGCCGTTGGGCGTTTACAAGTTAAAGGACGATTTGGGTTCGTAGTAAATGATGATGGCTTAGATCATTACGTCCACGATATTGGAAACTGCATGCCTGATGATCTCGTTCTAGTTATCGAATCACAGAGTCCCAAAGGGCGTTCGCAAGAGGCGAAGGTCGTCGATGTGATTGAACGAAAAATTACGCAGGTCTTAGCATTTGTAAATAAAGACAAACAAATTGAGGTTGCAAATAATCATGCGATGCGTATGTATAATATTCGCGTTGGGAAAAAAGTTGATTTAAATCCCTATGTTGATACATATGTACTAGTAAATATTACCAGCGTCCGCAGATTTGCAATTTACGGAAGTATCGATCATATTGTTACTGATAAAAATGACCCGGATTTACAAATGAAACTTGTGCTTCATGAATTTGATATTGAAACTGAGTTCTCAGAGCAAGTGATCAATGATGCGGAAGTTCTAGCTCAAACGGAAATTGTTCCAGAGGAAGGTCGCGTTGATTTGACTGAACATTTATTTTTCACCATCGATGGAGCTGATGCTAAAGATTTAGATGATGCCGTTTGTTTGATTAAGGAAGATGAGAACTACCGCTTATTTGTTTCGATTGCCGATGTATCGTATTATGTTACGGAAGGTTCGGCATTAGATAAATCAGCATTTAGTCGTAGTACGAGTGTCTATTTTGTAGACCGCGTTGTACCGATGCTGCCGAAGTCAATCTCTAATGGAATTTGTTCACTGCATCCTAATGTATTGCGTTATACACAAACGTGTGAGATGCTAATCAACCCTGAGGGCCATGTGATTGATAGTAAAATCTACCCGTCGCTGATTAACTCGAAGTATCGAATGACGTATGAAGATGTTAATGCGATGCTGTTAGAAAGCGATAAACGTTTAATTGCTAAGTACAGCGAAATTTACGGAGTGTTGCGTGAGATGAATAAACTTGCGAAACGCATTAATGAAAACCGTGTTCGTCGAGGTTCATTTAACTTAGAGGACAAGGAAGCTAAATTTACTGTAGATAGCGATGGAAATATTATTGATATTAATGTCCGTACCCGATACGACGCTGAGCGTTTAATTGAAGAGTTTATGATCATTGCTAACGAGACAGTGGCGGTTACGATTCACAATATGGAATTACCGTTTATCTATCGTGTTCATGGTCAACCCGCACCGGTTAAACTACAAGAGCTTGAAAAACTATTTAAATTATTTGGAATTGACCTTAAAGGTGATTATAGTGAGTTTCACTCAAGTAGTTTTAAAAAGGTATTAGATAGTTTGGATGATCCATTGGATAAACGAATTATCTCGGATCTGATTGTCCGCAGTTTACAAAAGGCGGTATACAGTCCGAAAAATAGTGGTCACTTTGGACTGGCATCGAAAGGTTATACGCATTTTACTTCACCAATTCGTAGATATCCTGATCTAATTGTTCACCGCTTACTTCGCAAGTATTTATATGAGCATAAAATTGATCGTATCGATCACATTGAAGGAAAGCTGACATTAATAAGTGATGTGACTTCGGATAAAGAACGTAAAGCAATCAAGGCTGAACAAAAGATTGAGGATCAAAAGAAAGCCGAATATATGCGTCAGTTTATCGGTGACAAATTTGTCGGCAAAGTTGCGAGCATCGTTGACTTTGGATTCTTTGTCGAACTGGAAAATACCCAACGTGGTTTAGTTCGCTTTAAGGAACTAGTTGATTTTGTTAAAGTTCAAAACTTTACAATCAAACTTAAAAATAATAAACAAATTAAAATTGGTGATGAAATTAATGTGCAACTAGTAGCCGTTGATAGCATCCGTGGTATTGTTGATTTTAAGCCTTTGGATTTAAATGTAAGGGAGGTTAAAGTAGATGAAAATCGTCGCAAACAACAAAAAGGTAAGACACGATTATACAATTCTAAAAACGCTGGAAGTAGGAATCGAACTCGCGGGAAACGAAATAAAATCCGTACGAGCAGGAAAAGTCAACCTCAAAGATAGTTATGTTAAGATAACTGATGATTTAGAAGCAAAAATCATCAATATGCATATTTCAACGTATCAGCTTAACGCCTTTAATCCATTGGATGAAACGCGTACACGCCGATTACTTATGCATAAAAAGGAAATTATAAAGTTTAATAATGAAGTTATTCAAGAAGGGTTGTCGATCGTCGCAACGAAGATCTACTTAGATCACCGTGGTCGCGCCAAGTTAGAAATCGCATTAGCGCGTGGTAAAAAACTTCATGATAAGCGTCATACAATCAAAGAACGTGATATGAAGCGTGATGTGGAAAAACAATTAAAATTTAGGTAAGGGGTTTCAATGGAAAATAGAGCAGAAAAAATTGTATTTGTTACAGGTGGAGTTTTATCTTCATTAGGAAAAGGAATTATTGCCTCAAGTATTGCAAGGCTATTTAAAGATCAAGGATTAAAAGTAAATATGATGAAATGTGATCCATATTTAAATGTCGATCCAGGAACGATGTCACCGATTGAACACGGTGAGGTATTTGTTACATACGATGGTGGGGAAACGGATTTAGATATCGGTCACTATGAACGATTTTTAGGACAAAACCTATCTAAAAGTTCTTCACTAACGACTGGTCGTGTATATAGCGAAGTATTAAACCGTGAGCGTTCAGGTGGTTACTTAGGGAAGACTGTCCAAGTTATTCCACATATTACAGATGAGATTAAAACAAAGATTATTGAGAATACTCGTGGATACGATGTGTTATTTGTTGAGGTTGGAGGAACTGTTGGTGATATTGAATCATTACCATATTTAGAAACGATTCGTCAACTGTTAACGGAATATCCGGATAATACTTACTTAATTCATGGAGCCTACGTTCCTTATTTAAAATCATCGAAAGAATTAAAAACTAAGCCAGCTCAGCACTCGGTTAAAGAGTTACTGGGACTTGGAGTTAGACCAGATATGATTGTAACTCGTAATGAGATTGCCTTAACTGATAAAGAACGAAATAAAATTGCGATGTTTTGTAATGTCCGCAAAGAAAATGTTATTGAGTCAGTTGACGTTGAAAGTGTATATCAAATCCCAATGCTGATGAAAGAACAAAATGTTGATAAGATTATTGCTAGACACTTCAAATTAGTACTTCAAGATACAGATCACGCTAAATTAAGTGAGACTGTTGAAAAATTATTTCACTCTGAAGGTGAAGTTAAAATTGCCATCGTTGGTAAATATACATCGCTTGATGATGCGTATATTAGTGTCACAGAAGCGGTTAAACACGGAGCGATAGCTAATGGGGTTAAACCAGTTGTTGATCTAATTGCTGCTCAAGAGTTAAATAGCGAAGAACAATTAAAAGGATACGATGGAATTATTGTACCAGGTGGTTTCGGAGAGAGTGGGATTGCTGGAAAATTACTTGCAATTAAATATGCGCGTGAAAACAATGTTCCATTTTTAGGAATCTGTCTTGGGATGCAACTGGCTTGTATCGAGTTTGCGCGCAACGTGTGTGCTTTAGATGTAGATCACCAAGAACTAGTGCCGAATACTAAAAATCCAATTATCCACTTACTAGAAGGACAAGATTTATCGAATTTAGGAGGAACGCAACGTTTAGGGGCGTATGACTGTGAACTGATGCCAAACAGCTTAGCTCACGAAGTTTACAATAGTGATTTAGCTGTTGAACGTCACCGTCACCGTTATGAATTCAACGATCAATATATCGATGCGTTACAAGAAAATGGCTTTGTCTTTAGTGGACGTAACCCACAAACTGGCCTAGTTGAGATTGTTGAATATCCACAAAATGATTTCTTTATCGGTGGACAGTTCCATCCGGAGCTTACATCTAAATTAACTGATCCAAACCCATTATTTGTTAGCTTAGTAAAATATGCAAAAGCAGGTCAAAAATGCTAAAGATTGGTTCACATGTTGGAATGAAGGGACCACGCTACATGCTTGGTAGCGTTGAGGAAGCCCTTAGTTATAATGCAACAGCATTGATGTTTTATACCGGAGCACCACAAAATACCGCACGAACAGCGGTGGAGAACTTACGAATAGATGAAGCCCATAAACTTTTGGAGGCTAATAATATTCCATTAGAAAACTTAGTGGTTCACGCTCCGTATATTATCAATTTAGGAAATACGGTAAAACCGGAAACTTATCAAATCGCCGTTGAATTTTTAAGAAAAGAAATAGATCGTACCGTAGCAATGGGGGCTAAATATTTAGTGCTCCACCCTGGAAGTCACGTTAAAGCGGGGACGGAAGCAGCTATTCAAGCGATTATCGCCGGTTTAGATCAAGTTTTAGACCAAGATGATGATATTATTATTTGTTTGGAAACAATGTCAGGAAAAGGAACAGAATGTGGACGCTCATTTGAAGAGTTAAAACAAATCATCGATGGGGTGAAATTATCGGATAAACTAGGTGTTTGTCTCGATACGTGTCACATTCATGATGCCGGATATGACTTATCTGACTTTGATCAGGTGCTTGCCGAATTTGATCGAATCATTGGTTTAGACCATTTACATGTACTACACATCAATGATAGTAAAAATCCAATCGGAAGCAATAAGGACCGTCATGAGAATCTGGGATATGGATATATCGGATTCGAAACGTTATGTGGAATTGTAAATCATCCGCAGCTTGCCGATAAGATTAAAGTTTTAGAAACACCATATGTAGAAAAAGTTGCTCCGTACGGACAAGAGATTGAAATGCTTCGCTCACAAACTTTTGTAGAGTGGATTGATGAAGGAGAAGAAGATGCGTAGAGAACTAGCAATTGAATTTTCAAGAGTAACCGAGGCTGCTGCATTAGCCTCATACCGTTTTATTGGTCGTGGAAAAAAGGAATTAGCCGATGATGCTGCAGTAAAGGCGATGCGTCACATGCTAAACACGATTGAAATCGATGGAGAAGTTGTAATTGGAGAAGGTGAAATCGATAATGCGCCGATGCTATATATCGGTGAGAAAGTTGGTCTTGGTGGTGACCAGGTAGAAATCGCTGTCGATCCAATTGATGGAACACGTATGGTTGCTCTTGGTCAAGAAAATGCCGTAGCCGTAATGGTTGTAAGTGATGTTGATAACTTGCTTAAAGCCCCAGATATGTACATGGAGAAGATTATGGTTCCATATACAGCAACAGGCGTAATTGATATCGATCTACCGATCATTGAAAATGTCCGCAATGTGGCGAAAGCAATGGGTAAAGAAGTTAGTGAGATGACGGTAATGACTTTAGCAAAACCGCGTCATGATGCCGTAATCAAGGAATTACAAGAGCACGATGTTAAAGTGATTGCGATTCCCGATGGGGATGTAGCAGGAAGTATTATGGTTGCGATGCCAGATGCGGATATCGATATGTTCTATGGTATTGGTGGAGCTCCTGAAGGAGTTATCTCAGCGGCAATTATGAAAAGTTTAGCGGGAGATATGCAAGCAAAATTAGTTTTAAGAACTGATTGTAAAGGAACGACAGCCGAAAACTTAGAACTCGCAAAAATGGAAGCGGAGCGATGCGCGAACATGGGTGTGGAAGTAAATTCTAAGCTTACATTAGAAGATTTATGTAAAACTGATAATATTGTGATGTCAGTAACGGGGATTACCGATGGAACGCTATTGCAAGGTGTTTCTTTAAAAGGTAGCTTAGCAACAACTGAGACACTGATGATTCGTGGTAAGTCTCGTACAATCAGAAGAATAAATTCTACGCACTTTATGGAACGTAAAGATGAAGAAATAAAAAATATAATTAAGGAGTAAAATGTACAAAACATTAAGTATTGTTGGTAGCCAATGGGGAGATGAAGGAAAAGGTAAGATTACAGACCTAGTTGGGAGTAAAGCTGATTATGTAGTACGTTATCAAGGTGGTAACAATGCGGGACATACAATTGAATTCGATGGAAAGAAATTTGCCCTAAGATTAATGCCAAGTGGAGTTTTTAATCCCAACACTACGGTAGTTATCGCTAATGGAGTGGTAATCAATCCACGTATCTTAAAGCAAGAGATTGAAATGTTAAAAGCGGAAGGATTCGATTTCAAACTACATATTTCTGACCGTGCAAGTGTGATTATGCCGTATCACGAAGAGTTAGATGCATATTATGAAGACTTAAAAGGTGATATGAAAATCGGTACTACGAAAAAAGGAATCGGACCGGCGTATAGTGATAAAATCAACCGTATTGGAATTCGTACTAGTGAGCTTTGCGATACCGAGTTATTTTTAAAGAAACTAGAATATAGTTTAGAATATGCAAACAAACAATTAACTGGTGATGAGTACAAGAAATATAGTTTTGAAGAGATCAAAGCTGAGTATCTAGAGTACGCTGACTTAATTAGACCATATTTAACAGATACATCATTACTTTTAGATGACGCGGTTAAAGCTGGAAAGTATATTGTATTTGAAGGAGCGCAAGGAGTAATGCTTGATATCGAACACGGTACGTATCCATATGTTACATCTTCGTCACCAACTTCAGCATCAATTCCGGTAAACGCTGGACTTGCACCACGTTATATTAACAACTGTTTAGCAATTACTAAAGCTTATACAACAAGAGTAGGTGAAGGACCATTCCCAACGGAAATCCATGGCGAAGTAGGAGAGCGAATTCGTGAAGAAGGTCGTGAGTACGGAACGGTTACTGGACGTGCGCGTAAAGTCGGATGGCTTGACTTAGTGCAAATGAAATACTCGGTGCGTGTAAGTGGATTTACCCAAGTAGCATTAATGCTTCTAGATGTTTTAAGTGTTGTTGAAGAAATCAAAGTGGCTGTAGCTTACGAATTAAATGGCGTTCAAATCAACACGATCCCACCTTTAGAAAGCGATTTTGCTAAAGTTGTACCTGTTTATAAGACATTTACAGGATGGAACACAGATATTTCAAATGTTCGTTCATATGAAGAATTCCCACAAGAAGCTAAAGAATATTTAGACTTTATTTCAAAAGAATTAGAATTACCAATATCAGTTGTTTCAGTTGGTCCTGACCGTGAACAAACAATTGTGTTAAAAGACTTATTTGAAGTTTAATCGCGATTTATAAGAAACCAAGGGACTAACTCCCGTTTTTGTATAGAAAGGAAAAATTATGGAAATGTATTTATCAGTATTACAAACTGTATTACTAGTTGAATTAGTGCTTGTTGTAGTTGTTATAATCAACGCAATTGTAACGGTTACCAGCGCAATTAACAAAGTTAATGGAGTTTTAAAACGTAAGCAAAATGAAATTGATCACATTGTCGAAACTGTAGATACTACGTTAGTTACTGTAGATAGTCTTGCTAAACATGTCGATCAAATGATGCCAGATGTAAAGGGTACAGTTAAAAGCATTAACACAATTACTGATGATGTAGCCTCTGTAACTACACTTGGAAAAGAAATAGCTGAAGATGCTAAAGAAATCAGTGAACGGGCAAATGTTGAAAGTGAAAAAATTTCAGAAGTATTTACAAAAGTTTCAGACCTATTAGGAGGTAAAGATGAGTAAAATGTCAACAGCGTCATTAGGAGCAGGAATTGTTGCTGGAATGGTTACAATTTACGCGGTACGTAATGGAATTGATAATGAGACAATCAATGCCAAAGTAGAAAGAGTTGAGAAAGAATTAAACTTAATTGTTGAAGATTTAATTAAACTAGGACGTGATGCTTTAGAAAGAATCTACAATGCAATTGTAGTTTTAGTAAAGAAAATTGTATATAAAATGCAAGTGATCTTACAAGATTACCAGTTACGTGGAGCTTAATCAATGATTAATGAACAAGCAGCAATTTATTCATCAGTCATTTTCCAATGGATCGTATTTGCAACGATTATTCTGGCATTAGTTATAATTGTAAAACGTAAAATGGATGCTGCAGCGCTTAAAATTGATAAGCTTGCAGATGAACTAGACAAACAAATTACCGATACAAACAAAAACTTAACTGAAATTCAGAACGACGTTATGAGCCTTGAGGAAGAACTAGAGAATTTAAATCAAACAATTAGTGAAGAAAGTCATACCTTAGAAGATTTAGCGAAGCAAATTCACGAAATAGTGGCTAAGCTTGATCAGACAATTGCTGATTTCAAAACAACAAAAGATAATTTTATTTCAAAATTTAAATTATAAGGAGAGGAAAGTATGCGTAAGAAAAGAGAAACTAAGTATGTTACGATCAAAGATGTAGCACTAAAAGCAGATGTGTCTATCGCGACTGTATCAAGAGTATTAAACAACGGAAGAGTAAAACCTGAGCGTAAGCGTCGTGTCTTGGATGCGATGAGTGAACTTAATTATATGCCAAACAACTCGGCAAGAAACTTAGCTTCTGTAAATGCTACGAAAAGAGTATCGCTTGTTACTCCAAGCCTTGCATCTTTTTATGTGCCATTTATTGAGGGATTCAAATCAGGACTGGCGATTTACAAATATGAGGGAGTTATCGAAATTTTCAATAACGATGAAGCTTTGTTTGAAGAAATTTCAGGACGTCAAGAATCGAATGCCGAAGTTCGTGGGATTGTTCAATTTGCGCCTAAGAAGGAATTAATCAACAAAATTGTAATATCGATGCTGGAACCAAACAGTGACTTTGTCTACAATATTTCAGATGAATTGAAAAATAGTAATATCGGACTATACTTTAATGGAGACACGCAAATTCATGACTTCTTTAACGATGTTATCTTTTCAGAAGTTAAAACTACAGACGTGGATTTGGAGAAAGCCCTAGATTACGATGTAATTATTACCAACCACATCGATAGTGCGTTTGCCTTAATTAATAAAGGATATACTGGAAAAATTAAAACAGTAGAAAAAGCAACTAATGTTAGTATTACCTATCCGAACATTGAAACTTTAGCTTTAGATATGTATGGACTTGGTGTCTATGTATCTAGATCAGTAATCAAAGAAATTAATGAAGAAGAGATTGAAAATAAAACAATAACATTAGAAATTAAATAAGGACAATTATGAAAAACATTTACGATATTTTAGATGAGCGTGGCTTAATTAAGGATATTACCGATGAAGCGCTTAAACAGCGAGTAGAAACACCAATAACGCTGTACTGTGGATTTGATCCAACAGGACCAACGTTACATATTGGACATTTATTTCCAATAATTTTACTAAAGCATTTTGAAAATGCTGGACACAACCCCATTGCTTTAATCGGTGGAGCGACAGGGTGTATTGGTGATCCATCATTTAAAAAAGATGAGCGATCTTTAAATACATACGATATTGTTGAACAGTATGCAAATAGCTTAAAGTCACAAATTGAGCGTTTCTTTGATCCGCAAAAAACGCAGTTTGTAAACAATATGGACTGGACTAAAAATATTAGTGCAATTGAATTCTTAAGAGATTACGGTAAAGCATTCTCGGTAAATAATATGATTGCTAAAGACAGTGTCGCATCACGTATGGAAACGGGAATCTCATTTACAGAGTTTTCGTACCCAATACTGCAAGCGCTTGACTTTAAATATTTAAACGATCACTATAACTGTGAATTACAAATTGGGGGATCTGACCAGTGGGGGAACATAACTGCCGGTACCGAACTGATTCGTAAAACTAGTGATAATAAAAAGGTTTATGGGATTACAGTACCGTTAGTAACAAAGTCTGATGGAACTAAATTTGGTAAAAGTGAAGGACATGCGATTTGGTTGGATCCAAACTTAACTAGTCCATACGAATTTTACCAATTCTTTGTTCAAAGTCAAGATAGTGATGTAATTAACTACTTAAAAAGTTTTACATTCTTACCGATTGAAGAAATCAAAGATTTAGAGCGTCAAGTTGCGGAAGAACCATTTAAACGTACTGCTCAAAAAGTCTTAGCGTACGAAGTTACAAAGTTTGTACACGGACTTGAAATGGCAGATACAGCAGTAAAAATCAGTGAAATTCTGTTTACTGGTGACTTGAAACAATTAAGTTCTCAGGAAATTGAAGCAAATTTCATCAATGTTAAAATGACAGAAATAAATTCAGGTACGGCTTTAGTCGATGCGCTAATCGAATGTTCTTTAGCAAGTTCAAAACGTGAAGCTCGAGAATTTATTACAAATAACTCAATATCAATCAATGGGGACAAACAACCAGATATTGAATACACTTTAACTACTGAAGATGGTATTGATGGAAAGTATGTTATGCTTAAACGTGGGAAGAAAAAGTACGAGTTTATTGTTATTAAATAAGGAGCAATATGTCTAGAAACAACCGTTTGACAAGGCGTGAAGTTCAAGAGTTGAAACGAAATGCACGTAAACGCGGTAACAAAAGTCAAGAATATGCAGAAACATCATTTGTAGAACCGGAATATGATCAAAATGGCAGTGAGCAATATGCAGAAACACCAAGAAGAACAGCTAATAATCATGCTCCGGAGTCACAATATGTAGATAACAATAGCCAACGAGCAGGGCACCAAGGTGATGTGTCAAATAATCGCTCTAAGAAATCTAAAAATAACGGAGGCGGACAAGGTAAAGCTAAGCGAAGTTTACTTGCTCCGCTCTTATTTATTGAAGCGGTATTAGTTGTTTATCTATACTACTTTTTAGGAATTCCAATCGTGGCGACCGCTGCCTCAATTCCGCTGCTGTTATCGCTGGTAGTGAAACGCCGAGCGAAAAAGGGTCGAAAGCGTCCGAAGGGAACTTTTTTAATATTTATCATCTACTTGCTAATAGTGCTATTTGGAATTAAAACTAATGGAGTTTTAAGTTCACTTGTGTCATCAACGCAAATAAATCAATTTTATGTTGTGGCGATGAACGATGATAGTGTTGATAAGTTAAACCAAATTGAGCCGTGGTCAACAATTGCTCTAGGGCCAGAAACATCATATCAAACCAATGTTTTTGCTCGTGCTAAATTTGCTGAGGAGCAATTTGAGTTTAACTATGAAAATTACGAAGGTGACACGGCGCTGGCTAACGCGCTACTTAGTGGAGAACAACGATTTATTGTTGTCGAAAATTACAACTCTAAAGAATTGCGAAATATTGAAAACTTTAAGTCTAATACCAAAGTGATCGGCCACTATAAGGAAACACTTAAAATTGACAAAGGTTCGAAGAATGTAAAAAGACAACCGTTCACCGTTTTAATAACTGGTGTTGATAGTCGTGATGATTCAATTGACAGTAATGGACGTAGTGACTCTTTAATGGTTGCCAAAATTAATCCGAAAACCGGTAGTGCGGCATTAGTATCAATCCCGCGTGATGCGTATGTGAACTCATCATGTATCGGTGGATACGATAAGATAACGCACTCGTCACTAAGTGGAATGAATTGTTTGATCGATGATGTTGAAGGACTACTTGATATTGAAATTGATTATTACTTAACGGTAAACTTCTTTGCGGTGATTGATGCGATAGATGCAGTTGGTGGTATCGATGTTGAGATTGAAGAGGCATTTTGTGGTCAAGATGAATACGATGTAAAATACGCATATTGCTTTGAAGCCGGAATGCAACATTTAACAGGTGCTGAGGCCTTATCGTATGCGCGGGAACGTTCATCATTTAGCGATGGAGATTACGCAAGGGCGCGTCATCAACAGCAAGTTATCGATGCCTTTGCCAAGTCGGTAATTACTAGTGGACCATTTGCGATTAATAGTTTACTTGATGTTGCAGGGCAAAGTGCGAGAACCAACTTATCAGCTAAACAATTAACTGATATTACAAAGGTGCTGCAAGGGTCTGAAGACTTTAAAACTGAATCATATACGCTTCAAGGATATGGAATGGGAGCCGATATTCCATACTGGGGATTATATGGTACAAGTGTCCAAGTGATCGAAGAAGACTCGATAGCGGAAGCTAAAGCACTTCTTGATTCACTCGAATAAATTTATATATCAAATTTGCAGGTTAAACGTGATTGTTTAACTTGCTTTTTGTTTTATATTAATTATTATTTGACTGCATATGTTATAATAGTATGTATAAAAAATTAGGAGATGATATATGTATAAATCAGGGTTTGTTTCAATTGTCGGAAGTCCGAATGCAGGAAAAAGTACGATGCTAAATGCATTACTAGGTAAAAAGGTATCGATTGTATCAGATAAGGTTCAGACAACAAGAGACATGATCAAAGGAGTGTACCACGAAGACGATTTACAAATCGTATTTTTGGATACACCAGGTTTTCATAAACCACAAAATAAGTTACAAAACTATATGAATTTTCAAATCAATGAAGCGTTATATGACATTGAGGCAATCGTCTATGTTATTGATGGTGAATATGGGCTTGGAAAAAAGGAAGCTGCAAACATTGAGCGTTTAAAGGCGATCGATGTTCCGAAAATTGCAGTTGTTAATAAGATCGATATTATATCACAAGAAAAAGCAACACTAATGATTGATAAACTAAATGAATTAGGAATCTTTAAAGAAGTTATTGCAACATCAATGTTAGAGAAATTTAATGTTAAGGCGGTAATTGAGGCATTGCGCCCATTTATTCCTGAAGGTGTTGCCTACTATGAAAAAGGACAAATATCAGATAGTCCGGAAGCTTTCATCATTTCTGAAATTGTTCGTGAAAAAGTATTACGTCGAACATTTGAAGAAGTTCCTCACTCAATTGGAATTAAAGTTGATGAATTAGAGCACACAAAACACGAAATATATATAGAAGTTACGATTTATGTTGAACGTGATTCGCAAAAAGGAATTATTATTGGTAAAAAAGCTGAGAAGTTAAAGCGCATTGGAATTGAAGCACGTCGTGATTTAGAAGCACAATACGGTAAAAATGTATTTTTAAAAACACACGTAAAAGTTTTAAAGAACTGGAGACGTAAGTTAGATTTACTTAAAGAAGTTGGTTATGAAATAGACTAGGAGAAATATGTTAGAACAAGTTAATAGCCCCAGTGATGTGAAGCAGTTATCAATCACCGAGCGTAAAACATTAGCTGAAGATATTAGAACATTTCTAATCGAAACAATCGCCAAAACCGGTGGACACTTAGGTTCCAATTTAGGAATTGTCGAGCTTTCAATTGCTTTACATTATCACTTTGATTCACCGAAAGACAAGCTATTATTTGATGTTGGTCATCAAGCTTATGTACACAAAATCCTAACTGGTCGTAAAGATAGGTTTGATACCTTGCGTCAATATCACGGTCTTAGTGGATTTTTAAAGATGAATGAAAGCGAACATGATGTCTGGGAAGCCGGGCATTCATCGACAAGTATCTCGGCAGCCTGTGGATTTGCGATGAGTCGAGACATCGCTGGCGATGACAACCATGTTGTGGCGATCATCGGTGATGGTTCAATGACAAATGGAATGAGTCTAGAAGCGTTAAATCACTTGGTCGAATTACAATCGAAGGCGATTATTATCTTAAATGATAATGAGATGTCAATATCATCAAATGTTGGTTTCATTGATGCCATCTTGAAGAATTTAGAAACGAGCGAACACTATAAACAAACTAAAACTAAAGTTAGATCAGGACTTAGTCATACTCGACTAGGAAAAATTATCGCTGAACTAATTTCAGTTTCGAAACGTCGCTTTAAACAAGAGATTCAGAGTGATGCTAAAACATTCTTTTCAGTTTTAGGTTTTGATTATATTGGTGCAGTAGATGGTCATGATTTTAAGAAACTAGATGAAGCAATCGAGAAAGCCAAAGCTAGCGATAACTCTGTGATATTGCATGTTAAAACAACTAAAGGTAAAGGTTACGCGCCAGCGATGACGTATAAGTGGCATGGTGTTGGACCTTTTGATGTTAGTACTGGTGAATTAAATGACAATAGTGAGAGTTTAAATCACAGTAAGTTTGTAAGTGAACTAGTTATCGATCATATGAAAGTTGATGATGACATCGTAGTCATTACCCCAGCGATGCTCGATGGTAGTGAGTTAAATAAAATCAATGAACTATTCCCGAATCGAGTAACCGATGTCGGAATTGCTGAAGAGCATGGGGTTACGCTAGCGGCTGCTCTAGCTTTAGCGGGAAGAAAACCATTTATGTCGATTTATTCAACATTCTTACAACGAGGATACGATCAAGTATTCCACGATATTGTTCGTCAAAATGCCGATGTCGTAATTGGAATTGATCGGGCTGGATTAGTCGGAGCTGATGGGGAAACCCACCAGGGAATCTATGATATTTCGTTCCTATCACACATGCATAATTTAATCATTTGTCAAGGACGCACCAGTAGCGAAATTGCTGGATTATTAAAATTTGCATTTGATTATAAGGGACCGGTAGCGTTTAGATATCCTCGAGGTGGAAAGTTTACTGAAGATGATGTTAAGGTGACGCCTGAACCAGTAACACTGGGAACGTGGAAAAAACTCCAAACTAGCGAGCAATCTAAACTAGCGATATTTGCGTACGGACCAATTCTCGATAATATTGAGGCGGCAGTTAGCGCGCTTAATGTTGAGATTGATATCATTAACTGTTTATTTATCAAGCCGCTTGACACGAAGCTGTTAGATGGCTATCAAGATCACAAGATTTTGGTTGTTGAAGAGCATACCAACAATGGAAGTATGCAATCAGCGATTGTTGAATACTTTAATGTTAAAGGAACACCTAAACAAATTCATACAATTAACTTAGGTGATCGCTTTGTCGAGCAAGGAAGTATCGACAGTTTATATAAAGAAGCTGGATTAGATACAGATTCGATCAAGCAAACAATTGAGAAATTAATTTAATATAAAAAAACCACTATTTCCCGAAACGGAATAGTGGTTTTCAATATTATAATCTAAAATGAAACAATGGCCAGAATTGCTAGAAGAATCGAACCGATCAATAAAGAGTAGTGCTCAATAATGTTAACTTTCTTTAAATTTCTAGCTAATTCAATTCCGGTAAATGCAGCGATTGTTGTTGCAATAAAAATACAGAAGAATAGTAAAATGTTTGTCGCTTCGGTATTTAATGGTGTTGCTCCAACAATTAAAGCATCGATACTCGTTAGCACAGCGATTTTCCAAACATCGTGAATATTAAAATTATTTTCAATTTGTTCTTCACCAAAGAATTCAAGTAGCATTTTAATTGCTAAGACCGCAAAGACGATACTACTAATATGCAAGTTGATATTTGAGAATAAAAGTTTTTCTGGAATATGTGTGGCAAAGATTCTCCCAATGGAAAAGAGTCCCGCTTGAACCACTCCGAATATCAAACAATAGCGATAAGGACTAAAGTTTATCGTCTCTTTAAAACTAAGTCCTAGGCTAATTGCTAACACGAAGGTGTCAACACTTAGTGCTAATGCTAATAATAATGCGTAATACATAAAAATCTCCCTAAAAAAAGCAGAATTAATCTGCTTTGTTTTTTTCTTGTGACAACTCTTTAATTATTTTAACTAAATCGTCTTTTGGCATTTCTGCTAATTTATCAAATTCAATATGCTCATCATATACTTTGTTTTTACGATTCCATGCAAAAATATAATAATTGATAGTTGCTGATAAAATTGCCCCAGTAGTTGCTAAAAATTGGTCGAATAAAGTATCCTGTAAGGCTTTATCCATAAAGCGACCTGATGGTAAGATGTGCGATTGTACTTCAGCAAGCGTTAAATCGGGTCCCCAAATAAAACCATCTTGCATATTACCACCAAAGTAAAAGTCATAACTGTATTCGAAGAATTCCCAAAATACCGCAATCGAAATACTTGCCGCACTCGCAATAATTATTGTAAATACCGCATCTTGCCAGATATTCTTGCGAATATAAAGTTTCGATAAGTAGTAGTCGACAACAATTATAACAGCAGATCCAATCAATACTCCAGAAGAGAAGTGAAGTACGTTATCCCACCACGGGAACAATTCGTAAAAGTCATAAACTTCTCCAAGCACGTATGATAGGAATCCAAACATCATCGCTCCGTAGTAGTAAATTGTCGGAATGTGATTAAACTTTTTTTTGTACAAATGTTTCGTAACAACATATATCGCCAGTAAGATCAGTGTTAAGATAAAGTTTAAAATATTTCTGGCAAACAATTCTTTTTGAAAAAAGATTGAAACTAAGGAAGCGATGATCGTTATGATAAACCCCACTTCAATAATTCTTTTTAATAAATTACTGTATTTTGTATCTTGATTTAGTCGGTGACCAAATATCGTTTCAGTAAAATTATTTTTCTTATTATTATTTTTACTCATTTTTCTCCTAATGCATTACAATAGTTAGATTGAGAAAATGATATTATGGACTGCATATTAATAAATTTCAAAATTAAAAATTATAAATTTATTAATATAAGAGTAGTCCATCATTTTAGCAATCGTATGTGTTCTTTATGGTTGCATAAATAACACAAATAATGATAATGTGCTACCTCGGATAAGTTCGACAAGGATTTACTAATGCATTGTTTTTTACTGATAATATTATAGCATAATTAATCTTCGTTGTAATTTATATATGCGGTCATTGCCTGTTGACGAATAAAGTCTTTTTCGTAGTGTGCTGCAGATTTAAATTTACGACCAACCGTTACATAATTAGTTGATGCACCACGAATAATATTTAGCCCTAAAATCTTTAAATGTTGGCCTTTGACCGCTAGGTGCGTATGTTTAGTCTTACTGATATTAAGCTCTAACTCCAAAGCCTGTAAATAGTCACTAATAATAGTAGTTAAGCGATCAAGATCAAGTGCAACTGGTGAAGAAATCGTTAAGTCATCGCTGTATCGCGTATAGACGATACTCGGATTGAGGTTATTAAAAAAACTATTTAAATCAGCATCGAAGTTACTCAAATAAATATTCGACAAGTACGGAGACGGAACCAAGCCTAAAGCGAGTCCACACGGCTTCCGATTGCTAGCTTCGCCGATTAGTTGTTGATTCCACTCGCTGCTCGTAGCCGTCAACTTATCAAGTAAGATGGTATGGTTGATACTCGCAAAGAAATTTTTCAAATCAAATTGATAAAAGTAGCTGTTATCGAGATGTTTGTCAACTAGATGTTTTATCGATTGGTCTTTCAAATACGCGTAAGCAATTTGTTTATTAATCGGATAGTTTTTTTCTAAAAGCTTTAAGTCCTCTTGATGCTTTTGTTTTAACTCTTGACCTAAATCACAGTCTCGATAAGTTGTGATTAGGCGCTTTTTTTTACCGGTTGTAATCGGAAATGTTACAACGGCTTTTTTCATATTAAAATCGTTCATCGACCACCTTTCACCTTAAATTATAACTTATAATGAAAGTTTAAAAATAAATTTTATATTTGCGCTAGCGATAAGCGGTAAAATATCGCTTGGTAATGTGCCACTTGTTATAATATTACTAGTTGAATGGAGTAATAATGCAGATAAATTGTGAATTGACTTTAAAAGTTATTGCAGAGCTACAAAAAAAAAATATTAAGTGCTATGTCGTGGGTGGATATGTTCGTGACAGTTTACTTAAATGCAGTTCAAAGGATATTGATATTGAACTGCATAATACTACGGCCCAAGCAGCGTATGAGATTATCCAAACGATAACGCCAGCAAACTATTATGGAAAGTTTGGGATAATTGCTCTAGAGCAAGCTAATACCGAATTTGCGATTGCAAGACAAGAAGTAAAAAGTGGGGTACTACACACTGATTTTGATGTTGAGTTTATTTTAGATGGCGACTTAAAGCTGGCAGCATCACGTCGTGATTTTACCATCAACAGCATGATGTATGACTTGCAAACAGACCAATTGATTGACTTTTATGGTGGTCAAGCGGACTTACAGCACCAGATTCTTCGCCATGTATCGCCACGATTTAGTGAAGATCCATTACGGATTTTACGAGGAATTAAATTTATGGCTCGTTATGATTTACAAATTGATCCCGAAACGGATAAGTTATGTCAGAAAATCATTGAGGATTTGCGTCACTTACCCAAATCGCGAATTGAAAATGAGTTAAGTGCGACATTTACGGCGAAATACTTTAAAACAGCTGCGCCACTATTAACCAAGTACTTAAACTTATTGTTCGATCAAGAGTTAATTGCCACAAATTTATCAGTAAATGGCATACCGCAACTGCAATTTTTCCGTCAATTCCCCGATTACGCTGCAGTAATAGATTTTTGTTTTGAACAGAAGCGGGTAAAAAGTGATTTGAAGCTAACTTTAGATAACTTTGAGGCAATTGAAAACTATCATACCCTTAGTGGTGAAGCGCAGTATAACTTGTTTAAACAGCTCAAGTTTGTCACCGCATATGCTTTTGCAATTAATCCCTGCATCGAAGGTGCTTATAGCACCTTCTTAGAGCTTTGCGAAAAATACGATGGACAGTACTTTTTAAGCCAAGGGATCAGTGGAAAACAAATTAGTCATGAACAAATAAAAGTAATAGGAGGAAAACTAGATGAACTACGAGATAATTATTGAGCGCGACTGCTTTAAGCAACAAGTGTTAAAGATAATGCCGAAACTAATCATCGTTGATCGCAATGTCGAGCTAAAAGTAAATGATCAAAACCAGTTAATTTTAGATGAAACTAGTACCGGTATCCCGGTCTGGCGAATTGCGACTAGCGAAGAGAGTAAAAACTTTGAAATGTACTTTAAGCTATTAAATGTTTTTGAAAGATATCAGCTTAATCGTAACGATATTGTGATGATCGTTGGTGGAGGAGTTCTAATTGATGTTGCGAGCTTTGCTGCTAGCACGTATAAACGTGGAATTAAGTATGTTAATGTACCGACAACAACGCTATCGATGATCGATAGTTCTGTTGGTTCGAAAAATGGACTGAATTACATGGGCCAAAAAAACCTAATTGGGAATATTACCGACCCGATAAGTGTAGTTATCGATCCCGCTTTTTTATCAACCTTAGATCAACGTCATTTCAATAACGGAATAGCGGAAGCGATCAAAATTGGTTATTTAGGTAACGCGGATATCTTAGCGACGCTGGCAAAAGAGGATTTAGACATCATCCAGCTTATTGAGGAGTGCTGCAGCGAGAAAATCAAATACGTCGAGCAAGATAAGTTTGACCATGGGCATCGAAATCACTTAAACTTTGGTCATACCTTTGGTCATGCAATTGAAACTCTGACTAATTTTACGAGTGTGCTCCATGGTGAAGCGGTGAGCATCGGGATGGTGATCGCCAGTGGTTATGACCCAGAGCTGATTGCCCTATTAAAAAAATTCAATCTCCCAGTTGAACTACCAACGCATCTCAATCTTAATGATTTGCTAGAAGCGATGGCTGGTGATAAGAAAAATACCTCAGAGAAAATTAAACTAGTGCTCAAAAATCCCGAACTTAAAATAGTTGAACTTGAACCACAGGCGATTAAACAGTTATTTAATACTAATTATCGCGTAACCAATCAGTCGATTGGCAGTCCGATTACGGTCAACAAATCGAAGAGTCATATTCATCGGTTACTAGCAGCTAGTTTGGCTACGAAGGCGCAAATTAAATTTGAGTTTGAGCGCCACACAGATCTTAGTGATGATGTGATTCAATCACTGAAGATCATTGAGGCTGTTGGTGGAGTAGTTACGTATCTTGATGGTGCACTAGATATTGACTGTCGCCATGTGGCTAAGCCCCAAGGCTTAATTAAAATCTACAAATCAGCAACGACATACCGAATTTTTACCCCAATTTTGTGTAGCATGTTTGGACCGTGCGATATCGAACTTGATGCGCAATTAGCGAGCCGTCCCCACGATGTTTTTGCTCATGCTGTCGATGGGACTACGCATAATTTGCAGTTTGATCAACAGCAATACCAGATTGATGGTAGCATTAGTAGTCAATTTATCTCGGGATACATCCTCGCGCTAATCGCTAAAGGTCAAAACGCAACCATTACAATTACCGGCGAGTTAACTTCGGTTCCTTACATTGATATGACAGTTAAAATTGCCAATCAATTTGGCTATCAAGTCGCGCGAAACAACCACACAATTAATATTCAAGGAAGCGCTAAGCCACTAGACAATAGTTCGTTTACTCCGGAACCGGATATGTCATCGCTTAGTTATTTTGTCGTGTATAATAAGCTGTGTGAAATAACGGGGAAACACAAGTTATTAACCTTGCCGAGTTTTAGTGAGTCAATGCAAGCTGATCGGGTAATCGTTGATATTTTAGATAGTGCAGAAATTGATATGACCAACTGTCCAGACCTTTTACCAATTTTAGTGGGATACGGACTGCTTAATAATAACGGACTGGTTTTAAATAACATTGATCGAATCAAGTATAAAGAGTGTGACCGCACGCAGGCGATGATTGACAACTTTGCCGACTTAGGTGCCTTGGAACGAACTGCAAGCTCCTTAATTATCAAGCCCGCGCTGAAAATAGCTGGCCGAACAATCAATACATTTGGTGATCATCGCATCGCTATGGCAGCAACAATCATTGCCAAATTTAGTGATGGAGATTTTATTATCGATGATTATACAGTGGTTCACAAATCGTTTCCGACCTTTTTTGAGCAATGTCTAGGAGGTAGTGATGAATGTATTAAATAATCTAAAATTAACCCCCTACGGGTTTTCGCACGGTGAGGCGATCGGTTTTAAACTAGATAATATTAGCGCCGGACATCAAATTGATTTTACCAAGATCGATCAGCTGCTAGTTAAACGTAGCGGTAGTACTGCATATAACACGACGCGAGTTAGTAATGATAAACTAACTATCAAGTCTGGTTTTGTTGGCGATGTTACTGATGGGACGCAAATTTGGATTGAACTTAAACAAGATAATTTTCGCAAAAAGGATTATCCTAAGGGAGTTGTAAGACCCGGTCACGCTGATCTTAGCGCTTATCAAAAATATGGTGATAGTTGGAATCACAGCGGTGGTGGTCAATTTAGTGGGAGGCTGACAGTCTTGTATGTAATTGCTGGGGAGATTGCTCGCCAAGTTCTAAATTCGCTGGCAACGTGTGAAATCTTTGGTCACGTATCGGCAGTTGGTCCAATTAGTGATCACATTAGTGATTATCAGCAAATTAAGGCGGTTCAAGACGACGTCATGCCGATCGTTGATAATGATGCTAAGCAGCAAGCATTAAGCATGCTAAGTGAACTGAAGCGCGCTGGCGATAGCGTTGGTGGAAAATTAGACATCTATATCGATCGGCTTGGTCGCAACTACGGTGATGACTTTTTCGCGAGTTTAGAATCGAAGATTGCCTTTTTAATGTTTTCAGTACCGGCAGTCAAGGCGGTAGAATTTGGAATCGGTACAGAGTTTGCAAGGAAGCGCGGAAGTGAAGTTGTCGAAACGCTAATCGTGACTGGTGGCCACGTTCAATCGCCAACCAATTACAATGGGGGAATCAACGGTGGGATTGCTAACCTTAGTGCACCGATCCGCATTCGCGTAACAATCAAGCCAACTAGCTCACTGTTAAGACCGGTACCTAGCGTTAAATTTGCAGATGGTCAGTTTGTCCCAGCAGTAACGGAAGTAACGGGAAGACACGATTCGTTTATCGCTAATCGTGCCTTATGGCCACTGATAGGCTTGCTGTACATTTTATTTTTGGACTTAGAATTGGAGGAGAAGTGCTTAAACAATATAGAGATGAAATAGATAAAATCGATGAGCAATTATTTGCTTTATTAAATCAGCGATTTAAAATTACCAAGCAAGTTGGTGAGTATAAACGTGCTAATAATATTCAAATATTAAATGCTAATCGTGAGGGTGAAATAATTAATAAAATTAGCAGTTTGGATTTGGAGCATTCACAGCATGTGATTGAAGTGTACAAACAAATCTTAAAGAGTTCAAGGCAGCAACAAGATGAGTAACTGGGGACTGATTGGTAATAATATAAATTACTCACTCTCACCAGCGATTCACAATTACTTGATTGCTAAACACAATTTAGATGCTGAATACCAAATTCATAACACAGCGGAGTTTAATCGTCAAGAACTGGCGCAGTTTACGTGTGGAAACATCACAATTCCCCATAAACATGCTGCATATAAATTGGCGAAGACGAGCAACTTTAGCGATCAATCGATTAATAGCTTTAAATTAGTCGATGGAAACTACCAGTTTCTTTCGACAGATCAATATGGAATTATCGATTCAATTGAAAAATTAAAAATTAAATATATTGAAACTCGCCTCCATGTGATCTATGGTGACGGAGCGACAAGCGCGATGTTACAAAACGTTTTAATTGATAAATTTGCTGTGCCTCGAGATAAAATCTACGTTATCTCGCGTAAGCATATCGATTTGCGCTCAACGCCAAAAACCATCGATAAAAACTATTTTGAACAGAAACTGCTAAACAACTATGTGCTATATAATACGACACCTCTAGGCGGAGCTCAATACGCAAGTCAGTCACCGTTTACTGAGGATAAGGTCCGTAAGGCCTTAGCTGTATTTGATGTAACTTATACGCCAAACTTTAATCAATTAGCTAAATACAGTTTAAACCATCGAGTGCGTTATATTAACGGATTGAACATGTTGATCGTCCAAGCGCTATATGCGTTTAAATTTTGGACGGGAATCAAAGTATTAAATGAGTACAGCCACGTTAAACGTCACGTGCTGTTTCAAAGCAGCAGTAAGTTAATTGTGTGTGCAATGCCCTTTGCTGGTAAAACGACACTGTATAAACGTTATAAGCGCGTCGGCTGTGACTTGGATCTCGAAGTTGCCAGCTACACTAAGATGCCCAATAACCAACTAATTGAGGAGCAGGGATTAGATGCGTTTCGCGCTATAGAGGTCGAAGTATTAGCCCAGCAATTACGCGATGATGCGGTTAAAGTTATCTTTTTAGGTGGCGGTACGCTAACCAATCCTGCGGCGGTCAATCTACTATCTGACCAATTAGTCGTGTATATGACTGTAAGTTTAAAAACATTAAAGAGTCGCTTCACTAAAAGTCGCGCCAATATATTATCAGAAAAACAATTAGAAAAACTATATTACGAGCGAAACAGTCATTACAGCAACATTGCTCAAATGCAGATTGGTGTTCGTAATATTGAAAGGACAATAAATGAATATTTGGATTATTAATGGACCAAATTTAAATATGTTAGGATATCGAAATATTGGTCATTATGGAAGAATGACCCTAACCGATTTAAATAGCCTAATCAATTTAAGGTATCAAGCGATTGATTTTACATTTAAACAATCAAATTATGAGGGACAAATTATCGATTGGATTCAACAAATTAAATTAAATGAGCAGGATATTGATGGGTTAATTATCAATGCCGGAGGTTATTCACATACATCAGTCGCAATTGCTGATAGTATTGAGATGCTTAGTATTCCGACTGTTGAGGTTCATTTAAGTGATATTAATAATCGTGAAGAATTTCGTAAACATACGTTTATTGAAAATGTGGTCGACGCTCGATTTTTCGGAGAATTTGAGAAATCGTATTTAAATGCTGTGGATTTCATTGTAAAATGTCCGAAATAGATAAATTAAATTAAAAAATATTATCTACCCCCGAAGAAGTATGCTATAATTTGTTAGAAAATTACGGAGGTATAAATAATGACAAAAAATGAAATGATCGAAAAAGTAGTTGAATCTACTGAATTATCAAAGAAAGATGTTGCAACTGTTATTGATGCTACATTAAACGAAATCAAAGAAGCAATCAAAAGTGGAGATAAAATCAACTTTGTAGGTTTCGGAAGTTTTGAACCAAAAACTAATAAAGCAAGAACTGGGATTAATCCTGCTACAAAAGAAAAAATTCAAATTTCTGAAAGTCAAAGTGTTAAATTTAAAGTTTCAAAAACTTTTAAAGATTACTTAAACTAGTATTAATTAGTATGACAGATTGTCATACTTTTTTTTTAGACAAAATTGCTACATTAATATAGGGTATTTTGATATAATTTAATAATGTAAAGGAGTTATATGCTTAAATCAATATTTCGTGGTATATTAGCAGGATTTATATTATTTGGAGTATACGCCTTAGTTATATATATAATAATTGGAACTGGAGGTGCAGTTTAATGGTAATAGACTGTAAACAAATCAAAAGCAAACAAATCGAAGCACTAAAAGCCGAATTTGCTGAGCTTGATAAGAAGCCAAAATTACAAATTATTGTTGTGGGTAGTTTAGATGCTTCGCAAGTCTATGTCCGTAACAAAAAGCAATTAGGTGAGGAAGTAGGAGTCGAGGTCGATGTTGTCCATGTACCGGAGACGATCACTGAAGCGCAGTTAATTGAGTTGCTAGATCAAGCCAACAGTGATAAGAGTGTGGATGGACTGTTTGTTCAACTTCCAGTGCCGGAGCATATAAGTGAAGAGAAGATAATTAATCGGATTGCCCCCGAGAAAGACGTCGATGGTTTCAGCTTTATTTCTAGTGGTAAAGTGATGGCTGGTGTCGATACGATGAATCCCTGTACGGCCGATGCGGTTATTACAATTTTAAATGAAGTAAACGTGCCGATTGAAGGCAGTAATATTGTGATTGCTGGACGCAGTAATATCGTTGGTAAACCACTAGCTAATTTATTAATTAATATGGGAGCAACGGTAACTGTTGCGAATAGTAAGACTAAAAATATTAAAAAATTAATCGATAATGCCGATGTGTTTATCAGTGCGATTGGACGTGCTAAACACTATGATCAAAGTTATTTTGAAAATCGTACGGATCTAACGATTATCGATGTTGGAATCAACCGTGATGAACACGGAAAATTATGTGGAGATGTTGATTTTACGGCAGTTGCTCCGCATGTCAAAGCAATAACGCCAGTTCCTGGCGGTGTCGGAGTACTAACGGTAGTCCACGTAATGAAAAACATGCTAAAGGCAGTTAATAAGGAGAATTAATATGAGTTTAACAGCAGGAATCGTTGGCTTACCAAATGTCGGTAAATCAACACTATTTAACGCAATAACTAAGAGTGAAATCGAAGCGGCAAACTATCCGTTTGCAACGATTGAACCAAACGTTGGAATCGTCGAAGTGCCAGATGAAAGACTAGAAGAGATTACAGCGCTAATTACCCCACAAAAGAAAATTCCGACAACGATTGAATTTACGGATATCGCGGGATTAGTAAAAGGTGCGAGTAAAGGTGAAGGATTAGGAAACCAATTCTTAGCTAACATCCGTGAAACTGACGCAATTTGTCAAGTGGTTAGATGTTTTGAAGATGACAATATTATTCACGTAGATGGTGTTGTTGATCCAGTAAGTGATGCGGGAGTTATCAATTTAGAATTAATTATGGCGGATTTAGAGCAAACTGAAAAACGTGCTAATCGTATTCGTAAAAAAGCAGCAGCCGGTGATGCCGAAAGTAAAGCGGAAGTTGCGATTTTAGATAAATTAATCGCGGCGTTTGAGCAGGAGATGCCCGCGCGTAGTGTTGAGCTTACAAGTGAAGAGTTAGAAGCAGTTAAGTTCCTAAACTTACTGACAATCAAACCAATGTTATATGTAGCTAATGTTAGTGATGAAGACCTTATGGACATTACTAGTAATGATCATTACAATAACTTAGTTGCGTTTGCTGAAAAAGAAGGAAGTCGCGTGACATACATCTCAGCACGTATCGAAGAAGAGTTAGTAGAACTTGATGGTGAAGAGAAAAAAGAATTCTTAGCTGACTTAGGAGTTGAAGAAGCGGGATTAGACCGTTTAATTAAAATGGCTTATGAACTTTTAAACTTACAAACATACTTTACTGCCGGAGAAAAAGAAGTACGTGCTTGGACATTTAAAAAAGGGATGAGCGCTCCTCAGTGTGCGGGAATTATTCACACTGATTTTGAACGTGGATTCATCCGTGCAGAAGTTATGAGTTACGATGATTTAATGGAATACAAAAGTGAGAAAGCTGTTAAAGAAGCTGGAAAACTTACAAGTGAAGGTAAGGACTACATCATGAAAGATGGAGACATTGTTCACTTCTTATTTAATGTATAAAAATTAATTAGATTTAGCATATTTGCTAAGTCTTTTTTTATTAAGATTAGTCTCAATTAAAGCCGTAAACTATGCTATAATAATATAAAAGAAAAAATCTTAAATATAGGAGCTTAAATGCAAAATAATTTTAAAGTAATTGCATTAGGTGGACTTGGGGAAAATGGTAAGAATACATATATTGTTGAAACTGAAAACGATATTGTTATCATTGATGCTGGTTTATCTAATTATTCAAATAAACAGTTGGGAATCGACTTTATCTTACCAGATTACTCATACTTAGAACAAAACATCGATAAGGTGCGTGGGATTTTAATTTCTCATGGACACTTAGACCAAATGGGAGCTTTAGCACACATCTTAAATGTTGTCGACGTACCAGTTTACGGAAGTAACTATACCGTATCGTTCTTAAAAGGCTACATTCCAAAATCTAAACATAAACTATTAAAAGAAATTAAATATAATAGTCCATTAAAATTAGGGAACTTCAAAATTGAGTGCTTCCGCTTGTCGCACGCGATCTTTGGTAACCTAGGATTCTTAATCGCTAACGACAAAGACGCAATTGTTTATACAATAGACTACAACTTTGACCAAATGGCAACTGAGTATGCACGTACGGATATTAAAAAGATTGTCCTATTAGCGAACAAGTATAATATTAAAGCGTTAATGACGGAAACGTTAGCAATCGAAGAGCGTGGTAGTGCAGGTAGTTCACAAGACCACGTATTACACTTAAGTAGATATATGAAGTCAGCAACCGGACGAATGATTATTAGTATATATTCTTCTAACCTAGCGGGGATGCGCAACATCATTGACCTAGCGGCGAAAAATGAAAAGAAAATCGTAATTATTGGACGTGACTTACTAACGTATGTGAATGTGGCCAAAGAATTTGGGTATATTGAACATGTTAAGGATCTATTTGTCCGTATCCAAGATATTAGCAAATATGCTGACAATGATTTAATGATCGTTATTGCCGGGATTTATGAAGATCCATTTGTTGAACTGGAAAAAATGGCTAAAGGGATTCACAATATCATTAAACTTAAAGATACAGATAATGTCTTAATCGCTTCAAAGCCATACGATGAGACGGAAGCCTATGCGCAAAAAGTGTTAGACTTAGTAAGTTTAACAGGGGCAACAATCAGTGAGCAAAAAATTAATACAGCTTCACATGCTCATGAAGAAGATGTAAAAATGATGATCAACTTGTTTGAACCAGAATACATTATTCCAATTAAAGGGGAGTACCGTAAATTTGTCCACTTAAAGACGATTGCCAATAAATTAGGGTATACGGATGAGTGTGTTAAGATTATTAAAAACGGAGATGTTTTAGAACTAGTTGAAAAAGGGGCATACATCTCGAAAACAATTAAAATTCCTGATCAGTTAATTAATATTAAAGGTAAGGAAAAAACTAATCCAATTATTTTAAAGGACCGTGAAATTCTGTCGGAAAATGGTTATATCTTAGTAATTATGACGTTCTATAAAGGAACTAGTAAGATTGTCCAAGCGCCAGAACTTGTGAGTGGTGGATTACTTACAATCGATGAGAACCCAGCAATCCGCGAAGGTTGTATGAAAATCGTTATGCGTGAAATTGAAAACGCATCAGATAGTCGTGAGTTAGTTAACAAGATTAAAAATAAGATGGGTAGATACTTAAATACAAAGCTTGGAAAAGTACCAATGGTCTTACCAATTCGTATTGAAGTTGACAAAAAGAAAGTTAAATAGCAATATGGAGTATTATGAAAAATCATAATGAGAAGGTTAGTGCTCTAAGGATGACGATAGCAGTTATAATATTGCTATTGTCTCTTTTTACGTTACTAAAAACAGGGGAGACTGTAACATGGATATACAGTCGTATATATTTATTATTTGGTTCGATTACTAGTTTTTTACTTATGATTATTATGTATGTTTGTTTTCAATACATGATTGATAGTCAATATAAATTTTATAAGTCCAAAACATTTTGGGCATTATTTTCAATTGCCTTAGCAATTTTTATTTTCACATCTAAGTCGTTCGAGTTTAATTCAGAATTTTCAATCTATAAAAATCGCTTATATAACGCTTATAGTTTCAATGGTGGAATCTTAGGATACTTCCTCGTTAAACCGTTAAACATTGTCGTTGGTGGTTTTGGACTGACGATCATTAGTATCGTGCTAACGTTCATTGGTAGTTATATGCTGTATACGCAGTTCTTTGAAGTTGAGGAAGATCTGCCGACGGTTGCCAAAAAGAAGTTAACGCCCAAGAAAATTACTAAAAAGCAACTTGAAGAACAACGGCTGGAACGTGAGTTTATTCGCCAAGAGCGAAAAGCGCGTCGAGAGTTGGAGAAAGCTAAGCCAATTGAAAATGTTGCGATTAAAAAAGAAGATCCTAACAGTCACTTACTAAACTTACGTGTTGAAAAAGAGCAAGAGATTGCGATTAAGGAAGTTAAACCGCGAGCTCCGCGCAAACCGGCTAAAGTTTCTAAGACAAAAACGGAAGTTGATGATCTTTTCACAATCGAAGATATAACTACGCCTAAACCGGCAATAATCCCGGACGCTCCGAAAGTTAATGAACCATTACCAATTAAACAAGTTGATGTTACCGTTGAAGGGGATACGCTCGGAGCTCATGTTAACGTTATGAAAATTGAGCAGGCGATGGAGAAACACGCGACACAAACAGGA